>NZ_CP036433.1:4690812-5909416 GCF_007751035.1 Lignipirellula cremea | reverse complement strand
CCCCGCCGCTGAACTGAAGTTCGCTTCGTTCGACGAAAGCCAGGCCGAGTTCGACCGCTCAGTAAAACCCATGTTGGCTAAATACTGTGGGCAGTGCCACGGGGCGGACTTGGCCGAGAAGGAACTTAACCTGCAGACGCTGCCGCCGGACATGAAAGGCACGACCAGTGCCGCTCGCTGGGCGGTGGTGCTGACTCAGCTTTCGCTGGGCAAGATGCCTCCCAAAGACGAACCTCAGCCCGGCGGTGAAGCCAAGGCCGCCGCGATTGAATGGATTAAGGCCGAGATGAAACGGTCGGGCAAGCACGTCGCCGTGCGCGAGGAATATCACAACGGCAACGTTGTCGATCACGCCCTGCTGTTCGGCGGCAAGCCGACCGGTTCGCTCGAGACGCCGACGCGTGTCCGGCGGCTCAGCCCGGAGATTTATGAAGCGTTCACCCGCGACGTCGGCCGCGGGGCCGACGTGGGCCAGTCGTTCTCGCCGGCCGGAGGCGCGACGTTCAAGGACATGGGTGCCCCGAAGCTCGACGAACCGACGACCAGCCAGCTAATCGGCAACGCGCTGCTGATCGTCGACCGGCTGACGTGGCATAAGATGGAAGGCGGCGTCGCCAAATCGGAACGCGGCGCGCCGAATCAGCTTGTGAGGCTGTACGATGAAATGGACCCGGCCAGTGAAACCGATGTCGAAACGGCGATCAAATACCTGTTCGACTACATCATCCGCCGCCAGCCGACGGACGAGGAATTGGCAAACTTCAAAGCGCTGATGAATCAGAACATCAAGGACGCTGGACGCGCGACGGGCGTCCGCTTCACGCTGGCCGCCGTGCTGCTCTTGCCCGAAGCCGTGCTGCGCAGCGAACGCGGCGCGGGACCGCCCGACGATCGCGGACTCGTGCGGCTGGCCCCGCGCGAGATCGCTTTCGCCGTCACCTACGCGCTGACCGACCGGCGGCCGGAATCGTGGCTGCTGGCCGATGCCGATGCGGGCAAGCTCGATTCGCGCGACGGGGTCGAGGCCGCTGTGCGTAAGTTGCTCGACGACCCCAAATTCGAGAAGCCGCGCATCCTGCGGTTCTTCCGCGAGTATTTCGGGTACGAGCAGGCGACGGAGATCTTCAAAAACCCCGACGAGCCGGTCGAGCATTATCCGCGCGAATTGGTCGCCGACACCGATCGTCTGATCGAGGGGATCGTCGAGCAAGACAAAGAAGTGTTCCGCGAACTGCTAACCACCAACAAGGCCTTCGTCAACTTCCGCTGGGACCGTAACAAACAACAGGGGTTCAAGGCGCGCAATGAGGCGGTTCATCTGGCATACGGTCTGCCGCCGGACTGGAAATGGACGGCGGACCAGCCGATCGAACTGCCCAAGAATCAACGGGCCGGCATTTTGACTCAGCCCGCGTGGCTGGTCGCCGTGTCCAAGAGCGACGACAACGACGTGATCCATCGCGGCAAGTGGGTCCGCGAGCGGCTGCTGGGCAACGTCGTTCCTGATATTCCCATCACGGTCGATGCCCAACTCCCGATTGCGCCGGAAAAGACATTACGCGAGCGGATGGCGGTCACGCAGGAACAGTACTGCTGGCAGTGTCACAGGCTGATGAACCGCGTCGGCTATCCGCTGGAGATGTACGACCACTTCGGCCGCTTCCGCGTGACGGAACGGGTGCTGGACCCCGAAGCCACGGCGAAAAATGTCGATCCCAAAGGCAAACCGCTGGGACCGGTCGTGCGAAAGGTTCCGGCTGACATTTCGGGCGGCGTCGAGTTTGTTGGCGACACTCGCGTGGACGGCGACGTCAGCGGCGCGGTCGAGCTCATGCACAAGCTGGCGGCGTCGGAGCGGGTCGAGCAGGTCTTCATCCGACACGCTTTCCGCTACTGGCTCGGCCGCAACGAAACTCCGGGCGACGCCGCGTCCCTGCAAGCGGCCCACCGGGCCTATCGCGACAGTGGCGGCAGCATGAAGGCGCTGATCGCGGCGCTGGTGACCAGTGAGTCGTTCTTGTATCGGGTCAAGACCGCGAATTAAGTCACCGCAATTCCTGATTCCAACAAGACAAACAGTCCATGAATTATCGAAATACAGTCTTCGTATGCGCCGTTGCTTTGTCGGTCTGGTGCGTCGGCGTTACAGCGCTGACGGCTGCTGAGGCGGAGCCGGTCGCCACCACGTCGTTGTCTGGCGAGTACTGGACGCTCTGGCTGCAACTCGAACAAGGGGGCACCGATTTCGGCAGTAAGAAGAAAGATCGTTTCGACTTGCCGTTATTTCTCGGCTTGCGGGACGGTAAAGTGGTCGTTGCCTGGTTTGTGCATCCGGCGCTGGCGGGCGGGCGAGTGGTATGGCTCGACGCGGCTTCGCTGAAGCTCGAGGGCGATAAACTCCGCGGCGGACTGGACGGCCGAACCAATCGGCACTGGGGAGACAAAAACGTCCACTACTTCAGTTACTCGATCGATGCCGTGGTTGGCGATAACGATGCTCGCAAAACCACGACTTCCGCGGTCACGGAGCGACCGCGCGATCCCGACGCGCCAGTCGGCTCGCGCCCCGCTCTCAATGACATCAACGGCACGTTTTCCGTCGGGTTCGTAGACGATGCCGGCGAGCGGATCCGGTTCGGCGGCAAGCTCACCGGCCGCATTCTCACCGCAGATGAAACGGCAGGCGACACGCTCGCCAAGGGAGAAGACTGGCCGCACTACTACGGCGATGGTTTTCTTTTTGCCGGGCCTGCCGGCGATGCGAAGTTGATAGACGACCTCTCGCTCGCGCGGCCCGTCTGGAAAAGCGAAGCGACCATTCCCACCGGATACGGTTCGGCGCCCGACAACCGCTATCCCGACCGGGCTGGACGAGCCGGCAATGGCGGTGGGTCAGCGTCGCCCGTCGTGGCCGATGGCTGTGTCTATCAGTTTTTCTATACGCCGCGCGGTCCAGTTGGGCAGTCCAAGCCGTACCTCGAAAACTTCATCGGGAAGCCTTTCACGGGTGAAGCCGAGTTGCTGGCCAAAGCCCGCGAACTTTTTCCTCAACGATCGTACCAGCAGGACGCAGTGCTCAATCACTTCCGCACCGAGGCCGATGAGGTGCTCGTGTGCATGGACGCCGCGACCGGCCGGACACTGTGGCGGACGACGTTCCCGCAGCGCGGCAACAACTTTCAGACGCACAAACACCGCGGACATTTTCCCGTAGCGCTGGTGGCCGGAGGAGTCGTCTATCAGCCCGGCACGACCGGCCGGATGTACGCCGTCGATGAGGAGACCGGAAAAGTGTTGTGGGAATACCCCGATGCTCAACCGGAAGCGCACGTCACTACGCAGGGCGGCATCGACTGCCACGCACCGAGCCCCGTGCTGGTCGACGGCGTCGTCGTGTTCGCCGCATCGGGCCGCGTGCATGGCGTGGACGCGAAAACGGGAACGAAAAGGTGGGAGCGTCCGTTGTGGCATCGCACGTCGCTGTTGCCGTGGACCGGTGGTGACAAGTCGCTGGTCATCGCCAGCGATCGCGACCACGAGAAGAAACAGAACTTCGCGGTGGCGCTCGACGCGGCAAGTGGCGAGATCATTTGGCGGCAGCCGGTTTCGTACCTGATCGATTACGCGTTTCCGCTGCTGGTCGGCGATTTGCTGGTCGGCTATTCGCTGCATCTGGAGAACGTCAAACCTGGCGAGAACGACGGGCTGGCCGTCCTGCACGCCTACCACATCGCGGCCGACGGATTGAAACCGGCGTGGACGACCAAACCGCTGGCGCCGATCATCGACACGATCGGCATGGCCAGCGACGGCGAGAACCTCTACGTCTCGGCAGCCCGCGAAGCGATTTGTTTGAAGCTCGCGACGGGCGAGACTGTGGCGCGAGTGGAAAACGTCGGCGGAGCGCGCACACAGACGGCGTTCCTCGCAGCCGGCCGATTCATCATCCAGCCAGAAGGACGCCACGGCAGCCAGTCGTTCCTGATGCTGGACGCCAACCCCGGAAACTTTCGAGCTTTCCCGGCAGTTCAGACCGAGGGTTCGATTGGCCACCACGTCGGCGCCGAATTCCAATGGCGACCGCCGCACACGTGGACCACGGCCTACGCCAATCAGCCGATCGTCTACCCGCTGGTCGATGGCCGGCTGTTCGTCCGGGGCCAGGACGCGATCTACTGCTACGACTTAAGGAAGCAAAAACCGTAGGACAGGCTTCCGGCCTGCCATTGAAAACCAACAAGTATTTTCAAATTCCGAGACAGGCTGGAAGCCTGTCCTACCTCAAGGAGCATAAACATGACGATTCATCGACGCGACGCACTCAAAGGCCTTTCACTCGGCGCCGGAACGCTGGTCCTTTCGCCGATCCTTTCTCGGCTGGAAGCCCAAGCGGCCGGAACGGCAACGATGCCCAAGCGGTTTGTGTTCGTCGTGGAAAGCAATGGCGTTCGGCCGGAACAGATTTCACCGGTCGGCATCGAACGTAAACCCCGCGACCAGCGGCCGGGCGGGCCGACGGAATTCGTCGATATCCCGCTGGCCGACAAAGAGCTGCAATTCTCACTCGAACCACTCAAGCCGTGGAAAGATAAGTTGACGATCGTCGAAGGCTTGTCGGGTCGAGTCTGCGGCGGCGGGCACTCGAACAACTTTATGGCGCTGGGTGCATTCGGCGGTGGCCGCGGGACCGGCGGCGAGAGCATGGCCGTGCTGGACGAAACCATCGACGGGGCGCTGGCCAAGACGCTGCCGGGCATCTTCCCGCATCTCGGCCTGGGCATGTCGAAGCGGCTGGAAAACAACGTTATCTACAACATCTCGGCGCTGGAAAAGGATCGCCCGCTGCCGACGATCTGCAAACCGGACCAGGCTTACGCGGCCCTGTTCGGCAGCGTCGCCAACGGGGCGGCCAAGGAAGAATTCGCCGCCCGCAACAACCTGCTCGACTTCCTCCGCCGCGACATCAAGAAAGTGCAAGGCGAACTGGTCGGCCAGGAGCGCGACCAATTCGACGCGTATCTCGAATCGTTCGAGACACTCCGCAACCGCCAGAGCCGGTTGAACGAGATCGAGCACACGCTGCGCGAGAAAGGCCCGACCCCGACCGACAAGTACACGTCGGAAGTCGAAACCGATCGGCTCGACGCCCAGTTCGACATCGGCGCGGCGGCGTTGATCTGCGGCTTGACCAATGTGCTGACGCTGTCGTCCGCCGCCGGCATCCGCGACTTCGACGTGACGTTTAACGGTCTGGGCATCAACCTCGACAAACACTCGATCGGCCACGGCAAGAGCTTCAAGGACAAGAAGTGGGACGAGTTGTACAACATCATTCGCCGCTACCACATGGACCTGATCGCAGGCCTGGTCCGTAAACTCCAGGCCGTGCCCGAGGGCGACGGCACGATGCTGGACAACACGGTGATTGTTTATCTGAGCGACGGGGCGGAAGCCCACCACAGCCGCTGCTGGGAATGGCCGATGCTGGTGATCGGCAACATGGGCGGAAAGCTGAAGACCGGCCGCTACGTCGATTACCCCGGCTACGGCCACAAAGGCCACCGCACCACGTCCAACATGTACGTCACGTTGCTGCAACTGGCCGGCTCGCAGCGAACCAGCTTCGGCACGCCCGACCCCAACCTGAAGGATCTCGACCAGCACGGCCCGCTGGAAGAGCTGCTTGGATAGGCTCTTTTCAAAACTCGTGAGCCGTGGGCCGTAAGGCACCGGGCCGTTCCACGAAACCTGGAGTTTTCAAAGCCTGGCCGCTTACGCGTCACGGATCACAACGCGAGAGCGGCTGTTAGCGGCAGGGCGCGGGCCGTCCGATGTCGCGTGGCGCGGGCCACCGGGCGGCTCGCGGCCTGCGCGAATGCTTTGTCGGCTGATGACTCCAGACCGTTCGAAAGCACGGTGCGGCCGCTGCTGAGCTGCGTCGCGATCGGCGGGCATTCGAAAAATCGTTGCTAAGTTTTCGGTCGTTTACGTCAATGATTATTGATGACCACGAACAACCCACCCCAGCCGACCATCGAAGCGTTGTTTTTGCAACAAGCAGCGGCGGTGCGCGGGTTTGTGAGAGGACTGGTGCCGGATCGGGCGGCGGCGGATGACGTGTTTCAGGAGGTCTTTCTTACGGTAAAGCAACGGGGGGCGGATTTCCGGCGGGACGGGGACTTTCTTGCCTGGGTGCGCGGCATTGCTCGCAACAAGGTGCTCGAGCATTACCGGCGGCAACGCAGGACGCCCCTGCCGTTCGACGAGGAGTTGCTCAATCTGCTGGCGGACTCCGCGGAAGGTTCCGACCAACTCCTGGAGCAGCGGCGGGAGGCTTTGACGAAGTGCCTCGAGCGGTTAGCGCCGCGGGCCCGGGAGATTGTTGATCTGCGTTATGCGGAGCAGCCTCTGAGTCCGCCGGAAATCGCCGAACGGCTCGCCTGGACGACCAACGCAGTCCACGTTGCTCTGGCCCGTGCGCGGGCTTTTTTGCGTGAATGTACTCAACAAGTGCTGGCAAGTGGTGAAGTGTCATGAACGACGAACGATTGCAAAGTCTGATCGAGGCGTTGCTGGACGAACGGCTCTCGGCGTCCGACCAGGCCGAACTGGTCGCCCAGTTCCGCTCGTCGGCTGAGGCACGTCGCCTCTACTGGAAACTGGTTGAGCAGGACGCGCTGCTGCAAGACGTCGTGTGCGAGTCGGCCGGTCGGGACCTGGCCCGCATGGCCGCGAACGATTTATCGATTGGCCAGCCACTTGGCCAGTCATCTGTTGGTCAGTCATCTGTTGGTCAGTCATCTGTTGGTCAGTCATCGGCGACACCGGCTGCAATCCGAACGTCGAAAGCAGCCTGGCCTCTCGGTCGCGGGCTGGCAGCGGCTGCCATACTGCTGGCGTTAGGTCTTTTCCTGGTGGGCAACTTCTTCCAGACGCCATCTTTAAGGCACGAATCCGCTAAGACGGGAGAACCAACCGCGACGTTAAGTTCGCTCGCGGGTGAAGTGTGGCTCACCGATGCACGGCAGAAGTTGGTCAAAGTCGCCTCAGCCCAGGCGTTCTACGCGGGAGACCGTCTGCATGTGGGTGAAGCGAGCGCTGCGGAGGTGACGCTCATCGATGGCACACGTGTCGTGTTGAACGCCGACTCGGTGCTTCATATTCAGCAATTTGACGCGTTCGCCAGGACCTTGCGGCTCGAACGCGGATCGGCGGATGTGGAAGCCGCCCCACAGTCGCCCGACCGGCCACTGGTTATCATCACCGAGCAAGCGCGGCTGACGGTGCTGGGGACGCAGTTTCGGCTGTACGCCAGCGACTCTGATTCCCGCGTTGAGTTGGAAGAAGGCAAGGTGCAATTCGAGCGGCAGTCGGACGGCCAGACTGTGTTGGTCGCCGAGGGACAGTACGCCGTCGCCGACGCCGAATCCGCCAGGCCGTTGGAGGCCGAAGCTCTATCATCCGCTTGGCGGTTACGACACACGCTGCACCGAGCGGGGTCGCGAGTCGCGTTTTCGCATGACGGAGCGAAACTGGCGACGGCCAGCGGTGATCGGGTCAAGCTGTGGGATGCCGCCACGGGCGAACCGCAACAGATGGTTGACAAGGTGGGAGGGTTCGACTGTCTCGCATTTGCGCCAACCAACGCAGCGCTCGTGGCGCTGGGCATAAGCGGCAAGGTCTTGTATTGGCCGCTCGACGCGGAGTCGCCCCGCTCCACGGAACTGAAGATCGAAGCCGGGAGGGTGCGAAGTTGCGCCGTGACGCACGACGGTCGGTGGCTCGCTCAAACATCCAACATTGACGCGGGCTATTTGCCCATCTGGCAAGTGGATGACGCGGGGGAGACCTCGCTGGTCCGGTCGATCCCCATGAAAATGGGCAGCGTGGCAATCGCCGCGACATCGAATGGCCCACGAGTCGTCGCCGGCAACTGGAACGGCACGACTGTTATCTGGGATGCCGAATCGGGCAGCGAACTGGCTCGTTACCGATTTCGCTCGCAATTGCACGTCCTGGCGTTGTCCGATGAGGGCCGACAGTTGTGCGGCTACGGCAACGCAACCGGCCTGTTGATTCTGGACACGGAATCCGGCGAACAAAGCATCTTGTGGCCGAGCGGTAGCGCGGCGGTGACCTGCCTGCGGTTCTCGCGCGATGGTCGCGAGCTGATTGCCGCGATGGCGGACGGTTTGGTCCGCGGTTGGTCGACCGAAACCGGCGAAGCGACCTTCGTGTTGCCGACGGGCGATGCGCGAAGCATATCGTTGGCGATTTCTAACGATGGCCGCAGTCTGGCGACGGTCGGCGACAAAGGAATCGTCAAGCTCTGGCAGCGCGAAGAGTAAGTCCGAAATCCTAAACTCGAAATTCGAAACAAATTCGAATAATGAGATTCGAAATGACCAAAACGAAGAAACCCGGCGCGAAACCGTTTCGAACATCCGACCTTCGGATTTCGCGTTTGTTACGGCTTTGGGATTTCGTGCTTCGGATTTCAGTCTTGGTTTTCACCGCATCGGTGGTCAGCGCCGACGAGGGAACCGACTTCTTCGAGGCGAAGATTCGCTCAGTGCTGGTCGAACACTGTTACCAATGCCACTCGGCCAAAGCGGCCAACGAAGGCAAGCTCAAGGGTGGACTGCAACTCGATACGCGCGCCGGAATCCGCACGGGCGGCGACAGTGGGCCGGCGGTTGTTCCTGGCAAGGTCAAGGAGAGCGTGCTGATTTCGGCGATCCGGCACGAGTCGTTTGAGATGCCCCCCAAGGGCAAATTGCCCGAGCAGGTGATCGCCGACTTTGTGAAGTGGATCGAGATGGGAGCGGCCGATCCGCGAGACGGTGCGTCGGTGGTTCAAACGGCGAAGATCGACTGGCAAAAGGCTCGCGAATTCTGGGCGTTTCAGCCGCCGAAGACCCACGCTCCTCCACGGGTCAAGAACGCCGCGTGGCCGCGGAAGGAGATGGATCACTTCGTTCTGGCGGAACTGGAGAAACGCGGACTGACGCCGGTTCGGGCCGCCACGAAGCATGAGTGGATTCGCCGGGCAACCTTTGACCTGATCGGTTTGCCGCCCACGCCCGAAGAAGTTGACGCGTTCGAAAAGGACGAATCTCCCGAAGCCCTCGCCAAGGTGGTAGATCGCTTGCTCGAATCGCCCCATTATGGAGAACGCTGGGGACGCTATTGGCTCGATCTCGCTCGCTACACGGACGATCTCGGCGGAACCGTGGGGCCCGTGCTTGCGCCGACGGCGTTTCGGTATCGCGATTGGGTCGTCCAAGCGTTCAACCGTGATATGCCGTACGATCAGTTCGTTCGCCTTCAACTGGCAGGCAATCTGATTCGGGAGCCTGCCAAGGATTTTACGGAACGGCTCGGCGGGCTCGGTTTTCAAGGTCTCGGCCAACGCTTCAGCGGCAATGCCGTCGGCATGGTCAAGAAAAAGATCGCCGACGAACTCGACGATCGCGTCGACACGGTCACGCGGGCCCTGCTCGGGCTAACGGTGTCGTGTGCCCGCTGTCACGACCACAAGTTCGATCCGATTCCGACCGTCGACTACTACTCGCTGGCGGCGGCTTACAACGGAGCCAATCTGAGCGCTGAAATTGCTCTGGCGTCTCCGGCCCAGGTGGCGGCTGAGTCGCAACGGAAAAAGGAGGCCGCCGAATTACAGGCAAAAATGAACAAGCTCACCGCCGACGAAGGTCGTCGACTAGGCCGACAGGAACTTGCCCGGCTGGATGAATACTTACTAGCGGCCTGGAAGTTGCACGTGCGTGCCGAGCGCAAACAGCCCGCCGACGCCGAGGCCGTTGCCCGCGAGTCGAACCTCAATTCCTTCTTCCTCGTTCGCTGGACCAAGGCGCTGGCGAATCCAAAGGGCATACCGTTGCTCGAAGCGTGGCACGCCGCCGCGCTGAAAGCAAGCGAGACGGCCGCGATGAACGACCCCGTGGAACCACCTCAGGAACTGCGCGACGCTTCGGCGAAAGCGAAATCTAGAGCTGACGACGCGCTGCGTGCCTTGTCCGAATCCGAGGGGGCCAAGTCGAAGCTGCCCCCCGCGGCCGAATCGTTCATTAAGGCGCATTTGTCGAACGACGGGGCCGCGTTTCAGCTTCGCGGCAAGGATGCGATCGCATATCTCTCGGCCGCCGACCGCCTCCAGTACGACGAGTGGGACGCGAAGTTGCAGCGGCTTCAGGCGTCAGCCCCCGCCGCAGTCGCGAGGGCGCCAGCGGTGATCGGGGGAGGGCAACCGTTGCAGATCAATGTTCGCGGAAATGCCGACATGCTCGGCCCGGTGGCGACTCCTGGATTCCTCACCATCTTGCGGCGCGATTCAAGCGCCTCCGCGACATCGTTGTCGCGACTCGAATTGGCCGACGCCATCGTGGATCGGAACAACCCGCTGACGGCCCGCGTCTTCGTCAATCGCGTCTGGCATTATCATTTTGGCCGGGGCATCGTGGGCACGACCAGCAACTTCGGTCAACTGGGGGATCGGCCCACGCACCCGGAATTGCTCGACACGCTCGCGGTTCGCTTCATGGAAAACGGCTGGTCCACCAAATGGCTCCATCGCGAGATCATGCTGTCGGCCACGTATGGGCTCAGCAGCGTCCCCGAGGCGAAGAATCTCGCCAAGGATGCCGACAACCATTACCTCTGGCGCGTGTCGCCGCGGCGGCTCGATTTCGAAGCCTGGCGCGACTCCATGCTGGCGGTCGCTGGAAAGCTCGATCCCGAAATTGGTGGACAGCCTTACCGCGATCCGCAAGGGAAAGTGCAGTTGCATCCCGAGGATCCCGAGAATCGGCGGCGGACGATCTATGGCTTCATCAGTCGCTTCAAGCCGAATCCGACATTGACGCTTTTCGATTTCCCCGAGCCGAACGTGACAAGCGATCAACGGACGGTAACGACGATCCCGCAACAGCAGTTGTTTGCCATCAATAGCCCGTTCGTTTTGGCGATGGCCCGATCGTTCGCGGAACGTCTCAACGCGTCGGAACAATCGGAGGAGCGTCGCTTGCTTTTGGCGTGGCAACTGGCGTTCGGGCGGCTGCCGACCGAGCGAGAGATGGTTGTAGCCCAAGAATTCTTGCGCGAAGCCGCTGCCTCGGAGGAAAAACTCGGGCCGTGGGAACGTCTCTGTCATTCGCTTCTGACGACGAACGAGTTCACGTTTGTGCCATGACACTGGGGAGTGGATAATGTCGACGTTTGAAAATCGTTTCCGCCTTTCTCGCCGCGATTTGTTGGCCCAGACGACCTATGGAGTCGGCATGATTGGCCTTGCGTCGGTACTGGCCGGCCACTCGGAGGCCAGCGTGACCCCGTTGGCGGCTCGGCCGCCGCACTTCCCCGCGCGAGCCAAACGCATCATCCATCTCTGGATGAACGGCGGCCCATCGCAGGTCGACACGTTCGACCCCAAGCCGGCTCTCCAGAAATACGCCGGCCAGCGTCCCGAAAGCACCATCGGGCTCACCACGCAGAACGGGACGGGCGGACTGATGCCGTCGCCGTTTCGGTTCACCCGGCATGGACAATCGGGCCTGGAAATCAGCGAACTCTTTCCGCACGTCGCCCGCCATGCCGACGACCTGTGTGTAATCCGCTCGATGCACACGAACACGCCGGTTCACGAGGCATCCAATTGGTTGATGTTCACCGGTAACGTACAGCCGATTCGGCCTGCGTATGGTTCCTGGCTGCTGTATGGTCTGGGGACGGAAAACGAGAACCTTCCCGGCTTCATCGTTTTGGGCGAAGGTCAGCCGGTCAATGGGCCGTCCAACTGGAGCAGCCGATTTCTGCCGGGAATTTATCAAGGTTGCCAGGTCGTGCTTCCCAGCGATTATCGACCGGAAAATGCGCTCGCGAATCTGCACAACGCAAGCCTATCCCTGCAAGGGCAGCGTCGGGAACTCGACTTCACGCAACGGCTCAACGACCTACATCGCGAGCGAGTGGGCGCCGAGAACGCCTTTGGGGCACGCATGGATTCGATGGAATTGGCGTATCGCATGCAAATTTCGGCGGCCGAGGCGTTCGACATCCGCGGCGAATCCCAGCAGATTTTCGATCTCTACGGCTTGACGGGGCTCAACGCCGGCGCGCCCCCCAACGCTAAGAGCGACCCTCGCCGAACGACCTTTGCCCGCAACTGCCTGCTCGCACGTCGGCTTGCGGAGCGAGGTGTTCGCGTCATCCAGATCTACTACGGCAATCAGCAGCCCTGGGACACGCACGGCAACAACTCCTCGGCCCATCAAAGCCTTGCGCGGAACGTCGATCAACCCATCGCGGGGTTGCTCACGGATCTCAAGCAGCGCGGCTTGCTCGAGGACACGCTGGTTGTCTGGGGCGGCGAATTCGGCCGCACCCCGACGACGCAAGGAAGTAATGGCCGCGACCACAACCACTACGGTTTCTCGATGTGGCTGGCGGGTGGCGGGGTGCGTGGCGGTCTGGCCTACGGGGCCACCGATGAGTTCGGCTTTAAGGCGGTGGAGAAGCGAGTCCACGTTCACGATCTGCATGCAACCATGCTGCACCTCATGGGACTCGACCACGAAAAGCTCACCTACCGCTACAGCAGCCGCGACTATCGCCTGACCGACGTGCATGGCGAGGTGATCCGCGACATCCTCGTTTAATCCGCAGCGCAGGCGATGAACAGCCGGCATTAAATCCGTAACCCGCAGATCGAAATCCATCCAAAATAGATTCCAATGGCGAAAATCCCCATGCCCCAAACGAAGCAACGCGGCCCGAGCGCCATTCGGCCGATGGACGTTCGAACATCGAAGTTGTTTCTGACTTTGAATTTCGTGCTTCGCATCTTGGCCCTGGTGATCTTGCCGTCTTCATTTGCCGCGGCCGACGAGGGAACCGACTTCTTCGAGGCGAAGATTCGCCCGGTGCTGGTCGAGCATTGCTACGCCTGCCATTCGGCCGATGCCG
The DNA here is from genome assembly GCF_007751035.1 of Lignipirellula cremea. Classification (NCBI taxonomy): domain Bacteria; kingdom Pseudomonadati; phylum Planctomycetota; class Planctomycetia; order Pirellulales; family Pirellulaceae; genus Lignipirellula; species Lignipirellula cremea. Next base: position 5,896,435 of record NZ_CP036433.1, on the reverse strand, counting down.
CCCGGGCGAAGAAGCTCAAGGGAGACTTGCTGCTCGACACGCGGGACGGGATCCGCAAAGGGGGCGAGAGCGGTCCGGCGGTTGTTCCCGGCAAGGTCAAGGAGAGCGTGCTGATTTCGGCGATCCGGCACGAGTCGTTTGAGATGCCCCCCAAGGGCAAATTGCCCGAGGCGGTGATCGCCGACTTCGTGAAGTGGATCGAGATGGGAGCGGCCGATCCGCGAGACGGTACGTCGGTTGTGAAGAAGTACGAGATCGACATCGAAGCCGGGCGCAAGTTCTGGTCGTTCCGCCCGCTGGCCGAGGTCGCCGTCCCGCAGGTGCGCGATGCGAAGTGGCCGCGCGGCGAGATCGATCGGTTTGTGCTGAGCAAGCTGGAGGAGAACTCGCTGGCGCCGCTGGCCGTCGCCGAGCCGCGCGACCTGGTGCGGCGGTTGTATTTCGACTTGCTCGGGCTGCCGCCGACATTGGAGGAGATCGACCGGTTCCTCGCCGCCGCCCAGCGCGACCGCGAGGGGGCCGTCGCGGCGCTGGTGGATGAGTTGCTCAAGTCGCCGCATTTCGGCGAACGATGGGGCCGGCACTGGCTCGACGTGGCCCGGTACGGCGAATCGAACGGCGCGCCCAAGAACAACAATCAATGGTTCGCCGCTTGGCGTTATCGCGATTACGTCATCGCCTCGTTCAACGCCGACAAGCCGTACGACCAATTCCTGCGCGAACAGATTGCCGGCGACCTGTTGCCCTACGACAACGACGCGCAGCGCGACGAGCAACTGATGGCCACGGCGTTCCTGGCATTGGGCAGCAAACCCGACGGCAACGTGCGGATGGATGTGCTCGCGGAGCAGCTCGACACGGTCGGTCGTTCGCTGCTGGGGATCGCCATCGGCTGTGCCCGCTGCCACGATCACAAGTTTGATCCGGTGACGACCCACGACTTCTACGCGATGGCGGGGATCTTCAACAACACGGGCGTCAACGACGACGCGCCGATCGTGCCAGCCACGCGCGGGCGGAGCCCCGAGGGGAAAAAGCGGCTGGCCATCGAAGGCGCGGCATTCGCCACGATGCACAGCGTGACGACGAAACTCGAAGACGCGCTGGCCGAAGCCGGCTTGATGAAGCTGCCCGACGAATCGTGGCAGGACTCGCTGCAGCGTTATCCGAATGCCGGCCAGCGGGCCAAGCTGGAGCCGCTGTTGGCCGATCTGGCCAAGGCCGAAGCGGAACTGGAGAAGCTGCTGGCATCGCCCCCCGCCGAGATCGTCGACACGATGTCGGCGACCGATCGTCTGGCGCCCGGCAACAAGCAGGACCTGCAAGTTCGCATCCGCGGCAACGAAGACAATCTCGGTGATGTTGTGCCGCGCGGGATCATGCAGGTGCTGTACACGGGTGACGCGCCGGAGATTCCGGCCAAGTCGAGCGGCCGGCTGCAACTGGCCGAAGTGCTGGAGCACCATCCGCTTGCTGCCCGCGTGATGGTCAATCGTGTGTGGCACCACTTGTTTGGCCGCGGCCTGGTGCGGACCGTGGACGATTTCGGCACGATGGGCGAACGGCCGACCCATCCCGAATTGCTGGAGTGGTTGGCCGGCCGCTTTGTGGCCGACGGTTATTCGCTCAAGCAAACCGTGCGGCGGATCGTGCTCAGCCGGGCATATCAATTGACGGCGGCCGACCCGCCGAGCGATCGCTATCGGCAAGTGGATTCGGACAACGCGCTGCTGTGGCGGCACAGTCCGCGTCGACTCGACGGCGAGGCCCTGCGCGACAGCATTCTGTGCGTCAGCGGCAGTCTGATCCGCCGACCGCCCACGCGCTTCGAAAATGACCTGCACGCTTTCCGCATGACCGACGCGCGGACGCTCGACCGGCTCGATTTTCGCACCGTCTTTCTGCCCGTGCATCGGGGCGCGAGGATCGACCTGTTGGCGGCGTTCAACTTTCCGCCGTCGGACTTGGTGATCGGTCGGCGCGAAACGCCCTCGGTGCCGACGCAATCGCTGTTTCTGATGAACAGCCCGCTGGTGCTCGAGCATGCCAACCGGGCGGCGCTGCGGCTGTTGAACTCGGCAGCGACGGACGAAGAGCGCGTGCAGCTCGCATACTCGCTGTTCTTTGGCCGCTCAGCCACGGCCGACGAACAACAGGAAGGGCTGGTATTTTTGGGCCAGACCTCGGCGGCGGGAGATGGACGACTCGCTCAACGGCAGGTTTGGGCGGAGTTCTGTCAGGCACTGTTTTGTTCGGCCGAGTTTCGATTCTTGAGGTAGTACGTCAAACGGGAAGAAGATAATCAGGAAATACACCATGAACCCCTCCATGACACGCCGCGACGCGCTGCGCACCAGCGCCGCCGGTTTCGGTTCTCTCGCGCTGGCGGCTCTGTGCCGGCAAGCCCAGGCCGCTGACGGCTACGTCAGTCCGCTCGCGGCGCGCCAGCCGCACTTTCCCGCCAAGGTGAAGCGGGTGATCTTTATGTTCATGGAAGGCGGACCGTCGCACGTCGATACATTCGACTACAAGCCCGAACTCTATAAGGCGGACGGCAAGGCTCTCCCCTACGAGCAGCCGAAGGCCGGCACGGTCGGCAAAGAGCCGAAGTTGATGAAGCCGCCATTCAAGTTCGCTCAGCACGGGGAAAGCGGACTCTGGATTTCCGAAGTGCTGCCGCATCTGGCCCGGCATGCCGACGACCTGTGCTTGATCAACGGCATGTTCCACGACACGGGCCTGCACGAGGCGGGCTGCGTGATGATGCACACTGGCGAGTTTCGTTTCACGCGGCCGTCGATCGGTTCGTGGATCACCTACGGTCTAGGGAGCGAATCGGAGAATCTGCCGGCCTACGTTTCGGTCAATCCTCGCGACCGCAACGAGTCGAGCGGCTGCTACTCGAACGCCTTCCTGCCCGCCGTTCATCACGCAACGATCATGCGCGGCGTGTCGAAGCTCGGCGTCCAGAAGTCGCCGCCGATCCGCAACGTCAACAACCCGATTCTCTCCACCAGCGAGCAGCGCCGGCAGTTGGACTTCGTCCAGCGGCTCAACGTCCGCTACCAGCAACAGAAGCAGTCCGACAGCCAAATCGACGCGGTCATTGAGTCGTTCGAGCGGGCCTATCGCATGCAATCGGCCGTGCCGGGGCTGTTGGAAGTAGGAAGTGAGACTAAGGAGACCCTTGAACTGTACGGCTTGAAATCCGATGGCAGCGGCAACGCTTTCGCAGTGCAGTGCCTGTTGGCGCGGCGGATGGCCGAGGCCGGAGTACGGTTCATCGAGATCTCGCAAGGGGGTTGGGATCATCACGCCGGCATCGCTACGGGCATCCCCAATGCGTGCCGCGGCATCGATCAACCGATCGCCGGGCTGATTACCGACTTGAAGCAGCGAGGTCTGTGGAACGACACGCTGCTCGTGTGGGGCGGTGAATTCGGCCGCACGCCGGTGCTCGAGCAAAAGCCGAACAACAATCACGGCCGCGACCACAACGGGGCCGGTTTCACCTACTGGCTGGCCGGCGGCGGCGTGAAAGGCGGCCTGCGTTACGGGGCGACCGACGAACTGGGCTATTTCGCAGCGGAGAATAAAGTGAAGGTCCACGACCTGCACGCCACGGTGCTGCACCTGCTCGGCCTGGACCACCAGAAGCTGACCTACCGCTACGGCGGCCGAGACTACACGTTGACCGACGTCGATGGCGAAGTGGTTCGCGACATCCTGGCGTGATCTTGCGTACGAGATTCGGGAGATTGTGAATGCCGTCCCTCCGACTTGACCAGACCACCCTGAAACTCCAAATGATTAACGCGGAGAAGCCGCAACCAAGAAGTAGCGGAGCGGCGCAAGCCGCCCCGTGGCTTACGCCACGCGATACCGGACGGCTCACGCCGCTATTTGCCTGGGCAATTTGCCGCGCCAACGGACGTAAAAGAAAAAGTAAGAGTGTTCGCGAAATCGCTGCTAAGTTCCTCGGTCGCCACGCCATTAGAACAAGTAGAGGCTGGGGTCGCCTGATGTTCGCCCACACGTGGTTGGAGCTTCCAGCCGCTGGGGCAGGCTGTTTCGAGTCAATAAATCTAGGGCTGTGAGTTCCGAACTTAACTAAGGAGATTGTCATGTTCACCGTTGCCGAATCAAGCACGTCCAGCCATCGTCTGGGCCGCCGTGGATTTCTGAAGGTCGGGGCGCTCGGCCTCGGCGGGCTGACGTTGGCCAACTTGCTGCAGCTGCAGGCTCAAGGGGCGCCACGGACTCGCTCGCAGAAGTCCGTGATTATGGTCTATCTGCACGGCGGGCCATCGCATATGGATATGTTCGACATGAAGCCGGACGCCCCTATGGAATTTCGGGGCGAGTTCGATCCCATTCGAACGAACGTGCCGGGGCTGGAAATCTGCGAGTTGATGCCGAAGTTGGCCACGGTCGCGGACAAGATGGCCGTAATCCGCAACATGAGTTTCCGTGAATATTTGGTTGGCCACAACGCGCCACTGGTCTACACCGGCTACCCGACCAGCGATGTCAGTCCCAACACCGATTCAAATCCGAACCATCGTCCGACGTTTGGCTCCGTGGTCAGCAAAATTCGTGGCGACGCCGTCCGTGGTATGCCCCCGTACGTTGCCTTTGACGGCATCTACAACGGCGGCAGTTCGGTCGACTTCCTGGGCATGGCCCATCGTCCTTTCGTTCCGGACAGTCAACTGAATTCCCTTGGCCCCCAGGGAGGTATGACGCTCGACCGCACCACCGATCGCAAGGGACTTTTGCGTTCGTTAAACGTGCTACGGCACGCGAATGACGCGCAGGGCAGCCTGGCGGCGATAGACTCTTTCCAGGAGCGCGCATTGGAGATTGTTACGTCGCCCAAAGCGCGGGAAGCCTTCGACATTAGCCAGGAACCCGAGCACGTCCGCTCCCTGTATGGCACGGCAGGGACCCAATTTCTTCAGGCACGCCGCTTGGTGGAAGCAGGCGTGCAAGCGGTCACCCTCACCGCGAACAAGGAGTCGAAGACTTGGTACCTGGCGGGCCCATGGGACACGCACGGTGGCAATTTCAAAAAGTTGCGGAGTCTCTTGCCGGAACTCGACCAAAGCCTTTTCGCCCTGATCAGCGATCTGCATCAACGTGGAATGGATCAGGAGGTGGCCGTGGTGGTCTGGGGTGAGATGGGCCGCACGCCACGAATTAACGGCGCCGGCGGTCGCGATCACTGGAACGAGGTGGGGTTCGGACTGGTTTCCGGCGGTGGATTGAAGATGGGCCAGGTGATCGGACAGACGACGCAAAACGGGGAGCGCTCGGTCGGCACTCCCTACGTCCCCTCGAACATGTTGGCGACGCTTTACGACAACGTATTGGGCATCGACCCGGCACAAACGTATTTGAACCACAATGGCCGCCCATTGTACGTACTGGACAATCGCGAAAAGATCCGCGAGTTGGTTTGATCCGTAGCGCGGCAAAGCCGCAACCCAAGTCCGTCGTACGAAAATGGCCGGACGAGGGAATTAGTAGTGAGGTTGTGGCAGCACGCGACAATATTCAAATCTGAAATAGATTCCAATGGCGAAAATCCCCATGACCCAAACGAAGCAACGAGGCCCGAGCGCCATTCGGCCGATTGACGTTCGAACATCGAAGTTGTCTCGGATTTTGAATTTCGCGCTTCGCATCTTGGCCCTGGCGATCTTGCCGTCTTCATTTGCCGCGGCCGATGAGGGAACCGACTTCTTCGAAGCGAAGATTCGCCCGGTGCTGGTAGAACATTGCTACGCCTGCCATTCGGCCGATGCCGCCCGGGCGAAGAAGCTCAAGGGGGAATTGCTGCTCGACACGCGGGACGGGATCCGCAAAGGGGGCGAGAGCGGGCCCGCGGTTGTTCCCGGCAAGGTCAAGGAGAGCATGCTGATCGCGGCGATCCGGCACGAGTCGTTCGAGATGCCCCCCAAGGGGAAATTGCCCGAGCAGGTGATCGCCGACTTCGTGAAGTGGATCGAGATGGGATCGCCCGATCCGCGCGACGGTTCCACTGCGGAAACCGCCGAGATCGACTGGGAAGCCGCTAAACGTCACTGGGCTTTTCAACCGCCGCAGCGACATGCCGCGCCGGCTGTGAAAAATAAGGCATGGCCGAAAACAGAGATCGACTATTTCGTGCTCGCGGCGCTCGAAGCGAAAGGGCTAAGCCCGGTGCCGCCCGCCGCGAAACGAACCTGGTTGCGGCGAGTGACGTTCGACTTGATCGGCCTGCCGCCGACCGCCGAGGAACTGTACGACTTCGAACAAGACAACTCGCCACACGCGACGGCGAAAGCGATCGATCGGCTGTTCGCTTCGCCACATTACGGCGAACGCTGGGCGCGGCACTGGCTCGACGTGGCGCGTTATGCGGACGACAAAGCGCTCGCCTTCCCGAACCCGTGGCCGCATTCGTATCGATATCGTGATTGGGTCGTCCGCGCGTTGTCCGAGGATCTGCCGTACGATGAATTCCTGCGGTTGCAATTGGCGGGCGATCTGCTATCCGGTCCTGTGGACGATTACACGCGGCGGCTCACCGGGCTGGGCTTCCAAGGATTGGGAGCCGTCTATCACAAAGGCAATGTGGGTGAGCAGGTGAAAGCGGACGAGATCGACGACCGAGTCGACACGCTCACTCGCGGGTTGCTCGGCCTGACCGTCGCGTGCGCCCGCTGCCACGATCACAAGTACGATCCGATTCCGACGCGCGATTACTATTCCCTTGCCTCCGCGTACAACGGCGCCCGCTGGGAGGAAGTGCAACTCGCCTCGCACGAGGAAATCGCGCGCTATCAAGCATGGGACAAAGCAGCGAAAGAAAAGCAATCGCAACTGAATCAGTGGTTGGAAGCTCGCGGCCGCGACATTGGCCGCGTCGCATTGAAAGACGCGGAACGGCTGCTGTTGGTGGCGTGGCAAATGCGAATCCTGCAGCTCCACAAAGTTGCGTTCGACGAAACGAAACTCGCCGACCAAGAGAAGTTGCCGCCGTTGTTCTTGAGCCGCTGCCGCAAGTTTGTGGAAACGATCAGTAGCGGCAAGCCACCCGCGCCGTTCGCCGAATGGGCAGGCGTGGTCGCCGAGGAGTCAAAGCAGCCGCAGATCGATGGAACCAATGTGTTCATCCCCGATCGTCTGCGCGAAGCCACCGCCACACTGGTTCGCGAAATCAACGAGGCGCTGGTGGTTCGCGACAAATCAGAAATGCTCAACGCGGCGCAAGACGCACTGTTGAAAGCCATTTGGCTCGAAGGCAAAGCGCCGTTTGCGGTGAGTGCGAAGGAGACGGCCGATCTGCTTTCATCGGAACAGAAGCAGGAACACGCGTCGCAGCAAGCGGCGATCGCCGCCCACGCGAAGCTCGCGCCGCCGCAGCCTCCCCGAGCGCATGGCGTGACCGGTGGCGGCGAACCGATGAAGGTTTTCATTCGCGGCAATGTGTTGCGGCCCGGCGACGTGGCTCCGCCCGGCTTCTTGCAAATCCTCAGTTCCGTTTCGGCCACGCCCCGTTCGCCGGAAAAATTCACGCGGCTCGATTTGGCGGACGCGATCGCTTCCCGTGACAACCCACTGACGGCACGCGTGATCGTCAACCGAGTGTGGCAGCACCATTTCGGCCGTGGGCTCATCGCCACTCCCAGCAACTTCGGACAACTAGGCGAACGGCCGACGCACCCCCAGTTGCTCGACACGCTGGCCGTGCGTTTCATGGACGCCGGCTGGTCGTTGAAGTGGTTGCACCGCGAGATTCTCAATTCTGCGACGTACCAACTGGCGGCCGATTACGACGGCCAATCCGCCGCCGTCGATCCGGACAACCACTGGCTGTGGCGATTCGCACCGCGGCGATTGGAGATCGAAAGTTGGCGAGATGCCGTGTTGGCAACTTCTGGGCGGCTCGACCGATCGCTCGGCGGACCTTCGACGAGCCTCGCCGAACCGGCGCACGTGCGCCGCACCTTGTATGGCAAAATCAGTCGCCGGGAACCGGACAAACTACTGGTGGCGTTCGACTTTCCGGACGCGAACGTGTCGAGCGAACAGCGGCACACCACCATTGTCCCGCAGCAGCAATTGTTCGTGTTGAATAGCGAGTTCATGCTGACGAGTGCCCGCGAATTCGCCGCGCGGATCGAACGTTCCAGTCCGGACGAGGAGGCTCGCATCGCGTGGAGTTACCGCGAAGCGTTCGGCCGTTCCCCCACAGCGGATGAAGCGGCGGCGGCGTTGGCGTTTGTCCGTTCGATCTTGGCGACTGATGACAAACAGAAGGCTTGGCAACAATTGGCCCACGCCTTATTGGCGGCGAATGAGTTTACGTGGATCGAATGACAATTTTCATGTGGTTTCCGGCGCGGCGCCGCCGCTCGTCAAACCCTAAATGGAGATCCCAATGATTTTCACGCGACGCGAAGCATTGCAGCGCATGGGAACGGGCCTTGGCATCCTCGGACTCGCCGGTCTGTGCGGTGATCGTGAAGCAGTGGCGGCCAATCCGCTGTCGCTCAAGCCGCCGCATTTTCGGCCGCGAGCGAAACACATCATTCACCTCTACATGAACGGCGGCCCGTCGCAGGTGGACACGTTCGATCCCAAACCCGCGCTGGCGACTCACGCGGGCCAGCGACCGGCGAGCACCGCCGAATTGAAAACGGAAAACGGCACCGGCGGGTTGCGGCCGTCGCCCTTCAAGTTTCCGAAACGGGGCGACTCCGGTTTGGAGATCAGTGAACTGTACGCCGAAACCGGCCGCTTCGCCGACGATCTCTGCGTCATCCGCTCAATGTACACCGACATCCCCAACCACGAACCGTCCATGTTCATGATGAACAGCGGCCACGTGCAGGCGATTCGCCCGTCATATGGTTCGTGGCTGCTGTATGGCTTGGGCACGGAGAATGAAAGCCTCCCCGGCTACGTGGTGCTCAGCCCCGGTCTGCCTGTAAACGGCGCGGCGAATTGGAGCAATCGGTTTTTGCCTGGCGTATATCAAGGTTGCCACTTGAACTTGCCGGTCGACTTTCGTCCACAGCAAGTGCTGCCGCATTTGGAAAACGGTCAGCTCTCGGCCAGTTCGCAACGACGGCAGCTCGACTTCATCCAGCAACTGAACGCTCGGCATCACGCCACACGCGCAAAAGAAGATCCGCTCGACGCCCGCATCGCTTCGTTTGAACTCGCGTTCCGGATGCAAGCTGCCGCACCGGAAGCGTTCGCGTGGCGGACGGAACCCGAGTCCGTGCAAAAACTCTATCACGGCACGGATGGGAAGATGAACGGTTTCGGCGCAAGCTGCCTGCTGGCCCGGCGGTTGGTCGAACGGGGTGTCCGGGTCGTGCAGATTTATTCGGGCGCGGGGCAACCGTGGGACACGCACGGCAACAACGATGGCCAGCACAAGCAATTGGCGGCCGCGTCCGATCGTTCGATCGCTGGCCTGCTGACCGATCTGAAACAGCGCGGACTGCTGGAAGAAACGCTGGTTCTGTGGGGCGGCGAATTCGGCCGCACGCCGGCGTCGCAAGGCAACGATGGACGCGATCACAATCACTGGGGTTTTTCCGTGTGGCTTGCCGGTGGGGGTGTGCGCGGTGGCTTGGCCTACGGAGCGACCGACGAATTCGGTTTCAAGGCGGTGGAAAAGCGAGTTCACCCACACGACCTGCACGCCACCATGCTGCACTTGATGGGCCTCGACCACGAACGCCTCACCTACCGCTACGGCGGCCGAGACTTTCGACTGACCGACGTGCACGGCGAGGTGATCCGCGACATCCTCGTTTGACCCGCAGCCGCAGGCGAGGAACAGCCGGCGGTAAATCCGGAACCCGCATATCGAAATCCGAAACAGATTCCAATGAAGGATATTCCAGTGACCAAGACGAAGCCATCTGGCGCAAGTGCGTTTCGAGCATTTGTAACTCGCATTTCGGATTTGTTTCAACTTTTGGGTTTTGTGTTTCGGAGTTCGGGATGCTTGTTTCTGCTCTCCCTTCCCTTCAGCTTGGCATCGGCGGCCGAGTTGAAGTTCACCAACGCTGACGAGAGTCGGGCGGAGTTCGAACGGTCGGTCAAGCCGTTTCTCACCAAACACTGCGTCGGGTGCCACGGCGCGAAAGAGCCCGAGGGAGAATTGGACCTGACGACGCTCGACCCCGACATGAAGTCCAGCACCAGCGGGGCGCGGTGGGCAACGCTCGTCGAGAAGCTCACCAAAGGTGAGATGCCGCCGGAGGAGAAGCCGCGGCCGGATGCGGCGGGCTTGGCGGCGACCATCGATTGGGCGCACGCCGAGTCGAAGCGCGCCAACCGGAATTTCACTCGCCGCGCTGCGTACGAAAACGGCAACATCACACCGCACTCCGTGCTGTTTGATCCGAAAAACATTCCGCCGTTCGACGGCGAGAGCCGCGTCCGTCGCGTCAGCCCGGAAATCTATGAGACGTTTCTTAAGGACGCCGCCAAGCGGCCCGGTACCAATCAGCCGTTCTCACCGCTGGGCGGCACGACGTTCAAGGACATGGGAGATCCGACGATCGACGAACCGGTCACCGCCACGCTGTTTCGGAATGCCCTGATCATCGTCGAGGGGCAGACGGTGCATACGGTCGAGAATGGCAAGATCGTCAAATGGAACGGCGCCCGGGAACTCCAGCCGCTGTTCGATCCGCAGGTCGCGCCGACCGACGCGCAACTCGAAGCGGCGATTACTTTCCAATTCAAACAGATTCTCAAACGCCCGCCGACCGACCGCGAACTGGAAAAGTTCGTGGCGTTGCTCAAAAGGAACATGGCCGAGGCGGGGCAAGTGGTCGGCTCCCGCTATGCTCTGGCGACGGTGCTGATGCTGACCGAGGCCGTGTTCCGGATGGAGGTCGGCAGCGGCCAGCCCGATGAGAAGGGGCGCGTGCGGCTGGCTCCGCGCGAGATTGCCTTCGCGATCGGCTACGCCCTGACCGACAAAGGGCCGGACTCGCAGCTTCTGGCGGCCGCGGCCACCGGCGGGCTCGGTACCGACGAGGGGGTCACACAGCAAGTGCGGCGGCTGCTCGACGACGCCAAGACCGACAAGCCCCGCATCCTGCGATTCTTCCGCGAATACTTTGGCTACGACAAGGCCAGCTATGTCTTCAAGGAAGCCAATTCCGGCGGGGGGACGATCGACTTTCCCGGGCACGATCCCGGCTCGCTGATTGCCGATACCGACCGGTTGATCGAGTACATCCTGGAGCAGGACCGCGACGTACTGCGTGAGCTGCTCACCACGAACAAGACCTTCGTGGCGTACAGGACGGCGGCTGACTGGCAGAAGAAGCTGGTCGAGGCCCGCAAGAAATTCGACGCAGAAAAGAAGGCAAACCCCGAGAAGTACAAGAACCGAGAGTTCAACCCGCCCGTGAAGATGGTGTGCGAGGCGTACGGCCTGTCCGATTTTCCCGAGCAGCAACCGGTCGAACTGCCGAAAGACCAGCGGGCCGGCATCCTCACGCAGCCCTCGTGGCTGGTGGCCAACTCGACGACGTTCGACAACCACGCGATCCACCGCGGCAAATGGATTCGCGAGCGGCTGCTGGGGAACGTCGTGCCCGACGTGCCGATCACCGTGGATGCTCAGCTTCCCAACACGCCTGAAAAGACTCTTCGCGAGCGGATGGCGGTCACCGAGCAGGCTTACTGCTGGAAGTGTCACCAACTCATGAACGATTTGGCCTACCCCTTCGAGCAATTCGACCACTTCGGCCGATACCGCGCGATGGATTCGGTGGTTGATATCGAGGCGACGGCGAAGCTCGAAGGTCCGCGGCGCAATCAGACCAAGCGGGTCATGCAAGACGTCCCGTTGAACAGGTCAGGGCTCGTCGCGCACGTTGGCGATGCCAGCCTGGAAGGTCCGGTCGACGGCGCGGTGGAATTGATGCACAAGCTGGCCGCTTCCGAGCGCGTCGAGCAGGTGTTTGTCCGCCATGCGTTTCGTTACTGGCTGGGGCGTAACGAATCGCCCGGCGATGCGGCCAGTCTGCAAGCGGCGCATAAGGCATATCAGGAGAGCGGCGGCAGTATGAAGGAGCTCCTCTCCGCGCTGCTGACCAGCGAATCGTTTTTGTACCGGGTCCCTGCTTCCCCGGAACCGAACGCGGTGCCCAAAGCCGCATCGAAGAAGGCTAATTCCTAAATCCCTTTTGATTTCACAGATATCGAATTCCACGATCCCAACCCTTTAGATGGAGATTTGGCCATGTTTTTTAATCGCCGCGATGCCCTGAAAACTCTCGGCCTGTCCGCGGGCGCCACATTCCTGCACCCGATCTTGACGCAATTAAAGGCCCACGCCGCCGGACAGCCGATCTCGGCCAAGCGGTTTGTGTTCGTCGTCGAGAGCAACGGCGTGAAGCCCCAACAGATGCCGCCCGCGGGCATCGAGCGCAAGGAGCGTCCGCAAAGCGCACTCAACGGCCCGGCTGAGTTCATCGATGTCCCGCTAGCCGATAAGGACCTGGCTTTCTCGCTGCAGCCGGTCAGCGAGTGGAAGAACAAACTGACGATCGTCAACGGCCTGTCGGGCCAGATCTGCGGCGGCGGGCACTCTAACGATTTCGGGGCGCTCGGCGCGGTCCCCGGCGGTCGCAAGGGTACGGCGGAAGTTCATGAAACGATCGACGCCGCGCTGGCCAGGACACTGCCGGGCATCTTCCCGCACGTCGGCCTGGGCATCTCGAAGCGCATGGAGAACAACGTCGTCTACAGCATTTCCGCTTGGGGCAAGGGCAAGAAGATGCCGATCGTCTGCCAACCGCAGCAAGCCTACAACACCTTGTTCGGCAGCGTGGCGGAAGGGTCGGCCCGGCAAGAGTTCGTCGCCAAGAACAACGTGCTCGACTTTCTCAAGGACGATATCAAGGCGGCCGAAGCCAGCCTGGCCGGGCCGGAACGCGAACAGTTCGGCGCGTACCTGGAAACGTTCGAGTCACTCCGCGACCGTCAGAGCCGGCTGAATGAAATCCAGTACACGCTGCGCGAGAAAGGCCCGGTCCCCTCGGACAAGTACACCAGCGCCGTCGAAACCGACCGGCTCGACGCCCAGTTCGACATCGCCGCGGCGACGCTGATCTGCGGGTTGACCAATGTGCTGACGATTTCCTCGGCCGCGGGCGAACAGGATTTCGACATCTGCTTCACGGGCCTGGGGCTGAAGCAGGGCAAGCACCATACGGGCCACGGCGGCGGCCAGAACAACATGGACTACCTGCAAACGTACGACTACATCCGCCGCTACCACTTCGACCTGATCGCCGGGCTGTGCAAGAAGCTCGACGCGGTGAAAGAAGGGGACGGCACGATGCTCGACAACACGGTCATCGTCTACCTCAGCGACGGCGCCGAAGCGCATCACAGCCGCTGCTGGGAATGGCCGATGGTGGTGATCGGCAACATCGGCGGCCAGCTCAAGACGGGCCGCTACGTTGACTATCCCGGCTACGGCCAGCCTGGCCACCGCACGATCGCCAACATGTACGTGACGCTATTGCACCTGGCCGGCTCGTCGCGCGACAGCTTCGGCATGGCCGATCCGGGCCTGAAAGATTTCAACCAGCACGGCCCGCTGGAAGAGCTGCTTGGTTAACCGACGAACCGGAGCCCGCCGCGTCAGTGAGGAAATCCCTTGCTGGCGCGGCCATGAAGTGCTGTCAAGCAAGAGATCCGAAATCCGCAGCACGAAACAAATTCAAAGGATCGAAATTTCAATGCCCCAAACGAAAACACCCAGCACGCGGCCATTTCCAACATTTGCATTTCGAATTCTGGATTTGTTTCGGACTTCGACGTTTGGATTTCGGATTTCTTTGAAGACGGCGCTGCTGCTCGGGTTGCTCAGCGCGGCCAGCGCCGCCGAGCCGGTGACCTTCGAGCGTGATGTGCTGCCGATTCTCAATTCGCATTGCCTGCAGTGTCACGGCGGGTTGCATCGCAAGGCCGAGCTGGACTTGCGTTCGATCACAGCCGCCATGACCGGCGGCGAAAGCGGCAAGGCCGTGGCGCCGGGCGATCCGGACGCGAGCCTCTTGTGGAAGAAGATCGCGGCGGATGAGATGCCGAAGAATCCGATCAAGGTCTCAGCCGAGCACAAAGAAGTTATCCGCCGCTGGATCGCCGAGGGGGCCAAGGCGGTGCAGCGGTCGAGTGAGCTGGTCGCCTCTGATAAGCCGCGGACAGCCGAAGAGATCGCGAAGCTGATCGACGACGCGATCGACCGGCGCTTGGCCGAAGCGGCGATCCCCGCGTCGCCGCAGGCGGATGACGGCGAATTTCAGCGCCGCGTGTGGCTCGATCTGATCGGGCGGATTCCGACGCGGGCCGAAGCGATGGCGTTTCTGGGAAACGCATCGCCGGACAAACGTGCGAATCTGATCGACGAGTTGCTTGCCCGGCCAGAGTACGGTCAATACTGGGCGCGGCTGTGGCGCGATCGTGTGGCCGTGCCAATTGGCGCTGGGGAGGATCTCAAGGGCCAATACACCGGCAACTTCTACAAATGGTTGGCGGAGGAGTTCAACAAGAACCGGCCCTGGGATGAACTGGTCCGCGCGATGATCGCGGCCGAAGGAGAAGACCCGCCCATCGCGTTCATCCGGCAGTGCATGGACGACGGGCAGCCGCGGGCCGGCAAGCTGGCGGCTTCGGTCTCGCGGCGCTTTCTTGGCATTCAGCTTCAATGTGCCGAGTGCCACGACCATCCGTTCGCCTCGTGGACGCAAGACGAGTTCTGGGGACTGGCCGCGTTTTTCAGCCGCACGGCGAAAGTGGAGCACAATCCCAAGAAGGGCGAGAATCGCAAGGGCATCTACGACACGGTAGAAGGACCGCGGAAGACGCGGTTCGGGCTGGAACCGCTGGAGCGAAAGGACGGCGGCGCGGTCGTGATTCCCGTTGATGCAGGGCCGGCAGCCGGCGGGGTTGTCGCCGCGAAGTATCTAGGCGGCGAAACCGCGCAACTCGACCCGAAGTCGCCGACGCGTCAGCTGCTGGCCCAGTGGCTCACGTCGCCGAAGAATGCCCAGTTTGCGCGAGCCACGGTCAATCGCCTGTGGCATCAGGTCTTCGGCCGCGGGTTGGTCGAGCCCGTCGATTCGCTCGACCCGGAAAACCCGCCGACGCATCCGGAATTGCTTGACTCGCTGGCGGGTGAGCTGGCGGCCTCGAAGTTCGACATCAAGCACCTGCTCCGCGGCATGCTGCTCAGCCGCGCGTACCAGCGGTCGCATGTTGCGCTCGCCGAGAACGAACCCGACAAGGCCTTGTACAGCCACGCGACCTGTAAAGTCGTCGCGCCGGAAGCGTTTTGGGAGTGCCTGGTGCTGTCCTCTGGCGGCGATCCCGACAAGGGGGCGATCAGCGGAGCCTCAGGGACGACATTGGGGGGCCGCAGCGGTTTCTTGAAGCTGTTCGACACCGACGAAATGGACGGCGCACCGAGCGACTACACGCAAGGCATTCCTCAAGTGCTGACGCTGCTGAACGACGCGGCGATGCACAAGCCGAACCGGTTGATCGAGCAGGTCGTGCGCGAGAAAGGAGAGCCGGACGAGATCGTTACTCGGCTGTACGTGGCCGTACTCAGCCGTCGTCCCACGGAAGACGAGCTCCAAACCGTCCGGCCGTTCGTCATCGAAAGAAACGGCACGATGGATGCCTACCAGGCGGTCTGGTGGGCGCTCGTCAATTCGCCGGAATTCGCCGTGATTCCGTAGAGACCGTACATCACACTCAAGGATTCGTTGCCATGCATCCCCGTCAACCGCTAACACGTCGTGAAACTCTGCGTCTTGCCGCAGCGGGTGTGTCGGCTGTCTCCTGTTCCGGCTGGCTCGGCTCCCTGGCGGCACACGCGGCGGAAACGCCGGCGAAGAAGCACAAGTCTTGCATCCTGCTCTGGATGGACGGCGGGCCGTCGCAGACCGACACGTTCGATCCCAAGCCCGACGCGCCGGCCGAATATCGCGGCACGTTTAAGACGATCGCGACCTCGGTGCCCGGGCTGCAAATTGCCGAGGGCTACGCCAAAGTTTCGCAGCTCATGCAGCACGCCTGCGTGATTCGCGGCATGAGCACTACCGAAGCCGCCGAGCATCGGCGAGCTCGCATCTACATGCACACCAGCTACCGGCCGAATTTTGCGGGATTGAGCTACCCGTCGTTCGGTTCGATCGTCTCGTCGCTGCGGCCCCAAGGAACCGGGCTGCCGAATTTCATTGTCACCGGCAAGACGATGGAAGGAGGCGGATTTCCGTACATCGCCGGAGGCGGCTACTTGGGGCCACGTCACAGCGGACTCATCCTGCGAGACCTGACGAAGGGGCTGGAGAATTCCGTGCCCCCGGTCGATGACTCAGAATTCGTTGCCCGCTTGACCTTGGCGGCTGGCTTCCAACGCGCGACACCGATCCCCGCCGTGGCTGCGCAGCGTTCTGCCTATCAGGGCACGGTCGAGCTGATGCGATCGCCCAAGGGCAAAGTGTTCGACCTGAACCAGGAGCCCGCCGAAGCACATGACCGCTACGGCAAGCATTATTTCGGCCAAGGCTGCCTGCTTGCGCGGCGACTGGTGGAAGCGGGTGTGCCGTTCATCGAGGTCTATTTGGGGGACTGGGATACGCACGAGCAGCGCCGCGCCGACATGGTCCGCAACGAATGTTTGCCGACCAGCGACCAGGCGATGCACGCTTTGATCACCGACCTGAAGGACCGTGGGTTGCTCGACGATACGCTGATCGTCTGGATGGGCGAGTTCGGTCGCACGCCCAAGACGCACCACGCCAGCGGCGCTCGGAACCACTACGACAAAGCCTGGTCCACCGTCTTCTTCGGTGGCGGCGTGCCGGGCGGCGCGGTCGTCGGCAAGACCGACGAGCACGCGGCGGAAGTCACCGACCGCCCAGTCTCCGGCCCGGACTTCATGGCCACGGTTCTGAAACTCCTGGGCATCGACCCCAACCTCGAACTGCACGCCGGCAACCGCCCCGTCCGCGCCGCCGCGCCGGGCGGAAAGCCGGTGGAAGAGATTACCGGGTGACGAGGAAGCACGAATTACGAAACAAATCCAAAGACCGACTTTCCAATGACCAAGACAATGATGATTCCCCTTGCGCTGCGACTCGGAGTGATGCTCGCCGCGCTGGCGAATCCGTCCCTAGTTTCCGCTGAGCCAGCAAAGAAATAGCCGTCACCAATGATATCCAAGATACTGTACTGCCTGCTGTTCTGTTCCGCGTTGTTCGCATCGGCTTTGCCCTTATGGGCCGAGGAAATCAATCGCCCCACGGATTTCGCGCGGCACGTTGCCCCGTTCTTGCAGCGCTATTGCACTCACTGTCACGGCGACAAAAGGCAGGAAGCTGAGCTGCGTTTTGACGGCAAAGCGCCGGACCTCATGGACGCCGCAACGCGCAAGACTTGGGAGCGGGTCTGGGTGATGGTCGCCTCCGGGCAGATGCCACCGAAGGACGAGCCGGCGCCCAGCAGTGAGGAAATGATTCCGGTGCTCGACTGGATTCGCGAGCAGACGGCAATCGCTGAAGCGCTTGCCCGGCGCGACGGCGGCGGGGGCAACGGATTGCGGCGGCTCACATCGCGCGAGCAGGTGCGGGTATGGACGGATGTCCTGGATCTGAACTATGCGAATCATCGTCCCGACTTTCTGCGGTTCCTGGCGCAGGATCCGCGGAGCGAACATTTCATCAACCGTGGTGACCGGTTGTTGATGCAGGAGGAGCACGTGAACCGTTCGCTGGACCTGGCCGAGCGGATGCTCAAGCTGGTGCTCCCCGACCCCGACCGTCCCGAGCCCATCAGCTGGACGATCGAACCTCAGGCGATCGCCGGCAATCCCTTACAGGCCGACAAATTTTATCGGCAAGCTGGAGGAGTAGACCGGCCACCCGCACTGCGTTTCCCGGCACATGGCGAGAAGCCGGACAATCCCGAAGCCTTGCTGGAAGTCCACGCCGGCTGCTGGCCGCACGAGGACGGCAACGGGATGGTGCTCAACCCGGTCTACCGCACTCGTCCGGGTCTGAACGGCTTCGACCATATCATCCTGCGTTATCCGCAGCCCATTAGCGAAGGTACCGTGCGCTTGGTCATCCGTGCCCGGGCCGAGCTGCCTGCGGGAGAAACCGCGCTGCCGACGCTCTGGCTCGACGGCTTCTGCCGCATCAACAACAACTTGAAGCTCGAGGGAAGCGGAGGGCAGTTGCCCTACCACAAGATCTGGCCACTGGCCCGGCTGACCGTGCCGCGGGAGGCGACGGATCTGACGGTCGAGATTCCGCTGGAACTCACTTCGATCGACTTCGGCTCGATTCACAAAAGCCCGCATCCTGGTCTGTGGCTGATGTTGCGCAACCTAGCGGTGCCGGCGCGGGTTCCCCTGTTCACTCCAAGTGGCGAGCGAAAGCGGCTGGGGGCTGAAGGAAGATGGAGGCCCGAGTCCGCTCGACCGCCAAAAGGGACCGCCGGCTGGTGCTATTACCCGAACGACATCGAGGACGGGCCCCGGGTGGTGGTTGAGCGGATCTCGCTGACCGTCAACCACCGCGAACCGGACGAGCACAGCCGAGCGCGTCGCGTGATTGGCGACGGTCGCCCTGAGCAGATACGGGTCCTCGCGGAGCGGGCCTGGGGGCGACCGGTCCGGGATGAAGAGTTGAAGCCGTACTTGGACCTGTATGCCGCGGAAGCCGAATCGCTTGGCAAACCGGCCGCCCTGCGGCAGGCGCTGGCCGGGATTCTGGTCGCCCCGGATTGTCTGTACTTGCCCGATCGGCGCGGCGAAAAGCAGCAGCGGATGATTGATTTCAGCCGGCGTCTGGCGATCACGCTCTGGGGCAGCGTGCCTGACGAAAGGCTGCGAGCCTTAGCCGCTTCCGGCAAGCTGTCCGAACCCAGTACGCTGCAAGGCGAGATCGCCCGCATGATGGCTGATCACCGTTTTACTTGGTTTGCCGAAGAATTCTGTCGGCAGTGGTTGGGGGTGGACGACATCGCAGGCATCGAGGGTCAGTGGGCGCAGTCGTCACAGGTTGATGCCAGCGCATATCCGCGGAACCTTGCCCTGCAGCAGGCCTTCATGGACGAGCCGGGGCGCTTTCTGTTGGATGCCATACGCCGCAATCGCCATGTGAGCCACTTGATTGCGCCGGACTCACTAATGCTCAACAAGACGCTTGCCGAGTTCTACGGGGTCAATGCGCCGATCACCGATGGCTGGCAGCGCGTCGTTGAATTGCCTGCTACTCGACGGCACGGCCTTTTAAGCATGTCGGGCCCGATCCTCGTGGCCTCGCGTGAGGAGAAGGAATCGCAGATTTACCGCGGCGCCTATCTGCTCACCCGACTATTAGGCGTCGAGGTGGGCACGCCGCCCGCCAACGTTTCCACGCTGCAAGCGTTGAATGTCAATCAAAACTTTCGCAAGAAGTCGGTGCGTGAAAAGCTGCAAATTCACGTCGAGCGGACCTGTGCCGTTTGCCACCAGAAGATCGATCCATTGGGCTTTGTCTGGGAGCAGTTTGATCATCACGGCAAGTTGCTGCTGGCCCGCGACAACGGCCCGAGACCGGTCGATGCGTCGGGGCAGTTACCCGATGGCCGTACATTCACTGACCTCGATTCAATGTGCCGTGTGCTCCTGGAGCATCCCGAGAGGAACAGTTCTTTTCCGCGGGCTTTCGTCCGGGCGCTGGCAAGTTACGCCTGGGGCCGAGAGTTGACCCTCTTGGACAGCGAACGAATCGACCATCTGCTGGGCGACGGCAATCCACGCTTAGCCGACCTGCTGACGGCGATCCTCGCCGACGAATTCCAACACCAAGGAGACTAACGATGCTTAACAAAAGGGAATTTCTCCAACTTACCGGCGCTGGCCTTGCACTCCCCTGGCTGGAATTGCTCCAACCGGCATTCGGCGGTGAGCGACAAGGGGGCACGAATGTCAAGGCGGCCCGCTGCGTCTTCATCCACATTCCCTTCGGAGTGAACATGTGGCGCTGGTTTCCTAAAGAATTTGGACCGGGTGTCGATCTGGGCCCAACCCTAGCGCCGCTGCAACATCGGGCCGACCAGGTGACGGTGTTTTCCGGCCTGCGGCATAAGAACGCCGGCGGCCACGGCGAATCGGGGTTGTTCCTCACCGGCAATCCGAACTATAGCGGTGGCAAGCTGCCGCTGACGGGCAACACGATCTCGATCGACCAGCACATCGCGGCGGCTTGCGGCCGCGAAACCAGCATCCCGTCGCTGGTTCTCTCCATGGCCGGCGGGCCGGACACGATCTCATGGGACGCCCGCGGCACGGCAATGTACGGCTTGTGCGACCTACCGCTCATCTACGAGAAACTGTTCGGCTCGGCGGAGGTCTTGGCCCGGGGCAAGCGTCATCAGAGCATCTTGAACGTGGTCGCTGGCGACATGCAACGATTGTCGCAAAACCTGGGGCGGGAAGACGCGCGGCGGCTGTCGCAATATGCCGACGCCATCGCCAGCGTCGATGCCCAGTTGGTTCGCGATCGGAAGTACTACCAGGAGGAGGCGCAGGAGTTCACCACCACGGCGCCTGGGCTGTCGCTGAACGCCAACAAACTCGACAACCTTGGCCGCGAAGCCTACGTCGATACGCTCTACGACCTGGCGGCACTGGCGCTGCAAAGCGACCGCACGCGGGTCATCACGATCGAAAGCCCGTTCAGTCAGCGGGTTTCGGCCTTCGATCATTATCCCGAGTTGTTCCCCAAAGGCATGAAGGTAGCCCAGGGCTGGCATGGGAGCGGCCATAACCTCAGTCAGAAGAACGAAGCCGATACCCCGATCCCCGCCGAATACCTGGCGAACATCGACCGCTATTGGGTGAGCAAGTTGGCCCGCTTCCTCGACCGCTTGGCCGGCATCGACCACGACGGGGCCACGTTGCTCGATCACACCGTGGTGATGTTCGGCAGCGGCATGTCGTGGGGGAACCACATGCCCGATCAGTTGCCGCTGTTGATCGCGGGCGGTTCGGCGCTGGGCATCAAACACCAGGGACATATTGGTTACAACGACCGAGATCCCCATGGTAAGCATCTGCCCAAATCAAACGCCAGCGACCTGCTGCGGACGATCAGCGAGGTTTGCGGCGTTCCGGCTGAAGGTTTCGGCGAAAGCGTCCGGGTGCTGGACGAACTGCTTATTTGACATTTGACTCGTCAGAGTCGCCCCGTGTTACTTGATACCCGCGCGTACGAGACCACCCTTCGGAACGCCCGACCCCAACCTCAAGGATCTCGACCAGAACGGCGCTGTCGCGGATGCCGAACGCGGGCGTCAGGATGGCGACCTTCAGCGGCTGGTCCGATTGCGCCGCGGCGAACCTGGCGCAGGTCAGGAGACAAACTCCTGAAATGCAAACTGCTCTTCGCTCTCTGCTCCTCATCGCCCGGGCGATTTTCTGGGCGGCGCAGATGTATGAAGCGAAATTCTGGGCAGGAATGGCGGGGCGAGGGAATTAGTAGGTTGTGGCACCACGCGACAATATTCAAATCCGAAACAGAGTCCAATGAAGGACATTTCAGTGACCAAGACGAGATGTGATGCTGTTGCACCTGGCCGGCTCGTCGCGCGACGGCTTCGGCATGGCCGATCCGGGACTGAAAGACTTCAACCAGCACGGCCTGCTGGAAGAGTTGCTTGGTTAAGCGAGTCGATGAGTCGCGTTTGCCCCAAACGAGAAGCCCTGATGAAGAGTTGGAAAAATCGTCTGATGATCGTCGCGTTCATAGCTCTGTGGTGGGCGAACGCGATGGCGGCGGCGGAACCTTTGCCCAAGGACGTGCCGCTGTTTCTCCGCAAGCACTGCGGCGAGTGTCACGCGGGTGATGCTGCGGAAGGAGGTTTTCGCATCGAATCGCTTTTGAATCCAGCGAATCAGAACGCTGGCTCGAGTGAGACGCGGATGTACGAGGCCATCTATCGTCAGCTTTCCAAGGGCAAGATGCCGCCCAAGGAGGCAGCGCAGCCGTCGGCGGATGAACGCCGCCACGTTCTCGCGGAACTCAAGACATGGCTCGACAAGGTGATCGACGATCGAGGAACCCGGTTCGCGGGGGCCTTTGCCCGGCGATTGAATCGCGAAGAACTCCAAAACGATCTGCTGGACACGCTGGGCGTTGATCGCACTCTCTACAACCTGCCTCCTTTTGTCGAATTGCTGCCCGACGAAGGACGAATCGATGGCTTCGACACCGTCGGCGCCGGGCTCGGCCAGTCGGCGCTGTTGCTCGAGCAATATCAGCAATTCGTCGACCGCCATCTCGCACTGATCACGGACGACTATTCGCCGCAGCGTTGGCGCGTCAAGTTCGGCCGCCGCTATGCCGAAAGCGAGCAGTCGTTCTACGAGGGGCTTGGCGAACGTGTCTTCCTGCATGAGTCGCCGCAAGCGGATCATTCTGTGGCGGCGTTCGACCTGACGTGGCAGCTCGAAAGCCGCGCGGAACCGCCGCGGCGAACACCGGCGGAGGTCGCGGCGGCCGTGCGTTCGTTCTTTCCAAAGGTCATGGAAAAAGACAAGCGCGATCGGCTGGAGCTGGAGCGACGTGGAGGGCTGCCGCTCATCAACGAGGACAGCTTGACGATCGCAGATCGCATCGGCAAGGTGATGGGAAATGCGCCGGTGATGGTCGGTGCTACGGGGCGATACAAGGTGCGGATGCGTTGCCGGTTGCGATTCAACGACGGGGTGGAGCCGGAACTCGTGCGCGCCCGGTATTTCAACCGCAGTCATTTTTTCGTCGGTCGTTATGACGCGCGGGATCTTGATGACGACCGTTCGTTCGAATGGGATGAAGATGCTCCGCGGCTTTGTTTCGATGGTCCTGATCGGTCAATCGTGCTGAAGCCTGGCGAATGGACCATTCTCGAGTTCGACGATTTTCGTTCGGCCGGGGATGCCGCCTATGCCGCGGCGAAAGCCGGTTTCACGTTCGATTTCCGTTTCGAGAGTGCCGCCAAACCCAAAACGCGACAGCCCCCGCTGGAGTTGCCGGCGAGGAACGGCAAGCCGGCGGTCGTGCCGCCGCGCGAGGAAGTCGAGGCCCACTACCCGTACTTCGTGGACGTGGACTACCTGGAAGTCGAAGGCCCTTATTCGCTGGTCGATCAGCCGTCGGCGTTGATTCCGACTCGTCCCGCCGATGGATTGGATGCCCGTGCGACGGCCAGGGCCTGTCTGACGAGGCTCCTTCCCCGCCTGTATCGCGGGCCAATCGCGCCAGGTGATCTCGACTTGCTGTTGGGCGTCTTCGATCGCAACTTCACGCGAACGAGCGACTTCCGCGGCTCGCTGCGGTCCGCGATCTGCGCCGCCTATCTCTCCCCCAGGCACTTGTTCGTCTCGAATGCCGCCACCGCCCGGAAGCCGGGGACGCCCCTGTCGCCCCACGAACTGGCGACCCGTCTGAGTCTGTTCCTCTGGTCTTCGACGCCAGACTCCGAATTGAGCGCCGCGGCGGATCGAGGCGAGTTGGGCGAATCCGCCGTCCTCCAGCGGCAAGTCAAGCGGCTTCTCGATCACCCTTACGCCTCCGAGTTGAGTGCCAATTTCGCATCTCAGTGGCTGCACTTATACAACATCGGCCTGAACGAGCCCGACCAGGATCTATACAACTACGACGAGTCTCTCAGGCGGGCGATGGTTCATGAATCGCTCCGCTTTTTTCACGAGGTTCTGCGAACCGATGGCAGCATCAGGTTGTTTCTCGACAGCGATTGGGTGATGATCAATGGTCGGCTGGCAGAGTTCTACAAAACCAAGTTCACCGGCAAGGAAACCAGGAGGCCGTTTTCGTCCTGGCGCAGGATGCCGGTCGCCGGACAGTATGTCCCGAATTTCGGCGTGCGAGGGGGGTTGCTCGGGCAGGCCAGCATCCTCAAGTTGACCTCGGGAAGTATCCGCACTTCGATCGTCAGCCGGGGCATGTTCATCCTGGAAAACATCCTCGACGATCCGCCGCCGCCGCCGGAGAACGTGGGAGAGATCGCGAATGCCGTGGCGGACCTGGACCAGAAAAGCGTCCGCGAGCAACTCGAGATTCATCGCCGCCGCGCGACCTGCAACGCCTGTCATGAGAAGATCGATCCCCTCGGGTTCGCCTTGGAAAACTACGGTGCGATCGGGCAGTGGCGCACGACCGAAACGGATGGCATGAAGCCACTCGTCGTCGAAGAGTCATCGCTGAGCGCGGTCGTTGGTTCGGCAGCAACGGCTCAAAAAACGAAGAAGGTTCAGCGGAAGGGGCGTCCGATCGATACGAAGGGCGTTGTCATGGGCGTGCCGGTCGACGGTCCACGGGAGCTGCGCGCGTTGCTTCTGACCAAGGACGATGTGTTCGCGCGTTGTCTGGTGAGCAAGTTGATGGTTTACGGGCTGGGCCGCAGTCTTCGTCATCAGGACCAGGCGGTCATCGACCAGATCGTCGCCACGGCGGCGAAGAACGACTATCGGTTGCGGGAAATCATCGAGCTGATCGTGCTCAGCGACAGCTTTAGAAACTACTGACGGGAGCCAGGAGGTCGCGAGGTGAGAGGAATCATTTTTTGTGGTCGGGCCAACGCGGTGTGGGTTGGCCTCGCGCTAGCCATCGCCCTGCAGTGCGTGCCCGGCCGTGCCATGGGGACTGAGCCTGCCGTCCAGGGGGACGGTGTGACGTTCGCGTATTTCTCGCGGAGCAATTTCTCGCGGGGCAAAATACAGGGCATCAGTGTCTGTCGCCTGACTTCCGACGATGGTGCTCTGACGCCGGTCGTCGAGCAGCCGCTGGAAAGCCCCGGTCCCCTGGCCGTGGACGCCCAGAAGCGACGGTTCTACGCGGTCAGCTATCCCGACAAAATTCATGCCTATGACATCGATGCAGGCTCCGGGAGCTTGAAATCGTTGGCGGAAGTCCAATTGCCGGGACGCCCGGAATACCTCGCGCTTGATCGCCGCGGCCGATATCTGTTGGCCGCAATGTACCATCAGAAACAGGTCATCGTGTGTCCTCTTGACAGCCAGGGGCGTCCGCAGCTCGATCAATTGCAGGTGCTCGATTCCGGCCTCCGACCGCACGCCATTCTCAGCGACCGGCACGACAGGTTCGTCTATGTTCCCTGCGCCGGCGATATCTGGCAGTATGCGTGGAACGAGAACGGCAAGGGGCTGGCGGCCCAGGCGGTGGCCCGGCACAAGGCTCCCAAGGACTCCCGGCCGCGGCACCTTTGGTTTCACCCCGAAAAGGACTGGCTGTACGTCGTCAACGAGTCCAGTCGGTCGCTGACGTTCCATCAGGTCGATCCCGACACCGGCGGGCTTCGCTCCATTCAAACCTTGTCGACCGTTCCCGAAGGCGTACTGAAAGGCAGTGGCGCGGACATTCACGTCACGCCGGACGGCCGTTTTGTCTATGCGTCCACCCGGGAGCATGACTCCGTCGCCGGGTTCTCGATCGACCAGGCGTCGGGCGAACTCACAGCCTTGGGACAGGTTCCGACGGCACGCGGGCCACGTGATTTCGCCATCGACCCCAGCGGGCGATTTCTGGTGGCCGGAGGCACCGGTGGCAGCGTCGTCGTTCATGCCATCGATCAAAAGACCGGCCAAACGACAATGAAGCACCGTTATGAGGTCATGGGCCCGAACTGGGTCGAAATCGTCAATTTCCCGCGGGAGCGCTGAGGTAGGACGGGCCTGGAGACCCCGTCCTACCGCCGTCCTACCGCAGAATTTGGAAGAAATCATCATTTTCAGGAAAGTGAGCCAACGCCATGAGAAGTCACATCAATCGTCGAACCTGCCTGCGAGGCACGTGTGCCCTGCTCGGTCTGCCCTTGCTCGAGGCGATGCTGCCCCGTCTGCTCGCCAATGACCAAACGGCAAAGGCCAATGTGCCGCAGCCGCGGCTGCTGTTCATCGACGAGATCGGCAACGGCGTGGACAACGTACGCTGGTATCCGACGAAACTCGGTCGCGAGTGGGAGATCACAGAGACCCTGCGTCCGCTGGAGCCCTTTCGCGACCACATGACCGTCCTGTCGGGGCTGCGGCAGACCTACGACGACAACGGGCATCTCGCAGCCGACACGTTTCTGACGGGTGGCAAGGCGGCGAGCAACACCGTGTCGGTCGACCAAGTCGCAGCCGAGCATCTTGGGAAAGACGTGCAGTTTCCTTCCCTGGTGCTCGGTCCGGGTGGGACTGGCACGGTTAAGTGGTCGTCGACCCTTTCCTACGATCGCAAGGGCAGGCCGATCCCGTCGATCAGCGACGCCAGCGCCCTATTTCAAAAGCTGTTTGTCGCCCCGACGGGCGCGGCCATTCGCGAGGCCGAGACGCGGATCAGTCGTAATGAGAGCATTCTCGATGGTCTGGAGGCACAGACTGTAGCGCTGCGGAAGTCGATTTCAACGGAAGATGCCCGCCAGGTTGACGCATATCTGGACGCTGTTCGGGAAATGGAACGCCAGATCGCCCGGGACCGTGCGTGGTTGCAGAAGGCGCCGCCCGACGTTGACAAGGCCGCGTTCGCGGCGGCCGAAAAGCAGGGCCGCCAGCCTCCCATGTATGAGCTCATGCGGATGGCACTGCTCACGGAGCGGTCTCGGGTCGGCACCTTGATGTTTACGTCCGGGCTGGGAAGCGCGCATGGGGACACCCATCACAGGGGACAGCAGTCCAGCCTCGACAAGGTCGCGGCCCGCGATCTGAAAGCCGTCAAGATGTTTGCGGATTTCGTCGCCTCGATGCAGGCGACGCCGGTGGGGGACGGCACGCTGCTCGACTACACATGCATCCTGTTCGGCAGCCACATGAACAACGGCACGGGCTGGGCGCAGGGCTTCCCCTTCAAGAGCACGTTCGACTCCCATTCCGTGCGGAATCTGCCGATTCTGCTCGTCGGCGGTCGCAAGCTCGGCGTCAAGCAGGGCCAACACCTGCTCTTCCCCGACGAGAAGACAACCCTCAGCCGCTTGTTCGTCGAGATGTTGAAGTGTGGTGGAATCCCCAATCCGACCTTCAACGGCCTGGATCAAGGGATTTCGGAATTGAGTTAAAGAAGTAGCGGCACGGCTCGCGCCGTGCCGTAACGACTGGCCGGTATTCGAAATAATCGCTGCTAAGTTTTCGGTCGTTGGGGTCAATGTTATTGATGACCGCGAAGTCCAAACTTTGCCGGCTCGTCGCGCGACAGCTTCGGCATGGCCGATCCGGGGCTGAAGGATATCAACCAGCACGGCCCGCTGGAAGAGTTGCTTGGGTAGTGTTCGTAGTCCCGCCTTCAGGCGGTTTTCGTGAATTCTGGCGAAGCTGCCGGCCAAAGCCGGGACTACGAACGAGGGAGAAACCATGACGAATCCGCTTGTGCTACGGCTTGGCTTGACGCTCGTCGCGTTAGCGACCTGCGCGAGTGCTTTGTCGGCCAACGATTCCAGGCCGTTTGAAACCACGGTGCGGCCGCTGCTGACTAGGCACTGCGCCGGATGTCACGGCGGCGAAGAGCCGGAGGGCGGAGTGCGGCTCGATCAATCGGCGACCGATCTGGCCGATGCCAAGGTGCGGGCCACGTGGGAAAAGGCTTATGCCATGCTTGTCCGCGGTGAAATGCCGCCGGCGGAAAAGCCGCGGCTCTCGACCGATGATCTCGACGCGCTGACCTCCTGGATTCGTCGCGAGGTCGAGCGGGCCGTGATTGCCGAGCGCGGCGGTTCCGGTCGGATGACCATGCGGCGGCTGACGCGAGTCGAATATGCGCGGCTGTTGGAAGACGTGCTCGGCCTGCGTTATCCGAATGTGCCGCTGAATCTGCAGGAAAAGCTGCCGACCGATCCCCAGTCGGAATTGCCGCTGAACGATGGCGACCGGTTGACCTTTCAAAGCCTGCACCTGAAGGCCAGCATCGACCTGGTGGAACGGCTTGTGAAAGCGGTGCTGGCGGATGAGCCGCGGCCGGAGCCGTGGAGCTATCGCTTCGACGCTCGCGGCCTGGGAAAGGCGAACGTCGCCGGAATGAAGCAAGGGGAACAGGGCTTGGGCGGCGCCGTGCCCGCGAATGAGAAAGAGATCAAGCGGGCGGCGAAAGTCTCCATCGGCGTTGCGGAGCGGAATCCTGACGGCTCGACAACGCTGCCGCCGATCTATCGCACCGATGGCTATCTGGGTCGCGACAAAATGGGCGCCGGCTCGTGGTATCTGGAATTGCCCTACGTCGAGCCGAAAGGCGTGTTGCGTTTGCGGATTCGGGCCGGCTCAAACGTTCCGAAGGGAGAAGGCGTTCCCGTCCTGAGAGTCGCGTTCCACAACAATGTGATCAATCAGCTTTACAACCGTCAGCTCGTCGAGATTCCGATTGAGAATTCGGCGGAGCAGCTTCGGGATTACGACGTCGAGATTCCGCTGGATCTCGTCGACTTTCCGTATGTTCTGTTCGAACGCTCGAAGATGATTGGCGTCCGAATCAGCAACGACGCCACGCCGCTCGCGGATCGCGAGAAGCCGACGGGGCCGAAGGGCAAGCCCGTGGAATGGCCCTACCAGGAATCGAAGATCGTCATCGATTCGGTCGAGGCGTTCGGGCCAGGGGCAGGGGAATGGCCGCCGCGGTGTCATACGGCGTTGACGGTGGCCGGTGACAAACTCAACGACGATCGCGAGCGAGCGGCCGCGATTCTGCAAGACGTCGCGGCCCGGGCGTGGCGCCGGCCTGTCGCCATCGAGGAGATCGCTCCCTTTGTCGACCTGTACCGGCAGCGGCGTGCGGACGGCCAGAGTCGCGATGGCGCACTGCGGGAACCACTCGCGGCCGTGCTCGTTTCTCCCCATGCCCTGTACCTCGTCGAGCGGAAAACGGAAAAACCCTCGCCGCTGTCAGGCGTGGAACTGGCCAACCGCTTATCCATTTTTCTCTGGGGCAGCGGACCGGACCTCGAACTGTTAGACCTGGCGACCGCTGGCCAATTGCACGATCGCCAGGTGCTGACGGCGCAGGTCGATCGGCTGCTCGATGACGCCCGCAGTCAAGTGTTCGCGGACGACTTTGTGATGCGGATGCTGGCCTTGGAGCGGGTTGAGAATGACCCGATCGATTTCAACCTGACGCTCAAGAGCTTCGCGAATGCCAAGGTGGCCGAGCTGCGCGAGCAGCGGCTGAAGCACGATCTGGCTCGCGAGCCGGTGCGCTACTTCGAGCATCTGCTGCGGAACAATCGTTCGGCCTACGAACTGATCGGCAGCGATTATCTGATCGTCAATGATCGGCTGGCGCACTATTACGGCATGGCCGGCGTGGAGGGCCCGGCGTTCCGCGCAGTGGCCGCCCCCGAAGATCGACGAGGCGGCTGGCTGACGATGGCCGGCGTCGTAGCCGCGGCGTCGCGCGGCAACAAAGAAGCGACGATCCTCCGCGGCGTGTATTTGCTCGATCGGTTCCTCGGCGAACATCCCGGCACGCCGCCGGGCAACGTGGAACCGCTCGAAGTTCAGGCGAAGTCGGATAAGAAACGCGGGCAACGCTCGCTCCGCGAGCAGATCGCGCTGCACACGTCGATCAACACGTGTGCTCTCTGCCACCGCAAGATCGATCCGCTGGGCTTCGCCTGGGCCGATTTCGATTATCTGGGGAAAAGAAGTAGCGGCAGGGCGCAAGCCCTCCGGTCCGGCACCGACGCGGAACCGGACGGCTCGCGCCGTGCCGCTAACTCGACGATCGACTGTTCCGGCAAGCTGCCCGATGGCCGGGCGTTCGCCGACCTCGACGAATTCGCACAACTGGTCGGCGACCAGCAGCAGCCGTCGCGTTACCGGTTCGGCGAAGTGTTGGTGCGGCGACTGACCGGCTACGCCTTGAGTCGCCCGCTCAACTTGTCGGACGAGGAGCTGATCCGCAGCCTGGTGCAATCCGCCCAGCGGAACGGCTGGCGGGTGCGTGAGATCATCAAGTCGATCGTTTTGGCTGACTCATTTACACATGGATAAAGGACGAACACGATGTTGACTCGTCGAACCTTTCTGAAAGCGGCCGGAGTTTGCCTGCCGTTGCCCTGGCTCGAAACCGTCGCGGCCGCGTCGGAGAAGAACGCTGGTTCGCCTCCGGGCCGCGCCGTGTTTTTCATGGTTCCAAGCGGCGTGAATATGTGGCGTTGGCACCCGAAAGAGTTCGGCCCCAACTACCAACTGAGCAGCACGCTCGCGACACTTTCGCCGTTCCGCAAGGAACTGACGATTTTCTCCGGCCTCGAGCACGCGAAGGGTGCCGGCGGCGGCCACTACGAAGTCGGCGTGTGGCTCACAGGGAACGAAAAGTACAAGAGCAAGGACGGCCCGGTCGAACCCAACACCATCTCGATCGACCAGCACATCGCCGGGGCGATCGGCAGCCGGACGCGCATCGGCAGCCTAGTGCTCAGCGCCCCCGGCGGCAGCGTCACCACCTCGTTCGACGCCAAGGGAGCGCCGTTCAACGCCGAAAACAACCTGCGGCGATTGTTCGGCGAGTTGGTCGGTTCGCCCGATGTGATGCAGCGGCTCCAGCGCCGGTCGAGCATCCTCGATCTGGTCGGCGAGCAGGCGCGCGGGCTGTCGCGGCAGCTTGGCAGCAACGACCGCCGTCGCTTCGACGATTACCTGCAAAGCGTCCGCGACGTGGAATCGCGGTTGCAGGCCGACCGCGGGTACTTTTCATCGCAGCCCCTGCCCATCGCGGCGGACGAACTGACGCTCGACGTCGACCCGCAGCAGCAGCGGCAGGACTATTTCAAGACCATGCTGGAACTGGTGGCCCTGGCGCTTCGCAACGACCAAACGCGGATCGTTTCGATTCTGGCCTGCGGTTCGGGGCACGAGTTCTTCGGCAACTGGCCCGAGTGCGGCAAGGGGACGCATCACAGCGCGTCACACGCCACGAACTTCGACGCCGAGGAGCAAAAGCCGCAGCCTTACGCCTTCCTCGAAAGCGTCGACAAGTGGTTCATCGCCCACTTGGCGCGGTTCCTCCAGCGCTTGGAGGAGACGCAGGACGGCGACGGCTCGCTGCTGGCCAACACGATGGTGCTATACGGCGGCGGCATGAGCTGGACGCACAATCCGTCGAACCTGCCGATGCTGCTGGCCGGCGGCAGCCGCCTGGGACTAAAGCATGGCAGCCACCTGCGGTTCAACCCGCACAAGGATTTCAAGGGCCAGGTCGACAAGAGCGCGAAGCCCGAACAAACCACCGTGTGCGATGTGCTGCGGACCATGTCTGAACGCCTCGGCGTTTCCGCCGCTGGTTTCGGCGACAGTCGGCGCGTCGTCAATGAACTGCTGACAGGATGAGTAACATGAGAGAAACGATCCCAATCCGTGCCACCGCGTTTCCATCGTGTTCGTTGCGACGATGCGAGATTGCGTTTGTGGTTTCATCAGCACTGGTTCTTCTGGCCGCCCTGATGACAAGCCAGGCTTGGGCGGCGGAGCCTGCGGCGAATCCGTTCGTCTCGCGTGAAGTCACGCCCGGTTGGACGCTGACGCACTTTGGCCAGGGCGAGCAGCGTCGCTTGGAAAAGCCGCTGGAGGCGGCCTTCGCCGACGGCAAGTTTACCTTGCAAGCTGATTCGGGAATGCTGTTCTTCAAGCGTTCCGACGAAGCCGATGGCGTGGGCTTTGTGCATCAACCGCTTGATGGGGACGGCTCGATCACGGCGAAGCTCACACGCTTCGACGGCTTTCACCAGTGGGGTGGGGCGGGCTTGATGCTCCGCGACGAGAACAAGCCGCTGGGGCTTTACATGTGCGCGATGCTCGAAACGGTGCATTCCAAAGACCTTCCCGAAAACGAGCACCCGATCGCGGCGTCGATCCGTATGCGCCGCCAAGTCAGCAACGAGGGCTTTCGCGTGGTGCGCCCTGATCAGGTCAAACTGCCCGTGTGGCTCAAGGTCGAACGGCAGGGCAAGAAGTTCAGCAGTCTCTACTCGCCCGACGGCCAGTCGTGGAAGTTGCTCAAGGAAGCCGAGATCGAGATGGAGTAAAAGGTCTCCGTCGGCATGACCGCCTGGAACCGCTACGGCAATTGGAAGTTCGGAGTTGTCGTGTTCGAGGATGTGCGAGTCGTGACAACCAAGGGAAATAAACAGTGATGGCACGATGGCGCACCCTGGGATTGCTCTGCGTGACGCTGCTGACCGTTGAGTCGGCCTTCGCGGAGCAACCGCTTGAGTCGGCCTATGCCGACAAGGTTGTTCCATTCCTCAAGCGGCATTGCATCTCCTGCCACGGGGCCGAGAAACCTAAAGGGGACGTGCGGTTCGATGGGCCGGCTCCTGATTTGACCGACCCGAAGGTGTCCGAGAAGTGGCGGATGGCGCGGCGGATGCTTGCGCAAGGGGAGATGCCGCCGGAGGGAAAGCCGCGTCCCTCCGCCGATGAGCTGCTCGCCGCCATGAACTGGATCGAGGACGCCGCGGCGCGGGCCGCCGTTGTCACTCGCGGCGGCGTCGGGCGGCGCGACCGGCGAGCAGGATCAGGAAATCGCGCGCGCAGCAGCCAAGGCATTGGTCGATGCGTTGGCCAAGTAATTCCGTAGGACGGGCACTCTTGCCCGTCCCTTCGACACCTTGGACGGGCAAGAGTGCCCGTCCTACCAGGGGAGCAACCATGCGAATTCGTCTTGCTTTCGGCGTTCTGTTTTACGTTAATCTTCTGCTGTCGGCTTTTGCCGCGGCCCAAGAGATCAAACCGGCCTTCGCCAAAGAGGCGCAAGGCGACTGGTATGTGCTCGCCGCGCACCAGCACAACAAGAACATCACGGTCGATAAAGGCACCGTTTCCAAGATCACGATTACGGCCGACAGCGTGCTCTGGCCCAATCCGGAGAAGGCGGATACGCCGCTGGTGAGTGCGAAGTGCGTCCGTGCCTCAGTATCGACCGATCCGAAGAAACCGTCCGACCCCAACGAGCTAGTCAGCACCGTGGTCGGCAGCTTGTGTCCAAAACAAAACGCACAGCTTGCGGCTCGCTGGCGGATTACTCCGGACAACGACGTGCTGCTCCTGCTCGTCGAGGTCGCCGAGTACAAAGGCAACCGCAACGGCACGTACAGCGGGGCGGCTCCGTCGGACGTGATTTTCATCTGCCAGAGAAACCCGCTGCCCGCGGCCACGAAGCCCGACCCCGTGGCCGATGCGAAGCGGTTCGTCAGCACCTGGGCCGTGCTGGGCGAACTCGACGACGCCAACAGCGCTCGCACTCGCCCGCAGGGGAACGTCGAGTTCACCTCGTCCGACTTCTACAAACGCGGGACCTACAAGGCGGACGCGAAGCCGGGCATGGACGGGACCTGGAAGCTGGTCGCAGCCCAGGGCGACCGCGGTCGGATCGACTTCGGATTCCGCAGCGGCATCGAGTTCCAGGGGCGCTCGCCGAGCCTGTACACCTTTCACGGCGACGACCTGCTGATGATCGTCTACCCGGAAGCTGAGAAAGGAGAGGCTTTGAAGAACCCGGAACTTCGCCAACCGCCGACCCACTTCGGTTCCGACGGCAGCCGCAACATGTGGATCCTGCGGCGAGTGACCGAGGCGAAGAAGTGAGGACATGTGGCTGGGGCTTCCAGCCGCAGCCTCCTTCAAGGGAAATTTGCAGCGGCCCGAAGCCCAGCCACGAAAAGATCACGCCTCGGAGAGAAAGCCGACTACCTGACAGTTATGGACACCATCCTCGACGTTTTCTGCCACTGCCTTCCGCCCGCGTTTTGTCGCGGCGTGGAGCGGCTTGCCGAGCGGCCGCTGCCGATGTACCAACGGGCGTGCTCGATTCGCGTCACGGTCGATCTCGACGAACGCCGCCGGCTGATGGATTCGTTCCCTGGCTACCAACAAATACTGAGCCTGGTTTCGCCCACGATCGAGGCGCATACGGGGCCGGAGAAATCTCGCGAGCTGGCACGGATCGGCAACGATGCGATGGCCGAGATGGTGGCCAACGAGCCGGAGCGATTTCCGGGCTTTATCGCGTCGCTGCCAATGAATCATCCGGAAGGAGCCCAACAGGAAGCCGACCGCGTGGTGCGCAACCTGCACGCGACTGGGTTCCAGCTTTATACGAACGTGTTGGGTGCGCCGCTCGACGCGGCCCCGAACCTGGAGATCATCGAACACCTCGCGTCGCTTGGCCGGCCGATCTGGCTGCATCCGATCCGGCCGCCGACGATGGCCGACTACGTGACGGAATCGGCGTCGAAACTCGATTTGTGGTGGGCGTTTGGTTGGCCCTATGAAACGAGCGTTGCGATGATGCGGCTGGTCTGCGCGGGGCTGTTCGACCGCTGGCCCGATTTGACGATCATCACCCATCACTGCGGCGGGTTGATTCCGTTGATGGAAGGTCGGATCGAACACGGGCTCGACTACGCGGGCCATCGGAATCCTCCCGAAGCGATGTCGATGGTGACGCGCGAGCCGCCGATCACCGGCTTGCGCCGCTTCTACGCTGATACGGCTTCGTTTGGCTCGCGAATTCCCCTCGAAGCCGCGCGGCAATTCTTCGGCGTGGAGCGGATGCTGTTCGCGAGCGACATGCCGTTCGATCCCGAGGAAGGGCCTGGTTTTATTCGGGCGGGGATTCGACTCTTGGAAGAGATGTCGCTGACGGCAACGGAACGCCGGGCAATACTCGCCGACAACGCCCGCCGGCTCTTCGGGCTTCCTACATCGTTCAAGGGACAATGACATGCAGACCTCACTTCGTTGGATCATCGCGCCGTACCGCTACTACTTGCCGCGATCGGCAGAGATTCGAAGGTTCGCTGCTAAGTTTTCGGTTGTTTGGGTCAATGATTATTGATCGATTGACTGATTACGAACAACCAGCCCTGGAAAACCATGAAACATCTCCTGACGATCGCCGCGTTGATCATGACGAGCCAGGCTTGGTCGGCCGAGCCACCGGCTGATCCGTTTGCGTCGCGTTCCGTCGTAGCGGGCTGGACGCTCTCTCATTTCGGCAAAGGGGAGCAGCGTCGCTTCGAAACGCCACTCCAAGCCACTTTCGCTGACGGCAAGTTCACGTTGCAGGCCGACTCGGGCATGCTGTTCTTCAAACGTTCCGACGAGGCGGACGGGGTCGGCTTCGTCCATCGGTCGCTTGAAGGAGATGGCTCGATCATGGCGAAGGTCACCAAGTTCGACGATTTTCACGTTTGGGGCGGCGCGGGCGTGATGCTGCGCGATGAAAACAAGCCGCTGGGACTTTACATGTGCGCGATGCTGGAGACCGTGCATGTCAAGGATCAGCCTGATCAGCATCCCATTGCGGCTTCGATTCGCATGCGCCGCCAGGTCAGCAACGAGGGTTTCCGCGTGCAACGGCCCGACCAGGTCAAACTGCCCGTCTGGCTGAAGATCGAACGGCAGGGCCAGACGTTCCGCAGTTCGTATTCGCCTGACGGCAAAGAGTGGAAGCTGCTGAAAGAAATGGAGATTCCGATGGGTCCGAAAATCTCCGCGGGCCTCACCGCTTGGAACCGTTACGGCAAGACCAAGTTCGGCACGGTGGTTTTCGACGACGTGCAAGTGAGGAAGGCACCATGACGCAGGCGCGCCGGCAAATCACTCGTGCATCGATGGGCGTTTTCGTCGTCGCCATTCTCTACGTAGTCGCTCCGTTACCGGCCGCTCCAGCCGACGACGACGCGCACGCTCAGTCGTTTTCAAAGGTAGTCCGGCCGTTCATACAGAAGCATTGCGTCGCCTGTCACGGCGTCGAGAAGCAGGAAGGGGAGGTGCGTTTCGATGGTCCTTTGCCCGACCTCGTCGAACCAAAGCTGGCCGAGCAATGGCTCTCGGCCAAGCTAATGATGGCGCAGGGAGAAATGCCGCCCAAGGGTCGCCCTCGTCCGACCGCCGACGAACTTACGCCCGTGCTGGCCTGGATCGACGACGCGGCGGCGCGAGCGGCAACCATCACGCGCGGCGGCATCGGGCGCAGGGCTCTGCGCAGGCTGACGCCGCGCGAGTATGTGAGCACCTCGCTGGACGTGCTCGGACTGTCGTTCCCCCACTTCCCGGTCGATCTGAGCCGACGGCTGCCGCAGGACTCCGCGGAAGACAACTTCAGCAACGACAGCAACCAGCAATCGACTCAGCCGTTGCTGCTGCGGCGGAGCCTCGATTTGGCGGAGCACCTCGTGGATGTTGCGCTGCCGGAAGAACCGCATCTCGGCTCGATCCGCTACGAGGTTGACGTGCGCGAGTTTGCCGCCAAAGCCGCCGCGAAGCTCACCAAACCGCAGAACAACTTCGTGGCCTATCGCGACGATGTTCCCGCCGTGGGCGACGGGAAACCGGCCTCGCTGAGTTTGGTCGGCCGCTGGTCCGGTCCCAACAACGGGCGCCGGCCGCAGGCGGTGACGCGGCTGGATGCGAAGCGTGGGATCGTGCTGGCGCCCAACCCGGTCGTCATCGGCAATCCGATGGAATGTCTGACGCTTCGGTTGCCGCTGGTTCCTGACGGCGGCATATTGCGGTTGCGCGCGAAAGCAGGAGCCAGCATTCCGGCCGGGGAAACCTCCCCAGTGCTGCGGTTGAGCATCGCGCGGGAATTCGTGATCGTGCCCGTCGGCGAGATCGTCGTCACAGCGCCCGCCGACTCGCCCGCGGAATACGTGCTCGAAGCGCCGCTGGCGTTGGCGGACGCCGATTGGAAAGGCATTCATCGTGACGGGCACCTGGAACTACAGATCGATAACGCCGCGGCGCTCGTCGAACCGGCGCTCCGCTCGCCGGACGAGAAGCGGAAGGAAGGCGACATTCCGCTCCCCACGCGCAACGAGTTGCTTGTCAGCTCGCTCGCCGTCGAGGTCGTGGAGACGCCGTCGCGGTCTCCCCATCTGTTGGCGCCATCAAGAGCGGGTGAGAGCGACCGTGACCGCGCTCGACGATCTCTTGAAGCTTTTCTGCCGCAGGCGTTCCGTCGGCCGGCCCGCGCGAGCGAAGTGGCCGCGCACTTGGGACTGTATGACGCCGAGCGGGCGCGGGGAGTCTCGTTCCTTTCGGCTTACAAAGCGGCCGTGACCGCCGCGCTGATCTCGCCGCAAATGTTTTACCTGGTCGAGCCGAAGGACGCGGAGCAGCGTCCGTTGACGGCCTGGGAACTGGCGTCCCGCTTGTCCTATTTGGCGTGGGGAACAGCACCGGACGAAGAACTCCAGGCCCGTGCGGCCGACGGCGGTCTGCTGCGGGAGGACGAGTTGCGGCGTCAGCTTGCCCGCCTGCTCGACGATCCGCGGAGCTATGCGCTTTGTCGGGAGTTTGCCCGGCAGTGGCTGGATCTCGACTCGGTACTCCATCTCGACCCGGCAACCGTCGTGGCTCACCAGACGATCAACCAGAAGGAAGACATTCCCTGGAACGAGGACGTACTGCGCCGGGACATGGTGGAGGAAGCTCCGCGACTTTTTGAGGAGTTGTTGCGAAAGAACCGGCCCGTGGAGTCGCTCGTCGGTTGCGAAATCGTGGTCATCAACGACCGCCTCGCCCGGTTCTACGGCATCGACGGTGTCTCGGGACACCAGTTCCGCGCCGTGCCGGCGCCGGCTGATCGCCGGGGCGGATTGCTGACACAAGCCGGTTGCATTGCGGCCGCGTCGCATGGCCGCGAGCGGGCGGAGATCCTCCGCGGCGTCTATTTAATTGAACGGATTCTCGGCATCGACATACCGACGCCGCCGGGCAATGTGCAGCCACTCGACGTGCAACTGAACATTGACAAGAACCTCCGCAAGTTGTCGCCCCGCGAACATGTAGAAGCTCATTCCAGCATCAACACGTGTGCGGTCTGCCATCTGCGGATCGACCCACTCAGTTTCGCCTGGGACCAGTATGACCTGTTCGGCCGACTGCGTCGCGACAAGGATGGCAAGTTGATCGCGGCCAACACCAGCGGGCAACTGCCCGACAAGACGCCGTTCGCCGATATCGAAGAGTTTCGCCGCCGGTTGATCGAGCCGCCGGCGGAAACGCGCCCGACGCCTCGCTTCACCGACGCCTTTAGTCGGCGGCTGTATGCCTACGTGCTGGGTCGCAGCCTCGACCACGGCGACGACGAGCATCTGGAAGCCATCCACGCCACCGCGGCAAAAGCGAAAGGCGGACTGCGCGACCTGCTGACCGCGATGGTGCTTTCTAAGCCGTTCCTTCAGAAATGACGTTTCACACTCGGGATTTTCAACATGAGTAACAGACCAACACGACGCAGCCACAGTAGGACGGGTCTCCAGGCCCGTCGAAACCAAAGACGGGCCTGGAGACCCGTCCTACAAGCATGCGCGCACATTGGCGTTTTCGGCTTGACGATTCTTGCGTTCGCCTTTGCATTCCACACCTCACTCGCTGCCGCCGAGCCGACGTTCCCCAAGAACGTGCAAGGTCAGTGGCACGTGCTGTTGGGTCTGCCGGCCACGCAACTCGGCAGCGAAGACGAGGATACGGGGTTGATCGGCGGGCAGGTGACCATTGATGCTGATCGCTTCACGCTTGAAGGGCCGGGAGCGAAACCGCAGAAGCTGCTCACGGCCGATTGCAAACTGCTTGCTGAACAACGAGTCGACGAGAAGCAACGTCCCGTGCCAGGCCGCGAGGCGGAAGCGGCGCTCTCGGGTAAGTTGACGGGAGCGCGGCGACTGATTTGGGCGACGTCGGTGATGGGACTGATGCACGTCAAAATCCTGACGGCGGAGCCGACAGAGCGAGGTCGCTACCGTTCAAATGCCTGGGGATCCGGCCCCGATACGCTCTATCTCGTGCTGCGCCGGCAGGCGGTTCCGCCGCAATCGAAGCACGATGCGGCCGCTGATTCCAAGCGAATTCTCGGCGGTTGGACTGCGGTCGC
The DNA here is from genome assembly GCF_007751035.1 of Lignipirellula cremea. Classification (NCBI taxonomy): domain Bacteria; kingdom Pseudomonadati; phylum Planctomycetota; class Planctomycetia; order Pirellulales; family Pirellulaceae; genus Lignipirellula; species Lignipirellula cremea. The sequence goes on along the minus strand of NZ_CP036433.1, from coordinate 5,857,475 downwards.
CCATTATGACGACGCCTTCCTCAAAGAGCCGCGTTTGACGGACAAGCGGACGTTTTCGATTACCGCCGAGCGGATCAATGAGTTGGACGACAAGGGGCAGCCCCGCCGACCGCCCGTTGGATTCTGGGGAACTTATCGAATTGCCGAACCGGTCAATTCCCTCGGCGCGATCGACTTGCAGTTAGAGAGTTGGGCCGGCGGCGGCGCGGGGCTGATGTGCCGCACGCCCAGTCTATACGCCTTTTACGGCGACGACCTGCTGTATATCGCCTACAACGAAACCGACCGCCGCCCAGAAGACAAACGAACCCGTTGCGAGCGCCTTCGTTCCGATGGCAACCACAACCTGTTCATCCTCGTACGCCAGCCAACCGAAGGGAAAAACTGAAATGAGTCATCTGCGAACAACACGGCGACAGTTCCTCTCCGCTGGTGGCGTCTGCCTCGCACTCCCGTGGCTCGAACGTTTCGCCTCGGCGAAGGACGCTGTAGACGTACCCCACCGCGCCGTTTTTCTATTCGTTCCCAATGGCGTTAACATGTGGGAGTGGCATCCCGCGACGACCGGGAAGGACTACGAACTGACGCCGCCGCTGCGGAATCTGGCCGGGCTGCGCGATCGCTTCACTGCGTTCTCCGGACTGCAGCACCTCAAGGCCGGAGGCGGTCACCAGGAAGCCGCACTGTGGCTGACGGGCAATCCCAACTACGCCAGCAGGAAAGAGATATACGTCACGCCGAACACGATCTCCATCGACCAGCACATCGCGCGCGCGATTGGCCGGAAAACGCGCTGGCCGAGCATGGTCGTTGGCGCCGACGGCGGCCAGTACACCTGCTCCTTCGATGCTGAAGGCCGGCCGGTGCTGGCCGACTTCGACCTTTCTTCCATTTTCGCGGAACTGGTCGGCGCCGATCCGAAAGGTCGGTTGCCGCAGCGGGGCAGTATCCTCGACCTGGTCGCGGATCAGGCAACCAGCCTGCGTCGCGAACTGGGCAAGAGTGACGAGCGGAAACTCGACGAATACGTCGAGTCGATTCGCGCGGTGGAAAAACGCGTGCAAGCGGACATCGCCTGGAAGTCTTCGTCCCGGCTGGATTCGATCCAGGACGATCGCTTGAACCTGCGGGCCGATCCGCACAACACGCCCGACGGCGTTGACTTTGTCGACACGATGCTAGAACTGATCTATCTGGCCCTCCGCATCGACTGCACGCGAGTTGCGGCTTTCTCGGCGTACCGTTCGAGCCAGTGCTGTGTGCTGAAGCACCTCGGTTTTGACGTCCACGACGAAGGTCACGGTAGCGGGGACGCCCGGCCCGAAGATAAACCGAAGCAGTTCGCGAACCTCAGCAAGGCCGACGACTGGTGGACCAAACGCCTGGCCCGGTTCCTCGATCGGCTGCGGACGACTCACGAGGGCGAGCATGACATGCTCCGGCACACCACCGTCCTGTACGGCAGCGGCATGTCGTGGCCGGCGTACCATCGCAACCATAACTTGCCGATTCTGTTGGCCGGCGGCGAGAGCGCAGGCTTTGCGCACGGCCGGCACATCGCCTTTAACGGCCAGCAAAAAGACATTCCGAGCGACAAACAGGAGCACCGCAACGCCACCAAACTCGGTCCCGACGCCGTGAGCATGTCGGACCTGCTGCGCACCATCTCCGAACGGATGGGCGTGCCCGCGGAAGGCTTTGGCGAGAGTCGGCGCGTGTTAACGGAACTACTTACCTGAGAGACCGGAACATGAACACAACGTCATCGAAGTCACACCGCCGCGAATTTTTGCAGACCAGCGGTATCTGCCTCGCACTCCCGTGGCTCGAACGTTTCGCGGCGGCCAACGAGGCGGACGCTGCACTGCGCCGCGCCGTGTTTATCTGTGTGCCCAACGGCGTGAACATGTGGGAGTGGCATCCCGCGAAGACCGGCAAGGACTACGAACTGACGCCGCCGCTGAAGAACCTCGCCGATTTGCGGCAACGTTTCACCGTCTTTTCCGGCCTGCAACACCGGGCGCAGCCGGGCCATGGGGAGCTGGGTGTGTGGTTGACGGCCAACGCGAATTACACGGCCGGCAAGGGTGCGGTGACCCAGAGCACGATCTCGATCGACCAACACATCGCCGAAACCGTCGGCCGGCAGACTCGCTGGCCGAGCATGGTGGTCGGCGCGACCGGCGGGCGGCGGACGATCTCGTTCGACCGTCAAGGCGAGCCGGTACTGGCCGACCACGATCTATCCGCGATCTTCGCGGAGATCGTCGGCGCCCAAGGCCGCGAGAAACTGCCGCGTCGCGCCAGTATCCTCGACCTCATTTCATCGCAGGCGGCCGACCTGCGGCGCGAATTGGGCAAGAGCGACGAGCGCAAACTCGATGAGTATCTCGACTCGGTCCGAGCGGTCGAGAAGCGGGTGCAAGCCGATATTGCCTGGCGGGCGACACTAAATGCCGAGGTGATTCACGAAGACCGCTTGAGGCTCCAGGCCGATCCCTTCCAGCCCGCTGACTATGCCGAATACATCGACACCATGTTCGAGCTGATCTACCTGGCCCTGCAGACCGACAGCACGCGGGTGGTCTCGTTTGCAACAACGGAATCCGAAGGAGGCGGCCCCATCAAGAACCTGCCCTGCGGCAACTGGCACGGTACAGGGCACAACACGGGCGACGAACCGCCCGATCGCAAGCCGAAGGAGTACGCCATTCTGAGCGAGTACGATGCCTGGTGGACCGCTCGCCTGGCGAAGTTCCTCGAGCGGCTTCGAACAACAAACGAAGGCAACCACGACATGCTCCGCAACACCGCCGTCCTCTACGGCAGCGGCATGTCGTGGCCGGCCACGCACCGCGCCCACAACCTGCCGCTGCTGCTGGCGGGCGGCGAAGGGTTGGGTTTCGCGCAGGGCCAGCACCTCGCCTTTAACGGCCAGCAGAAAGTCATTCCGAACGACAAACGCGAGCACCTCACCAGCCCCAAACTCGGTCCCGACGCCGTCAGCATGTCGGATCTGCTGCGGACGATTTCCGAACAGATGGGCGTGGTCGCGAAAGGCTTCGGCGAGAGCCGGCGAACCTTGGTTGAATTGTTGATGTAAAGGGAGAGTGACTTCGTGAGATCGATCTACAGATCAACTCTGTGCCTACTCGTCAGCCTTGGTATCAGCATTGGCTGCGCCTTGGCAGACGAACCGGCCCGCGTCACCGGCGAAAGGAAGAAATGGCATCGCGTCACCGTCACCCTCACCGGACCGGCAACCAGCGAAAACGCGACCCCCAATCCGTTTCGCGACTATCGGCTCACGGTCCGGTTTCGTCATCCGGGCAGCAAGAAGGCTTACCAGGTCCCCGGCTACTTTGCGAGTGACGGCAACGCCGCCGAGACCGGAGCCGACGCAGGCGACCAGTGGCGCGTCCACTTCACGCCCGACGAGGTCGGCGAGTGGACCTGGCAGGCCGTGTTACACTCGGGAAAAGACATTGCCGTGGCACTCGACGAGCAGGGTCAGGCCGTGCCGCTCAAGACGAGCGAAGGCAAGTTCGAGATCGCCAACACGGACAAAAAAGCGCCGGATGCTCGGGCACGCGGCCGAATCCAGGACGTGGGCAAACGCTATCTTCAGTGGGCGGAAACGGGCGAATCCTTCCTCAAGGGCGGCGCCAACAGTCCGGAGAACCTCCTGGCCTACGCCGACTTCGACGCCACTCCTGTCAAGCACCGCTACAAACCGCACGAACAGGACTGGTGCGACGGCGATCCGACCTGGAAAAAGAGCCAGGGCAAAGGTCTCGTCGGTGTTGTCAACTATCTTGCTGCACAGGACATGAACGTGCAGTATTTCTTGACGATGAACGTCAACGGCGATGGCGACGACGTCTGGCCGTGGATCAGCCGCGACGCCCGCGATCGCTTTGATTGCAGCAAGCTCGATCAGTGGGAGATCGTCTTTGCTCACATGGATGCAAAGGGGCTCCTCAAGCACGTCGTCTTCAACGAACAGGAGAATGACCAGCTCCTGAACGAGGGCGAACTCGGTCCCGAACGCAAACTCTACTACCGGGAGATGATCGCCCGGTTCGGCCATCACCTTGCTCTCGCCTGGAACCTCGGCGAGGAGACGACCAACACGCACGCCCAGCATGGAGCGTACCTCGACTACATCCGCCGGCTCGATCCCTATCAGCATCCGATCGTGATGTACTGTTTCCCCGGCCACTACGATCGCGTTTACACACCGCTGCTCGGCAACAGACACTTCACGGGGCCGTCGCTGCAACTGGCGGACATGCAGCATGTGCATACCGAGACGATCAAGTGGCTGGATCGCTCCATCACCCGCGGTCGGCAATGGTGCGTGTGTCTCGATGAAATCGGTCCGGCCCGTGACGGTGTGGTTCCCGACGCCCTTGATCCGAGGCACGATGCCGTGCGGCATCGCGTGCTCTGGGGAAATCTGCTCGCGGGAGGTGGCGGCGTTGAATACTACTTTGGATGGGGGCATCCGCACCACGACCGCGCCCTGGAAGACTACCGTAGCCGGGCTAATATGTGGAAGCAGACGAGGATCGCCCTCGAATTCATGCGGAACCATCTGCCGTTCACCGAAATGTCCCATGCCGACGGATTGACGCGGTCCGACGAGGACTATTGCTTTGCCGATCCGGGCCGGGTGTATGCGGTCTATCTGCCGCGCGGAGGCGAAACCGAACTCGACCTCGGAAGCAGCCACGAATCGTTCACCACCCAGTGGTTCAACCCCCGTGAAGGGGGCGATCTGCAGGCCGGAAAGTCGATCGCAGGACCGGGCTGGAAGAAGATCGGCCCGCCACCCGCGGATCCGACCAAAGATTGGGTTCTGTTGGTGCGTGAAGTAAGTTTTGCCGAGGCCTACACGGGGCCGGGACGCGTGCTGCATTTCACACTGATGGACTGTGACACGAACGAGCCCGTTCCGGAGTTCAATCCCATCACGGAAGGAGCAACTCTCCCGTTGTCGAAACTGCCGAAGCGGCTGGCCTTGCGGGCGAATACGGAGCCGGCCCAGGTCGGCAGCGTTCAGTTCACGTACGACGGGAAGAAAATCGGCGAGGCCGGAGCGACGGCTCCGTTCGCGTTGCCGCGAGATGTGAACGGTCAATACTTTCCCTGGAAGTTTGAACCTGGCCAGCACACGGTGACCGCGATTCCCTTCGCTCAAGGCGGCGGCAACGGCATCGCAGGCAAGCCGGTAATCCTGCGCTTGAATGTCAGCAAGTAGTCATTGGGTATCGGTGAGGCTGTCATGTGGTGGCCCCAAACTCGGTCCCGACGCCGTCAGCATGTCGGATTTGCTACGGACGATTTCCGAACAGATGGGCGTTGTCGCGAAAGGCTTCGGCGAAAGCCGTAAGGTGGAGAGAATGAACGCAATCGCGAAGACAATGTCAGTAGCAGTGCTCGTCGCCCTGGGTCTTGCGCTGGGAGTACACGCGGCAGAGCCTGCAGCGCCGACTGACCTCGACAAACTCGTCGGCCAGCAGGTGGACCTCTCGCCCTGGGCCTATGCCTGGCGGGCCAACCGCGAGGTGCAGGAGCAGCCCGAGGCGTACTTCATCCCCCGGCGTCTGAAGCGGTTGGACGAGGTCTATCGCACCATTGCCTCGCGACCGACCGAGACGGACCAGGACAAGAAGCGAGTTGCCGAGTACAAGGGCATGGATCTTCTCCCAGCGCCCAAGGGCCGTCTGCTGTCGGCACTGTTGTGGCTGGCGCCGGTGCCGGCGCAGCGGATCGAGGTGCGCTGGCCAGAGGGCAGCGTCGTTCCGCCCTCCGACGCGATCGAGGTCCGCATCTATCCGTCGAAGGTCGGCTGGTTCGGGGTCGTCCGCGACGAGGTTCTGCCCGCCCCGGCCGTCTCGGCGGACGGGAACACCCTGACCTACCTCAACCAGCAGGCGGAAGGCCCCACCAAGGGAAAAGCGATCTTCGAGGGCACGGACATGGTGGCCCTGTTTCTCGACCCGGCCAAGGCGCCGGCGGGGGCGAAGTACGGCTGCCCGACGATCCACCTGTTCCCGCCGAACCGGAAATGGAACACGCTGGACGTGGAGATCGAGTGGGGCTTCCAACCGGGCGCCGAGCAGACGGTCTTCGACGGCCGGATCGAGGCCTACGGCGGTTACGTGAAATCGGTCAAGCCGTTGCCGGAGGACAAGGGCACTGAGATGACGGGCGCGGATGCGTGGAAGTCGGCGCCAACCGGTGGCGCCCGGCGGGGCATCGTCGTCTCGTTGCTCCATCCTTACCGCTTTGGTAATGCATGGAGAATCTCCCCTCTGGACACCCGGATCACGCTCTGGACCAGGGGCGGCAACCTGACCTTCTTGCCCGACGATGTGCACTCCGGACCGGTCCTGGTGCCGGGCCCTGGCGTATTCGTCGCCAAGGCCGGCGGCAAGACGACGGCCCGCCAGTTCGCCGCCGAACTGGCGGCCAAGAACCTGAAGACCATTCCGCAGATGACGCGGGAACACCCCGAGGCCGCCTCCTGGGAAGAGGTGATGCGCAAGGTCAAACTGGCCCATTGCCCGCCGGGCACGGTCATCCCGCCGCTCGTGCCCTTCGAAGAGCCGCCCGCGACGGCGATGCAGGTGTCGCTTTCGGACGAGCGCTGGACCGATGCCTGGCGGCGAGCGTCGTGGGACTTGAAGAGGGGTGGAGGAGGGTACGGGTATCTGGCGTTGGAAGCCGCCATCTCGATCTACCCGACCGATCTCTCGGGGAACCACGAGACAGTGGCTCGGCGCCTGGACTACTGGCTCAAGGCGCCCGGCGTTAAGGCTGATGGCGACTTCGTCGATGGCGACGGCAGTTTCGAGTACGCCACAACCATGCAATACGACATCGGGTGGTATCATGACGGCACCCATCCGCAGACGGGCCGCATCCTGTCTGCGATGGCCGAACACTACTTGCTGACGGGTGACAAGCAGTGGTTTCAGAAGAACCGCGCACGGATGCAAGCGGCCGCGGACTGGATCCTTCGCCAGCGTGCCAAGCATCTCCAAGACATCCCCAACCGCCAGGCACTCGATGTGGCGGGACTGCAACCGCCGCAGGTCCTTGGCGACATCGGCCTGGGCAAGTGTTGCTGGCGATGGTACCTCGTCCACGACGCCTTCTCGCTCCAGGGCCTGCGCCGATTCGCCGACGCGTTGGAGGAGTTCGATCCCGGAGCCGCGCGGCGTTATCGCGTCGAGGCCGATGCCTATGCCAAGGATCTGCTGCGCGCGGTGGAGCGGGAGATGGCGATCGCCCCGGTCCGGAAGATTCTCGACGGATCCTACAGGCGCTACATTCCCGCCTCGCCCTACGCGCGGGGATCGATGGTGCGCGAGATTTTCGGCACTTACCCTCTGGTGGACATCGCGATGGGCGCCTTGCCGCTGGCCGATGCCTTTGGCGTCCTTGGCGCCGCCGATCCGCGGATCGGAGAACACCTCGATGTGATCGAGGAACTCCTCGCCCATGGCAACAAGAAAAACGACCCGAGCACAACCCAGGAACGTTTCTGGACCGGCTTTGCAAACGATGTCGTGAAGTACATGTTCGTGGACAAGATCCATCTCCGCCGCGACGATGTGCCGTGCTTCTTGCGTCTCTGGATGAACAACTACGCGGCCTGGGTGACCGTGGAAGGCGGCTTTCCCGAACCCGACTCGCTCAAACGCTATGCGGGCGACCCGGCCGGCAAACCGAAATCGGACCTGGGGAGCACCGGTTGGTTCGTGGAGAGTTTCCGCAACCTGCTGGTGATGGAGGACGGCCAATCGCTTTGGCTCGCGAAAGCCACTCCCCGTGCCTGGCTGGAGCAGGGCAAGAAGATCTCGGTGAAGAACGCCCCGACGTACTTCGGCCCGGTGGCCTACGAGATCGTCTCGGACGCGGACAAGGGCCAGATCAGCGCGACCATCGAGATGCCTGCACGCAAGTCGCCCAACGAAGTGGTCCTGCGCTTCCGCCATCCAAAGTCCGCGCCGATCAAGGCCGTGACGGTCAACGGCAAAGCGTGGACGGAGTTCAACAAGGACAAGGAAACCATCACCCTTAAGAGCCTGACCGGCACCGTTGCGGTAACGGCGAGGTACTGAGAAAGCATCAGTCGCAGGTCGGGTCGCCAGGCCCGACCAAGGAAAAAAACGGTCGGGCCACGAAACCCGTCGTACCAGTTTCGGCGAGCGCCAGCGCATGCTGGATGAATTGATTACTATCGACGAAATCGCGTTTTCGAACACAAGCCAACTTCAGGAGCATCACGACCATGATAAGAAACACCAAGCTTCCCTTCGTTTGCGCACTGTTGCTGGCGTACAGCAGCGCGCTGCCCGTGATGGCTCAGAAGCCGAGTAAGCCCGCGCCGCCGACACCGGAGGAGGAGTTCCGGGCAATCGAAGGAAAATGGCATCCGCTCTTGGCTCACGAAGCGGATGCGAATATGACCGACCGGGCGGAGTACCAGAATTCCTCGGTGACCATCAGCAACAAGCAGTTCCAGTGGATATCCGCCGACGGCAAGACGCTGTTCTCGGCAGCCTGCAACTGGAAGCACGTTGGCAAGCCGGCGTGGGAAGTTGACCTGACGCCGGCCAGCGATACCAAAGATCAAACGACGCTCCCAGGCATTGCCGTGCTGTACGACAAGGACATCCTGAAAATCTCCTGGCGACGGACCAACCTGGACAAGGGTCGCGCAACTAACTTCAACGGCAACAAGGAACACACATTCCTTCTGCTGTCTCGCAATCCGTCCGCGAAGCCATCGGGTAAAGCAAACTTGGTTGGCCAGTGGCAGATGCTTGCGGCCCTGGATGATTCATTCGACAAGTTAGGTTCCGGACGCACGTCTGCTGTGGCGATTTTTGAGACCGACTCCTTCGCCTGGAAAAGCAGTCCCTCCGCAAAGGGATCAGGCTATGCAGGGGGATACGTGCTTGATAATTCCCACCAGCCGACGCGCATCAAGTTTAACGTTACTTTCCCTCCGCCGGGCAGTGGGGCGACGCCCACTCCCAAGGACGGACTGGTGCCGGGCATTCTCGAGTTCCTGGACGACGACACGCTACGGTTGTGCTACCGCGAAAGCGGCTGGAAAAGCACCGACCCGCCCGAAGCCCGCCAGTATCCGGAGGGATTTTACTCGGACGGCAACATCAACCTGTGGATCCTGCGGCGCGCGAAGCCGTAGCTGCGCGTCCTGCCGCGCGACGTCCCCTGAATTCACAGCACGAATGGAGAACTGATGCGAAGTCTTCGCCGAATTGCCGCATTATTCGCATTATTCAGCGTCGGGTTCATCTCCGTGTCGATGGCGACAGCTCAGGATGCGGTCTTTCAGTACACCGCGACGGCGCCGACGAAAAAGGGAATGGCCACGGCTTATCTTTGGATTCCTCCCCAGGCCCAGACGATCCGCGGCGTCGTAATCGGCGGGATGACGCTCGCCGAACGCGAACTGGCCCGCGACGCGATCATTCGCAAGGCCTGCGCCGACGAACAACTGGCGATCGTTTTCGCCAATTCGGGCCTCGCGTCCTTCGACGTTCAACGGCTGCTCGACGATCTGGCGAAAGCGTCCGGCTACCGCGAACTCGCAGTTGTGCCCCTCTTTTTCGTCGGGCACTCGGCGGGCGGACCGCAGGCGAAAGCGTTGGCCGCGACCTTCGCCGACCGCTGCTTCGGCTTGATGCAGTACCGCGGCGGAGCGCCGAGTTGGGACCCGCCGGTGCCGCCGGGGATTCCGTCGCTGATGATGCTCGGCCAGTTCGACGAATTCGGCAAGGCGATGATGCGCGACGAAAACGGCCGCGAAAACTGGGAGAACGGCCGCGACGAGATGATCAAGTATCGCGGCATCGATTCGAATAACCTCGGCAATATCGTGATCGAACCGGGAGCTGGGCACTACGCGTGGTCGGATCGCAACGCGGCCTATCTCGCCCTGTACCTCCGCAAGGCGGCGAAGGCACGCATTGGGGCGATCACGGGAGATGAGACGGCGCCGATTCAATGCAAGCCGATCGATGTCGCCAGCGGCTGGTTGACCGATCTCACGATCAAGGCGACCGAGCATGCTCCCGCGCCGTATGGCGAATACGCCGGCGACAAGGCTCGCGCGGGCTGGCTTTTCGACCGCGAACTGGCCGACGCGACGATGGCTTACCACCAGGGAATGACGAAGAAGGATCAGTTCATCCGCTGGACCGATCTGGGCGTCGATGAAAACGCCCAGCGGTTCTTCTTCGAATCGTTGAAGTGGGTCGGCGACGGCCAGACGTTCGAGTTCCATCCGGTCTACGCCGAGCGCTATCGCAAGACGCCGAAGACCGGAACGGGACCGCGGTGGGCAACGCCCGGAGAGCCGGTGGGACATTCGCAGGCGCCGATCCTCGTTCGCACCGTGGGCGGGCCGTACGTCGCCGTTGGGCCGAATCGCTACCGCATGAAGTTCGACGCCTTGTCGCCGGCGATCAATTCGGGCCGGGGAACGTTCCTGGCGTATAGCGAGGGGGACGCCGACTACCGCTACACCGAGGTCGTCGGCATGACCCCGCGAAACTTCGCCGGCATCACATCGGGCAAGGAGCAGACGATCGCGTTCCCGCCTGTCGGCGATCTGCGGGTGGACGGCGGCCCGATCGCGCTGAAAGCCACCAGCGACTCGGGATTGCCGGTGGAATATTACGTCGTGTCCGGTCCGGCGGTCATCGAAAAGGGATCGCTGAAGCTCGCCGAGGTTCCACACCGCGCCGCGTTTCCGCTCGAAGTTCGCGTGGTCGCTTACCAATTTGGCCGCGGCGTGGAGCCGACCATCAAGACCGCGACTCCGGTCGAACAAGTCGTTCGGGTGGTGCGACCGTGAATGCGCGAAGCGAGGAGAATCCGCAACGAACGTGGACTTACTCCGAAAACAGTAGGATGGGCCGGGAGACCCGTCCTGCGGGCACCGAGCCGATTCATGCGTCGGCTCAGTAGTTCTCACACCCAAAGTGGATTTGTTCAAAATGAAACCACACGATTGCTCGAAGTCGAGACGGCGATCTATCGCCCTATGTGCCCTCGTGATGGGGTTGACATTATTCGTTCTTGGCTCCGGCCTGGTTCTGCCTGCCTCCGGTCAAGTCGGTGACCAAAGCTCCAACAAAGAAACGCTCGCCAAATCACCGCTGCGCTGGGATGACCTCAAAGCCAACCGCGATCCGCAACCGCACCTCTTCGCAGGCGATTACCCTGCGGGCATGCTCCGCCGACCGGAACAACTCACCGCGGACACCTGGTTCCACGACGGTCACCTCCGCACCTACGCCCTGCTCAACCTCTCCGACGTCGTGCGCACCGTCGAAATCAGCCGAGGCAAGGGGCCGGTGTTCATGTTCGGCAACGCCCGTGTGCCGGCTCTGCTGGACGAGGTGTCGATCACCTTCGAGCACAAGGAGTTCCCGCGCTCGGGCCAGCCGATCCCGCTGCGGGAACTGACCTCCTGGGTCAACTGCCAAGGCATTCTGGTGGTGCGCCGCGGGAAGGTCGTCTTCGAGGAGTACCCTGGCATGGACCCCAGCCAGCGCCACCACTGGATGAGCGTGTCGAAGACGACGCTGAACATGCTCATGGGCAAACTGGTCGGCGAGGGCAAGTTCGACCTGTCGAAGACAGTCGAGGACTACATCCCCGAGATGAAAGGCAAGGGCTACGGCTCCTTCACGATCCAGGAACTCGCTGACATGGACGCCGACGTCAGCATGGACGAGCGCAACTATCACGACCCGAAGTCCGAATTCTGGAGCTTCGGGCGGTCGATGGGCTGGTTCAACGATGACGGCAAGTGGCCCGGCGGCAACAAGCAGTTCTTGCCAACGCTAAATCGACTCAAGAAGCCGGAGGGCGAGGACGGGCAGAGCGTGCGCTATACGTCGTCTAACTCGCAGGTCATCGCGTGGGTCATCGAGAACGTCACCAGGAAGCCAATGACGGAGTATTTCGAGACCAGTGTCTGGCGGCACATCGGCGCGGTGTCCAACGCCTCCGTCACGGTGGACCGGCACGGTTTCCCGTTCGTGGGCGGCGGCTACAGCTCGACGCTGCGCGATCTGGCGCGGTACGGCATAATCTGGGCGAACAAGGGCGTGGCCCCCGACGGGGCGCGTATCTTCCCCGAGGTCTGGATGAAGGAGAACACGACCGGCAAGGGCCCGAAACTGCGCGACTACCGCTATCACAATCAGTCGTACTCGAAGGGCGGGGCGATCGCGCACCAAGGGCACTCTGGACAAATGCTGTGGGTCAACCCCGCTTCGGGCACGGTCGTCGTCACATTCGGCTCAACGACGACACCCAGTGGCGGCAACGCCTGGTCGCGGCAGGCTTACCTGGCCGTTGCCGAGACCATCGACCAGCACCTGCAGGACAGGAAGATCGCCTCGTCGCCGCGCTGACCAGGGAAAACGAGCGTGGACCTACTCCGAAAGAATCCGTGGGAAATTGGGAGAACTTTCCGTGAGACAATTTGCCATCCTTCTCAGCCTGACGTTGCCGGCGTTCGTTCAGGCCCAGGCACCGTCGGGACAACTGGCGAATCGAAGGCCCGGCTTTCGTGTGGTACTTCCGCGGCGCGCCGCATGTTCATAGTTGGATTCACGTGGCCGACAACCCGGAGACGCCGGTGACTTCGCACTTTGGTTGAGGTGTGACACGTCAACGGCAAGCCGTGGACCGAGTTCAACAAGGATAAGGAAACCATCACCCTGAAGGGCCTGACCGGCCAATGGCCGTGACGGCCCAGTACTGACGACGCAAAATCGCCAAGAATTCACGGCAGATCCGGCGTCACGATGGGATTAGTGGTAGCGACCCCTGCTGCTGACCATCGTGCGACCGTCTGGCCTGCGCTTCACGGGAATCAGCGAGATGTTGTCGGAACTGACAGCGTAATACCCAGGCCGGTTGAGTTGTGTCCTTGAAGCGGAAAGGTGAGAAATGAGGAATTGTAATTTTTGGCGCGTCATGCGGCCCCTGCAACGAAGCCGGTGCGCGGCCTTCGCGATACTTTCGCTGATGTATTTGGCGCCGGCGGCGCTTGCGGCCGACATCATGGCGAGTCAGGAATACGCCCTGAAGTCGCCGCGTTCGCGTGATCCGGTATTGGGTGGCCCGCGTGATAAGGTCGTGGTGACGGTCTGGATCCCCGAGTCGGTCAATGTCATCCGCGGCGCAATCTGCAATCCCTTCTCGAAGGGAGACAAGGTCAGTGGTCACTGGCAGGCCGCGTGCCGTCACTGGCAGTTCGCTTATGTACAAGTCGATTTCGATGCCGTGAAGAAGGAGGAGCATGAGTTGCTGTTCACCGGGTTGACCGATCTGGCCCGACAGATGGAGCATCCCGAACTGGAGCACGTGCCGCTCTGTTTTCTCGGCATGTCTCGTGGGGGCGGAATGAGCATGCAGCTTGCCGAGCTGCGGCCGCAGCGGACGATCGCCAGCGTCCCCGTCTGCCTCGAAGTCGGGCCGGCGTCGGATGCCACGCGGAAGATTCCCGTGCTGACTGTCTTCGGCGAGAAAGACGGCTCGCAGATGAGCCGCCTGTTGGAGAAGCTGCCGGTCCAGCGCGCGGAGTCCGCGCAGTGGAGTATCGCCGTGCAATGGGGGCGAGGCCACGAATTCGGTCAGGCGAACAACTTATCGTTCGTGTTCCTCGACGACGTCATCGCCCGGCGATTGCCGCCGGAAGTCACGGCTGGACAACCCGTGCCGCTGCGCGAGATTCCCGTGGCCGACGGCTGGCTGGGTGACGTTGCCTCGTGGAGTAAGGGCGGCCGGCGCCCGCCAATCGGCGCGCTCGCCGACTATTCGGGCGATCTGGGACGTGCTTGCTGGTTTCCCTCACAACGCGCCGCAGCAACCTGGCAAGCGTTCGTCTCGGCCAGCAAAGATGTCAAGCTGACCAGTCCAGCGGGCCTCGGAGACGGCCAGAAATTTGCGTCACATGAGGCCGGGAAACCTGTTTCCGTTGTCATCTCCGTCGCCCAGGGCCTTCAGCCAGCGAAGGTCGAACTGTGGGATGCCGGGCAGCGGCTCGACGAACGAACATCCGCCCCTTGGAACTTCGAGATCAAGCTGCCGGCCGGAATCCACGCGTTATACGCCGTCGCTTATCCAGACGGACAGGCAGAGCGATGTTCCCGACCCCACACCATCGTCGTCACAACGCAGCACGCTGCTCAGGAGAAAAAATGACAACGAGATTGATCGCCCAAGTCCTTTTGTTGTTCGTGATTTTGCTCGGCGGCGGCTTCGCCGGGGCGGATGACTCAATTGCCTGGCCGCAGGTCAACGGGCCGTTTGGCAATTTTAATCCACGGCGGTATGACTTGCGGCTAGTCGATGACTTGAGCCAGGCGCGGCAGCGATGGGTCAGTGAATACCGTGACCTGGGTTTTGCCAAGGGAAGCAGTTCCGGGTACGTCCGCCACCTTACCGAAGCCGATACGCATCCGGGCGCTGCGTCTGGTTTGATCGTGGCCGACGGCAAGGTTTTTGCAAGCTCGTTTCGGCCCGCCGGTGACGTCTGGGCTGAGAAACTGCCGCACCTGACGCAGGACAAGAACCGGGAGTATCTCGCCGATGAAAAGACCGCCGCCGTGCTTCGCCGAAACGCCGCGATCCTGGCCGACGACCTGACCGTGGCGATCGATCTGAAGACCGGCAAGACGGTGTGGGAAGCGGTCGAAGCGGGACGCGGGCTGAATCGCTACTCCGGCAAACGGAATCACTTCGGCGTCACTCCCGCCTGGCACGACGGCCGAGTCTTCACGATGGGCACGACGGGCATGGTGTACTGCTACGATGCCGCCACCGGCCGCAAGCTGTGGGAAGATGAGTCGGGCGTGCTGGTCAAACTGTCGGAAGCGGAAAAAGAAAAACTGCTGCGCGAGCGAAACGGCTTTGCCGATGGCGGCGGCAGGAGCGCGTCGCTGGTGGTGGCCGACGGCGTGCTGGTCGTTCCGCAATTCACCGGCGGCCACACGATCCCGCTGCGCGGCGTGGACATCGACAGCGGCAAGACGTTGTGGGAGGTCGCCGACGCCACATGCCGATACGCGACGCCCGCTGTATGGTCTCACCAGGGCCGACAGTACGTGCTGTGCGCCAACATTGGGCAGCACGGAAAGCCCGCCAGCAGCCAGCTCCGCCTGATCGACCCAAAGTCTGGCCGCGTGCTGTGGACGGTCGACGGGCTGGAGCCGACCTGGTATCCGCTGTCCCCGTCCGAGTCGCACGTGCTGGTCAACGTGACGTCGGCGCATTTCAATCCGAAGAAGCAGCAGGAGTCGTGGGGTCTGATGGCCGCGTACCGGTTGAGTCCTGAAATGGCAGAGCGTCTCTGGACGATGCCGGACAAGCCGCAGTTCTGGTTCGAGAACCACTTCGACATCTGCTGCATGCGGCGCGTCGCGATCCGTGACGGCCGCGTGTACTTCTTCTCGCAGGGACACACGCTCGACCCCGCGGTGACTTCGCGTTTCTTCAGCATCCTGGACGAAGCGACCGGCAAGGTGCTGCACACCAGCGACGCGATCAGCGGCAGCCCGCAGTTCTGGGTAGTGGAAGACCGGTTGCTGGTGATCCCCGACGCCGCCCACAGCGACCGTTCGACGCTCGAAACCTACACGACCGACCCCGCCGACTTCCGTAAGCTCGGCGAAAGCTGGAAACCGCCGCACGAGAACACCACCGCGTATGAAGTGTTCATCGAATCGCCGTATGCGGGCGGCCTGCTCGTGATGCGCAACCGCCAGGGGCAGGTGGTATGCTATGACCTGAGCCGAGAGTAGCCCGGAGATCATGACTCAACGAACCTACATGAAATCGATCGCACTCAACGTGACCTGTCCTGCAAACAGCCAGTCGTTCGGCGTATGGCCTGCGATCTGTACGTGCATTCTGATCCTGGGAAGCGCGGCAAGCGAGGCGTTCGCCGATTATCGGGAAACCATTCGGCCGCTGCTGGCGAAATACTGTATGGGGTGTCACGGAGCGGAGGAGCAGAACGCACAAGTTCGCTTTGACCGGGTGACGGGATTCGGCGACGACAGCCAACAGCTCTGGACGATGGTTCATGAAGCACTCGTCAGCGGCGAGATGCCGCCTAAGGGCGAGCCGCAGCCGTCCGCAGCGGAGAAGCAGCAGATTCTGACGTGGATCATCGATCAGGCGACACAGCAAGCCTCCAAGACGAGCGGAGCGCAGCGGCGTTTGAATCGCCGCGAGTTCTCGGCGGCGTTGCAGGACCTGACCGGCGTGCCGATCGACTTCGGAGCCGGCTTGCCCGACGACGCCAAAGTCGACGGCTTCGACACCGGCGCGACAGCTTTGCAGGACGCGGCCGATTCGGTCGCCCAGTGGCTGGAAGTCACGCAGCGGGCGGTCGACAGCATCCGCTTTCTTGAGCCGGACCGGGAACGACGGGTCAGCATCGACTTCCGCGAGCACGAATTCAACGACTGGTACAGATTCGTCGAGGAAACCTGGAAAGACAAAGGCATCTTCACGCGGTCGAAGAACCTGCCGTGCAAAAAGGGCATCGGGCTGTACCTGCCGACGCAGTGGACCGGTGACCGCGGCAATTCGTTCCTCGCCGTACCCGCGCCGGCGGACAAGCGGGCCGCGATGAAGATGACAGTCCGCGTCGTCGCGCGGCGGCCGATGCCGCGGCTGCCCGAACCGATGCTGTGGGTCAAAGTGGGCGGCAGCTATATCGATTACCGGCCGATCGGCGAAGAGCCGCAGACGCTGGTCTACGCCGTGCGGATGGAAGATTGTTTGATCGAGGGCGATGTCATCAAGATCATGCTGCAATCGTTCGTCGAAGTGCCGTACGCGGTCGACGGCTTCGAGAACGACGACCGCAGCAAGCCCGAGGACAACATCCCCGGCGGCATCGGCGTCTACCGCCCGGCGTTCGACCGCAAGGTGCTGCGGACGCCGGACGAGCAGCCCGTGCCGTCGATCATCGTCGAGTCGATCGAGATCGACTACGACCATCGCGCCGCCTGGCCACCGGCAAGCTGGAACTCCGATGCCGGCAAGATCGCAGACAACGACCAGAGTGCGCGATGTCTGCTTGCACTTTGGATAGACCGCGCCTGGCGCCGGCCGGTGACGGACGCCGAACGATCCAAGTTCTTCGCGCTCTATCAGAAGCTGCGTGCGCAGGAGTTCTCGTTTGACGATGCCCTGCGCGCCACTTTCCAATCTGTACTGATGGGCGGGCCGTTTCGGTACCTGGCTTCGCCGGCAGACGAAAACCAATCGGTCGCCCAGCACGCAATCGCATCGCGACTGAGCTTCATGCTGGTCGGCGCGCCGCCAGACGAGGAATTACGAAAGCTGGCCGACGCCGGAAAACTCCGCGACCCCCAAGTGCTCGACGCACAGGTCGAGCGCCTGTTAGCCGATCCGCGCAGCGACGCCTTCTTTCGTCCTTTCGTGACGCAGTGGCTGAACATGGATCAGCCGATCACGCTGACGATGTCGCACTTCAACAAGCAGGATTTCAAGTTCGGCCGAAACATGAAAGCCTCGATGAAAGAGGAGACGATTCAATACATCGCCCGCCTCTTCGCCGACAACCGGCCGGCGCGGGAACTGATCTCCAGCGACTGGACGATGATGAACGACATTCTCGCCGTCCACTACGGGTACGACGGCATCGACGGGGGCGAGTTGCGGAAAGTCACGCTCAAGCCGCGCCCGGACGATCCACGGGGCGGTGGAGTGCTCGGCCACGCCGGTATCCAGTCGATGCTTTGCTGGATGGGGGACAATTGGCTGATCTATCGAGGGTCGTGGACGCTGAATCACATCCTCGACGACCCGCCGCCGCCCCCACCTCTCGAAGTTCCCGAGCTGAGCCCTTTTGATGGAAAGAACCAGGGAAAGAGCTTCCGCGAATTGCTCGTCCAGCATCAGCAAGACAGCAAATGCTCGATTTGTCACAAGAAGATGGATCCGCTCGGTTTCGCTTTTCAAAACTTTGACTTAAGCGGTCGCTGGCGAAACGTCGAACACGAGCGCTACCGTCGCAAGGAACTGGACGGCAAAATCGAATGGCGCGGCGAAGGCCAGACCCGGCCCGTCGACGCCACGGGAACTTTGCCGCGCGGCGAAAAGTTCAACAGCTTCGTTGAATGCAAGGAACTGCTCGTCACGCATTACCTCGATGACATCGTCCGAGGTTTGCTGAAGAAGCTCAC
This sequence comes from Lignipirellula cremea, assembly GCF_007751035.1. Lineage (NCBI taxonomy): Bacteria > Pseudomonadati > Planctomycetota > Planctomycetia > Pirellulales > Pirellulaceae > Lignipirellula > Lignipirellula cremea. The sequence continues at coordinate 5,839,185 of NZ_CP036433.1, read as the reverse complement.
GCTCTACGGAACCGGCCGCCCGGCTGACGTGCTCGATCTAGTGACAATTCGGGCTGTCATGAACGATCAATCTGATAAACAATATTTGATGCGTGATCTGCTCAAGGCACTGGTTCGTTCCAGAACCTTCTTAGAGACCACCGCCACTTCCAATAAGAGGTGATTCGCAATGAATGCAAAAGCCAATCCCGTCACACGTCGTACCGTTCTGCAAGGCCTCGGAGCGACCATTGCTCTCCCCTGGCTGGAAATCATGTCTGGCAGGACGCTGGCGGCTGCTCAAGAGCAGCGCGACCCCGGTCGGCTCGCCTGCTTTTACATTCCCGGCTGCATCAACCATTACAACTGGTTCCCTGAGGATACCGGCTTCAACTATACGATCTCGCCTTCACATCAGCCGCTGGCCCGTCACCGCGAGCGGTTCTCCGTACTCACCAGTTTGTCGCACATCGAAGGCCGGATCAGCGGCCATCCGCACCCGTACAATTTTCTGACAGGCCACAACATCAACATCACGCCCGGCGTGCTGACTAACACGGTGTCGTTCGACCAGGTCGCGGCCAAATACATCGGCCCGACGTACCTGCCGTCGCTGGCACTGTCTTGGACGTCGGGTGTCGGCGCCGCCACCTTGTCGCGCAACGCACTGGGCGTCGACATCCCGGCCACCGCCGACTACCGGTATGTGTTCGAGAATCTGTTTCCTCCGGCCGATTCGTCACAGCTCAAGCAGGCCAAGGCTCGCATCGCGCTCAATCGCAGTATCCTCGACACGGCGGTCGGCGACGTGAAGGATCTGCAGCGGCGGCTCGGCCACACCGACCAACAAAGGATGGAGCAGTATCTGACTTCGATCCGCGAAGTCGAACAGAGGCTCGACGACCGCGATGCCATTCTCACGAAGGGGCGGCCGAAGTTCGACGAAGCGAGCGTGCGGACCGAACCCAAAAGCAAAACAAGCTTCCGTGAGCACATCGAACTGATGATGGATCTGATCGCGCTGGCTTTTCAAACAGACATGACTCGCGTGGTCACGCAGAGTCTTGGCGGCGAGGCCGGGCCGACTTACGACGAGTACAAGGATTGGTCCAAAGCGACTGGCGCACCGACGCGCGGCGTTCATGATTATCATCACAAAGGTTCCGGCAACCGCGGCGCGGACAATTCTGATACGAAGTTGATCGGGCTACGTGACCGAATGTACTGCGAGTGCCTGGCGCGGCTGATGGACAGACTCGCCGCGATTGAGGCCAGTGATGGAACGTTGCTCGACCACACCGTGCTGCTGCTCGGCGGGTCGCAGATCAGCAGCCATTCCGGCAGCAGCTTCCCGCTGCTGTTGGCCGGCGGCAACAGGCTCGGCTTCCGGCACGGTCAACATTTGAAGTGGAAAGGGAACGACCGATCAGCTTCGGATCTGTACCTGACGATCCTGCAGCAACTGCGCTGCCCCGTGGAATCGTTCAAGGAAAGCAAAGGCCCCATCACCGAGCTGCTGGCATGAATGAAGCCCGACTATTCAACAGGCATCATTTGCCCTTTCCGCTGAGTGATGCCCGTCGTGTGACAAAGGCCGTGCGTTTCGTGCAGATCGCATGTTGCTTGGGTGTTGCCGCCATATGCTTGACGGCGCGCGCCGATGAGACGGCCCAGCAGTCCCGCGAACTCCACATGTTGCATGGCCACAAGCGATGGGTGTTGTCGGTCGCAATCAGCCCTGACAGTCATTGGCTCGTGTCGGGCGGTGATGACCAAACGCTCAGATTGTGGAACTTGAAAACCGGTGCAGCCGCCCGCACATTACGCCGCTACGACAGCGCCGTGACCGCTGTCGTCTTCCACCCCGATGGCAAGCGGATTGCCGTGGGAACGTACGGTGGTGAATTGGGAATCTGTGACGCGGCGAGTGGCAAGATGCTCCGCGAATTCGAAGGTCACAAAGAGTCGATTACCGTCCTCCGCTTCGATCCGACAGGAAAATATCTGGCATCGGGCAGTGCGGACGACACACTGGTCGTGTGGGATGCGAGTGACGGCGAGGCTTTGATTACGCTTCAGCAAGGCAATGAATACGACGTCACGACTGCCGCGTTCAGTCCCAATGGCCAACGCATCGTGACCGGTGACGGCGAGAACGAACTGAAGGTTTGGGATGCCGCCAGCGGTGAGGAAGTCCGGACGCTTCGCGGCCATAGCGAAACGGTAACGTCGGTCGCTTTCAGTCCTTCGGGCAAGCAAATTGTCTCCGCGAGCTGGGACGACACGTTGCGACTCTGGAACGCAGGCTCGGGTGACGAGGTGCACACGCTGCGCGGCCACACGGCCGACATCACGTCGGTTTTGTTTACGCCCGACGGTTCCCGCATAGTGTCGGCCGGCGAAGACAAGGCTGTGCGAATCTGGGACGCCCAGACGTACAAGCTGCTAACGTCCTTTCAAGCTCAAGACGACAGCATGATGTGTCTCGCCATCAGCCCCAATGGCCGATATCTCGCTGGCGGCAGCAAAGAAGTCATTCGCGTTTGGAAGTTGCAGTGACCTACCAGCGACCGATTACTCTGCTCCGACGTAGCCGATCCCATTTGGTGCCCAACAAAGTCAACGTCACCGCCGCGCCGGTGCACTTCGAAAAACTCGCTGCTCATCACCGGGCTGCCTTCACCGTCGGCGCGGTTGGTCCACTGAGCCACGCGCTGCTTCGTCTTGACGTCAAACACCTCGGCGGTGTCGCACCAGGCGTAGCAGCCATCTCGGCTGAAGCACATCCATCGGCACCGACGGCAAGGTCATCCAACTCTCCCTTCCCGCCCGCCCCCAGCGGCCTGGCCGCCGCGCGCGGCCAATTGATTGTGACCTGCACCAACGGACAAACAGCGGCATTCCGATCCGAGTAAAAACAGGCTCTCCGCCAAAGTTGAATAAGTATTATTTGTGGACTCAACTACGTGTATTTCCACTTTGACGCGAACTTGGTGTAAGGCATTGTTTTCCAATGGGTTATCACATCGGATGGCGGGGCGGCTCGGAGGCGTTTTCGCAACTACGCCGGTGTACCGGGCCTCCGAAGTGCCCGAAAACGTCCTGATAGATAAAAGAAAGCGACAGGTTGGGCCGCCCCGGAGGGCGGCCCAACTGCCGTGCGTGTGCTGGTCGGAGTTGATCAACGCCGTCGGCGGCGACCGCGGGAGCGGCCGACATTGTAGCCTTTGCGGCTGCCGATGCGTTTGCCCGATTTGTAACACCACCAGGCAATCGCGGCCAGCATGGCAAGTCCAAACAAACTCTCCATGTGGTCCCCTTTTCTGTTCGCGCGAGTGCGAGGCGATCACTCTTCGGCGGGAACGATCGCCAGCGCGTCACGCTGAAGTTGCGTTTGGTCGTCGCCCAGCAGGTCAGCGACTTTCGACCAAAGTTCTTTGATCTGCTTCGGCGAAGTGGCGAGCCATACAGTGTCGAGCAGGTTGTCTTTCTCCTCGCGGAGTTTCAGGATTCGCTGGCCGATTTCGCCCTCTGCGAGCAGCTCGTCCTCGTGAACGGCCTGCCGACGATTCACCGCGTTGTCCACTTCGTGGTCGTAGCGATAGGAGTGGTAATCGTCGATGTCCTCGACGGGCACGCCACGAACGTGGGCGAGCATGGCGCGCTGGATTTGCCGTTCGCGTTTGTCCAACGCCGACTTCTGCTGTTCGACGCCGTCGAGTTCCTGCTGCATTTCCGACAAGCCGAGAGAAGCTAACGCCCGCTCGCGCGCTTCGCGATGGACTCGGTCCAGCAGGTTTGGGTCTTCGGCGGAAACGGCTTCGATCTTCTTGCCGATCCGTTTGCCGATGCGATCTTTCCAATGTTCCTTTTCCGTAACGGTCAGTCCTGGCATGGTTTGCTCCTTGTTGTTCGTAGATTCTTGGTGATTCAGCCCTGCCATTGGCGACAATGGGTTTCGCGGTAGTCGCACATCGAGCACGTCCAACCGGGCCGATACACGAACCGATTGGACTGTAGATCATCGAGGTAGGCGCGGATCACGGCGAATAGTCGCCGAAAATGCGCGTCGCCGCGGGCGGGGTAACGGTGTGTTTCAACCTTCGGGGTCTTCGTCTTGATGAGGCTGCGAATTTGCAGTTCTTGCTCGGTCGCACCAAACACGTGTCGGAATGCGTAGGCGTAACAGGACAACTGGACTTCGTGCGAAATCTCCAGCGGTGCGCTCGATCGCGCTGCCGTCTTGAAATCAACAATCGTCAGCCCGGCTTGCGATTCGAGAACAAGATCGACGAATCCAAACAACGCCATGCCCAAGTCCTCCCCGGTCTCCGGATCGACCAGCGGACACTCCAGCGGCCTTTCGACGGCCACTGGGATACCCTCGTTGGCATCTCGTGTATCGAGATAGGCTTCGACCAATCCGATCGTTTGACGTTTCAGCACCGCTTCGTCGTCGAACGAGGGGAACTGCATATCTTCAGCAGCGACCGCTTCGTCCCAAGATTCGGAAATATGCTGCGCGACATCTGTGGCGGACAGATGGTCGCCGTCCTGTCGATGGCGATAGAAAAACTCCAAGCCGTCGTGGACGCGTTTGCCAAGAAACAGACTCGATGAGGTCGGCTCCTTGATGCCTTCCACGTAACGCAGCTTGAACTTTAACGGGCACGACAGCCAGGTGTTCAATCTGGTGGGCGAAACGTAATCGAGAAGTCCCGAACTGTCATCGCGCGCACGACCAGCACGGGTAATTGTGGCGATCATATTGTTCTCCAAATGAGAAACCCCGACAGCGCACTGGTTCGTAGCCATTGCGTTGCCGGGGCTTTGTCGTGATAGGTTGCCGAGCTATCCACCTAGGCCTAGGCGACCGAGCATTCGCCGGCCAGCAGATTGAGCGTGGTGTCGCCATCGACAGGAAGGCGACGCAACCAGCGGGTGAACTGGTGGACCATCAATCCGGCCGCGATACTGGCGGCGTAGATCGTGCTACGGGACGTGCAACTGCCGGTTTGAGCATCTGCTGGGGCAAACAACGTGTTGGCGTAGCGGCCAAATGTGTCGGCATCGCTCGCGGCGAGAATACGAATCGTCTCGCCCAACATCCGCCCGTCTGCCCAGAACTGGCAGCGGTTGGCGACCGAACGCCAGATGGCAGCCCGCGCGGAGATCGAATCGACGCAGCAAAACACTGTTTCTCCAATCTCTAACTTCGCGCGGTAGCGATCCTGAATCGTCGCAACGTGAATCGAAGCATCGAGACGACGAATCGCGGCAGCCGTTGCAAGCACTTTCGGCCGGCCCACGTCTTCGCCAAGATAACCTTGTGTCGTCACGTTCGTCACATCCACCGCGTCAAAGTCGATCAACTGAATACGTGGAGCACCAATGGCCGCGAGTTGCAACGCCACTTGGCGGCCAATGGCGCCGACGCCGATGACAGCGGTCGCAACGTCGGCGAGGCGATCGCTCGGTACAAGGTCCCGTTGTCGGGTGAATCGATTTTGCGGTACTGGTTCTGTCGCGTTCATGGTACCACTTCCTCCGCTTCTTCTTCCTCCGCCGCATAGTCGAACCAGCTTTCATACCAGGCGTCGGTCGGTTCCTCGTCAAACGGCGAGTTAAGGACCGGCCCCAATGTCGAGGCCATGCCGCGCGTCGGTTGTTCGGCGTGGATGTTAGCCAGATACTCCTGCTCCCAGACATCGGGTTCAGAGGCGTCGAACGGTCGCGAGTAATCGACGCTAACAGGAATCTCGACTTCGGCGCATGGCCCGACATTGAAGCGCAGCCGAGCGTACGACTGGCCTTCGCAGGCGAGAATGAACATCACAGCCCAGTCGGCGCGACCGAAAACTCGGCGGAAAGTCTCCTCGTCCGTCATACTCGGACGCGGGCAGTCTCCGGGATGCGTATGCACCCAGATCCGGGCAAATTGCTCGGGACGCCGCTCCGCGTCTACCTGACGATCAAAGAAATCGGCGACGGACTCGTCATCGAATGCCACGTGCGCCCACGAACAAACTTGCTTGACGAGCTGAATGTCTTCAACGAACAGCAGGTCGTCGCTCGCCGCGATGCCGAAGCCGCCGACCTCCGTGTCGCCATAATCACGCAGGAACAGCAACTTGGCCCAAGCGGTTGGGCTGAAGCGGAGCGCCGGCGTCGTCGCGTCTGTGACCGCTTCCGTCATCTTCCATTTCCTCTGCTTCTTCTTCGAGTTCTTGGTCATGGCAATCAGAACACCTTTCGTTGTCATTGAGGCAGCCCTGGCAGAGTTCGGCATCACATCGCGAGCACTCCTTCATGCAGCCGCTGCAATGGTTCTCATCGCAGCCTTCGCTGCGCGTCACGCACTCGTTGCAGAAGGTGCCGTCGCAGCCAGGGCAGTTGTAGTAACATTCGCCGCACACCGTTGTCTCGCACTTTTCGCACGTCCACCGCTCGTCGTCGCAGACCGTGCCGCCGCAGTCGGCACATTCCGCGCCGTGCCAGTCAGATAGCGAAACGAACGGACTGCCTGAGTTGTATGTGCGCAGTAAGTTGGCGACGATCAGGAAGAAATCGAGCAACCGGCCTTGCTCCAGCGCCTTGCGGATCGGCTGATGGCCATCGCCTTCACAGACCGCTTCGTCTTGCACATGCGGATGCGTGACGCTGTCGTTCGCGGCGGCCGGATTGGCATCGACCGCGATCACGCGATAGTTGTTCGGATGGCCTTCCGGTAAATCGGTCCAGTCGAGACGAATCTCAAAAGGCCCCAAGTAGACGCCGTCCAGTTCAATGGCTTCCGTCGTCACCGACAAAGTGTGGGCTCGTCGATTGAAGGCGACGTCTTCAAACTCATCGTGCAGCGCGATCAGGTCAGCATAGATGTCAGCCACCGAGGCGTTGCGGCCTTCCCTGACTGATGGTCGAAGCTTGTGGTCGAGTTCCGCAATCTCAATGCGAAGTCGCTCGACAGCCGAACGCAGGTCGTGATTCAGTCGATTCGCAGCCAGGCTCCAACCGTGCTGTGTGGCCTTCCGCAATTTGTGGTTCAGCGTTTCGCATTGTTGCCATGCTGCCGTTGGCAGCGCGACGGATTTGTCGTGTGTAGTTTTCGAGTGGAGCCGCTCATGGATCGCGATCGCCATCCGCATGAGCAGTTTTTGTTGTCGCGTCATAGTTCGTCACTCCAAAGTGAACACCACCCGCGGCGCCACCGAGCACTGAGGCTCGGTGGCGCGCGGACGGTATGTGGCTACGAGTTCGCGCCCTCGATCTTCGTCGGCGTGATGGAGATGCGATCGCCTTCACGCAAAACTTGATCTCCCGGGCACGGCTGACGATTGACGCGGATCAGATAGTGACTCGGCTTGGTGGAGCCGATTTGACGCTCGAACAGTTGGGCGACTGTCGTGCCGTCGGCGACGTCCACGTAGTCAGCGAATCCGCCACCGTCGTTGTTGATGACCAGAATCTTCATATGTGTCCTTTGTTGTGTTGAATGGGAAATCGATATCGTTGACATCAAGTCGGTTGCCGCACCGGCCGTCGTCGCTTTCGACGGCGCGAGGCGGTCTTGACTTCGCGCCCTCCTCGTCGTTGGCCACCGCGCACGTGCTTTAGCAAGCTCGAATAAACATTGAGGGCAACGGAGTCATCGGTCACGGCGACATCGCGAAGCTCACGTTGTTGCTCAAGCGACGGCCGGTTCATTGCGCGGCCTCCGCGTGCCTTCTTCGTGACGCTGGGCTTCCAATTCGTCCCAGTCGATGACGTAGGGTCCATGTTCCTCGGACTCGGGATCGAGACAGTCGTCCGGTTCGGCGAGCAGAAACCCGAGGCGTTTGATGGTGGAAACGGTTTCGCCCGTGGCGCGGGCGACGGCGCGGTCAAGATCGGCTTGTTTCATGGAAAGTACTCCTGTTTAGGATCGGGAAACGAAAAAAGCCCCGACCGCGCAGGTACAGTTGCCTGAGCGGCCGGGGCAAAACGGATAACGTGTTGTCGTTGACGACGGTCAGTCGAGCGGTGGAAAAAGCCAGTGAGTGTGCAACCACTCGGACTCCGCGTTGAGGGCATCGCTTCGGCGAGCAAATGGGCCGAGCCGTGGCCCGCCTACCGGGGCCAGATCAGCGAACCAAGGACCGTCTGGATCGGGCTCGACGTGTGAACCACGAGAAATGGAAACGTGCCCGATTGAGGCGAGGTCGATGGTTTCGGCGTAGACGCAGCGGATCGTGCCGTCGGGGCAGATCAGACGTTGCATAGCCATGTCCTCACTTGGGCGAACGAATGATCCGCCGCCGCGGTCGATCGACGAGAAGTCCGTCCAGCACCGATTGGACGCCGGAAAGCTGCGTGGCAACTTGCTGACGCAAACCGCCATTGTCGCGCAGTTCCTGTGGCTGGACGCCATCGACGACCTGACGACACTGGGAGACGAGCGAGTCGAGCTGATCGTTGGATCGCACATTCAGTGCGCGAAAGCGTTCGAAGAACTCACGCAGGTTTTCCACCGCTGTGTCGCGGAAAATCTTGGGTTTGCCGTCTTCGTGACCGCCCAACCGCTCGGTGAGATGCGACACAAGTTGCGACAACTCCTCGATGAATGCCTGCTCGGCCATCTGCACGGCTTCGTCAAAACGGGCCTGAACGCGGCGGCACTCTTGCTCGTACAATTCCGGATTCAGCTGCTGCAGATACGATGGCGGTTCGACGCTAGGAAAGTCCCACGAGACATCGAACATCCCCGCGAGCGATGCCGGATAGTCAGCTTCGTTGTACAAACTGCCCAGCCGCTCCTGCGCCGCCTCTTTGAGCGCGGCATATCGCTCGTTAAGGCGGGCTACGGCTTCGTCGAGTTCGTCCTTGAAGACGTTCATCTGATCCTGAAACGTTTCGAGTGCGTCTTGCCGCAGCAGACGAATACCCGGCTCCGGATAGGGCAAACTGAGCGACGTCCAGTAGGCACGCGTGCGACTCCGAACTGAAGTCACGGCCTTGAACCGCGGGTGCTTGGTATCAAGCAGTTTCTTGCCGGCGCTGAGAAACTCGCCTTCTGCGCCGAATGATTCGGCCGCCTGGGCCTTTTGCACAGTGGAAAGTGTTTTCCGTGTGCCGAACCAGGTGAAGCTGACGCGTGTGGCGCACATGGTCGCCCGCATCCGATTGGCGGGGCTGGTGCTGTGCGTGGGTGGTTGTGTAGTTGAAGTTGCTGTCATGGCCTCTCCGATATGATTGATGTGTGGTTAGTTGACACTGGGATCGCGGGGAATCTTCCGCCGCGACTTGCCTGGTGAGCCGCTCGTGTTGGTGTAGATGCCTGACTTGTCTGCCGACAGGCAGCGACCGCTGGCCCAGTTCCGCAATTGATCGACCGATTCGGCTGCTGTGACCGCAACCGGCACAATATTCTGGGCAGCCTGCACCAGCGGCACGTCGAGCAAAGCCGCGAGACGACAACAGGCGCGAATCTCTGCGCCGGTCCACAATTGATCGTCGGGTAGACGCTGATCGGCCTCGATGCCGAACAGATCGAGATACATTCGCCAGATGGTTCGCTTCTGTTCCTTGCTGGGCAAGTCGAGAAAGAACAAACCGTCAAAGCGTTCCGCGCGACAGAACTCCGGCGGCAGTTTCGTGACATCGTTCGCCGTGCAAACGACGAACACATCCGACTCATGATCGTTGAGCCACGAGAGCAACGAACCAAACATCCGTGCCGAAACGCCGCTATCGGTTTGGCCGGAGCCGGCCACGCCGCTGAGTGCCTTTTCGACTTCATCGACGAAGACCACGGCCGGTTGCATGGCATCGACGATGCGCAGCGCCCGTCGCGTGCGTTCTTCGGTTTGGCCGACAAGCGAACCCATCAAGGCGCCGACGTCGAGCGTCAGCGTCGGCCTGCCAGTCTCATTGCCGAGCGCTTTGCAAAGCGCGCTCTTGCCTGTGCCCGGCACGCCCAGTAGCAACACGCCTCGCGGCTTGAGTGCCCGTGTGCTGCCTTGGTGTGGTCGCATCGCGCGCAGGCAAAATGCCTTCAACGATTCGAGTCCCCCGAGATCGGCGAATGATTCGCGCCCGCGGTGCAGGGAAAGCAGACCGCTTTTGGTCAGCGTCTGCGACTTGAGTTCCCAGATCGATGACGGTTCGACGTGTCCATGCCGTACCAGCGAAAGACTGAAAGCTCCTTCGGCTTCGTAGCGCGTGAGTCCGCAAGCCGCGTCGAGCACACGCTCCAAGTCCGCTCCGTCGGGCAATTCGCCTTCCTCGGTGGCCACGCCGCGGGCGATCTCTTCGATTTGATCGCGATCGGGCATCTCGTGTTCGATGCAGACGATCAGTTTTTCTAACTCCGTCGGAATCTGTACCACTGGGGACAGAATCACGACGAACGTGCGGTTATTCTTGCCCTGCACAATTTGCCGGGCTACGGCCTGAACAACCTCGGCCGAGTTCAGAAACCGATGGAAGTTGACGAGCACCAACAGCGACGGAGTTGCGTCGTCCGACATCGCACTCAATGCTCGGACTGCGGCCAGCGGATCGGATCCTGCCATATCAGTGGTGTCGCTGTCCGTGCCGCCCGGTAGCCGCAATCCCAGGTCGATATCCCAGGTTGCCATCTTCCATTGCTCGCTGTGGCACAGCCGCGCGATTTCCAGTAGCGCGTCCTCGTGTTCTAAGCTCTGAATCCAAATGCCGGCGAAGCACGCGCGCACGTTCTCCGCCAGCCGCTCTGAAAGCGTCATGGTTGATTCCTTGTTGTTGGGAAGTAGAAGTGAGGGGCTCACGCTGGTTATCACTGGCCGTCCGCCAGGCGACCGATTGCCTTCAGCCACGAGGCGATTTCGCCTTCGGTGTCGCGCTCGCGCAGCAGATCGACCGTCATCTGGTCAGCCACTTTCGTGTTGAGCCAGCGTTTGGCCCGATGGGTCAGACGGTTGCGGGCGCGGCGGGAGAGAAGTTCCCAGGGTGTTTCAACAAGGCTGCGCAGATGGAGTTGCTGGGCAACCATCTCGGCCGCGGCGTCGAAGTCGTCAAAGTCGACTTCGATTTCACCAGCGGTGCGAATCGCCTCGGGATGCAGATAGTTTTCCAGGCTGCGTTTGCCTGTCAGGACTGCCTGACAATGCGTGCGGCGATTGATCGCTTCCGCAGCCTCGCGCCGATGATCGGTCTCCGGAGGTAACTCGTGGTCGTACAGGTGGAATTCCGGCTTGCCCAGCGGAGCGAGCCGATGCATCCAGGCGCGTACATGCCCGCCGCCAAAAGGTATGAAGATGAGCGTACCTTGTTGTTCCATATCGGCCAGATGCGGCAGAGACGGATCGTGCGCGTGAAGCAGACCTGAAATGCGTCTCAGAAATTCGATGTCGTTGGTGCCTTCGACAACAAGCAAGATTCGCACGAGATCGGTTGCCGTTGCCTGTCGCGTCGGCACGGAAGAATTAGGTTGTTTGGTGAGTGTCATGTCTCTTGGTCCAAGTGATTGTGTTGATGGGTGCGAGCTTCGTGGAACTCGGCCGTCAACGACTCCGAAGTCGCTCTGCCAAGTGCCGATTCCAGAAAGCGACTCGCCTCGCGGCATTCGCTGCCAGCAAAGCCCTTGGTTTCGACACGGGATTCGCCGGTGGGCGAGATGATGATTTCAATCTTCCTGCTCATGCGTTACCTCCAACGTGAACGGTCAGCTTGATTGAGCCGTCGGCCAGCGGCTGTTCGGTCACGGTGTGTCCGTTGCGGCGGGCTTCGAGTTTCGCTCGTTCACAGGCATACGCCTGCATCAGCCGGTCCAATTCGCGTTGCTCGCCCCACCGGCCTTCGAAATTATCGAATTGAATGCGGCCACTTTCTGTGTCGCAGATAACCGGATAGCGCCAGCCGGGAAGCCGCACGCAATAGCCGGTCGCCGCGCCGCTGAAGAGCTGCGCGGTCCCGTGCGTCGGAAGTGGCAGCCTGAGACGGCGGCAGGCCGAATTGAGTGCGGCCGCGTCCCGAATCTCGGTCTCGACGGAAACGATGTGCGACATATGCATGCCTCCCAGGTTGATGTGTAGTGGTTTAGTCAGGTCGAACGATCGGCATGATCTGAATCGTCGGGCGAACGCGAAACGTCACGCTCCGCACGCAGGCCAATGGCGCGGACGCCGTCGGTACGCGGCAGCAGCAACGGCCGGTCAGCAACGAGGTCTTCGAGCAAGACTTCGGCGACCGCTTGATCGTCTGCGGGTTCGACGCGACGCGTGAGCAGATACCAGCACAGAACCAGCGGTAATAGGCAGGCCAACAGCAAGCCGATGTTCGTGATTGCCGCCGCGACGATCGGGTCCAGGCGACGTTTGGCGGCCAGGTCACGGCGCTCGCCTTCGAGCAGATCCCGTTGCCGCCCGACTTCGCTGCGTTCCGCTTGGACTTCGCGCTGCAGAGTAACCATTTCCTGCCGCGCCTGGGCATCGGCTTCGACCAATCGCCGCGAACCTTCGGCAACCTCGCGCTGAAGTTCGGTGACCTGGCGACTCTGCTCTGCCTGTCGTTCCAAGTGCCGTTCGGCCATTTCAGCCAGACGTTTGTTTTCCTCTTCGTCACACCCGATCGCCGTCAGCATTAGCGCTGCGACGATCGGGATGAGGACCAGTTTGTGTGTCTGCATGGGACCTCCAACGATTGATGAAACGCTTGAGAATGTCCTGCAAGGCCAGGCGCAGGCGGCGCTCTTTGATGAGCGCCACCACCGCTAGCAGCAGGGCCACGGAAACAAATGCGAGGACTATGTACGTCAATGGGTTCTCCTTTCTTCGGTAAGAGTGGTAAGAAAAGGCGGCGGCCAGAGCTAAGCGTCCTTCATTTCTACTTGGCGCGTTTTTCGTTCGGATTTAGCATCGGTGATTCGACGAAGGCGCCTTCGGTCATCACCAACCGCTGGCTGTGGTGATGCTGGCGAACCACGAGAAACGCCAGGTCGTCGATAAGTCGCTCTCGTTCCGCTTGGCGGTCGGCCGCGCAACTGGCGACCGCGGTGGGAGACGCAGATTCGTTCGAGGTTGAATCAGGCATGGATGTCTCTCCTGATGTCGATTGGTGAAACGCGCGATGATTGCCGCGCGCATAAAAAATGCCCCGTCACAAAGACGGGGCGGGTGAGAGGTCAAAAACAGATTTCGGTTTACGCCGACTTGCGTTTGTTACCGTTGTTGTACGGGCGCTTCGGCACGGGCTTGCCGATCATTTCGTAGTACCGGCGGTAGATCTGCCAGATGACGCCGGAATTGATGTTGTAGCCTTCGGCTTGCAACACCTTCGCCGCGCTGCGGTAGCTGTGGCCTTCCACGTCGATCAGATGGTGGACGCGAGGGGCGAGATGATCTCGCAGCGGCGGTTCGCGCAGCCAGACCGAAACTTCGGTAGGCGACTCGGCCGACTCCACATTCGACTGTCCGGTCGCATCACGAACGGCGCCGATCAGGTAGGGATGGAAGACTCCGCGGACGTTGGTCCGCTTGCGCCCGGCACGACGTTCGATGTGAACCCAGACGCGGCCGCCTACCAACGCCCGGAACACTGCGACGGCTTTGTAGACCGCTTCCGGGCCGAGCTTTCCAGCGGCGGCGTTCTCCAGGAACGTGGTGAACTCGGCCAGGGTTTGGCGCACGATCTCCGGCGTGACGGTGGCCGTCGTGTTGGCCAGCGCCTGCCGCAGGCGGCTGAGTTCATGCCGGGCCGTGGAGCGTTCCGTCTGCGTGGCCCGCACCTTGGCCATCACTTCCTTGCGGTCGTCGTCGTTGCCCTGTCCGGCCAACTCGTACAGATCGCTGATCTTGTTGGACAGCGCGGCGATCTTGCGCTCCAGCGTGGAAATCTCGCCGCGCAACTGGTCGTCGCCACGGGTGTCGATCTCCTGAGCGCGGCAAATCGTCCGTTCGATCAGTGCGGCGTCCTGCTGGATCAGTTCGCAAAGCTTCTCGCAGACGGCACGAACGGCTTCTTCACGGCGCACCGCCGAATTACAAGGACACAGATCGCCGTTTTTGCAATGCATGCCCTTGTTGCCAGCGCCGGTCTGGTGAAAACGCTCTTTGCAGCGGGCACAGCAGAACAATTTGACAACCAGATCCCAGAGGTGCGGGACCTTGTCTTTCTTGGGACCCCGCGGCCCCTGCTTCAACTCGGCCAGCCGCCGCTGGACGGCGAAGAACAACTCATCATCGACGATGCGAAGCTCCTCGCAGAGGAAACTCTCCACCTCGCTGTCGGGTTGTTCAATCTGCCGCGAGTAGTCCCGCTTGGTCGAAAACTCGTTGCGCTTGCGGCCAAACTCCCAACGACCGGTGTACGCAATCCGCGAGAGCATCCGGCGGTAGGCGTTGTAGGTCATGTAGCCTTTGGTCGAGCGCGGATCCGCCGGGCCGCCATCGGCGACCCACTTCCGCCAACCCTGCTTGATCGGCATGCCATCGCGGATCAGTTCATAATGCTCCACGATCATTTCGGCGACGTCCGGTGTGTCGTCCGAATCTTGAGAACTCGACTCGTCAGGCTCTTCGGGCAATTTCCGATCCACTTCCGGTACGGTGCGCGTCAGTCCGCGATTGGTCACCGGGGCGTCCGGCAGTTCCTTGCGACGGTAGCCGACCGGCAGGGCGCCCACCGTGTAGCCGCGCGCGAACAGACCCTTCAGGCCAGCGCGAACGTGGTCGGCCGTGGCTTCGATCACCATGTCGTCCACGATCCCGTGGACCTGGAACAACATCCGCCACGCCTTCGTGTCGGCCGTGTCGATGCCCTGCGTGACAGAGATCGCTCGCAAGCCTTCCTCGACCACTTCTTGCTGGATCAGCTGGTAGCCTTTGAAGGCCTGACGATACAAGCGCGACGCCTTGAAGACCAGCAGCACGGTCGCGTAACGATTCTTGAGAATCATGAGCATGCGGTCCAGACCTTCGCGACGAGCCCGGTAACCGCGTTGCGCTTCGTCGACGCACACGAACTCCGGAGGGCAGTAGATGCCCTTGGCAGCCGCGTGCTGGACGCTGGTCCGCACCTGGTCCGGCGTGCTGTGCTGCCGCTTCGAGCTGAAACGACTGTAAATCGTGCCGATGTCGAGTCCTTGTCCCAACGCCCAGGCGATCCGCTCGTCAAGCGGAGCCGCAGGATCGAAACCGGAGAGGTCGATGTCGGTCTTCTCGGCGGCCTCTCGCCACCACTCGTGAACCTTCGCGGGCAAGTTCTTGACTGGCAGCGCCCGCATCAGGAAGTTGAAAAGCCATGATTAGGCCCTCCATTAGTTATGCCGAGCAATAGCGCCGCTTCCCGGCGGCGCACCTAAGGCAACCGCGCCTCAAGGTCGCATCAGCGATTACGAAACGCGGTCAACAATACGGATCGCCGATCACACCGCGGTCACAGTGTGTGATTTCTGAAAGGAACACGGTGACCACGTAGAAAAGCCTGCGCAGGCGAGAAAGAAAGAAGGCGCAGGAGTCGCGCTGGAACTACATTCGCTGACATTGGGCGCGACAAAATAATTGGTGCGCTACGATTGCGCACTGATGCGTCGCTGGACCTGACTCCGCAGTCGGTTCAATTCCTCGACGGCAGCGTCGATCGCGGGGAGTACATTCGCAGCATCGTCGGTATCGGTGGACGCAACTTCGTCCAAGAAGATGTCAACCTGCTGACAGACGTCGCGGAGCCATTCGGCGATGCTGACGCGCTCGTGCTTGTTGGTCGACTTGCGGCGTTTCTTCTTCGGACCGGACTTCCGACTTTTCCGTTTTCGCTTGCGATAGGCCTCTTGAACAGACAACCCGTCGACGGAATTCTCGGTGCCGAAAGATCGCTGGATGGCGCGGGCCTTCGACGCCCTGGTTTTGTCGATTCCCAGTTCGTCCAGAAACTTGGTCCACTGACCATGGGAGAATTGTCGCCGCGCCAGGTTCAGCGCCAGGCCGAGTTGCCAGTAGGCCCGCGCGAGCGACCGCTCATCGGCGTCGATTTCGTGATGACGTGCCTGAGCGAACGCGCCGAGTCGCTCAATGTCCCAGGCTTCATTCGGCTGCTCGTCCAAAAGTTGCGACTCGCAACTTTTCCCATCCCGCTGCTGGACGCTCATTTAAGTGCTCCGTGTTTGGATTCGGGTTTTTCCGAACCGTCCACGGAGCAAGGTACTGATCGGCGATCACACCGCAGTCACATGCTGTGATAAGTCGCCGAGAATCATAGAGAAGACCCAATCAGCTGCGGATTGGCCAAGTCTCAAGAGTTAAGATTCCCCTCATAGTATAATGCCGCAAAAATCGCTTGAATTTAGTAAGTCATTGCATGAAAGTGACTTACGGCGCGGAAATGGCGCGCCAATTCGCGTCAGATCGACCTTGTTTCCCGCGATGATGTCTCGAATCCTGTTGGATCGATGGTCCATTCGTCCGCCCCGCTGTCCTCGAGGTCGACGACTTTGATTTCATCCGGGGCTAAGTCCAGGCGCATCGCTCCATCGGCATGCTCAATCAGTGCGGCAAGCTGGGTGGCGGGTACGTTTGGCAAATCGTCACTCTCCATGAGGATCTTACAGAGGCGACTCTTGAGGTTGCTCAACGCGTGAGGCGTTGGAGAACCACTGATGTGGTAACGATCAACGCAATCGAGGCGTTCACCCTGTGCGGCGAGAAAACGCAGCAGTTCCCAGGGCCGGTTTTTCCGATTCCAATCGACGTTCAACTTCTCACCGTCGAAAAACACCATCCGCGGACGCGTGACAACGACAAGTCGATACTGCGAGCGCGCTTCGTTGATGACTTCCTCCAGTGACAACTCGCGGCGATATAACTCGGCGACATCCTCAATCGCTGCCAAGACTTGCTGGATCGCATCCATGACCACGATGCTGGCCTGTCGGCGGCCCGATTCCTGAATCGTCCTGGCATCGACCTGGTCATACTCGATGAGTTCGAACAGCCGTCTGAACTCAAGACCGAGCATGCCAGCCTTCGCTTGGTAGATGTCTTCCCTCAAATCCAACCACGGCAACTCTGGTCTGGGATGATAGGCGATATAAACCTGCATCAGAGTGCAACAGGCATCTCGCACACGACCGTCGTCGCCTGACAAACAGGTTGCTTTGAGATTTTCGACACATTTGTCGAGGTGAATCATCGTCATGAAGAACGGTTCATATTCTCCGTGCGGATCATCGGACGTCTGCATGATCCGCACAAGCATCTGATTCCAGACTCCCTTCAAGTGATGCACCCAGAAGTCGATGCGGGCAAACAGCATCCGCGTAATACCATCGCCCAGCACGGGAATATTCGGTCGAAACTTGGTGAACGCTTCGTAAAACCAAGAGTCTTCAGTTACGACAAATAGATGATCTTCGAGGTAGGGAAAATCGAGGCTCATGACTAGGTCGAACCAGGGCTTTTCGGCCATCTTCTCGGCGATGCAGCGTGTATCCTCTTCGGCCTTTGGCTCTTCTGTCTCTTCTTGTAGCGACGAAGCGCCGTATTTCCGCTCGTTCAACTCCTGAAGCAGGTCTCGATCCCGCATGAGGTCCCGAAATTCATCCCAATCGCCCAGCTTGGCGACTTCTGAAGCGCAGGCGACCAGAGCATCGGACACGGCAACGACCTGCTGTCGTTCCGGGACATCGGTTTCGGCAGCAAGTCGCTCCACGCCGAACTTGACATAGCGTCGAAACGCCGGGTTTCGCTGGAGATCGGAGACCAGGGGCACCACGTACTCCCGCAACCACGCCTCGATCGCATCGGACTTCTGTTCGTTCAGTTCCAAGGGGCCGGGAGCAATCCGTTGGTATTTTCTTTGGGCAAGTTCAAGTCGATCCATCTCGGGCCTCAATCTCTCAAACGACTACTTGACGGGTATTTGCAGCCGGACTTCCGCAAGCCAATCAGCGAGCTGTTCAGTCATTTCAGCCACTTGTCACACGCTGTGATCGGCGTGTGATCGCCAGTTTCTAACTTGGGAGCAGTAACGATGACATCCATCACCCACGCCGGCCCGCAGATGAGCCGACCGGCCAGGATTGCCGACGGAAAATGTCCCGGGAACTGCTCTCATCACAAGATGCCGCTCGCCGACTCGGCATCAGTACGGCGACGTTGTACGACTGGCTGGCCCAGTCGGATGCGGGCACATTCATGATTCGCGGTCAACCGACGACCATCAATTATTACCAGGGCGGTCGCAAGGGCCAAGGTCGCATCAAGATTGACGGCCAGGAACTGGACCGCTTGTTGGAACTGATGTTTGTCTCGCCCAAGTCGCAACCAATTCGACGAGCGTTACGCAAACAGACCTCGATGCAGCACATCACCACCAAACTGGGACGGCCCGACGACTGATGTGCCCGCGGCAGCGAGCGACATGAAGTAACCCTTGGCGGCAAGCCCTTCGCACGGCAATGCGAGGGCCGATGAAACCCGGCCCGGTTGATAACCGGGCCGGGTTTTTGTTCGCCGAAAAGTCAAGCCAGCCGCCCTATTGAAATGTGCAAGTCGGTCTTCTGTTCAGTCGTCGAAGATGTGGATTCGGCTGGCCGGATAGGTGAACCGCTGCGTTCCGAGTCCAACGGGATCGAACTGGTCAGTCAAGGTTTGCGGAAGTCCAGGAACTTGTCGCAACCGGTAGATGCGCTGGGCGACAACACGGTCGCCAGCGTGGTCCCCAATGCTCAAACGGTTGATGTCTTCACCACGCTGCGTGTGTTCGCAGGCAAGCAGCAAAAACTCCCACAGCACATGACCGTTGCCCCAGTCAACTTCAAGGTCCGCACCCTCCCAGAAGACCGTTCTTGTGCTGCGAATCAACACGAGGTCGCCGCGAGCGATCGCCTCGGCTTTCGCCGCCTCTTCATCAATCGGGAGTTCGCCCATTTCCCGTAGCAGCCAGTCCGCTTCGTCGGTCGGATACGAAAAAAGTGTGACGGCCAGTTCAACCACAGCGCGTGGTTCGCAAACATGCGGGTGCAGGTGCATCCAGATCGACGTCAAACGGCCATGCTGCGTGAGCGCAGTCGCTAGTGAGCCGCCCAATGTCCGCTTCTCTTCAGGCGTCAGTTTTCGCCAGAGTGATTCAGCCGCATTCGGTCCGGAAAGATTCGTCCAATGTCTTCGGAACACGGCCAACGCTTCTTCTCTGCTGCCTGCCATCAAAGTCGACATTTCAAATCACCTTCTCTTCTCCTGGTTGTGACCTGCTCACCGACATTACCCACGTCGGATCAACGTCATTATCCGGCTTGTTAAGTCTTACGGGAAGCGTAATTGTCGAAACGCCGGCGACATCCCGACTGTTGAACAATCGCAGCATGCGATCGGCTTGAGATCGATGAGGCTCTTGCGATCATTGCTTCTCCGCCAGATGCGCCGAAACTCGGTCGGCCCGGCGACTAACAATTAGGATTTGTCCTCGAACAATTAGGATTTGTCCTCGCGGGCCGGTGCGGAGATTTCCCGCTGCGAGTTGTTGCTGCGCGTGTGGGCGGGATCGAATTGACGTTCGAGGAGCCGAGGTCAAGTCGTTTGTTCGAGAAGCCCGGCGCGGCGGGTGGCCGGGCAGGGCCTTAGGGAAACGCTTCCGAGGCGGAACTCGGTCGTAGTGGCTTGCTGCGGAATCGCCTTCGTTTGACGACCGCCAGCGGGGCGTTTGAGGGAGAGGTGTTGTATCACGATTGTCCGTTTCGCCGGGTATCGATCGTTTTCGACGCCCAAATCGAACGTCGGCGCGCAGTGGGAGCGCGGTCGCTGCCGCGACTTTTGAATCATCAACACGTGTCGTCGATCGTGCATCGGCAGGCCCGGCTCGCTAGGGCGGTTGAGAAGTGGGGATGGGCCTCGGCGGCGGAGGCGGCTCGAAACGGATACGCATCAAAGGCCCGCCGCACTCGCTGCAGGCGAAGTCGGGCGTCGGCGGCGCGATGATCGTTTCCGTCCAGGCCAGCCAGAACAGCAAGCCCAAGGCGGCCGCCACCAGCCACTTCAGCGATTCGATCGATTGCCCCGCGCGAGGACTGAGGAACCCATAATGACGAACCTTTTGCAGCCCTCGCGGCAGGACGTGCTGCAGAAATCGCCGCACGAACTCGTCTGCGTCCAGCCGCATCGTGCGCCATCGCTGCGAACCGCTGCGGCGATAGCGGAACGTCACCGATTGTTCGTCGCAGGCCACGATCCGCTTGTCGGACAGGGCGACGCGAAACACGTACGGCGCCAGATACTTGACCGCCGCCGCGCCGTCGCCGACCGCCTGGCAATCGACCACCCAGGACTCGCTCCAGACCGAGTCGTCGACCTCGTCCAGCAAGCCCTCTGCGTCAAGCGCCGCACGCAGCTTCCCGCGGTACAGGAGTGACAGAGGTTGACACGGCAGAAAGAAGTTGGTCGGCGTCTGCCGCCATTGGCCTTCCGCGTCCAGCCCTCCGCCGGGAACGACGTAATGCAGGTGCGGATGATAGTTCAAGTCGCGGCCCCAGGTGTGCAACGCTCCGAAGAAGCCCAGCGTCGTGACGCCTAACCGTTTCGGGTCGGCGGCCAACGTCTTGAGGGCGTCACTCGAAGCGCGGAACATGGCGGCGTACGCGGCGCGCGGGTGTCGCCGAGCGAACTCGCGGAACGCCTGGGGAACCGTGAACGTCAACAAGAAGTAATGGCACGGCAGCAGCCTGGCGAGCTGTCGTTCGCACCAGACGCCGCCCTTCTCGCTTTGACAGCTGGGGCAATGGCGGTTGCCGCACGAGCGACCCATCACATGCGCCTGCCCGCACTGGCGGCAGGCGTAATGCACGGTCCCCAACTCGCCGGTGCGGCAAGCCATGATGCAGCGCAGCACGCGTTTCTGTTCGACAGGCATCGTCGTCGCGTGGCGGTCCAGGTAGGCGGGACCGTGCCGACGAAGAACATCGGCGACCGTCAGCATCGACCTACGCTCCCGCATCCAAGGCGGCGCCGACGCCCTGCATCAGCTGATCGATGATCTGGCGCGTATGTTCGCCGCCGGGCTCGGTGACGTGCAAGTACCGCGCGGTGGTCTGCAACGAACTATGGCCCAGCAGCTGCTGCACGCGTCGCAGCCCGACGCCGGCTTCGATCAGGTGCGAGGCGTAGCTGTGCCGCAGCGTATGAATCGACACCGACTTGGCCAGCCCTGACTGATCGACGACCCGCTTCCAGGCGCCCTGCACGCTGGCTTCGGCCATCGGCTTGTCGGCGACGCCGCCTTGGTTGCGGCCGCGTCCCAAAGCGGGAAACAACCAGCGCGGGTTACGATGTTCGAGCCAGTAACGGCGCAGCATCGCCAGCAGTTCTTGCGGCAGGAGAATAAAGCGATCCTTGGCGCCTTTGCCGCGATGCACATGCAGCATCATCCGCTGGCTGTCGAGATCGGCGACCTGCAGATGCAGCCCTTCGTTGAGCCGCAAGCCGCAAGCGTACACCGTCCACAAGTAGGCCCGGTTGTGGCGGGTCCGCACGGCGGCGAGCAACTGCCGCACCTCCGGCCGCGACAGCACGTCGGGCAACGTCTTCTGCGGCGGGATGCGAATGTTGCACAGCGTGGCCCAAGCGCGCGGCGCGGTATAGTGATAAAAGAACTTCACGCCATTGACAGCCACACGCATCGAGCCGGGAGCAAAACCGCAGTCATTCTTGAGATACAGCAAATACTGCCGCACCTGCTCCTCGCTCAGCCGATCCGGCGGCGTGCGAAAGTGTTCGGCCAACTTCCGCACCGCCCGCAGATACGCCTCCTGGGTGCGTTCGCTCAAGCCCCGCAGCTGCAGGTCTTCCGTCATCCGCCGTCGCAATTCGCTCATGATCAACCTCCTGGAAAAACGCAAAGAAAAACGTCCTTCCAAGGATGGCGTACAACTACAGCGAAGGGGTAAAATCAAAACCTGCCGCGCAGCGGCTTCCTTGAACAATTAGGATTTGTCCTCGCGGGCCGGTGCGGAGATTTCCCGCTGCGAGTTGTTGCTGCGCGTGTGGGCGGGATCGAATTGACGTTCGAGGAGCCGAGGTCAAGTCGTTTGTTCGAGAAGCCCGGCGCGGCGGGTGGCCGGGCAGGGCCTTAGGGAAACGCTTCCGAGGCGGAACTCGGTCGTAGTGGCTTGCTGCGGAATCGCCTTCGTTTGACGACCGCCAGCGGGGCGTTTGAGGGAGAGGTGTTGTATCACGATTGTCCGTTTCGCCGGGTATCGATCGTTTTCGACGCCCAAATCGAACGTCGGCGCGCAGTGGGAGCGCGGTCGCTGCCGCGACTTTTGAATCATCAACACGTGTCGTCGATCGTGCATCGGCAGGCCCGGCTCGCTAGGGCGGTTGAGAAGTGGGGATGGGCCTCGGCGGCGGAGGCGGCTCGAAACGGATACGCATCAAAGGCCCGCCGCACTCGCTGCAGGCGAAGTCGGGCGTCGGCGGCGCGATGATCGTTTCCGTCCAGGCCAGCCAGAACAGCAAGCCCAAGGCGGCCGCCACCAGCCACTTCAGCGATTCGATCGATTGCCCCGCGCGAGGACTGAGGAACCCATAATGACGAACCTTTTGCAGCCCTCGCGGCAGGACGTGCTGCAGAAATCGCCGCACGAACTCGTCTGCGTCCAGCCGCATCGTGCGCCATCGCTGCGAACCGCTGCGGCGATAGCGGAACGTCACCGATTGTTCGTCGCAGGCCACGATCCGCTTGTCGGACAGGGCGACGCGAAACACGTACGGCGCCAGATACTTGACCGCCGCCGCGCCGTCGCCGACCGCCTGGCAATCGACCACCCAGGACTCGCTCCAGACCGAGTCGTCGACCTCGTCCAGCAAGCCCTCTGCGTCAAGCGCCGCACGCAGCTTCCCGCGGTACAGGAGTGACAGAGGTTGACACGGCAGAAAGAAGTTGGTCGGCGTCTGCCGCCATTGGCCTTCCGCGTCCAGCCCTCCGCCGGGAACGACGTAATGCAGGTGCGGATGATAGTTCAAGTCGCGGCCCCAGGTGTGCAACGCTCCGAAGAAGCCCAGCGTCGTGACGCCTAACCGTTTCGGGTCGGCGGCCAACGTCTTGAGGGCGTCACTCGAAGCGCGGAACATGGCGGCGTACGCGGCGCGCGGGTGTCGCCGAGCGAACTCGCGGAACGCCTGGGGAACCGTGAACGTCAACAAGAAGTAATGGCACGGCAGCAGCCTGGCGAGCTGTCGTTCGCACCAGACGCCGCCCTTCTCGCTTTGACAGCTGGGGCAATGGCGGTTGCCGCACGAGCGACCCATCACATGCGCCTGCCCGCACTGGCGGCAGGCGTAATGCACGGTCCCCAACTCGCCGGTGCGGCAAGCCATGATGCAGCGCAGCACGCGTTTCTGTTCGACAGGCATCGTCGTCGCGTGGCGGTCCAGGTAGGCGGGACCGTGCCGACGAAGAACATCGGCGACCGTCAGCATCGACCTACGCTCCCGCATCCAAGGCGGCGCCGACGCCCTGCATCAGCTGATCGATGATCTGGCGCGTATGTTCGCCGCCGGGCTCGGTGACGTGCAAGTACCGCGCGGTGGTCTGCAACGAACTATGGCCCAGCAGCTGCTGCACGCGTCGCAGCCCGACGCCGGCTTCGATCAGGTGCGAGGCGTAGCTGTGCCGCAGCGTATGAATCGACACCGACTTGGCCAGCCCTGACTGATCGACGACCCGCTTCCAGGCGCCCTGCACGCTGGCTTCGGCCATCGGCTTGTCGGCGACGCCGCCTTGGTTGCGGCCGCGTCCCAAAGCGGGAAACAACCAGCGCGGGTTACGATGTTCGAGCCAGTAACGGCGCAGCATCGCCAGCAGTTCTTGCGGCAGGAGAATAAAGCGATCCTTGGCGCCTTTGCCGCGATGCACATGCAGCATCATCCGCTGGCTGTCGAGATCGGCGACCTGCAGATGCAGCCCTTCGTTGAGCCGCAAGCCGCAAGCGTACACCGTCCACAAGTAGGCCCGGTTGTGGCGGGTCCGCACGGCGGCGAGCAACTGCCGCACCTCCGGCCGCGACAGCACGTCGGGCAACGTCTTCTGCGGCGGGATGCGAATGTTGCACAGCGTGGCCCAAGCGCGCGGCGCGGTATAGTGATAAAAGAACTTCACGCCATTGACAGCCACACGCATCGAGCCGGGAGCAAAACCGCAGTCATTCTTGAGATACAGCAAATACTGCCGCACCTGCTCCTCGCTCAGCCGATCCGGCGGCGTGCGAAAGTGTTCGGCCAACTTCCGCACCGCCCGCAGATACGCCTCCTGGGTGCGTTCGCTCAAGCCCCGCAGCTGCAGGTCTTCCGTCATCCGCCGTCGCAATTCGCTCATGATCAACCTCCTGGAAAAACGCAAAGAAAAACGTCCTTCCAAGGATGGCGTACAACTACAGCGAAGGGGTAAAATCAAAACCTGCCGCGCAGCGGCTTCCTTGAACAAACAGTTTGAACATCGAGTCCCTTGGCGGCAGGTACTTTCACGCGGCAATGCGAAGAACAAGACCCGCCTCAGAATCAAATCTGAAGCGGGTCTTCTCATCCTCAAATGCTAAGCCGATTGCCGTCACCTTACATGACGCAAAATCGGCTTCAGTTTAGCATCGAGGGCTCATCCTGCCTTTCGCTTGGAAGGCTTCTTGCCCAAAGCTGCCCACAGCGGGTCGTTATACTGATCGGCCCACGCCGCGTAGTGATCCCAGCAAACCTTGGGCGTGTTCCCCATCAGTCCCGCGAGCACCTCAATCGTGACCGGCACGCCGGTGTAGTACCCGCTCAACGTGCGCTTGGCGAAAGTGTGCCGACAGGTGTACATACAGCGGTCATCGGGCAGCTTCAGCTTGCGTTTCAGTTCTAGAAAGCGTTGGACACCGTTGCAGCGTTTCCATTGCCGACCCCGAGTCGTGCGAAACAGCGGCGTTCCGCTCCCTTTCGGTGCCGTCAGCATCAACTGCCGCGTGATCGACTCCATCTCCTCGCACAACATGATGCGTCGGTCCTTGCCGGTCTTCTTGGCACTCTTGTGACCGTGACCTCCATCGGCAGTTCGGGCCTTCAACAGGTAGTACATTCCCTGCGGTGTCTCGACAACGTGATCTGCGGTCACTTTCGCCAATTCGGAATACGGCCTTGCCCCGGTCAAGAGGCACGCCTTGATGAAAAGGCCGTGGGCTTCGTCCGCTGCTTCAAGGATTGCGGTCTCTTCCTCGGGCGAGAAGGCGGTGACGCGGGGCGTTGCCGTTGGCTTTTGATATCCTGCGACTGGGTTGACATCGAGATCGTCGAACTTGCAGCAGAAGTTGAACGCAGCGATCACCGAACCGATCACATTTCGCTGGCTGTTGTGATTCCAGGTCGTGTGCCGCTGAAGCCACGTACGCAAGTGCTTCTTTTGAAACTCACTGACTTTCAGTGCACCGCAGTAGCCACAGAGATCGTTGAGCCATTTCTCAACCTGGGTCGCCCACTCAGGATTCGCCGAGCGGTGCAAATCGGCCAGGTAGACATCGCACACCTTGGCCACCGTCCACTCGTTCGATGCTGCGGGGGCTGGCGTGTTCAACTCGTCAGCCACCTTAATCCGAGCCAGGGCCACTCGCGCGACTTCCTTGTTCTCCTTGCCGCGAATCCGCTCGCCTATCTCGTCGAACAACGGAATGCGTTTCTTCGTGCCGGGTTCGGTGTAGTACCACGAGTCAGTTTGCTTCCAGTGCCAGGCAGATCCGTGCTGTTGGCGACGTTGTTTTCGATTCCTTGCCATTGGTTGTTTGTCCTTTCGTAGCTCTCCCAGTTGCCGCTGGGAATTGACTGTGGATATCGTGGGGAAGACAATCAAGACGGAACCGGTTTCGGTTCCTTGCCGCCAAGGGGCCGCCAAACGGGTTGCCGCCCGTGGCCCCTTGGTCTTTTTGCGCACCGATAGCGCGGTGGTGAGCGAGCGAGAATCGAGCGCAGCGCACGCGCGATTAGAAGTAGAGGATTCATCATGTTTCAATTCCTTGCCATAACGCAGGCCGGTTGCCGCCGGTCATTCCCGCGTCATTTGCTACACAGAATAACTACATTGGCCATTTCGGCCGTTGTGGCATTCGTTGCACAAGTAATTTATACGCAACCAGTTAACGCCGATCAAGCCTCGCGCCCCAATATCGTTTTGATCATGGCCGACGACATGGGGTTCTCGGATATAGGCTGTTACGGGGGCGAAGTCAAAACGCCCAATCTGGATTCGATGGCGAAAGACGGCCTCCGATTTCTGCAGTTCTATAACAACGCCAAGTGCACCACCACGCGGGCCTCGCTGGTGACGGGACTCTATCCGCGTCCTCGCGGCGGACTGCTGAAAACGAACATGGTGACGCTCGGCGAAGCGCTAAAAACGGCCGGCTATCAAACGTCGCTCAGCGGCAAATGGCACCTGGGATCTTCGCCGACGACCCATCCGTTCCATCGCGGTTTCGATCGCTATTACGGCCTGCTCGATGGCTGTTGTAATTTTTTTAATCCCGTCCAGCCCGATCCCAAATTCAAAGGCGGCAAGGTGCGGAAGTTCGGGCGCGACGATCAGAAGATCACCGAGTTCCCCGACGACTACTACACGACCGACGCCTTTACGGACCACGCGGTGGAGAGCATCCACCAGTTCGCGGCGGCGAACAAGCCCTTTTTTGTCCACGTGTGCTACACGGCGCCCCATTATCCGCTCCACGCCAAACCGGCCGATATCGCCAAATACCGCGGCAAATTCCGCATGGGCTGGTACGAAATGCGAAAGCAGCGACTGGCCCGTCAGATCGCCATGGGCATCATCGATCCGAAGTGGGACATGTCGTCCGACGACAGCAGGGCCTATTCCTGGGAAACGGCGAACCAGGACTGGGAGGACCTCCGCATGGCGGTCTATGCGGCCATGATCGACTCGATGGACCAGAACATCGGCCGCCTGCTGAAAGCCCTGGACGAGACAGGCGTCGCCGACAATACCGTAGTAATGTTCCTCTCCGATAACGGCGGCTGCGCCGAAGAGCCGGGCGGCCGCAACACGGCGGCGATACCAGGTCCCAAGGAATTTTACACCGCCGTCGGACCGGCCTGGGGCTGGGCCCAGAATGCCCCCTTCTGTCGCTATAAATCCTGGGTGCATGAAGGCGGCATCAGCACCCCGTTTATTGTCCGCTGGCCCGCCCAGACAAAGGCCGACGGCATGACGCAGCAGGTCGGCCACATTATTGATATCATGGCCACCTGCATGGACCTGGCTGGCAAGCCTTATCCGGAGGAGTTCCAGGGACAGAAGATCCTGCCGCTGGAAGGAACGTCGCTGGCGCCCGTTTTCCGCGGGGATGACCGCAGTCCGCCGGCCGAGTTATGCTGGGAATGGTCCGGCAACCGCGCGGTCCGCCAGGGGAACTGGAAGTGCGTATGGGATTCCCGGATCAAAAAGTGGGAGCTGTACGACATGCAGGACGATCGAACGGAGACCAGGAACCTGGCGGAGAAATTTCCCGACCGCACCGCACAAATGAGCCGCGACTGGATGGCCTGGGCCGAACGGACCGGGGCGCCTCATTAATCAGGCGTCGCTGGCGGACCGGCGAAGCAGATCTGTTGAAGATGACCGTTGAGAAAGGATTGGCGAACGTGAAAATTGGAGTTTTGGGTACGGGGCACGTTGGGGGAACTCTGGGAGCCCGCTGGGCGCAGAACGGGCACGACGTGCTGTTCGGTTCGCGCGATCCGCAAAGTGAGAAAGCGGCCAGGCTCATGGAAACGGCCGGCGAATCGGCCCGTATCGGCTCTGTCGCTGAAGCCGCTTCGCACGGCGATGTCGTGCTGCTCGCCTCACCCTGGTCGACCATCCAGGAAACCATCGAGGCGGCGGGCGACTTGTCGGGCAAGGTGGTGATCGATTGTATCAATCCGATCAACGCCACTTTTACCGGCCTGGATCTTGGGCATACCGAATCGGGCGCTGAAAAGATCGCCGAGTGGGCCCCTGGCGCCAAAGTGGTGAAGGCCTTCAATACCGTAAGTGCGGCGACGATGAAGGACGCCGACTATGGCGAGCACCAGGCGGCCGTCTTTTTTTGTGGCGACGACGAGGGGGCGAAAGAGACGGTCCGGCAACTGGCGGAAGAGCTGGGACTCGACCCGGTCGACTCGGGCGAACTTGCAATGGCCCGTTATCTGGAGCCGTTCGCCATGCTTTATATCAAGGTCGCCATCGGGCAGAAGTGGGGCGGCAACTTTGCCTTTAAGGTACTGCGACGGTAGCCGGCGGTTCGCTGGCACGGGCCTGCTGCGATCGCAGTTTGGCCTGCTGCAGCATCTGGGCAAACCGTTCGTGCTGGGGTGGGGTCATGACCTGTTCGATCCGCATCCACGTTTTGTTGATCAGATCCAGGCTGGCATCGATCCAGCGATCATCGTCGTCGCCCGAACGATTGCGATACATGCCGGCAATCGAACGTGAAGTCGCCTCGACGACGGTGTGAATTTCTTTCACCTGCGGCGGGGTCAGTTCCAGCATGTTGGCGAAGCGCGGGGAACGTGCGTCGCTTAGTCGCAGGTATTTTGCCGCGAGCAGTTTCTCGCGGGCTTCGCTGTCGTTTTCTGCGTCGCTGTTCTCTACGATCGCGGTGTCTTCTTCGCCGAAAAGGCCCTTTTTCCACTCGGGCGGCGACATGTGCCAGATCATGAACAGGATCGCGCTCGTCACGGCCAGCAAGCCAAACGAAGCGGTGAAGTCGCGGAAGGTCACGCCATGGAACACGCCAGCGCTGTGCAAATATTTCAGCTCGCCGCGTCGCTCCAGGCCGACCCGCCACTTGCCGTCTTCCGCCTGTTCTCGCAGGTAGGCGACGCGCACCTCAAAACAGCTGGAGTTGTGGGCAATGGAGAGGATTTCTCCTTCGCTCAACTCCTTTGAGTTTTCGACCTGGATGGAAAGACCGCCTGCCGATTCATCGATGATGCGCACCACCAGATCACGACGCCTGGTGCGCAGGATCGCAACTTCATCGTTCGAACGCACCGGGCAGCGATACGAGGTACGACGGTTCTCAGTCATGGCTATCTCGAAGGTCAAAACAAGCAGCGTTCAAAAAACGCTTCCGTTTCCAATAATAGCTTACAAATCTCGCAAAAGACTGGCTGCCTGCCGAGATTCGCCGCCGCGATCGGCCTTGCAGTAATTTTGCCTGCAGAATCTTCCTGAACCGATCCCCTGTCACATGCCGGCCGTTCGCCAGCACGAATCCATTACAAAGGGCGGCCAATCGTTCGCAGGGAATTTTCCCGTAAAAAGCGGGTCAGAATCGAGTCTGCTTTGGGTAGCCCCCCCTTCCAATGGCGGACACCCGCAAAAAAGATGACGGTCCGATCGGCAGGCGCCGGGCTTGCCGTCTGTAAGGGAAAGGAGCCGTTTTCGACCTGAACTGGGCGATTCGCTGGGAACTCTTGCGTGCTGGAATGCGTCTATCCTGGCGACAGGCTGGCACAAGGTCGCCGCGGCGACCGATTCCAACAATCTTCTGGGAGACCTGCAGTGACTCGACGCGCACAACTCTTGCGGCTGGGATTGGGAGCGAGTTTTCTTCTCACAGGCGGCCTTCTCTGGCAAGCGATTGCAGCGGAACCGGAGGCTCCCAGCAAAGAACCATCGGCCCCAGCGACGCTCCGTGCCACTGCCCCCACCGAGCAGTTGGGCGGATTAGAGCGGTATCGCACCACGGTTTCGACCGACAAGCCGCTGTATCGGCCCGGCGAGATTCTCCGCGTGCGGGGCGTTTCGCTGGACTTCGCCGGTAATCGTCCTGAACCGGGGTCCGTCACCCGGATGATCGAAATTACCGGCCCCAAAGGCGACGTCGTCGCCGGCGGCCACGCCCAGCTGACAGACGCAGTACTTGGCTTTCAATGGCAGATTCCCGCCGAACAAGCAGGCGGCGAGTACAAGATCGTCATTACCGATCCGGCTCGCGGGAATGCGCCGGCCGAACGGAAATTTGATATCCGCGCGTATCGCGCCCCGCGGCTGAAGAGCCAGATCAAATTCCTTCGCGACGGTTACGGCCCCGGCGACGAAGTCGCTGCCACGCTGGAAGTGGAACGGGCCGAAGGCGGCCCGCCCGCCGGCGCCGAAGTCACCATTCTCGCCCGGGTGGATGGCGCCGAAGTCTATCGCGGACGCACCCAGGTTAGCCCGCAAGGGACGGCCACGGCCCGCTTCTCTTTGCCGGCGGACATCCGTCGGGGCGAAGGCGCGCTGGCCCTGGTGATCGAAGACGGCGGCGTGGTCGAAACGGCCAGCAAAACGATCCCCATCCTGCTGCAGACCGTCGATTTGAATCTGTATCCCGAAGGCGGCGATCTGGTCGCCGGTTTGCCTTCCCGCGTTTACTTCGAAGCATTCACGCCCGCCAAAAAACCGGCCGATCTGGCCGGGGTCGTCGTCGATTCCCAGGGGGCAACCGTTGCCGAATTTCGTTCGGAACATGAAGGGCGCGGTCGCTTTGAACTGACGCCGAAGACCGGAGAAACGTACTCGCTCAAAATCACAGAGCCCCGCGGCATCCGTACGACCTACGCCCTGCCGGCCATCCAGCCGACGGGCGCCGTTCTGCGTACGGCCGAGGATGTCGCACAGAACAAGGTGCGTCTGCAGGTTGGCTCCAGCCAGTCGGGCCAGTTCCTGGTCACGTTGCGCAAGGGCGATCTGGAGATTGCTACGCAAAAAGTCGAGCTGGAAGCCGGCAAAATGAAGGCCGTCGAATTCGACCCGCAGCATGCCGACGGCGTGCTGGTCGCCGCGGTCTGGGCCGCCAATGATCGGCCGCTGGCCGAGCGTCTGCTGTTCCGCCAGCCCCAGCGGAGCGTGCAGTTAAAGCTGACTGCCGATGCAAAAACCTACACGCCTGGCGGCAAGGCGGTGGTTCAGATTGAAACGACCGACGCCGCCGGACAACCGCTCTCCGCCATGGTGGGCGTTACCGCGATCGATGACAGCGTGCTGGAAATGATCGACCGTCGCGAGCAGGCTCCCAGCCTGCCGGTGATGGTGCTGCTGGAAGACGATGTCCACGATCTGGCCGACGCCCAGGTCTACCTGGATCCGCAAAATGAAACGGCTCCGCTGGCCGTCGACCTGCTGCTGGGCGTGCAAGGCTGGCGACGCTTCGCCCTGGTCGATCTGGCGAAGTTCCTCGCAGAACACGGCGACCAGGGTCGTCGCGCCATCGCCCTGCGGCGTGCCTCGCAGCAGGAACTCAATAAAGCCATGGTGCTGCAAAGGGGCGGCGCGATCCAGGACTTTGCTTTGCCGCAGGTGGAAGCCAACTTTGGCGCGCCGCCGCCGGCTCCTGCCGCTCCGGCGGGTATCGAACATGCCGCAGCCGAGCCGGACGAAGCAGCGGCTTTGGACCTCGCAGAACGGCCGGTCGTTGGCGACCGACCTGTGCCCCATGGCGATCCGGCTCCGGCGAAAGACCAGGAGGCGAATGAGCCCGTGGTGGTGAACCAGCTGCGCGCCCTGCGGGCGCCGGCCCAGTCGGCCTCGCGGCTCGCCGTGCCACGACGCGAAGCCGACGATCTGGATCAAGCTTTGAAGCAAGTCGACGCTGGCAAAAAACGGGCCCGCCTGTTTGCTGAAGATCGACCGGTCATGCGAAACGACTTTGTCGCGGTGCGGGAGTTTGCCCATGTGGTGCGGCCGGGTCGGAAGGCGGGGGAGCGGACGGACTTTGCTGAGACGCTCTTCTGGCATGCGGGCGTCAAGACCGATGAACACGGCAAGGCGACGATTAGCTTTGACCTGAATGATTCCGTCACCAGCTTCCGCGTGGCGGCCGATGCGTTTTCGGCCGACGGGGCGCTGGGCGCCGGGACGCTGCAGATCGAATCGGTGGAGCCGTTCTATCTGGAACCGAAGATGCCGCTGGAAGTGACGGCCGGCGACCTCATTCGCCTGCCGGTCGGCGTCGTCAATGCGACCGACGCCGCGCTCGGCCAGTCGCAGTTCGCCGCCGATACGCACCTCGCGCTCGATATCATCTCGCCGCAAGCGCCGTTCACGCTCGCCGCGGGCGAACGGGTCCGGCAACTGCTGGAGATCGCCGTCCAGCCGCATAATGGTCCGGCGAACTTCACCCTGTCCGCGACGGCTGGGCCGTACGCCGACAAAGTGACACGTTCTGTCACCGTCCGTCCGCAGGGCTTCCCGCTGGCCGACGGCCAGGGCGGTCTGCTCGGGCCGGGCGAAACGGCCACGTTCACCGTGAACATCCCAGCCGACATCGTCCCGCGCAGTCTCACGGCCAAGGCGGTCGTCTACCCGACCCCGCTGGCCAGCATGACCCAGGCGCTGGAAGCCCTCATCCGCGAGCCTTGCGGCTGCTTTGAGCAGACCAGCTCCAGCGTGTATCCGCTCGTCATGGCCCAGCAGTATTTCATGTCGCACCAGGGCGTCGACCCGGCCGTGATTGAACGGAGCGCCGATATCCTGGACCGCGGCTATGCGCGTTTGCTCGGCTTTGAAAGCAAGTCGGGCGGCTTTGAATGGTTCGGCGGCGATCCGGGCCACGACGCTCTCACTGCCTACGGTTTGATGGAGTTCCGCGACATGGCCGAAGTCCGCCAGGTCGACGCCGACATGCTGGCCCGCACCACCAAATGGCTGCTGGCCCAGCGCGACGGCAAAGGCGGTTTCGAACGGAAGACCCACACGCTGCACACCTGGGTCGCCGAGCCGGAATGCTCCATCGGCTATAACACCTGGGCGCTGCTCTCGGCCGACGTCGACGCGGATCTGTCGACCGAGGTGAAAGCAGTCCGCGAGCTGGCCGAGAAATCGCAGAACAGCTACGCCGTCGCCCTGGCGGCGAACGTGCTGACGCTGGCTGGCGACAAGGACGGCTCGAACCATCTGCTCGACAAGCTGGCCGGTTACCAGCAGGCCGACGGCTCACTGAGCGGCGCTACGCAAAGCGTGGTCGGCTCCGGCGGCGAAGCGTTGCAGATTGAAACGACGTCGCTGGCGGCCCTCGCCTGGCTCGGCAATCCGCACTATGTGGAGAACGTCGAACGCTCCATCCAGTACCTGGCCGAGTCCTGCAAGTCGGGCCGTTTCGGCTCCACGCAGTCGACCATCCTGGCCCTCAAGGCGATCGTCGCTTACGACGCTTCCCGGGCCAAACCGAAGGCGCCCGGCAGCCTGCAGCTGGTCATCGACGGCGAGCCGATCGGCGACGCCGTCAGCTTCACCGCCGACACGACCGGCGCCATCGAACTGCCGCTGTCCGCCGCGGTGCTGGCGCAGCTGAGCCAGGCCGGCGAACACAACGTGCAGGTCCGCATGCAGGACGGTTCGCAGATGCCGTATTCGATGTCGGTCAACTACAATCGACTGACGCCGGCGTCGGCCGAGAAGTGTGCGTTGCATCTGGAAGTGAAGCTGGTCGACGACAAAGTCGAAGAAGGCGCGGTGACCGAAGCGCAAGTGACGATCGTCAATCGGACGAACGAAACCGTGCCGACGCCGCTGGCCATCATCGGCGCCCCCGGCGGCCTGGAAGTTCGCCACGACCAGCTGAAAGAGCTGGTCAAGCAGGGGAAGATCGCCGCCTACGAAGTGATCGGCCGCGAAGTCGTGCTGTACTGGCGCGCCCTGGAGGCGGAAGAACGGGTGGACCTGCCGCTGAGCTTCGTGGCCGCCGTTCCGGGCGTCTACACCGGCCCCGCCAGCCGCGCCTACCTGTACTACACCGACGAACACAAGCAGTGGGTCGACGGCCTCAAAGTCGAGATCACAGCGAAGTAACATTCGTCAAATGAGAAGTCGTTCACCGCCGGCAGGGAACACGCGTTCCCTGCCGGTTTTTTATTTCACCAGGTACGGGCGAGCGAAGGAACTGGGGAAGAATAACTTCGGCTCACAGGAGTAGAACCGCCCGACGCTAGCGCGTTCGGCTCACTATACAAAAACCGAAGTTATTTTCCCCTCGTTCCGAAGGGTCTGCTGAACTTCGCCCTGCTAAGGGATGCAAAAACCCAGGTTGTTTTTCCCTCGCACTCAAGGAAGTCGGACTGGCGAAGTGCGTTGCTGCGGGAGGATGTCGGTTGACAGCGAATCGTTCGTCAACCCACAATGACGAACTCCGCTCCTGGTTGACCGCCGCTCGCTGGCGCTCTGATTTTGCTTTCCCGCCGGATTTATGGACGATCCCAATTCAGCTGCACCCCGCACCCGCCTGACGCCGTCGGCCTGGGTCGATCGTCATGGCGACACCCTGTTTCGTTATGCGTTGTCGCGGCTGCGCGATGGGGAGTCCGCGGAAGAGGTCGTGCAGCAAACGTTCCTGGCGGCGCTCCAGCATCAGTCGCAGTTCAGCGGGACGGGTACGGAACAGGCATGGTTGCTGGGGATCCTGAAACGGAAAGTCATCGACTTTATCCGTTTGCGGGAGCGCACATCGTCCCTGACGCAGCAGGCGGAGGAAGACGCTTCCGACGCGTTGTTCCAGGCAGACGGACACTGGAAAAAAGAGCATCACACGCTGCTCAGCCGACCATTTGATTCGCTGGAACGGGAAGAGTTCTGGCAA
This sequence comes from Lignipirellula cremea, assembly GCF_007751035.1. NCBI lineage: Bacteria > Pseudomonadati > Planctomycetota > Planctomycetia > Pirellulales > Pirellulaceae > Lignipirellula > Lignipirellula cremea. Next base: position 5,804,624 of record NZ_CP036433.1, on the reverse strand, counting down.
ATCCTGCAGGCTTGCCTGGAAACCTTGCCAGTTCGCCAGGCGGACGTCTTTGTCCTGCGGGAAATGGAGGAGCGGGCTACGAATGAAATTTGTAAGGATTTAGAAATTTCTTCGTCGAACCTGTGGGTGCTGCTCCATCGGGCCCGTCTGCGACTCTCGTTTTGCATGAGGAACCGCTGGCAATCCGACACCCCGTAACCTTGAACCTCGCCCATGCTTAGCTGTAAAGAAATCTCAAAACTGGTCTCCCTGTCGCTGGATCGCAAGCTGTCGTTGGGGCAACGGATGAGCCTCTGGCTGCATCTGGGCATGTGCCGCCTGTGCTGGCGGTTTCGGCGTTCCCTGATGCACTTGCATAACGAAACCCGGGAGCAGGCCAATGCTCTTGACCAGCACGCCGTTGACGCCCGGGTGCGCATGCCCGACGATTGCCGGGCCCGCCTCAAGAAAATCATCGACTCCCACACGTCGTAATCCCTGCGGAGAAACGTCTGGGGGCGGCGAAGTCGCGGGATCTGGCCAGGCAGAAATTCTTCCTCTCGGTAAAATTCTTGTAAGGATCAGACCGGTCGGTCGTCCTTCCCTGCATGCCGCATGTTCCCCGATGGCCGGGGACGTTGCCGGCAGATCGTACAGGCAGGAAAAAGGGGCTGCAATGACCGACAAGCTGTGGCATTTGAAGTCGTGCGAGCTGTTTCGCCAGTTGTCGCCAGAGCAGATGGGCCGCATCGAAATGCGCAGCCGTTCGCGATCGTTTGCGGCGCACAGTCCTGTCTATCTGCCGGCGGAGAAGGCCGACAGCGTCTTTCTGCTGACAGCCGGACTGGTCAAGGTCTGCCATTTAACGACCGATGGGAAGGAGTCCATCCTGGCGTTTGTCGAGCCCGGCGAGATGTTTGGCGAACTGGCCATTTTCGACGGCGACGACCGCGACGAATACGTGGAAGCGATCGAACCGGCCGCCGTGTTAATGATCCCGGCAGAGGTTCTCCAGCAACTGATGGCAGAATCTCCAGGGGTCGCCATGGGCGTTACGCGTCTGGTTGGTCTGCGTCGACATCGGATCGAACGGCGGCTCAAGAATCTTCTGTTCCAGTCGAATCATGACCGGCTGGTGCATCTGCTGCTGGATCTGGCAGAGCAGTTTGGCGCCGCAGAACCCGGCGGGATTCGTTTGCGTGTAAGGCTTACCCACCAGGATCTGGCGAACCTGATTGGCAGCACCCGCGAAACAGTGACGGTCATCCTGGGGCGACTCAAAGCCAAGGGCGTCGTCTCCGGCGGCCGCCGGCGGATTGTACTCGCCAAACCCCAGGCTTTGGCACAGAGTGTGCTTCGTAAAGCTCCCCCTGTGCCAAAGCCTGGCGAACGGTCGGATCCGTTCTTTGCGGTCTGTTGACTGGCGTCAGCCTCGGCACGGTCGGGACAGGAAACCGATCCCGTTGCGGACACGGCTGGCGGGAAAAATTCTTTGGTAAGCCGTTTCACAGAGGGTCGTGAATCGGTGAAAATAGTCTGGTAAGGAAGTTGAGGAGAGTTTCACTTCTGGAACTCTCGCCCGTTTGTTTCGCGAATGGCTTCTGGCGTTCGCCCAATCTTTGAAGGAAGCTTCTGTGAAAAAGTCCAATGTCAATCGACGTGATTTCAACAAGCTGGCGATGGCAGCGATGGGCGGCATGGTGGCTGGGGCCAGCGCCGTCGGCAGCGCCTTCGCTGAAGACAAACCGGCCGAAGAGAAAAAGAAGGAAATTCATGTCTGCCGCGGCTTGAACTCCTGCAAGGCGAATGATCCCAGCGGCAAGAACGCCTGCGCCGGCCAGGGCGCCTGTGCGACGGCTGCGGCGCATACCTGTGCGACGAAGAATGCCTGCAAAGGCCAGGGCGGCTGCGGCGCCACGCCGGGCGAAAACTCCTGCGAGAGCAAAGGCAAATGCGCCGTGCCGTTGAGCGAAAAAGCCTGGAAGACAGCCCGCACTCGCTTTGAAAAGCGGATGAGAGCAGCTGACAAACCGTTCGGCCCGGCTCCCGCCAAAGCAAAGAACTAGCCCGCCGTCGTGTGCGCCCGGATGCCTGGATGCCATGTCGCTCTGCAGAGAGACGCCAGGCGTTTCGTGGTAAACAAGGTTCGTGTTAGACTGAACTTGAACCCGCAGCCGCCGGCCTTTCGTCGTCGGCTGTTTTTTCAAGCGATCGTGCGCGGCGTGCCGATCCGCGTCGCAACCATCCGCGGCTTCGCCTCCTTTGCCGCTTCTGGTTTCTCAAGCCGGCTGCCCGATCGTCACCCTGCCAGAACGATCGCCGGCCACGCATTGAAGTGGTCGGTTCCGCCGTCCTGCGGTTACCCAGACGAACTAATCGAAAAACTTTTACGCCGATTGCCCCTGCGGAGCAGCCCATGCACCCATCGCGAATGGGATACGAAAACCTCGGTCTTGGTCTCGGCCTCCGTAATGTGCACTTTCAGCACATTCTGAACGAACAGCCCGAGGTCGACTGGTTCGAGATCATTTCCGAGAACTTCATGGATTCGCAAGGGCGTCCGCGTTACGTGCTGGATCAGATCGCCGAGCGTTACCCGATTGTGATGCATGGCGTTTCAATGTCGATCGGCAGCACCGACCCGCTCGACCAGGAGTATCTGGCAAAGCTGAAGAAGCTGGCGACCGGCGTCAAAGCCCGCTGGGTCTCCGATCATTTATGCTGGACCGGCGTCGCCAGCCGTAACTCGCACGATCTGCTGCCGATTCCTTTTAACGAGCAGACCCTGGCCCATGTGGTGGATCGGATTCGCATCGTACAGGAGGTGCTGGAACGGCCGCTCGTGCTGGAGAACCCCAGTTCTTATTTGACCTTCGCCGACTCCACCATGAGCGAATGGGAGTTCCTGGCCCGTATGGCTGAAGAAGCCGACTGCGGTCTGCTGCTGGATGTGAACAACGTTTACGTCTCCAGCGTGAATCATGATTTTGATCCGGTCGAATATCTGGAAGCCGTACCGCATCGACGCGTCGTGCAGTTCCACCTGGCCGGCCACACCAACATGGGGACGCATTGCATCGACACCCACGACGGCCGCGTGGTGGATCCGGTCTGGAGCTTGTACCGCCTGGCGAACCAGCTGACCGGCGGAGTGGCGACTTTGCTGGAATGGGACGCCAAGATTCCGCCCTTCCCGGAACTGCACGCCGAACTGCTCAAGGCCAAACGCTACATCAACGATCCCCAGGCCAGCGTGCCGGCGTCCACGGCGCCGGCTGATCTGGCAAACGCGGATCGTGAGAGCCTGCCTCATCCCTTGCATCTGGTCGCCCCGGAAGTCCAATGAACCAACCAGGTCCAGGCGCCGCGCCGGATGCGAAGCAGCCGCCGCGTGATTTAGGCGTCGTCCAGCGCTGGATGCAGGCCGTCATTACGCACCCCGACGGCGTCGCCCAGGGGCTGACGTCCGAGGCCGCACTGGCCGAGATCGCCGTTGCGCCGATCGACATTGAACAGGTCGTCATGCGCAGCCATTCCTTGACCAGCGTGGAGCGGCTGGCCGTCTATGGCAACGCCTATTTCGCCCGACTGTTGGAGTGCATGCGCGAGCTCTTCCCCGCCCTGGCCCAGGCGTTAAGCGAAGAGGTTTTCGACAGCTTCAGTTTCGGGTATCTGCAGCAGCACCCTTCCCGGAGTTATACGCTGGAGCGGCTGGCGGATCATTTTGTCCCCTTTCTCGAAGAGACGCGGCCCTCCCTGCAGGAGCCGGGCGACGATCCCGACGCGCCGTCCTGGCCGGACTTTGTGATCGATCTGGCCCGTCTGGAATGGACGATCGACCGGGTCTTTGATGGGCCGGGGGTCGAGCAGGAAACGCCGCTTGCCGTCGCAGACCTCCAGGCGATTCCGCCCGAACAGTGGGCCGATGCGTGCCTGGAGCCGGTCGTCTGTTTGCATCTGCTGGCCTTCAGGTATCCGGTCAACGATTACTACACGGCCTGGCGCCAGGGCGGCGATGCTCCCTTGCCAGATCCGCGGCCCAGCTATGTGGCCATTACCCGACGGGACTACGTAGTCCGCCGGTACGAGTTGTCGCAGCCGCAGTATTCCCTGCTGTCCTCACTGGCAAGCGGCCAGTCACTGGGCGAAGCCACCGCCCAGGCGGCCGAGTCTTTTGACAGCGTGGAGGCCCTGGCGGAAAGCCTGCAGAATTGGTTCGCCGCCTGGTCGGCCCAGCGATTCTTCCAGCGAGTCACGCTGGGCGAAGAGTCCGCCCCGCCAGACGATTTGACTTCCTCCTGAGGAACCTGCGCCGGCCGTACGGAAAGAGAGACAGGGCAAATCGTTCTATGGATACGCAAAGAAGGTTCGCGGGAATTCGCTGGTTGTCTGCCGCCCTGGTTTGCGTGGCGGTTGCCGTGTTCTGCATCGTCGGGTACGAAGCGATCGCAGGCTGGCTGACGGGGTTGTTCGGCCCGCCCCAGGTGGAGCTGCAGGAAGCTTACTCCAACGACAAAGCAGGGCCAAAGGTCGACCACTCTACGCTGGACGAGCTACTGCAGACGTATGTCGACGAGGCTGGCTGGGTCGACTACGCCGGGCTTCGCTCAAGGGAAGAGCAACTTGACGCGTATCTCCAGGTGGTGGCGAAAGCTCCCTTTGCGGACCTGGCTCGCGATGACAAGCTGGCCCTGCTGATCAACGCTTACAATGCGTTTACGCTCAAGCTGATCCTGGAAAACCACCCGCTGGAATCGATCCAGCAGATTCCTGAAGCCGATCGCTGGGACGCCGTCCGCTGGAACGTGGGCGGTCAGGTGTGGAGCCTGAATCAGATTGAGCACGAGCAGATCCGGCCGCGGTTTGTCGAGCCGCGCATCCACTTTGCGCTGGTGTGCGCCGCCGTCGGTTGCCCGCCGCTGCGGCAAGAGGCGTTCACGCCGGAGCGATTGTCCCAGCAGTTAGACAGCCAGGCAGAGTACGTCCACAGCCACGCGACCTGGTTCGCCTGGAAGCCGGAAGCCAACACGGTCGAACTGACGAAGCTCTACCAGTGGTACAGCGACGACTTCGATCAGGCAGCCGGCAGCGTTATCCGTTTCGCCTCACGCTATTCGCCGCCGCTCGCCACGGCGCTGGAAACCGACGCACCGCTGCGGAAAAAATGGCTGCCGTATGACTGGAGCCTCAACAGTCGCGAGCATCAACGCCCGCGCTAGCCGTCCGGACACGGATCTCTCAGGCAAAGGCTTTCGCGACGGACGCCTTCATTTTGGCAAGGCCCGTGGCGGCGACCTTTTTGGGGTCCTGGGTCCAGTAGTCGCGGTTGAAGAGTTCCAGCGACAGAGCGCCGTTGAAACCATTGGCGGCCAGCATCTGCAGGATCTGGGTCAGCGGAGCCACGCCGTCGCCGGGGTAGACGCGATCGGCGTCGCCAATGGTCGCACGCGGCGGATCGGCCGGGTAATCGTTCATGTGGAAGACATGAATCGCGTTCCCCGCCAGCACCGACAGGCCGGCAAAATCGGATCCGCCTTTGTAGATATGGTAGACGTCCGGCAGGATGCACGCTTCCGTGCGGCCGCTTTCAATAGCGACGAAACTGGTCTCCCCCAGGCGGCTGAGGTTGGCCGAAAATCCCCAGACTTCGACCTGCGGGATGACCCCCTGGGCGACGCCGACTTCGATCAGCTTGCCGTAACGTTCGGCGGCGGCGAACAGGTCGATGCCGGGTTCTTTGGTCGCTCCGACCGGCGGGGCGGCGATCCGCGTGCCGCCAATCGCTTTCACCAGGTCCATCTCCCGGCGGGCCGTTTCCAGGCCAGCGGCCCGTTGTTCGTCGTCGTCGACAATCCAGTTGGCAAAGCCGATCGCGCTTTCGACCGTCAGTCCGGCGTCGGCGATGCGGCGTTTCAGTTCCGGCAGCTTGCCGCCCTGGTCCTGGTACGCCTGGATCTCGCGGACCCAGGGTTCAATCGCATCGTATCCGGCGACGGCCGCCAACTCCACCTCTTCCAACAGGGACAGTTTTTGCCCGCGGATGGTGCTGGTGTTCAGGCAGTACTTGAACCGCGGGGCGGCGCCGGGCGCCGGGGCCGCACAGGCGGAAGCGGTCGTCGCGGCCAGTGCGCCGAGGGAAACCGAGGAGGCCAGACCGGCAGCCATCAGCTGGCGACGATTGGGAAGGGACGACATCAAAGAGGCTCCGGCAAAGGGGACGTCACGCGATCAAAGGGCAAGCGTCGAACAGAAGGGGGAATGTCAGGCGGCGAGAACGGATCGGACGGATGCGATCCGCCTCAATTCTTCAGCGCCGCATGCGCCGCGTCCTGGAACGCGCCGCGAAGGTCGGAACCGTCGCTGTTGCCGAAGTTGGTGCGCTGGATCAGCAGCACATAGATCGTCTGGTTTTTCGGATCGACCCAGCCCTGCGTGCCAAAGGCTCCGCCGTGGCCGTACGATCCGGGCGCCAGTGCGGCCGAAACCCCTTGCGGCTCCCGCACCACGCACCAGCCCAGCCCCCAGCCATTGCCGGGGGTAAAGCCGGTCGTGAGATCGCCCGTTTGAACGGTCGTCATCTGCTTGACTGCTTCTTCGGACACAATCCGCTGGCCGTCGAGTTCGCCGCCGTTGAGGATCATCTGATAGAATCGCGCCAGGTCGGCCGCAGTCGAGATCAAACCGCCGGAAGGGTTCGGCGCCCTGCCCGAGGTGAAACGGGTCAGCCAGTGATCGGCGGCGGCAAGCTGCCCTTTTTCTTTACCCGGCTCATAGAGACCGGCCAGCTTGTTCTTGTTTTTTGGGACAAAAGCAGTGTGCTTCATTTTCAGCGGCTGCAGGATCTGCTCGGAGACGAACTGATCGTAGGGCTGACCGCTGGCGACCTCGATGATGCGGCCACAGGCATTCAGCCCGGGACTGTACTGCCATTTTGATCCGGGCAGGAATTTCAGCTTCCGCTGCGCCAGTTCTTTCCCGGTCGCTTCCAGCGTGGTTTCCGTCTGCTGGCTGTCACCCAGGCCGGACGTATGGGTCAGCAAATGCTGCACGGTGACCGGCTGCGCCAGCTTGCCGTCGGGGCCCTGCGCGTCGGCGAACTCAGGGATGTACTTGGACACGGGGTCCGTCAGCTGGACCTTCCCCTGATCGACCAGGATCATCAACGCCGTGGCGGTGATCGGCTTCGTCATCGAGGCGATAGCAAATTGCGTGTCGATCGTCATGGGCCGATCCTGCGCGATATCGGCCATTCCGGTCGCCGCCAGGTGGACCGTTTTGCCGTCTTTGACGACCAGCGTCACGCCGCCTGAGATCTGCCCTTCCTCTGCTGCCAGGTTCATCACTTCCACCACGCCGGCAATCTGCGGCGGCGCCGGTTTCTCGGCTCTGGCCGCTTGCGGACCAGCGACGACCAGCGCCAGGGAGAGCAACACCAGGAGAGAAAGGCGGCGGCAAAGCATCAGGCTGAGCATCAAAAGGGAACTCCAGCAAAAGGATGGGGCGACAAACGTCGCCGGCAGATCAGCAGGACGACGGTTCAATAGTGCAGACAGCAGACAGCAGACAGCGGGCAGGCGCGGGGCGCCTTTGATCGGCAGCGGTTACTTCGTGCCGATGCAGTACAGCCATTCCTGCCGCTTGCCGTCGGTCTGTTCGGCAACGCGAAGGTAGATGCGGTCGCCGCAGACGACTGGCGTGGCGTAGACATCGTCGCCCAGGTCGTTCTCGGCCACGGCCGTGTATTCCTTGGGGTCGGCTTTGAACAGGAACGCCTTGCCGGCCTGGTTGATGACCAACAGGTTCTGGCCGATCAGCACAGGCGACGCATTGAACGTGCCGCCCAGCCGGGCTTTCCACTGTTCTTCGCCATCGCTGGCTCGCCAGCAGAGAGCGACGCCGGCGTCGGTCACGGTGTAAAGGTAACCGTCGACGGCCAACATCGAAGGCACATAGGTCTGCGTGTTGTTTTCCCAGGCGAGCGTTTTGGAACCGTCCGCTGTCACGGCCGACGTATGTTTCCGCGGATAACCGCCGCTGGAGAAAATGCGTTCGCCGTCGGTCACGACCGAGCCGACGCATTCGGTGGTCGAGCCCTTCGTCTCCCAGAGCATGCGGCCGTCGAGGGGGCTGATGCTGGTCAGCAGATTGCAGCCGGTCAGCAGCAGTTGGTCGCGGCCATCCACATGCAGGATGGTGGGAGATGTGTAGTTCGGCTCTTTCGGACGATCATGCTTCCAGACGATCTCGCCCGTCTCGCGATCCAGACCGGCGACGGCGCCGCCCGTTTTGTTATCGGTCGCTACGATCACGAGCGGACCATAAACCGCGGGCGACGAGCCGAAGCCCTGGTGCGTGACAAAGTCTGACACCGAGGTGCGCCACAGCTGCTTGCCGTCGAAATCGAGCGCCGTGGTGTGGACGGCCTTGGCGTTCAGGAAATTGACGAACAGCCGTTCGCCGTCGCTGGCGATGGTGGCGCTGGCCTGCGAGTTCTTTTTATGGCCGGCCCGATCCATGGCGCCGGTGTGCAGATCGACCTTCCATAACTGCTTGCCGGTGGCCCGATCAAAGCAGAGCACCGACTGGACTTCGGTCTCTTCATCGGCGGTAGGCAGGAACACACGGTCGCCGACCACCGTCGGCGAGGCATGACCGCGGCCCGGAACGGGCGTTTTCCACAGGACGTTCTCCGTCTCGCTCCAGCTCAGCGGCGGTTGTTCGCCAGCGGCGGCGACGCCGTCGCGACTGGGGCCGCGCCACCAGGGCCAGTCGGTCGCCTGCAGCGGCAAGCCTTCAACGCCTCCGACGGCCAGTTCCACAGCGACGACGGTGGACGGAACCGATATTCCCAGCAGGCTCCCCAAAAGAAGCGTCCAGACAGCAGTTTTCAGCACAGGGGAACTCCAGGCGAGGGCAGGTGCAAAGTCGTAGCAGAAAAGTATCGTAACTGCTGGCCGCGGCGACTTCAATTGTCGACGGCGCCTTCCGCCGGGCCCAATCGCCAGGCTTCCAGGACGCTTTGTCGCTGGCGCTGCGGAAAACGGCGGTTTCCGCTAGAGTTCTTGCACGGAAGGACGGTTGTCGGCGGAGGGGCCGCAACCGCATGCCGGCCGTTTGCCAGGATTTGCCAAAGAAGGATCCCGCATGACGCCAATCTGGGGTGAAACGAACGGGCTGCTGCCGAACCGCGGCACCCTGATGCTGGACTTTGTGTTTCTCGCTATGTTCGCCATTGTGGTGTTGATGGGTATCAGCCTGGTGCTGGTCAAACAGCGACGCTACCAGCTCCACAAATGGCTGCAGATCGTGATGGCCGTGGTGTTGCTGGGGGCGGTAACCGCGTTTGAAATCGACATGCGGATCGGCTACGGCTGGAAGACGTATGCGGCCGATTCCCCCTATTTTACGCCGGGCTGGAATCCGGTCTGGTACAGCCTGATTGTGCATTTGTGCTTTGCCGTACCAACGCCGTTCGTCTGGGCGTATGTGATTTTCGAGGCGGTGCGAAAGTTCCCCAATCCGCCGACGCCCGGCGCCCATAGCCATCGCCACAAAAAGCTGGGCTGGCTGGCCACGGTCGGCATGACCATGACGGCCGTCACCGGCTGGGTGTTCTACTGGCTGGCATTTGTTGCGTAGGACGCCCATCGCTCGGCGAATGCCCGCGTCGCTTTGGGAAGGCAAAAGGCGACGGCCTGTCTGCCGGCTGCTATGCTGGAACGGTTTCCTGCTATAGCGCTGCGCATCAAAGGCGGGCGTCTTATCTACCTTCTGGAGTGTCGAATCGTGAATTATTCTGGGCATCCCGCTTTGCATTGTTTTGGCTGGAGCCGCTGCCTGCTGGTTGGCGTCGTCATCGTTCTGCTGGGCCAGGCTTCTCCTGGCTGGGCGCAGTCGAAACCCGGGAGCGACGGTTTCCGCTGGGTCAATCCGCCGAGTGCAGCGCCGACGGGGGTGGAGCATCACCAGTTCAAGAGTCCGTCGATGGGAGTGGATGTCGGCTACAACATCTATCTGCCGCCGGCGTATGCAGAACAGCCCGACGCCCGCTTTCCGGTGGTGTATTACCTGCACGGCGGACGGCCCGGCAGCGAATCCAAGAGCGTGCGACTCGCCAGCTTTCTGCATGAGCAGATGACCACCGGCAAGGCGACGCCTGTGATCTATGTGTTTGTGAACGGCGGCCCCGTGAGCCATTACAACATGCCGGGCCGGAAGGAAGCCCAGGGGGAAGACGTCTTCATCAAAGAGCTGATCCCGCACATCGACAAAACGTATCGCACCATCGCCGATCGGAGCGGGCGCGGACTGGAAGGCTTTTCGCAGGGCGGCCGCGGGACGGCCCGCAACATGTTCAAGCATCCCGATCTGTTCTGCTCCGCATCGCCCGGCGGCGGCGGCTATTCGACCGAAAAGCGAATCTCGGAAGAGAACGGGAAGGAAAGCGAGAACCTGCAGTTCGCTCTCGGCGACAATACCTGGGACCTGGCCCGCGCGTACGCCAGCAACCCCGAGCCGCCGCTCCGCATCCTGGTGCATGTCGGAACCAAAGGCTTCAACTACGAGAACAACCTGGAATACATGAAGTTCCTGGAGTCGCTTAAAATTCCCTTCGAGCGGATCATCGTCGAAGGCGCCCCGCATAGCGCCGGGTTAATCTACGAGAAACGCGGCCGCGACATCATGCAGTTCCACGCCGACAATTTCGCCGCCCAGCGCCAGGCCGGCAAGGAGTAAACCGGCCGGCGTTAGAACGACCACCTGCGGACCGCTATTCGAGCAGCAGGATGTCGCCTTCGCGGAGCTCGTGCAGCGTGAATTGGAAACTCTCGCCATCGCTGCCGGGTTCCACGGCGAAAGTCTGCTCTAACGCAAGCGATCGCACCCGTTGGACGGCGCCGGCGCCGCGGACGACCACTTTCACATTCCGGGCCGGCAGGTGACTCACGACCGGCCGCTCCTGGCGGGATTGTTCGGACTGGATCACGCGCACCGCGGTGACGCCGTACGCCCAGTTCATCAGCGTGATCGCCTGCTTGCCGGTCGTCGTGTTTTTCAGCAGCACCCCTTCGATTGTCGGTTCGCTCGCATCAACCACCGGCTGCGCCCGGGCGACGGCCGGAGCCACCACTGCCCGGCGGCGGAGCGGGTCGAAGTCACGCTGCATGTCGAAGCGGTCGTGCATCAGCGGGACCGCGTACTCCAGGCCGGCGAAGTATCCGAGGACGATCACTTCGCCTTGCCCGTGCGGATGACGGGTCGCCGCCACCCCGCCGTCGCCGTAGCGCGACAGCACTTCCGTCCCCGCGGCCGGATGCAGCACCTCGCGGCCGACCGTTAGTTCAAAGCCGGTAGCTTCAGCCCCGTCGGTCCCGGCGCTCTTTACGCTGGCGGTCGCCGGCGTGGGACGTTCGCCCAGACGACTGGCGTCGTCATACGTCTGCAGGCTGGTCGCGCCGTACGTTCGCGTGGAATGCCACATTTCCGGTTCGGTCCGCTTGCTGAGTCCCAGCACCGGCTGCAGGAATTCCAGCGGCTGGTTGTATTCGTCGCGCGACAGGCCATAGCCCATCGTCACCAGCACGCCGCCCCCGGCGACCCAGTCGGCCAGCTTCTGGGCCGCCGCTCGTTCCAGGGCCGGTCCATTAAGATAGATCACGCGATACTGTGACAGGTCCTGGTCGCGGATCATCACCTGGTCGATCGGATCCACCGGCAGATGGGCATGCGTCAGGGCTGCGTACACCCATTTGGCATTCTCCCACGAGGCCGTCCAGACGGGGGCGCCGCCCGAGAGCGTCATCCACAGTTCCGAAGCCCGCGGCTTGACTACCGCGATCCGGGCCGGCTGTGACCATTTGCTGTCATACAGCACCTCTTCCGCCGCGGCGATCAGCCGATTCGTCTGGGCGACCTGCGCCATGATCTCGGGCCGATGCCCCCACATATCGCCTTTGGCGTACGATGGCCCGTAGGTATACCAGTTGATGTACCGGGCGCCGCGACTGACGGCGGACAAAGCCCGCTGCATGGGAGCACCGCGATGCGGTTTGACGTAGACCGCGAACAGTTCCTGCCCCATGTCCGGCTGGGCGATGACTGTCCGACCGACATCGCACAGATAGCTGTCCCAGGACCAGACCCGCGGGTCGCGATTGGAAGTTTCGTAGACAAACGCGTTGTCGGCCGTCCGGTACCAGTTGAAAAAGTCCAGGCTGTGGCCGCCCATCAGAAAAGTGTTCCCCCGCATGGCGCCGGGATACATCCACGGCTGCCGGGCCGTCGCGCTCGTGGTATCGCCCTGGTCGACCGCCTGCCGCTTGTTGGCGTTCTCCGCCCTGGCGGCGGCTCGCATGGGGGCGAACAGCTGCGCCGAAGCGTGGCAGTTGAAACGCAACGTCCAGTAAGCCCGCATTGCATCGCCCTTGCTGACCTCGCCCTGGGGCGCCGCCCCTTTGCGGGAAACGACCAGCGGGGTTACCTGGGAGATGTCGGCGGCGCCGAAGTCGGCGGCGGTGAGGCCCATGCTTTGCACGTATTCCTGGAAACCGCGGCGGCAATGCGGGCAGGTCCCCATGTGGGCTTTCCCTTCCTCCGTCATGTCGTAAACCGAGCCGATCTCGTCGACCGTCACGTCGTAGATCATGTCAAAACCGCTCTTCGCCCGCATGCCGGCGACCGCTTCGACCGCGGCCGCCTGTTTGGCCGCTTCCACTCCGGGGGCGTAAGGACAGCCGGAGTTCGGCGGTGATGCGGCGCTGGTCCAGCGCGGCACGGGGTAGCCGGGGGCGTGATCGTCGTCGGCCCGGTGGAACGGCGCGGCTGCCCCTTCCTGCCGCATCGCCTGGCGAACGAAAAAGCCGGGGGCGCCCTGGAAACCATTGATTCCCATCGCTCGCAAGATGCGGGCCTCCTGGGTGACGATCGCCGGGTCGGCATGCCGGGAGCCCAGGCGATGCGTCGGAGCATAGCCGCCCAGGTTGCTGACCATGGCGAAAAGAGTCGGCTTGGGGCCGGCGGACCAGGGCTGGGCCTCGGCCATGTCGGCCCGGCGCCGGACGTAGGTTTCCAGCGGAACCAGGTTATCCAGGAACGCCGGGTCGGTCGGTTCAACGGTTCCGGTCAGCTCATGATACGGGATGACCAGCGGCGCGATCGGCGCATCGGGGGCGTGAATCACGAACTGTTTGAGCAGCTTCCCCTGGTAGTAGAACTCGAATTCTACCTGGAAGTTCCGGGCGGCCCCGACGAAGTTCCGTTCGCCCGTATCGGTCTGGCCGACGATTTCTCCGCCGTCGCCGCCGAACACCTGGAGAAAGCGCGGAGCCGTGGCGCCGCCGGTGACAAAATTAGAAAGGGGCGTCTGCTCCGTCCATTCGCGCAGCTGGAACAGGGGCGGCTTCTCGACGTACTTGCGGCCCTGCGGGTTCGCAATCTCGGGCCGTTTCAGGCTGTCGGTCAGTGGCTTGTCGCCGGCCGGCTTCTTCGCGGTAGTGGGGCTGTCGAGCAGGTCGTCCAGGTCGACTTCGGCCGGTTTGGCCTGGGCGACGGGAGGCGGATCGGGCTTCCAGAAATGGCCATAAATGCGTTCGCCCGGCGAACCCCAGCCGCCGTACTTGTACTGAATCTGTGTCGGCTCAAACGGGTCGAGCGCCAGGATCCGCAGCCGCATCGTCAGCGATTCGGGCACGTGGAAATCGCGGGCGTCGGCGTCCTCGATCAGCAGGTCGATCTGCGACGTCTCTTCGTCCGCAACCGTTTCCTGACACCAAGCCTGCGAACAAAAGGCCGGGCAGACGAACATCGCCAGGCAGCCGATCGCCAGCGAGAGCAAGCCTCGCACCAGCCGTCGGGATGCATTAAGTCGCATGAAGAGCGAGCGGGGACGAGCAGGCGGGTACGGCAGTTGCGTTTCCAAGGGTCGATCCTTTGGTATTCCAGTCGGGATGCGCACGCAGAAGCTGGCATTTCGTGCGGAACGCAGTCTACACGGAGACGCCTGCGTCTGCAGCAAAAAACCGAACCGGACGAAAGTCTGCAAAAGCCTCTGATCGGAGCATGCAGACATTCGGCAGCTCCCGTTCACGACATCGTTAGGCGGCATCGTAGAGCGAACGTAGCATCGCACGCTGGGCGGGGTTGAGGTGGGCTGCTGGTCGGCGCTGGAGAACATAATTTTCGGCGTCGTCGACGGACTGGCAAATCCCCTGATGGAGCAACCAGGCGATGGCGAAGGTCGCCGTGCGGCCATGCCCCTGGGCGCAATGAATGTAGATCACGCCGTCAAACTGGGCGACGCGGGCCGCCATCTGCCGGAGCGCCTCCGCCGCGGGGTAATGTCCGTCCAGGATGGGAAACGCGAGGTAGCCTGACGATCGCATCCGGCGTGGTTCGTTGAACTCGCAGGTCAAGTCAACGATGTGGTCGAAAGACGAAGGGCGTTCGTGCGACAGCAACCGACGACCGACGAACACGGTTTCCGTGAGAGAATGGAACGCCTCTTCACGGGAGAAGTAGCGGACGACGTGCCAGACCACGGTGAGATACGCCAGGAACGGCGCCAGCAGGATCGCACGGCAGCCGGCAAGCTTCCCGTTCGGACGCTTGCCGAAGACAACGACGCCTGCGCCAAAGTACGCGACCGCAACCAGAGCAAACGACAAGGCCGGCCAGAGCAGCAGGTAGCACCAGCCGCCCTTGCCAATCGCAACGATTGCGATCAACGCCGCGAGATTCGCAAACGCAAGTCCGTACTTCATGCAGCGGCCCTTGAGGACAAATCCAGCGGGTTTTGCTAATTGACGAACGGGTCCGCCAGTGGCTCGATCACGGCTTCCATTGCTTCTTTGCAGTCTGTTTCGCCGTCAAACACTTCGCGTCCGCCATTGAGGTAGGCGCAGGTCCATTCGATTGCCGCCGCTTTGCTGTCTCCAAGATGATGTAACACCTGGCCCCGCCGCAGTCGAATGTACGGGTTGGCTGCAGCGTCGGGCAAGAGCAGCAGGTCGCGAAGCGGTTGTTCGGCTTGTTCGTACTTGCCCAGGAAGTAGTAGCAATCCGCGATCCCATAACGGCGCGGGTCGCTTCATAGTGGTCGTACAGGGGTTCGGGAACTTCACCGAGCGCTGACTTGAAGTGTGGAAAAGCATCGCGCCAGGCAGATTCCGCCATCATCAGCTCGGCGTCACGCATGTGGTTCTCAAAGCGGTGTTGCCAGGGTTTCATCATAGACTTTCCGGCGGTTTGTGGCGAAACGCATGGCAAACCGGGCCTGCGTGCATGCGTTGGTTAGGGGACGTCTTTTGCCTGCGGATCGTGTGACGCCAGTTTCTGCTTGACCTCCGCCAGGCAATTGCCAGCGTACTTGCGATGCTCGGGCCAGCGCTCAGCAACCGACGTATACAATTCTGCAGCCGCATCCCAGTCACCGAGAGAATCGAGCCTGGATGCGGCCGCCAGCGCGTCCTCGGGATCGTCATAGGATTTTGGCGCCCGTTGAACGAGAGTTTCGGTTGGTCGTGCTATCAACCAGATCACCGCAGCGACAGGACCGAAAATCCAGAAGAGAACGACAATGAGTCCGCTGCCGTAGCCACGTTTTTGGGCATCATTAATGGCCCATGACACCACCCAAATATACCCGCCTAGCACTGCGAGCAAAACGACAAGAGCGATGATAACGGGGATGGCTTCCATAGTTACTCCATGGCGTGCGGGGGAGCGTTCAAGGGCCGACAAGCAGTTTGGGGAAAGGCTTGTCGACGGGCCAGTCGTCTTGCACAATCTTTGTCGCCCGTACGATATCCAGCACGCGTTCTGGATCCAGGATAACAAAGTAGCAATCGGGAAAGGCGTGGCAACCTTGACTTTCGAGGAACCTGACGGCGCCGGTCAGCTTGTGCAGGTCTTTTGCCAGGGACGCAGTTTTGGTGGAGGTGGACTTCGCAATTTTCAGTTCCGCCAGGACCGCGACGTTGTTCAGCGTTGTCAGGGTTTGCATGCAAGTGGAGACGCCGCTTCGCCAGCCAGGCGTGCGTGTTTTCCACGTTCGCAAATCCATCTCCGCACGGGTAATGGCAAAGTCGAAATTCAAGGCGCCCTTCGAGGGATCCATGCCGCCGAAGACGCCCACATCGTGGCAGGGCGCCTGCAGTTCCGCCACAATCAGCTGCGGGTTGATGTATTTTGAAACACAGATCGTCAGCCATGTCTGGTGCGGCGCCTCCCGCGCCTGGCGATGTCCAAAATCGCGAAAGTAATCGCGGACGCCGCATTCGAACAATTCGGCCGGGGTCTGACTCACAAGCTTTGCCTCGGTGCGTTATTTCAATCGGGCGCCGAATGCCGGCACGAATTAAAAGGCCGCGTCGAAATAGTCAATCACTGCCAAAAATCTGACGCGCGACTGCGGTGTGTCGCACAGGTATCCCCGCGTTTCGCCCCAACGTCAGCGCGAGACCTGGCGGTTTCCATCGTAGTGGATGCTTTTCTGACGAGCGGCGACCATGTCCCAGTTCATGCGGTGGGGTGGCGAAAGGTAATGCCGATAGGCGGCAGCCATTTGTCGAGCCACTTCGGTGTAGGGAACGCCGCCAAATCCGGCGCCCATTGCCGGAAAGACAACCGAACGGATGGAATCCGGAAACTTCACGATATATCTGTATACGGCGATCAGGGAGGCCCAGGTGGCGCAGTAGACCTTGTCCGTGCCTGCAATCGATCCAGGCACTCGCATCGTCGGCGAGTGGGCAATGAACGGGTATTGAGCGTTTCCGGTGGGTTCGATGAACGACGTTCCAATCGGTTGCTCACCCAGGAACTGGTCGAGTATCCGGTGTTGCACGCGCGTCATCAGGTCCGACCCGTGGAAGCGAATGACGGCTGCGTCGATGCCGGCGTTCATGATGCCAAAGGCATTGGCCGCCGTCACAAAGCAGTCATGCGGCGGAAGATCCTCGAATCGGCTCTGCAAGACGGTGACGTTTGGCAGGCCGTCGAATCGTGAACGGAATGCGTCGCACATTTCCAGTTGGGGGTGGATCAGCCAAAGGTCGATAGGTAACGCCATGCAGTGTGAGTCTCAGTTCAGTCAGATCGATTTTATTTTACAGAAGTCTGCACAACACGACGTTTGCAGTTGGGCTGGCATTCTCTGTATATCGCCAGAGAATGTCAAACCGTTTTTTTAGTTCTGGCAGCGAACCGTCGAACAGAACCCGAATGCTTGCCATTCCGCGCTACCGTATTCGCGACTGCCGGCCGGCGAGGTAGGTGCTGAGGACGGTGTCGAAGCTGGCGTCGGTCCGGTTCAGGCGGTAGTCGATCTGCTGGGAGCGACAGGCCGTTTGCACCTGCTGCAGGTAGGCGTTGAACTCTTTCAAATAGGCGGTCCGCAATGCCCTGGGGTCGGCCAGCATTTCCGGGTAATCTTCCAGCCCCTTGAACAGAGTCGGGTTGTCAAAAGGGAAGTCGAGCTCGGCCGCGTCGAGCGTGTGGAACATGACCACATCGTGCCGGCGGTGGCGGAAGTGCTTGAGGCCGGCCATCATGGAGTTGATGTCGTTGAACAGATCGCTCAGCAGGATCACGACGCCGCGTTTCTTCAGGCGTTCCGACAGGTCGTGAAAGATCGGGCCGAGCGACGTTTTTGGCGCCGGTTCGACCGTTTCCAGAACATGCAGAATCTGCCGGATGTGAGAAGGGTTGCTGCTGGGCTGAACAAAGCGGCGGATCTCGCTGTCGAAGGTGATCAGCGACACGGCGTCCTGCTGGTGCAGCACCAGCCAGGCGATCGCGGCGGCCATGCACTGGGCGTACTCTAATTTGCTGAGACCGTCGCCGGGGCCTTTGTAGAGCATGCTCTCACTGATATCGAGGACCAGGTAGCAGACCAGGTTGGTTTCGTCTTCGTACTGTTTGAGATAAACCTTGTCGGTGCGGCCGAACACCTTCCAGTCCACGTATCGGAGATCGTCGCCGGGCGAGTATTCACGGTGCTCGGCGAACTCGATGGAAAAACCATGGAACGGGCTGCGATGCAGACCGGCCACGTACCCTTCCACAATATGCCGGGCCCGCAACTGCAGGCCGTGCAGCTTAGCCAGATTTTGCGGACTTAAAAACTTCGGGGAGGGCTTTTCCACCACGGCTGTTCTCGTCCTCGACGGCGGGAATGAAGTCGATCAGCCGCTGGATCACATCGTCGGAGGTGATGCCTTCGGCGTCGGCGTTAAAGTTGGTTTTGATCCGATGCCGCAGCACGGGCAGGGCGACCGCGCGGATATCTTCCTGGCTGACATAGTAACGTCCCTGCAGGACGGCCCGGGCTTTGGCGCCCAGCACCAGATACTGGCTGGCCCGGGGACCGGCGCCCCACATGACATACTGGTGGATGAAATCCGGCGCGTCGGCTTCGCCGCGGGACAGCCGGGCCAGTTTGATGGCGTAGCTGGCGATGTGGTCGGCGATGGGCGTTTTGCGCACAATCTTCGCCAGCCGGGCGATGTCGTCGGCTTTGAGCGTGGGGGTGATGGTGGTTTCCAGGTCGGCGGTGGTCCGTTTCACAATCTCCAGCTCTTCCGCTTCGCTCGGATAGCCGACGCGCACGTTCAGCATAAAGCGGTCGAGTTGCGCCTCGGGCAACGGGTAGGTTCCTTCCTGTTCGATCGGGTTCTGCGTGGCCAGCACAAAGAACGGTTCGGTCAGTTGGTGGCGTTCGCCGCCGACGGTGACCTGGTGTTCTTGCATCGCTTCCAGCAAAGCGGCCTGCGTCTTGGGCGGAGTCCGGTTGATCTCGTCCGCCAGAATGATGTTGGCGAAAATCGGCCCCGGCAGAAAGCGGAACACGCGGTCGCCCGTGCTGCGGTCCTCCTGGATCACTTCGGTGCCGGTGATATCCGACGGCATGAGATCGGGGGTGAACTGGATCCGGTTGAACTTCAGCTCCAGCGCTTGCGCCAGGGTGCGGATCATGAGCGTTTTGGCCAGACCGGGCACGCCGACCAGCAGGCAATGGCCGCCGGCGAAGAGCGCGATCAGCAACTCTTCAATTACCTGCGACTGGCCCACGATCACGCGGCCCAGTTCCTGGGTCAGCTGGCGGTAGGATTCGTGCAGTCGTTCGACTGCCTGGAGATCATCTTCATTGGTCATCAGCGGGCGCCTGGTAGGTTCGGGGACGTCCTGTATCGTTATAAGCGGTCAAGCGGTCGGGCCCGGCGATCAACAGCACGCCGTCGACCACCAGCAGGTTTCCGCCTTGCTGGCTGTGCGTGTTCAAAGGCTCGCCGCCGGCTCGACCCAGATTGGCCGAGAGATCAATGCGCCGCCGCAACACGGGCGCGCCATGATGCGGCTGCTGCGCGAAGACAAAAATCTGTTCACGCGTGGGCCAGTAAATTTCATCGTCGACTAATACGCCGCGGCCGTAACCGGGCGGATCGGCTCCGACCTGGCCGGGACCGCGGGCAATGCCGGGAAAGGCGGCCGTCAACTGGCCCGTGAGGGTGCTGATCCAGTACAGGTTGTCACCGCTGGCCAGCAGCGTATCGCCGCTGACGCCGAGCAGATGCACCGCGTCGGACTGCAGATGGGCGGCCGTATCCCAGAGCACCAGGCCCGTCGAAGCGTCGAGGGCGAACAGATGATCGCAGTCGGCCGGCGCCGCGATGACGATCCCTTTGTGGAACACGCACGGCGCCAGGTCGCGGAAGAAATGCTGGTCGTTCTCCTCCGGGTTTGCTCCGGGGGAAGTCCTGCGATAACGGGTCGCCCACTGCAGGGCGCCGTCGCTGGCGGATAATGCGGCGACCACGCCCAGGTGGGTGTTGCAGTAGAGGTTGCCTTCGGCCAGCGTGAGCAGCGTGTGCGTCAGTTCATCGGCATGGCTGCCGCCTGGCGAGGCCGCGGTGCAGACCCAGCGTCGCCAGCGGCGCTGGCCCGTTTTCAGATCAAAGGCGGCCACATGCAACGTGGTTTTGGGGTCTTCGCGGACCGTATGCCGCAGCACGACATAAAGGTTAGAGCCATCGGTGACCGGCACGCCGTCGAACGACCAGTTGGCCTCCTCGGGCGGCAGCGTTTTGATCACCTGCCCGCGAGCGGCAAGGTTGAACACGCAGATTTCCCCCTGGTCGATCGCGCCTTTGGAATCTCGCCGGATTCCGGTCAGGGGCGATCCCATCCGGGCGATTAGTTTGTCGCCAAGAGCGTTGAGCGTGAACCGCGGCGCGCCGGCGTAGGGGAATCGTCCCCGGTCCGGGAATGCCTGTTCGCGGCTGAGATCCTGGTTCTGGGCCTGGGCGGTAGAGTAGAACGGCGCCGGCCAGCCATCGACTTCGGCGTTCCAGGCCGGTTCGCCGGTCTGCAGTTTGAGGGCGAACAGCCGCGTCATTTCCGGAACCAGAACGACCTGGCCGACCTCCGGCAGATCGACCACAATCGGATGATACGAGAGCAGGCCGTCGTGGCTTTCCCCGGGACGACTGCGGCCGATGCCCAGGCGGTCGCTGCCGGCTGACTCCCGCGGCAAGGGGAAACTCCATAACGGCGTTCCGCCCGGGTCGACCTGTCCGGCGGCGATGGCGGTGCGGGTTTGGGAGCCGCCCAGCGTCGGCCATACTTTCGGCGCCGGGATTGTCGGCCATTCGCGACTCTCCGCCAGCAGTTTTTGCAGGGTCGCCGCGTAGGGGCCTTCTTCGCCGGCGAGCCGACCGGCGGCGTCGGGATGCAGCCTATTGAGCAGATCAATCTCCAGGGCGGCCCTGTCCGGCGAGCCTTCCAGGATGGAGACCAGAGCCAGTCGGGCGCGGACATCGGCCAGAGGGATGTCGGTATCCGGGTAAGCGGTCCAGCAGGGGGCGGGCGACGGCGCTTTGACGGCGGACAGCAATGCGTCGCCGTGCTTCTTCCAGTCCACCGTGCGCAGCGTTCGCCAGAGCGGATCGCCAAACGCGGTGCGGACGGCCTGGTCGTCGGCGGGCGGCGAGCGGAGCTGGGGGCTGATGCTTTCCCAGCAGGCCCGGGCGGACGTATGCTCGCCGCGCTGCAGGTGAAACTCTCCCAGCCAGAACGCCGCATCGTCGCCATAGCTGCTGATGAAGAATTGCTCACGAACGCGCCGCAACAGGCGTTCGTCACGCTGGGCGAGGCCTTCTTTCAGCCAGCGCTGGGCCAGCGAATCGACCTGCGAACGGTACAGTCGCAACGCCTCGGGGGCGGCTGTATGCAGTTCGGCCAGTCGCCTTTGACAGAGTTCCCGCACCGGCACGAACAGTTCGTACTCTTTATCGAGTGGACGGTGGACGGAGTCGTCGCGGGCGATCAGCTGGCTGCCTTCTGCTTCCATCTGGTTGCGCAAGGTTTCGATCGCGGTTTCCCATTGCTCGTTCCCCAGCACACGGGCCGCCCTGAGCAGTTCCAGCTCGCTTTTTTTGGCGAAGTCCAGGTCGGCGGGCGAGAGGTCGACGGGCGCATCGGTGCGTTGCCCCAAGGGCAGCAGAAACGGCAAGCCGGGAGGCATCTGGGCTGGGGCTTGTTGTTCCAGCAGCGCTCCCCCCAGGAGCGTCAGGATCAACAAACCATAGCGACCAGCCATAACAGCCCTTTGCGACGCAGCGACGCGAGACGAACCCTTTCCTTACTCTTACTATCAGTATAGGTGCGGCCGCGCAGCGAGGCCACCAGGCCGCTACGGTCGCGGGTGGGATCTACGGTTCAAACAGGATGTCGGGCGAGGCGCCAAACCTGGCGGGCAGCGGCATGGCCGACCAGGCCCGATCATTGCCGATGCGGAATTCCCAGTCGCCTTTGAGACGCAGCGAGTTCTGCCCCATCCGTACGAACGGCGCCGCGACCAGGCCGCCGTCGCCGCCGTGGTCGTCGATCCGCAGCACGATCAGGTTCGATTCTTCAGGCAGCAGCGCCTCCGCCGGCAGCCGAAAATTGACGGCGCCTTGCGACGCTTTTTTCTCGGCGACCAGCTCCTGGCCGTTGCACCAGGCCTGCACGTTGTCTTCGTAGGACTCCACCGTCAGCAGGGGCGATTTGACGGCCAGCCAGGCCTTGGGGATCTGCACGGCGCAGCGATACCAGCCGGGGCCGTCGTAATCGCGCAGCACGCCGCCGGAAGCAGCTTCCCAGGAGGAGGGCACTTTGATCGTGGTCCAGTGCTTCTCAAACGATTCTTTCGAAGGGGAGGACAGGCCGCCCTGTGCGGCGGCCGTTGCATCGCTCGCAGCTTCGATCGGCAACCCGGCCGCCCAGTGCAGGCCATTGACCAGCAGCCGCACAAACGACGCATTCTCAAAGTCGCCCGGCGCTCCCAGAGAGGTATAGAACGAACGGCCGCCATCGGCCCGGTGGAACGTCCAGGCGACCGGCTCCGGCTCTTCGCCGTCGACTTCTCCGATCAGCAGGGTTGCGGCTCCCTTGGCCAGCGGCGCGGCCTTGTACAGCGAGCCAGCCTGGGGGAACTCGTTGGCAACGCCCTGCAGCAGAGCCTTGTCGGCGCCGGGAGCGGTGCGTACGGTTGCTTTCAGCTGGTTGCCGTAATGGTTGGTGTAGCTGCCGCCGAACACCTGCGCGTCGAATTCAGGCCAGACGGTTGTGCCTTCCGGCGCCGGTTTGCCTCGGAGGCTAAAGGCATGGCTGGCGGTGCGAATGCCGACAACCGGCTTGCCGGCGGCGACAAACTGGCGGATCGCGTCGAGCTGCGCAGGCGGCAAGGCGCGGCGGCGGACGCTCACCAGCAGGACGTCGGCGTCTGCCAGCGCCTCTTCGGCGCCAGGTAACAGATTACGGTCGTTCGCATCGCCAAACAGGTAGCTCACCGAAAAGTGCTTGCCCAGCTGCTGGGCGGCGAATTCCGGCAGGGTGCGTTCGGTTTCGTACTCATCTTCGGCGCTCATGATCACCAGGCGGGGACGCTGGTCATGCTGGAAGCGGAACGCGTTGCCGCCGAGAATCTGCTCGCTGGAAATCGTGGGGCAGACATGCCGCTCGACGTGCGAAACGATCAGATCATTACCGGTGAAGTGGCTGACATACGGCCAGCGCTGCGGGTCGTACATGGTGTCGGTCATGTCACGGAGCAGGACGACGTTCTTCCCGTTCTTCGCCATTTGCCGCAAGCCAAACGGCCGGCCCAGTACGCACATGTTGGTATGTACGCCGGCCAGAATTACATTCTTCACGCCGTGCTTCTGCAGGATGCTCCAGACCTCGGGGCCGCGATCGGAAACGTAGTCCTTGGCGGAGTCGATCTCGATCAGGTCGGACTGCCGCTCCCAGGGCAGGTTCGGGTTGCGTCCCTTGGCGATCAGTTCTTCCCGCCAGCGGGCGTGTTCTGCCGGGTCGTCGTCTTCGCCCCCGTTGGACTGGTCAATCGGATAGACGCCTTGCTCTTCGGACGGAATCCGCGAGCACCAGCGTTCAATGTCGGCGGGGGCATCGGCGACGATCGGGGTCGATGTCGCCCTCAAGCGGGCCGGATGTTCGGCGTAGGCCGGCATGCAATCGCTGGGCGCGTGAATGATGACGGCGCCTCGGCGACGAGCCTCTTGCACGAGCTTGTTCAATCGCGGGCCAAATTCGTTGACCCGGCGGACGGCGTTCAGGCAGTGATGATAGTCCCAGACATCGCACACAATCACAGCCGTTTCGGCAGCGTCCCAGTTCTGTGATTCCGTCAAGCGATGGTAGCGCCCGCTCTCCGGTTCCGTCTCCTGCTGGGAGCGAAGCTGCAGTGCGAACTCGCCAGCGACCACTGCGGCAGGCAGCCCCAGCGAAACCGCAACGACAAGAAAGGCCAGGATGGACTTCATCATGAGTACAACTCCCCAGACAGGGCAAAGGTGCGAATGTGCCGGTTGATTCTAGCTCAAGCCCGAGCGGGAACAAAGCAGGCGGTTCGTCTCGCAAGAGAACGCTACGCGTCGCGGGCGATGGTTCCGTTCCTGAAGGCTGACAGGATTTTTCCCACGCAGCAGTTGACGAGGGATGGATTCTGTTTACAATCGCGACAGGTAATGAGATTGGTTCTCAGTACCTTTAACGGTCAGCCGAGCCAGCATGCAGCTATCCAGCGCCAGCCAGGCCCCGACTCCGAATTAGCATTTTACCCCTTTTTGCTAAGGAGCCTGGCATGAAGCGTCGCGCCTTCACATTAGTAGAGCTGCTTGTGGTTATTGCCATTATTGGCGTTCTTGTTTCGCTGTTGCTGCCCGCCGTTCAGATGGCGCGGGAGTCCGCCCGTCGTATCAGCTGCTCCAATAATCTGAAGCAGATGGGGCTGGCCTTTCATAATTACCACGATTCATTCCTGTCCTTTCCCAATTTTGACAACGGCGGCACAGCGGGAGCCTTTGATGGGGCGAGTGCGTTCGCCGCGATCCTGCCGTACCTGGAAGAAAGCGGCGCGTACAGCCTGTATGACTTTGGCCTGGGAAATACCGACCCGGTCAATAAAGCGGTCGTTTCGCAGCGGGTGGAGGCTTTTTTGTGCCCCTCTGGCGTCCTCCCGCGGCAGATTCCCATTTCCGGCTGCGACGACAATGATCGGGCGCCGGGGACGTACGCCGTGTGCATGGGCACCGGCAGCGGCTGGGCGCCGGGCAACAACGGCGCGATTGTGAACAGCATGAGCGGCAAGACGAGTATTGACGACATGATCGACGGCACATCGACCACCCTGATGGTGGGCGAGGCGGCCTGGAATATTCCCGATTACAACTTTTCCAGCGGTCCCTGCAGCGGGCAGACGCGCTGGGGTTTTTCCTACTGGTCGTCCCCTTATCCGCTGGCGACGGGCTTTTCCACCTTGTATCCCATGAATCCCCGGTCGGGCGGGTCGGCCGTGCTGTCGGCCTTTCGCAGCGATCACCCTGGCATGGTCCAGTATTGTTTTGTGGATGGATCCACCACGTCCTTGAGTGAGAATTTGAGCAAAGCAGTGTTCGACGCGCTTGGCTCGCGCGAAGGAGAAGAGGTTCTCGGCTCCCCGTATTAAAAAGAGGAAGCCTGTGGCATCGAGCTTTCGATCACAGGTTAGCGGGACGCCACGATCTTCCTGATTCCCTTTCACGCTTGAGCGGACCACGACAAACCCATGCTTCGATTTGTAAATGCGATCGACTTCGCCGGGGCTGGCCGACTGGCTGCGGCGGTCGGCCTGGCAATCCTGGTTGCGCTGCTGACGGGCTGTTCACCCGGCGATGGCCTGACTCGTGGCGCCGTCAACGGCAAGATTACGCTTGACAAAAAACCTTTGCCCTCAGGAGTGATTCGGTTTGTTCCGGTGGGCGAGACCGACGGCCCCGCTGTGATGGCGATAATTACCGAAGGCGCGTACGCGCTGCCGCAATCCGAAGGCCCGGTGGTGGGAAACCATCGCGTCGAAATCGAAGCCACGAATATGCTGCAGTTCCCTATCGATGACGAAGCCGCCTTTGCCGAAATGGCGAAACGCGGCCGACGCATGCCGGTGAACCCGGTCCCGCCCCTGTACAATCAAAGCTCGCGACTGACTGCCCGGATTGCGCCCGAAGGCGCCATCGACCTGAATTTTGACCTGCAGTCCAAGCCCGCACGAAGCACCGGTCGCTAGTCGGCGCGGTTTTTTTAGGCGTTGTTTGTCGAACAGACAACGATCCACGATTCGATCCGAAGCACGCCAGGCGGAACGGATCTCCGTTTGAGAGAAGTTACCGACAGACCAGTAACGTATGTCACGTTGGCGCTGCGCTCACGCGGCGAAGACGGGAATAACGGCTCCTTCACAACCCTCTGCGCAACGGGGGGAAGTCGTCTTTGCCGCGTGTCGCAAGTGCCGTCGATTGTTTGTTTTGACTAGTCCGCTCGCAATGCGCTAGTCGTTGGAAGTAAAATCCAAGACGGGAATCGCCCGGCTTGAGCGGTATTGCAATCTAATTTTCTGCCCCACAGAAGGGAACGCATGATGTCGCGTCGTTTAGTTTGGTCGGGCGTTTTGTTGGCGATGCTGATCGCACCGCAAATCGCCCACGCCCATTTTTTGTGGCTGGTCGGCGATTCTCCGTCGAACCCGACAGGGGTCAAAGTCTACTTCTCGGAGGGTCCGGAAGCCGACGACCCAGATCTGCTGGACCGCGTTGTGGCAGCCGAATGCTGGGTCGGCAGCGGCCGCGGCGGACCGTCGCAGGTGGAACTGAAAAAAGGGGAAGAGTCGCTCGTCGGCTCGCTTGACGCCAACAAAGATAATACAACCGTATTCTTGCGACACACCTATGGCGTGATCACCCGCGGAGGAAAACCGTTCCTCCTGCACTACTACGGCAAGGCTTACACCACGCCGTTGCCGGGAAACTGGAATATGGTCAACGATCAGGAACGCCTGCCGCTGGAGGTTTCCGCTTCGCCCGCCGGCGAGGAAACCCGCTTCAAAGTCACCTTCAACGGCAAGCCCGCCGCTGGCGCCGCCTTGACCATTGACGGACCCGGCATGAAAGAAACCGAAGGCGTCGCCGACGAGCAGGGGGTGTTCCGTTGCGCTTTGCCCGAAACGGGCCTGTTCGCCATCAGGGCCAAACTGGTCGAACAGGAAAAAGGGGAACACGAAGGCGCTGCCTATGAAGAAGTCCGCCACTACTCCACGCTGACGCTGCGACGGGCTCCGTCCGTGCTGAAGCCGCTCGCCGCCAAACTGCCCGAACTGCCCCAGGGCACGACCAGCATGGGAGCCGCCGTCGCCGGCGACGTTCTGTTTGTCTACGGCGGCAACTATGGCAGCGCTCACGAGTACTCGAATGAAGACCAGTCGGGCGACCTGTGGAAGCTCGACCTGAAGAAAGCGGGCAAATGGGAGAAAGTCTCCCAGGGGCCCAGGCTGCAGGGTCTGGCGATGGTCGAACATCAGGGCCTGCTGTATCGCGTCGGCGGCTTTACCGCGATGAATGCCGAAGGGGAGAAGCAGAACCTGCAGTCGCAGGCCAGCTTTGCCCGGTTCGATCCCAAGTCGGGCGAATGGACCGACCTGCCCGATCTGCCCCGCGGACGCTCCTCGCACGACGCCGCCGTAGTGGGCGACACGCTCTATGTGGTCGGAGGCTGGACCCTGCAGGGCGACAAGGACTCGGCCTGGCACGACACGGCCCTGGCGTTCGACCTGAGTGCGAAAGACGCCCAGTGGAAAGAGATCGCCAACCCGCCGTTCAAGCGTCGCGCCATCGCGCTGGCCGCCTCAAACGGGAAGCTGGTCTGCATCGGCGGCATGCGTGAAGACGGCGGCCCCACCCGGGAGACTTCGATCTACGATCCGGCCAGCGACAGTTGGACGGCCGGCCCCTTGCTGCAGGGCGGCGGGCTGGAAGGCTTTGGCGCCTCGGCCTTCGCCACCCAAGACGGCCTGTACGTGACCACCATCTCCGGCAGCATTCAGCGTTTGTCCGATGACGGCAAAACCTGGGAGTATGTCGGCCAGGTGAAGTACCCGCGATTCTTCCATCGCATGGTGCCCTACCAGGACCAGTTGGTTATCGTCGGCGGCGCCAGCATGACGGCCGGCGGCAAAGTCGAAGACGTGGAACTGCTGGGTCGCTAGATCAGGTAGACGCGCCTGCTGTTGACGACAGGCCGCTCAAAACTCAACAAGGCGGCGATGTTTATCGCCGCCTTGTTCGTTTCTTGCAGTCTAAAGCTTCGGCAAAGCGGCACGATACAGGAGGACACTTCTCCTGGCGCACGACCCGCGAAAATTCGATTGATTTAACACGGGCAGACCCGTACCTTTCTTTACAAAAGGCAATCCATTTCAAATTCCGCAGGGGCAGTTTCCGCCCCCTGCCAGCCGGCGTGCATGCATGGTTACCCAACCCTTTTTGCCGAAAGTCTCCGCGGGCGTCAAAGCCAGGCGGTTAGACGCAGGCTGCGGCAACGGCCGCAGGTTTCCGCTGATCCTTCAAGAGTTGGAGACCCGTCAGGAACAGGCGCCCGGCGAAGAAATCGCGACTTGATACCCAAGCGAAGAAATCGCGACTTGATGCCACACGCGAAGAATTCGCGATTTGATACCACAAGCGAAGAATTCGCGATTTGATACCTTGGATCGCGTGCCCAGGAACCCAATGGGGTTTTCCTGGTGATGCCGTGCTTGTGGGACTGGCTAGTGCTGCGTCAATCTTCAATCTTCGAGTGAGCGATTTGGGCCGTGCTGCTGTGCTGCCAAAAAAACCGGGGGCTAGCGCCCGGCGGCTGATTGAGAGAAACCTGACTTTATGGTTTGACACACCACGAGTGCTGCGTCAAGGCAAAGAGTTCGGGTTCTTCCAATTAGCCGTTTTGGCGATAGCCACGGTTAACTACAAGGAACAGCGGCTCGCGCGAAAATGGCCAAACCTAAAATTGAAACTTGACGCACCACTAGTTCGACTGGTCGACTTCGACCGGTTCGGCGCAGGTGCGTTTGACGAGGGTGATTTCGTTGCCGCGGTCGTTATGGATGACCTTGTCCATAAAGGTGCGAATCAGCAGCAGGCCGCGGCCGTGGACCTTCTCCAGGTTTTCGGGATCGGTCGGGTCGGGCAGGTTCGTCGGATCGAAGCCTGGCCCCTCATCGCGAATCATGATCCGCACTTCTTCCTGGTTGCGAATCGCTTCGATCAGAATCGAGCGGCCCAGGTAAGGAGCAATCTGCCGGCGTTGCTGGGCGACCTCAAAATACAGATCGTTTTCACTCTCACGCAGTTCCGAACTTAGCTCCAGGTTGCCGTGATACAGGGCGTTGGATAGCGCTTCTTCGAGTGCGATGGCGACGCGAATTCTTTCCGATTCATCGACGATCGCTTCGTTGAGCATTTGCTCCTGCAGTACATGCACCAAAGGGGAGATCAGCCCGCCGTCGTTACCGATGACAAACTGCAGGCGGTTGCTCCGCAGATACGGTCCAATCCGCGAGTAACTCGTCCGCTCGTGACAAACATCCAGCACGGAGCGTACGGTGGATACCAGGTTGTCGCCTAGCATCCGCTTGGGAATGTAACTGGCGGCCCCGGCGCGCAGCGCGTCGCTGGCGATGTGTTCGTTCCCCTGGGATGTCATCAGGATCACGGGCATTTGCGGATGCAGCTTTTTAATCCGCTCCACCAACTCCAGCCCGCCCATGACTGGCATGACAAGATCGGTCAGCACCAGGTCGAAATGATCGGCGGCAATGCACTCCAGCGCTTCCTGTCCGTCCTTGGCGAATACCGTTTCCCAGTTGGCGCAGACGGCGAGCAAACCGCCCACCTGGATACGTGCCATGTGGGTGTCGTCGACGACAAGTATTTTGGCCCTTTTTGATGTCATACAAGCTTCCTGAAAATCAGCGATCTGAAATACGTGAGGAAGCGTTTCGCAGTACGACGTGGACGCACGAAACGGCTGCTGGAGTTGGACGGATTTTAAAGGCTGGCAGCCTTTGGTGAAAGCGTTTGGCGCAAGTCGCGAGCTTTCTTTTTGATGAATTCAAACAAGACGAGATAATGTATTCTAGTCAACCCGCCCAGAGAAAGCCCCCCTCTTTCGGTTGCCATTTCCTCTTGCCTGGCAGGCGGATCGCCGTTCTGGGGCCTGGCTGTGACGGTCGGTCGGGTTGTAATGCCTCCGATCCTATCCATCGACCAGCGTTTACTAAATTTTTCCCTGTGACAACAGATAATAATTGACAACCGCCGGCCGCTTCGGTAGTTGTAGGAGGGCTGGCATAAGCCCCATGCTCCCACCTGAATTTTCCTCCCTTCAGCCCGCAAGCTTTTATGGTTCCCAGATCCCCAGGGCAACCCGCGGCCGCTGCGTTTTTGATCGCCGTCCTGGCGGCGGCAAGCGGTTGTGAAGGCCCGACAGCTTCTTCCAAGGCGCCGGCTCCGCAGTCAGCGAACAGCCCGCCGCGACAGGTCGAGGTGGTCGAAATTTCCTGGCAGCCCTGGGCCGATACGGTTCGCCTGCAGGGCAGCCTGCTGGGCGACCAGCAATCGGTGGTTGGCTCCCGGTTACCCGGCCTGGTGGAACGGGTCGAGGTCGATCTTGGCGCCACGGTGCACCAGGGCGACGTGCTGGTGGAACTGGATCGCCGCGAACTGGAGCTCCGCGTCGCCCAGGCGGCGGCAGAACTGCACCAGTCCTGCTCGGCGATCGGGCTGACACCTGACCAGTCGGAACACGATGTCGTCCGTGAGAACTCGCCGGGCGTCATGCTGGAGCAGGCCCTGGTTGATGAAGCCCGAGCCAATCTTTCCCGCGCTCAGGGATTGCTGGATCGGAAGATCGTCACCGAAAGCGAATACGAACGCCTGTCGGCGCAACTCAAAACGGCCGAAGCACGCTACCGTTCCTCTTTGAATGCGGTAAGCGAGCAGATCGCCCTGATCGGCGTCAAGCGGGCCGAGTTGGCGCTCGCGAACCAGCAACTGACCGAATCGGTCATCAAGGCGCCCTACGACGGCGTGGTTTCCCAGCGGCACGTATCGCCCGGCGAGTACGTTCAGGTGGGGCAGGGACTGGTGACGATTGTCCGCACCGACACCTTGCGATTTACGGCCGGCGTGCCGGAGCGGAAAGCCCGCGACATCCAGCCCGGTCAGACGATCCGTATCGAGCTGGAAGGGGAGTCCCAGCCGATCATCGCCAGCGTGTCGCGCATCAGTCCGCTGATCAATGCTTCCAGTCGGGCCCGCTGGATCGAAGCCGACGTCGCCAATCCCCAGCTGCGACTGCAGGCCGGGCTGTTCGCCAGGGCCCGCGTTGTCGTTAACGAGGACGCCCAGGCGTTGGCCATTCCGCTCTCGGCGGTGCGGGAGTTTGCCGGCGTGCAAAAGGCCTGGGTTGTCCGCGACGGGGTAGCGGCCGAATGCCGGATACAAACGGGTCGAGCGGAAGCAGATCGGATCGAGATCCTCAGCGGCCTGGAACCGGGCGACCTTGTGGTGCGGAACTCCAAAGACGGCAAAGCCGGCGCCGCCGTCGCCGTGCGGGAAGATCCGGCGCCCGCCATGCATGTGGTCTCGGAATCCGGCGGTTGAATACCCGAATGAATGTCTGACGTACTTGTCTTGCGGCGCCGGTGCTCGGTTGGCAAAGCGACACGCGTTGCAAGTGCAGCCAGGTGAAACAGAACGGCAGCCAGCCTGTCGCCCGCCTGGAAATACTCGCCTGGAAGTTTGGATCGCGACAGGTCAGTTCCCTTTGAGCGGAGTCGCTTGCGACTTTGCTTTTCCCCTGCGGCCAGGGAGTTTATCTCTTGCAATGGTTAGCTGAAGTTTGCGTACGTCGCCCTGTGTTTGCGGTGATGTTGATCGTCGCCCTGGTGGTAGCGGGCTCCGTTTCCTACATGCAGCTGGGGGTGGACCGTTACCCCAACATCGACATGCCGACCGTGCGGGTCTGGGCGTCGTATCCGGGTTCGGCCTCGGCTGAGGTGGAGTCGGAAGTCACCCAGGTGCTGGAAGACGCAGTGGCCACGGTCGCTGGTCTGCGCGAACAGCGTTCGATTACCAATGACGGCGCCTGTGTGGTCTTTTTGACGTTTGAGCTGGAACGGGATATCGATACCGCCACGCAGGACGTACGCGATGCGGTGGCCAGCGTGCTCTCCCGGTTGCCGCCCGGCATTGATCCGCCGATTGTGCGCAAGCAGGATCTCGACGACACGCCGATCATGTCGCTGGTCGTGTCGGGAGACCGTTCGGGCCGCGAACTGTTCTTCCTGGCCGACCGCTATGTCAAAAGCGTGATCGAGAGCGCGCGGGGCGTGGGCGAAGTGGAGATCAAAGGCGCCACCGACCGCGCGATCCAGGTCAACATCGAAGCCGATCGGCTGGCCGCCCATCGGCTCTCGATTATCGAAGTCCGCCAGGCGCTGGTCACGCAGAATGCAGAAATCCCTGGCGGCCGGGTCGACGCGGGATCTCGCGAGTTAAGCCTGCGCACGCTGGGCCGGGTGCCCAGCGCCCGGGAGTTCAACGACCTGGTGGTGAACACGATCGACGGCGTGCCGGTGCGCATTGCCGACCTGGGCGAGGCGCTGGATCTGCAGAAGGAGATCCGCACGGCCGCCCGCTTCGACGGCCAGCCCGCCGTGGTCCTGGAAATCCAGCGGCAGTCCGGGGAGAACACGGTCGAAGTCATCGAGGCGATCAAGGAGCGGCTGAGCAAGGCGCAGGAACTTCTGCCGGCCGATGTACAGATTAATGTCCTGCAGGACCAGTCGAGATATATTCACGCCGCCATGCACGAGATCCAGAACCACCTGGTGACCGGCAGTATTCTGGCCAGCATTGTGGTGCTGCTCTTCATGCGGTCCTGGCGTTCCACGCTGATCGCAGCGGTCGCCATTCCGACCTCGATTATTGGCGCGTTCGCCGTGATGAAGGCGCTCGATTTCTCGCTCAACAATGTGACGATGCTGGCCCTGGTGTTGATGGTCGGCGTGGTGATCGACGACGCGATTGTGGTGCTGGAGAACGTCTTCCGCATGATTGAAGAAAAAGGATTGCCGCCGGTCGCCGCGGCGATTCGCGGTACGCGGGAAATCGGCATGGCGGTGCTGGCCACGACCCTGTCCCTGGTGATTGTATTCCTGCCGGTGTCGTTCCTGTCGAGCGTGACAGGGCGTTTGCTGTTCCAGTTTGGCATTACGGCGACCGTCGCCATTTTGATCTCGATGCTGGTCAGCTTCACGCTCACCCCGATGATGTGCAGCCGCATGCTGCGCCCGGCCGTTCCCGTCGCGGGCGGCACGGCCGGTTCCCGTCGCGGTTTTTACGGTCTGCTCGAGTCTTCGTACATGCTGTGCCTGCGGCTGTCGCTCCGCTTTCGCTGGGCCGTGGTGGCGGTGGCGCTGGTGGTGATGGCGTCGAATGTGCCGCTGTATTCGCTGGTGAAACAGGATTACATTCCGACCAACGTCGACGAAGGCGAGTTTCAGGTGCGGATCTATGCTCCCGAAGGCGCCACGCCCAGCGCGATGGAACGGGTGCTGGACGAAGTCGAAACGGAGATTCGCTCCATCGAGGGGATCACCCATGTGCTCTCCACCATCGGCGCCGCCGCCGGCAGTATCCGCAGCGCCAACAGCGCCCAGTTGTACGTGCAGCTGGAGAATTTTGAGCAACGCACTTTTTCGCTGTCGCGACTGTGGAAGGCCTGCTGGCAAGGCGATCCCGCCCAGGCTTTCGCCGGAAACTACAACCAGCGCGTCAAAATGCAGGCGGTGCGAAACGTTTTTCGCGACCAGCCCGAACTGCGGGCGTCGGTCCGTAACTTGACTTCTTTCCGGCAGGGGGCGCCGGTCGATATCGACTTTATTACGACCGGTCCCAGCCTGAAAACGCTGGCCGAATACAGCGATCGCTTGCGTGAAAAGGCCTCTCAGATTCCCGGCATTGTCGACGCCGATACGACCTTGCGCATCGACAAGCCGAACCTGCTAGCGCACATCGATCGCGAACGGGCGGCCGTTATGGGCGTTGATATCCAGGCCATCGCGGAGACGCTGCGCATCGCCGTGGGCGGCGACGATCGGGTCTCTCGCTTTTACGACGACCAGGCCGACGACGCTTACGATGTGGAGCTGCGCCTGGTCGGCGTTGATCGGGGCGATCCGGCTTCCATCTCGCAACTGTATGTGCCGGCCCAGTCCCCGGCGAATTCCCTGTACGACCAGCCGCTGATGTCGGGACTGGGCGCCAGCGACGACGCCGTGGCTCTCACCCGGCTTGATAACCTGGTGCGTTTTGAAGAAGGCTACAGCCCTTCGCGAATCGACCGTTTTGATCGCCAACGCATGGTGGCCGTCAGGGCGAATGTGGATTCCGGCTATGCCCTGGCGGACCGTCTCACGGCGCTGCGGGCGGCGGCGGTCGAAGTCGGCCTGCCGCCAGGTTATTCCAACCAGGTGCTAGGGCGAGGGCGAGAGCTTGAGGAGACGCTCGACGATTTCTTCTGGACGTTGTTGCTGTCTTTCGTCTTCATGTACATCGTGCTGGCGGCGCAGTACGAGCACTTTATCCATCCGCTCACGATTCTGCTTTCGCTGCCGATCGCGGTGCCGTTCGGGCTGTTCAGTCTGTGGCTGGGCGGGGAAACGCTCAACCTGTTTTCCGCGCTGGGGATCCTGGTGCTCTTTGGCGTGGTCAAAAAGGCCGCCATCCTGCAGATCGATCATATGAACCAGTTGCGGCAGGACGGCATGCCGCGGGATGAAGCGATCTTCCAGGCGAATCGCGACCGGTTGCGGCCCATTCTGATGACGGCCATCTCCTTCATCGCCGGCATGCTCCCGCTGCTGATCGCCACTGGACCCGGAGCAGAGGAACGCCGTTCCATTGCGGTGCTGGTCGTCGGCGGGCAAACGTTGTCGCTGCTGCTGACTCTGGTGGCGGTCCCCGTGTTCTATTCGATCTTCGACGACTTCGGCAATCTTTTCTACCGCGCCCCGGCCGCTCGGGAAGAGGAACCGGCCGCTGAAGAAGACGCCGAACTGGCTGTCGCCCAGGCGGAGTAAACGCCGGAAGCGATCGACGTCAATCGGCGGGCCGGCAATGGGCGGCCAGCCCTTCGCGATACGAAGGATACTGCCATTCGATCGGCAGCTCCTTCCGCATGAGCGAAGCATCAATCCGCTTGTCCCCGGCGGCCCGCTGCGCGGCAGGCGAGTCGGGCTCCGGTTCGCAGAACGTAGGCGGCGCTGCTCCATAAGCCCGGGCGACTTCGGCGTAATACTCCCGCCGTAGCACCGGCGCGCCGTCGCTGACCACGTACAACCGCGGCAGCGGAGCATGGGCTTCGGCCTGCAGCACCACGCTCACGGCGTCGTCGACATGGATCAGATTCAAGTGGCCGTTGCTGGGCGCCGGTAACGGTTCGCCGGCGAGGATCTCCGCCCTGCGGGGCACGCGACCCGGTCCATAGATTCCCGCCAAACGCAGGATCACGCTGCGTGCTCCCAGCGGATGCCGGGCGAGGAGGTTCTCAGCCGCCAGGCAAGCTTTTCCGCCTTCGCGTGTTGGCTCACAGGGCGACAATTCATTCACCGCTTCGCCCTGGCTTTGGCGATACACGCCTGTGGAGCTGATGTAGAGAAAACGCGAAACCGCCTGCGGCCCGCTGAAAGCCTTGAGCACATTCGCCAGGCCGTCGACATACACCTCGGCGATGTCGCGGCCCGCGCTGCGGTCGTAGCCTACGGCGAACAGAACGGTATCCAGCGGCGGCAAGTCGGCCAGCACCTGCAGGGTGTCTGGTTCGGCCACATCCGCGACCAGCGCTTTCCAGCCGCGGGCCTCAAATACCTTGGCGCGCTCGGCGCTGCGAGTCATGGCGTAGACCAAATGTCCTTCGTCGGACCAGCGCTGCGCCGCCCGTTCTCCCAGGTACCCGCAACCAATGACTAATTTCGGCATGATCGACTCCTGAACGCTTGTTTTCACGGCGCCAGAGTGCTGATCGGCCAGTCCCCTGGCAGGGACGGATTTCGCAGAACAAATGGAACCTGGCGAGGTTTTTGCAGTTGAGGGGATTTATTCCGTCAAATACGATATTATTAACTACTTGGAATATGAATCGCTACCCGCCTGGCCCACCACCCTGGTTTGCCGCGATTTCGAATCTGGCAGTCGTCGCAGGAAAGAACCTATGCCCCAATCCACTTTTCGCTGGTTTCAAGGTCGCAGAGTTTTCTCCAGGACCCAGATCGAACGGGGAAAGGGTGCTTTGAGACTCCAGCTGGCGATAATCATTCTTTGCTTGTCCTCAGCCGCGACCGTCTCCGCTAAAGACGCCGACGTGGAAACCATCTTTGCGGGCTCAACGCCTGCGAGCGTCGCCGACTTGAAAGCGATGCAGGACCGCGTTCACGAAGTCGTCAAAAAGGTGAACGAAACAGTCGTCGGCGTTCGGGTCGGCTCGGCCCAGGGCAGCGGCGTCGTGATCAGCGAAGACGGCTTCGTGCTGACCGCAGCCCACGTGAACGGCAAGCCCGGCCGCACCGTAACCTTTATCTTCCCCGACGGCAGCACCCGCCGGGGAAAAACCCTGGGCGTCAATCGCGGCGTTGATTCGGGCCTGATGAAGATCAGCCTGAAAGACGGCGAGAAACTGCAGTTCGCCGAGCAGGGAGATTCCACCAAAGTTAAAATCGGTCAGTGGGTCATCGCGATCGGCCATCCCAACGGTTACCAGGAGGGACGCCAGCCCGTTGTTCGCCTGGGACGTGTCCTGACCAATCGCAATACGGTCATGTCGACCGACTGCACCCTGGTCGGCGGCGACTCGGGCGGACCGCTGTTTAACGCCGACGGAGAAGTCATCGCCATCCACAGTCGGATCGGCAGTCCCCTGACGGCCAACATGCACGTGCCGGTCAACAGCTTTCGAGATACCTGGGATCGCCTCGCCGCCAGCGAAGAGTGGGGCTCCCTCGACGACGGCGGTCCGTACATCGGCGTGCAAGGCGACCCCAATTCCGACAAGGCCATCATTGCCCGCGTTTATCCCGACGCCCCCGCTGACAAGGCCGGCATCAAAGAGGGCGATATTCTCACCAAATTCGACGGCGAGAAAGTCACCGACTTTGCTTCCCTGGCTACGTTCGTTGGTCGCAAAAGCCCTGGCGACCGCGTGCCGATCGAAGTGCTTCGCGACGGCGAAACGATTCGCCTGGAAATGACCATCGGAGTCCGCGAATAAACCCCGAACTCCAGCAGCCGGCCGTCTTCACCAGAGCTCATCTGGCGGCGAGTGGCCGTGAGCCGCGACCCTGTTTTTGAACTCCCCTCCTGATTGCCGTCTATTCTTACTGCGCAAGGATCCCAGCTTTATGAATATGTCGATCGCCTCACTCGTTCACCGCGCAGAGTTTCGACGGACCTGCATTCTGTCGATGGTCCTCTGTTTATCGCTAGGGGGAGCCAGCTTTGCCAGCGCCCAGCGCGTCAGCAAGAATGAACGCAATCATCGCACGGTGTTGACTGCTTTTCGCGACGTGGTCGCCACCCCGAAACGCAGCACCGTCATTGTGATTAACGACGGCAAACCAGCCGCCCTGGGCGCCATTGTTGACACGGCCGGATACATCATTACCAAAGCCAGCGAGCTCCACGGCGCCCTGGTTTGTGAACTGGACAGCGGCGAGAAACTTCCGGCCGAACTGCTGGGCGTGCATCGCGAAACTGACCTGGCGTTACTGAAAATCGAAGCCAAGGATCTGCCCGTCATTCAGTGGCGGACCGCCGACGAACCGCTGGCCGGCAGCTGGCTCGCCACGCCTGGTCCCGGCGAACTGCCGATCAGCATTGGCGTGGTCGGCGCTATTTCTCGCGAGATCGAAGCCCCCAGCGGCATCCTCGGAATCCTCCTCGACCAGGACGACAAAGGACCTCGCATCGACCAGGTGATGCCCGGCTCCGGCGCCGAACGCGCCGGTTTGCTGGTGAACGATATCGTCACCATGGTGAACGGCCAGCTGGTCAAAACCCGCGAAGAACTGATCCGCTACGTCCGCACCTTCCAGCCGGGAGAGATCCTCAAGCTGAAAGTACTGCGGAACGAAAAGTCGATTGAGCTGGCCGCCACCCTGGGCAATCGCAGCATGTTCGACGAATCGGACAAACGCCGCGATTTCCAGAATTCGCTAGGCGGCGATTTAAGCGAACGCCGCACCGGTTTCCCGGCGGCCATTGAACACGACAGCGTTCTCCGCCCCCAGGATTGCGGCGGTCCGCTCGTCGATCTCGATGGCAAAGCAGTCGGCATCAACATCGCCAGGGCGGGACGCGTCTCGACCTATTCGCTGCCGGCTTCGGTCGTCCTGCCGCTTATCAAGAACCTGAAGAAGGGCGCCGAAGAGCTCGATGTCTCGATCTGGCGCAAAGCCGACGGCCTGGCGCTAGGCAGCGAGGTCTCCGACCGCCAGTCGAACGACAAGTAATCTCGCTCCCGAACGGGCCGCGGAAGAAAGGGCCGTAGAGACGCCCTTTTGTTCCCGCTCCGCAATCTTTCCGTCGACGCCGCGTTCCAGCGGCGTCGCCTTGCCCGGCGCCTGAATTTTCTGACAGCCGGGCTTTTTCTTTGGGGCTGACCGATACCGCCTGCTTGCTCAGGCGATGATCGCTTCCGGCGGCTACCACTTCAGCCGAACATCGTCCGGTTGCATCTGGCCTGCGGGTCGCACGCCAGCTCCTTTTTGCCCGGTCAGCTTGTCGCCCAGCTCGGCGCGCGCCGCCTCGGCCGCCTGCTGCAGTCGCTTGACAATCTCGGGGTGCTCGTCGGCGACATTCCTGGTTTCGCCCACATCGTTCTTAAGATCGTAAAGCTCCAGGCCGGTCATGGTGTGGTCATAGTTGACCGGCGTACCGCCTGTTCCGCCCGGCCGACCGTTGAGGGTGCGATACCGGTGCGGGAAGAACAGCTTCCACTGGCGATCGCGCACCGCCTGGAGCTCGCCGCCGCTGTAGTAGCAGTAGAACGCGGCATGCGGGGACACGGCGTCCTTTTTGCCAAACATCAGCGGGCGAATATCCTTGCCATCGATTTTATGGTCGGGCAGTTGGGCGCCGATCAGTTTGGCGACCGTCGGCAGAATGTCGATCGTCGAAGCCAGCTCGTCGCAAAACAGACCGGCCGGAATCTTGCCGGGCCAGCGCATCAGGGTTGGCTCGCGGATGCCGCCTTCAAACTCGGTTCCCTTCCCTTCCCGGAGCGGCCCCGAAGAGCCGGCATGGTCGCCATAGCTGAGCCAGGGACCATTGTCCGAGGTGAAGATCACCAGCGTCTGGTCGTCAATGCCGTTCTTCTTCAGGGCGTCCATCACCTGGCCCACCGACCAGTCGACTTCCATCACCACGTCGCCGAACAGGCCGCGTTCGCTTTTCCCTTTGAATTTGTCCGATACATACAGCGGCACATGCACCATGCTGTGCGGCAGGTACAGCAGAAACGGCTGGTCCTTGTGGCGATGAATAAAGTCGACCGCCTTCTCGGTGTACTGCGTGGTGAGTTGCTCCTGGTCGGCGCCCGTCACATTGCTGTTGATGACCTTGACCCCTTCGATGAGCGGCAGCGGGGGGAATTTGGCGGTGGGATGGTAGGGCCACATATCGTTGGAATACGGCAGGCCGAAGTACTCGTCAAAGCCATGGCTGGTCGGCAGGAAACGCGGGTGATGTCCCAGGTGCCACTTCCCAAAACAGGCGGTCGCATAGCCCTTCTGTTTGCAAAGTTCCGCCAGCGTGACTTCGTCGTCGCTGATGCCATGATTCGCGCTCGGCCCCAGGGCGCCGGCGAACCCGATCCGGCGATGATAACAGCCGGTCAGCAGGGCGGAACGGGAGGCCGAACAGACCGCGGACGACACGACAAAGTCGGTGAACTTTGCCCCCTCTTTCGCCATCTGATCCAGGTGCGGCGTGGAGTAACCGGTCGCCCCGAAAGGACCGATATCGGCGTACGCCATGTCGTCGATAAAGATCACCACAATGTTGGGCGAGCGTTCCGCCGAGGCGTCCGCCGCCTGGACGGCCTGCTGAATGCCAGCGAGCAGCAGCATGGCGAGCAGGCCGGGAAGCAGTCGCCCGGTCGTCGGGACTCGAGGGCTTTTGGTGCATTGAAGATCGTTTCGGTACGGCATGGCGGTCTCCGTCAAAGGGGGCAATATGCTCAAGAACGTCTGGCCCTAGTATTGGCCAGGCCGTTACAGGGGTCAACTCACTGGCGATCGCCTGGGCAGGGTCCCGGTCGTGCGGAAAAGCGCACGCGTTGGACGGCCGGATCGCATCGCTGCAGACAGCGGCGGGGGCAGGTGCTCGAAGCGGCCGCGGCTGGGAGCCGGTCCAGGAGAACGCTTCCCTCAGGGTCCGGCGGAGAAGCGGCGAGGGAAGCTGGCCTGCAGAATAATGCCGGGAGCGATTCGTAGCAGGGAGGAACTAGCTCTCCAGTTCCTTGGCCGCGGGGAAGTCGAGCTCGGTGTCGTTCACATGATTGAACAGGTTGGAAAAAGTCGCCAGACCGATATAGCCGACCGCCTCGGCGATCTGTCCGCTGGAGTAACCTGCCGTTCGCACGGCCTCGATTTCTGCGTCGGCAACGAAACCTTTGGCGGCGATTACTTTCCGGACAAATTCGAGCAAGGCGGCGCGTTTAGCATCGGGGGATTCGAAGCGTCGAACGGCCAGCGTCTCCTCTTCCAAGAGCCCTGCTTTTTTGGCGATGACGGTATGCGCCGAGACGCAGTACTGGCAGCCGTTTCCTACGCTGACGGCCAGATACACGGCTTCGCGATCCGCGGGCTTCAGGTCGCCTTCGGCCAGGGCTCCCGACATGGCGAGGTACGCGTTTAGCGCGGCGGGGCTGTTCCCCATCCCTTAAAAGATGTTGACGACCTTTCCCATTTTCTTTTTTAAACCGGCGTAGATTTCTTCCAGTTCACCGGAAGCCATTTCAGACGCAGCAACCTTGAGACGCGGCTTCAGATTTTTCTCCTTCGGGGGAACGCAACTTCCATAGCGGGCCGACGCCTGGCTGGCGTCAAGCGTTACTCCCCTCAGTAAACCGCACCGCCCGGCCTTCGGCAGGCCGCGCCCGCACTCAGCCAGACTCCAGCCAACTACCGCACGCCTGCAGCCGACCTGGCGGCGCAGTAGCAACGCAACGACAGATGCGTTGGAAAGTCACGTGAATTTTAATTGCATATGGTAAGGTGAATTATATGCATTTAACTTGCATCTGTATTTGCGGTCGATATGCGATTGGCATGCGAGTGCATTTAATTCGCTGGTGTTGTTTTTTGTCGTTTGCCTCATGGTGGCGGCCGGTTTTCCCGTGTTTTTCCGCTTCTTCGGGTGGCGGGCGGCGGGGGTGGTTTCTTTCCGGTTCGGCTGGATCGGTTCGTAGCCAGACCGGTTCGGGGCTGTCATAATGCAGGGGAGAAGAATTTTCCCATTTCGAGGTTTGTTATATGCGTCTGAGAATCGTTACCGTTTGCTGTCTGGCGGCCCTGCTGCTGGCGGTCCTGGAGCCTTGCCTGGCGGCGGAGCTGGCTGCTCTGGCGAGGCCCGTCGAGTGCCGCTGGGCCGATGCGCCGATTACGCTGGACGGGGTGGCCGATGAAGCAGTCTGGAAAATCGCCGAGCCGATCGATAACTTTTCCGTCCCCTGGATCACGCCGAAACGTGCTGCGCTGACGGCGACCAAGGCCCGCTTGCTGTGGGATCGGGAGTATCTGTATTTCTTCGCCCAGATGACCGACAGCGATCTGTACGCCGACATCACGGACCACGACGGAGAACTCTGGCGCAACGACGTCTTTGAGATTTTTCTCAAGCCAGCCGACCAGCATCCGGGCTACTACGAGTTCCAGGCAAACGCCGGCGGGGCGGTGCTGGATGTCTTTTTTCCCCGTCGCGGCGGCCACGTTTTCGATCGCTTCAAGAGCGACGGCGACTTTGATTTCCAGGCCAAGGTCAAACGCCAGGGCACCCTTAACGATTGGACCGACAAGGACACCGGCTGGTCGGTGGAGGGCCGCTTGCGCTGGCGTGATTTCGCCCGCACCGGGGGCCGGCCCAACCCGGGGGAAATCTGGAAATTCGCCATGTGCCGGTACGACTATTCGGTCGACTTTGAGGGTCCCGATTTGTCGACCTGCGCCCCGCTGACCAAAGCCAACTTCCACCGCTTTGAAGACTACTTGCCGCTGCAGTTTGTCGGCCCGGTCGAAAGCCAGCAGTCCCGCCGCCCTCCCCTGCCCCGGCCGCTGCCGGTCGTCGCTTCCCGCATCATCGGGTCGCCAGATCCGCCGCCGCCGTACCGGGCCGTCCGGGCTTATCCGGCGCTAGAGCTGAAGCATCCGTTGACCTTCGTGCACGAACCGGGCACGAACGATCTGCTTTCCATTTTGAATGCGAAAGCCGATCAGGGCGTGAGCCATCTGGTGCGGTTTCCCGATCAGGATGCGGCGGCCGAAACCGAAGTTGTTGGCGCCTTTCCTGGCATTGCTTATGGTCTGGCCTTTCATCCTCGCTTCGCCCAGAACCGGCTTGTCTTTGTGGGGATGAACCTCAAGCCGGAGGGCCGCGAAGAGAAGTTCACACGCGTCGTCCGCTATCGACTAGACCCGGAAACCAGGAAGCTCGATCCGGATTCCGCCGTGACGATTATCGAATGGCCGTCCGACGGACATAACGGCGGCGACCTGGGTTTCAGCCCGAAAGACGGCATGCTGTACGTCACCTCAGGCGACGGCACGAGCGACTCCGACGGCAACCTGACGGGGCAGGATCTGTCCAACCTGCTTGGCGCGGTGTTGCGGATCGATGTCGACCGACCGGCCGCCGACAAGCCTTACTCTGTGCCTGCCGACAATCCGTTCCGGGGCCTGGCTGGCGCCCGGCCAGAGATCTGGGCCTATGGGCTGCGCAATCCCTGGCGGATGTCGTTTGACCCCCGCTCGGGCCGGCTGTGGGTCGGCAATAACGGGCAGGATTTGTGGGAGCAGGTTTACCTCATTGAACGCGGCGCCAACTATGGCTGGTCGGTGGTGGAAGGGACCCATCCGTTCTATCGGGAGCGGAAGCAGGGGCCGCATCCGCTGTCGCCGCCTGCTGCGGATCATCCGCATAGCGAAGCCCGTTCGCTGACCGGCGGGGTCACGTACTACGGCGACAAATTTCCCGACCTGCGCGGCATGTACATTTATGGCGACCACTCCACCGGCAAAATCTGGGGCCTGCTGCATACGGGCAAAGAACTGCTGCCGCCGCGGGAACTGGCCGACACTAGCCTGCAGATCACGGGCTTTGGTTTGGATACGCAGGGCGAGTTGGTGATCGTGGATTATGCAGGCGGCCTGTATCGCCTGGAGCCGACGCCGCCTGGGCATGACCCGCTGGCGTTCCCCCGCAAGCTGAGCGAAACGGGGCTGTTCGCCGATACGCCCGGGCATGAGCCGGCGCCCGGTGTGATTCCGTATTCGGTCAATTCGCCGCTCTGGTCCGACGGGGCCTACAAGGAGCGATTTATCGTTTTGCCGCAAGAGAAACCTGAGATCGAAGTCACGCAAAA
Source organism: Lignipirellula cremea (assembly GCF_007751035.1). NCBI lineage: Bacteria > Pseudomonadati > Planctomycetota > Planctomycetia > Pirellulales > Pirellulaceae > Lignipirellula > Lignipirellula cremea. The sequence continues at coordinate 5,761,580 of NZ_CP036433.1, read as the reverse complement.
ATACGCCTGGAAGTTCCCCGAGCTGACGGTGTTTATCAAGTCGTTTGCACTGGAGCAGACGGTCGGAGATCCGACGACGCGACGCTGGATTGAAACGCGATTGATGACCCTGCAACAAGGCGAGTGGGTCGGCTATACCTACCGCTGGAACGCCGAGCAAACCGACGCCGTACTGGTCGAAGCAGGCGGCGCCGACACGGAGTTCGTCCAGCAGGATCCCCAGGCGGCCAGCGGCGAAAGGGTGCAGCCCTGGCGATTCCCCAGTCGCGCCGACTGCATGACGTGCCACTCGCGCGCCTCGCACTTTGTGCTGGGACTGACCACCGCCCAGCTGAACCGGGATCATGATTACGGCAACGGCCTGGTGCAGAACCAGCTGGCGACGTTTGAGCAGATGGGCCTGCTGAAAACCAAATGGGAGCCGGAAGTCCGCGAAGCAATGCGGAAAGAAGCGATCGACGCTGGCCTGAAACCGTCGGCCGCCGGCGCCCTGGTGACGAAGCACTTTGCCACCCGTTCGCAGCGGCGGGCCGTACCGACGACCAGCCTGCTGGCGCTGGGGGCGGATGCTTACCCGCGGCTGGCGGATCCTTACGATGAAACGGCCGATCTGGATGCGCGGGCGCGTTCGTATCTGCATGTGAACTGCTCCATCTGCCATATCGGAGCAGGCGGCGGCAACTCCCAGATCGACCTGTCCCACGACGCCAAGGACGAGAAATTCAACGTTCTGGAGGTCGCTCCCCTGCACCACCAGTTCGACCTGCCCGATGCCAGGATTGTGGCCGCCGGAGCGCCGGAACGCTCGACCCTGCTGCACCGGATGGCGATACGCGGCCGCGGGCAAATGCCGCCGCTGGCGACGGAGCGGGTCGATGAACCCGCCGTCGCGATGATGAAACGCTGGATCCAGCAGCAACAACTTCCCGTCGACGAGGAGGAACCGCCCAGCGTCGATTAATGCCTTACAGCGACGCCCTGACGGCTGCGGCCCGCGACTTTAACGCTGTCGTCACTTCGTCAACCGTGGCGCCGCTGGCAAAACAGGTGACGATCGGCTCGCCCGTGCGAATCGTTTGGCCGGCCGCAGGAATATCCGCCAGCAGCCGCTCATCGCTGATGTGGTGCAGCAGGGCTTGCTGTGTCCAGGCGTCCGAGATCGTCAGATCACTCAGCGCCCACAGGATTGCTTTCCCCTGCATCTGACGGGCGGTCCGGGGTGGGGCGTCCGGTCCTTCAATACTCTGGTCAAGGCAGGCTTGCACATGCAGCCTGACCGCGGAGGCGCCGTGCGCCCGGTCGTAGAGTTCGGCCGAAGCGGGAAAGCGAGGATTCACCTCGACCGGCCAGATCGCTTGGGCGTCGACGACTGCGTCGATCCCGAACAGGCCTGCCAGAGGGAACGAATCGACCAGGCAGTCCCCTAGTCGCCGCCAGGCGGCCTCCTGGAGGGTTGTCAGGGGCAAGGGGCCGATGGAACCGCAATAGGCGTAGCCGCTGCCGCCGGTCCAGGTTTCGCCGATCAGTTGACGGGTTACGCCGAGAAGCCTCGCCCGACCGCCTGCGGCTACGTATAACCCGCTGTGGGGCTGGCCGTCGCGGTACTCTTGGAAGTAACGTCCGGCGGCAGCCGAATCGCAGGCGGCAGGAGTGATATGCATCCCGCCGGCGGACCGCAGCGGCTTGCTCAGCCATGCCTCGGGTCTGTGCACAGGCGCCTCGGACTGCACCAGCAGGCAGGGCAATCCGGCTTTCCGCAGGGCGTTTGTCCAGTTTTCTGGCCGCCGAACGGCTCGCAAGACGCTAGCGGAATTTCCTAATAGCTGCCGATGATGCGCCAGCCGGGCTATCAGTTGCGGGTGATTTTCCAGGCCGCCTGTGTAAAGAAAGGGGCTTTCGGGCGCCTGGCAGGCGGCGTATTCCAGGCCTTGGGGGTAATTTGCGACGCGAACGGCTGGGCAGCAGGCCTGCAGGTCGGCGTCGCCGAACATGTCCAGGGCGAACGGCCGGAAACCGCCCCGCAGCGCGGACTGGGCGGCCGCCCTGGCGCTGGCTCCCAGAATCAGCAATGGTGGTTGCATTCGGCCCCGCGTTTGATACTCTCTTGGCTGCCTGGCGGCCCGAAAAAAGGACGGCGCCGGTGATTTGGACAACACGTTACAGGCCGATGGACGAATTCGCCCGCGGCTTGCTCGATAACTTACCCCTTTCCACAGATTTCGTGCAGGAGATTCACCATGTCGATGTTCGTTGGCGAAGCGTTAGTCGGAGAAGGCAATGAAGTTGCCCATATCGACCTGCTGATCGGCAGCAAAGACGGCCCCGTGGGTACGGCGTTCGCCAACGCCCTGGCATCCCAGAGTGCTGGCCATTCCAACCTGCTGGCGGTGGTTCGCCCCAACCTGGCTGTGAAGCCGGCGACGGTCATGATCACCAAGGTCACCCTGAAAACCATTGGCCAGGCTGTGCAGATGTTCGGCCCCGCCCAGACCGCCGTCGCCAAGGCGGTGGTGGATTCGGTCGCCGAAGGGATCATTCCGAAGGACCAGGGCGAAGAACTTGTGATTGTTTGCGGCGTGTTCATTCACCCCAAGGCCGCTGACAACAAAAAGATCCACGACTACAACTACGAAGCCACCAAGCAGGCGATCGCCAGCGCCATGGCCGGCAAGCCGACCGCCGAAGAAACCATCGCCCAGCGCGACGCCGGCGAGCACCCCTTCAAGAATTTCTAGTCGCGGGTCGACGGCGGATTATTCCAAAGTACAAAATAGGACGCGAATGTCGCGTCCTGTTTTCGTTTCTGCTCGACCCGAAATGCCTCCTGCTGGGCCGTTTTCCACCATGACCAAACCTAAAATCCTGATCCAGTTTGATTCCGATCGCCAGGCCAGCGTCTTTGACGCCGTCACCGCGATCGACGCCGGCGTCGACCAGATCCTGCAGTACGCAGGCGTAGAGCCGGCGCAGATCCGCGACCTGGTCCCTGGGGCTATTTTCACTCGCGGACCCAAGGACCTGCACAACACGGCCCTGTTCATCGGCGGCAGCGATGTCCGTGCGGGGGAGTCTGTGCTTACCCAGGCGACCAGCTGCTTTGTCGGGCCGATGCGGGTTTCCGTTATGCTCGACGCCAATGGCTGCAATACCACGGCTGCGGCGGCAGTTCTGTCAGCCGCACGGCATGTGGATCTTGCCCAGGCGGATGCTCTTGTGCTGGCGGCGACGGGACCGGTCGGCCAGAGGGCGGCCCGCATGTTGGCCAGCGAAGGGGCAAGCGTGCGCATCGCTTCGCGCAGCCTGGATCGGGCCAAGGCGGTTTGCCAGGCGATTTCTGATCAGCATCCGGAAGCGAAAGTATCGCCGTACCAGACCTTGTCGCCGCAGGAACTCTCCCAGGCGATCGAAGGCGCCCAGGTGATTATCTCGGCCGGCGCGCTGGGGGTGGAGTTGCTAACGGAGGAGAACTGGCAATCGTCGTTCTCGCTCCGGGTGATTATCGATTTGAACGCAATGCCGCCCTTGGGTGTGGCTGGCCTCGATATGCAAGACTCCGGCGTCGAACGCCATGGAGCGATTGCGTACGGGGCGATTGGCGTGGGCGGCCTGAAAATGAAAATCCACAAAGCGGCGATTCGCCAGTTGTTCCAAGCGAACGATCAGGTTCTCGACGCGGAAGAAATCCTTCAGCTTGGCCGCACACTGATTGGCTAGTGCTGCGTCAATTTTGAATCTTAGAGTGAGCGATTTCGGCCGTGCTGCTGTGCCGCCAAAAAAACCGTGGGCTAGCGCCCGGCGGCTGATTTAGAGAAACCTGTATTTTATGGTTTGACGCACCACTAGTCGCTTTGGGCGATTCCGCTGGGCCGATTCCGCCAGGCCGACCGCTGCCATGCTTCTGGTAGCGGTTGGTGCGTCTTTCCCATTGTTAGAAAGACGCCGTCGCAACGACTGCGGCTAGTCCTGCGGTACGAACTCTTCGTCGATGACCTGCAGCAGCTTCGAGATGCAGAGCTTGTTCATGCTCGTCTGCCGCTCGTGAGCCTCGGCGCGTAACGACTCGTGCAGGCTTTTCGGCAGACGCACGGTGATCACGCGGATCGGTTCTTTATCTTCGGCCGTCTGGGCCGCGGTGCGCTCCCGCAGGTGGGCGACCATTTTCTGGATCTCGGCGTACTCTCCCGACTGGCGGAAGTCGTCGAGTTCCTCTTGCGATTTGAACAGGCGCGAAACCACGCCATCGATACCCAGCACCTCGCGGAAGAAGATGACCCATTCAGGATCTTGCTCGAAAAGGTCCTTGGCTACCCGCAAGGCTTCGTGCCCACGATGGGTCATGTGATTCGGGTGTTGAAATAGTTCTGGCATGTCGGTTCCTTCCTGAATTTGTGACCACGGGATCTAACCGCGACTGACATGTAAAGGATTTACCTTAACCGCTGCTGACAAGTCAAGCCCAGCACGGATATGCTTGCAGCGCCAGCACTTACAGCGATGGCGCCAGCACTGCTATTAATTAAGCACGCCTGCACAAACGTTAGGCAGAGGGTCATCTGCTTAAACTTTAAGCAGGCCTCCTGAAGGGTCCTTGGAGACCGCCGGAAATTTTTTTCAAAATAATTCCCCGCAGGCTGCATCGCGGCGGTTTTTCTCGACCCAGGGCGTCGCTCCGGTCTTGCCGGAGTTGGAAGAATGACGGCCGAACTGCAGGAAGTCGCTCATTCCAGGGTCTGTCCCGGTGGGAAGCGGCTTTCTGGCAGGACGACCGATCAGCCCTGTTCGGCGGAACGTGCTTACGCAAGCGTCCCCTCAGCGGGAAGCGAAAGCAGTCGCGACGCCGGCAGAAGGCGCCAGCCCGCAATGAGCATGGCGGGCATCAAAAAGAAGGGCCGGTTCAAAACCGGCCCTGGGGAAGAAGTCGCCGACCTCCAGGGCCGACCCGCAGCGTCCGGAAAAGACGGACGCTGCTCTGGAGTGCGGGCGGGGACCGTTAGTAGTTGTCGCCGCCGACGAGTTTCTCTTCCACTTTGTCGGCCTGCCAGGCCAACGCGGTGACGATCCGGGTGATCTCCAGCGGGTCGGCCGTGTCGGCGAGCTGATTCGCCTGGATGACGACGATTTCGCCCGAGTCGGTGTTCTGCACCGCGAAGGCGCCATGTACCGTGTTCATGTTGTAGCGGAGCAAGGCCATGGCGTTCTTCTCGGAGGCGGGGCCGCAGGTGGAGCTGAAAGAGATCAGCTTGTGGCCTTCGTTATCCTTGCCGTCGAATTTGACGCGCACCACCTGGCGACGGAGTGAACCGATCGGCACGGTGACCTTCCATTCGTCGGCCGATTCGTCGACGCTCCAGTCGCTGGCGTTGGCGACCGTGCGGACCAGATGCTGAGGGTCGACCCCTTTGACGGGAGCCGATGCGGGAGCGTCGGACTGCAGATCGTCGAAGGCAAATCCTCCGGCAGCTGCAGCTCCCGCAGCTGCGGCAGCTGCGGCAGCGGGTGCGGCTCCGCCGGCCGGCGCCTGGGGAGCCTGCGGCGGTTGCTGCGGCACGGGCGCTCCGGCTGGCGGGGCTCCCGGCGGGGGCTGTTGTCCGCCGAACTGGGGTTGTCCGCCGAACTGGCCGGAGCCTTGCATGGCGTTGTTCATCATCTGGGGCATCATCATGCCGAAGCCGGCGCCCATCCCCATGTTCATGGCGCTGTTGCCGTCGCCGCCCTGCTCGGCCATTTTCTCCATGCTGTGGGCGGCCTTGTACATGGTGAACGCACGCAAATCGCCGATCGCGCCCATGCTGCTGCGGGCGTCCATCGCCTTTTCGACTTCTTCCGGCGGGGTGATGCTGTTGATGAAGTAGTCGACCAGCTCCAGTCCGTATTTGGCGAACTCCTCGCCCAGTTTCACCTTGATCGCCACGGCGACTTCGTCGAGCTTCGACATCAGGTCGAACATGCCCAGGTTCATGGTGGCGAACAGATCGGTCATGCGGGAGACGATCATATCTTTCAGATAGGCCGTCACCTGGTCGGTAGTGAACTTGCCCATGGTGCCGACCAGCGTATTGATCAGCACGGCCGAGTCGACCACCCGGTACGAGAACTTGCCGTGGCTGCGAAGACGAATCATGCCAAAGTCGCGGTCGCGCAGCGGAATGGGGTTCTTGGTGCCCCACTTTTGATCGATGAACGTCTGCAGGCCCACGAAGTAGACATACGCCTGGAAGGGAGACTTCTCCCAGGGAATGGTGAGCATGCTGGTCAGGATCGGTACGTTGGCGGTCGTCAGCGTGTACCGGCCAGCGGCGAAAGTATCCATCGCCTTGCCGGAGCGGAAGAACACTGCTTCCTGGTTCTGCTGCACGATCAGCTGGGCGCCGATTTTAATATCGGACGACCCTTGCTGCGGCCAGCGGTACACCAGCGACTGGCCGCTGGAATCAAAATAGTCAATGACCTCGATCCGCTTGAACATAGCTGCCTCCTGTGAGAGTCGTAGACGACTTGAGTAATGCTTGAGAAAAAGCAGGCGAACGCCGCAGAAACCAGGCCGCCTGGGGAAGCGGCAGGAGCGCAAGACAGCGCCTCCTGCCAGACACAACGACGAGCGATCTACTTTTCGCCCATGCCTTCCAGGAGGCGGCCGCGTTCGTCGAACAGTTGCTGCACCTCGTCGACGGCGCGGGTGAATTCGGCGGCGACCCCGGCGGGCGGGGCGTCGCTGGCGGGCAGTTCTTCAATCCGGGTCGCCAGGTCTTCGACATCGCGGACCAGTCGCAGGTCGTGTTCGTAGACCTGCTCCAGGGTCGACTCGTGCACTTTGACGTATTCAAACGCAGCGCTGTAACCGCGCATCGCTCCGCGCAGGCCGGCAATCAGCGTGTCGAGTTTAGTGCGGATCCGTTCAACCTGGTCGAGCCCGTCGAGCTGGCCGCGGCCGATCAGCGTTTGCATGTAGCCATCGATTCCCGTTTTGCTGCGCTGCAGGCGGTCGGCCATAAAGGTGCGCAGCATCTGGTCGCTTTCGCGTCGATACTCCCGCTGCATATAGCCGTGAAAGCCCGGGATATAGGCGGCCATTTTTTCCAGGAAGTTACGGTCTTGCGCATGTTGACTGGGGTCCATGACAGGCCTCCAAAACAAAGAGAAGAACGGCGATTCCGCCGGGCAGACAAATAACTGGCTTAAAAATCGAGCGGAACTCGGCGGCCTTCCTGGCAGCTGGTTTGCGCCGCCAGGACCACATGCAGCGCCCGGTAAGCGTCCTCCAGGTCCGATATTTTGCGCACCAGGCTGGTGACCGCGCGATGGAACTGGGTCAGCAACTGTTCGCCGACAGGACGTTCGCTTTCCAGGGATTCAATATGCTGGCCCGCCTCGTCGAACCAGATCACCTGCGAGGGCAGATCGACGAACGCCGCTCCCCGTTCGCACACCACCTGCAGCGCACTGGGGGCGCGGAACGAAATGGCGTCGCGCCAGCTGCGGGGCAGGTAGCGGCCGCAACTGATCTGCGCCAGCGGTCCGCGCCCTGGACGATCCTCGGGCGAAAAGTCGAGGCTGAGCATTTGATAGTCTTTGTCGTTGCCGTCGGTGTCGTGCTCGACGCCCATGACGGAAGTCGGCTCCTGGTCGACCACGTACCGGCACCAGTCGGCCAGCTCCATGAGTTCCCGCGTGGCGCTGGAAAACGGCTGGTAACGGCGGGTTCCGTTGGGGCCTGTTTCTTCTTTCCGCAACCTCTCGTGACAGAACAGCAACTGGGGGCGGCCCAGGCGTGTGGCGATCAGCTCTTTCAATCGCAGCGTGGCTGGCGCGTGGCGGCGAGGGAATTCCGCCATAAAGGCGACGCCCGAGGCTTCGACTCGCTCTTTGATCCGGCTGGCGTGCCGCGGTTCAATATCGAGAGCGGCCGAACAGTAAATCGCCTTGCCCGCGTCGCAAGCCGCCAGAATGGGCGCCGGGCCATACCAGGCCGGAGCCAGCATCAGCACCGCATCGACATCTTCCCGGGCGGCCAGGGAACGAAACCCGTCGAGCGGGCTGGCGTTAAACTCCTTGGCCGCGATCTCAGCCTTGTGCGCGACTTCGGCGCAGAAAGCTCGAATTTCAAAGCGGTCGGACAATGCCCGCAAGGCCGGTCGGTGTCGGCTCTCCCACGCATCGCCTAATCCGACAATGCCGACTCGCAGTTTCATTGACAGCTCTTTCGACTCGCCAACCTCCCAGCCGGCGAAATGTGGACGCGCTTCCTGCGGTTCAGGTCGATCCGAACGCGCCCCGCGCGGCAAAGCACCGGGGTTATTCGATCCGGGAAGCGAGATCTTAAAACTATCCTATCGGCGATTCTTGGGCGGAACTCCCGGTCGATGTCGACCGGATTCTCGAACGCTTCGCGCGGGGCAGGCTCATAATCGTCACGGCCGGCCTCCTTGTCTGGTCGAATTATATTCGTATGTCGTGAGGATTTACACTCGGCGACCGGCGGTTCCTCCTGCTTTTCTCTGCGCGACCAGAAGCGATCGACCATCGTCTGCTGCCGGCGTTGTTCCAGGAAGCATCGCCCCGATGTCAGCCGTCCTGCGACTCACTCGCCGGTGCGGCGGTGTCTGCGGCCGCCTGATGCAATCTCTGGGCCCGTTCGGCTTCCGCCAGCCGAATCGTTTGCTGGCGATGTTTTTCGTGGACTTCCAGATCAAAACCGCCATGCTCGTCGAGTCCGTCCATTTCGCGATATTGCGAGTGGCATCGGTAACACTGCAGCAGGTTGCCAGTAAAATGGTACATCAACGCATCAATGATCGCCGTGCCAAATAGAATCCCATAGGTCGTGTACCACATGGAATAGAACCAGGGGATGCAGCTGGCGGCCAGGCCGATAACAATGATCGTCACGCCGATCCGCTGCGAAAAATCTTTTCGCACGTACAGTTCCTGGCTGGGACAGATCAGGCACTGCTGGATGCGGCCGTCGACCACGGCCGTGGGCGGAACGGACCAGGCGTGGTCGCAGTGGGGACAGCGCATCTCCGTGGTGTCGGCGGAGAAATCCTGCCGGACGATCTGATCACAGTGGGGGCAATCGTAAGCTACGTTCATGAACGGCACATCGGTCAAAAAAGTGCAGAAACCATCACCAGCACGCATCGCTGGCCGGTCTTCTATCATATCTCAAATGCCCTCTGCCCCGTAGGCGCCAGGAAAACGACCGGATTTTCTCGCCCCGCCCGCTGCCGCCGCCCGGCGCCCCTTCTCCCTGCCGGTGCGGTGGCGCCGGTGTTTGCTGCCAGCCCGGCGCCGCCCCCGCCAGTCGTTGGGCTGTCGATTCTGCATTTGAACCTGATAGAACTAACACTCGCACGGCGCCGCGATCCGCGCCAAAATGGTCGTTACGGATAAAATGAACAGAAGCGGCCACCGGGCGCCTGGCTCCCTTCCCGACGGAAGCGGCGCGCCGGTCGGACTGCGGCGTGGGAGGCGAGAACCATGGTTTCCATTCATCTGCTTGAAAATGATCGGCCGGGGAAAACGTATCCCCTGGAAGAGGACAGTCTGGTCATCGGCCGTCATCGCACGTGCGATGTGGTCATTGGCTCCGACACGGTGTCGCGCCGACATACCCGGATCTTCAGCCAGGACGGCGGTTTTTATGTTGAAGACCTGAAGAGTACCAACGGCACGTTTCTGAACGATGTCCAGGTGCGTCGGCCGAGACGCCTGAAAGACGGCGACGTCATCCGCGTGAATCGCTTTGCCCTGCTGTTCGACGCCGAGCAGCACCGCGATACGGCCGACTCCTCGTTTTACAATTTTCCTACCAGCGTCGATGTGGAGTTTCTCAGCAGTTCCGTCGAGCCGGAGATCGTCGCCAGTCTCAATGTGTGGGACGCCGATCAAAGGGCGAATGTCAGCCCCGAAGCCAAGCTTCGCGCCATGATCGAAATCATGCGTTGCCTGGATAACTCGCTTGATCGCGACAAGCTACTGCCCCGCGTGCTGGAAGGTCTGGCCCGCGTGTTCCCCCAGGCGGAACGCTTGTACATTCTCATGGCGGATGGTCCTCACGGCCGGCTCAAACTGCAGGCGATTAAACATTGTCCGCCCAACGGCGATGAGACCGTCACCACCGGACCGATCAGCCGCACCATCGCGCAGCGTGTCATGCAGGACCGCAAGGCCGTGCTTAGCGCCGACGCGCTGGTCGACGCCCGCTTCGAACAAAGCGACTCCGTGCAGGACTGGCATGTGCGGTCCATGATGTGCGCCCCGCTGACCGGTCCGACGAACCAGCCGCTGGGGGTGATCCATGTCGATACTCAGGATCCCCGGCGCCAGTTTGCCCAGATTGATCTCGACGTACTTGCCAGCGTCGCGACGCTGGTTGGCCAGAGCCTGGAGCATTGCCGGCTGCACGAAGCGTATTTGCGTTCTGAGCGACTCTCCGCGATCGGACAAATGATGGCCGGTCTGGCCCATGAAAGCCGGAACGCCTTGCAGCGCAGCCAGGCTTGCCTGGAGCGATTGGCGCTGCGGGTCCGCGACCAGGCCGACTCGATGGACCTGATCGCCCGGATCCAGACGGCCCAGGATCAGCTGCATCAGTTGTATGAACAAGTGCAGCGCTACGCTGCGCCGATCACCATGCAGCGAAAATCGTACGACCTGGGCGACATCCTGCAGACCTCCTGGGAGCATCTCGAGCCAATCCGCCAGGGACGCAGCGTGCGGCTGCACACCCATCTGGATGAACCGATCAACCGCATCTGCGAAGTGGATCTGCTGGCGATGGAACGCGTTTTTTGCAATCTCCTGGAAAACGCGATCAGCGCCACCAGCGGCCCGGTGGACATCTCCATCGACTGGCTGGAAGACACCATCGGCGGCCGCGATGCGCTCCGGATCGCTGTCCACGATAACGGCCCCGGCATGTCCAACGATCAACGGGGCCGGGTGTTTGAACCTTTTTATACGACCAAGGTCAACGGCACCGGCCTGGGGCTCGCGCTGACCAAACGGAATGTGGAAGCGCACGACGGCTGGATCTCGGTCGCTGATGTCGACGGCCCCGGCGCCACATTCCTGGTGACCCTGCCGCGAAAAGCCGCCCCTGTCGAATAACGCTCGGGAATAGAATTCGGCGCCGCTGCGGGATGCGTGCAGTCGGACCACTGTGCGTCCCGGAGCAGACATGCTGGACGCAGCACTTCCCGTGCGTCAAGATGGGCGACGTGCCTGCAACGGCTTTCGTCCGTCCCACTTTGCGCTGGAGTCGCCATGTTTGCCTCTTCGTTCCGAGCAACCTGCTTGCTGTTATGTCTGACCTGTGGCCTTCCGTTGACGAGCGGGCGTCTTGCCACTGCCGAACAGCCGCCGGTGAGCATTCTGGCAGCCAAGATTGGGGGGCATATTCATCCTTCGATCTGCCGTTCGGCGGCCGGGACGCTGGTCGTTGTCTACAAAGGGGCCAATGTGCTGATGTGCAGCCGCTCCACGGACGGCGGCGCCACCTGGGATTCGCCGCAGCCGATCCCCACGACGGCCAAACGTCCCGAGGTGATCCGTGCGGCGCCTGTCTTTGAAGTGTATCCCGGTACGATCGATCTGCTGCCCGACGGCCGGCTGCTGACGACCTGGAACTACATCGCCGACGATCGGAAAAAAGACAACTACTACGAACGGGCCCTGCTGTACTCGCTCAGCAGCGACGACGGCAAAACCTGGAGCGACCAGGCACTCATCGGCCCGATCGAAGGCAAGCACCTGGGCGCCGTGCGGCACAACGTACTACCCTGGTCCGACGGCCGCTGGCTGTTGCCGCTGCGGGTGGGTCCGCCGCGAGTGTTTGATCCAAAGTCCGACGAATTGAGCGTGCTGCCTGTATCGGACTCGGAGAAGCAGTATGCGTTCCAGCAGATCGTCCGCACGGCGAAAGGGACGCTGCTGGCGATGGGGCCCGTCTTTCTCCGCTCGACCGACGAAGGCGTGCACTGGCAGGCGATCGAGAACTTCCCCGCCGCTCCGGATGGCGACAGCGCCGAAGGACGCTATTTGACGACGCTGGAAAACGGCGATCTGCTGGTCACCTGGGGCGTTGGCACGGCGAACCAGGGCCTGCGCTTTAACCACTCGACCGACGATGGCCGCACCTGGAGCCAAAAGACCGTAACCCTGCTGCCGGAAACGCCGATCGCCGCCCGGTACTACTCGGCCCGCACCGTGCAGGTTGACGAGCAGCATGTGGGCACGGTCTATATGAACCGCAACGGCGTGCATTTTTTGAAAACGCCCATCGCTCGTCTGATCCCTGAACCGCAGAAATAGGCATCACGGCGGCCCTTTCACCCGCCCGTTCCATCGCGGGCGATGCGCTGCGATGGTACTCGCAAACGGCTTCGCTTCTGCTAGATTGTAAAGTTTGGCCGGCAAGGAACGCAAACCCGCCACGGCTGGCTGCACCCGCATGCGGACCTGTTCCGCAGGGTAACCCACCGAACAATCGCCTTGGGAGAAAACCAAGGCGACCGGCCTGCACGATCCGGCTACCCGCGAAGCCTGTATATATAGGTCGTTAATACAGGTTGAATATGTTATGGGTTGCTGGCCGCGACGCCCGGTTTGAGAAACCGCCTGGTTGAAACCGATGCCTGCTCGAAAAGACGCCTGATCGAAAACAAGGGGAAGCTGATGACACTGGAAAGGCCTCGCATGCCCGGCGGCGAAGGTTCGGACCCCGCAGCGGCGCCGCTGAGCGACGACGATCTGCAGGCGCTGGAGCAGTTGAAGCAGGCCCATCGGGCGTTAAGGGCGGAGCTGGCCAAGGTCATCGTCGGGCAGGACGAAGTGATTGAACAGCTGCTGATTGCGATCTTCGCCCAGGGGCATTGCCTGCTGGAAGGCGTTCCGGGCCTCGCGAAAACCCTGATGGTCAGTACGTTGGCGCAGAGCCTGAAGCTGGGATTCAAACGGGTGCAGTTCACGCCCGACCTGATGCCTTCGGACATTACCGGCACGGAAGTGATCCAGGAGAACAAGTCCAGCGGCGAGCGGTCGTTCAAGTTTCTCAGCGGGCCGATCTTCTCCAACATTGTGCTGGCGGACGAAGTCAACCGCACGCCGCCCAAAACGCAGGCCGCTCTGCTGGAAGCGATGCAGGAACGCCAGGTCACCATCGGCGGCGTGCGGCACGCGCTGCCCTCGCCGTTTTTCGTGCTGGCGACGCAGAACCCGATCGAACAGGAAGGCACCTACACCCTGCCGGAAGCGCAGCAGGATCGCTTCATGTTCAAGGTGTTCGTCAAGTATCCGTCGTACGACGAAGAGTACGCCATTGCCCAGTCCACCACCTCGGAGTTCACGCCGAACGTCAGCGAGGTGCTTTCCGGCGAAGAAATCCTCCGCCTGCAGCGACTGGTGCGACGCGTGCCGGCCGCCCCACATGTGATCCACTATGCCCTGCGCCTGGTTCGCGCCACACGCGTCAACGAAGGCGACACGCCGGCATTCATCAACGAGAGCGTCAGCTGGGGCGCGGGTCCCCGCGGCATGCAATACCTGTTGCTGGGCGGCAAAGCCCGGGCCATGCTGGAAGGTCGGAACTTTGTCAGCTGCGACGATATCAAAGCGGTCGCCCATCCGGTGTTGCGGCATCGGGTGATCACCAACTTCAACGCCGAGTCGCAAGGCATTACGCCCGACCACGTGATCGACCGTTTGCTGCAGGAGATCCCGGCCCGTCGACCCGACGACGACGTGGCCCCGGCGTTGCAACGGGCCTTTGGTTAATCGCGTTCCTCGGCGCTGCCAGCCGAGTTCTTCCCTTCCGCCCGGCGGAGCTGAAATTCCATCCGTCGTGTGGACCTGATTGATTGGCGCCATGTCTCCCGGCCACTCGCAGTATCTCGACCCGAAAACGCTCGACCGGATCAAGCGGCTCGATGTGCGTGCGCGGCTGGTCGTGGAGGGGTTCCTGACGGGCCAGCATCGCAGTCCGTACAACGGCTTTGCGGTCGAGTTCGCCAGCCACCGGGAGTACGCGCCCGGCGACGATATTCGGCATATTGATTGGAAGGTCTGGTCCAAAACGGATCGCCTTTATATTAAAGAGTACGAAGAAGAGACCAACCTCCGCTGCACCGTGCTGCTAGACGCCAGTCGCTCCATGCGCTACGGCGGCGACCAGGGCTGGAGCAAGTTCGACTACGCGGCGACGACCGCCGCCAGCCTGGCCTACCTGATGCATCATCAGCAGGACGCCGTGGGCCTGTCGGTTTTCAACAGCGAAGTGCGCCTGCAGATGCCGCCCAGTTCGCACCCGACGCATCTCAAACAGCTGCTGCACGAGCTAGAGCAGGTTCAGGTCGACGAACAGACCGATGTCGCCGCCGTGTTCCCGCTGCTGGCTTCGCAACTCCGCCGGCGGGGCATGGTCGTGCTGATCTCCGACCTGTTTGTCGATATGCAGGTGTTCACAGAGATGATCAAACAGCTGCGACTGGCGGGGCACGAGACCGTTGTCATGCAGGTGCTGCATAACGATGAGCTGACCTTTCCGTTCCAGGAGAACACGCAGTTTCGCGGGCTTGAGGTTGATACCCAGCTGAACGCTGAGCCGCGTGCGTTGCGCCGATCTTACCTGGAAGCGATGGACCGGTTCCTGGTCGAAGTACGCCGGTTGTGCGCCTCGGCCGACGTCGACCATGTGCTGCTGAATACGAAGGACCCGCTCGATGCGGCCTTGGCGGGCTATTTGAGTTTTCGCCAGAAAATCCGCCGCCGCGCCCGACGGTAACCGTACCGACGCCCGTCTCCCTGGCCTGCAAACCTGCTTGCGAACACGTTTATGTTGGAATCGATCGGCGCCTGGTTTGGCGGTTGGCTGCTCTCTCCCTGGCTACTGGGGTTGGGCGCTGCGCTGATGGCGTCGCCGATATTGATTCACCTGTTGAACCGGCGGAAGTTCCGCGTGGTCGACTGGGCGGCGATGGACTTCCTGCTGGAAGCGGACCGTCGCAACCGTCGCCGGGTGCAGTTGGAGAACCTGCTGCTGTTGCTGCTGCGTTGCCTGGCGATGCTGCTGCTGGGACTGATGCTGGCCCGTCCGTTCAGCTGCCAGTTTGCCCCTGGCCTGTTCGAGGCGCAGCGTTTCGAACGGATCGTGCTGTTCGATGATTCGCTCAGCATGCAGGTGGTTAGCGGCAATCAGACCACGCTCGACAGGGCGAAGGAAGAACTCAAATCGCTCGTCCGCGGCCTGGCTGACAATGATTCTGAAGACAGCCTGACCGTCCTGCTGGCCAGCCGTCCTTCGGAACGCCTGCTGAACGCGGCGCCAATCCAGTCCTCCGATGACGACCTGATCAAGTTGTTCAAAGCGATCGACGAAATCGAAGCCTCCGACCGCGCCGCCCAGCTGACGGCCGGGCTGCTGGAAATCGAAGAGCTGATCGCAGGCGAGTCAAAAAACGTGAACCGGGTGGCCTATCTGCTCAGCGACATGCGCCGCCGCGACTGGCGCCTGGACGACCCGCAGGACGACAATCCGCCCGCCTTGCTGAAACGCCTGGCCGATACGGTCAGCGCTTGCCTGGTGATCGATGTCGGTTCGGCCGATGATCCGGCCGCCAACCTGGCGGTCGCCGCCATTGCGCCGGAGGATACGCTGATCGGCGGCGTGGCGACGCAGTTCCAGGTGACGGTCGCCAATCCGAGCGATACGGAAGCTCGCGATGTGGCGGTTGAACTGTCAGTCGGCGAGGGGCTGCCGATGGTGCGCACCATCGACCGCATCGCCCCCGGCGCCATGGCGACGGAGCCTTTCCTGTTCAAACTGCCCTTGCTGATCGACGCCGATTCGACCCCAGTGCGGATTCGCGCCAGTGTGATCGCCGCGTCGCCGGCGCAGGATCGGCTGGCGGCGGACAGCGAGCGGTTTTATGCCGGCACGGTCGTCCGCGGCGTGCCGACGCTGCTGGTTGACGGGGCGCCTTCCAGCATCCCGCACCGCGCCGAATCGTATTATCTGCAGAAGGCCCTGGAGCCGCCGGGCGATCTGCTTTCCGGCGTGTCGGCGGAGATTGTCACTGACACCCAGTTTGAAAGCATGTCGCTCGACCGCTTCCAGGTGATCTTTCTGTGCAACGTTTATCGCCTGAGCGAGCAGCGCTGCCAGTCCTTGCGGGCATGGGTGCAGGCCGGCGGCGGCCTGATGATCCTGCCTGGCGACCAGGTCGACGAACGCGATTTCAATAAGCACTTTGCCGAAGGGGCTGATCCGTTATCGCCTTTGCGGTTGATGCGCCTGGCGGGGGATGAAACGGCGGCTGTCTGGTCGCAACTGCAGGTCGACGCACCGCAGCATCCGGCCTTGAAAGAGTTCGGCGGTCAGAACAACCCGCTCATCGACAGTGTGAAAATCTTCCGCTGGTGGAAGACCGAAGTCGCAGTCCCGTCGGACACCGCTGCTGCCGACGCCCCGCCCGTTGATCCCCAACCGGTCGCCGCCGCCGATGACGCGACCGTCGCACAAGGAGCCGCGGTGGTGCTGGCCCGCGTGGGCGAAGAAGGAGATGTCACTCCGGCGATCGCCGAAAAACGTTTCGGCCGCGGACGGGTCGCCATGATGGCGATGCCTGCTGACGCCGACTGGAGCGACTGGGCCAGCTATCCCAGTTTCCTGATCGCCATGCAGGAGTTCACTCAATACCTGGCTGACGACGCCGGCGTCCGTCGGGAGTTGGCCGTGGGAGAAACGTTGCGGCAAACGATCGATCTGACCCGCTCCCAACGGATCGGAACCTTGACGCTGCCCGGCGGAGCCCAGGCCAGCATTCAGGCCGAGGAGTCCGCTGGCCGGCCGGCGCCCGCGGGAGAATCGCCCGATTCGCAAGAGAACGCGGCCGACGACACGCCCTCTGCTGCCAGAGAAAATGAGGCCGATATTCAGGCGCCATCGGTCCCGTTATGGGAGATTGTTTACGATGCGGTCGACCAGCGAGGCTACTACGAACTGCGCCTGCCGCAGAACCAGGGCGGCGAGCAAAGCTATCTGTTTGCAGCTAACGTTGATCCGACGGAAAGCGACCTGCGACGGGTCGATCTGGTGCAACTGGAGCAGCAACTGGATCACCCTCGCATCGTCCTGCTGGCCGCCGGTGGGGCCAGCCAAACGGCAGTCTCCGGGAAACAGAACGAATGGTGGCGAAGAACCCTTTATTTGCTACTGGGCGTGCTCTTTGCCGAGCAGGGGCTCGCCTGGTTTTTTGGGCGCCGCCGTTAGCTGGTGCGGGATTAAGGATTCGTCTGCCGGGAGCCGGCAACGGGGACGCGCTCGAAAGGACGCGGTATGTTAGGCTGAATCGTGAGAAACAGGCAAAACCGCACGGCGCCCCCCTCGCCGGACCCGAGCCTGACGTACGAAGACGATCCCAGGATGCCCAAGATGCCAAAGCCCATGTCGCCCCCGCACGGTCCGCAGCCGTCGTCGACCCTGCTTGTCGCCTGGTTGTCTATTGCCGGTGCGCTGCTGGGCGCCGGCCTGCTCGCGTTTCGCTGCGCCCCTTTCGCCTTCGCACAGGAAGCCGAGGTCCCGGCCGAACCCGCCCCGGCGATTGCCCCGGCCGAACTGGGGCAAAGGGAGTTGTCGCTGGAAGAGCAGAAGGCGCAGAATGCGATTCGTTTTGCCGGCGGAGCCCCGTTGAAGACCAATCCGTACCAGGACCAGGCGATGCGACTGGCTGACGCGTACGCCGCTGACAAACATTACGACTTTGCCTGTGAGTTATGGCAGAAAGTAATCAACGAGTCAGGCGACGCCCTGATCAGCCAGGACGGCGAAGTCTATGTCTCGATCGCCGAGCAGGTGGAACGCACCGTTGCGGGATTGCCGCCGGAAGCCTTGCGGACCTATCGTGTATCCGCCGACGGCGAAGCGCTCGCGTTGCTGGCGGCCGATCCGACCGACCGGGAGCGGGCCCTCAGCGAGGTGGTGCGGCGATACTTCCTCAGTTCGCACGGCGATGAAGCGGCGTACGAACTGGGCTGCCTGGCGCTGGATCGCTACGACTTTGTTGGCGCTTTGCGACTGTTCGAACGGGTGCTGCACCGCCATCCTGACCCGACCGTTCCGCAAGGCGAACTGCAGCTACGTCTGGCGCTGGCCAGTGGACGGTTAGGAGATGCGGAATCGGCCGAGAAGGCGCTGGCTGAAGCGGCTTCGGCGGGGAGCGGACGTCCCTCGCGCGAAGCACTGGCGGCGGTTCGCCAGGATGTCAAAACGGCGCCGAATCCGCCCGTAATGGCCGGAGCGAAAGCGTGGCGGATGCCGCTGGGATCGGCCTCAGGCGTTGGCGCCATGGCGGCGGTTCCAGACAGCTTCATGGCGTCCCCATTGACAGAGCTTTGGGGGTTTCGCTTCCCGATCCATTCGACCGCCCCTGTGATGGGCGAGGTGTACCGCGGGGGCTATGGCGCTGGCTCCACGCAATCGCTGGGCAAAGCCGCGCCGGCCGTTCGTCGCCGCCGACACCAGAGTGAACCCGAATACTATGTACGCGTGGTGGGCGGCAGGGATTATATCCAGGAGGTCCGCAGCAACCCCCAGACGACATCGACGCACGAGAGTCTGGTGCAGCGATGGAAAGCAAACCGCTGGCGACCCGTCGACCATTTGCTGCTGTCCGACGGCGGCGTCTTCTTCAAAACGCACAACAACCTGTTGCGTTTCAGCGCGGCCGGCGACATGCGTGAAGAGCAAAGTCGCTGCCCCTGGCGGAACCTTTATGACGAGGAAAGCGCCGCTGCCCCTCTCGAAGAGTCTAACTACGGCAATGGCTGGCGGCGTCCGTTGGCGCCGGCGGAAGTGATGTACTTTGGCGACCAGGTGCGGGCCAGTATGTCGATCCTCGACGGCGTGCTCTACAGCGTGGAGGGTCGAAAGTGGCTCTACAGCACCGACGACCCCAGCCCGCCCGAGGACGGCGAAGAAGCCGGCAAGCGGCCGCGTCCGTTCGGTCGGCCCAGCCTGGCGGAACGCCCCCGAACCAATCAATTGGCCGCGTATGTCCTGGCCACCGACGGCAGTTTCAAATGGCGTCGCAGCGCTGGCGATCCCGATGCGGGCGATCGTCGAGTCGGCTTCCTGGCGGCCCCCACGCCGTATGGGAAGCTGCTTTTGGTTCCTGTCGTCGATGAAGGATCGCTCTGGTTGTACGCCTTATCGCAAACCGACGGGAAAACCGTCTGGAAGAGCTTCTTGTGCGATCAGCCCGCGGAAGGCTGGTGGCCCTGGAACCGCGTCGCCGTAGCGGTCGAAGGCCGCGACGCGTATGTGGCGGCGGGAGGCGGCGTTGTCTTTTCGGTCGACGCAGCTTCGGGCTCGGTCCGTATGGCGGTGCGCTATCCTCGCGACTTTCGCGCGGGCGTTAAGAGCGATTCGCCGAACGGATTTCTGCACCTGGACGGCTGCGATGAAGACATACTGATCGCTTACGGCCGTGGCCTGATCGTCGTCGCTTCCGATCGCGACGCAGTGTTCTGCCTTGATCGGAATTCGGGCGAAACCCTCTGGCATACGCCGCGGAGCGTCGCGCATGATTATCCCGTCGACTATTGCCTGGGACTGCACCAGGGAGTGCTGTACCTGGGCGGGCGGAATACGGTCCGCGCGATCGACGCTGTGCATGGGGTGGAACTGTGGGAGCAAAACTTCCAGGACACCTATGGACGCGGCGCCCTGACAGAGAACGGCGTTTATTTGCCGCAGGAGAGCGCGATTGTAAAGCTGCACCTGACGACCGGCGCGGTGGAAGGTAGCGTTCCGGTGGAACTGAGCGACGACGAACCGGTGGGCAACCTGTTCAGCGATGGCGAAAAGCTGTGGGGCGTTGGCGCCGATCGGGTTTATGCCCTGACCAGCCTGGAGCATCGCCTGGCCCTGGTGGAAGCCAGCGTGAAAGCGGGTGCTCCGCACGCCTTGCTGGAACGGATGCGGCTGTATCTGGAAGCGGGCAAGTCGGAGGCTGCTTTCGCCGACCTGCTGGCCGCCTTCCAGTCACTGCTTCGGTCCAGTGGACGCGACGTCGCTTTGAAAACGGTGCTCAAGGAACTTAGCATCGGCAGTCTGCCGGCAGGACATCCGGTCGCGACGCTCGCCTTTCTCCAGGCGGCCGTGCTGGACGCCGAGACGGCTACTCCGCACACGGATCTCTCGGCCGATACCCGCGTCGAAATTCTAACCGCCATGACCTCCGCGATGCACGCCCTGCGTCGCCAGGGGGAACCCGGCGGCGCGCCCAATCTGGCGGCCTTGTTGCCGCTGCTCACCAAACCGCACGAACTGAGCCTGGCCAGTCGAGCCATGGTCGCGGCAGCCACGCCTGAGGATGCGCCGCTGCTGCTGCAGTTGCTGCAGAACGAAAGGGTGGCGGCCGTAATGATCGAACCCTACGGGAAAGCAGCCGGCGCCGAGGCCCGGCCGTTACTGCGGAAATTGCTCCAGGCGGACGACGAAGAAAAGCAGCTGGCGGCCGCCCGATCGCTGGCCAACATGGGCGACCGGGACGCGCTGGAACCGCTGGTCCAATTGCTGGCGAGCACCGAGTCCAGTCGCCGGGTGAGGGCCCAGGCCGCGCTACAAAACTTTACGGGTCAAAAGATCGAATTTGATCCCTTCGGCGAAGCGGAAGCACGAGCCGACTCGCTGGCTGCCTGGCGGGACTGGGTCGTAGGTCCCGGGACCGAGGCCGAACTGCACTTCCCTCTGCCGCTGGTCGAGCCGCTGCTGGGACGAACCCTGGTCGCCTTGTATGGTTCCAATCTGGTGCTGGAGTTCGACGCCGAGGGGAACAAACGCTGGGAACGCCAGCTGCAGAATCCCTGGGCCTGTGAGGGCTTGCCGAACGGACATCGGCTGATCGCCTGTTTCGCCCAGAACCTGGTGGTGGAATACGACGAACAGGGAGACGAAGTGTGGCGGAAGGAGGGCCTGCCGGGCAACCCTTTCAGCGTGCAGCGATTGACAAACGGCAACACGCTGGTGGCCTGCTCGAATGCCGAACTGATCGTGGAGATTCGCCGTGACGGAACGATCGCCTGGCAGGCGCAAATCGCCGGCCGCCCGATGGACGCTCACCGCCTTGACGACGGCACCACCCTGGTCGCGCTGGCCAATGCGGGAAAGGTTGTGCAGCTGAATGCACGCGGCGAAACGATCAGGCAGATCGCCGATCTGGCAGGACCGATCTCGGTGCAACCGCTGGATAATGGCCGGCTGCTGGTGGCCCAAATGAACAGCCTGCAGGTGATCGAAACAGACTGGGCGGGAAATGTCGCCTGGACGCGTGAAATGCCGTCGCAACCTTATTGCGCACAGAAGACGCCGTCCGGAACGGTGCTAATGTGCGGCGACAGCGGCGCCTTTGAAATTGCTCCCGACGGCAAGACGCTGTGGAATCTGGGTCGAAATAATGTGAGCGGCCTGTTCCGTTATTAATCGCTGCCGGAAAATCGGCGGCAAGGAAAACACGGTATGAGTGACTGGGCGTTGCGACTGCTGGGGATCGACCCCGCGGAGATTCCAGCGGGCTCCGAGCGCGGCTGGCGGTTTCTCGCTGCGCCGGAATCCTGGCGTCTGTTCCTGTTTTTCTTTATCGTCGCCGCCGGCGCGGGGGTTATTTACTGGCTGTATCGTCGTGAGAATAGCACTTGTTCTCTGACGGTCCGGCGCTGGCTGGCGGGGCTGCGCATCGCCGTGCTGCTGTTGCTGGCGCTCGTCTGGCTGGAGCCGGCGATTACCTATGTCCGCTTGCGGGAACGCCAGGCGTCGATCGTCGTGCTGCGCGACGCCTCGCAGTCGATGAATGTTCGCGATCGCTATTTCGAAGACCAGGCAGCGGAGTCCATTGCCCAGGCCAGCGGCCTGTCGACGGCGGAGATCCAGGACCGGCGACCCTCCCGGGCGGACTTGCTGAACGACCTTGCCGCGCCGGCCTATGCTCGATTCCTGGAGACGCTGCAGCAACGGGGCGACGTGATCGTCGCCGACTTCAGCGGCCAGGTCGACGAACGCGAAGTGCGGCCCCGCATCGTTCCCTCGTCATCCCATCCCGCGGGCCTTGCCGCCGCGCAAACGAACCTTGCGGGGACCGGCGACGCGGACAAGAAAGGTAACGATCGAAAGGCTGACAACAGCGACCAGCAGCCGGCGCCTTTGACGGCGGACGGCCGCTCGACCGAACTGGCGATCGCCCTGCAGACGGCGCTTGCCCGGGATCCGCTGGCTGCGATTGTGCTGTTCAGCGACGGCCAGCACACCGGGGTGGACGACCTGGGCGATGTCGCCCAGCAGGCGCGCGACCGCGGCGTGCCGGTCTTCGTCGTTGGACTAGGCGATGCGAAACCGCCGCGCAACCTGAAGGTCGACAAGGTTTACGCCCGCTCCCAGGCCTGGCTGAGGGAACCGTTTGAGATCGAAGCAGTGCTGTCGGTACAGGGCGTTCAGGCAGATCTTGCCGCCGGCCCGTCGCCCAAGGAAACCAGAGTGCAGGTCGAACTGATTGAGCGCGAACTGCCGTCGCAAGGAAGCCAGCCTGGTCCCGGGCAAACGGTCGGCCGACAGGAGATTGCTCTGCCGCCGGGAGAAGGACGCCGTTCTTTCAAGTTCACGCATACGCCGCAACGGACCGGTTCGTTTGTGTATACGATCCGCGCGGAGTCGATCCCCGAGGAACGCCTGGAGGACGATAACCAGGCGGACTCAACGCGGGTGACGGTCGAGGACGAACGGAAGATCCGCGTGCTGCTGGTGTCGGGGTCGCCGTCGTGGGATTACCGGATGGTGGAGCGGTTGCTGCTGCGGGAAAACTCGATCGACCTTTCCTGCTGGCTGCAGACGCTCGACGAGGATCGCCCCCAGGCGGGTAATACGCAGATCGACGAACTGCCCCGCGACAAGGCGTCGCTGCTGGCGTTTGATGTCGTCTTGCTCTTCGATCCGAATCCCGATGAATTTGACAAAGAGTGGATCGACCTGCTCAAGAACGAATTCTGCGGGCGCCACTCGGGCGGCTTGCTGTATATGGCCGGCCCCCAGTACTCCAACCAGTTTCTCCAGGGGAACCGTACCGGCGGGCTGGCGGACCTGCTGCCGGTGCGGCTGGCCGAGATTCGCGGCGGCGAACTGCTCGACATGATGGCGGCCCATCCGCAATCCTGGCCGCTCAGGGCGCCGCCTGCGTACATTGATCATCCGGTGATGAGCATCTCGGGCGATGAGCGGGCGTCCCTGGCCCAATGGGGCAAAATGCCGGGCGTCTACTGGACCTACCCGGCGCAAGAAGCACGGCCCACCGCGCAGGTGCTGCTGGAGCATAGCGATCCTTCCCTCTGGCGAGGCCGCACTGCGCGGCCGCTGATGGCGGCCGGTCGCTACGGTTCTGCTAACACCATGTACCTGGGTTTTCCCGGCACCTGGCGCTGGCGGAGTGCAGGTGCGGGAGCCGAGTACTTTGACACCTTCTGGGTCCGCGCGGTGCGGTTCCTGTACGACAGTCGCAAGCACGACGGCAAGCGCCGGGGGTTCGTTCAGGCCGAGAAGGATCGCTACGAGATTGGCGAGAACGTGCGTCTGTTCGCCCAGCTGCAGGACGACCAGTTCAACGACCTGCTGCTGGACGAAGCGTCGGCCACCGTGACGACCGACGGCTCCCGCCTGGAGCGTTTCACGCTGCGGCCGATTCCCGACCAGCCCGGCCGCTACCAGGCCATGATTCCCGCCATGCAGACGGGCGTGCATACGGTGCGGATCGAGCTGCCTGACGATCTGGCGGGAGAGGATTCCGAGGGTGTGGAGGAAGCCGCAGGCCCCGCATCGGAGCAGGTAGAAACGACGTTCACGGTCGAGCTGCCTGGGCTGGAAACAAACGCGGTGTGGCTGAACCGGCCCTTGCTGGAAGAGATCGCCGATGTGTCGGGCGGGGCTTATTACCAGTTGGACCAGCTGCAGGAACTGGCGGCGGAGATCCCCGACGCCACGGAAAAAATCGCCGTTCCCGGCAAACCGCTGGGACTATGGAACAACTGGCTCACGCTTGCTCTGGCGGCGGTTCTCTTGACCGCGGAATGGGGCGTGCGTAAATGGAACAAGCTGCTTTAGTTTTTCTTTTCGCCCACAGCGAGGCAACATGTCGGCCCGACAGATCGAACTGCGCGGCGTTCAGGTGCACAACCTGAAGTCGATCGACCTGGATATTCCCCATCGGCAACTGATTGTTGTCTGCGGCGTCAGCGGCAGCGGGAAAACGAGCCTGGCGCTCGATACGCTTTACGCCGAAGGGCAACGACGCTATATCGAGAGCTTCTCCGCCTACACGCGGCAATTCCTGGAACGACTGGAAAAACCCAACGCTGAGCGGATCGACGGCGTCTCGCCCGCTATTGCCGTCACACGCAGCAACCCTTCGAGAAACCACCGGGCGACTGTCGGCGCCGCGACAGAAATCGCCGATTATCTGCGTCTGTTGATGGCGAAAATCGGACGCGTGTTCTGCCTGGAATGCGGCGTCGAGATCCGCCGCGACTCTCCCCGCAGCGTGGCCGATTTTGTCCGGGCCCTGCCGCCAGGAGAACGCCTGATGGTTGCCTTTCCGGTGCGACTAGAGGCACGCGCCGATGAAAACGACGACGGCAAGCAGCCGGCGAGCGAACCGTATGACCCGGGTCCCACGTTGAGGGCGCTACGGGAAGACGGCTTTATGCGGGTGGCGGCGGCCGGACAAATGGTCGACTTGTCGACAACGGAAACGCTGCCGGCGGAGGTCGAATCGTTGCTGGTCATTGTCGATCGGTTGACGTCCGAGACCGACGAAGGAAGGTTGCATGACTCGCTGGAAACAGCCTTTCACCATGGCGAAGGACACTGCGTGCTGCTGCTGGCGACGGCTCCGCCGGATCGGCCGATCGTAGAAATCGACGGACGTTCCTGGGGGCGGGCCGCCTTTAGCGAGTCGCTCCGCTGTGATGCGTGCGGCATCGATTACCCAACCCCGGAGCCGCGACTGTACAGCTTCAACAGCCCACTGGGCGCTTGCCCCGTGTGCGAAGGGAACGGCGCGGTGTCGGAGGTCGACCTGGATCTGGTGATTCCAAATCGGCAGAAAACGATTCGCGACGGCGCCATTGCGCCTTGGAACACGGCGGCCTACGCCAAGGAGCTGGAATCGCTGCTCGCCCTGGCGGCGGAATTCGATGTGCCTGTCGATGCGCCGTTTGCCGACTTGAACCCGCAGCAACTGCAGCGAGTCGTGCAGGGCGTTCCCGAGAAGGACTTTGGCGGGCTCGATGGTTTCTTCGCCTGGCTAGAGGGCCGCAAAGCCAAGATGCACCATCGAGTGTTTCTCAATCGCTGGAAGAGTTATCACGATTGCCCTGCCTGCGGCGGCGCTCGGTTGAAGCCGGAAGCACTGGCCACCCGAATCGACGGCCGGAACATGGCGGACCTGTCCCGCCTGCAGGTTGATGAGGCGGTTGGCTTTTTTGCGCAGTACCAGCCCGATACGGATCGAGTGGGGGTGGCCGACGGCGTGCTTGACCAGATCAGGTCGCGGCTGGATTATCTATCGAAAGTTGGCCTGGGTTATGTCACGCTGGATCGTTCGTTACGTTCGCTCAGCGGCGGCGAAGCGCAGCGCGTGGCGCTCACGTCGGCGCTCGGTTCCAATCTGGTGAACATGCTGTACGTGCTGGACGAACCCACTGCCGGCCTGCACCCGGGCGATCTGGCCCCGCTGCTGCAGGCGATCATCGACCTGAAGAACCGGGGCAACACGCTGGTGGCGGTGGAGCACGAAGCGGAGCTGATTCGCGCGGCTGACCAGGTGATTGAGATTGGTCCTGCCGCCGGCAGCGCGGGCGGCAGGGTCGTGTACCAGGGCTCGGCTGCGGGACTGGCCGAAGATCCGGAAAGCATCACGGGCGCCTTCCTGGGCGGACGTCGCGGTGTCGCCCTGCCGGAGTCGCGTCGATCGACGAATCGAGGGAAAGTGATTCTACGGGGCGCCCGGGGCCGGAACCTGAAAAACCTCAGCGTGGAATTTCCCCTCGGCGTGCTCTGCCTGGTGACGGGAGTCAGCGGATCAGGAAAGAGCACGCTGGTGCAGGACACGCTTTATGGCGCCTTGTGTCAGCGGTTTGACAAGCAGTCGGATCGTCCGCTGCCCTATGACGATGTCGTTGGCGATGGGCAGATCGACGATGTCATGCTGGTGGATCAAACGCCAATCGGCCGCTCGCCGCGTTCCAATCCCGTGACGTATATCAAAGCCTTCGACGCTATTCGCGCGGTGTTCGCCGATACGCTCGAGGCTCGCACCCATAACTATCGGGCCAGCCATTTCAGCTTTAACGTCGAAGGCGGTCGTTGCGATGCGTGCGCGGGCGAAGGGCACATCGCGATTGATATGCAGTTTCTGGCGGACGTGTACATGCGATGTCCGCAGTGCAAGGCGACACGTTTCCGCAAAGAAATCCTGGCGGTGAAATATCGCGGACGCAACATTGCTGAAGTCCTGCAGATGACAGTCCGCGAGGCGTTTGTCTTTTTTCGCGGCCAGCCGAAGGTGCAAACCCGGCTGAAACAGCTGATCGATGTGGGGCTGGATTACTTGACGCTGGGGCAGGGAGCCAACACGTTATCGACGGGCGAGGCGCAGCGTTTAAAACTGGCTTCGTACATGTCGGCCGCCACACGGAACCGCACGCTGTTCCTGCTGGATGAGCCGACGACGGGCCTGCATTTTGCCGATGTGGTGCGGCTGCTTGACTGTTTTGACGCATTACTGGCGGTCGGGCACTCGCTGATTGTGGTAGAACATAACCTGCAGTTGATGAAGGCGGCCGACTATATGATCGACCTGGGACCCGGGGCGGCGGAGCAGGGCGGACAGGTTGTTTTTCAGGGGACGCCCGACGAAGCGTCCGAGTGCCCCCGGTCGCTGACCGGACGCTATCTGGCGGCATCGCTGGCGGCCAGTCGCGAAGGCGCCATGCCGTTGCGGTTCCCTTTGACTTGACCGATAATTGGGAGCAGGTTTCTTAGGTTTTCACGCATTGATCGTCTTTTATGAGCACGGCGAACGCCCAACTCGATAACACTATCGGCATTGTCACGCCGGAGAATATCACCTTCCAGTATCGGGTGGCCGGGCCTTTTCGTCGGGGGCCTGCGTTTCTGGTCGACATCATGTTGCGGGTGCTGGCGATTATTGCCGTTTACATCGGAGTCGGTCTGCTGACGGCGGGGTTGTCGATGGTGATGCCTTTTCTGGCCAGTGTGTTTAGCTGGCTGGCCGGCGTCGCCTGGATCGGATTGGGAGTCCTGGTATTCGCCGTCGACCAGTTGTACGGCGGCCTGTTCGAAACGTATATGAACGGCCAGACGCCGGGGAAACGGATGCTGGGACTCCGCGTCGTCACCACCAGCGGGCAGCCCATCAACGGCATGCAGGCCGTCATGCGGAACGTGCTGCGCTACGCCGATATGATGCCGATGCTTCCTTTGGCCTCGTTACTTTTTGTGCTGGACCGCCTGATGGGAGAGCGCACTACGCCGGAGGCCTTTGTTTTGATTTTCGTGGTGCCGACCTTCCTGCTGGGTCTGGGAGCGATGGCGTTGACGCCGCGCCGCCAGCGACTTGGCGATCTGGTGTGCGATACGATGGTCATCAGCGAAAACCAGAAATGGTCGATCGGGCTGGCCCGACTGGAAGACGCCAGGGCGCCGGAGTTAGCGGCCTTTATTCCGGCCCGGTTTGAATTCAGTCGTCCGCTCGCCAAGGCGCTAGCCATGTATGTCGAACGGCGGCAAGGGTTGTCCGAGTTGCGTCGGCGGGAGATCGCGCAGAGCCTGGCCCAGCCGCTGCTGGTGAAGTTCGGACTGCCGCCCGATACCAGTTACGACCTGATGCTCTGCGCAATGTACTATCGGGCATTCATTGCCGATCGCGGGGAAGAGACCCGCAGCCCCTTTGGATTGCCCGGCGCGCAAAACTGGGCCAGTTCGCTGGCGAAGGGCCCGCCTGCGCAAATGTTCGACTCCGCCCCAGGCAAGCAAGGCGACGCCCGACCGGCGGTTCCCTTGGCGGCGGAAGCGGCTACCGACGATTTAATTCGCTACGACCTGCCCGGTTCGACGCCCTCTTCGGGACGGTAAGCTTTCATGAAAGTTGCGGAACTATTAAAACGCCGCCAGACAAACTGGCGCGAACTGGAGCAGCTGCAGCTGGAACTGCAGGATCTCAAGGGGAAGCTGCCGCCTGAACGCATCGCCCGCTTTGCGTCCCTGTACCGTTCGACCTGCGCCGACCTGGCTTTGGCGGAAGCCCATAACCTGCCTCCGGGCACGGTGGATTACCTGCATCGCCTGGTGGCCCGTTGCCATAGCCAGTTGTATCGCAGTCGCCCTTTCGACATCAAACGCTGGTCGGAGATTCTGCTGGTCGATGCTCCGCAGATCATTTTTAACGACCGCTGCGTGCAGATTGCGTTCTGCCTGTTCTGGGGCGTGTTCATCCTGGCGGCGTGGCTGGCTTACGACAACAAGACCTGGCCCCGGTTTGCCGATGAGCTGCTGACGCCAGCCGCGCAAACTCAAATGCACGACAGTTTCAAGAACGACATCACCGGCAGGGACGCCTATACCAATTTGGAAATGGCGGCCTTTTATATTGCCCATAACACAGGCATTGGCATCAAATGCTTCGTGACGGGCCTGCTGGTAGTGCCCGGTTTGTATACGACCATTTTTAATGCGGCGAGCCTGGGGGCGTCCTTTGGTTTTATGGCGCGCGATGAAATCGCCCGGCCTAACTTTTTTCACTTTGTCACGGCGCACGGACCGTTTGAGCTTACGGCCATCTGCCTGGCCGCCGGCGCGGGGCTGCGACTGGGCGTCTCCTGGATGATTCCCCGGTCAACGCGTCCCGGCTGGTTAGGGTTGTTCCCGGAAGAAACGGGCGAACCGGGCCTGACGCGACTGGCGTCGCTGCAGCTGGCCGCTAAATCCAGCTTGCCGGTCGTGGGGGCGTCGGTGGTGCTGTTCTTTCTGGCCGCTTTGACGGAAGGGTTTTTATCTCCTTCGGCGGCGCCGTACTGGTCCAAGGCGCTCTTCGCGGTGCTGTCCAGCGGCATGCTGATGTTCTACTTTGTGGTGCTGGGCTTTCCACGCGGAGGGTCGTCGAATGCGGCTTGATCGCACGCAAATCGCCATCCGGGAACGCTCTTCGGGTGAATTGTTCGACCTGTCGCTGCAGCTCATGGCTGCTTATCTTCGTCCGCTGGCGATCACCATGGCGCTGGGCGCCGTGCCGCTTACGGTGCTCAACTATTTTTTGATTGGCTGGATGGCGAACGTCGATCCGCTGTACGACTTCCCGTTGCGATATGTCTGGTCGATGGGGCTGCTGCTGTTTATCGAGGCGCCATTGGCTTCGGTGTTTGCGACGGCCTGGCTGGGGGCGGCCGTGTTTGACCAGGAGCCGCGCGTGCGCCAGATTGTTGGCGAGGTATGGCGCCTTCTCCCCCGGATTTTGTTCGTACAGGTTGTCATGCGGGGCCCGTTGCTGGCCTGGCTGTTCCTGGGCGGAATGGCCCTGTCGCGGGATCGCGACATGATGCGTCCTGTGGTCGAAGTCCTGTTGCTGGGAGCGGTCGCCTTTGTCGCCGGGCTGATGCGGGCCGCCCGTCCCTACATGAACGAGATTGTCCTGCTGGAGCGGAATCCGTTACGATCCAGCGACAGTCGCCAGCCCAGTATCGGCCGTCGCAGTTCTCTGCTGCATGAACCGGCCGGCAGCGATCTGCTAGGGCGCTGGCTGGCTTCGGCCCTGATTGCCGTGCTGCTCTTTGGCTCCGTGTATGGCGGCATCCTGTTTCTGGTGGGTGTTTTTTCCAATAGCTGGGACCAGAGTCCGCTGCTTGTGCAGTGGCTTTTTTCGCTTTCCTTCTGGACCGTCGCCACGTACTTCACGGTGGTCCGTTTCCTCAGCTACCTGGACCTGCGGATTCGGCAGGAAGGCTGGGAAGTCGATATCGCCATCAGGGCGCAGGCCGCAGAACTTCAACAAACGCTGTGACAGAACGCTATGGTTTTCGGTGCACCATTCTGGAAAAACATGCTTGGCTGGCGAGCGGCCCTTGTCGTCGCGATCGGCACGGCGCTGCTGCTTGCGCTGGCGCCGGCGCGGCTTTCGGCCCAGATTGGCGAAGGCGACAAAGCGGTGGAAGCCGGCCGCGATGCGCTGCGCGACAGCGCGACTTTTCCCTGGTACGATCGTGAAAACGACAGCTTGCGACGGTTAGAACTCCCGGTCGCCCCGGAGCCATACGAATCGCCCGTCGATCCTGGCAATCGGAACAGCGACTGGCAAAAGACACCGTCCGCCCCTGCTGCGCCCAAGGCAACTCCGACTGGCGGCGGCGCAGCGGCTCCCGGCATGGGACTGGCCGGCGAAATGCTGTTGTGGATGGTGCTGATCCTGGTCATTGTTGTCGTTGTCGCCATGCTGTGCTGGGCCTTTCTGCGGAGCGAAGAACGGAAACCGCAGCAGGATGGCGACTCGCAAAAGCGGGGGGGCAGTTCTTCCCGTCTGGTCGATCGGGTCGAGGATCTGCCGTTCACCTTGAATCGTCCCCGCGATAACTTGCTGGAAGAAGCCCGCCGGTGCTACGAGCAGGGCAATTTCAGCGATGCGGCAGTCTACCTGTTCAGCTACCAGCTGCTGCAGCTGGACCGCAACCAGTTGATTCGCCTGGCCCGTGGAAAAACCAATCGCCAGTATGTGCGCGAGCTGCGGCAGCGGCCGGATCTGGCGATGATGCTGCAGGGGACCATGCGGCTGTTTGAAGACGCCTTTTTTGGCCGCCGGGAGATTCTCCGCGACCAGTTTGAAACTTCCTGGAACCGGTTGGATGCCTTTCACCGCCAGGTGCAGGAGTCGGTCGTATGAGAAAGAAAATGTCGGTCCTCGCCCGCCTTTCCGTGCTGAGCGTTTCCTTGCTGCTGTCAATGAGCGCTGGCTGCAGCCAGTCTGCTCTGGATCTGGAGACAGAGTACGGTAAAGTCCGGGGAAAAAGCATCAACGGAGTCGGCGTGCTGGCGGAAATGTTCGAAGAAGCAGGGCATGAGGTCACCGCCGCCGATCGCTGGTCGCCCCGCATGGAACGCTACGACGTCGTCGTCTGGGCGCCCGACGACTACTCCCCGCCCTCCTCGACCGAGCGTAACGCCATCGAAAACTGGCTCTGCGCAGGCTACCATCGCACGCTGATCTACATCGGCCGCGACTACGACGCGGAAACCGATTACTGGCAAAGAATCCAGGCGACGGCCCCGCCCTCGCAACAGCCAGAAATCCAGCGCCGCCTGGTCCAGTCCCGGGCGCTCAATACCCAGCGCCGCCGAGGGCTGCCAGGCAAAGAAGACGTCGACTGGTTCATTTATCGTAGCGAACCTTTGGATGACACAGCTGAACGCGATCCTGCAACGCTGGAAAGCCACTTTCTGAGGGAACTGGATCCCACGAAGCTTTCGTTTCAGCCCGGCGCCCGTTTCGATGTGCCGAATAGCAATGCAGCTGACAGCGATGATACCGACGCCAGCGACGCCGCAGGCAGCGACGAACCACGCGCGGAAAAAATCGACGCGGAAAACGTCGAGGTCGAATCGTACGAATATGAATCTTTTGGCGCCGACGATATCGCCGAAAAATTCGACGACCTCGAAGATGGCTATCTGGATCAGGATGCCACGAACGTCCTGTTGTATGACCGTGCGGATAAACGGACGATCGTTACCCAGGTGCGCCGACCTGACTGGCATGGCGGGCAGCTGCTGCTGGTCGAGAACGGCTCGCTGTTGCTGAACATGCCGCTGGTCGAACATGAGAACCGCAAGCTGGCGGCCGCCCTGATCGACGAATGCCAGGACGGCCAGGCGGTGATCTTTCTGGAGAGCGGGCCGGGAGGTTTGGATATTGCCCCAGAAGACCCGGGCTTGCCGACCGGTTTAGAAGCGTTTACGGTTTGGCCATTGAATGTGGTGTTGTTGCACACGATCGGCCTGGGCATTTTGTTCTGCTTCGCGTGGTTTCCGATATTTGGCAGGCCTCGCGAACCCTCCCGGAAGACTCGATCCGATTTCAAAAAACATATCGACGCGCTCGGAGAACTCTTGTCGCGGGCCAAGGCCCGGTCCTATGCGCAAGCCCGAATTGACCACTATCAACAGCACGTCCGCCGCGACTCGGGCGCCAGTCATCAGAAAAAAGAGACGTAGCATCGCTCGCCGCCTGAACTGCCTTCCTGGAACATCCGTTCGCTTCGCGATCAACGAAAACAACAGCTAATGAATTCACCCTTTGGATCCGATCCGGCGCCTGGCGGTCACATCAGGTTTGCTTGTTCCGGTTGCGGCCGCGATCTCATGGCGCCGAAGACCGACGCCGGCCGCCCCGCGAAGTGCCCTCAATGCAACGCATTGACCCCCATCCCGCGGCCAGCCGACGCGGGAACGTCGCCCGTCCCGCCGTCAGACGATACAGGATCGTCCCGCGAGGAAGGTCTGCCCCTGGTCACGGCGACGCCTGCATCGTCACCTCCTGCATCATCGCCGCCGGCTGGCGAGTCGGTCTTTGGCGGAACCGCGGAGGAGTCGGAACTCGCACCCTTCGCGGCGGCTTCTCCGGCCTCCCGCGACGATCGGCCCATTCGGGAAGAGAGAGCCGATACGCCGACAAAGCGACTGTTTGACCGGATCTGTGCCGAGATCGGCAAGATCTATGTCGGTCAGGATGAACTGGTGCTGGGAGCCCTGGCGGGACTGTTTTCACGGGGGCATGTTCTGATTGAGAGTGTCCCGGGGCTGGGAAAAACGTTGCTGGTGAGGGCGCTGGGTCGTGTGCTGGGATGCGACTTTGGCCGTATCCAGTTTACGGCCGACCTGATGCCTTCGGATATTACCGGCGCGCCGATGTTCGACATGAAAACGCAGGAGTTTCGCTTTCGTCCCGGGCCTGTGTTTACGCAATTGTTGCTGGCGGATGAGATCAATCGGGCGCCCGCCAAAACGCATGCGGCCTTGCTGGAGACCATGCAGGAATACCGCGTGACGGTCGACGGCGTCAGCCATGATCTGGGGCAGCCGTTTTTCGTGCTGGCCACTCAGAATCCGATCGAATCTGAAGGCACCTACAATTTGCCGGAAGCCCAACTGGACCGGTTCATGTTCAAGCTGATTGCCAGCTATCCGGCCGAGAACGAAGAAGCCCATATCCTGGAACTGCACAGCCGCCAGATTCCGGTGGAAACACAGCTGGAAAAACTGGAGTGCGTCACTTCGCCGGAAGAGATTAACCGGATTACGCTGGAGAACAGTCAGGTCCGCATCGACGCCAGGCTGATCGGGTACATCAACAAGCTGGTCCGAGCGACGCGCCAGTGGCCCCAGTTCCACATGGGCGCCTCGCCGCGAGCCGGCATCGCGCTCATGCAATCGGCCCGTACGCTCGCGGCCTTTTACGGCCGCGATTACGCCGTGCCCGACGACGTACGCGATCTGGCGTTGCCGGCGCTGCGGCACCGCGTTGTGCTCTCGGCGGAAGCCGAAGTGGAAGGACACGATGTCGATGAGTTACTGACGGAGCTTCTTCGCAGCGTGGAGGTTCCGCGCCTTTGATCGGTCTGTGGGAGATCATTTCGCCGTGGCTGGAAGGACTGCGTCAGCGTCCCTGGCTACTGCTGTTTCTGTTCGCAGCGCCGTACCTGCTGCTGACCTGGCGGCGGAAGATATATCCCAGCGGACTGCAGATCCTGCTGTTGCTGGGCCCCTGCCTGGCGACGGGACTGATTCTGGCTCGGCCGGAACTGTTCCCGTTTCTGGTCGCGATCGACCTGGCTGCGGCCGCGGCGGCGCTGGTCGACCTGTTCACCTTGCCTTCGCCCGCTGCGATCGAAGTCGAACGGCAATTGCTGCGGGTCGCCTCGCTGCAGCAAAATCATCGTATCACGCTGACCGTGATCAATACTTCGCGACGGGTGCTGCGGGTGACGGTCCGCGACGACTGCCCGGCTTCGTTTGCATATGAACCGAAACAGTTCGAGCTGAACCTGCAGCCGCGCAGCC
Source organism: Lignipirellula cremea (assembly GCF_007751035.1). Taxonomy (NCBI): domain Bacteria; kingdom Pseudomonadati; phylum Planctomycetota; class Planctomycetia; order Pirellulales; family Pirellulaceae; genus Lignipirellula; species Lignipirellula cremea. The sequence continues at coordinate 5,727,421 of NZ_CP036433.1, read as the reverse complement.
GCTCTACGGTGCATTATGAAGCCTGCCCCAGCGAGCGGGGCGCGTTTGAACTGGAACGTGTTTACTTCCGTTGCCGGAGCTGGCTGGGCCTGTGGCATCAGCTGGTCAAAAAGCCGGCGCTTTCCATTGTGCACGTTTATCCCGATATGAAGCAGCTGGCCGAGTACGCGATTTTGGCGCGTACCAACCGGCTGTCGCAAATCGGCGTGCGCCGCACCCGTAAAATCGGGCAGGATAACGAATTTGAGCGCCTGCGGGATTACGCGCTGGACGACAACTACAAGCACATCGACTGGCGCACGACGGCCCGCCGGCGGAAGCTGACTGTGCGAGACTTTCAAACCAGCCAGAGCCAGCGGATCATCTTCCTGCTGGATTGTGGGCGGATGATGACCAATGAATCCGCCGGCATCAGCCTACTCGATCATTCCTTGAACGCCCTGTTGATGATGAGCTATGTGGCCCTCCGCCAGGGCGATTCGGTCGGACTGGTTTCCTTCTCCGACAAGGTGCATAACTTTGTGCCGCCGCGTTCCGGCATGAGCCAGATGAACCGGTTGCTGCACGCCTCGTTCGATCGCTTCCCGCAACTGGTCGAATCCCGCTACGATGAAGCGTTTCTATACCTGTCGGCCCACTGCCGGAAACGTTCGCTCGTGGTGCTGCTGACCAACGTGATCGACGAGGTTAACTCGCACCAGGTGCAGCAGTACCTGGGATCGGCGATGGGACGGCATTTACCGATGGGCGTGCTGATGCGAGATCATCGCCTGTTTGACGCCGCCGACAAAGAGGATCCCCAGGGCGCCGATTTCTACCGGGCCGCCGCGGCCGCCGAGATTCTCACCTGGCGCCACCAGGTGCTGGCCGACCTGGAGCATCAGGGCGTGCTTATGATTGATACGTTCGCCGAAGATATGACCGCCAAACTGGTGAATCGCTACCTGGAAGTCAAAGCCCGGCATTTACTGTAGGGCGACGTCAGAAGGGGAAAACCAGGGACCCGTAGTGGATCTGGCCACAGGTCCCCTTTCACTTCGCGATGAGGTGCGGACTGGCGGCCAGGTCGAAGGCCCAGACGACGGAGGGACTTGTGGCCAGGTCCACCTCAGAGGTTAACGCAAGAACGCGGTCGCGAGGATTCGCGCCGCGTTCCTGTTTTTTTGGCGAGTGACGGTCGGTCCCTCGACAATCTACGTCAACGGCGGGTCAGTTCGCGAAAACGACGGGTCAGATCCAGCGTCATCGGTCCGGGATTTCCGTCGCCGATTTCGCGCGTGTCGACCTTCACCACGGGAATGACTTCGGCGGCGCTGCCGGTCAGGAAGCATTCGTCGGCAATGTAAACATCGTGCCGGGTCAGGGTCTTTTCCTTGACGGTAATGCCGGCCTCGCGGGCGAGTTCCATGACGGCGTCGCGAGTGATGCCTTCGAGGATTCCCGAGTCAACGGGCGGCGTGAGCAGTTCGCCGTCGCGCACCAGGAAGATGTTGTCGCCGGTGCACTCGGCCACTTCGCCGTTATGGTTGAGCATTAACGCTTCCACGCAGCCGGCCTGCATCCCTTCGATTTTTGCCAGGATGTTGTTGAGGTAATTCAACGACTTGATGCGAGGACTGAGGGCGGCAGGGTGGTTCCGAATAGTCGAAACCGTGACGATCTGCAGGCCCTTCTCGTAAAACTCGGCCGGATACAGCGTGATAGAATCCGCAATGATGATCACCTGGGGATCGCTGCAGCGGTTAGGGTCGAGCCCCAGCGTGCCGGAACCACGGGTAATCACTAGCCGGACGTAGCCGTCCTGGATGTTGTTCACTTTGATCGTGTCGTTGACCGCCTGGGTCATTTCGTCCATCGTCATGGGGATCTTCAGGCAGATCGCCTTGGCTGACTTCCACAAACGATCGAGGTGCTCGCGCAGACGAAATACTTTTCCCCCGTAGCTTCGCAGGCCTTCAAATACTCCGTCGCCGTACAGCAAGCCATGATCATAGACGCTAATCTTTGCGTCGGCTTTGTCGTACAACTGACCGTTGATATACACCTTCAAGCCCATCTGCACAGCTCACACGGGTAAGGATAAAAAGGGGGGAACTTGTATCCCGATTGTAAGCCGGGAACGGGGCGAGGTCGAGCGACCCCCGGCGACAGTTTGGCCGGAGGGCATTTTGACGCAGGATCGCGGCCAGGCCAGGAGGACGGCCGGATTCCGGCTACTGCGCTACGGCGGTCGTTTCCTGTTCGGCGACCACTCCCTGTGGGGAACGCTGGCTGCGGACGGTCGCTTTGACCGTGAACTGGCCGATCTCGGTGGCGGTGGCTTCCACTCGGAAACCGGTCATTCGCTCTTGCGCCCGCATCTCGCGAATCGGCGCCAGCAGGATTGTATTCCCGTCCAGTCGCTGGAACCGGGCCGGGCCGCCCAGTTCTTCAAACTTCAGGCCGGGCGGCAATTCAATCGCCAGTTGCACTTCGCGATCGGTAACGTTCCGGTCGTTGAACAATTCCAGGTGATAGATGATCGCCTTTTTGGCGTTCACCTTCACCGGGTCGCCAAAGTCGGCGATGGTGACTTTTAGCTCGCCGGAAACGGGGCCCAGCGGCTCTGGTTGGGTGGGCGCCGGAGCCGGAGTAACCGGTGCGGGCGCAGGAGGAGCGGTGATCCGGGCGGTCAACGAGGCCGCATCCTGGACTTGCTGGTCGGTCGTAACGCTCAAACGATGCAGCACCGGATCCTGGGCCCGTGTCGCCTTCAGCTCGGCCTCAAAGAACGTGCTGCCGCCGGCGGGCAACTGCGGGAGCGTCCAGTTCAAGGCGCCGCCCTGGGGCGACTGGCGGTGGCCGTTGGTCGCCTGCACCGGCGTGAGGGCCAGCCCGTATTCGTGTGTGACCTGCAGGTTGGTCAAAGCGGTGTCGCCTGTGTTGTTGATCTGCAGGCGATACACGCCGGACTCGCCCGTTTTCATCGTTTGCGGACCGGTGATTTCCACTTTCACGCTCGGCTTGAGCACGGCCTGGGAGGCGACGACGCAGGCCTGGCGGGTTTCTTTCTGGCCGTCTCCGGCGATCACCTCCAGCGTATGGCAGTGTTTTCCTGGCTGCTGCACGACAAAGGTCAAGCCGATGCGTTTCACATCGCCGGGCGCCAGGTCGCCAAGCGGCACGGCCATCGGGCTGGTTTCGCCCTGGGCGTGGATCCAGCCGGGAGTGAACACATCGTTCATCAACACGTTGCGCAGCGTATCCGTTCCGGTATTCGAGATCGTAATGCGGTACTGCACCTGCTGGCCGACGGTCGCCGTTTCCGGACCGGTCATATCCAGCCCGAGCGACGGCGCGAAGATCCGGGTGGACACGCAGGATTCGCGTTCGAGTCCGCCTTCGCTCCGCGCTTTCACGCAATAGTTGAGATCGCCCCGCCGCTGGGTGCGGCACTGGATTTCGACCGTTCGGGAGTCGCCGGCCGAGATATCGCCCAGTTCCCAGCGGTTCTCTTCGCCAAACACCTGGTGGGCGGGCGTGCTATCCAGCAGCGTCAGCTCCGGCGGCAGAATATCCGTGAGGACCACCTTGCGGGCCGTGGTTGAGCCGGGGTTCGACACTTCCACCACGTAGCGGGCTGAAGCTCCGACGCCGGCCTGGCTGGGGCCTGTCATCTGCACATCGAGTCCCGGAGCGCTCCAGGTAACCGAGGTGGCGCCTTCGCCGATCAGCAATCGCGAAGGTTCGTCGGCGTTGACGCCGGGGCGCAGGATCAAAATGCGCACCTGGGTGCGGCCGCCTTGTCCGGAGGGGAAAATCTGCACGCTGGCTTCGCCGTTTTCATCGCTGGCGATCTCGGCCCCGCCCTGGCGCCCTGGCCCAAAACCGGCGGCGCTTCCGCCGGTGATTTCGTATCGCACCAGCCAGCCGGCGATCGGAGCGCCGGTGGTGGGACGTGACAGAACGGTGGTCAGCGTGTGGGGCTGGCCAGGGTTGGCAATAGCGGGCGACGGCAGCGACCACTGCGCATCGATCCAGTAGACGACGGCGGTTTTTGATTGGCCGTCCCAGCCAGTAGCGCCGGCGGCGCTGACGGTCGCGCGGCTGGCGCCTTCGACTTCGGAACGGAGGCTGATCCAGTGCTGGCCGGGCTGCAGCTGCACGTCGTCTTCGGAGTTGGGGGTGCCGCGATCATCATTGCTGGAGGCCATGGCGGTGGCGCCGACGGCCTGGCTTTCGCTGACCTTGCCGGTCGTTGTTCCATCCGCTCCGCCTACGGTCTGGATGGAGCCGACGCTGCCTTGCTGCAGCGACCATTGAACGGGCGCCTTGCCCAGCACGCTGCCATCGCCCCGTCCCAGCGTCGCGACCATCACCACTTCGCCGCCGATCGGCGCGACGACTTGTTCGGGGGTTACCGTCAGCGCTGCGCCCTGGTTGCCGCTGGCGGGAAAGATCGGCTGGCCAATCACGGGGCCGGCGGTCAGGGGCGGACCCTGGCTCATGATGGGCCCCTGGGTAATCATGCCCGGCGGCGGGCAATTGGGGGCAAAGGCCTGGGGCGGCATGGCGGGTGCGCAGACCAGCGGATCCGGGGGCGTGACAAAAGCAGGTCGCGGGAAGAGACCACAGCCCAAGGTGGGCGGGGTGATGACGGTGCTGCCCGGCGCAAAGATATGCTGACCGGTGGGGTCAATCCGCGGGAACGTATAACACCCGGCGCACCAGACTGGCGCTAGCGCCAGCAGTACGATCAATATTCGGGTGGGGACGTTCATTAGTAACCAGACGTTTGCGCGGAACCAACCCGCGCAGCGCCTGGCGCGAGTCTAGGATAACCCTACCACGCAATACGTCGCATGTTGCATTTTCGCCTCTTTGCATGTGGCAAAAAATCAACACGACCGGCGAATTTGCCGACCGTAGCGGTTGTTGCCAACGTACAAATTGCGCACAGCCAGCCGCGCGGGCTGGTTGTGCGGGTGAGGCAAAGCAGTTTGCCTGGCCTACTTCGCGGCGGCGAAACGTTTGGCCACTTCGTCCCAGTTGACGATACTGAAGAAAGCTTCAATGTAGTCGGGACGGCGATTCTGGTAATTGAGGTAATAAGCGTGTTCCCAGACGTCGAGTCCGAGAATCGGAGTGCCCGACAGGCCGGCCGTGGCTTCGCCCATCAGCGGGTTGTCCTGGTTGGCGGTCGATCCGACGACCAGGCTGCCGTCGCTTTTCACGACCAGCCAGGCCCAGCCGCTGCCAAAACGGGTTGCAGCCGCATTGCTGAAAGACGTTTTGAACGCGTCGAAGGAGCCAAAAGCTGCGTCAATCGCCGCAGCCAGTTCCCCGCTGGGAGTTCCGCCGCCTTTGGGGCAGAGGACCGTCCAGAACAACGAATGGTTGGCGTGACCGCCGCCGTTGTTGCGAATCGCCGTCTTTTTGTCGGCGGGGGCGGAGTCGAGGTTCGCGATAACTTCTTCGACGGTTTTGCTTTCCAGGTCAGAACCCGCAACGGCGTCGTTCAGTTTGGCCACATATCCCGCATGATGCTTGCCATGGTGGATTTCCATGGTTTTCGCATCGATGTGCGGTTCCAGGGCGTCCTTGGCGTAAGGCAATTCGGGCAAGGAAAAAGCCATGTCTCACTCCCTTCAAAGTTGTCGTTTTGTGCTCGTTTTTGGCAATCGCAACCTAAAAGGTCAGGATACCGCATCGTCCAGGAGCTGACAATCGGCGGCCCGTTTCAGGGGGAGGCCCATCTTCCGGCGACAGGGGAAGGTTTTTGGTTACGCGAAGATCGCGATTGCGGTTCTCCAGGTGGGGAAGCAGGTTCGTTGTGAACGTCCTCACGGCGACTCCTCCCCTCGACGTTTTACTGTGTCCGTTTAAAATGTTGCCCATGAGCGATTTAACGCACTTCGACGAGCAGGGCGCCAGCCGCATGGTGGATGTCGGCGATAAGGCCGTTACGGTCCGCTACGCCCGTGCATCGGCCCAGGTGGAAATGCAGACCTCGACCCTGCAGCTAATCCGGGATCGGGCGCTCGCCAAAGGGGACGTGCTGGAAGTAGCCCGTCTGGCGGGGATCATGGCCGCGAAAAAAACGGCCGACCTGATCCCGCTGTGCCATCCGCTGCCGCTGGAAAGCGTCACGATTCAGTTTGCCTTTCCCGGGGCGACGCGGGTGTCGATCGAAAGCCAGGTCCGCGTTACGGCCCGCACAGGGGCCGAGATGGAAGCCCTGACCGCCGTCACAGTCGCTGCGCTGACGGTTTACGATATGTGTAAAGCAGTCGATCGCGGAATGACGATCCAGCAAATACGACTGGAAGAAAAGTCTGGCGGCAAAAGCGGCCATTATCGACGGGAACATCCCCCGGCGGAATCCACGACCGCTCCCCCAGCGGTCGAGGGCGGAAACGAACAACGCGGAAACGCTTAGACCGGAAACGAAGGTGGTGCATGAGCCAGACTCTCAATCGAAACGGCGCCGGCAAAAATGGTCCTCTGTCGGACACGTTGCGCCTGCTGTACGCCCCCGTCGCCGACGAGATGGCGGAAGTCGAAAATATCCTGCAGACTGAGCTGCGCAGCGATTACCCGTTCGTCGATGAACTGGTGCGTTACGGCAACCTGCTGGGCGGCAAACGCCTGCGTCCGGCCCTGCTGCTGCTCTCCGCCAAAGCCGCCGGCAAAGTCACCCGCGAACATTGCGTGCTGGCTGCGGTCGTGGAGATGATCCATACCGCCACGCTGGTGCACGACGATGTGCTGGATGAAGCCGACACCCGGCGCCACCTGGCTACCGTGAATTCCCGCTGGACGAACGAAGCCAGCGTGCTGCTGGGCGATTATCTGTTTACGCATGCCTTTTACCTCGCCAGCACACTCGATACGACCTTTGCCTGTCGGGTCATCGGCCGGTCGACCAATATTGTTTGCGAAGGCGAGCTGCGGCAAACGGCCGCCCGCGGCAACTACCACCTGAGCGAAGCCGAATACCTCGAAATCATCGAAGCGAAAACGGCCGAGTTGTGCGCTTGCTGCTGCCAGCTGGGCGCCCATTACGCCGGAGCCGATGCAGCGGTGGTCGACAAGTTGTACGGTTACGGTCGCGACCTGGGCATCGCCTTCCAGATTGCCGACGACCTGCTTGACGTGCTGGGCGATGAATCCGAAACCGGGAAATCACTGGGCACGGACCTGGAAAAAGAGAAACCGACCCTGCCGCTGATTCACCTGTTGGAGAACGTCACCGCCGAAGAACGGGCGGAGCTGGTCGAGCTGCTGAGCGGTCCCGGCGATGCACGCCCGCAACTGGGCCCCTGGTTCGAGCGTCACCAGTCGATCGACTACGCCCGCAGCCGCGCCCAGCATTACGCCGACCAGGCGCTGTCGGCGATCCGCTCGCTTCCGTCGTCTCCCTCGGCCGACGTGCTGACGCTGATTGCCGAGTTCGTCGTCAACCGCGCCCACTGACGCGTCTGGCAGGACGAAACCTGGCGCCTGGTGAAAAATTTTCGTCCACTTTGGCGGAAAGCAGGCTGGGAAGACTGGCCCGACTGTTTCGGCGCCAGCAGACGCTTCGCCAGCATGCCCGGTCGGGAAGTTCTGCGTGGGATTGGCGTGCTTGCTCTCAACGTGCGCGTAACCACGCTGTGCAAACTTCCAGGAGAGTCGTCGTTCTGGCGATACCTTTCTTCCTCGCAGAATCCGCGGGGAACGGCAGTTTTCCGGCTCGGGGTTGCCAGGCATTGCGACCATTCACCGCAGGGCGACGAACCCTTTTTCCGGCCCATTTTCTCCCACGCCGCCGACACGCTAGCATCGCCTGCGGTGCTGTCGATGGCATGCCTGGGGGTGAAAAGCGGGAGTCGGAACTCATGTTGACAGGCGCCATGCCCTTGCTTTAGAACTCGCACCTTCTCATTTTCCGACGATCTCCTAGCGGTAGTGGGCGGGTCAACCTTATGCAACGAATTCAGCTCGGCGCGGTCCCCAACTCAACCCCCTCGCCTGTCGATTCGATCCAGGTCGAAGAGTCGGTCATCAGCGTTTCCGAACATCGTGGCGGTCGCCATACGTTGTTCGTGCCGCTGCATTATGAACCGAACTACGCCTATCCCCTGATGGTCTGGCTGCATGGGCCAGGCGACGACGAACGCCAGTTACAACGCATCATGCCCGAAGTCAGCTTGCGCAACTTCGCGGCGATTGCTCCCCGTAGCGGCACAGCCGTCGACACAGGCCGCGGCTTTCACTGGCGGCAAACGTCCGGCGACATTGCCGCGGCGACCGATTCGATTTTTGAATGCATCGCTGTCGCGCAAAAACGCTTTCATGTTTCGAGCCAGCGGATTTTTCTGTGTGGCTACGATTCCGGCGGGACAATGGCCTTGCGGATTGCCCTGAATCACCCGCAGAAGTTTGCCGGGGCGGCTTCGATTGGCGGAGCCTTTCCCCAGGGAAGCAGCCCTCTGCTGCAGCTCAACGGCGCGCGGAAGCTGCCGCTGTTGATCGCCCAGGGACGCCAGGCGACCAAATACAGTGTCGACACCACCTGCGAAGAATTGCGGCTGTTTCATGCCGCCGGCATGTCGGTTTCTTTGCGACAGTATCCAGGCGGCGACGAATTAACGACCGGCATGCTCCGCGATCTGAACCTGTGGATCATGGAGCAGGTAACGGGCGTGCAGATGTTCGACTCGCACGACGCAGGCGATCCGTCCGCCCAGGACTCACCCAACTAGATCCCTGCACCGGCTATTCCAGCAGGACGATATCGTTCAGCCCCAGGGCCAGGTCGAACTCCACCGTCGCCACGCCGGCCGCGTCGCGGCTGATAGCAAACGGCACAGCGCCTTGTTCCACGGAACGCACCGACTTGACCGGCTGGCGAGCCGTTAGCCGAACGTGCAGCCTGGCGATCGGATCATACTGGAAGTTGGCCAGCACCAGCGCGGTTCCGGCGTCGCTGTCGTAGACGCCCGCCTCCACGACCGGGTGCGACAACTCCACCACCGGCGCGGCATGTTTCTTTTCGGCCGCCGCGTTGATCAGGCCGCGCAGATCATTTGGCCATTTCTCGGCGAGCATGTCGGGCACAAACTTTGCTTCTTTCAAATACGCGATGCCCGGGCAGGCCGCCAGGTAGCGAGCACTTCCTTTGACGAACGTATTGTCGACGATCGCGGCCGAGCCGTCGTTAAAGGTCGCGACAACACTGCCCCCGGCAGGCGTCACGGCGACCCTGGCTCCAATCGCCCCCCAGGCCGGCGTTTCTTCGCCGGTGATCTGGTCCAGGTACGGCAGGTTGTTGAGCGCCCCGCGAATATGATAGCGGCCCGGCTGCGTTTCGACCTTCAGCTCCGGCGCCACTCCGAAAGCGACGGCCAGCAGGTCGCATGGTTCGTTGAATTCGTCCCGACTGCCGGCGGCCGTGGTTCCCTGCAGGTGTCCCCCTGCTTTGACCCAGGCGGCGATTTTCTGGGCCGCCCTTCGCTTGATGCAAGGATCGGCCGTGTAGAGCACATCGTAGTCGGCAAGCCGGCCGGCTTCGACATCTTCCTCGGTCAGCATGTCGACCAGGTACTGGTCATGCACCAGCGACAGGTACAGCCCTCGCCGTTCCAGCATCGACACGTAACCGAACGGCTGCCATAGATCCGAGGAAATGCTGTACAGCAGGGCGACCTTCGTGGGACGCATCCTGCCCGGGGCGATGATCTTCTCGGCCGCCGCCAGCTGGCGGGTCATAGCCGCCACGCCGTGGTAGGCTCCGCGCAGATCCGACCAGTAATTTTCCGTGCTGGTCGCAGTAGGGCCGTACGTCCAGTAGAAGAAATGTTTCGCCCCCTGGCAGAGCGCCGAGGAGGACTTCAGACGCAGGTTCGTTTCGTCACTGGGCGTGATCCAGGCAATCGTCGGCTGTCGCCCTTGCGAGCCACTGCGAAAGATGGCGGCCTGGAATCCCATCAGCTGGAAACCTTCCCAGGTCCAGTTGGGGCCGTACATGTACTGCAGCCCCATCCAGTCCTCGATTCCGGCGAGGTCGACCGCTCCGGAACGCGCCAGTTCGAACCAGTCCATCGCCAGCGGATGGCCGCTCCAGGCCGGGTTGGGCTCCATCCCCATTCCCAGACCACTGCCGGCAAAGTAAGGGTGATCGGCGACCAGGGTCGAAGTCCACGGCGCCGTTGCATTGTCCGCCGTGGGATGAGCGGTGCGCCAGATCTGATGAAAGGCGTCCGTGTGCCAGGCGACTCGCTCCGTCGCCGCCTGCTGGCGAAAGTGGGATGTGTAATAAAAAATCCGCCTCGCTGCGGGACCGTTCTTTCGCTCTTGCTGACGTAATGCCTCAGGCGTTTCGATCGGCTCGACATCGGTCAGCCGGGCGACTCCCAGGTCGGTCGGTTTGATCCTCTGCTGCGCCAGCCAGGCATGAAAGTGGCCCAGGGCGACGGCGTTGTCGCCAATCGCGGGACGGCAGCAGACCTCGTCGGCAAAGTTAAACGGAACACGTCGCTTGGGGTCTCCCGTCGCCGCGATCCGATCGGTCTGCTTCTGCATTAACTCGACGATTGCCTGGCGGGTCGCGGCGGGACCGAACGCCACGCTGTGAGTATGGCCGGGCTGGGCCAGGGAGGCGCGTTCGCGAACTTCCGCTGGCTGGTTGCCGACGACATTGAAGCCCAGCAGCTCCAGCACCTGGGCTTCGCGCAGATTGAGTTCCGGCCGCTGGGCCGCCCAGAGGCTGGTCTGCACCAGCAGCGACTGCGGCGAATGGCGTTTTCCGCCGGTTGCTTCGCGGGCCCACTGCAGCCGGCGGTTGGTCATTTCGGCGGCCGATTCCAGCTCTTGTTTGTCGCGGGCCAGACTGGGCGAAACCAGAAAGCTGGTGAGGGTTCCCTGAATCGTTTCTCGCCAGCGCTTTTGCACCGCGTTCACTTGCGGCTGCGTCGCTAGCTCAATCACGAGCGTTAGTTTTTCCGAAGGAGGATCCACGACGAAATCCGCCGTCATGTTGGGAAACTCGGCCACGCCGCCGGCCCGATTCATCCGGCCATGCAGACGATCGCCGGCGAACTCGCGAACATCCAGCCAGGGAGTGTATTGCCCGCCCTGCGTCCGCAGCGACGCATCCTTGTCGGAACCCGTTGGCAGCACGCCCCGGGGCAGATACCAGGGCGTTTTATGAATGTAGCCGCCCAGCTTGACGTAGTAGGTGGCGGCAGTCGGCTGGAGCAGCTGGAAACGGACGAACAGGCCGTCCGCCGCCGTCGCCAAAGAACTCCCGCTACACATCACCCCGACCGCTGCGATCAGGGCGAACTGGGCCCGCATGAACTTGCACACGCGGGACATCCGGCAGGATGCCGTTTGCGCGGGGTAAGCAGGGAGTTGCCGGGAAACAGAAGGATCAAACGGCATGCTTGTTACTCCCGGGTCGTACACGGAACGCGAGATCGGGGTTTGTTCTTCCGCCATCGCTTTCAGGAGCGCCGGCGGGATGCGCTGAGGCGACTAACTTCCCTGGTTGACCCAGCAGCGGAGCGGCTGGCCGGCGATTCCCTGCAGCAGGTTGTCGGCGGCGATTTCGGCCATGGCGTTCCGGCTGGAGAGGGTGCCGCTGGCGATATGCGGGGCAATGACGCAGTTGGACAAGGTCAGCAACGGATCGTCGAGCGGGATCGGCTCGGGATCGGTCACATCCAGCCCGGCAGCGAAAATTTCGCCGTTCTTCAAGGCGTCGTACAGGGCTTTCTGGTCAACGAGCGGGCCGCGCGACGTATTGACGAACACCGCGGTCGACTTCATTTTCTTGAAGGCTTCGGCGTTGAACATGCCGACGGTATCGGGATTCATATTGGCGTGGACGGAGACAAAATCCGATTCGGCCAGCAGCGTATCCATATCAACCAGCTGTGCCCCCAGTTCTTTTTCGACCTGTTCATTGGGGCTGGTATTGTGGTACAGAACCCGCATGTTCCAGCCGCCATGGCAACGACGGGCAAAGGCCGAGCCAATGCGTCCCATGCCGACGATGCCCACGGTGCGCTCCCACAAATCGGCGCCGATATGGCCGAGCGGCTCCCAAGTTTTCCATTTTTTGTCGCGGATGTAATCCTGGCCTTCGACGATACGTCGACCCGCTGCAAGCATCAGGGCCATCGCCATGTCGGCGGTCGCATCGGTCAGCACATTTGGCGTATTGCCGACCTTGATGCCGCGACGAGTGGCTTCCTCGATATCGATATTGTTGTATCCGACCGCAAAATTACTCACGACCTTCAACTGCGGGCCGGCGGCGTCGAACAGCTCGGCGTCGACTTTTTCCGTCAGGAGCGTTAGCAGGCCGTGGCATCCCTGGACTTTTTGCAGCAGCACCTCGCGCGAGGGCGGCAGGGGCTCCCGCCAGACTTCCGCGTCGCTGCCCGACGTGACCTTGTCGAGCCCGGCAGCGGGGATTTCCCGCGTGACAAAAACTTTGAGTTGGTCGCTCATGAAACCAGTATCCCAAGGGGAATCTATCGAGGAAGGGGGTAGACGCGGCGGCCTGGCCCTTGACGTTAACATTACGCTGTCGGCGGCATCGGCACCGAATTTCCCACATTTGACAACGAAGTCAACCTGGGCGGTTACACTGGCTGTGCGGGGGCGATTCAAGTTCTCGTCCGTAATCGGTGGGGGAATCTGCGGTCGGTAGTTGACCTGAGTCGAGTACAACCTAGGTATCTTTGGCCGATTAACGCAATTGCTTCCCGCCCTGGCTGGCTTCCTTCAAACATCGTCCTTGCTTTCTATGCTGCGACGCGTCGTTGTAACCGGAATGGGCTGCGTTACTCCGCTGGCTCATAACGTTTCCAATACCTGGAGCGAAATGCTCGCAGGGCGATCGGGCGTTGCCAGGATCTCGCTGTTCGATCCGGCGAACTTTCCCAGCCAGATCGCCGCCGAAGTGAAAAACTGGAGCTGCTCTGTCCCCTGTTTGCCGCGGCAGACGCAGTTTGCGCTTTGCGCCGCCGAACAGGCGGTCGCCCAGGCCCGGTTATCGCACGAGGTGATTCAGCCGTCCCGGTTGTCCGTTTATATGGGTTGCGGCGAGATTTTCCCGGACCTGCAGACAATCACCGAGCTGGTGGGGAAATCGCTGGGCGAGAGCGGATTTTCGCCGGAAGACTTTTATCGCCAGGCTCAGGGGCAATCCTTCTTTCAGGGCTCGTGCGAGCCGTGCGACGCGGCGATGCGGATCGCCGCTGCGGTGGGCGCCGAAGGCCAGGTCGCAAACAGCATTACCGCCTGCACCTCGAGCAGTCTGGCCATTGGCCAGGGGGCCGAGCTGATCCGGCATGGCGACGCTGATGCGGTCATCGCTGGCGGGGCGCATAGTATGATCTCTCCTTTTGGCGTTTCTGGGTTCGCCCGGTTGTCCGCTTTAACGACCGAATGGAACGATCAGCCGGAACTGGCGATGCGGCCGTTCGATATCACCCGCAGCGGTTTTGTGATCGGCGAAGGCGGAGCGGTCCTGGTGCTGGAAGATCGTGAACACGCCCTGGCCCGCGGCGCCGAGATTCTAGGCGAAGTCACCGGCTATGGCGCGGGGCAGGATGCGTATCGCCTGACCGACCCGCATCCCCAGGCCCGCGGAGCCGTCACGGCCATTCGGAACGCCCTGGCTGACGCAGAATTGCGCTGCGACGATATCGACTATATCAGCGCCCATGGCACCAGCACCATGATGAACGACCGGATGGAAAGCCGGGCCATTAAAAAGGTGTTTGGCGACCAGGCAAAGTCGGTTCCTATCTCCAGCATCAAAAGTATGGTCGGGCATTTAACCACGGCCTGCGGCGCGCTACAGGCGATTGCCTGTATCCAGTCGCTGCTGCACGACGCCATCCCACCGACGCTGAATCATCAATCGCCCGATGCGGGTTGCGATCTGGACTTCACTCCGGGCGAAGCCCGTGAACTGGCGTGCCGGCACATTCTGAGCAACAGCTTCGGCTTTGGCGGCCAGAATATCTCGCTTATATTTTCGCGCCGGTAGAGCTGCCGTCGTCTTCTCCTGCCCGACCGGCGTGCGTCAAAACTGGCGCGTAGTGGACTTCGCCAGGATCTGGCTTGCCTTAGGCAGCGACCTGCGTTCCTGATTTACTGGAGTAAAAGCGGTTCGCCATCAGTTGTTCCAGTGCCAGTATCACGGCGAGCGCCAGCAGGAAATACGGGTACAGCTGTGGGTCTTCACGCGCTAGCGACTGACGCCGTTCAATGTCGCCGGTCTCTTTGGCCAGTTGGTAGCGATCGGCGCCAAGGTAGGACGTCAACGCGTCGGGAGGCAGACGCTGCAGGTTCGTTTCGGCGGCTCGCAGATTGACGGAGAACCCACGGGAAATGGGCCCGTTTAAACTGCCTTTGAGGCGATAGGCGCCGAGCGTTTCGGTGTAGCCGATCTGCACTTTGCCGTCGTACGCTTTGATCGCCTGGGGCGCTTCGCCGGGGGCGAACAGCGTGTACGTTTCGGGATCGCGGTCAGGTTCGTTCGTCAGCACGGCCGACTGGCCAGCGTAGTAGTTGAGCGGCCAGGCGCCGCTTTGAACGAGCGACAGCATCAGTTCGTTGATGACCACCAGGTACGGCCAGTTATTCTCCGCGGTGGGAATCTCATTCCAGGGGCGAGGCTCGCCACGGCGCCACAGCGGATCGGAAATCGGCGTCGTCATGGTCACCACACGGCCGCGGCCGACGGTGCGCTCCACGATCGCCGGCTTGCCATTGGAAAACGACAGGATGGCCGAGGATTCCGGAGCCAGCGAGACCAGCACCCAATGACGAAAGACGGGCAGTTCGCCCCAGGGGACCGTCGTGGCGACAGGACGCAGCGGAGCCAGCGCCGGGTGCTGATAATCCTTCGGGGCCAGCAGCAACTTCCGCGACGGCTCCCGCCAGGGGATCGGCAGCAGCGGGCCGGCCAGCAGTCGCTGGGCGTCGGGCTGGTTGAAACTCTCGGCCGTGGCGTTCCGTCCCAGAAAGATCGCCAGCTTGCCGCCCTGCTCGACGTAGTCGGTCAGCTGCTCCCATTGGCCGGGCGTCAACGGCAACGGGTCAATCAGGCAGACAGCCGCATATTCGCCGAGCGTTTCGTTGGAAAGGTTGTTTTGTTCAATGGCGCGCAGGTCGAAGCGGGCGCGGTCCGTCTCGCGAAACTGAAAAGGGGTGATCGCCTCGGTGAAAAAACGCGTTTCCACGCCAGGCGGGGACGCCAGCAGCACCGGCCAGGCCTGCCGGGCTTCCACGGTGAAGTAACGCTGGTCATCGACCGCCAGACCATCGTCCCCCAGGATCCGCACCTGCCCAAAGTGGACGCCTTCGGGCAGCTGCAGCGGCGGGAACCGCACCCTCTGGGACGCGCCGTCGACCAGTTCGACCAGCTCCTCCGCCCGCAGGCGGCTGGGCGGCAACTCCCGGCGCCCGTCGACATCCCGCGGCAACTCGGGGGCGGGATCTTCCACATGCAGCTGGATCGTGCGTGCGCCGCTGGCTCCCAGGACGCTGACTTCGGTTTCGATCACTAGCGCGCCGTTTTTGGTCAGCGTTTGCTGTGACAGATTCAGGTCACCCAGGGCAAAGTCCAGCGGCTGCTCCACGCCGACATCGATCACGTAGAACAGCACGTCGCTCGCTGTATCCAGTTGCTGCTGCAGGCCGGCCGAGGCCGCGCCGTTCCAGCCGGCGACGGTCAGATCGGTAAACAGGTAAACCTCGCGCTGCTGGAAGGGGGCATCCTGCGCGTAACGAATTGCTTTGGTGATTTTCTCGACCAGCGGGGCGCTGACCGCGGTCGGTTCCAGCCTTTCAATCTCTGCTTCTGCGGCCGTACGGTTGACCGTTTCAATCGGCTCGCCGGAACGGGCGTCCGAGACAATCACCTGGCTGTCGGTCGGCAACCGCCGTAACAGCCAGCCGGCGATCTCTCGGGCTTTGTCCAGCCGCGTCTGGTTGTCCCGGCGGTAGAGCATGCGGGGAGACGTATCCACGACCAGCACGGCGGCGACCGGCGCTTCCTTGTCGCCAATGCGGCCCGCTCCGCCCCCGGCGAACGTCCAGGCCCCCACGCCGGCAATCGAGCCCAGCAGCAGGATCGACAGGCCCGCCAGCGCGCCGATCAGCAGCCTGCCGCTGCGATCAATCAGGGAAGCCGCCAGCATCACCAGTGCGACGATCGCACCAAAACTGAGCACGCCCAGCAGCAGCCAGTTCCCCAGAAAGGCGGCCGGCACGGTCAGGTTGGCCAGCGCCAATAGCAGCACAAACAGCAGGATCGCCAGGCAGCGCAGCAGCAACAGCAGCCAGTGCCGCACGCGCAGCTGCGTCTGATTGGTTTGCCGGCGCTGTTTGACGAACCGCAGCGCAGGGAACACGATCTGCTTTGGCTTTCGCCGCATGGTCAAATGCAGCAGGATTGGCACGGCGACAAATAGCGCGCCCAGCGTTAGCAAGGAATAATGGATTGCGGCCGCACCCATCGGCTAACACCTCGACCGACGGCTTTGAAGATACTCCAGCAAGGCCGTATCAAACTGCATGCTGGTGTCGAGCGCCACATAGTCGATGCCGCTTTGATGGCACTCCCGGCGGTACTCCTCGCGGAAGCTGGCGATCTCCTGCTGGTAGTCTTCACGAAAGCTGTTGGCGTCGACCTGGATTTTCTCCGACGTCTCTGGCTCTTCCAGTTCCACCATGCCGTTGAAGGGAAAGCTGACTTCCGCTTCGTCGAGAATATGGAACAGAATGACATCGTGCCCGCCATGCCGTAATCGATGCAGCGATTTGATCACCGGCGCTGGATCGACCAGCAGGTCCGAGAAAATCATGATCAGGCTGCGATGCTTCAGCATGGCCGCAAATTGGATCAGGCTGCGGGCGATATCCGTCGCGCCGGCGGGCTTTAACTGCGACAGGTGCGACAGCAGATTGCCCAGGTGCGACCGCTTGGAACGGGCCGGCAAACTGGCGCGAACTTTTTCATCAAAGGTCACCAGCCCGACCGGGTCCTGCTGGTGAATCATCAGGTAGCCCAGCGAGGCGGCCAGGCAAATCGCGTAGTCGAATTTGGTGAGTTCCTGCCGATACGTGTAGCCCATTGACTGGCTGAGGTCCATCACCAGATAGCCGGTGATGTTGGTTTCGGCCTCGAATTTTTTCACGTAGTACTTGTCGGTTTTGGCGAAAACCAGCCAGTCGATATCCTTCGGGTCGTCGCCTGCCGAGTACCGGCGATGCTCGCTGAACTCTACGCTGAACCCATGAAACGGACTGGCGTGCAGCCCTTGCATGAAACCTTTGACCACAAACTGCGCGCGCAGATCCAGTCGTTTGATCTGGTTGATCACCTCGGGTTTCAGGTACTTTTCAGCCGACATGGTTCACGCTTGCGGGCAGAGCTCTGCGAAAGGGAAGCATCGCGGAAAAGAGTAAATCGCCCGCCCTGCCTGGCGCGGCCGAACGGGACAGGCATTGCTGGACGGACCGCTGAAGGAGGAACCGTCGCTGGCGAACCCGCCTTATCGGGGCGGCGGCGGAGGCGGTTGCGGCGCATTTCCAGGCGGCGTCGGCGGGGCGGATGCCGCCGGCGTGCTGGCGGCAGGACGTCCGCCGGCGGCCGTTTCGTACTTGGGTGTTTCCGGCTCTGGAATCTCGCGGAGCAAACGCTGGATGAGATCCTCGTTGGTGACGCCTTCTGCTTGCGCCTGGAAGTTCGTACTGATGCGGTGCCGCAGCACAGGCACGGCGATCTTGCGGATATCCTCCAGCGCGACGGAAAAACGGCCGTCCATCGCCGCCATGGCTTTGCCGCCGTTGATCAGATTCTGGCCGGCTCGCGGACCGGCTCCCCAGTCCACCAGCTCGCGCACAAATTTCGGGGCCGACTCATCGCGGGGTCGGGTGGCTCTGACCAGACGGGCCACGTACTTGATAATGAACTCGCTTACGGCCACGCTGCTGACCAGTTTCTGCAGGCTGACGATCGCCCTGGCGGAGAGCACCTTGCGGACTTCGTACCGTTCATTGCGCGTGGTCGACGACAGAATGCGTTCTTCTTCTTCTGCCGTGGGATAGCCAACCTTGATATTGAACATGAACCGGTCAAGCTGGGCTTCTGGCAACGGGTAGGTGCCTTCCTGCTCAATCGGGTTTTGCGTGGCGATGGTGAAGAACGGTTCCGGCAGCGGATAGGTCGTGCGGCCGACGGTGACTTCGTGCTCTTGCATCGCCTGCAGCAAGGCGGCCTGGGTTTTGGGCGGCGTACGGTTGATTTCGTCCGCTAGCAGAATGTTGGTAAAGATGGGGCCTTCCACAAAGCGGAATTCGCGACGGCCATTCTCATCTTCGTCCAGCACGTTCGTACCGGTGATGTCCGAAGGCATCAGGTCGGGCGTGAACTGGATGCGCTTGAAGCCGACATCGAGAATGCGCGCCAGCGTGCTGACCATGAGAGTTTTGGCCAGGCCGGGCACCCCTTCCAGCAGGCAATGACCGCGCGTAAAGATCGCGGCGAAGATCTGCTCGATCACGTCGCTTTGCCCGACAATCACTTTCTGCAGTTCGGCCTGCATCAGCAGCCGGTGCTGGCGGAACTCCTGCAGGTATTCGCCCAGGCTGCGCTGCTTATTCGCCACATTTGCTCCTTGCCGACGCACGGTTCCCTAAGTTGCTGAGGTGGACAAGCTGCCTGGCGCCCTTACCTTTTCTGCGACTGCAGCCGCCACGTTGACAGCGGCGGGAAGGTCGGGGCGTGCTGCTGGCACACAACTTCCGCTTGATTCTAAGCCAGCAGACGCCAGCCGGAAAGACGGATGCAACACGTTACGCGCGAAAGACTTGCCTGCAAAGTCGCCAGATCCCCCGTTCCGCCCAGAACACAGAATAGACGTATCTCCGCGACGATTTATCGGCGAACTACATCGGGACCAGGGCCGTCCCCGGGACAGGACGGCTAACAGGAAGCGGCGACGACCTGGTCCGCATCGCCGCCAAACCGCGAGTCTTCCTGACGGCTGCTGCGAGAGAGCGGTCGCCCTGAAAGGGTTCCGCAATTTGCAAGCTCCTGGCGCCAGGCCAGCAGCAAGTCGCTATTGCCAGCCGTCTGCAAAGTCGTCGATCACAGGCAAGCGGCCTGTGTGGGGTTGATAATCAGTCGACAACAGCAACTGATCGACCCGGGCAAGCAGGCCCAGATCCTCGAGATCGACAGGCAGCGTGGAAGGATCTCTCGCTTCAAATCTCGCACGACAATGTCGGCATGCGATCATTTTTCCGAGATAGTTCACGCGCACCTCCAATCGACGATTGCAGGTTGGACAGCGTTGAATAAAAATGGCGCCCCCAGACATAACGGCATCTCCATCTACCATTAATGTGATTAGACCAGCCAGATGAGGGAGGTTAGTCTAATGGACGCCCAGCGCAGTTGCAAAGGAAAAATCATTATTTTTCGCTATACATCCTCGCTGGCTTACGTAACCTGCGCTCCCCGGGATACTTATTCCAGACGCTGATGTCCGGTGATCACGATCGGTTCCACCGGCGAGCTGGCGCCTTTGGCCGTTTTGGTTGCCGCCTGGGCGATTCGCTGGATGACCGGCATGCTTTCATCCAGCACTTCGCCGAACACGCAATAGCCGGAATTCTCCTCATCCACATAATCCAGATCAGGGTTATCGGCCAGGTTGATAAAGAACTGCGAGGTGGCGCTCTTGCTGTAGCCCGGCTCGCGAATCATGCCCACGGCGCCGCGTTTGTTTTTGAGGCCGTTGTTCGACTCATTGGTGATCGGCGTGCGGGTTGCTTTCCGCTCCATATCGGCCGTGAAACCGCCGGCGACAATCATGAAACCGGGATCCACATGGTGGAAGATGGTGCCATGGTAGAAGTCGGTTTCCACATAATTATCTAGGAAATTCGCCACGGTAACCGGGGCTTTTTCTTTAAACAGGCGCATCTTGATATCGCCCATCGTGGTTTTGAAAACCACGACCGGAATCTCGGCGTGCTGCGGCTGGCCCGGTTCGTCCGGATACGGCTGGAACTGCTCGATCGGATAGTCGATCGGGCCGTGATTCTGATTGAGCAGGCCCTCAGGCAATTGCGCGTTGCCGACATCGGTAACGGGCTGCTGCGAAGCCGACTGCGGCTCGGGCGAAATGGCGGCCGACGGCACGGCCGGCTCATTGGAAGAACTATTGCAGCCGAGCGATCCCAAAAGCACCAACGAAAGACCGACTGCGATTGTTGAACGGAATTTCAACATCAGGGCGCCTCCTTGCAGGCAATGTACACATCTCAGGGCCGTTCCGATGGCCCCATGAAATATTCCAATGTTCCCAACAGGATACACGCGTCCCGCAAATCGGTGCAATGCTAGTTTTGCCATCGTTGACCCCAGGCGACGACATTTGCAGCCGCTTCGAACCGCTAATCAAGCATCGCGGTTCAAGGTTCGCGGAATCAACGGCGGTCCATCCGCGGGTCACTTGGACTGGGCGGCCGCCACCATTTTTTTGAAAAGAATCGCTTGGCGCGCCAGCTGTTCGACCGGATCGGCCACCATGCGTCCGTCTTCCAGCATCAGCCAGCCCTGGTAGTCGGCGTCTACCAGCAACTGAATCAGCTGGGCGTAAGGATAATCGGCGTCGTCGAGAGGGCGAACATGGCAGGTGGCGCCAAATCGCTTGATCAGCAGATTGAAGTTCTGCTCCAGGCCGGGCCCTTCCAGATCCTGCGCGTTCGAGTTCCAGCAGACCGCGACGTTCTCGTTGTCGGCCACGTCCATGATCTTTTTGATCGTCGCCGGCTCGCCGCACTGGCCATGCACTTCCAGACGCACCTGTTGCCCAAAGCCGGTGGCGTACTCGCCCAGCTCGTTCAAAGCGCCGCCAATCTGCGCGATCGTTTTCTCGTGTGCGACCGTCGGATAGAAACGATCTGGCTTGACCTTCACCCCGGTGGCGCCCACGTCATGCGCGAGTCGCAGGAACTCTTTGCTGGTTTCGATCGCCTTCTTCAGCACCGCCGGATCAGGGCTGTCGAACCGCTCGTTACTGCCCAGGCTCACCAGTTGCACAGGCGAATCGTTAAAGCGCTTGACGACCTCTTCCCGCTGGATTTTGCTCAAAGTCGGCTCCACGCCATGGGCGTGCGTGGTGCGCAGTTCCACCCCGTAGACTTTGGCCTGTTCGCAATTTTTGATCAGCGTGGGCAGGTCCCAGTCTTTCCCCCATTGATAGGTCACCAGCCCGTAGGCCATGTTCGCCCCCTTCAACGGAGCAGCCAGCGCGGCGCCCGGCGCCAGACTGGCAACGGTCGCGGCGGCGCCAAGCGATTGCAAAAACGTGCGGCGGGAAGGCTGAGAGATCATCGGGGCGGCACTCCATCAAAGAAAGCAGGGAAATCCAACCAGGAAAACCGTAGTGTAATTCCCCCGCCTCCGGATTGCTGCCGTCCACACGCGGTCCGCGATTATTTTTTCCGCTCCCGTTTACGTCCGCCCTGATCTGAAGGAGCCATTTGGCAAAGGCGATACCAGCAAACCTGGTCGACCACGGCTGGCGGGAACGGCGTTGTTGCAAACCGCCT
This sequence comes from Lignipirellula cremea, assembly GCF_007751035.1. Lineage (NCBI taxonomy): Bacteria > Pseudomonadati > Planctomycetota > Planctomycetia > Pirellulales > Pirellulaceae > Lignipirellula > Lignipirellula cremea. Next base: position 5,705,806 of record NZ_CP036433.1, on the reverse strand, counting down.
TGAGTATCTTGTATCCTGCGGGTTTCGTGGCTGACGTGAGCCTGGCCCCATTCCGCTGGCAATCGCCCACGCATCGATGTGAATCGGCAGAGGGTTGCGACTTCGGTGATCCTGGCGAGCGAAGCGGGTCATTCGAAGGAACACCACACCGCATAATGCGAACCACCAGGCCAGGCGTTTACCCAGGCATCATCTCGTTTCGCGACCGGGAGCTGGCTGCCATTCTACGGCGCGTCTCACAAAAAAGCTGAGAATCACTAACATGTATTCGTTGCTCTTCACGCTAGTGCTCCTGCAGGCTGACAGCCAGTCCACGGACCAGAAGCAGCCTGACCAGGCAACCTGGAATCCAGACGCCAGGTTAATTGCCCAGTACGGATCGGACCCCAGCTCCAGGCCGACGGTTCCGCGGGAGGGATCGTCAAGCGATACCGACCGCCTGGTCCGTGAAATCGAAAACAGACGTCGGTTTGAAGCCGAGAGTCCCCTGGCTCCTTACCCAAAGCAGGGGGATGCAGCCAATGACACCGTAGCCAACCGCACGATTGGCTGGGTCTTGACCGTGCTTGCGGTCGGTCTTGCGATTTTTGGTATCTCGCGCTGGATCTACTCTGCGGCTGCGTATAACGGGGGAACATGCCGCCGGTGTGGACGAAAATTTGAGAATCGAGGAAGTCAAGCGAACCTCTATACGGGCACGCAGATGGACACCTATACCTGCCCTTGCGGCAACCAGGTTGACGTGGTTAGAACCGCGGGAGCAAAACGCTGATTCCCCGGCAGAAAGACGCCGGGTGCGGCCTGAATCTAACGATCATGCGCCGCCGGCTGCCGCATCCATCGCGGAAACGGGCGGCGTCGTGGAGCAGCTCCCATCCTTCTTGCCAGGGTACGACCCGTAATCCTTTACGCTCGTCCTCTATCAACACATTCAAGGAAAACCAATGACGGTAGAAGGCCAGCACGACATTGACGGGATTCTGAATGCCGGACGCGTCGTCGCCCGCGTGCGCGACGCCATGCTGAGTGCAGTGGAGCCCGGTATGACGACCGCCGAACTGGATCATCTGGGCGCACAGTTGTTGGATCGCCTGGGAGCTAAATCAGCGCCCCGAGTTACGTATAACTTTCCCGGCGCCACCTGCATCAGCGTGAATGAAGAAGCCGCGCATGGAATTCCCGGCGACCGCATCATCCAGGCGGGAGACGTGGTCAACGTCGATGTTTCCGCCGAGCTGGACGGCTATTTCGCGGATACCGGCGGCACCATCGCGGTCCCGCCTGCAGCACGCGTCAAAGCGAAGTTGTGCCATGCCACGGAACTGGCCCTCAAAAACGCGATCACCGAAGCCCGGGCCGGCGCCCCCATCAATCGGATCGGCCAGGCGATCCAGCGTACGGCCAGGGCGCACGGGTTCAAGGTCATCATGAACCTTGCCGGCCATGGTATCGGACGCAGTCTCCACGAAGAGCCCGAAGGCATCGCCTGCTTCTATGATCGTCTCGACACCCGCCGACTCCAGCTCGGCCAGGTCCTGGCCATCGAGCCGTTTCTCTCCACGAAAAGTACGCAAGTCAAGGAAGCAGACGACGGCTGGACGCTCGTCGGCCATCCGGAAAACCTGTCCGCCCAATTCGAGCATACGATCATTGTGACGCGGGGCGCCCCGATCGTAGCGACGCTTTCCGAGGCCTGCGGTTAACAAAGCATTTCCGCCATGCACGACGACTCCCTTGAGAAACTTAGCAGTCTCCTCCGTTCGCAGTACCCCGATTCGCAACTTGAACCGGTCAACGAGTTAGATCTGCAATCTCTGCTGAACAGCCACCCTGATTTTCCGGAGCATCTTTTTGCGTTCTATCGAAAAATCGGCTGTGGTTCCATTGGAAGCGGAACCTACATGATCGACTTCGCGATCGACCCGCACGACATTTACGATCGTGAAACTGCCGCAAACCTGAGCTCCATTTTGATTGTGGGAGACAACTACGCCGGCGACTGCGATGGTTACAACATCGACCGGAACTGGACGTTCGGCTCCATTGGTTCTTCCGGTTCTTTTGAAGCGGTGGGCGATGCCTGGCCGACAATTGTTGAATGGCTGCTTTACATGCTGGGCGATGACTGAGACGCCCGACATTTCCTGTGTAGGCAGGCCCATACGCGATATCAGATCAGCGAGTTTGCCAATGGGAATTGGCCTCGAACCGGGAAAAATCGCGGCGGCTTGTGGACCGCGTTGCATCACGTCCGTCCACGAAAAAACCCGATCTGGAACATTGTCCAGATCGGGTTGGATAGTGGAGGATAACGGACTTGAACCGATGACCTTCTGGCTGCCAGCCAGACGCTCTCCCAACTGAGCTAATCCCCCGTCAGTTTCAGCAATTTATCACCAGCCGCCGGATGTGTCAACGGCGCCTGGGGGCCCTTTTTTCTGCAGTCGCTTTTCGACCGGGATCCGGCGACGAAAGCCGTCGCCGGCGTGGGAAAACGCCGCATTTATCGACGTGTAGTGAACTCGGCCGAGTTGAGTAGACTCCAGAGCAGATCCTCAAAAGCGGCGCCCCGGTCGGGCAGCGTTTTAATGTGCGCCAGGCAGATTTCCACTTCGCGGGCTTGTGGCCGGCGGGCCAGCACGGCCTCGTACAGGCGTTCAATGGCGCCGGAGTCGGTCGGCTGCCCGGCGAGGAGGCTGGCCAGGAACGTGCCGCTGTCCGCCTGGGCGTTGATCTGGTCCTGCACCTGGGGGTTGTTCATCAGGAACATCGCCTGGGTCATGGTTCGCGGGATATCCTGGTCCCGGAACGACGGATCGTATCCGAAGGCCTCGTTGACCAGATCCCGCGTGCTCTTGGGCGGCGGCGGAAACCGAACGGCCGCCGATTTTTTCTCCCGTTCGGGCGTAAAGTTCGGCAGCGCGATCGCGGTCGCCAGCGAATCGAAGACCTCGTCGCCGCGAATCTGCTTGGTGACGGCCGCGGTCAGCGGTTCTTTGGCCGATTCGTCCAGTCGGCGGCGGTAAGCGCGGGAGCCGATAATCAGTCGCATCACGGATTTAGGATTGTACTGGGAAGCGACAAGGTGACCCGAGACCGCGGCCAGCACGTCGTCGTAGATCGGGTCGGAATCTTCGCCCATGTTGTCGACCGGATCGTAAAATCCGACGCCCATCAGACGGGACCAGACCCGGTTGACGTGCGAGGCGGCAAAGTAGCTGTTTTCCGGCGCCGTGATCCAGCGGGCCAGGGCCGATCGCCGGGCGATGTCCGACTGGTCGGCAGGCAAGGGCTGGTTGTCAAATGCCGTGGGGAGAATCTCCCCTTTTTTGCCGGCGATGGTGTGCTCGCCTTTGGTTTTGCTTTTGACCTCGATCTGGCGACTGTCCAGTTGGGCGATCTTGGCGTCGGTCCGGGCAAAGAATGCCGCCATGCCGTGGAACGTTTCCTGCGGCATGTCAATGAACGGATGGTCGTGGCACTCAGCGCAGTGGATTTGCACGCTCAAGAAAACGCGGCTGGTTTCGCCAGCCAGACGATGCGAGTTCCCCTGATGGAAACCGATGAAGGTCGCCTCGGGCGCGTCCCCCACTTTGCCGTTGGCGGTCAGCATCTGGTAGACCGTTTCATCCCAGCCCTGGCCCTGGTTGAGCTGTTCCGCCAGCCATGCCTTGAAGGGACGATAATCGTGGAAGGTTAGTTCCGGTTCCTGCTGCCGCGCAGCGATCGTATCGCACCAGTAGTTGGACCAGTTTGACCCAAAATCCGGCGAGTCTAACATGCGATCGACGGCGACCTGGCGGCGATTGGGGTCTTTGGAATCGATAAAAGACTCCAACTCCTCGACCGTGGGCTGGCGGCCGAGCAGATCGAGCGAAGCCCTTCGCAAAAAAGTCGGATCGTCGATCAGTTGATCATCGGCGATCGGCCCCAGATGCTGGGCCAGCAGTTCGTCCAACTGGTCCGAGGTCATCGTAGCGAACTGGCTGGCGGACGCCGGCCGGTTAAACGGCGGGGCCGGTTCCGGAGGCGGTTCCGGCGCATTGGCCGCTTTGGAAGCGACGGCGGGCGGTTTGGTTTTGGCCAGCTTTTTGGCGGCTTCCAGTTCCGTCGTGGTCAGCAGCCAGGCTGCGTCGGCAATGATATAGCCGTTGGCGCCGCGGCCGGCGACTTCGATGGTAAACTCGCCCGCTTTTAACGGGAATTCCCCCAATCGCTGGAAACCCAGCAGATCGGTTGGGTTGACTTTCTGGTTGAGCGCCAATTCCTGCGGTCCCTCGGCAGTCGTAAACAGGACCGGCACATTCGAGGCCCGGTTGCTGCCTGCACTATAGGAGAGTAACAGGTGATAGTCGGCGTCTTTGGGCAGAGTAAAACGATAGCGAATCACGGCCTCGGGATCGTCGCTGGCCAGGTACTCAGAGCCGATATAAGGACGAACGCTTTTGGATTCCTTCCAGACGCCCGTCGTCTGGGCGTCGACATTGTCGATCCACAAACCAGGGAACGTAGAGAGCTCGTTAGCGGACGCCGTGGCGGCAGTAAACAGTAGGGCTGCAGCGGCAAATACAAGAGTACGCGGCACGCAAGGTCTCCTCTGGTAGGCGATTCACAAGGCGAGGATGGCGGGATCGAACGTCGTGGAGAACGTAGATCTTTCCGGGGCTATCCTACCAATCAACCAAAGTGAATACAACCTCGAGATCCCTCCCGGGAGCAGCTTTAAGGCGTTCGAAGCTCCCATGTTGCGGGTCAGGGGAAATTTCAGCACCAGCGAACCTGAACCTGTTGATCGACCACGCGGAGCTCGAGCTCGGTTGCTGCCGAATCTCGCTGGCCGACCAGGAACCGCGACAGGGGCGCCGTCACTCGCACTTCCAGCTCGCGCTGCAGGGGGCGGGCTCCGTATCGCGGGTCGAAACCGGTCTCGGTCAGTAGATCGACGACCTGTTCTGTCCAGCGCAGCTGCAGCCGCTTTGCCGCGAGCCCTTCCCGTTGCGACAGATCACGTAACTGTTTTTCCACGATTAATCGGCAGTCTTCCCGGCGGAGCGGTTCAAACGGGACGACCTCGTCGATCCGGTTAAAAAATTCGGGCCGGAAGAACGTACGGACCTCTTTCTCAAAGGCGTCGGAACCGCTGGAATCGAAGCCGATGGCCCCGGTGCGGGAGACGCCCAGGTTGGACGTCATAATAATGATCGCGCTACAGAAGCTGGTGGTGCGGCCAAAACGGTCGGTCAAGCGGCCTTCATCCAGCAGGCCAATCAGCAGATCGAACACATCAGGATGGGCTTTCTCAATCTCGTCCAGCAACACCACCACAAAAGGTTGCGCTCTGACCTTGTGTAGGAACTCACTGGGCGTGCGGTCCGGTTTGGTAATGAGGCGATCGGCCGCATCCCAGCCGGAGTACTCGCTCATGTCCAGGCGAATCAGTCGATCGCCCTGGGCGCCATGACCAAACAGGTAGCGGGACAGAGTCTTCGCCATTTCCGTTTTGCCAACGCCGGTCGGACCGCAGAACAGCAGCACGCCAACGGGCCGCTGCGGGTCGTTGAGGCCCGCTTTAAAGGCGGCCGTCAGCTGCGAGGCGGCCCGGCAGGCGGCGGTCTGGCCGATCACTTCCGCTTCAAACTCAGCCAGCAATTCGTCGGTTTTCAGCAGCAGATCGTCGCGCAGGAACAGTTCCGGCAGCCCGGTCTGGCGGACAAATTCATCCAGCACCGCGGCCGGGTCGACCTGTTTCTGTTCCTCCTGCTTTGCCTGGGACATCAGGTTGGTGAGGAACGGGGCCGCCTTGCCGGGCAACGCCTGGTAGGGGATGAAACGCTGGAACAGGCGGCTGACGGTTTCGATGGCGCCTTCTTGAACTTCGATCTTCAGGTTGCGGGATTCGCTTTCCGACATTTGCTGCAGCGCTTGCCGCACACGGTCCGGCGGCATGGAGTGCAGACGCAGGGTTTGAAACAGGTCGGCAAAGCCAGGTAGCAAACGGCGGCACGCATCCAGCTCGCTGGGAGTCGCTTCGGCGGTCATCCGCAGTTCGCCGCTGGCGAGGAAAGGGAGAAAGAAAGCGGCGATACTGTCGCTCGCTTCGCGACCGCCGTGCCGGACCAGGTCTAGCAGGCTCTCGACGCACAGTACGCCGTCGAAGCTGGAAAGTTCCGCGATGATTTCTTCGCACCGCTGCTCCCACTGGCCCAGATATTTCATCCCGGCAATCAGTCGCGGCCCGCTGGTCAGCCAGTGTCTCAGGCGAGGGCGGTTCTCCTGGCGATGTTCTTTGGCGTCGGCTTTTCGCTCGAGGGTGCGCACCGCGGCCGCCAGCAGGGTCGTTTTCCCCACGCCGTGTTCGCCCAGCAGCAGCACGTTGACTCGTTCCTGGGAGAGTCGCTGGACCAGGTCGCGCAGTTCTTCCTCGCGCTGCCAGGCCGGCGTGAACCGCTTCTTCACATCGGTGCGACCCAGCGGCTCGGCCACCTGCTGGAGCGATTTGTTGCGTTGTTCGGGCATGGCCGACGCCGCCTTGCCTGGTCCACGGACGGAGACCTGGTCCAGGTGGAACTCGGCCGGCGGCAGGTAGCTGGCGACCTCGGCCGGAGTGCATTCCGCCAACTGCGAGCGCACCCGCTCAACGACCAGTCGCTTGAGCGACGATTCCTGGTAGTAATAGAACACCAGGCCAAACATCGGCAGGGAACAACAGAGCATGCCGCTGGCCTGGCGTCCCAGCACGCAAACGACGCGGAGCTCGATTTGTTCTTCGCTGGGGAAAACGCGGTCCTCTTCCCGGTATCGCGGCCGCACGGTTACGTCGACCTGCTGCAGTCGCGGCTCCAGAAAGTCGGGCTCCATCACCGAGGCGTAAAGTTCGACCCGCCATTCCAGCCAGCGTTTGATCTGTTTCAGCGCGCCGGATGGTTTGGTGTCGACCCCGATCGAGTCCGGCGCCCATTCTACGACGGACGCGTTGTACAGACCCTCCAGGTCGCGCCAGACCAGCACAGGAAATCGAAATAACGTCATCAACGTCTCCTCAAGAATCGCCCTCGGCCATGAACGTCCTGCGCCGCGGAGTAAGACAATTCCTCTGGCTGACAGGTTCGGGCAGAGCGACGCTGCCGGCATAAGTCACACATAGCCACTCATCAACCGGGCAAGATAAAAGAGGAAGCAGGATGCGGGAAAACAAGAGGCTACCCTCCCTGGCCGCGAGACAAACGGCGCACCCGACGGGCTTCGGCGGTGGAAACGGCCGGCAGCCCGTTCTGCTTGAGGAACGCCAGGAATTCCACCGCATCGACTGCGTGCCGGCGATGACCATCGGGCCAACGCCGGGTCGCGTAGAACTCAAACACCTCCCGCGCCTCGGAACCAAGCGCGGCGATCGTCAGCGGCAGCAGCTTGCCGACTTCCCACCAGCGCTTCCCCAGCAGGGCGGCCGCCTGCCGTTCCAGGCCGTCCAGGTCGATTTGCCGCAGGGCTTCTTCCTCGGGACCGGACAGCCCCAGCTCGCAGGCGACTTCGGCCGGCGCTTCGCGCAACCGGCGCCGCAGCTCACGATTGCTGAGCAGCAGACCTAGCGCCGTGGTGAGATCGTGCGGCATGGCTGGCCTGCTCCAGTCGCGTCAGTTCGTGGGTTATCTCGGCGATCTGGTCCAGGCGTTCGTCCCGTTCCAGAATGATCGATTCTACCGCGCCGTACTCCAGTACGGCGGTCAGCAACTCCATCAGTTGGGGCTGGATCACAGCCGAATGATGATCAACATAATGATCGCCTCGCTGCGAGTATCCTACAATATGCAGTTGCCGCACGGTCGCCGGCTCCAACTCCCGCAGCCAGGCCAGCGGATCGAAGCGGTGATTGCGGCTGTTGATCCACAGGTTCGTCACGTCCAGCAGCAGGCCGCATTTTGCCTGGTCGCATAACTGGTTCAGGAAGTCCGTTTCCTGCAGGCCGCCTGCTATCTGGAATTCCGAGGTTACGTTCTCCAGCAGCAGCAGCCGCCCACAGGCGTCGGCCAGTTCCAGGGCGTGATCGACCATCACCTGCAGCGAAGTGCGGCTGAGGGGGATCGGATTCAAATGGCCCAGGTCGACGTCGGCGGTCCGCGTGAATGCCACATGTTCGCTGACCCAGCGGGCGTCGGCGGCCTGGGCGACCTGGACGAACTGCTTCACCGCCGCCGGATCCAACGGACCGGGGGCGCCCAGCGACAGCCCCAGTCCATGCACATATAAAGGGTAACGACCAGCCAGTTGCCGCAGTCGGTCCAGGCCGCCGTCAAAGAAATGTTCGGCCGTTATTTCCAGGCAGCCCACTTCCGCCGGTTGCTGCTGCAGCCACGGCGCCAGGGAGTCGCGATAACCGAGTCCTACGAGCCGCATCCGCCGCAACCTCCTCCCCCACAACCGCCGCCGCCGCAACCACTGCTGCAGCTACTGCTACTGCAGCTGGAAAAGAAACCGCCATCGCCGTTGCCGCTGACCGGCAGCATATTCAAGAAATTGGCCGTCAGCAGGCCGGCAGCCGCACTTCCCAGGTAACCGACCTGGGCGCCATAGTCGCGAACGACCGGCACGAAGAACACGGCTCCCAGCAGCAGGGCAGCCGAACCGAACATGCCCAGGTACATCCACCAGGAGAGGCCGCCTTGGGAATCAATAAAGCCTTCGCTGGCTTCGTTCTCGGATTCGGTCCGCGCCAGCAGAAAAACGCAGAGCGAAATGGTCATTCCCAACACCAGGAAGGCCACCTTGGTTTTCCCTTCCATCAGCGAGCAGTACACCCGAACGGAACCCACGCCCACCATCATCGCCATGGCGGCGTAATTGAAGTAGTCCGTATCCAGAGCCAGCTTCCGCGCCAGCAGCACTCCCAGTCCCACCATCAAGAACATGACGAAGAACAGCTGCAGGAACTGCACGCCATCGAGACCTTGTTGTACAAAGTACGACGCCCCGATAAACGCCAGGCAGGAAGGTATCAGGCCGATCGCTAGCTTCAGTTTGGAACGATCTCTGGCAACGTTGTCCACCGTTTTCAGCCGATGCCCCAGCCGCTTGTGGTAACCGCAGTCGACGCACACCACACTACCTTCCGCCATGGGATAGTTGCAGGCCGGACAGGGAAACGAAGGTTTTCGAGCCCCGTCGAACGACATCGCTGCGGCCTCCGCCGACGACCGGTCGGTCGAAGCGTCGCTCGCTTCGTCTTCTGCCTGGGCGGGAGTTGTGCGGCCACATTCCGCACAAAACAGCATGCCTCGCTTTTGTTCCGCAGCGGCCGGAAGCTGGGCCCCGCAGGAGCAGTATCGAATAAAATGCTCGGTCATGGGGATTGCTCCTGGATATCCTGCATCGCGGGTTTGTCCGGCAACTGGTCCACCACGGCGGCCGTTTGATGCACCACGTAGAGGAACTCGACGAACAGGCTGCGAATGGCTTCCGGAGCCGGGCGAGTGCGTCCTGCAGCGGCGTCCGCCATCCGGTCCAGCACGACCGGGTCCAGGTTCCAGGCTGCGGCGGCCTGGGCCAATACCGCGTCGTCGCTCGCTGTCGGGGCTGGCCTGAGGGACGAGAGTCCTGGCGGCGCCGACGCTGGCTGCGCTGCTTCCCTTTTTTCCTGATCGACGGAAGAAACCAGCGAGAAGGCCCATCGCAGCGTCTTGCGATACGTGGCGAAACTGGCAAGCAGCAACGGCAGCAAACGGCGAGGCCGAGCACCCTGCAGCAGGTAAGCACGCTGCATCCGCAACAGCAGGTTCTTGAATTCCTGCTCACACCGCCAGCGCAAGTGGCTCCGGGGGACGATCAGTTCTGCCAGCACATCTTCCCCGGAGAGCACGCGATAGTCGCGCTGCATATCGCTGAAAGTGACCGGGAAAACATCGGTCGAAGCGTGCAACTCGGCCTGGCTTAATATCATGGGAGAAACATACGAACGCCACCAGGCGCCGGCGAACGTCTCCGACAGCGTGCGGAGCGCCGGTAAATCCAGTTCCCGGAGGACAATCAACAGCCGCACGCGCACCCTGCGGGCGACGCGGTGTTCGCCATAAAGCGTCAGCGAAAGCAGGTTCTTCTGGCAGGCCGCAGCAAGTTGCTCTTGCACCGCCTGGACCACTTCGTCCGCCGATGGGCGATGAAACCAGTTCAGCAAGCTGCACCTCAAGTCATGGTTTGATTCCGAACGGCGCGCGAGAGTCGCCCCCCCGCTTTGAGAGTGTAGCACACCCGGTAAAGAGAACCGACTACCACCGTGTCAGCAGGAGTCGTATCGCTGCGTGCGTTACCGGGGGACTCCAGATCAAGGCAAGTACAGAGGCGCCCGCCAGCGGGATGGTTTCGGAAAGGCGCCAGAAGCCAGCGGGAGATTTACGTCTCGTCCGACAGGACGTCATCCCAGCAGTCAAAGAACGCGTCGACGCATTGCGGGTCAAACTGCTGGCCTCGCTCGCGATCCAGAATATCGCGGCATCGGTCCAAAGAGCACGGACTTTTTCCCGGACCTTCGCTGCGCAGCATGTCAAACCCATCCGCTACGGCGGCAATGCGTCCGGCGAGAGGTATCTGGGCGCCGGCAAGCCCCTGGGGGTAGCCGCCGCCGTCCCACCGCTCATGATGCGTCAACGCAATCTGTCGCGCCGTCTGGAAGAGCGGGGTCTCCGATTGCGAAAGCAGTTTCTCTCCCAGTCGGGTGTGGTTGCGGACTACCTGGCTTTCGGTTTCCGGCAAACGTCCGAGCGTCTGGTTTCCAAAGCCGCCGTGTGCGCGGATCATACTGAATTCTTCGCCCAGCACCCGACCAGGTTTGAGCAGAATGGAGTCCGAAATTCCAATTTTTCCAATATCGTGCAGCTGAACAGCCTGTTCCAGCAATTCGAGTTCGGCAGCGTCCCAGCCAAACTGCTCGCCTGTAAGCCGCGCGTATCGCCCTACCCGGCGCACGTGACCGCCGGCATTTCCATCGAGAAATTCGGCCGACTGTGACAACCGCAGGATGATTTCCGACGTGGTCAAAGGCACAGCAACTGCCGGCCCGGCGTCGGCTTCAACCTGCTGGGCCAGACGCCGGAGATAGCAACTGACCATCAGCGAATGACGAACCCGGAGCAGCAATTCCGTAAAATCCACGGGTTTGTAACGGTAGTCCGCGGCGCCCAGGGCGAGCGCTTCGCGCTGCGTGTCGCTTTCCATGGATGCGGTCAGAACAATCACCTGGGTGCGCTTGGATTCATTCCTGATCCAGCGCAGAATGTCCAGCCCGCTGATCTCTGGCATCATGATATCCAGCAGCAGCACGTCGGGCAGATCGGTGCGTAGCATCTCCAGCGCTTGCGAGGGGTCGGTCGTGCTGAGCGTGTTTTCAAAACCCTGAAGATGCAGATACCGCTCGGCGATCAGGACGTTTGTGCGCTCATCGTCGACAATCATTATCTTGCCGTCTTTGTACAGGTCTTTCGTCATGTCCGCCGCTCGCGATGTGGCGATCGCGCTCCACTTCAAGTTCCCTGGTTCGGGTTTCAGGTCGCACCAACGGTCCGCCCCACTACCGCCTTCTCTCTACCCGCCAGCAACAATTCAGCCGTGGCAGAACGTCCCGCTTCGCCTTCCCAGGCGATGACAGGCGGATTTCGATCCCGCCAGCCCTGCCTTGATAAGCAAATGCCATACCGAAGCTTGGGATTAGGAGGGTCGCAGGTTCCCGTCCCGGGGCGGCGCCTTTCGTCAGCGCAGACTAATCGCGTGGACCGCGGCAAAGCGGAGAGAAACGGAATAGAGATTTTCGGGAGGAAACGCCAGCCCAGTTGCCCTCGCTCGGCTGGCCGCCGGGCCCCGCAGCCATCGGAGAGAGCCGGAACTAGCAGAGCGTGCGGACCTGCGAGCCCTGCCGTTCAGAGTCGACGCCCAGGCGGGCAGTAACCACAGAAAACGGCTATTTATCGTTGCCGCCGTCGAGAAGACCTTCTTTGGCGGCTTGCGAGATGGCGACGACGGCGGGATGCGTCATCTTCCGTTCCAGAGTGATGGCGTAGTAGTGGAGTTTGACTTCTTCCAGATAGCCCAGCAGCTGCACGTCGTACTGTCTTTTTACTTGCGGGAGCACGGCGGTCGGCGTGGGAAAGACACCGGCCCCTGCTCCGCCGAATTCTTTGATCAGGGCGCTATCGTCAAACTCGCCGACAATCCGCGGCGCGAAACCGCGCTCGTCAAACCAGCGATCGATGCCCCGGCGCAACTCCGTGTTGGCGGTCGGCAAGAGCATCGGCACGCCGTCGAGCGAATCGGGAAACCGCCGGGCCAGGCGTCCCGCCAGTTCCCGCGTTGCACAGATCGCCACGCCGCTGCTGCCCAGATAGTGACTGAAGCTGCGCGGCGTGGCGCGCGAAGGGAGCGGCGCATCGGACAGAATCACATCGTAACGATGCTGGGCCAGATCAGCGATCAGAATCTCCAGCGGCGCCTCATGGACAACAATCTGCACGCTGTTGGGAAAGTGCAGTACCGTTTCCAGCAGCCGATAAACAATCAGCTTCGGCATCACCATCGGAATGCCGACCATCAACTTCAGGGAACGATCCGTAGGAAGTCCGCGCAAGGCTCCCAGCATTTCGCGTCCAACCGAGAACATATCCTCGGCATACTCAAAGACCATCTTTCCCACATCGGTTAGCACCAGCTCCCGGCCGGAGCGGTCAAACAGTTTCTGCTTGAGCGACTTCTCAAGTTTACGGATCTGCGTACTGATCGTTGGCTGGGTAAGATGCAGTGATTCACAGGCCGCCGAGATGCCTCCGTTTCGAACGACCGTCCAAAAGTAAAACAGATGGAGGAAGTTCAAGTCCTGAAGTTTTTCCGTCATAACGAGACTCGCAAATCGGATCGTACGCCAGGTTGACTCGGAAGGATTTTCTCATCGTTTGGTCCAGTCATGCAACACGCGCTTCCCTTGCAGAAACGAGAGCGGCAATAGCATTCAGGATATCGCCAGTTGGGAGCGGACCGCCAACAGCACCGCGGAACATCCCCATGCAACAAGACATTCAGGGGGGCGTCCGGGCCGTAAATAGGGCGCTTTCACAAACGCCGTTGCATTGAAAAAATCAATGTTTCGAAGCGGTTGAATCAAATTGTAAATATGTGGCAATCTCGATAGAGTATAGAGCTCAGGCTGCAATAGTCCAGGCTGGTCCAGGCTGCACGCCGGGTTCTACGCGGCTGCAGGAACTCGACACAGAAGCGAAGCAGAACGTAAAACGTTTTTCGTTCCTGGGGACGCACCACCGGTATAAGGAAGGGAGCCCACATGCTCAACAGCGTGCTACTGCACTTGCCAGGCGCCCGCGCAGAAGGGCCCGTCATCGAACTGGGGGTGGCGCTCTCCAGTCGTCTCCGCATCAGGCTGCGAGGACTTTCCGTGCTGGATACGCGATCCCTGCTGTCGCTCAATGCACAGACGGAAATTCCCGTTTTTACCGGAGTCGAACAGCTTCATCTGCAGTGCGGAAAGCTGCAGCAGGAGCAACTTCGCCAGCGGTTGCTGCATGCCTGTACCAAGGCGGGAATCTCGGTCGACGTTCGTCTGGCCAAAGGCGACCCGCTGGACCTGCTGCCATCGGAATCGCAGTTTCACGACCTCACATTGAGTTGTTTTCCGCCCCCACAGGAGCGTCGTCTTGTCCCTGGCCATACCGAACTAACCTGCAGCGACTTTGTGGCGTTCCTGGACCGCGGCGTGCAGCCGTTACTTCTGGTTCGCGAAAAGGAGAAGGAGCTTCGCCGGATCCTGATGGTCTACGACGGTACGGCCGCCTCGGGCAAGGCAGTCAAGCAATTCTTGAATCAAAGGCTCTTTCCTTCAGCCGAGTTTCGATTGCTGGCGGCAGGGCCAACTCTGCACAAGGCGAAAGAGTATCTGAAAGAAATGGCTGCCTACTGCCGACTCCTCCAAATGGATTGCGAAGCCGGATTTGTCGTGGGGCGCGCGGAGGCGGTCATTTTGCCCTATTCCGCCAGATGGGAAGCCGACCTGATTGTGCTGGGCGTCCGGCGACAGCCTTGGCGCATCCCCTGGCTGGTTGGGAACCCCGTCTCTCAGATACTGCAGAAGTCAGCATGCGCGATTTATGCGGCCAGCTGAACCTGCGGATCTGCCTGGCGAATGGCATACGAACCGTTGCGAATAGATGCCAACAGACAGATGCGGACAGAGTCAGAAGGAAGTCACGGAGGATTTCTTTCAGTCCGCCATCCCCGAAGGAGAGACACCGTCATGTATCGCCAGGATTTCTGGGAAGAGGTATTCAAACTTCAGGGATCGATTACCCCCTATGTGACAGGAAGGGTGATAGTCTTTTGTCTGATAGCAACAGCGGCCTGGGTTGTTTATCAATATGCAGAGTATCATTCAGGAATTGCAGTCGCTCCCTGCGAAATTGTCGGCGTCGTGCTGGCGTTGCTCCTGGTTCAGCGCACCAATGCGGGCTACGATCGCTGGTAGGAAGGCCGGCAGCCTGGACCGTTTCGCTTTTATTCAGGCAGAGAAGGAGCGTGTTCAGCTGATTGACCACATTGGCGCCTGTGAGCGTATCAAGGGCGCTCCACTGGCGTCTGTGTTCTCCATCAAGATCCGGCGTTTCCTGTTTCTTTATCTAACCGTTCTGCCTGTTGCGGTCGTCGATAAAGTGGGAATCTGGACTCCAGGGCTTTAAAGCTAGCACCACCTCCCCGGCGGTGTGGGGTGACGCGTTGGCTCGGATTGCAATAATTGCAGTAGAACTAACCATTTACGGCAATTCGGAGGCGTATCATGATTCTCGGCGAGGTGTTTGCGCGGTTTGAAAAGGAGGGTCCCATCCCCGTCATGACCAAAGCGGCGCTCGGTGCGGCCTTGACGCCGGATCGGTTGGATCAGATCTTCGCCGACCATGCTGTGTCGCAACGGGTGTCGGAATTGTCGTTTTCGGTGTTGGTCAATTTGATGGGCATGGTGGTCGCCAAAACTCGCAAAAGCACCAACGCCGCTTATCAAGCTTGCAAGCAAGATATCTCCGTCTCCGTGAACAGCGTCTATGACAAACTCAACGGCGTTGAGCCGCTGGTGTCCGCCGCGTTGGTGCGCGAGACGGCGACGCTGTTTCGGGAACTGATCGAGCCGATGAACAGCGCCCGTCCCAGCCTGTTGCCCGGTTATCGCGTGCGCATCCTGGACGGCAATCATCCCGGCGCCACGCAGCATCGCATCCAGGAGTTACGGACCATCGCCGCCGGTCCTTTGCCAGGCGTGGTGCTGGCGGTGCTCGACCCCCAACTCGGTCTCATCGACGATGTGGAACTGGCGGAAGACGGCCATGCGCAAGAGCGTTCGCTGCTGATCGAGTTGATCAATCGCTTGGTGCCAGGCGAGGTGTGGGTCGCCGATCGCAATTTCTGCACGTCGGTGTTCCTCCAAGAGATCGCCTTGAATGAAGCGTTTTTCGTCATTCGGCAACACGCCGCGAATGTCCGCTGGAAGCCCACGGGAGACCGTGTTTTACGGGGCGAAAGCGAAACGGGCCAAGTCTTCGAGCAGTCCATTCTGATCACCGACGACTTTGGCGCCAAGCTGCCGGCTCGCCGCATCAGCGTCGAATTGTTCCAATCGGGCCGTGGCGGAGAACAGGAGATTCACATCCTTTCCAATCTGCCGGCGGACGTCGACGCAGTGACAATCTCTGACACATACCGCACGCGCTGGAGCATTGAAGCCGCCTTCAACGAACTGCGACTGTCGCTCAACAACGAGATCAACACGCTGGGCTATCCGCCGGCGGCGTTATTCGGTTTTAGCCTGGGACTGGTGATTTTCAATGCGTTGGCTGTAGTGAAAGCCGCGCTGCGGGCGGCGCACGGCGTGGAAAAGATTGAGAAGAATTTTTCCTTCTACTACATGGCGGATGAAATGAGCATGGTGTGGCGCGGCATGATGATCGCCATCCCGGAAGATGAATGGCGCGAAGCGCTGTCGCCTTTGACGCTGAAACAGTTATCAAAAATGTTAGTGGAGTTGGCGGGGAACGTGCGTCTATCCGCCTTTCAGAAACACAAACGCGGCCCAAAACGCCCGCCGCCGAAGCGAACCAAACGGAACGACCAACCCCACGTTTCCACCGCCAAAATTCTTGCTAAACGCAAGAAGTGCTAGCTTTAAAGCCCTGATCTGGACTCCCTTCCTGGTGCTGCTGCTGGTGGCGTATCCGCTGCTCTTGCTGGATCAGATCGGAATTGAACTGCAGAATCCGTTTTCGCTGGATCGATGGGGGCGTCTTCCGCTGAATGAGATTTCCACCAACATCGAGCGGAACATCCTGGACGCCGCGGGGCTTCCGGCGCAGACTGATCCCAGCGAACGGGAGACGGTCCCCGAGGCGGCGACTTGGCTGGTGTCCGACCCGGTAGCCCCTCAGTATGCAGCCGATTGAAGAGCGTCGAGAGAAAAGAGCCCCATTGGGGGAGTCAACGATCACTCCCGTATTGCAGCGACTCCACACCCATCGCCTTGCCGCAGGGTTCCTGAGAAAAGGCATCAAGCCACAACCATCGTCAACGTTGCGGCTCCGTCAAGCAGTACCTGCCGATACGCCTGGCAAGGAAGAATCTACGATGACCGAACCTATCCTGCAGCACGGGGACTGCACGACAGCCTTGCGTGAGATTCCCGACGGATCGGTCGATCTGGTGATTGCCGACCCGCCCTATAATCTGGGAAAAAACTATGGCAATCCTTCGGACTCGCAGAACCGAGACGCATATCTGGAATTCACGCGCGCCTGGCTGACCGAAGCGGCCCGCATTCTGAAACCCACCGGCGCCCTGTATGTATTTATGGGCTTCCGTTACATCTCCCGACTCTATCTGATTCTGGAAGATGATCTGCAGTTTCAGTTTAACGGCTGGATCTCCTGGCATTACACCCAGGGAATGGGGCGCACCCGCGGTTTTTCGCCGCGGCATGACGACATTCTGTTTTTCTCCAAGACGCGTGATTTCACCTTCAACCTGGATGCCGTTCGCATCCCGCAAAAATATTACCGGTCGCGCAATAACATGCGAGGCGCCAACCCGGGCGATGTCTGGGAGTTTTCCCACGTTCACTATTGCCAGGAAAGCAGAACGGGCCACCCCACCCAGAAACCGGAGGGGTTGATGGAAAGAATGGTGCTGGCCTCTTCGCACGAAAATGAGATGGTCGTCGATCCGTTCGCCGGGAGCGGCACCACGCTCCGTGTTTGCCAGCAGCTCAATCGGCGCTCCCTGGGAATCGAGCTGAACGCCGATTACTGTCAGCTGATCCAAGACCGACTGGCGGCGCCGTTTACCGGCTTCGACAGCCTGGATCCGCGGATGCTACGCATTCCCAAAGATCTCACCAATCCCGTCCTGCGGGAAGAGTATCGCCGCAACCACAAAAAGTGGTTCCTGTCGAACCATCCCCAGGACGAGCTGGAATTTGACAAGGCATTTCAAAGGAAATACCCCGCCCGGTTCCCGCAGACCAATCCGCCGCCCGACGACCGGTAAGGAACTTCGTCAGGCGATGACCTGGCGGGCAGGCGATGACCTGCCTAGTCGATCCTTTGTCCCCGATCGAGCGGCGTCCCTCGGTCCCGCGGCGTTCCGCGGCCCAGCGGCGTTCCGCGGCCCAGCGACCTGGCGGTGAATCCCAGGACCTGGATCTCGGGCTCCCCATCGGCCGGCGCGGTCAGCGTGGCGTTGACCCCCTGCTTTTCACCGCCGGGAAGTGTGCTGTGTCGGCGGAAGTGCATGCGTAACCCGCCGTCGACCGTCTGCTGGGCCGATGTCAAATCCGCCGCGGTCAGCGGGGCCGCATCGGGGTACTGGGCTTTGAGTTTCGCATTCACTTGCTCCAGTCGCTGGTTCAGGCCTTCGATTCCACCCGCGTGGATGATGTGCGCCCCCAGCTGCAGTCGCTTCTCAACGGCCCGCAACTGGCCCAGTTGAGGCACATCGGGATGCGCGTTGGCGAGCATCGACAGCGCATAGTATTTGGCTTCGTACGATTTCCCGTCGGCATGGACCCGCACGATCGTGGTGGCGGCGTCGGAAATGATTGCCCCTGACAGTTTAAATCCGCCGGGTCCGCCTTTCGCTTTAGCCCGAATGGCGTTGGCGATCGCCTGCGAATCGAACTCCCCCAGTTTCTGCTCGTCCAGAATGTACGTCAGCAGGGCCTGCAGGTTCTCGGCGGAGATTTTTGATTCCAGCGGCTTCGTTCCGCCATAGGGAGCAGACAGCTTGACCGTGCCGTCCGCCAGGATTTTCAGGTAAGGCTCCTCGGTTTGCCGCGCGATCATGCCGCCCCGGTAGTCCAGTTCGACGACGACCGCCTGGGGATCGTCCGGCAGGGCGTGAGGCTCTGCGGCGCCGCACCAGAGCAGAAAACTACAGGGAAGTACAATCGCCAGACCGGCGGATTTCAGAGAGACCATTGTCAACTCGCATAGACCAAAGAGGAAAAATCAACACTCCGGCTTCGACGCAGCTCGCCAAGGAAAAGTTCCCTGCAGTTTCCGATCCATCCCTTTGAGGGGCGAGCCAGCAGGGCCGCGAGAAATCCTGCCGTGCGTTTCCAGGGCGGCAAGGCAGCGATCGCCCTGCAACCCGCAAGAGGAGCCGGCTTCTTTTCTTCTGCAGGCCTGTCGTGGGACAGTTATACTCCAAGACGAATTCCGAAATCTGCAGGTCGAATTCCTGGACCTGGTTCTCGATCCGGCTCCCGGCGAGCGTTCCTTCTATTCCGTTGAGCAATCCGATGCGACGAAGTCTCCTCTGCCTGTCCTGGCTGCTATGTTTCTCCCCCACTTGCCTGCTGGCCGCAGAACCTGGCGAGGTTCCTGCGCCGACACGGGCGCCGCATTTCGAGAAGTTTGAGTTCGAGTCGGACGACGGTGTCAAACTGGCGTACTGGCTGATGACGCCGGAAAAAATCGAACCCGGAAAGAGCTATCCGCTTCTGCTGGCCCTGCATGGTCGCGGCGGCAACACCCAGGCGCCGGGTTACCTGGCCGAAGAGAAAACGCGGCAGTCGCGTCCCTGCTTTGTGATGGCCCCGGCCGTTTCCAAGAGCGAAGTCTGGGGCGTGCCGGCCGGCCTGCGTTTGCTCCGTGGGAAGCAGCGAATCGGCGTCGCCCTGGCGGCGCTCGATACGGTGCTGGAGAACTATCCGATCGACCAGCAGCGGATTTACGTCACCGGGCAGTCGATGGGCGGCTTCGGTACGTTCGCCGCGGTGGCCCAGCGTCCGGAACTGTTTGCGGCCGCCGTGCCGATCTGCGGCGGCTGGGATCCGGCCGACGCCGAGAAACTCAAATCGACGCCGCTCTGGGCATTCCACGGCAGCGCCGACAAGACTGTGCCGGCCCAGCGCAGCCAGGAAATGATCGAGGCGATCAAAAAAGCAGGCGGCTCGCCCAAGTACACCGAGTACCCAGGCGTCGGCCATGGCAGCTGGGTCCCCACGTACGCCTCGGCCGAAATGTGGGACTGGATGTTCGACCAGAAACGTCTGCCGGCGGACAAGTAAAACGTGCGACCCGCATTGCGGGAAAAAGCCGTATCGTGTCTTGCCTGACCTGGCGATTGTCGGGTTGAAAACGGTCGATCTGACCGTTCGTTTGGCTTAAACTGGCAGAAAAATCGTCTGCCCCACCACTCCTGACTGACTGGGATTCTGCTCCATGACTGCCTCGCCTGCCTTTTCTTCGCTACTTGACCGCCGCCGTTTGCTGCAGTGGGGCGCCGCTTCGGCGGCTGCCGGCCTGTTGTCCACGCAGGTGGAATCGGCGCGCGGGTTTGCCGCCAACGATACGATCGAAGTCGCCTGTGTCGGCACCGGCGGACGCTGTCGTCGCCTGATGGAGCGACTGGGGAAACTGCCCGGCGTGCGGCTGGCTGCCGTCTGCGATATCTGGGACGTCCACCGGAACATGGGACTGGAACTGGCCGACAAGGCGGCCCTGTCGGAAACGGACTATCGCAAGCTGCTCGACCGTTCCGATATCGACGCGGTGCTGATCGGTTCGCCTGACCATTGGCACACCCCGATGACGGTCGACGCGTGTGACGCCGGGAAAGATGTCTACGTGGAGAAGCCGCTGACGCATAATCTGGAGGAAGGGCAAAGCGTGATCGATGCCCAGAACCGGAACAAGCGGATCGTCCAGGTGGGCACCCAGCAGCGCAGTATGCCGCACCTGATCGAAGCCCGCGAGATCATCCGCTCCGGCGAGCTGGGGAAAATCCACAAAATCCAAATGTCGTGGAATCGGAACCAGGAACGCTGGTCCCGCCCTGATTACAAGATCAACCCGCAATCGGTGCTGTGGAAGCAGTTTCTGGGCTCGGCGCCGGACCAGCCGTTTGACGAATACCGCTTCCGCAACTGGCGCTGGTTCTGGGATTTTGGCGGCGGCATTTTCACCGACCTGATGGTGCACTGGATCGACACGGCCAGCTGGATGCTCGACCTCGACGCGCCGTCGGTCGCCATGAGCATCGGCGACCAGTTCGCTTCCGCCGGCCTGTGGGAGACGCCCGACACCGTGCAGACCCTGCTTCGTTACCCCGAGCAGAACCTCCAGGCGCACTTTGAAGGGACGTTCGTCAATCACCGGAACCGCTCCATGCTGGAGTTCATGGGGACCGACGCTACCCTGTACTGCGATCGCGGCCGTTACGAAGTGCACCCCCAGCGCCACAAGCGGGTCACGGCCCGGGAGCGGGTTGACGGCGTCACAGGCGTCCGCGGCGCCGATTTCTTTGAAGAGGTCGACGGCGCCGTGTACCATCTGGCCAACTGGACCGACTGCATCCGCACGCGGAAAACGCCCAGCTGCCCTGCCGAACAAGGCGTCCGCAGTGCGGCGGCCGCCCACCTGGCAAACCAGTCGCTCCGCACCGGCCAGGCCGCCCGCTTCAAAAAATAAAGCCGTCGTTCGTCAGCGCATGATTTCAACGTAGTGGAGTTGGCCACAACTCCCTCTCCGTCCGTACCTGAAGTCCCTTCCCGCAACGCTTGCTCGTCCCCTGGCCAACGGCGGATGGTCCGTTTCTCGACGGGCTGGTATATTCCTGGCAGTTGAAACGGACGGATCGAACCTGCAGAAGCGCGAATCGGATGCAACGGAGTTTAGACGTTTTCCTGCTGCCCAGCCTGGCGACCGACGCGGACCTTGAAGGTCGCACGGCGGTCGTGATCGATGTGCTGCGCGCCACGACGACCATCTGTTACGCGCTGGCCGCGGGAGCCCGGGCCGTGATTCCCTGCCAGGAAGTCGACGAAGCCAGGCGCCTCGCCGGCCTGACGCCTGGCGCCCTGCTGGGCGGAGAACGGCAAGGCGTGCGGATCGAGGGTTTCGACCTGGGCAACTCGCCGACCGAATACGACGATGACTCCGTCGCCGGGGCCGTGATCCTGTTCACCACGACCAACGGCACCCGCGCCATGCAGCGCTGCCGCGGCGCCAGACGGGTGCTGCTAGGGGCGTTTGTGAATTTTTCCGCCCTGTGCGATAGTCTGGCCGACGCGGAAGAGATCGCCATTGTGTGCGCCGGCACCCATGGGGAGATCACCCGGGAAGACGTCCTGCTGGCAGGCGCCATCGCCGACGATGTGGCCCAGCGCAGGGCGAACCAGCCCGGCGCGCCGCAAGGGCCTGTCCGGTTCAACGACCAGGCCGAGATCGCCGCCGACGCCTGGCGGGCGCTGCGCCGGGATCCGCTCGGCTTGAGCCCGCTGGCCCTGACGCTGCGCAGCAGCCAGGGCGGCCGCAACATGCTGGAGCTGGGCCAGGAAAACGATATCGAGATCGCCGCCCAGCTCGACAAACTGGAACTCGTCCCCGAACTCCACCTGACCGATTGGGTCATTACCTGTGCATCGCCCTCGTCGACCTGACATCCGCGGGCTCGATCTGACTTCGACCCGACGGCGCGTTTTCTGCTGCGGCGGAACCTGTTACTGGTCGACCTTTTTCCTACGCTAACCCTTCACGGTTGAATTTCGCCATGTCGATGGAAAACATTGTTTCGCTCTGTAAACGCCGTGGATACCTGTTCCAGTCGAGCGAAATTTACGGCGGCCTGAACGGATTCTGGGACTACGGTCCGCTGGGCGTTGAGTTAAAGCGAAACGTGAAAGAAGCCTGGTGGCGCGACATGGTTGTCGGCCATAACGAGCTGATCGCCCCCGCCGGCGCGCCGGAACCGTACGAAATGACGGGCCTCGACTGCACCATCATCATGCATCCCCAGGTGTGGAAGGTTTCCGGCCACTACGATTTGTTCTGCGATCAAATGGTCGACTGCCGCGAAAGCAAACGGCGGTACCGTTTTGACCAGGTCAAAGGACGCTGGGTCGAGGCGAAAGGAAAACGCGTTTTCGTCACCAGCGTGGCCGAGATCGACGCCATCGAAGAAGACATCCGCGCCCGCGCCCAGAAGTTCTTCAAGCTACGCGCGAAGGACGCTGACCAGATGCAGATCGGCGGCGACCTGATCGACCTGCCGGAAATTGAAGACCGCTCCCAGGCGCTCGGACCCGACGCCAAAGAGATCGGCACGCTGACCGATCCCCGCGACTTCAATTTGATGTTCAAAACGATCATCGGTGCTTTGGGCACCGAGGAAGACTCGGCCTTTTTGCGTCCGGAAACGGCCCAGGGAATCTTCGTTAACTTCAAGAACGTGCTCGACAGCACCCGGGTGAAGCTGCCCTTTGGCATCGCCCAGCAGGGGAAGAGTTTTCGCAATGAGATCACGCCGCGGAACTTTACCTTTCGTTCGCGCGAGTTCGAGCAGATGGAGATCGAGTTCTTCTGCCATCCCGATTCGTCCGCTGACTGGTATCGCTACTGGCGGGATCGCCGCATGCAGTGGTACCTGGACCTGGGCCTGGCCGGCGACCGACTGCGGTTGCGGGAGCATCATCATGATGAGCTGAGCCACTACTCCACCGGCACGGCCGATATTGAGTACGCCTTCCCGTTCCTCACGCCGGGTGAATACGGCGAGCTGGAGGGGATCGCCCACCGCGGCGACTTCGACCTCCGTAGCCACATGGAAGGAAAGCTTGACCCCAGCACCAATCCGCTGGAGCTGGAAAAAGGCCCCGACGGCAAGCCCCGCTGGCGTGGATCGGGTCGCGACCTGCAGTACCGCGATGAAGAGACGAAGGAAAAGTACACGCCGCACGTGATCGAGCCGTCGGCCGGCGCTGATCGAGCCGCCCTGGCGTTTCTGTGCGAGGCCTACACGGAAGACGAAGCCCCCGACGAAAACGGCAAGCTGCAGTCGCGAACGGTGATGAAGCTGCACCCGCGAATTGCGCCGATCAAAGCGGCCGTATTCCCGCTGGTGAAGAAAGACGGCATGCCCGAAGTGGCCCAGCGGATCTACGGCGATCTGAAAAAGAAGTTCAACGTGTTCTACGACGAAAAAGGGGCCGTCGGCCGCCGCTATCGTCGGCAGGATGAAGCCGGCACGCCGTATTGCATTACGGTCGACGGCCAGACGATGACCGATAACACGGTTACCGTTCGCGATCGCGATTCGCTTGAGCAATGGCGCGTCAAGATCGACGACGTGGTCGAAGATATCAGCGGCCGCGTCAGCTAACCGCCGCCCAACTGCCCGCCGCTTGCACCACGCTTGCGGCGGAGATAATCCCGCTCGCCCTGACGGCAAACGCCAGGACGACGACTCGCCCGCTCTCCCGTTTTCGAGAAAATGAAAAGGCCATGCTCTTCGCTGTCAGCCAGGTCTGCTGTTTGAACTCGCCGCTGGAAACCGATGTGGCCGACTTTGCCGCCGGCCATTGCGAGGCGATCGAAATCTGGCTGACCAAGCTGGAGGCCTACCTGGAAAACCATTCGCTCGACGACGTCAAACGGCTACTGGAAGAGAACGAAATCAAAGCCCCCGTCGCCAGCTACCAGGGCGGCCTGCTGATCACCCAGGGCGAAGCCCGACAGGAAGCCTGGTCCCTCCTGGACCGGCGGCTGAAATTGTGTCGCGACCTGGGCATCGAAACGCTGGTTGTCGCTGGCGATGTTGTCGGGCCGCTGACCCAGCAGGATCTGGATCGGGCGACCGCATCGCTCCTGCAGCTGGCCCAGGCGGCCGAACAGGCAGGCGTAAGGGCCGCGTTGGAGTTCCAGGCAAAGGCCGTCGTCGGTAACAACCTGCTGACCGCAGCGGCGATGGTGGCCGATACCGGCAATCCCTGGCTGGGGCTCTGCCTGGACGCCTTCCATTATTATGTCGGGCCCAGTCAGGAAAGCGACCTTGCTTGCCTGACGACCGACAACCTGTTCCATGTGCAGGTGTGCGACCTGGCCGATACGCCGCGGGAGTTTGCCGCCGACAGCCAGCGCATCCTGCCGGGCGACGGCGACATTCCGCTGGGACCGATCGTCGAACGGCTGGCCGCCATTGGCTACGACCGCACCGTCTCGATCGAACTGATGAACCCGCAACTGTGGCAAGTCCCGGCCCTCCAGATGGGCGAGATCGGCATGACCGCCTTGCGAAAAGTGTTCGGCCAGGCCAGCATGTAAGGCGTACGCAGCCCCCAAAAGTCGGCCCTCGTTCGGAACGTGGAAAGAATCACCGCCAGATATGGATTCGTCGTTCTGAGCAAGATCAGACGCCGGACAGTCGCCTTTCACTCCGTGAAAGGACGCGTACTTTCTGCGCCGGCTGGTTCGCAAAACAACCCAACCAGAATCGACAGTAATTACCTTCGCGTTCCCCGTGAAAGATCGCGTTCTTTTGCGGAGCAAAAGACGACTGACCGAGGAATTCCGAAAGTCGACGGGGTCTGCGTCCACGTTGCGGCCGCGCGTTGTGGGCGGTCGCCTGTCTGCTCTTTCTTCCCTTTGCCCCCAATGGCGTTATGCGATACCTGCCTGCACTTCTTGTCTGTCTGATTTTCGGCTCTTCCGCCACGGCCGCAGACTGGAACCAGTACCTGGGTCCCCAGGGCGACGGCCATGCCGCGGGGACGGCTCCGCTCACCTGGAGCGAACAGCAGAATGTCGCCTGGAAAACGCCCATCCACGGCAAAGGCTGGTCATCGCCGGTCGTGTGGAAAGATCAGATCTGGTTGACCACGGCGACCGAAGACGGAACCCGCATGTACGCCGTGTGCCTGGACAAAAACTCCGGCAAGGTCATACATGACGTGCTGCTGTTTGAGAATGAATCGCCCGACTTTTGCCATGCGTTTAACAGCTACGCGTCGCCGACGCCGTTTGTGGAAGAGGGCAGCGTGTACGTGCATTTTGGCAAGTACGGCACGGCCTGCCTGGATACGAAGACCGGCGAGAAACGCTGGGAACGACGGGACTTCGCCTGTGACCACTACCGCGGGCCGGGCGCCTCGCCGATTGTGCACGACGGCCTGCTGTTTGTCAGTTACGACGGCTTCGATGTGCAGTATCTGACCGCGCTCGACAAGCACACCGGCGAAACAGTCTGGCGCAAAGATCGTGAGATCAAGTACGAATCGGCGCCGGACGACGGCGATAAGAAAAAGGCGTACAGCACGGCCGCCATCGTCACCGTCGCCGGCAAGGAACTGCTGATCAGCCCCAGCTCGGGCGCCACGATCGCCTATGAACCGAAGACCGGCAAGGAAGTCTGGCGCTGCAACCATGGCGGGTGGAACGCTTCGATCCGGCCGATCTTCCACCAGGGCCGGGCGATCATCGACACCCACAGTCGCGGTCTGGGAACCGTCGCCATTCGCATCGACGGCAAAGGCGATGTGAGCGATACCCATATCGACTGGTCCCACTCCAAAACGGGCCGCCAGCTGCCGAACCCGCTGCTGGTCGACGACCTGCTGTATCTGGTCGATAGCCTGGGCGTGATGACGGTCCTCGATGTGAACGACGGCAGCGTCGTCTGGAAGCACCGCCTTGGCGGGAACTTTGTCGGCTCGCCGTTGTATCTCGACGGCCGCATTTATGTCGCCAATCTGGAAGGGGAAACGCACGTGCTGGCCCCGGGAAGAACGTACCAGTCGCTCGCCGTGAACAAGCTCGATTCCGGTTGCATGGCGTCCCCCGCCGCCACCGGCGACGGCCTGCTGCTCCGCACCACCACCGATCTTTATTACCTGAAGACGCCAGCTGGCAACTAGTGCGCGTTCCGTACTCTGGCAGGTCGTTTTCCTTTCTGATGGGCCTTTCATGCTTTCGACTGACGAAGCCCTGGCGAAGATTCTCCATGAATCCCGGCCGAAAACCGCGGCCATGACGCCGCTGGACCAGGCGCTCGGCCTGGTGCTGGCGGCCGCGGCGATCAGCAATGTGGACTCGCCGCCGCATGAGAAAGCCCTGATGGACGGCTACGCCCTGCGGGCCGCCGACCTCGCACAGCAGCCGGCCGTCCTCGACGTGCAGGAGCAGATCACCGCCGGCGAGCTGCCGACCTTGCCCGTCGGCCCGGGTCAGGCGACGCGGATCATGACCGGCGCCCCATTGCCGCCCGGGGTCGATACGGTCGTCATGGTCGAGCGGACCACGCTGCGAACGACGGGTGGGCGGGAACAGGTGGAGATCAACGACCCGACGTTCAAGCCGGGCCAGAACATCATGCCGCAAGGGCTTTCCATCCGGACCGGCGACCAGGTGCTGCCCGCCGGCAAGCGGCTGCGTCCTGTCGATATCGGACTGTTGGCCGAAGCGATCGGCCGTAATTTGCTCTGCTTTCCTCGCCCCCAGGCGTCCGTGCTGGCGACCGGGAACGAGCTGACGGCCGACGACCAGCCGGCTCCTGGCCAGATCCGCAACAGCAACGGCCCCATGCTGCTGGCCGCCGGCGAACAGGCAGGCGCCCAGATGATCGACCTGGGCGTCGCGCGGGACGATCCTGAATCGCTGCGGACGGCCATTGCCCGTGGGCTGGAAAGCGACGTGTTACTTCTTTCCGGCGGCGTGTCGGCCGGCGTGCTGGATCTGACGCCGTCGATCCTGCGTGAGCTGGGGGTGCGGGAAGTCTTTCACAAAGTCCGTCTGAAGCCGGGCAAGCCGTTATGGTTTGGCGTACGGGAAGAGTCGGGCCGAAGGACGCTCGTGTTCGGCCTGCCGGGGAATCCAGTGAGCAGTCTGGTCTGCTTCGAGCTGTTCGCCCGGCCCGCCATCGCGGCGATCGCGGGTCTCGATCCCACGACGTTGCCTGTCCGCCATGCCACGCTCGGCGCGGACCATGCGCAGCGATCGGATCGTCCCGTCTTCTGGCCCGGCCATTTCGACGCCGTTAGCAACACGGCCTCGCCGTTAGCCTGGAAAGGCTCCGCCGACCTGCGCACCCTGTCGCAAGCGGATTGCCTGATCCTCTTCCCCGCTGGCGACCGCACCTGGCTCCCCGGCGACGAAGTGACAATCCGCCCGCTCTAACTCTTGCCCCTTCTTAATCTTACCCTCAATCCCCACAGACGCCGCCCCGGCTCTCTCGCTCCCTCGCTCTCCACCGCCCGCACGATTCGGCTTCTCCCTGCAGTTGCTCGCAAGGACCGTCTTCCTCCCCCAAAACTAACCGGAATTAACGACATCGGCGACGTATCTGGAGTTACCGTTGGTAGCTGCCGTTCCCTTTTTGCGGCCGCTTCCGGACGACGCCTCGATCCGGCGTTTGTTTCCCTCTGTACTATCAGGAATTCTGTAATGCGTTCTTCCCTCGCAGTTCTGCTGCTCCTGTTCCTGGTGAATCCGTGCAGCGCTGAGGAGCAGAACGCTCCTGGCGGGCAGTCGCCGAGCCTGGTAGCGAATGCTTCGCCGTCGCTGACGGTGTTTGTGTCGCAGAACGACCGCTCGATCCAGGGCGCCTTTGTGCAGATTTACGACAGCCTCAACAAATCGGTCGCGACCGGCAACACGGTCAACGGTCTGTTCACGGCCAATGGCCTGCAGCCGGGGACCTATCAGATCGCCGTGACGTATAACAACGTGCGCAGCATCAAAGGCGCCACCCTGGGCAACGAGAACCTGGAGTTCGAATTCGTCCTGCGGAACTAAGGAACGCGAGGGAAATCACTGTCGAAACTGGTTTGATCGTTTTGCGAAATCGCAGGCGCAGAAAGTCGCCTTTCGCTCCGCGAAAGGACACGTTCTTTCACGGAGTGAAAGACGACTGACCGGCGTCGGTTCTTCCTCGAAACGACGAATCCCTGTCTGCCTGTCAATCCTTGCGAGTTCCGACAGTCATTCGTCGCACGTTCCTAAGGCGAAACCTGACATCCTTCATCAGGCGATTTCGTAGCGACTCTGGACAAAGCCACTGGGAAACTGCAGTGTCGCCCGGTGGCGGAGCGGAATGTCCTGCTCCAGCGGTCCAAACAGGGGAATGCCGTTGCCGATGAGTACGGGAATGCGGGTGATGATCAGCTGGTCGACCAGGCCGGCTTTCAGGAATCGCTGGATCGTGACGCCGCCGTCCACATAAGCATGCTGTACGCCGGCTGCCGTCAGCTCTTCTTTCAGGCGGCTGGGGGAACTGGAGCGGTGCTCGACGGTCGCGGCCAGTTTCGGCGGAATCGTAACCGGGCTGCTGGACAGGACAATGACGCGCGTGTCGCCGTAATGCCAGGCTCCCAGGCTCAGCACTTTCTCAAACGTCTTGCGGCCCATCACCAGCACATCGACCGTCTCCATGAATGCATGGAAGCCGTAGTCCTCTGCCGCTTCACCGTTTTCTGCAACCACGTCCGGGGGAGAATCAGGCTCCGCTCCCGGCAGCCAATCCAGGCGGCCATCTTCCCGGGCGATGAAGCCATCGAGACTCACGGCGATGTAGACGGAAAATTTCATGGCGTGCGTCCTGCTGGGTTTCTTGCTTCTCGATCGTGCTGGCGGAACGGTTGCCGAAATTTTTTATCCAGGCGGACGGACCGACTCCAGCAGCCAGGCGGTGACGTCGGCGATGATGCGTTCCAGGTTCAGCTTCGGCTCGTAGCCGAGCAGACGCTGGGCTTTTTCCAGCGAGGGCACCCGGCGGAGCATGTCTTCGAAGCCTTCGCCGTAGGCCTGGTCGTAAGGCGTGGCGACGATCTTGCTGCTGCTGTTGGTTTGCTGGATGATTCGTTCGGCCAGCTGCTGGATGGTGACTTCTTCGTCGTTGCCGATGTTGACGACCTGGCCGTAACAGGCCGGCTGGTCGATGGCGGCGATCAGCCCGGAAACGACATCGTCGACATGGGCAAAGCAGCGCGACTGCAGGCCGTCGCCGTAGACCTGCAGCGGTTCGCCGGCCAGCGCCGCGGCGACAAACCGCGGCACGACCATGCCGTACTGTCCCGATTGACGCGGGCCGACGGTATTGAACAGCCGCACCACCGAGACTGGCAGGCGGGATTCGCGCCAGTGCGCCAGGGCCAGGAATTCGTCGAGGGCCTTCGCGCAGGCATAAGCCCAGCGATGCTTGCTGGTGGACCCGGTGAGGACATCGTCGTCCTCGCGGAACGGCACGGCGACTCCTTTGCCGTAGACTTCGCTCGTGCTGGTCAGCAGGACTTTCTTCCGGTAGCGAGCACAGTTCCGCAGGACGATATCGGTCGCCCCAAAAATGTTCTCGATCGTATGGACGGGCCGGTCCATGATCAGTTTGACGCCGACGGCCGAAGCCAGGTGGAACACCCGATCGCAGTTGCGGATCAGATCGGCGGTGAGCGGCTCGTTAAACACGGTATCGATCACCAGCGTCATTTCCGACAGCTCTTCTAGCCGGGCCACATTGGCGTAATCGCCGGTCGAAAGATCGTCGAGCACCGTCACGCGGCAACCCTGCTGCAGCAGGCGTTCGGCCAGGTGGCTGCCAATAAATCCGGCGCCGCCGGTGATCAGGGCATGGTATCCAGTCATAAAGTCGCTCATCAGGAAAAACGCAAACCGTCGTGGTCGTTCGATCTTTGCAGAGTATCCTACCGCTGGAAATCACGCCACCACGACGCAGGCTCCGCGACGGGCTTTTGTGGGATGCAATCCGATCGAGACGATAGAGATGGAGCACCCGTTTCGCGGGCCGATTCGTCTTGTCGGCTGGCGGCGATGCGGCGACAATGCCGGTGGGACGCCTTGCGCCTGATGCTGTTTCCCTGGTTTTCTTCTTCCTGTGAGCGTAAATCTCTGTGGCCGCTGATTCGACTCCCTTTCTCTGGAAACGCTGGGCCGTTTTCGCCGCCAAACTGGTGATACTGCTGGTCGTGGCGGTCGGTATTGGCCGGGCCGTCTGGGTTTCACTGGACCAGTTCCGGGAGCAAAAGATATCGCTGGCCGACATCCACTGGGGATGGTTCGCCGCGTGCGGTTCGCTCTATCTGCTGGGCATGGCGCCGGCCTGCTTCTTCTGGCATCGCACGTTGTGGGCGATGGGCCAGCGGCCCGCCTTCTGGGAATCGCTTCGAGCTTTTTACCTGAGCCAGCTGGGCAAGTACGTGCCGGGCAAGGCGATGGTGGTGGTGCTGCGCAGTGCGGCGATCGCCAGTGATCGGGTCGATCCGGTCGTGGCGGCGGTCAGCGTGTTTGTGGAAACGCTCACCATGATGGCGGCCGGGGCCCTGGTGGCGACCGCCATTCTGGCGGGAATCTTTCATGAGCATACAGGCCTGATGCTGATCGCCCTGGGGCTGATGGCGCTGGCTGGCGTGCCGACGGCGCCGCCGATTTTCAAACGGGTGGTGAAGCTGCTCCGTGTGAAGAAAGCGAACCCCAAGATCGACGAAGCGCTCGACGGGATTACGTGGCGGCTGATGCTGGAGGGCTGGCTGATCGACGGCGCCGGCTGGTGCGTGATGGGACTCAGCCTGTGGACCGCCCTGAGGGCGACGCCGGGGCTCGACTTGTCGCAGTTGTATACGGTCGAGAGCCTGCTGCTGGTGATTGCCAGCATGGCGCTGGCGACGGTCGCTGGCTTTTTGTCGTTAATCCCCGGCGGCTTCGGCGTACGCGATCTGGTCGTCGTCACGCTGATCGGTGTGCAATTTGGCAGCGTCGCCGCGATCGTTTCGGCCGTGCTGATGCGGCTGGCTTCGCTGCTGGCCGAGGTCGGCGTCTCAGGACTGCTGTACCTCATTCGCCCGCCGACGCCTGTCGAAAGCAGCACGGCAAGCCAGGCAGAGGTTTCGTAGTCGGCGGAAAGTCTCGACTTCGCCACGTGTAAACGTCGGCTATCGCCGAAATGGGTGAGCGAAAAACAATCGCTGGCGTTCGCTGCCGAGCGGTTGAAATGTTTCCTCCACCTTCGAGACGCTCACGCCTGCGCCGTTTCCTGCGACGCCGGCGCTGCTTCCTCCCCGCTATCGGGAACGGGGAAGAGTCCCCGTTCTCCAGAAGGAAAAGCGACGCAGGCCGGTCCCAGATTGGGCCGGCCTGGCGGAGGACGTTTGATTTCCTGGAAGAGGAAACAGTCGATATTGTTGCTGCTTACCGGCGGAGGCTGGGTTCGCCGTTGCGATCGCGGATGAAGATCTCGTCGGCGACCAGGGCGACGGACGGGCGGGTCGCTTGCCGTTCGGCGATGGGCGAGTTGCTGGCGGCCTGGTTGCTGGTGACGAATTGCTCGGTAAAGCGCGCCAGATAGTGCATCAGGCTGTCGGCGCCGCTGAAGCCGATCACCGACTCGTCCCAGTCGAACTCCTTGCTCAGCAGTTTGCCTTGGGAAATGTCAAAATACAGGCGTCCCTTGGTCATCTGCTGGATGAGCTGCGATTTGGCGGCGGCGTCGTTGATGGGGGTGAGAATTTCCGTTTCCACCGTGATCTCGGCCAGGCCGTTGTTGATCGCGGCCAGCTCATAAACCTGGCGGCATTTGATATTCAGTACGCGGTTGTCCGTCAGGCGAATGCGGACCTCGTGCGGGGCCGACCAGCGATGGCCCAGAGAGATCGCTTCGGTCGGCAGGGGCGGGGTCACATCGCCCACGCCGAACTTCATCTGGGCGTGTTCGCTTTCCCGTTTCAGGATTTCGCCCGTCGTTGAAATTTCATACGTCGAGAGCGGCACGCCGACCGTATTGGCGACCTGCTCATAGCCCGGAGGCGGCGTCTTGGTCGTTTCGCTGTTGTAGCGTACTTCGGGACGGTCCGAAACTTTGTGCCACATGTCAATCTGATCGACCGAGTGCACGATCGTGGCGACGCCCTGGTCGCTGACCTGCTCAACCTTCCAGGTTTTGATCGAGGTGCTGCGCGACTGCGACGCCTGGGTGTTTCCCTGGATTTTGGTGTCGGTCGATGCGATGTGCACGACCTTCCAGCGCAGTGTTTCCCCCGTAACGAATTTGTATCGCAGCAGCACCTTTTGCTGCGCGGCCAGGCGGGACTTGGCTGCCTCGAGCCGTTCGGCTCGCTCGGCGGCCGTTTCTTCCGCGTGTAGCGCGGGGACCAGGCAAAGGAAACAGAAGAGAATGGGGAAGCTGCAAAGGCGGGCAAGCATGTCGGGCATCCGTGCGTAGAAGTGTTGGAGTGGGGCGGCGTCGCAACCGTGCAACGCCGAATTAACCAGGACGATCCTTATGGATGGCGCCGCTCCATCCGAGCTTTTGCCGTAGGGTTCGATAGTAATGGCGGCCTGGCGCCTCGATCATCTGGAACGAGGATTCGGCCCGTCGTACGCGCACCAGGTGATCGCACGTCAGCCGGCATAAAGGACGGCCGTCGACGACGATCGAGGTTGCTTCATTCGGCGCCCGGATGGCAATCTGGTACTCGCGGTCAGCCGAATCTACGACCGGTCGCATCGTGAGCGTATGCGGGCTGATCGGCGAAATGACAAACGCCTGCAGGTTTTTCCGCAGGATCGGCCCGCCCGCCGAAAGGTTGTGCGCGGTCGATCCAATCGGGGTGCTCACGATTAAACCGTCGCAACTATAAGTGGTGGCCCATTCTGAGTCAACGTAAAGATCGATGTCCAGAATCGAAAACGGCGGCCCGTTCAGAATGGCTGCCTCGTTCAGGCCCAGCTCGTTGAACAGGATTTCGTCGCCCAGCCGCACTTCGCAGTGGAACATCAGGTGTGCGACGGTCCGAAATTCTCCTTCGCACACTTTTGCCAGTACTTCCACAAATTCATCAGGCTGCAGATCCGCCAGAAACCCGAGCTTGCCCAGGTTGACGCCGATCGTCGGCAGCTGTCGATCGCCCATCAATTTGGCGGCCCGGAGCATGGAGCCGTCGCCGCCGAACACCACCACAAAGTCGGCGTCGATCTGCGACAGATCCTGCTCGTACAGGTAATCCTCCAGTACGACATCGGCCCGGGCCGCAATGGCTGGCAAAAGCCGTTTGGCTTCGGGGATCACGTTCGGTCGATCCCCCGAGCCCAGCAGGATCACCCGGGGACGTCGATCCTCGCGCAGCCATGCCAGGGGAGGCGGGAGAGACGGTTCTGGTTTTGCCATAAAATTTCGATTCCAGATCGGAAGGCGAGCCCGGCGTCGCCTGGCGACTGCAGACCGGGCGGCTGGCTATTCGCCGATGCGTTGCGGCGTGAGAGCGTCTGCGTCGATTCGATAGAACGCACCCTGTCGAGGGACATCGATTTGGATGGCGCCCCGTCCGGGAATGGTCACTTCGACCTGCTTGCGATCCTGCAGCGGGGAGTGGGCGTAAACAAGCCACTCTCGCGTTGGTCCTTCCCCACGGACCAGGGCCAGACTGAAAACGGGCAGCTCGGTTTCCAGCGTCCATGGCCGGGGCGGATCCAGGTTGGTATCGAGCAGATACCAGCGGGGAATGTCCTGCTGTTTGGCGGGGATGTTCACCTGGTAGGGATGCCGGTGCGCCGGATTCGCCACCAGCTCGCCATGCCGCCAGAAGTCTGCCAGCACCGGGTGCGCGTACACGCGATCGACGGCGGCGACCGTTTCCCGCCAGTAAGGTTCGATCGGCTCCAGTCGGGTCGCATGTCCCCGGAACTCGCGCACCACGCGCGGCCGCAGAATCCACATGCCGTACTGCACCCAGCCGGCCTGTCGGGCCGGGGGATAGTCCTGCCCCAGCTGCAGGTACTGCAGGGTTTTCGATTTCTTCAGATCGGCCGGATCCAGCTGCTTTCGCTGTCCGGCTGTCAAAGGCCGGCTGGAAGCGTCGACCAGGGACGCATCGTCCGCGGCGCCGACGCCCTGGCTCCAGGCTTTGGATTCGTTGCCGTCCCAGGTGGACATTTCGAACCAGAAATTCGGGTTCACCTGCCAGGCTTCCTCCTGCATGAAGACCCAGTTCATCGCCTCGACCTGGGTCGAAAACACCCAGTAGTCGCGGTTCTGGTTCCAGTTATGGGTGTAGTACGAAGGGCTGCCGCCGTCCCAGACATGCCAGTCCGGGCTGGTCCAGCGATCGCAATGCAGGGAGTAAACTTCCCATCCGGACGAGCGGCCGTAATGCGAAGGACCGAATGCCCCGTAGCCGACAAACCGCACGTTCTTTCGCCACGCGTCGCTGGCAAGGGCCGCACGCATGGCCTGGAACATGACGCCAAAGCGTTCCACCCACCCTTCGCCGACGACCTGCCGTTTGAAGTCATCGGATCGCCCGGCGCCGTACTTTTCCAGATACCGTTTCGATTGTTCTTCCAGCGGGCCATGCTTGGCCCAGCGAAGATCGGGCGCTTCGTTATTGGACGCCCAGATCACGAGCGGCGGATCGGGATAGATCTCCTGGGCGCGACGCATGGCGGGCGTATCGACATAAACGGCGGCCGGGTCTTTCCACGGTTCCACGGCGCCAAACGGGCTCAGTCGCGGCAGCCGCTTGCCGTCGGGCAGGATCACTCCGGCCCAGTCAGCCTCGGGACCTTCGCGATACGACTTCTTCACCAGCATGGCATTCCACTGCGTGCCGCGGATCGAGATGGGCAAATCGAGGGCCGCATAGTACGCCAGCAAACGCTCGTAGTAGGCTTTGAAATTCTCGCTATCGGGATCGCCGGAGGGCCAGTTCATCCAGGGCAGAATGTGGCTGCCTTGCTGCAAAAGTTCGATCTGGTGGTCGGGCGTGAACGTGCCGGGAACCGTTCCCACGTTCCAGTGGCTGGCCAGCGGCAGGGGGCGTCCGGCGGGACCGATCGAAGGCAGGATCGCCTCCCGACGTATTTCGGCTGCGGCCTTCTTGGCGGCCGCCGTCGGCGGATCGAGCGGTTCGGCCGCATTCGCCATCGTCGCCAGCTGCAGAACCCCGCATAAAACAGAGAACCAGCGGATGGCCCGTCGTATGATCGGGGAGCAAGCGGCAGTCACTGTTCTGGGTAAATTTTCCGGTTTGCAAATGTCGATTTTCCGCATGGGAACGCTGTCACCAAGAAAGAGCAGGAGAGAAGAAAACACCCGATCGCGGGCGGCCGTCAACTCGCGATGATTGTAACACGTTCCCCTCGCTTTCGAGGCGTTTTCGCAGCGGAATCGGCGTAAGGAATGGCGCGCGGCGGAGGATCGCCCTTGTCGCGAATTATGTCGCCAGCGACGCGCATTGTGGGCAACGGCGGTCAGGAAGGAGTGACTTCGGCCCAGGGATCGTACGTACCGAACGTCCAGACGTGCCCCTCGAGATCGCGGCACGTATAACCGCGTCCGCCGTAGTCTTCGTCCTTTAAAGGAACCAGCACCTGGGCTCCTGCCGCCACGGCCTGATCATGGTGGGCGTCGGCGTCCTGCACGATCACGTACAGGCTCTGGGTGCAGCGATTGTCGACCTGCGTCGGCGTGGTCATCAGCTTGCCGAAATCGTCTTCGCGATCGGTCCCCAGCATGATCATCCCATTACCGAACGTGAGCTGGGCATGCATGATCTCATTGCCTGCCCCCGGCACGACCAGTTGCCGTTCAAAGCCAAAGGCGGAGCACAGAAAATCGATCGCCTTGGACGCATCCTGATACCGCATGCAAGCGATGGTCGTGACGCGCGTGGCGGCTGGGCGGGAGGACATGGCGAGTCTCCTGGGACAGGACGAAAGAGATGCGGCAAACGACACGGGTCGACTTGAAAGATGTGGGCCTAATTTAGAAGCCAATGGCCTGCTGCTCCAGTCCTGGGAACGGCCGATCACCCGTCAGTTGGAAAGATTCTATCCATCGGCATGGACTGATTCTTTCCCTCGGGTCGCAACGATCAGGATTGGGGTCTGGCTGTCGATTCGCAAGTTGAATTAACACAGGGATTTACGTCTTGTCGGTCAGGGTCCGTAACGGTCCGGCACGCGATGTGCTTTGTTTTAAGGGATGCCACCGTGCAACGTGTCTCCCCGTTTCCGCTCCCAGAATGTTTGGTCCTGTGGTGAATATCCCTCCTGCACTCCGCCCCTTTTTTCTGGCCCTTTCCATCGTTGGCAAGGCAGTCCCGGCGATCCTGATTTTAGGCCTGCTTGGCCTGGCCTGGTTTGCCGTGCATTCCATGAGTACGGAAACGGAAGACGCCGTGATTCGCGGTGAAGAGACGGAAGGCAGCGGCCAGGAGCCGGTGGTGCGTCTTTCCGAAGGAAAACGACGGACCGCGGCGATCCAGTCCACCGGCGTGTCCCCGCGAATGATCCAGCATGTGCACGAGGCGCCAGGGCGGATCGGCTACAACGAGTCGCAGCATATCGAGATCAAGTCGCCGGTCAGCGGCATCCTGACCGAGGTGCTGGTCAAACCGGGCGATCAGGTGGCGGCGGGCGACCTGCTGGCCGTAATCAGCAGCGCCGAAGTCGGCGGCTCCCGCGCCGAGGTGCTGCAGCGGCAAGCAGAACTGCGGCTGTCCCAAAGGCGTCTGGACCGGGAAGCGTTACTGAGAAAGAACCTGCACGATTTTCTCACCGGGCTGGATCAGGAGAGCTCAATTGACGTGCTGGAGAAAGCGTTTGCCCAGCGTCCCCTGGGCGACTATCGACAGCGGTTGCTGTCGGCCCGTTCCCGCTTCCAGCTGGCCGACGATTTGTACGCCAATTTGCGAACGCTGGGAGACAATGGTTCGGTTGCGGGTAAAACAGTGCGTGAGCGAGGCTCCAATTACGAAGTCGCCCGGGCCGAGTACCGGTCGGTACGCGAAGCGGTCGCCTTTGAAGCCGAGCTGGCGGAGATGGAAGCGCAAGCCGCCGTCGACGACGCTCAGCGCCGCGTGCGAATCGCCCAGCGGCAGATGACCACGCTGCTGGGCCTGCAGGATTCGACGGCTGCCGGCGAGAACGACGCCAGTCTGGTTTCCGAGTCGCTGGTGGAAGACGCAGAAAATACAACGCTATTGTCCCGGCTGGAAATCAGGGCGCCGTTTGCGGGAACGATCGAAATGCGCACGCTCGCGGCCAACGAACGGGTGACGGCTTCCGCCACGATGTTCGTGCTGGCGAATACCTCGACGCTGTATGTGTCGGCCGACATTCGTGAGAACGACTGGGCGGCGATGTCCCTGCAGCCAGGCGCTCCTGTCAAGGTTTTGATTCCCGCGATACCGGACCAGGAGTTCACGGCGATCGTGCACTACGTGGGCCGAGAGGTTTCCCGCACGACCAACTCCCTGCCGCTGGTTGCCGGTATCGACAATGCGGCCGGCCTGTTACGGCCTGGGATGTTTGTCAGGGTGTCGCTGCCGATCGGTCCGCCGCAGGAATCGCTGGCGGTGCACGCCGCGGCGGTTGTCCACAACGAAGAGGAGCAGTTCGTCTTTGTGCAGCTGGACGAAGGCGCCTTTCGCAAGGTCGATGTCACCACGGGCAACTCGGCCGACGACTGGATTGAAATCACCCATGGTCTGACCGCCGGCGAGAGGGTCGTCGACCAGGGGGCCTTTCTGCTGAAATCCGAGCTGCTGCTGACGGGCGAAACCGACTAAAGCCGGCACAGAAAATCGTACTTTCGCTTCTGGAAAGTACGCGTCCTGTTTTCTGTAGAAATGGGCGGGCCTGCCCGTTTTGCGAATGGCGGATCGCAGCGGAACTGGCTTCGCAGGCAAAAAGCGGCGCGAATCGTTGTACCGCTTGCGTGCTTCTTCCGTCGAACTGGTCGGGCAGGAGCGGCCAGCCTGCGGTGATTACCAGCCACGCAGAATTTTATTTCACAGTCCTCGTCTTCGGCGACAGGCGAAGCGACGGATCATTTGTCTTTGCTTGCCTTTTAGATTGCACTGCTGATGCTGACTCCCCTGATTGAATTCTCGTTGAGCCACCGCGGGCTGGTGCTGATTCTGGTCGCGCTGATGGCGGCGGCCGGCGTCTACTCGGCTTTGAATCTGCCGATCGATGCCGTGCCAGACATGACGAACGTCCAGGTGCAGGTTGTTACCGACGCCGGTTCATTGTCGCCGGTGGAGGTGGAGCGTTACGTGACCTACCCGGTGGAAACGGTCATGGGCGGACTGCCCAATGTGGAAGAGATCCGCAGCGTGTCGAAGTTTGGCATCTCGGTCGTCACGATCGTGTTTCAAGAAGGGACAGAGGTCTACTGGGCCAGGCAGCTGGTCTCGGAACGCCTGCGCGACGCCGCGAGTAACATCCCCGCAGGTTATGGAGAACCGGCAATCGGGCCGCTCACCACAGCGCTGGGCGAAGTGCTTCAGTTTGAAGTCCGCAGCGACCGGCATTCGCCGATGGAGCTGCGTACGTTGCTGGAATGGGAGATCGCCCCCAAGCTCCGCGAGGTGCGGGGCGTCACGGAGATCAATACCCATGGCGGTTTTTACAAGACGTTCGAAGTGCAGCCTGATCCGGATCGTCTGGCCAGTTATGGCGTCTCCATGGACGTCCTGTTTGAGCGGCTCCAGAACAACAATGCGACCGCCGGCGGCGGTTATGTGGTGCATAACGGCGAGCAGCGATTTATCCGCGGCGTCGCCCTGCTGCAGACGATCGACGATATCAAAGCGGTCGTCGTGCGGCGGGAAGCGAACGGCAACCCGATCCTGATCGGCGACATCGCCGAGGTGGTGATCGCTCCCATGACGCGGCAAGGCGCCGTCACGCGGGAAGGTCGCGGCGAAGCGGTCACCGGCCTGGTGATGATGCTGATTGGCGAGAACTCCCGGGTGGTCGTCGCCGACGCCAAAGAACGCTTGCATGCGATCCAGGCCGTCTTGCCCGAAGGCGTCTGGATTGAGATCACGTATGACCGGGCCGCCCTGATTGGACGCACGCTGAAA
Source organism: Lignipirellula cremea (assembly GCF_007751035.1). Classification (NCBI taxonomy): domain Bacteria; kingdom Pseudomonadati; phylum Planctomycetota; class Planctomycetia; order Pirellulales; family Pirellulaceae; genus Lignipirellula; species Lignipirellula cremea. Next base: position 5,666,640 of record NZ_CP036433.1, on the reverse strand, counting down.
ACGGTGCTCACCAACCTGACCGAAGGCGGCATGCTGGTGATCGTGGTGTTGCTGGTGATGCTGGGCAGTTTGCGGGCGGGGGTGATCGTGGCGCTGGCCATTCCCCTGTCGATGCTGTTCGCCGCCAACATCATGTCGCTAACCGGCGTAACGGCCAGCCTGATGAGCCTGGGGGCGATCGATTTCGGCCTGATCGTCGACAGCTCGGTCATCATGATCGAGAACTGCATCCGCCGGCTGTCGCACAACAACGGGAAAAAATCGCATGTCGAGGTGATCCGCGATGCGGCGATCGAAGTCCGCAAACCGACCATGTTCGGCGAGCTGATTATCGCTGTAGTGTTCCTGCCGATCCTGCTGCTGGAAGGGACGGAAGGGAAGCTCTTTCGTCCCATGGCGCTGACCGTGCTGTTTGCTTTGGCCGGATCGCTGGTGCTGTCGCTGGTGTTCATGCCGGCGATGGCCGCGATGGTGCTGCCGAAAAAGATGGATGAAAAAGACGTCTGGTTCATTCGCCTGGTGAAAAAGATTTACGAACCGATCGTGGACATGGCCATCTTCCATCCGGTAGTGACGGTGGCGGTCGCCCTGACCATATTTGCCGGCAGTATCCCTGTCGGTATGAACCTGGGCGCCGAGTTTATGCCGCGGCTGGAAGAGGGCGACCTGCTGATCGAAGCGGTGCGGCTGCCAAGCGCCACGCTGGAAGGCTCCATTGAAATGTCGACGCAGATTGAGAACCTGCTGATGGAGTTTCCCGAGGTCCGCACGGTCTACAGCAAGACGGGCCGCCCCGAGATCGCCAACGATGTGATGGGCGTCCACCAGACCGATGTCTGGGTGCTGCTCAAGCCGATGCACGACTGGCCCGAGCACAAGTCACGGGACGAACTGATCGAACAGATGTCCGCGGTGCTGGACGAAAACGTTCCCGGCGTGGCGTTTGGCTTTACCCAGCCGATCGAAATGCGGGTCGACGAGCTGGTCGCCGGCGTCAAAGCGGATGTGGCCGTGCTGCTTTACGGCGACGACCTGGCGCAGCTGGCAACGACTGGCAAGCAGATCGAAGCCGTCCTGCGAAAAATCCCCGGCGCGGTCGATGTGAAGGCCGACCTCCAGGCCAATCTTTCGACTTTGACGATCCGCACGCGGCCCGATCGACTGGCCCGGTACGGCGTCGACGCGCAGACCGTGCTCGATGTGGTGGCCACGATGGGCGGTTACCAGGCAGGCCAGGTGTTCGAAGGTCGGGCCCGTTACCCGATTGTGGTGCGGATCCCGGCGCCCTGGCGGGAAAGTCTGACGCTGCTGGAGGAGTTGCCGGTGGCGAAGGTCGGCGACGAAACGGTGCCGCTGGGCGAGCTGGCCGAGATCACGCTGGAGGAGACGCCGCCGAATATCGAGCATGAATCGAGCCGCCGCCGCACGTTTGTTTCGGCGAACGTCCGCGGCCGCGACGTGGCCTCGTTCGTCAACGAGGCGCAGCGGGCTGTAGCCGAAGAAGTAAAGGTTCCGGCCGGGTACGAAGTGCGCTGGGGAGGCGACTTTGAGAACCTGAAGTCCGCCAGTCTGCGACTGGCCATCATTACGCCGATTGTACTGCTGATTATTCTCCTTCTGTTGCATACCAGCCTGGGCTCGCTCCGCCTGGCGATGTTGATCTTCCTGGCGGTGCCGATGGCGGCGTCGGGCGGTATCTTTGCGCTGTCGCTGCGGGAGATGCCGTTCAGTATTTCGGCCGGCGTCGGCTTTATCGCCCTGTTCGGCGTTGCGGTGCTGAACGGCCTGGTCTGGGTTAGTGCGGCCGAGCATACGCGGCACGACGGAGCCCCGCTGCGCGAAGTCAGCCAGGAGACGGCCCGGGTGCGTTTGCGTCCGGTGCTGATGACGGCGCTGGTGGCCAGCCTGGGATTCCTGCCGATGGCCTTGTCGACCGGCGACGGCGCCGAGATGCAACGGCCGCTGGCGTCCGTCGTGATCGGCGGGCTGATCACCTCTACGCTGCTGACCGCCCTGGTCGTCCCCGCCATTTATCCCTGGTTCGCCCACGGATTAGCACTCGTCCCGCGGGACGAAGAGCCCGGCGAAATCCATTAATTACGGCTGATTAACGTTGACGTCGTCGCCAAACTCGCCCGAGTTTGGTCAGCTTCTGATACGCGCGCACTCGTCAAAATCACACTTTCGGGCCAAAGTCAGGCGACTTCAGCTACGACGTAAACTGGCTGACATCGATCTCCAGAATGCGGATCTTGCTGCGCAGCGTGACGCGGGAGATGCCAAGGATGGAAGCGGCCTGCAGCTGGTTGCCATGGGTGTGGGCCAGCACCTGCTCGAACAGCTGGCGTTCGACCAGGGCGATCGCTTCGCCGTGCAGGTCGTGCGAGTCGGCTGCGATCCGCTCGGCCACAAACTGCTGCGTCAGGAACTGTTGGGGTCCCTGGTCTGACAGCGGCATGGCGCGGCCGGCCGTCAGGTCGGGCAGGAACTGCGGCAGCAAGACCGTGCCACGGGCCTGCAGGAGCGACTGTTTGATCACATTTTCCAGCTCTCGTACGTTACCGGGCCAGTGGTATGCACGTAACCGCTCCAGCGTTTCCGGCGCCACCGAGCGAACTTCCTTGCCAAACGCCGTGGAGTAGCGTCGCAAAAAATGCTCAGCCAGCAGGCCCAGATCTTCATCCCGGTCGCGCAGGGGTGGCAGTTGGATGTGCATGCCGTTCAGGCGAAAGTACAGATCGGACCGGAACAGCCCTTCGGCGACCAGTTGATTCAGGTCATGGTTGGTAGCGGCGATCAGCCGCACGTCGACGCGGATCAGCTCGTTGCCGCCGACCCTTTCAAAGGTCTGGTTCTGCAGCACGCGCAGAAGTTTCGCCTGCGTCAGCGGGGACATGTCGCCGACTTCGTCGAGAAACAGCGTCCCTCCGTTGGCCTGTTCCAGCTTGCCGATCCGCACGCGATCGGCGCCGGTAAAGGCGCCGCGTTCATGGCCGAAGATTTCGCTTTCCAGCAGCGTGTCGGGGATGGCAGCGCAATTGATGGCCTGGAAGGGGCCCGACGCGCGGGAGCTGTGATGGTAGATCGCCTGGGCGATCAGTTCCTTGCCGGAGCCGCTTTCGCCCAGCAGCAGCACAGTAATGTCCTGCGGCGCCACGCGGCCGATGGTGGTGTAGACGTCCTTCATGGCCTTGCAACGGCCGACGATCGTTTCCCCTGTGTCGGGCTGGTCGACGCCCGGCAGCACGGGCTGCACGCGGATCATCCGGCTGAGGTTGAACGCCTTGGCGACCAGTGTCTGCAGTTCGACCAGTTCCAGCGGCTTGAACAGGTAGTCGTACGCTCCCAGTTTGGTCGCTTCGATGGCGGCCTCGACGGTGCCGTGGCCGGTGATGAAAATCACCGGGATGCGGGCGTCGATCTCGCGCAGCCGCCGGAAGCAGTCGAGCCCCGACTTGTCGGGCAGTCGCAAATCCAGCACGACCACATCGGGGGAGATCTGTGCGAACAGCCGCTCCCCTTCGGCCGCGGTTTCGGCGACGACGACCTCCGTTTCTTCGCTGGCGAACGCTCGGTCAAAAGCATGACGGATGGCGGCTTCGTCGTCGATGACCAGTAATCGCGGCATCAGGCATCCTTTCCGGCGGCAGGGGATAGCGGCAAAGTCAGTTCAAACAGGGCGCCGCCGGCCGGCTGGTTTCGGCCCTCAAGCCGGCCGCGATGGGTTTCGGCAATGCGTCGGCAGATTCCCAGCCCCAGTCCCACGCCGTTTTTCTTGGTCGTTTGAAAGGGGAGGAAAAGCTGGTCGAGGATGTCGGCCTGAATGCCGCTGCCGGTGTCGGAAACGGCGACGAGGACCGAGTCGCCCTGGGCCGTCATTTCGAACCGCAGCACGCCTCCGGTCTCCATCGCATCGCACGCATTCAGCGATAAGTTCAGCAGCAGTTGCTGCAGCTGGTTGGGGTCGCCGACGACCAGCAGCGGCGCGTCCGGCAGGTTCTTTTCGATCGTCACCTGGGCGGCGCTGGAACGGCCTTCGAGGAGCCGTTCTGTTTTGACGATCGTCTCGCGGAGATCGAACGAGCGGAACTCGCCCGGTTCGGGACGTCCGTATTCCAGCAGGCTGTTGACGGAACGTTCCATCCGGCGAATTTCCTGTTCCACCAGCTCCAGGTCCTCGGTCGGCAGTCCGTTTTCGGCGAACTTGGTGCGATTCACCTGGATGAGCATTTTGATAGAGGTCAGCGGGTTGCGGATCTCGTGCGCGACGCCAGTCGCCAGTTGCGCCAGTGTCGCCATCTGCTGGGCGCGGAGCGCCTCGGTCTGTCGGGCGGCCAGCACCTTTTCCCGTTCGTTCCGTTCCGCTTCGGTCAGGTCGTGAAGAATGGCGATAAACGCCGAGCCCGATTCCTGCGGCAGGCGGGTCAAGGACACCTGCACGGGAAACCGGCTGCCGTCGCGGCGGACGCCCTCGCCGCGGACGCCTTGCTGGGTCGCCAGCCGATCGAGCGCCAGGTCGGGCAGGACCTGGCGGATTTCCTGGCCGACGAGGCTTTCGACTGTTTGCTGGAAGAGCAGTCCGGCGCTGCGATTGGCCGAAGTGATCTGACCGCCGGGGCTCAGGGTGAGGATGCCTTCGCCGGCGTTCGCTACGATTGTTTCCGAACGGGCCTGCTCCTGGATGGCGATACGGCGCAGCGGACCGACGACGACCCACCACAACACGGGAGCGCAGACAAGCGTCAGCAGCATGGCGTCGAGCAGGGCGGCGCCCGTTTCGTCGATGGAGCGGGGGACGATGTGCGGCAGCAGCAGCATGACGGCTACTTCCACGGCGAACACCACCACCAGCATCATCGCCAGCAGCCGGCCAGGGGACTGCAGCGCGCGCGACAGGGCCGAAATGCGAACAGGCATATAGTCCTTCAAAAAAAGCGAAACGTTGGCGACTCGTTCCGTGTTACAGCCAGAAATTCTTTAGCGGCGATGAAATAAAAGGACTTGCGGCCAGGTCCACTACGCGTCAAACAAGCTCGAATAAAATGCTACTCGTCCTCCGCGTCGAGCGCCGCCTGCAGTCGTTCCGGCGTTGCTCCCAGCAGGGAGGCGGCATATTCTTCGTCGGAATAATATGCCTGGCGTTCCAGAGCCCGATCGATGCCCAGGTTGTCGAGCATCCGCTCTGCTTTCTCTTGCGGATAACGCCTTTGGACTTGTTTCAGCAAATGCAAAAAATCGGTATCTTCAAGGGCGAGAATCAGGCTGGGCCAGCGTTTTACCAGATGTTGCGGGTTGTGCTCCAGAATCAGGCGCCGGCACGAAGCGGAAATCAGCGACAACTCCATCCGGGCGGCAATCACGCCCGACAGCAGCAGCAGACGATCACGCACCAGCGGCCGCAACCGCTGATGGGCGGCGTGGGCCAGATGCAGGTACAGTCCAAGCAGTTCGACAGGTTCTGACATAGTCACTGTATTCTAAAGAAAATTTGAATTGCGTGGGCGCGTTGGGCGCCCGTCGAATCCCTTGCCCGTTGCCAATTGAATTGGACCCGCACGTTGCCGGAAGCCCGTCTGGAATGCGCTTTGAACCTGGAGGATTATCGCTGGCTGGCAAGCGCTGCGGCGGAACCGTATCTGACCGCTGCTGCATCGGGGGACCTTGCCGGACCGCGCCAGTCGCAGCGCTGGCGCCAGGATCTATCGGCTGCGCAAACGCAGTTGATCGTAGAACAGCTTGAGCTGCGGCGGCGGGCCCAGGCCAAGTTTGGCGATGCGGCGTCCCGCCTGCTGTTTACGCGGAAGCGACTGGAACAGGCGACGTCGCTGCGAATTGGTCGGTATAAAGCGTCCCGTTTTCCGGCAGGCCTGGCGGTCGATCTATGCTGCGGCCTGGGCGGCGATCTGCTCGCTCTGGGAGCCCGCGGCCCGGCGATCGGCGTGGAGCGGGATCCGGTCGCGGCGCTGCTGGCCGCGTATAACGCCCAGGCCATGGGCGTCCAGGTGCGACTGCAGACGGGCGATGCGACGGCCTTTCCAGTGGCGGAGGCGGCGGCGTGGCATATCGACCCGGATCGTCGTCCAGGCGGGAAACGGACAACGCAGGTCGCTGCCATGCTGCCGGGCCAGGCGGAGATCGACCGGTTGCTGGCCTCGAACCCGTCGGCCTGCATCAAACTGGCCCCGGCGACCGAGCCGCCGCCGGCCTGGTGCGATCAGGCGGAGCGGGAATGGATCGGCGAACAGCGGGAGTGCAAAGGGCTGCTGGCATGGTTTGGCCCGCTGGCCCTGCGGCCGGGGCAGCGGCGGGCGACGATCGTCGATGGGGACGTCCCCCGTACGGTCGAAGGGTCGGGCGACGCGCCGCGACCGCGCTATGGGGATCTCGCGGAATATCTTTTCGAACCGCATGCGGCCGTGCTGGCGGCGGGGCTGGCGGACGAACTGGCCGCGGAGCATGGGCTGCGTCGCTTTGGCGACGGTGGATATTTGACAGGGGATGCACCGCTCCAGGACGCCGCGCTCGCCGGCTTTCGCGTGATCGAACGGCTGCCGCTGGACGGCAAACGGATCCGGGCCGCTTTGAGGGAGAGTCACTGGCGCGTGACGGAAATGAAAGCCCGAGGCGTGCCGCTGGACGAACGGCTGCTCAAGCGACTGCGATCCCTGCCGGGAACGCAGCCGGCCGTACTGCTGCTGACTCCTACCCAGGAGCGGCGCTGCGCCGTGCTGGCGGAACGCCTGCCGGGGAATTAAACGGCCTGGAACGCCTTCAAAGCGGCCGCGATGCGGCCACTTCCTTCGTCGTCGCAGGGAAGCGAAGGCTGGCGGGGCGAGCCCAGCTCAAAGCCCAGCAGTTCGAGCGCGGCCTTGATGCCGGCCGCTCCCCGCGACAAGATCTCCCAGTCCAACTGCACGATCGCGGCGTGGATCGCCTGGGCCTTGCGCAGATCACCTTGCATGGCGGCGGACAGCAGATCCAGGCACGCCTGTGGAGCAACATTCCCCAGCATCAGGCAGGCGCCATTGGCGCCGGTCGCTGCGTTGGCCAGCAACAGCGTGCCGTTGGCGCCCCAGAAGCGTTTGTCGGTGGGGAAGTGACGCTGTACGAGCGCTTCGAAACGCAGGTTGTCGGAGCAGATATAGCCGAACAGATTCTCGTGCTCCGCCCAGCCGGCGATCATTTCCGCTGGCGCGCCGACGCCCGTTCCGGCGCTGAGGAACTTGCCGGGCGCCATCTGATGAATGATCAGAACCGGCGCCGGGATACGATCCAGCACCTGGCGGAAGTAGCCGTCGACATTCGCCGTGAGGCGGGGAATCCGCAGACGCAGCACGTCGGCTCCTGCGGCGACCAGCGCCTCGGCCTGACGCAGGGTTTCCGTCACGGCAGGGCAGTCGATGCCGGCGACCAGCAACCGGTTGCCCGCACGCACGCGGTGGACGGTGCGCAGGATCTCCAGGCGTTCGTGCTCCGCCAGGAAGCTTTCTTCGCCGTTTTCCGAGTTGAGTACAAAGCCGGTCAAAGGCGTTTCCAGCCAGCGGGCGACGTTCCGTTCGATCGCGGCGAAGTTTACCTGGTCGTGATCGTCAAACGGCGTGGGCATGGGCGCGACTACGATCGGGTCGGTCGTCGGAATCGGCATCAGGCTCTGTTTCCTTCCTGCTGGCGGGCAGCAGCGATTAACGGCGAAGATCGCGGGACTGTTCGCGAAAACGGGCGACAATAAGTAACGCCAGCATCACGACAAACGCCAGCACCCCCAGCGACAGGCCGGCGGAAACGCCCTGACGCGGGGCCGAGAAAAGCGTAACGACCAGCCCCAGGAAGATGGAAAGCACCGGGATGGACGCCAGCCCTAGCCACCCGCCAAACAGGTCGCGGCCGCTGTTCCACACATGCTGGATCTGGCTAAAGGTGACGGCCGCCACCACCACCAGACCGACGATCGTCCCTTCGAACACGTCGGCGCCCGACTTGATGACCTTTCCCACGGCGTCGATCACCACCCGCAGGAACAAGGCCCCCAGCACGGTGCCCGACATGGTGCCGATGCCTCCCTGCAGGCTGCATCCGCCCACCACTGCGGCGGCGATGCCGTTGAGTTCGTCCCCTTGTCCCTGGTTCACCGGCGCGGCGACGCCTTCGTTGGCGACATAGAAAATGCCGGCGACGGCGGCCGTAAAGGAGGCAAAGCAGTAGGCGGCCCATTTGACGTTCTCGGTCCGGATGCCCGACAGCCTCGCGGCCTGTTCGTTCCCGCCTAGCGCATGGAGGTGTCGGCCCAGTACCGTCCAGTTAAGCACGATCCAGGTGACGGCGGCCAGCAGGGCAAAGGCCAGCGCCGGCGCCCAGACATGCTCCCGGATCCAGGTGAAGATCGGATCGTGAACGCTGATGAGCGAAGCCTTGGTGAGCGAAGCGTCGGGCGGCGCCATGGCGAACGTGGTGAACTCGCACAGCGCCCTGGCGATGCTCCGCAACCCAACCAGCGTCGCCAGCGTAGCCACAAACGGGGGCAGACGTATCGAGGTGATCAGCCAGGCATGCAGCGTCCCGACCAGCAGTCCCGAAGCGAGCGCGCCGGTTACCCCGCAAAGCACCACGGGCCAGCCGACGGGTTTAAGCTGGCGCATCTCTTCCGGGGCCAAGGCCGTCATGATGCAAGCGCAGACGGTCCCGCTCAGGGCAATCATGGAACCTGACGACAAATCGATGCCGCCGGCGATAATCACCACGGCGGCGCCGACGGCAAAGATGCCCAGCAGGGCCGTATCCCGCATGATATTACGGGCGTTGTAGGCCGGCTTGGCCAGGTAGCTATGGCTGGAATCCAAAGCCGTGGCGACCAGCAGGACGAACACAATCGCCGCCACCAGGGCGACTTCGCCAAAGGGCAGTCGCCGCCACCAGGCGTTCTGGGAACCATTCGCGGATTCGCTCATGAACCGCTTAATCCATATTTATCGAGCCATGCTTTGAACTGTTCCAGCGTCATGAAATTTTCTTCCGCGACCACGCCTTCAAAGGCCGACAGCTCCAGGGGCGACTTCTCATCGAGCCGCACCACCCGTAATGCGGTGGTGAAGTTGTCGCCGCCGACCTGATCGGGCGTGGGGAACATTTCTTTCACCGTTGCCTTGTCGTCCACGACGAGCGCCTGCAGCAGGCGGGCGGTCTGTCGGCCCATGTTGTACGGATCCTGGACGACGATCACATCGATCAAACCGTTGGACATTGCTTCGATCGCGCCGGGTTCGGCGTCAAAACAGCCGATGATCACCTGGTCCCGCACCCCTTTGTCCTGTACCACATCGGTGATGGCGGTGGCGTTATACGACCAGATGCCGACAAGTGCTTTCAGGTCTTCGTGGTTCAAGGCGTTCCGCACGTTGTTGGCGGCTTTGTCGCGTTTTGTCTGGTCGGGCATGCGGTCCCGTTCTTCGCTGACGTCGCCGATCGCTTCTTTGACGCCATCCATCCGGCTGCGGGCGTTGTCGTTGTCGGTGTAGCCGGCAAACTGCACATAGCAGCCGCCGTCGCCGCCCTTCGCTTTAAGCAGTTCGCGGACTGCCGTGCCGAGCACCTTGCCGCCGATCGTATTGTCGGTGCCGATGTAGTAATCGCGGACGTCGGGAAAAAGCTCGCGGTTGATATCGCCATCGACCGTGATGACCTTGACGCCCTGGTTCCGCAGGTTCTTGATCTCGCCCGCGATGGCCGGGTTGTCGGCCTGCAGGACGGAGATGCCGACGGCGGCGATGTCGGTCTGCGCCGCGAACTGACGAAGTTTCTCGATCTGGCTCTGGGTCTCGCCGTCGTTCGATTCCCAGGACACCTTCAGATGGGAGTCCGCCAGCTTGAACTCTTTTTCGCCTTCGTTGAGTCCCGCCCGAAAGGCGTCCCAGAAGGGCGAGTCGGTGTTATTTAAAAAGACGACTCGCTTCACCGTCGGGGCGCCGTCGCCGCCGCTGGAACAACCTGCCACGCAAACGACTGCCAGTAACAGGCTGAACCCGACAATCGAACGAACGAGGGATGCAAACATGCCGAAAACCGCCTTCAGCGAGAAAGAGAAGCGAGGGAATAATCGGCCCCGGCAGGCGCCGATCAAAGGCGAATTGTAAGCCGGTCGGCAGGTCGCATCAAGTGTTCCCGTGTGGTCAATCGAAGCCGTCCTGGGGCATGCGGCGCGCTTCGTCGTGATCGTCGAGCGAAGTTGCGGACGAAGCGAGCGCCGGCTCCTCCTCTTCCGTCCGCATGAAGAGCAGGAGCGGGACCGACGCCGCTGACACCCCGCACATCGCCAGCATCGCCCAGGGATAGCCGTAAGCGACGATCATTTGTCCGATGGCGAAGCTCGACCAGGATTCGCAACCGTTCGTCGCGCCCATGAACGCGCTGAACTGGGTGGCGGCGATCGAGCGCTGCGTGAGGTCCATAAACATGGCGTACGAAGCGGCCGTCAGCAGGCCGATGCCCAGGGCGACCAGGGACAAGATCACTAGCAAGTGACGTCCGCCTTTTAGCTTCGGTTCTTCTGCCGGTTGTTCGGCAGTCGACGGAACCGAGGTTTCTTCCGCCGTTGCCTCGGTCGCTTCCGCCTTGGCGGGCAGTCGTGCGACGCCGTTATTTGCGGCCAGATCGCTACCGGCCAGGGCGGCAATGGTCAGCACCATCAGACCCAGCGCGGCTGCCGTCAGTCGGCGTTTCCCCATGCGGTCCGCCAGCCAGCCGCCCAGCAGCGAGCCGACAATCATCATCAGGATCATCGGTCCGGCGGCGAACCAGCCGATCTCCTGCTTGCTGTAGCCCCGGTCGTGGAGGAACGGACCCAGCACCACTTCCAGCGACTTGAATGCCGCGCCGCCGAACAAGGCGAACGCCAGCCCCAGCCAGGTATTGCGGCGGCAAAGGGCCGTCCGCATCGCGGCCAGCACGTGCGCTGCGCGCGGGCCCAGGCGTTTATCGGGAACCTTTTCTTCCTCCGGAATCTGCGACATGGCGGCCAGGCACATGGGCAAGCCGATTGCGGCGAGCAGCAAGGCCACCACCCCCGTTTCTCCCAGCACGCCGGCCAGAACGAGCGCGCCGCCTCCCAGCAGGGCGCGTCCCAGCAGCATGCCGGTTTGCATCACGCCGTTGAGGCGTCCCCGTTCGATGGGATCGGTCGTGGCGATGCACAGGGCGTCGATCGCCACATCCTGCGTCGCCGCCGCCCAGGCATGGCAGAGGATGCAGGCGGCAATCAGGCTGAAGTGCTGCTCCAGGTCCAGCCACAGCAAAGGGGCCATCGCCGCCAGCATCAGGCACTGGGCCGCGATGACCCAGCAGCGCAGCGTCCAGAATCGGGTGCGCAGCAGATCGACCAGCGGGGCCCAGGCAAACTTGAACGTCCAGGGAATCACGGCCGCGGCGGTCAGCCAGGTGATCTCTTCGATCGGCACGCCGGTGTGCCGCAGTCGCGTCGGCAGCGCCAACCAGATAAAGCCGATCGGAGCGCCTTCACTGAAATATAACGCTGCAAACAGCACCTTGCGGCGGGCAGGCGTAGCCAGAAAGTCCATAAAAATCAGCCGCGATGAAGAAAAAAGGGATTTTGGCGGCCCATGCGTCTCAGCCTCATGGCGAAATTTCGAGAACCGATATAATAGACGCAATCCAGTGCGGGTGCGCGCCAACGCGGATGATGGATTTGGTTGGCCCAATGATGCAATCTTGAAATTTCACGAAAGATCTCCCATGGAAACGATCGACGTCGAGGACTATGCCTGGAACATCCGCGTTCGCCAATTGACGATTGACGACTACGAAGCCCTGGTGGAAATGCAGGAAAAATGCTTTCCCGGCATGGAGCCCTGGTCCCGCGCACAGATTGAAAGCCAGCTGGAGATCTTTCCACAAGGACAGTTGTGCATTGAGTGCGACGGCAAACTGGCCGCCTCCAGCAGCAGCCTGATCCTGGAGTACGATCCCAAAATGGATTGGCACAACTGGAAATCGGTCGCCGATTCCGGTTACATCCGCAACCACAAACCCAAAGGCGATACGCTGTACGGGATCGAGATCATGGTCGATCCCGAGTACCGCGGCATGAAACTCTCGCGCCGTCTTTACGAAGCCCGGAAGCAGGTCTGCCGGGAGCGGAACCTGGCTCGCATGATCATCGCTGGCCGGCTGCCAGGATACGCCGAGCACGCCGCGGAGATTTCCGCCCGCGAGTACATTGAGCGGGTGATGGACAAGTCCCTGTACGACCAGGTGTTGACCGCGCAGATTTCCAACGGCTTTGCGCTGCAGGGGCTGATTCCCGATTATCTGCCCTCGGATACGGCGTCGTGCGGTTACGCTACCTTTCTGGAATGGCGAAACCTGGACTACAAGGCGGGCGCCAAACGCCGGTTCCATCACCCGATCGAGCCGATCCGCATCTGTGTCGTCCAGTACGAAATGCGGGCGATCAAGAGCTTTGACGAGTTCGCCCAGCAGTGCGAGTTTTTCCTCGATGTCGCTTCCGACTACCACTGCGACTTTGTGCTGTTTCCGGAACTCTTCACCACCCAGCTGCTGTCGTGCGTGCAGGCGACGCGTCCCGGTCTGGCGGCCCGCCAGCTGGCGAACTTTACGCCGGAGTACCTGGAATTTTTCTCCGAAATGTCGGTCAAATACAATGTCAACGTGATCGGCGGCAGTCACTTTGTGGTGGAGCAGGATGCGCTTTATAACATCGCCTACCTGTTCCATCGCGACGGCCAGATCAGCAAGCAGTACAAGATCCACATTACGCCCAGCGAGCGCAAGTGGTGGGGCGTAACACCGGGCGACAAGGTCGAGGTGTTTGACACCGACTGCGGCCGCATCGCCATTCAGATCTGTTACGACATTGAGTTCCCGGAGCTGTCGCGGATCGCGTCGCAAAAAGGGGCCGAGATCATTTTTGTGCCGTTCAATACGGATACCCGGCACGGCTACCTGCGCGTCCGGCACTGCGCCATGGCCCGGTGCGTGGAGAACCACTTTTACGTCGCCATTTCCGGCTGCACCGGCAACCTGCCGTTTGTGGAGAACGCCGACATCCACTACGCCCAGTCCGGGATCTTCACTCCGGCCGACGTGGAATTCGCCCGCGACGCAGTCGCCGCCGAATGCAATCCGAACGCCGAGACCGTTATTATTCACGATGTCGACCTGGAGCAACTGCGCATCCATCGCGAGTCGGGCAGCGTACAAAACTGGAAAGATCGCCGCACCGAACTTTACCGCGTCGCCTACACCGAAGACGGCAAACGCTACGAAGTCTAAGCGTCCCTGCCAGACAGGGATGCGTCGCTTTGAGGAAGAACAGGCGCCGCCGAATCGGCTCCTGTCACACCGTAGAAGGACCCGTTCTTTGGCGGAGCAAAGGACGACCGACTGTCAACTTCCGGCATCCTGAAAATCTCCCGGTGCGGTCAACGGAATGAAACTGACGCGCCGGAACCTTGTAACACACCCCCAACCAGATTTGCGCCACGCAACCGCCGACTTGAGCGTTAAAAAACGAAAACAGCCGACAGGAGAACTGGATGAGTGTGCATAGTCACAGATATGACATGGTCGTAATCGGATCGGGTCCCGGTGGAGAAGGGGCCGCGATGCAAGCCAGCAAGATGGCGAAAACGGTCGCCGTGGTGGAGCAATCCAAACAGATCGGCGGCGGCTGCACTCACCGCGGCACCATTCCCAGCAAAGCTCTGCGGCACGCCATTTTTCAAATGACGAGCATGATGAACAACAAGCTGTTTCGCGATAACTTCGCGTCAGCCAACCTGAGCTTTCCGGAACTGCGACGCTCGGCTGCGGCCGTGATTGAAAAACAGGTCGACATGCGGGTCGGCTTCTACGAACGAAACGATGTCGATCTGTACCATGGGCACGCCCGCTTCCTGAACGCCCAGACCGTCGAAGTTTGCAGCGCCGACGGCGGCCGGCGGGAACTGACGGCCGACGTGTTCATTATCGCCAGCGGTTCGCGGCCGTTTCGTCCGCCGAATATCGACTTTCGTCATCCCCGGGTGTTCGACAGCGACACCGTGCTGGACCTGTCTTACACGCCGCGGTCGGTCACCCTGTACGGCGCTGGCGTGATCGGTTGCGAGTACGCTTCGATGTTCCGCAACCTGGGCGCCAAGGTCAATCTGATCAACACCCGGCAGAAGTTGCTGGAGTTTCTCGACGACGAAATCATCGACGCCCTGAGCTACCACCTGCGTGAACGCGGCGTATTGATCCGGCACGGCGAGAATTTCGACCATGTGGAATACGCAGACGACGGCGTGGTGCTGCACCTGGCGTCGGGCAAGCAGATCAAAACCGACATTCTTTTCTGGGCGGCCGGACGCTCCGGCAACACCGATGAAATGCGTCTGCCCGAGATCGGCCTGGAGCCGAACAATCGCGGCAACCTGAACGTCAACCCCGACTTCCAGACGACCCTGCCGCACGTTTACGCCGTGGGCGACGTGATTGGCGTGCCGGCCCTGGCCAGCGCCGCCTATGTGCAGGGGCGTTACGCGGCCCAGCATGCTTTTGAAGGCGCGGCCGAACGCACGCTCATCCATGAGATTCCGTCCGGTATTTACACCAGCCCGGAGATCAGCTCGCTGGGAAAGAACGAGCGGGAGCTGACTTCCGCGGGCGTGCCTTACGAGGTGGGCCATTCGATCTTCCGCAGCCTGGCAAGAGCCCAGATCACGGGCCAGACGGTCGGCATGCTGAAGATTCTGTTCCACCGCGAAACGCTGCAGCTGCTGGGCATCCATTGCTTTGGAGCGAACGCCTCGGAAATTATCCATATCGGCCAGGCGATCATGGCGCAGCCGGGCGAGCAGAACTCGTTGCGGTATTTTGTTAACGCCACGTTCAACTACCCGACCATGGCGGAAGCCTACCGCGTGGCCGCCCTGAACGGGCTGAATCGACTGTTCTAATTCCGTGTTACGGTAACCGGGTCCACTCCAGTTGATTGCCCTGGAATCAAGCGGTGACGAAGCCTCGTCCCGCTCGGCGACAGGAAAGAAGTATTCCCTGCGCATGTCCTGCCGGATGAGGTTACTTCTTCGGCGCCAGCGTCAGATCGGTGTGGGACAGCCGGAACTTGCGCTGCTTGTCTTCGTCTTCGAACTCGATCGTGGCGACCCGATTGCGGTCGCCCCCGCTCAGCGCAACGATCACCCCCAGCCCATGCTCGGCGTGCTCCACCAGCATGCCCGGCTTGAACCGAAGGGCGTTCTCGGCCCGCTTTTTCTGCTGCTCCAGCAGGTCGGCGCCCGTCATGAGAAAGGAGTTGAGGTTGATTTTCGGGCGGTCCTGGGACGGCTTCTTTTCCCGTTCAGCCTGTTCTTCCGGGTCCTCCTGGACGTATTCGTCGACGTGCTCTTCCGCGTAGTCGATCGATTCTTCGACCCAGGCTTCTTCGGCGTATTCCGGCTCCTGGCTGAACTCGTTGTAGCGGGGACGGGCCGACTCGGTCCGTTTCAGCTCGCCGCGAGGCAGTTCCATGAGAAAGCTGCTGGGCACGGTCGGCCATTGCGTGCCGCGGAAGTTGCGGTTCATGGCGTAGCTGATCTGCAGCCGCTCCTGCGCGCGGGTGATGCCGACAAACAGCAGGCGCCGTTCTTCCTCCATGCCGGAAGGACTGTCGCGGCTGCGTTCGTGCGGCAGCAGGCCTTCTTCGAGGGCGATCAGATACACATGGGCGAACTCCAGCCCCTTGGCCGCATGCAGCGTCATCAGCGTGACCTTGTCGACCTCGGTTTCAAAGGCGTCGGTGTCCGCGACGAGCGACGCCTGTTCCAGGTACGCTTCCAGTCCGCCTTCGTGCTGGGCGTCGAACTCCCGGGCGGCCGTCAACAACTCTTCAATGTTCGCCAGCCGTTCCTGGTCTTCTTCCAGCGGGGAGCCTTTGAGGGCGTCCTGGTAGCCGGACTCGGTCAGCACATGGCCCAGGATCGCTTCCACCGGTTCGGCGGCCTGGCTGATCAGGCGGTCGATCAACTCGACAAACTTTTTAATGGCGGTGCGGCTGCGGGCTTTGATCGATTCGATCAGGCCGCATTCGCGGGCCGCCTCCAGTCGTGTCAAACCGTGGCGCCGAGCATGTTCGGCCAGATGATTCAATGTCGTTTTACCAATGCCGCGGGGAGGCGTATTGATAACGCGGAGCAGAGCGCCGTCGTCCTGCGGGTTGTTCAGCAACTGCAGATAGGCCAGCACATCTTTGATTTCCTTCCGCTGGTAAAAGGCGTGCCCGTTCACAATCTGAAAGGGGACGCCCGCCTCGACCATCGCCTGTTCAACCGTGCGGGACAGGGCGTTCACCCGATAGAACACGGCCACATCGCGGGGACGCAGTCCCTTGTGGGTGATGTCGTGGGCGATCTGATGGGCAATCTGGGCTGCTTCGTCGCGGTGCGTGGGGTACTCGACCAGCGCGACCGGTTCGCCTTCTGGGTTGTCGGTGAACAGGTCCTTTTCTTTCCGCTGCGTGTTGTGCGAGATCAGCTCATGGGCGACGCGCAGGATCGCCTTGGTGCTGCGGTAGTTTTGCTCCAGCCGGACCACGGCGACGTTATCGAAGTCCTTTTCAAAGTCGAGAATGTTCCGCAGGCTGGCGCCCCGCCAGCCGTAGATGGACTGGTCCGGATCGCCGGTGACGGCCAGGTTGGGATAGTCGATGGATAACGCCCTGACGATTGCATACTGGGCGAAGTTGGTGTCCTGGTACTCATCGACCATGATGTAGCGATAGCGCTCATCCAGCGTCGAGCGCAGTTCTGGATTTTCGCGCAGCATGACGGCCACATGCAGCAGCAGATCGTCAAAGTCGACCGCGTTGGATGCCAGCAGGGCCTGCTGGTAGGCCGGGTAAACTTCGGAGACGACCTTGCCCAGCGGATCGCCTGCTTTCGGCTGGTAGCGGTCCGGCGTGATCAGTTCGTTTTTGGCCCAGCTGATCGCATTGGCGATCCGTTCCGGCCGCGTCCAGGTGAGATCGACTTCGGCCTCCGCCAGCGTGCGTTTAAGTGTTTTGCCACTGTCGTCGGTATCGTAGATGGAGTAGTTTTCCTGCAGTCCCGCCAGCGATGCATACCGCCGGAGCAGCCGGGCGCAGAAGCGATGGAACGTGCCCATCCAGACCGGACGATGGGGAGCCAGCAGCTGCAGCCGGGCCCGCATTTCGTCGGCGGCTTTGTTGGTGAACGTAAGCGCCAGGATCTGCTGCGGCGGGATCCCCTGAGCAATTAGGTGGGCGATCCGGTGCGTTACGGCCCGCGTTTTGCCGGAGCCGGGGCCGGCCAGCATCAACAGCGGCCCGTCCACATGCTGCACGGCGGCCAGTTGCGGGGCGGTCAGCGAGGAGTAAATATCTTTTTCGATCAAGGTAGTCGAATCCGGCGACCCAGGTCGCGATCCAGGTTGCGACGCGGCGTCGATCGGCCTGCACGCGCTGCCGTCTTGCCGCTGGAATCCTTGTCAACCATTGTACGCCATCCTCAGGCGACTCAACACCACAACCCGCCATGGGGGCAGGTCCAGAAGAGAACGCCTCCGCCACGGAAGCGGCGGTCTACTTTTTGAAAATGAAGTACGCCGCTCCGGCCAGGCAGCAGGCGGCCCAGAGATAGTTGAGGCTGAGCGTCTGCTTCATGTAGAGCACGGCAAACGGCACAAACACCGCCAGCGCGATGATTTCCTGCAGGATTTTCAGCTGTCCCAGACTCAATTCGGTAAAGCCGATTCGATTCGCCGGCACCTGAATCAGGTACTCAAAAAATGCAATCCCCCAGCTGGCCAGCACGGCCAGCAGCAACGGCTTCCCGCCCTGGTCTTTCAAATGAGCGTACCAGGCGAAAGTCATGAACAGATTGGAAAGTATCAGCAGCAACACCGTTTGGACAATCACAGGCATCGGTGGGTTTCCTGGCAGGGGCCGGAGGGAAGCGAGATTTCTGGCGAGGGAAGGCAGCGCGAGGCGAAAACCGGCATGCGGGACGGCAGGGTTTCTCCCGGCAGGATGATCGGCCTCGGCAGCCCGTGGCATGCTTTGCCCTTGAGCATCGCGTAAGAGCCAAAAAATGCAATCTGGCATCTGCTTCCAGGCGGGACGCGAGGCGGGCCAGCGTTCGTCCGCTTTGCCCGGTGCGGCGCAATTGGTATGTTTGGCCCAAGAATACCTGGCTGTTGAACTTGGTCTTTTTCCTGGCAGCTGTCGTACGGAAAGCGTGCGCTGGCTTGCTGCTTTTTTTCTTTTGGCGTTGGGCGCGGTTCACAGCCGCCTGGAATGTAATGCGTACTACCTGGAACTTTTATAGCGCCGGACAGCTGCTCTTTGGCTCCGGTTCTGTGCGACAAATTGGCGAGCTCACTCAAAGACGACAGCTCCGCCGGGTGCTGGTCGTAACCGATCAGGTCCTGCTGGACGTCGGAATCGTCGACCAGGTGCGCGAGCCGCTGCAGCAGGCAGGCGTCGAAGTCGAACTGTTCACCGAGAGCTGCGCCGAGCCATCGCTCCAGGTGGCCGACGCCGCGATTACCGCCGCCAAATCCTTCCAGCCCGACGCCATCATCGGCCTGGGCGGCGGCAGTAACATGGACCTGGCGAAGATCACTGCCGCCGTCTGCAGCCACGGCGGCGCGCCGGCTGACTATTTTGGCTTCGACAAAGTGCCGGGGCCCGTGCTGCCGCTGATCTGCGTGCCGACCACCGCCGGCACCGGCAGCGAAGTCTCCCACGCGGCCGTGCTGACCGATGAAGCAAACCAGATCAAAGTCAGCACGCTGAGTAACTACCTGCGTCCTGCCCTGGCGATCGTCGATCCGCTGCTCACGCTGTCCTGCCCCACCAGCGTCACGGCCGACAGCGGCATCGACGCGCTCACGCATGCCATCGAGGCGTACACGGCGACCGACTTCTCCGTGCTGGAAGGAACCGACGACGGCCCTTGCGCCTATGAAGGCCGTTATCCACTGGGAGACGTGCTGGCCGAGAAGGCCATCGCGCTGGTCGGGCAGCATTTGATCACAGCCGTTCAGGAACCGAAAAACCAGCAGGCTCGCGAAGGGATGTCGCTGGCGGCGACGCTCGCGGGCATGGCGTTTTCTAACTGCGGCGTCGCTCTGGTGCATGCGCTCGAGTACCCGCTTGGCGGGGCGTTACACTGCTCGCATGGGGCCGGGAACGGTCTGCTCCTGCCGTACGTGATGCGGTTCAACCTGCCCGAACGTACCGAGACTTTCGGCCGGATTGCCCAGTTGCTGGGAGAAGAGACTGGCGGCCTGGCGCCCATCGATGCGGCTGAAAAAGCGATCACCGCCGTGGAGAAGCTGCGTCAGGCGATCGGCATACCGGCCCGCATCCGCGATATCGGCGGCCAGGAATCCCAGCTGGCGGGCTTTGCCCAGAAGGCGTTCGCCATCAAACGCTTGCTGGCCGTCAATCCGCGCCGGGCCAACGAAGCCGATTTGGTCTCCATCTATCGAGACGCACTGTAGCTCGGCCGCACTTCACGCCGACTGATCGCAGCTCACGCCGACTGATCGCCGGATCAGGCCGCTTTCAAAAAATGGTCGACCGGTAACCGGTACTGCTGCAGCCAGCCCAGCGGCAAGGTGACGCCGGTGATCCAGCGGGCGTCGTCGGAAGCCAGGAACGCAATCGCCGCAGCCACATCGTGCGGCAGGCCCGGTCCCAGAGGGTGACTGTCTGCGATCTGCCGTTTGGCGTCGTCATCAAGGTGATCGATATGCTTGTACGTCATCGGAGTGGCGACCAGACCCGGCGCGACGCACACCACTCGGATCTTTCGCGGCGATAGCTCCATCGCCAGCGACTGCGTCAGTCCCACCAGACCTGCTTTGCTGGCGCTATAAATGCTGAAACTGGCGCACCCGCCGAAAGCCAGGGCGGAAGTTACGTTCACAATCACTCCGCCGTTCGCCAGGTGCGGCAGGCAGGCCCGCGTCATCCGGATGGCTCCGTGCAGATTGACATCCAGCAAGCCTTCCCACTGATCCTCGGTGAATTCCTCGAACGGTCGGGCAATCTCCACCCCGGCGTTATTCACCAGCGTGTCGAGCTGGCCAAACTTTTCGGCGACGGCCGCGACGGTCGCTTTGACCTGGCTGTTATCGGTAATATCGCAAGGAAAGAACGCCGCCTCGGTCGTCAATCTTGCCAGTTTCCGCATGAGTCGGGCCGGCTCATGGAGCGAAGCGATCGCAATCCGGGCGCCCTCTTTGGCCAGACGCTCCGCCACCGCCCCGCCAATCCCGCGGTCGCTGCCGCCGGTGATGAGAAACGTTTTGCCGGCAAAACGGCCGTCCGCTGAACTGTCGGAGGAATCCTTCGATAATTTCAAGTTGTTCGGCATGTTCAATCTCGCACAGCGAGCCTGGGGGCGGCCTGGTTCAATGCGGCTTCTATCAGAATCCCCAAACTCTGTCTGCGCGAAAACCCAGCCCCCTTGCATCCTCCCAAACCAGACACCCACCTTCTCTAACGGCAGACACCCACGGAGATGGCCCCCTCCAATCCAGATCCAATCCAGACACCCACTTTCGTGATTCGGGATACAGGAAGGGGCGCAGTGACACACAGCCCCCCAGATGGATGGTCCAAGCCCTAAGTCAGCCCTAAGCCAGACACCCACCTTTTCCCCAATGGCAGACACCCACTGCCCTGAATCGGGATACGGAGGGCGCAGCGACATGACATAGCGAGTTCCCTGGATTGAAGGCTCGCAGGCAGGCATGCATCCCGTTAATCAGCGTCTTTTGCCAGTCGAAAACCGGCATAATTACGCTTCTGGTTGGGAAGCGTGTAGAGTCGCTGCGGCGCCCTCAGGGTGATGGCGTGATGCCGATAGCACCCGCCTCGCATGATTCGCGAAGTTCCCTGTTCGGGTCCTTGCGGATCGATCGTGACTCCGCCATCGATTGGATACGGGCCTGCCCAGTCCGCACACCACTCCAGGACATTGCCCGCCATGTCAAGCAGGCCAAAGGGGCTGCAGTCGCCCGGTTTGCTGCCCACCGGTTGCGTGGTGGCCGTATCCGATCGCAGTTTCCCGTAGACGGCCCGGTCGGGTCGCGGAGGTTCGTCGCCCCATGGATAAAGTCGTTCGTCGGAGCCTCGTGCGGCAAACTCCCACTCGGCTTCGGTCGGCAAGCGTCCGCCGGCCCATTTGCAATACGCTGCAGCGTCGGCGTAGTCGACGCCGACGACCGGTTGATCGTCTGCATTAAAGCCGTCGTCCTGGTCATATTGCGACGCTGCGTAGCCCGTCTCTCGTGTGAATGTGCGATAGGCCGCGTTGGTTACTTCGGTATGACCAAGCCAGTAGGGGCTGAGTCGGACGCGATGAGGCGGGCGTTCGATGCCAAACTGAAGATGCCCCATGACGAATTCGCCGCCGGGGATGTAAATCAACGTTAGCCCATCGGGCGGATTGATCATGGTGCGTGGTTTATCAATTGCGTTGTCCATTTGCTGTTCCATGGTGCAAAGTCAGCGGGGAAGGCTAAACGATTTCCTGGATCTCGCGACCCTGGCAAACGTCAATCCGCCGGCCCTGGAAAGGGTGCATGATCCGGAGGCTGGGGTCGATGCCCACACAATGCAAAATGGTTCCGACAATATCCCAGGGGCCTACCGGGTCTTTCGACGGATAAGAAGCGGTCCGGTCGGACTCTCCATGGACAACCCCGCCGCGCACGCCGCCGCCTGCGAGCAAGGCCGAATAGCAATGCGGCCAGTGATCACGTCCGGCTTTGGCGTTAATTTTGGGCGTCCGGCCGAACTCTCCCCAGGCCACAACGAGCGTCTGGTCGAGCATGCCTCGTTCCTGCAGATCCTCGATCAGGGCCGACAATCCCTGATCGAGCGACGGCAATTGACGGCTTTTGAGACCGCTGAAATTATTGCTATGCGAATCCCAGCCCGCAGCGGGATCGTAACTGACATGGATCACCGGCACGCCGACTTCTGCCAGTCTGCGGGCCAGGAGCAGATTCTGGCCGACCGGAAACCATCCGTAGCGATCACGAACAGCGTCCTTCTCACTGTTGATGTCGAACGCTTTTGGCACGGAGGCATCGGCGATCAGTTCCATCGCACGGTGACGCATCGTCTCGTAGCCTTGCACGCTTCGGGACCGCTTGAGCTTGCTGCCCGCCTTCTCAAAACTCTTCAGCAGCGATTGGCGACCGGAAAATCGCAACGCATCGTCCGCCTCGCTTGAAATCGACAGCCCTTCCGGCGGTTGAAAGTCCGGATCGTCGGCGCTCTGGCTCACCAGCAGCGGGTTAAAGCCTGAACCCAGAAAGCCACCGTCCTGCCCAATGCCGTTGATGTGAATTCCGCCAAGCAGGGCAAATGGCGGGGTGGCGGTCGGGGCTGGCCGCACAAAATCCATCATCGCTCCCAGATGGGGATAGTCCGTCGGTTCGGGCGTTCCGCTGGGAGAACGTCGCGGGCATGGCCAGCCGGTGAGGCACGTGTACAACGCCTCATAATGCCCTCCGTCCTGATGGGTGATCGAACGCACCAGTGCGTATCGATGCGCCAGTCGGGACAGCAGCGGCAGGTGCTCGCAAATGCGAATCCCGGGAACGGACGTGTCGATCGGTTCAAATTCGCCGCGAATCTCCTGCGGAGCGTCGGGCTTCATGTCGAACGTATCCTGATGCGGCGGTCCGCCATACAGGGAAAGGATGATCACGCTCTTCGCCTGCCCAAAACTGCCGCCGCGTCCCGTCGCAGCCGCATCAAGTCGCAAGTCCATGCCGCCCAATCCAAGCAGCGCCGCCAGTCCGCCAATCTGCAAAGCTTCACGTCGGTTCGCCATCGAAACGGGCAACGGGGCAAGCGGATCAAAACACTTCATAGTGTGGTCCTGGCTGCGAAAATCGGGGAGTTGTCTCGACGAACTCAACGCATCAGTACGCGAGCATATGTCTAAAGCAACGATCCCACAAGCAACATCCCACCATTTTCCAACCGCCCAACACCCACCCATCCCCAAACCCCAAAACCAGACACCCTCTCTGCGCATCCCCAAAACCAGACACCCACCTTTCTCGAGATCCGTTACCCAATCCCGATACCCACCCTTCCAAGACAGACACCCAACTTTTGCTGCTTTCTCTGCTTTTTCCTTGCAGTACGCCGTTGGTTGGGTATACTAACGTCCAGTTAATCCAAAGGCGTATTTTGGGGAGGGGTGGCATGCCAAGCGCAGCGCGGGCGGAGATTGTGGCGGCGGGGGAAGTGGGCTTTTATCACTGCATTTCGCGGTGCGTTCGCCGAGCCTGTTTGTGCGGCGATGACGGCGTCACCGGGCGGAATTTCGACCACCGCAAGGAATGGGTCCGGCAGCGGATCGGGCTGCTCGCCCAGGTGTTCGCCATCGACGTATGTGCTTACGCCGCCATGAGTAACCACCTGCATCTGCTGCTCCGCATCCGGCCCGATCTGGCCGAAAAGTGGACCGCGGAAGAAGTCGCCAGCCGCTGGCTCAAGCTGTCCGGCTCGGCCACCGCCGAGCAGATTGAAACGCTCGCCCGCAATGAAAAGCGGATCGCCGAACTGCGGACGCGACTGGCCAGCCTGTCCTGGTTCATGCGGTATCTAAAGGAGTACATCGCCCGGCGGGCCAACGCCGAAGAGGAGGTCTCTGGCCGTTTCTGGGAGGGACGCTTCACCAGCCAGGCCCTGCTCGATGAGGCGGCCGTGCTCGCTTGCGCGGCGTACGTCGACCTCAATCCAATCCGGGCGGCCATCGCCGAAACCCTGGAGGAGAGCGACTTTACGTCCGTCCAGCAGCGGATCGAAGAGCGGTCGGCCGGCGATTCCCGCCGCCCATCGTCTGTCGTGCGGCTTTGCCAGATCGACGAGCGCGACGGCGGCTTCCTGCCGCTCACGCGTGACGGGTATCTGTCGTTGCTCGACCGGATTGCCCGTCTCCACCGGCCAGGCAAGCCGGGCGTCACGCCGGCCGCATTGCCGCCAGTTCTCGAACGTCTGAATCTGTCGCCGGACGAGCTACTCGGCTTCAACCCCCGCTTCCATCGCGGCAACCGCGTGGCGTTTCTCAACTAACGCCACCTGACAATCGTCGATCACCCGATCACCCGACCCACCACCGCCAGCGGTGCGCGCCGACGCTTCTTTTTACGCCGTCTTTTCAGCATTCTGGCGTTAAACTCCTTCCTCCGGCACGCTCTTCCGTTCGCCAATTCCCCGTTTCGTGACCTCGATCCCTTCAGGTCGATCAATCGGTCTGGCCAAAAAGTGGGTGTCTGGCCAGATGGTCAGGTGGGTGTCTGGCTTGAGTTGACCGGCGGGGGTTTCCGTTCAATACTGGATGGCCTTGCATGCCTGAGGGGTTGTCCTGGAGAATTTTCTGATGAAGACTGGTGTCCTGAATCGTTCGGGTTTGCCCTTTCGTTTACTTCCCCTTTTTGCGGTGCCGCTGGCGGCGCTGGCTGTTGGCGCGGGCTGGGGTCAGGCGACGCTGGCGGCGGAGAAAGCCAGTAGGCCGAATATCGTTATGTTGCTGGCGGACGACCTGGGCTACCAGGATATTGGCTGCTACGACGGGCCCGTGAAGACGCCGTCGCTTGATGGTCTGGCGGCGAAAGGGACGCGGTTCACCGACTTCTATTCGGGCTGTGCGGTCTGCTCGCCTTCCCGCGCGGTCGTGCTGACCGGGCGGCATCATATCCGCACTGGCGTTTACAGCTGGATTAACGACGGCAGTCAGAACTCCCACCTGCTGGAACGGGAGATCACGCTCGCCGAGATTCTGAAAAAGGCCGGCTACGCCACGGCCCATGTGGGCAAGTGGCACCTGGGCTTGCCGACGAAAGAACGGAACAAGCCGACGCCGAAAGAGCACGGTTTTGATTACTGGTTCGCTACGGCCAACAACGCCATGCCCAGCCATAAAAACCCGTCCAACTTTGTCCGCAACGGCGAAGCGGTGGGGAAAATCGAAGGCTACTCCTGTCAGATCGTTGTGGACGAAGCGATCCACTGGCTGGAAAATCACCGTGACCCGAAGGCGCCCTTCTTTTTGAACTGCTGGTTCCATGAACCGCACGCTCCGATCGCGGCGCCGGATGACCTGGTGCAGAACTACGGCGAGGTGGCTGACAAGGCGGCCGTTTACTCGGGGACGATCGATAACACGGATCGCGCGATTGCCCGATTGCTGGCCAAATTGGCTGAAATCGACTCGCCGGAAAATACGCTGATCATCTACGCTTCCGACAACGGCAGTTACCGCGATGACCGCACGGGCGGCCTACGGGGCGCCAAAGGGCAGAACTGGGAAGGCGGCATCCGTGTGCCGGGCATCTTTTGCTGGCCCGGGACGATTGCGGCTGGTCATGTGGAAACGATGCCGGCTGGCGTGGTCGATATTCTGCCGACCGTCTGCGGCCTGCTGGGACTGGAATCGCCGACCGACCGCCATCTGGATGGTTCGAACCTCGCTCCGTTGCTGACGGGGAAGCCGAGCGAATTCGAACGCCGTCAGCCGTTGTTCTGGCATCTGCAGAAATCGCGTCCGATCGTGGCGATGCGCGACGGCGACTACTCGCTGGTCGCCGATCCCGACTATCCGCTGTCGACGAACAATATGTTCCAGGAGGCCTGGATCCCCGAAATCCGCGCCGGCGGCTATACCAACTTCCAGCTATTTAACCTGGCCGAAGACCGCCAGCAGAAGCACAATCTGGCGGCCGAACAGCCCGAGCTGCTGGAACGGCTGAAGAAGAAACTGCTGGAAATCAACGCCAGTATTATGGCCGACGCCCACGACTGGCGTTAGGCCGGTCCCTTGCTGGGCCGTTTCCAGGGAATGCCGTTTGTTGCGGTCGGAGGATTGACTTCGGCGCGGCCTTATATTAAAAGTCATTCATCTGAATTCTCATTCATGTCAGGTCGGACCGATGGATCTTCTTCCGATTAGCTCGCCTTCCTGTGCTTCGCTGCTCAAGGTGCTGGCGGACGAAACCCGTCTGGCGGTCCTTCAGCAGTTGCTGGAAGGGCCGCTGCATGTGGCCGAGATCAATGAGAAACTGGAGATCGAACAGAGCCTGCTTTCGCACCATTTGAAAGTGCTGCGGGACGCCGGGCTGGTTGTCGCGCAACGGGACGGCAAGGCGGTGCTCTACCGCATGGCGCCCGACGCGAAGGTGACGCGATCGGGAAAAGCAATCAATCTGGGATGTTGTCAGCTGTCGTTTGAGTGAGATCTTTGTATGGCGTCGTCGACGGTTGAACCCCCGCTGGTGACCCAGCCCGAAGTCGCCCAGGTAGCGAAATACTCCGCAGGGCAATTGTTCCTGGCGGAAGCACTGGGCACTTTTCTGCTGGTCCTGTTCGGCTGCGGCAGCGTGCATGCGGCCGTACTGACGGGCGCCCAGGCTGGATTATGGCAGGTGGCGATCGTCTGGGGCGTTGCCATCATGGCCGCCATTTATGTGACGGGCGCCGTCAGCGGCGCCCATATCAATCCGGCGATTACCCTGGCTCTGGCGGTCTGGGGCAAGTTTTCCTGGTCGAAGGTTCCCCTTTATATTACTGCACAAATGGTCGGCGCTTTCCTGGCGGCGGCCGCCCTGTTTGTGGCTTATGGTCCTTATCTTGCTGCAAAAGAAGAACAGCAGCAGGTCGTTCGCGGCGGGCCGGGCAGCATCATCACGGCGATGTGCTACGGCGAGTACTTCCCCAACCCAGGATACCTGGCAGCCGGCGAGGAACCGCTCTCGGCCGCAGAGCTGGAAAAATTCCCGACGTTTGTGTCGCCTCCGGTAGCGTTCGGCGTGGAGCTGCTGGGGACCGCGATCCTGGCGCTGGTAGTGTTCGCCGTGACGGATCCACGGAACGCCGGAGCGCCGGCAGCCAATCTGGCTCCGGTCTTTATTGGACTGACGGTCGCCGCGTTGATTTCGATCCTGGCGCCGCTGACGCAGGCCTGTTTTAATCCGGCCCGCGACCTCGGACCACGGTTGTTTGCTTTCCTGGCGGGCTGGGGCCCGGCGGCCATTCCCGGACCGAACGGGATCGGCTTCGTCACCGTGTATCTGGTCGCGCCGATCCTGGGCGCGATTGTCGGCGCCGGCGTGTATGAGTGGGGCATTCGCCCTCGCCATGATTCCTCGATTTCTGGTTAGGGCTTTGCCATGCGAGTGCGACTTACGGTTGGTTCACTACTCCTGATGCTGCTCGGTTGGTGCGGTCACGTAACGGCTGCAGAGCCCGACGCGAGCCCGCTGGATCCCCATCAGGCGTACCAGGCCCGGCGGCTGGACCCGGTGACCTACGAGGTCGACTTTACCGTGGTCGTAACGGCCCCCTATCACACCAAGAAACTGAAGGTCTGGTTGCCGCTGCCGACCACCGACGCTGCGCAAGAGGTCAAAGGAAGTAAGCTCACCACCTTCCCGACCCGGGTGGAGCCGCAGATCGGGACCGAACCGGTTTTCGGCAATCGGTTCGCCTATTTTGAGTTTGATCATCCGCAGGGCGGCCAGCTGATTCGGCATCGGTTCCAGGTCAAGGTCTGGGAGCTGCGCTGGGACATCGACCCGCAAAAGGTCCAGGCCGTGGACGAGTGGCCCACGGCGTTCGCCCCTTACCTGCGCGGGGAAGGACAGGCCGTGGTTGTGAATGAAGGCGTCACCCAACTGCTCGACAAGATCGTGCCGCAGCGCACTTCGGGCTACCAGGATCTGTCGACCGTGATGCAGTGGGTCGATTCCAACTTCATCTACGATCACGGCAAGTCCTCGCTCCAGGCCAGCTCCGTGCACGCCCTGGAAACGCGTCGCGGGCACTGCAGCGACTATCACGGTTTTTGCGCCGCCATGGGGCGAGCGCTCGGTTATCCGGCCCGGGTGACGTACGGGATTAACCCGTTTCCCAAAAACTCGCCGTCGCATTGCAAGCTGGAGGTTTTCCTGCCGCCGTATGGCTGGGTCAGCTTCGACGTTTCCGAGACCCAGAAGCTGGCGGCCCTGATTCGCGAGGATGGTTCGCTGTCGGACGAGTCACGCCAGGAATTGCTCCGCTCCGCGTCACGGCGGTTGCTGTCGGGATACCGCGACAACACCTGGTTTCTGCAGACCCGCGGCAGTGACTACGACCTGGTCCCGGCCGCCAGCCAGAAGGTCGCCGTGATTCGCACCATTTATGCCGAAGCCGACGGGGAACCGCTGCCCGAGCCCGACCCGGCAGCCGCCGACCAGCGCGAGTTCAGCTGGATGACCATTCACAAGTATGTCCCCGATCGGGAGATCGTTTACCCGTTCAAAAACTGGTCCCGTCTGGCCAGCCCCTCCCAGGCGAATCCCCCTGCGGTCGACGCCGACCATCAATGATAAATCCGCTACGCTTGCCCGCCATCCTGGAGATTCAACCATGACGCCTATTCGATTTGTAATGATTGGCGGCTTCCTTGGAGCCGGTAAAACAACGACTGTCGCCCGCCTGGCACGCATGTACCAGGCCCAGGGGAAAAAGGTCGGCATTGTCACCAACGACCAGGCCACCGATCTGGTCGATACCCAGTCGCTCCGGGCGCAAGGGTTCCAGGTGGGCGAAGTCGCCGGCGCCTGTTTCTGCTGCAACTTCAATGAGTTGACCGCCACGGTGGATCGTCTGGCCGAGGCCGACCGGCCGGATGTGATTCTTTCCGAACCGGTAGGCAGTTGCACCGATCTGGTCGCTACGGTCATTCGTCCCCTGCAGCAGTTGCTGGGCGCCGTGTTCGACATTGCTCCTTATGGCGTGATCCTGAAGCCGAGTCACGGTTTGCGGATTCTTTCCGGCCGGGAGCAGGCGGGATTCTCGCCCAAGGCGGAGTACATTTTCCGGAAGCAGATCGAAGAAGCCGACTTCATTATGCTGAATCGGATTGATGCCCTGCCGCCGGCGGAGATCGACGAGCTGACGGCCTTGCTGAAGGACCAGTTTGCCGACCGGCCGATCCTGCGAATGTCGGCGCTGACCGGCGCTGGCTTTGACGAGCTGTTCGAATTCCTGGGCCAAAGCGGCCACTTCGGACGGCGGCTGATTGACATGGATTACGACACGTACGCCGAAGGCGAAGCAGAGCTGGGCTGGCTCAACAGCAGCCTCACCGTCTCGGCGACCGATCCGTTCGCACTCGACGCCTTGCTGCTGGGGATTGTTGAACAGTTGCGCGTTCGACTGCAGGCCCGTGGTGCGGAGACGGCCCATTTGAAAACGATTGGCATCGCCGACGGTGCGCATGGCGTGGCGAATCTGGTCAGCAGCTGGACGCCGGCTGAATTGTCGCTGCCGTCCGATGGGCAAGTGAAAGAGGCAAGCGTGATCGTCAACGCTCGGGTGGCGATCGACCCGGTCGAGCTGGAGCAGGACGTGCGCGCCGCGGTTGATGCGGCCGCGGCCCCGCTGCAGGCGACCGCCGTCTTTGGGCAGACGCAGAGCTTCAGGCCGGGCCGTCCCGTGCCGACGCATCGACTGCTTGAGGTCAACGAATAGCGTTCCTTCAGGCAGCCTGTTATCAGCCCGGTAACCTTGCCAGGCTGGCCTGTATTCTCTCTGCGGGCGATTTTTTACAACCGCTATCTTTTACCCACGAGACAAACTCGTGGGTTTTTCTTTTCTTGAACCGGCGAGGGCGATTGCGAAGGTCGGGCGAAGATTTTGCCAGGTTTAACGGCGCATCGGTCGCGGGGGCTTCACGGGAATTTCTTTTTCCGTTTGACGTTCCGCTCGAGAGCGATAGCATTGCAATGCTAGCAGCCCTTGTCGCCAGTTTCGTAACCAGCGCAACCGCCTGGGGTTCCGTCTCCCAGACCGCCGCGTTTGTTTTCTCTTTCATTTTCGCTTGACGCGAGCAAGCAAGTCTGTAAACTCTGGACCTATCAGCATGTAGTGTGAAATGGCAATGAAGGCACTACATATAGGGCCTGGGAGGTCAGCAGCAGTACCTTTGGGTGGTTCGGGGGTAAGGGCGCAGAACCCTCGTTATCTACGACTCCAGGTAGGATTTTTTGTTTCGATCGCGGCTATCTTCCGATCGAAAGTAATGGTATACTGAACAAATGTGAGTCACTGCTCTCTATGGTGATAGCACTGCATTCACGACGAGAAAGGAATTGATTTCATGTCGTCTTCTTCTGAGTCCGTCGCCGCCCGCCGCGGTCAGGATCGTTCGGATCACAATCCTAAAGCCGGATTACGCATCTCCACCACGTTTTGCCCTGAAGAGGTCAACGACCCGTTCGACACCACGGAGTGGGAACTGCGTTCGGCCGCCATTAAAGATGAAAACGGCGGAATCCTGTTTGAGCAGCACGATTGCGAAATCCCGGCCCGCTGGAGCCAGTTGGCTACCAACGTGGTCGTCAGCAAATACTTCTATGGCGAGATTGGCGAGGAAGAACGCGAATCGAGCGTTCGTCAGCTGATTCATCGCGTCACCCGGACCATTTCCGACTGGGGCATTGAAGACGGGTACTTCGCCACCGCCGCCGATGGCGAGCGCTTTTACCGCGACCTGACCTGGCTCTGCCTGCACCAGCATGGTGCGTTCAATTCGCCCGTCTGGTTCAATGTCGGCCTGCATCAGCAGTATGGCATTACGGGCGACAAGTGCACCTGGCATTTCGATCCGAAGCGGCAAGAGGCTTTCCAGCCCGACAACCCGTATGAGTATCCGCAAGGTTCCGCCTGCTTTATCCAGAGCGTGTCGGACAACATGGAAGACATCATGCGGCTGGCTTCCAGCGAAGCGATGCTGTTCAAGTTTGGTTCCGGCACCGGCACCGACCTGTCGTCGATCCGCTCGCACCGGGAGAAGCTCTCCGGCGGCGGTCGTCCCTCGGGTCCGTTGTCCTTCATGCGGGTGTACGACCAGATCGCCCACGTGGTCAAGTCGGGCGGCAAAACCCGCCGCGCCGCCAAGATGCAGTCGCTCAAAGTCTGGCATCCCGATATTCTCGAATTCATCGAGTGCAAGCATAACGAAGAGAAAAAGGCCCATGCCCTGATCGCCCAGGGTTACGAGTCTAACTTCAACGGCGAAGCGTACAGCTCGGTCTTTTTCCAGAACGCCAACCTGTCGGTCCGTTTGACCGACGATTTCATGCACGCGGTGAAAAAAGGGGAATGCTGGAAGACCCGCTGGATCACCAAGAACGTCTCCGCCGATCCGCCCGAATACGACGCCCGGCAACTGATGCAGCGGATGGCCGAGTGCGCCTGGCAGTGCGGCGATCCGGGCGTGCAGTACGACACCACGATCAACACCTGGCACACCTGCCCGGAATCGGGTCCGATCAACGCCAGCAATCCGTGCTCGGAGTACATGTTCCTGGACAACACGGCCTGCAACCTGGCCAGTATTAACCTGATGAAATTCCGGGAGCCCGAAGGGGACTTCGATGTGGAACGCTTCCGCGCCGCCTGTCGCCTGTTCTTCATTGCCCAGGAAATCATCATTGATCACGCCAGCTATCCGACGGCGGCGATTGCAGAAAACAGCCACAAGTTCCGCCCGCTGGGTCTGGGCTACGCCAACCTGGGCAGCCTGCTGATGACCAGCGGCCTGCCTTACGATTCGCCCGCCGCCCATGGGCTGTGCGGCAGTCTGACCGCGTTACTGCATGGCGAAGGGAACCGCACCAGTGCGGAAATCGCCGCCGCGGTGGGCCCTTTCGATGGTTACAAGCAGAACCGCGAACCCTTCAACCGCGTGATGGGCATGCACCGCGATGCGGTCGAGCAGATCAACGACGACGGCCCGGCCTACCTCAAAGAAGCCGCCCGCGAACTGTGGGAAGAAGTTCTCGCCCTGGGCGGACGTTACGGCTTCCGCAACGCCCAGGCGACGGTACTGGCGCCGACCGGCACCATCAGCTTTTTGATGGACTGCGACACCACCGGCATTGAGCCCGATATCGCCCTGGTCAAGTACAAGTCGCTGGCCGGCGGCGGCATGCTCAAGATCATCAACCAGTCGGTCCGTGCGGCCCTGGGCCAGCTGGGTTACAGCGATTCCGATATCGCCGACATCATCAAGTATATTGATGAGAACGACACCATCGAAGGCGCGCCCCACCTGCAGGACGAACACCTCGCGGTCTTCGACTGTGCGTTCAAGCCGGCCAACGGCGTCCGCAGCATTTCCTGGCGGGCCCATATCAAAATGATGGCGGCCGCCCAGCCGTTCCTGTCGGGAGCCATCTCCAAAACGGTCAACATGCCGAGCGAGAGTACGCCCGAGGATATCGCCGATGCGTATATCTGGGGCTGGGAGCTGGGACTCAAAGCGATCGCCATCTACCGCGATGGATCCAAGCAGAGCCAGCCGTTGTCCACCAAAAGCGAAGGCGACAAAGCGGCCGAAAAAGAAGCCGTTGGCAAACGTCCCCGCCGGGAACGCCTGCCGGACACCCGGCAGTCGGTTACCCACAAGTTCAATGTGGCTGGCCACGAAGGCTACATCACTGTGGGCCTGTATCCCGACGGTCGACCGGGCGAACTGTTCATCACCATGGCCAAAGAAGGCAGCACCATCGGCGGTCTGATGGACTGCTTCGGCACCGCCATCTCCATGAGCCTGCAGTACGGCGTGCCGCTGGAAGTGCTGGTCAACAAGTTCTCGCACACCCGCTTTGAGCCGATGGGCCATACGACCAACCCCGATGTTCGCATCGCCAAGAGCGTGGTCGACTATATCTTCCGCTTTATGGCCGTCGCCTTCATGGCCGGCTACAAAGAGGCCAGCAACGGTCTGCCGCCCGAAGGCGCCAAGGAAGATACCACCACCCTCATTGCCAAAGAGGAATCGTCCGGCAAAATGACGATCGGTGCGCCCCCCAAGGATCCGGCGTCGGCAGGCGAAAAGGCGAAAAAGGCCGAACCGGCTGAGAAAACGGAGCAGGCCGAAAAGGCCGCCCCGTCAAACGGGCATAACAATGGCAGCAACGGTCACGGCAAGGGAAAAGTCGCCGCTCCCAGCCAGACGGTCGACACCGACCTGCTGGAACGGGCCGGCGTGATGTCCAAGCAGGACATGAACTCCGACAACCGCAGCGAGCAGTTCGCCCGCTTCCAGAGCGACGCCCCCAGCTGCGATAACTGCGGAGCCATCACGGTCCGCAACGGCAACTGCTACCTTTGCCACAACTGCGGCAACAGCATGGGCTGCTCATGAAAGTCACCCGGGAAACCAGAAACGGTAACCCGTAACGACCCTTAAAAACCTCCACCAGCCGGCGAGCAATCGCCGGCTGGTTTTTTATTGGCGGGTAGCATGTCCGCCCTGCCGATGTGGTCCTCAGATTCGTTGCATTTCCCTATGTCGTGGCGGATAATGGGACAACTCTTCTGGGGTTCTCCTGCAGGGCGCAAACATGGTTCTCTTTCTCTTTCTAATATTCCCGCTCGCGATATCGTGCGGCGTGGCGGCCATCATCTGCTTTGCCGGCAGCCGGACTGGGAGCGATGGCGCCTGCCGTGTTGCGGGAGTGCTACTCGTGCCCGTCCTGCTTGTGTGCTGGATGTTTCCTTTTCTGATCGCGCAGTGCGCCATTACGTTTGTGCTGGCGGCGATCGGGATTCATGCGCAGTTTTCGTTTCGCACACTCACCACCGGTGTGATCCTGACGGCAGTCGGTTGTTCTGCGGCGTTTGGCTTCTCCGCTTACCAGAGCTGGAAACTCTTCGCCGCAGCCCAGGCGGAACACCCGCAGGTCTCCCTTGCGGATCGTTTCGCGGACCATGAGATTCGACCGACGCGGAACGACCCGGAGGAGAGTGTTGATATGGCGGGGCGCGTTGAGTACCGCCTTGAAGCGTTCGAAGAAAGCAGACCCGTCACCCATCGAGGCGGGGTCTTGCGCAGGTTGCACAATGCCACGGCTATGGACTTTGCCCTCGCTCCCAGTTTCGGCGTCTCCCGCATGCCGTCTCTGGGAGTCGACCAGATTCACGACCTCGACTTGGCCGAAGTCGCGCCGATCCCCCTGGGCTCGATCACCGAGTATCGACCCGCAACCGCCGCGGCGACTACCGCCGACGGCCCCCAGTTACCGGCCGACTCTCTCGCTCCTGGGGAACTGCAGACGCTACATTCGGCCGGCGTCGACACGTTTGTCGATCCCGACAGCCTGGGCGGTTACTGGCTGGACCGCGAACATGCCACCGGCTTTCTGCCGCATCAGTTTCGCAAGGCGCCGTCCACAGGCATCGAGGATCAATGGAGGGTGACACGCCTGGAGTTGATCAGCCTGCTGCGACACGCCACGCCGGTCGCTTATGTCTCAAAGAACCTGCCCAGTATGAACGAACTCAAGCACGCTCCCACCCGACCCTTAACGGCCTTTGAATCCGGCTCCCTGGCGGACCTGCAGACCGACGAGGACATCGTCTTCCGGGAAGACCCCAATCGCATCCAGATGGTCGGCGCCGTGAGAGCGTCGTCCGACTGCATGGGCTGCCATGACGTCCCGCGCGGTTACCTGCTCGGCGCGTTTTCCTACGATATCGAGCGCGTCCATCCGCTGCCTGAACCGCTGGCGGAGGATCCTCGCGTTTCGGGCGGAACAAAACGAGGTCACATCCTGGCAGTTCACAGGCAGGGGCGATAAATGTTTGGCTGGTTTCGTGCGCAGAATTCTTGCCCCATTAACAAAGAGGAACAGGCCTGGATTGAGCAAGGTTTTTCTCAGTTCCTTGAAGTGTTCGGACCGGATCGCCTTTATTCGGGTCCCGTCATTCTGCCCACAACCGAATTTTTCCCGGAGCGGTATGACGGAACGGAGCAAGAGACCCTCGAGATCGCTCATCGCCTGGCAAAGTTGCTGGATCTTGAGCCCGAGAAATTGCGTCTGCACTACTTCGACGAAAGCGACTCCCGGCTCTTTGATGAAGAGTCGGACGGCAGGCTGGAGCGGAACGGGAAACCGCAAGGTCCTATGGAGCTTTGGCTGGAAGTCAAAACGCTGAACGACCCGCTCATCGTTGTGGCCTGTCTGGCTCATGAAATCGCGCATGCGCTGCTGCTCCGCCACCAAAGGTTTCTTGACCAGGCGGAAGAACTGGAGAAGCAGGCCGACCTGTTGACCGTGTTTCTCGGGCTCGGAATCTTCACGGCGAACGCCGCGATGGTCGAGGATCGCCAGGGCGCCAGTTTTACTTCCTATACCTGGGCCGGTAAACGTCTGGGCTTTTTGAATTTTGACCTGTTCGCCTATGCCCTGGCGCATTACGCACTGGCCCGGGGCGAACTGCATCCGCGCTGGGCTTCGTACCTGCGTCCCAATGTTCGGGAGCCATTCGGCCAGAGCATCCGTTTCCTCTCCCGACCGGAAAACGCTTGACCGGTGGCGTCGTTTCGAGGGAAGTTGCGCACCTCGGTAGCGAGCCGTGGTAAAGGTCGTCGTTCGCCTCGAAGTGGCGGTCGCTTCTTCTCCTGGTGTCTACTCGACGACTGCGGTCCAGGAATGCGACAATGGCGGCTTTGCCGGATTGCGCTAGCAGGGAGATTGCATTGGCTGCTGCATCGGTGGGGATCGCCCCGCAGCTTGTCGAGGAGCTTCGCCAGGCCGTAGGTGTCGATGGCGTGCTGTCCGCTCGTTCCGACCTGATGGTCTTTGAGTGCGACGGCTTTGTGATTGAGAAGAACAGCCCCGATGTGGTCGTCTTCCCGCGGAACACGCAGCAGGTGCAGCAGATTGTCGCCGCCTGTAACAAGCATCGCACGCCGTTCCTGCCCCGCGGGGCCGGCACCAGTCTGGCCGGCGGCTGCCTGCCCGTCGGCGGCGGAGTCATGATCGTCCTCACCCGGATGAAGCAGATCGTGGAGATCAATCTTCGCGACCGCTACGCCGTGGTGGAGCCGGGCGTGGTCAACGTCTGGCTAACCCAGGCGCTCAAAGGCAGCGGCTTTCATTATGCTCCCGATCCTTCCAGCCAGGGCGCCTGTACGATTGGCGGCAACGTGGCGACCAACTCGGGCGGACCGCATACGCTCAAGTATGGCGTCACGGTCAACCACGTGCTGGGCATCGAGGCCGTGCTGGCCGACGGACGTATCATCCAGCTGGGCGGGCCGGCCGAAGATCCGGTCGGGATCGATCTCATCGGCGCCATTGTCGGCAGCGAAGGCACGCTCGCGATCGTCACGAAAGTCTGGGTGCGGCTGACGCGCGACCCGCAAGGCTATCGTACCATGCTCGGCGTGTTCGATTCGGTCGAGGACGCCACGAATGCGATCAGCGAAATCATCGGCGCCGGCATTGTTCCCGCCGCGCTGGAGATGATGGACCAGGGCATTATCGCCGCGATTGAGGCCGCCTATCACTTTGGCTTCCCGCTCGACGCCGAAGCGGTCCTGCTGATCGAAGTCGACGGGCTGGAAGCCGGCCTGAACCAGCAGCGGGATCGCATCATCGAGGTCTGCAATGCCAGCGGCGCCCGGGAAGTCCGCCTGGCCGACGACGCGGCCCAGCGGCAAAAGCTGTGGAAAAGCAGGAAGCAGGCGTTCGGCGCCATCGGCCGTTTGAGTCCCAGCTATTGCACGCAAGACGGCGTCGTCCCCCGTACGCAGCTGCCCCGGATTCTGCGACGCATTAAAGAGATTGGCAAAAAGTACGACCTGCAGATCGTCAATGTGTTCCATGCCGGCGACGGGAACATCCATCCGATCCTGCTGTTTGACGAACGGAACGCGGCCCAGGTCGGCCAGGTGCTGCAGGCGAGTAACGAAATTCTGGAAGAGTGCCTGGCGTGCGGCGGCAGCGTGACGGGCGAGCACGGCATTGGCGTGGAGAAGATCGGCTTTATGAACAAGATGTTCCGCGACAGCGACCTCGACGCCATGCGGCGGCTGCGACAGGCGTTCAATCCCGAGAATCGCCTAAGCCCCGACAAAATGTTGCCGACCGCCGGCGCCTGCGGCATCGAACAGAAACACCCCGGCCGCCGGGCGGCCATGTAGGGCAGGTGGTGATCGTCCGTGGAATCGGTCCAGGGACCTGTTTCAGGCAACGACGCGCGCGACCAGAACGGATGAAAACTCAGTCTTCAAAAGCTTGATCCCATCAAGGAGAGTTACCATGGCAGGTGGTGGATTCATTGAGAGTTTCCTGGTCATGCTGTTGTCGCTGGCCGGCATTGGCTTACCGTTGGGGATGCCGCCGGGCAAGATGGACCCGGCGATCGAGCAGGCGGCGCCGGACGAGTGCCTGGTCTACTTCAACTGGGCCGGCATGGTCGCTCCTGATCCCAAAAGCGAAAACGATTACGAGCGTTTTCTGGCTGAAGAAGAGATCCAGCAGTTCATCAAAAAAATCGATCTGCTGGTGGCGAAATCCCTGATCAGAACCTACGACGACGGTAATGGCCGCGTGTTCGCCGAGCAGCTTCCCCTGCTGGCGAAAGCCCTGCTGACCCAGCCGGGTGCGATCGCGGTCGGCGGTATCGACTTCGGACCGGAAGGCCCCAAAGGGGACGGCAGTCTGATCGTTAGCCTGGGCGAGCAGAAAGCGGCCGTAGAAACGGCGCTGGAAAAGATCAACCTCGCCCTCGGCTCCAAAGCGACTTCGGTCACCATCGACGGAACGGAATGGAAACAGGTCACGCTGGACAAGGGCATGCCGTCGCCGCTGTGGGGCGTTCACGAAGGCTACTTCATCGCCGCCGCCGGCAAGGAATCGCTCGAACTCCTGTTGGCCAGTCGCAAAACGCCGGAGCCGGCCTGGCTCACGACCGCCAAAAAGCGAACAGGCGTCGCCCGCCGGGCGGTGCTGTTTTACCTCAACGCGGAGAAAGCCAACGAGCTGGGCTCGAGTCTTGCGGGAAAACGCTGGGACCGGATCGCCGCTGCGCTCGGCGCCGGCAAAGCCAAATCTTTGACCACCGCCACCGGCTTCGACGGAGCCGACTGCATCGCACGGACGCAAGTGGAATTCGATGGCGAACCGGTGGGTCTGTTGGCGACGATGCTGGGCGAACCTTTGGAACGGAAAGACCTGCAGGCGATCCCCGCGGATTCCTCCTTTGCCTATGCGGCCCGTACCAGTGCGGAGGAATTGTTGATCGAACTCACCGCCACGCTGACCGCCATCGACAGCGACTGGGGCGAGGAGTTTACGGATTTCTTTGACGAAGTCAAAACCAAGGGCGATCTCGATATTTCCAAAGAGATTCTGGAACCGCTGGGCGACCGCTGGCGGTTGTTCAATTCGCCGGGCGAAGGCGGGCTGGTCTTCACCGGGACCACGCTGGTCGTTTCCGTTGACGACGCAGAGCAACTGCGGTCGACGGCCGTCAAACTTCAGAAGCTCGTCGCGGCGAATATTCCCGTCGGCGATCCGAACTCCACCCGCAAACCGCGGCATGTGCTGATCAGTGATTTTTCGCACGCCGGGCAAACGGTTTACTATGTGAAGTCGATCGGCGAAACGATGCCGTTCCCGCTGGCCTGGACGATCACCGACGGCGAGCTGATCGTGTCGTTGTTTCCGTCCGGCGTAAAAGCGTATCTCAGCCGCGGGGACGACTTTGCCTCACTTGCGAAAACGGAGTACGCCGACAAGCTGTTTGCAGACGGCGCCCCCACGGCGATCGGCTACCAGAACCCGCGGGAGCTATTCCATCTGTTCTACCCGATCATGCAGTACGTGATGCACTTTGTGTCCGCCGAAGCGCAGCGGGACGGGGTTGATTTTGATGTCAGTGTCCTGCCTTCGGCTCCGTTGATTTCCCGGCATCTGAAGCCTGCCGTCACCACCTTCCGCCGGACCGAATATGGGGTGGAAATTGTAGGGCGTCAGAGCATGCCGTCCAGCGGAATGGTGTTGTCGCCAGCGTTTCTGGTAGTGCCTGGCATGATGCCCTGGTTCTGGTATTTCTAACCTGCTGTTATTCTGGGGTCCTGGGATCTGCAACGTCGACTATTTTTGGGATGGAGCGCATGTCGCATAGCATTGTCATTTTTGGAGCTTCCGGCGACTTGACCAGCCGGAAGCTGATTCCCGCCCTGTATTCCCTGTTTGCCAAAGATCGCTTGCCGGAAGACACCCGCATTGTCGGCGTGTCGCGCAGTGAGTTCAGCCACGAGGAATGGCGGAGTTCGCTTGCCGAATCGACGAAGAAATTTGTCGGCTCTTCCTTTAGCGAAGAAGCCTGGCAGAAGTTTTCGCAGCAGATCTTCTATCTGGCGGGCGACATCAATACGCCTGCCGATTTTGACAAGCTGCGCGACTTTCTCGACGAGAAAGAATCGGGCGACGACTGCTCGCGGATCTATTACCTGTCGACTTCGCCGCGGCTGTACTCGGCGGCGATCGCCAACCTGGGCGCCGCCGGCCTGGCGAAGGAAGATTGCGGCCCCCGCCGGGTGATTATCGAAAAACCGTTCGGCGTTGACCGGAAAACGGCCGAGCAACTGAACGCCGATATTCACGCCGTGTTCCAGGAAGACCAGGTCTATCGCATCGACCATTACCTGGGCAAAGAGACCGTGCAGAACATGTTTGTGCTGCGGTTCGCCAACACCATTTTTGAACCGCTGTGGAACCGGAACTACGTCGACCACGTGCAGATCACCGTGGCCGAAGAGGTCGTCGTCGGCTCGCGGGCCGGCTATTACGACACGGCCGGCGTGCTCCGCGACATGTTCCAGAATCACCTGCTCCAGCTGCTGATGATTACGGCCATGGAAGCGCCGGCCCGCTTTGAGTCGACCATGGTCCGCGACGAGAAAGTGAAAACGCTCCGCGCGATCCGCAAGCTGAGTGTCGAAGACATCGCCCGCGATACGCTCAGGGGACAGTACGACGGCTACCTGCAGGAAAAAGGCGCCCCGCCCGACAGTACGACCGCGACCTATGGCGCCATCAAGCTGCACATTGATAATTGGCGCTGGAATGGTGTGCCGTTTTACCTGCGCAGCGGCAAGGCGATGAGCTGCCGGACCACGCAAATTGTGATCCAGTTCCGCGAACCGCCGGTGATGATGTTCCGCCAGGCGAACCAGCGAAAGATCGACGCCAACCGCCTGGTGATTCAGATCCAGCCGGCCGAAGGGATCCAGCTGGAACTGCAGAGCAAGGCGCCCGACGCCGGCATGAAACTGCTGACGACCGACATGGAGCTGCTCTTCGATCGCGAGTTTGACAAGGCGATGCCGGACGCATACCAGCGTCTGCTGCTGGACTGCTTTAACGGGGATGCGAGCCTGTTTGCCCGGAGCGACGAAGTCGAGCTGGCCTGGGGCGTGATCGACCCGATCCAGGAAGCGTGGCAGTCCGGCGCCGGGCCGGAACTCATGACGTATCCGACCGGATTGTGGGGGCCTGAAGCCTCCATCGACTGGCTCGATCAGCAGGGACGCAACTGGTTTGACGTTTGCCCTGTGCTGTATTCGGGAAAGTAACAGCCAGCGGCGCCAATCGGCCTGGCGTAGGAGGTTTTACCTCACGCCAGGCTGGGTATAACGGGGAATGTCTCGTCCGATCGCCTTTAGCCCAGTTCCAGGCCGTTGATGCCGGCGGAATCGCTGCTGCCAAAGGAGTCGATCTCGACGCCCACGCGCTGGGCGAGCGACACAAACAGGTTGGCCAGCGGCTTGTTGTTTTTGGGGTCGTGCGCCAGGTGGGCCCCATGGCGGTAACCGCCGCCGGCCAGCACTACCGGCACGTTATGCCAGTCGTGGGCGCTGGCGTTCCCCAGGTTGGAGCCAAACAGCACGGCCG
The DNA here is from genome assembly GCF_007751035.1 of Lignipirellula cremea. Classification (NCBI taxonomy): domain Bacteria; kingdom Pseudomonadati; phylum Planctomycetota; class Planctomycetia; order Pirellulales; family Pirellulaceae; genus Lignipirellula; species Lignipirellula cremea. The sequence goes on along the minus strand of NZ_CP036433.1, from coordinate 5,625,837 downwards.
TGTTATCCAGCAGGTTGCCGTCATATTCTTTGACCGCTTTCAGCTTGCCCAGGAACTCGCCAAAGGCGGCAAACTCGGCCGCTTCGACGATCTTGAGCTCCTCGATTTTGGCAGGGTCCTTGCCGTGGTGCGACAGGTTGTGCCAGTCGTTCTGCACGCCTGGGATTTCCGGCACGGAGTTCAAACCGCTCAGCTGGAAAGTGATCGTTCGCGTGGAGTCGGTCTGCAGGGCCAGCACGATCATGTCCGACAGCAGTTTCTGCCGGCCGATGGCGTCGTTCCGGTTGGTGATGTCGGTGGGCGGTTCGGCGTCGACTTTCGGCTTGGGCTGTTTGGCCCAGCCCTGGGTTTGCTGCAGTCGCAGTTCCAGGTCGCGAACGGCGGCCAGGTATTCGTCCAGCTTGTACCGGTCCTGCTGGCCGAGGGTGGAGTGCAGACGCTGGGCGTCGTCGTTGACCGTATCCAGGATGCTGCGTCCGCGCGTCAAGCGTCGGGTTTCTTTCGCCACTTCGGCATCGGTGCCGCGCACAAAAAGCGCATTGAACACGCGCGACGGCGAGCCTTCGCCCGGGATCTCCACGCCGGTCGAGGTCCACGACATGGAACGCCCGTTTGAAGAGAGCGCCAGGTACGGAAAACGTGTCTCCAGCCCGATCTGATTGGCGATCAACTGATCGATCGAGATCGTATTCTTGAAGCCCGCCAGACCCGGACGCTGGGCCGAGGTCAGCCAGGTCAGCTCGGAAGCATGGCCGTTATTTCCCTGCTGCTCCGGGTGCGACAGACCGGAGATCACCGTCAGGTCGTTCCGGTGATCTTTCAGCTCTTCCAGGTATGGCGTCAACTGATAATCGCGGCCTGCCTGCTCGGGATACAATGCCGGCCCGTGAAAACCGAGCGTAGCGCAAAACGCCACCGTTCGCTTCGGCGCTTTGCCCTGATCGGCCTTTGCCAGCGAACCGGTCATTGCTTCCAGCAACGGCAGGCTCAAAACAGCGCCGGCTCCACGCAGAAAATGTCGACGATGAAGAGGGCGGGCGGCGACAGGCAATAAAGGCATTGCGTCCTTCCTAAGGCAAGGATACGAAGATTCAAGGCGTGCAACGGGCAGCACCTTCCTCCTATTATATCGCATGCCGTCCCGACGGATAGCGTAAACCGCCGGCGGATGTGCGATCGCCGGTGCGTTTCCAGCCGGTTTTCGCCCGATCCCCTCCGATTGGGTTTCAGTAATCCGTCACATGCATGGAAGGCCGTAGCCGAACTCGCCAGAGGCTGATCGCGTCTCCCACAGCCCTGAAGACTCGCTCCAAAGTCTGGCGACTTCGGCGACATGCGGGTCAGGCGGGACGATTGTCGTCGGTCGCCTTGTGACTGGTGAGCAGCGTCACCACCACGCCGGCGGCCAGCGCCAAAAGGAACGAAGGCAGCATCTCTTCGATCCTGACGAAGCAGGGCCCGACGACCGGCAGGTGGGGGACGGCGAACTTGAATAGCGGGATCGACAGAAAACCGGTGAACATCGACGCCACGGCGCCGGGGGCGTTGTAACGCGGCCAGAATAACGCCAGCACCGTCAAAGGGCAGAACGATGCGGCAATGCCATAAAAGCCAAAGATAACAAACCAGAACACCGACCTGCCAGGAACCAGCACCGCGACCCCCATCGCAATCCCCAGGGCGACCAGCGCCAGCGCCAGGGTCACGCCGCGGGACAGCCAGTTCAACTGCCCCGCCGTCGGCTTGCGGGTGGTCGAAGATTCAATCATGTCGTGCGTCACCGCGCTGGAAGCCACGACCAGCAGCGAGTCGATCGTCGACATGCTGGCGGCGAGCACGGCCGCCACGTACCCGCCCACGATCATCGCGGGAAAAAGCTGCTCGACCATTACCGGCAGGACGAGCTGTCCGCTTTTTCCCAGCACGTTTCCCTCGCCAAACAGCTCCACGCCGGGCTGTATTTGCTCGACCAGCACGCGGCCGCACATGCCTGCCAGCACGGCCCCGCCGTCGGTCAGAATCGTGAACACGATCGCCACCCAGCGGCCGGAAAGGATCTCCTGTTCGTCGCGAATCGACATGAACCGCACAAACACTTGCGGCGATCCCAGAAACCCCAGCCCAATCGCCAGATAGCCGATCATCGTCGCGGTCGACAGCCACCCGTCGCCGGTGTGCGGCAGCAGGTCGCCAAAGAAAATGGCGGACAGCGGAGTCGGGTTCGTCCCGCTCCTCAGCACGATCAGGGCGGCGATCGGCAGCAACAGCAGACCGGCCAGCATGACCAGCCCCTGGAACAGGTCCGACCAGGCGACCGCCACGAACCCGCCGGACAGGGTGTAAATGACAACGATGCCAAAGCCGATCAGGGCGCCCCGGAAGTAACCCGACTTCAGGAACGCTTCAAACGCAATGCCGGTCGCGTCGATCTGCGCACTGACGTAAATGGTGACAAAAATCGTCAGCACCGCGGCCGACAGGTAACGCAGAAAACGGGCCGTACGCGGCCAGTCGGCAAAGCGGCTGACCAGATAGTCGGGCACGGTCATGGCGCCGCAGGCGTCGGTCGCTCTTTTGAATGGCCGCGCCATGAAGAACCAGGCGATGGCCACTCCCAGCGTTTCGCCAACGACCACCCACATCGCCTGCAGGCCCAGCATGGCGCCCAGGCCCGTCAGCCCCAGGTACAACCAGGCCGATTCCCCGCTCGCCCGGGAACTGAATGCCACGACCCAGTAGCCCAGGTTCTTCCCGCCGACGTAAAAGTCCGACAGCGTTTTCACCCGCCGTGACGCCAAAGCGCCGATCAGCAGCAGCACGGCAAAATAAAGCAGGATGACGATGAATTTCATAAGCGTCAGCCAGGTCGCCGGGGTGGAGGGAAAGGACGTGTACTCCGCTGGTTCCGGCAAAGGCGACAGTCAGTCGTCTTTTGCTCGGAGCGCGAAGGTAATTACTGTCGATTTTGGTTTGGTTGTTTTGCAAACCAGCCGGCGCAGAAAGTACGCGTCCTTTCACGGAGTGAAAGGCGACTGTCCGGCGTTTGTACTTCCTCAAAACGGCGAACGCGAATCGATCAGTTGATCCTTTCACGGTCCCCGCAAAAGAACGCGATCTTGCACGGAGTGTAGGTCGACTTTCTGCGGCTGCTTTCTCGCAAAACCACGAAACTAAATTATAAAAGTGACTAGCTTCGCAATCCTTAGTCGCCCAGCCAGCCCTGTTTGAGTTCGGTCGACCAGCGGCTGGTGATCTTCTTTGTCTGCGTCCAGAACTCAATCGAACCGCGGCCCGTGATATCGCCGACGCCGAAACGGCTGTCGTTCCAGCCGCCGAAGCCGAACGGCTCCAGCGGCACCGGCACGCCGATGTTCACGCCGATCATGCCGGCGCTGGCCTGGTTGGCGATGGTCCGGGCGACGCCGCCTCGCTGGGTATAAACGGCGGCCGCATTGCCGTAGGGGGAAGCGTTCTCGATCGCTACCGCCTGTTCGACATCGCTGGCGCGAAGGATGGCCAGGACCGGGCCAAAGACTTCGTCCTGGGCGATCTTCATCTCGCGCGTTACCCCGTCGAGGACGGTGGGGCCGACATAATAGCCGCCTTCGCGTCCGGCCACGACCGTGTTGCGGCCGTCGACCAGCACCCGGGCGCCGGCTGCTTCGGCCTCGTCGATGTAACGTTCGATCCGCTGTTTTGATTCCAGCGAAATCACGGCGCCAAGGTTCTTGCCGGGGACGAGTTTCTTCGCTTCCTCGCAGACCTTGTCGATAATGGAGTCGACCTTGCCGACGGCGATCATCGAAGCGGCCGCCATGCAGCGCTGGCCGGCGCAACCGGCCATGGAAGCAATCACGTTCACGGCCGTTTGCTCTTCAATCGCGTCGGGCAGCACGATCAGGTGGTTCTTGGCGCCGCCCAGGCAGAGCGCCCTTTTGAGGTTGCCGGTCGAACGGATGTAAACGGCTTTGGCCGCTGCGGTGGAGCCGACAAAGGTCACCGCCCTGATCAGTGGGTGATCGCAGATCGCTTCGACCGAATTGCGGTCGCCATGGACGACGCTAAAGAGCCCGTCGGGCAGGCCCGCCTGCTGCAGCAGATCGGCGGTGCGCATCGCGCTCAGCGGCGTTTTTTCCGACGGCTTGAAGAGCATCGCGTTGCCCAGGCAAAGGGCGATCGGGATCGTCCAGTGCGGCACCATCATGGGGAAGTTAAACGGCGTGATCGAGGCCGTCACCCCCAGTGGGGAACGCTGCGTGCGGCACTCCACATTGGAGCTGACCTCTAGAACTTCGCCGGCGATCATTTGCGGCAGGGCGCAAGCAAACTCGGTGACCTCGATGGCGCGGACGATCTCGGCCAGCCCTTCGCCAGGCATTTTGCCGTTCTCTTCGTGGATGAGCTCGGCCAGTTCGTGCTGGTGCTGCTCCAGCAGTTGGCGGTAACGGAAAAAGACCTGCGCTCGCTGACGGATGGTCCGGGCGCCCCATTCGACCTGGGCTTCGGCGGCTGCCTTTGCGGCGGCGTCGACATCGGCGGCCGTCGACAAGGGCGCTTCCGACAGCGTGCTGCCGTCGAGCGGACTGAGAATCGGCAACATTTCACGGGACGAACCCGCGGCGATGGTATTCGCCAAAGCGGGGTATTTCATGATTGAGCTTCCACGAGAGTAAGTGTTTCTTCCAGGCAATCGGCCATAAAGTCGGCGTCGTCGCGGGTGATGCACAGCGGCGGTTTGATCCGCAAGACGTTGCCGTACAGGCCGCTTTTCCCCAGCAGCAGGCCGCGCTCGCGGGCGAGCTCCATGATCTCGCCTGTGGCGGCGGATGCGGGGGTTTTGGACGTTTTATCGAGCACCAGTTCAACGCCCAGCATGAGTCCTTTGCCGCGGACGTCGCCCACCATGCGATGCCGCGTCTTTAGTTCCTCCAGCCGTTCCCGCAGATGGTTCCCCACCACGCGAGCGTTCTCCTGCAGGTTCTCTTTGTCGATGATTTCCAGCGTCGCCAGCCCCTGGGTCATGCTGATCGGATTTCCGCCGTACGTATTGAAGTGCACGCGGTTCGCCATCACCTGGGCGATCTCGGGCCGGGTGACGCACGCTCCCAGCGGGGCCCCGTTGGCGATTCCTTTGGCCATGGTGACCAGGTCGGGAGTGACGCCCCAGTTCTCAAAGCCCCAGAAATGCTCGCCGGTGCGGCCGAACCCGGTTTGCACTTCGTCGGCGATGCACAATCCCCCGTGGCGGCGAACAATGTCGTAAACGATCTGGAAATACTCAGGCGGCGGAGTCACCACCCCGCCGACGCCCTGGATCGGCTCGCCGATAAAGCAGGCGACTTCGCCGGTCGTTTCGTAGCGGATCAGCTCTTCGATATCCCGGGCGCAGCGGACGTCGCAACTGGGATATTCGAGTCCGTAAGGGCACCGATAGCAGTAGCCTGGCGTTGCGTTCTTGACGTTATGGCTGGGGCTGGATTTGAACTTCCAGTTGCCGTGGGCGGTCAGGGCCATCGCTCCCTGCGTGCCGCCGTGGTAGCTGTTGCGCAGGCTAACGACATCCACATTGCCCGTATGCTCGCGCGAAGCCAGGATGGCGATCTCGTTCGCTTCGCTGCCGGAATTGGTGAAATAGCTGACATCGAGCCCGCTGCCGGTCGGCATGTGGGCCGCCATTTTCTGGGCCAGCTGGCCGATCGTGGGATGCAGGTAAATGGTGGTGGTGTGCTGCAGCCGACCGACCTGTTCGCGGACCCTTTCGACAATTTCCGGATGGCAATGTCCGACGGAGATCGTAACGATGCCGGCGAACCCGTCGAGATACTGCTTCCCTGTTTCGTCCCACACGTACTGCATCTGGCCGTCGACAATCAGCAGCGGCTCCCGGTAGTACTGCACCAGGCCCGGCGACAGGAACTGGCGCCGCAGGGCGATCACTTCTTCTCGCGGGGGCCCATCGTAAGGCCGCGGCGGCGGGGCAGGGTGCGGAAGCGAAAGCGGCAAACGCGAGGTGTCAGGTGTTGTCATGATTCGACTGCCAGCTAAAGGGACCTGTGCTCCCGCAGCGGGAACCGCCCAACGCCCCGGTTCGGACCGCCTTGCACATGTCGAGGCGGGCGATTTTCGGCCGATTTCCGCCGTCGTCGGACGGATGCGAGTCTAGTGCAAGCCTTGTGCAAGGGCGATATGGGATCGCCATTGACACAATGACAAGTTTCTTGCATGGGGTTTGAAGCGGCTTGCCAGGGCGGACGAATGCTACCGCCGGGTAAAAGAAAGGCGGACTACGACGGCTGATTTTTACAGAATTTTTACATGAAAACGAGAACGTTCGCTGATAGCGGATTCTCAAATCTTTTATACTTCACCCATGGAGCCAAACGGTTGTCTGGGTGCGGCGGTCGCGTTTCCTGCCGGCCCCATGATTCCGAACCGGTCCACTTTCGTTTACGCAGAAGCAGGTGAAACGCAAGGATCGATGGCAATGGCCAAAAAAATGTATGTGGGCAACTTGCCCTGGTCGTGTACCAACACGGAACTGGAAACGATGTTTCAGCCGCATGGCAACGTCCTTTCCGCCGAAGTCATCATGGATCGAGAGTCGGGCCGGAGCCGTGGATTCGGTTTCGTCGAAATGGATTCGCCGGAAGAAGTCAGTCGCGCCGTATCCGCCCTGAACGGATCGGAAATGGGCGGCCGCACGCTGGTCGTCAATGAAGCCCTGCCCCGTCAACCCCGTCGCGATGGCGGCGGTGGCAATCGCGGCGGTGGAGGCGGTCGTTACTAAACCGTTTGCCTCCGGGTGAGCCGCTTCTTTTTTCCCGTCAATCACAACGAGCGTCTGCCTGACCAGATTCCTGCCGGGCAAGACGCTGATCGTTACTGCAGTTTTACCAGACCGGTTCTGCCTGCTTCCCGCCAGATCACTCTTCGAGAACACGACGTAATTTATGTTGAGCAAGGACTCGTTCATCTCCCAGGACATTGACGAATCGGATTCCCAGGCGGCGACCCTTGACCAGCCAGCGCTGCAGCCGGCAGACACCCGCCTTGCAACGGCCCCTCCCGTCGATCCGACCGCGGCGGCGTCATTAACCCAGATCCCGGCCGCTCCCTGGCCGCAGAAACTAATGATGGGCATCGCCGTCGGGCTGCCGTTCCTGGGCCTGATTGGCGCCATCGCCTGGACCTGGAGCTACGGCTTTATGGGCTGGCTATATCTGGGCCTGCTGGTCGGCGGCTGGTTGCTGACCGGGATGGGTATCACGATCGGCTTCCATCGCCTGCTGACGCATCGCTCATTTGAAACGTATCCGTGGGTGCGGGCCTGCTGGATGGCGCTGGGCTGTCTTTCCGTCGAAGGCTCGCCGCTGATCTGGTGCGCCATGCATCGCCGGCATCATCAGTGGTCCGACCTGCCGGGCGATCCGCACTCGCCGCATCTGCATGGCGACGACTGGCTGGGCTCGCTGCGGGGTTTCTGGTACGCCCAGGTCGGCTGGCTGTTTGCCGGTTACTGGAGCCAGCCGGAACTGGAACGCTATACGCCTGACCTGCTGGAAGAAGAACTACTGGTCGCGGTCGATAAGAGATACTACCTGTGGGTGCTGCTCAGCTTTGCCCTTCCGACGGCGATTGGCGGAGTGGCCACATGGTCCTGGCAAGGCGCCGGGCTGGGGCTGCTCTGGGGCGGACTGGTCCGGGTGTTTATCACGCATCACATCACCTGGTCGATCAACTCCGTGTGTCATCTGTTTGGCACGCGCACGTATGAGTCGTCGGACCAGTCGACCAACAACCTGCTCTGCGGCGTGCTGGGGATTGGCGAAGGGTGGCATAACAATCATCATGCGTTTCCGACGTCGGCCCGGCATGGGCTGGCCTGGTGGCAACTGGATGTCAGCTGGCTGGTGATTCGCGGCATGGAGTTGTGCGGACTCGCCTGGAATGTGCGCACCCCCAGCCCGCGAGCGATGGAGCGGAAACGTCTGGCCCGTTAGCAACGCGAGGAAAGTCGACTTTCGCTCCGCGAAAGTACGCGTTCTTTCACAAAGTGAAAGACGAGTGACCGACGTCGGTTCTTCCTCGAAACGACGAATCAATTTCTAGCAGTCAATCCGTTCGCGATCCGAGCGAAAGACGACGATTCTCTGAGTTCCGACAGTAATTCGTTACACGTCCCTTGAATCCCCGGCGACTGCTGTTCTCCCAGGGAGACGCATCGCTCGCCTGCAGGACGAACCCTGATGACCTGGAAAAACCTGCCGCTGGAGACGGCCCAGCAGCATTTGCGGTCGGGCGATCCGGTCATGGCGGCCATGATGGACGCGGTCGGGCCGTTTGCGCTCAAGCTGGAGCCGAACCGCTTTGGCATGCTGGTCCGGTCGATCATTTCGCAGCAGATTTCCACCGCTGCCGCCCGGTCGATCCGCACCCGGGTGGAGCAGCACCTGGCGCCGCAAAAGATCACGGCGGCCGGGTTGCTGGCCTGCGATCTGGAACAGCTACGTGCGCTCGGCCTGTCCGCGCAAAAGGCCAGCTACCTGCTGGACCTGGCCGAGAAAACAGAAGACGGCACGGTCAAGCTCCGCAGCATCGCCCGGTTGGACGATGAAGCGATCATCGCCCAGTTAACGCAAGTGAAAGGGATCGGACGCTGGACGGCCCAGATGTTCCTGATCTTCGCACTCGGTCGACTCGACGTCTTCCCGCACGACGACCTGGGCATCCGCTCCGCGATCCGCGATTCCTATCAGCTGAACGACCTGCCCAGCAAGCAGACCAGCCTGGAGATCGCCGCCCCCTGGCGTCCTTTCGCCACCATCGCCACGTGGTACTGCTGGCGGAGTCTTGATGTGGCGAAGAAGCCGAAGGACGGATAATCGTCGCTCGTGTATTTGGGCCGAATGTTTACGAGCGAAGGCAAGAGGAATTCGGTTGAACTAGAAGGCCATGCTCGTACCTTTCTTTACACGATTGCGACGCATCTCAAATTCCGGCGGGGGCGATCTCCAGCCGGCGAGCCGCGGGAGACGATGCTGCGCGGTCGTACGCAAATCGCTGTAACTACTTTCATTTTCTGTTGATACGTCAGCAGGAGAAGAGCCAGGAACGGTCGCAGGCTGCTGCTGGCGCGCGGTAAAGCGAAGAAATTGCGATTTGATACCACACGTCGAAACCGCTTAAGCGACTGGCGTTCTTCTAGTGCTGCGTCAATCTTCAATCTTAGAGTGAGCGATTTGGGCCGTGCTGCTGTGCTGCCAAAAAAACCGTGGGCTAGCGCCCGGCGGCTGATTGAGAGAAACCTGATTTTTTGGTTTGACGCACCACTAGGTGAACAGCGCTTTCAGCACGATCTGTGACCAGGTTTCGAACTGGTCGATCTCTTTGAGCAGCTGGGGCAGGGCCTGGAAGCCGGCGCTCGCGAGATCTTCTTCGCGGGAGACGACGGCCGGGCTGGCGACGTCGAGAATGTGGACCACGCCCAGGTGGACCTTGCCGACGTCGGTTTCGTCGTCGTTGATCAGGCCGACGCACTCTTCGATGTACGGCGTGCGGATCTCGACCTCTTCCGCCAGCTCTCGTCGCATCCCTTCCAGGTACGGGTCGTCGCACTCGCCATCGACCGAGGAGATATGGCCGCCGACGCCGACGCTCCGCTTCTGATGCAGGCGGGCTTCCCCCTGGCCGGAGCCACGGGTGTACTGGAACAGCGAGACCTTCCCCTGATCGTCGGTCCAGCGGAACAGCACGTAGGGAATCAGCTGCTTGAAGCTGGGGTCCAGCTCCATTTCCGGCCGGGGCCGATAGCTGGTGTGGGCCGGGTCCAGCAGTTCCGCCAGATAGCGGTCGATGTCCGAGGAGAAACCCTGAAAGTAACCTAGCTCCTGCAGCCGCGCCGCCGGTAATACCAGTACTTGCTCGATATGATTGTTCATTCCCTCTCCGACGTCAGTTCGGCGATCCGAAAGCGGCCCTCCCGTGTGGGGCAACCTGCTGTACGATACTCGAAATCGCCGGGAAAGAGCAGCGGCGCCAGGGCGGTTTTGGGGGAAAACGGCATTCGGCGTAGCGACGAAAAAAGGGGATGCAGTTGCTGGAACCGCATCCCCTTGGTGGTTTTGACGCTTGCCGTTACCGGCGAATTAAATTGACGCTTGCCGTTACCGGCGAATTAAATTGACGCTTGCCGTTACCGGCGAATTAAACCAGTTCGCTGATCGGCTGGCGAATATCGGTGAGGTACTGGGGGCGACCATTGGTATCGGCCAGCGTAGTGCTGGCGGTGTCGATGCCCAGGTTCCGGTAGATGGTGGAGAACACCTCGTGCACGTGGATGGGGCGATCTTTGGCTTCGCCCGCATCGTCGGAAGTGGTGCCGATCATCTGGCCAGTCTGCATGCCGCCGCCGGCGAGGAAGGCCATCATCACTTTACGCCAGTGGTCGCGGCCCGCGGTCTTGTTGATGCGGGGCGTGCGGCCGAATTCGCCCCACATGACGACCGTCACATCCTGGTCCATGCCGCGATCGTGCAGGTCCTGGATCAGGGCGCTCATGGCGACGTCCAGCTTGGGCAACTGCGTTTTCAAGCGGGTGAAGTTGCCCTGGTGCGAATCCCAGCTGCCCCAGTTCAAGGAGACAACGCGCACGCCGGCTTCAATCAGGCGCCGGGCGGTGAGGAAGTTCTTGCCGTCTTTGCCATAGCGTTCCACCAGCTTCGCGTCTTCCTTGTTCAGGTCAAGCGCGTCGCCGACACGGCCGGAAACGATCAACTCGACCGCTTGCCGGGTATGGGCGTCGAGGGCGCTCATCTGGCCGGAAGCGTCGGCGTCGCGACGGATGCGATCGAGCGAAGTCAGCAGGTTGGTGCGATCGCCCAGGCGGGATTCCGTCAGGCTGCGGTTCATGCTGAGATCGCCGCCGGACGGTTTGTACGGTTTGTGGATCGGGCCCAGGAAGCCGGGCTCGCCGCCGTTGTAGGAGATAAACGGCGGGGCGCCATGGTGGGAGCCCTGCATCCGCGAGACCACGCTGCCCAGCGACGGGTGACCGCCCACGCTGGCCAGATCACGCGAGTCGTAGCCGCTGTGCGTCTGGAAGTTGGAGTGCTGCCCGGCGGAACCGATCAGCGAGCGGACCACGGCGAACTTGTCCGCCATCTGGGCCAGCATCGGGAAGTGTTCGCAGATTTGCATGCCGGGGACGTTGGTTGCCACCGGGTTGAACTCGCCGCGGAATTCGACCGGGGCGTTCGGCTTGAGATCGAACATATCCTGATGGCTGGGACCGCCTGTCAGGTGGATGTTGATCACGGCCTTGTGGGAGGAACCTGTGCCAGCGGAGGCCTCCGCCTTAATCAGATCGGCGAGCGTAAAGCCGCCGATGGTCATCGCTCCCAGCTTCAAGAACCCGCGCCGCGACACGCCGTCGCAAAAGCCGGTTGTTTTTTTCCCAAGAATGCTGAGCATGACGAATTCCTCCTGGCAGAATGTAATGGCAAGCAGGCAGCCTTTGGCGACAGCCTGATGGATGATCCATCGTCATTCTAAGGCATGAGGGCTTATCAAATCAACCATGTCTGATGGGAATTCACCGGAATTCCCGGCGGTCTGGAAAAGGATGCGTACAGTAGTTTCAGCCTGCCTGGCCGTCTCTGTTTCCCCACGAGAAGAAACCAGGAAGACTGGGCTAACCGGGCGGTCTTTTGCGGGCGGCGCCGCGGCCGGTCGGGCGGGAACCGCTGGAGCGGGCGGCGATGCGATGGGCGTTGTCGGCCTTGCCGATGATTTCGTACAGGAACCGGCTGGGGGTTGTCTCCCGAGGTTTGCCCCATTTCATCCGGGTGCGGGCCATCGACAGGGTGAGACGATCCTGCGCCCTGGTGACGCCGACGTAGCACAGGCGGCGTTCTTCATCGATGGCGTCGGACTCCATCTCCAGCTTGACGGCCCGATGATGGGGCAGGATGCCTTCTTCCATACCGACCATATAAACATGGGGGAATTCTAGTCCCTTGGCGGCGTGCAGCGTCATCAGGACCACGGCGTTGCGGCGGAGCTGTTTGTCTTTTTCGTTATCGAACTCACGGCCGCCGAGGGCCGTTTCTTCCAGGAAGCCGGCGAGCGTCGGTTTTTTGGAACGGCTCTCATAGGCGCCAATGGCGTTGACGACTTCTTCGACGGCGGCGATGCGCGATTCCTGGTCGTTCGGTTCCGGGTGGCGTCGGCGGATTTCGTCTTCGTAGCGGATTTTGGCGATGAGGCCGCGGGCGGTGTCGACCAGGCTGCTGGTTTCTGCGAGCTTGCCGAAATGGCGGATCAGTCCGACCAGATCGTTCACCCCCTTGTCGGCGGCGGCGGGTAGCTGGGGCTTCAGGCCGGGGTTGCTGATGATTTCCCAGATGGTTTTGGCCTGGGAGACGGCGGTCTTCATCAGGTTTTCGACCGACCCCTGGCCGATGCCGCGGGCGGGCGTGTTCATAATGCGGAGCAGCGACACTTCATCCTGCTGCATGACGAGCAGCCGCAGATAGGCCAGGATATCGCGAACTTCTTTCCGGTCAAAGAACGACATGCCCCCGACGACCACGTACGGGATTTTGACGCGGCGCATTTCAGTTTCAAAAGGGCGGGGCTGTTCGTTGGTGCGGAACAGCACGGCCACATCGCGGGCCGACCAGTGCGGATCGGTCAGCAAACGCTGGATATCGGCGACGACGGCTTTGGCCTCTTCGGTTTCATCCTTGTGCTGGTTGATGCGAGGCTTCTCGCCGCCGGCCCGGGCCGGCCGCAGGATTTTGTCGTGTCGCTTTTTGTTGTAGGCAATCAGCGTGTTGGCTGCGTTGAGAATCTCGGCGGTCGAGCGGTAGTTCTCTTCCAGACGCACCTCGACCGCATCGGACCAGTCCCGGGCGAACTTCAGGATATGCTCCACCTCGGCCCCGCGCCAGCCGTAAATGGACTGGTCGTCGTCGCCCACCACGCACAGGTTGCGGTGGTCTTTGGCGAGGGCTTTGACAATGCGGTACTGGGTGCCGTTGGTGTCCTGGTATTCGTCGACCAGCAGATGGTCAAACCGGCCGGCTTCTTTTTCGCGTACGTCGGCATGTTCGCGAAACAGGTCTTCGGTCAGCAGCAGCAGGTCGTCGAAATCCACGGCGCCGGAAAGCTTGAGGGCCTTTTGATATCGGCGGTAGCCCATCGCGGCCAGATGCTCTTTATCGGTCTCTGCCAGCGAAGCAGCCTCGGCAGGTCGAATGGCGGCCGACTTCCAGTTGCTGATTTTACGGAGCAGATCGCCGGGCCGCATCATTTCATTGGAGACGCGAATTTCCCGCAGGACCGTGCGGGCCAGGCTTTCCTGGTCGCCGCCGTCGTAGATGGCGAATTTGGCCGGATAGCCGAGCTTGCTGATGTGTTGCCGCAGGATGAACACGCAGTGGGAGTGGAAGGTGGAAACTTTCGGTTTCTCCTTCCGCTTCCCCAGCAGTTTGGCGACGCGTTCCTGCATTTCGGCCGCCGCCTTGTTGGTAAAGGTTACGGCCAGGATCCGCTCGGGAGCAATGCCGCTGCGGATCAATGCGGCGATGCGGTAGGTCACCACCCTTGTTTTACCGGTGCCGGCCCCGGCGAGCACCAGCAGGGGGCCGCTGAGCGTTTCCACGGCCTGGCGTTGAGCAGGATTGAGATCGTGCGACATGCGTAGGCGGACCCTCGAGGGCGGAAAAACTCGATGGTATACGGAACTGCCGAGCGCGTGAAGACGCGTCCCGCCGACAACCGCCGCCGGCCGGGACGGATTGCGTCCTTGCGACGGATAATCCCCGCAAAATCGTGCAGGTCTATTCTCTGTCTTCGGATTTTCCCCCTGCAGTCAGAGTTCTGCTTTTTCGTAACGTATCTTTTCTGAGGAGATTCAAGGGGCAAATATCTTGCTGGCGCCGTTGGTTTCCGTTGCCGTATCGAGGATTCCAAACTGCGAGATATCGCGACTATGTGGGACGTGCTTGAAATCAATGAAATGGCTGACCTGGAGCCGTACCGGCCGGCCTGGCGAAAGCTGCTGGAAAAGACGCCCCAAGCGAGCTTTTTCCAATCGCTGGACTGGCTGGAGTGTTACTGGAGGCATTTTCAGAAAGACCAGCGTTTACGGGTGCTGATCGTGGGGCCGCCGGAGCGACCGATCGGGATTGTCCCACTGGTGGAACGGACCGAGATCCGCAAGATCGGCAAGATTCGCGTGCTGACGTATCCCCTGGACGATTGGGGGTCGTTTTATGGACCGATCAGCAACCAGCCGCTGGAAGCGCTGTACGCCGCCCTGTTGCATGTCAAAAAGACCCGGCAGTCGTGGGATATGGTCGATCTGCGGTGGCATCCTGAGGAAGGCTGCGACACGGCCGAAACGGACCGCCTGATGCAACTGGCCGATATGCATCCGCGCCGCAGTCAAAGGGCCGAAACCTGCCTGATTGATCTGATCGGCGACTGGAACGCGTACCTGTCGCTGCGCAACAGCAAGTGGCGAAACAACCTGCAACGCTGGCTGCGAAGGGCGCATGAAGCGGGAGAGGTGCGACTGGAGCGGTATCGTCCGCTGGGATCGGCCGCCAGTGACGGCGAACCGTGCTGGAACCTGCTGGACGAATGCCAGCGACTGGCTGCCGTCAGCTGGCAGGGGTCATCGACGACTGGCACGACCATTTCGCACCACACGATTACGGACTTTATCCGTGATACGCACCAGGCCGCAGCAGCGGGCGGCTTTCTGGATCTCAATCTGCTGCGGTTGAATGAGCAGCCGATTGCGTTTGCCTATAACTACCACTTCCAGGGGCAGGTGTATGGGATGCGGGTCGGTTTTGACCCGGAGTTCACCCGGCTTACTCCCGGTAACGTGTTGTATGCACTAGCGATTGAAGACTGCTACGCTCGCGGCGATGTGCGTTACGACCTGGGCGCCGGGTCGCTGGAAATCAAACGGTATTTCCAGTCGCGAATCGCTCCGATCTACCAGTCAACCCACTACCGCTCCCGCGCCGTAAAGGGGCAGATTCTGCGGCTGCGCGCCAATCTTGTCGACTGGTGGCAGGAGAAGAATCCGGCCCCCGCCGAATAAACAGGGGCTGCGCAGCGACCAATTGTCAAGGCAAAAGGCGCCATAGCCGAACTCGCCAGAGTTTGGCCGCTGTTTGCCTGGCCGGGAATGCTCTGACCAAATTCTGGCGACTTCTGCCACATGCCGGGGTGGCGAAATGGCGGAACGGGCCGCTTAGACCTGCACGCCCATGTCGGACAGGATCGTCCCGGGGAACATGGTCTGGGCCCGATCGGGTCCTACCGACACCACGCCAACCGGGCGACCGACCAGCTCGCTGATCCGGTTCAAATAGCCTTTGGCGTTCTCCGGCAGGTCGTCGTACGAGCGGACCTCGGTGATCTCTTTCTGCCAGCCCGGCAGGGTTTCCAGAATGGGCTTTGCTCGGCGCAAATCTTCCACGTGGGCCGGGAACGTATTGACCTCGACGCCGTCGATTTCATACGCGCGGCAGACCTGGATCTCAGGCAGTTCGCTCAGCACGTCGAGCATCATCATGGACAGACAATCGACACCGCTTAAACGTGCCGTATAGCGAACGGCGACCGCATCGAACCAGCCGCAGCGACGCGGCCGGCCGGTTGTGGTGCCGTACTCGTGCCCTTTGTCGCGAATGTGCTGGCCCGTTTCGTTTTCCAGTTCTGTCGGAAAGGGTCCGCCGCCGACGCGGGTGCTGTAGCACTTGGCGACGCCAATGACCTTGTTGATCCACTTCGGCGGGACGCCAGAACCGGCGCATACGCCGACGCCCGAGCTGTTGCTGCTGGTGACAAACGGGAAGGTGCCGTGGTCGATATCCAGGAGTGCTCCCTGGGCGCCTTCAAACAGCAGGCGTTTGCCGGACTCGGCCGCATCGAGCAGCAAGGTGGTGGTGTCGCCGACAAACGGCTTGAGGCGTTCGGCATAGCCGGCGAACTCGCGGCAGATTTCTTCGTGGTCGAGTTTGACTTCGGAGTCGTCGCTCAGACTGGCGAGCAGGCGATTTTTGGCCTCGACGATTTCGCGGACACGTTCCGGAAAGTTGTCACGATACAGATCACCCAGGCGGACGGCATAGGTGCGACCGACTTTATCGCGGTAACACGGACCGATCCCGCGAAGGGTGGTGCCGATGCTCTCGCCAGCGGCTGGCGTATCATTCAGCAAGCGATCTTCGGCCAGATGCCAGGGGCAAACGACGTGGGCCCTCTCGCTGATTATCATATTGCTGGAGACGTTCACCCCTCGTTCCAGGAGCGAGTCGATCTCTTTCAGCAGGGTCGGCGGATTCAGCACCACGCCCGGCGTGACGAGATTCATGACCCCCTCATTGAGGATACCACTGGGAATGTGATGCAGCTTGTAGGTTTGATCACCAATGACGACCGTATGGCCCGCATTGGCTCCGCCCTGGTAGCGCACCACCATATCGAACTGAGCGGTTAGTAAATCGACGAGTTTCCCTTTAGCTTCGTCGCCCCACTGCAATCCGATGACACAAGTTCCCGACACCTTGAAATCCCCAATAGGAAGTGAAATCCAGCAAACCGCTTAGTCTAGTTCCGTCCTTCCACGGCGACAAGTTGCGGACCACGCCCGCTGGCGTCTCTGCATGCCGGCCCTGGCGACCCGTTTTTCTTCCCGCAGACACCCACGTTTGCGACTGGGTCGCCCGTCGCTCGGTCTGCTTGCGGCCTGAATACGAACGTCAGGCAGGGGCTTCTGTCGATTTTTTACCGTTTTTCACGCCACACGGCGCGCACCGCAGGGAGGCAGCGAACCGTCGCCCTGGCGAAAGGCCGGCAGCGGCTCTTCGCCGGGCCCCATGGTTGGCGGCGCTACCATCGGTTGTTGAAAAAACAAAAAAACTGTCCTCCGTGGGTAATTGCCCGCGGTCTGATGGCTGATCGCCGTATAATCGGAGCTCCAGAGTCGGAGGGGAAGTTTTAGAACTGCAAGCGGGGCAGCGATGCTACAGATGATTTTGACGTGGGGGCGGAAGTTCGGGCGCGGCACATGGCGCCTGGTGTACCGGGCCACGCAGGAGTTCCTGCGCGACGACTGCACCCGGGCGGCGGCCGCCCTGGCCTACTACACCCTGTTTGCCATGGCCCCGCTGTTGACGCTGGTCGTGGGAGCAGCCAGCCTGTTTGTCGAACCCTCGCAAATCCAGGGGGAAGTCGCGGCCCAGCTGGAATCGGTGATTGGCGCCCAGGGCGTCGCCACGGTGCAGAAGATGGTTGATTCGCGCCAGGCGAACGCCACCAGCTGGATCGCCGGCGCCATGAGCATCGGCATGTTGCTGATGGGGGCGACCGGCATGTTTGGGCAGATCCAGGCCGCTTTGAACCAGGCCTGGGGCGTGATGCCTGACCCTCGCGAACGTCACGTGAAGAAGCTGATCTGGAAGCGGGTGCTGTCGGTTGGGTTGATCCTGGTGATCTCACTCACGCTGCTGGCTTCGGTGCTGGCAAGTGCGTTGCTGGCGGTGCTGGGTAATTCGCTCGGCGAGTGGATCGGGCAGTCGTCCAGCCATCTGGGGGTGCGCCTGGCCAATGGGCTGATGTCGCTCGCGGTGATTACCTTGCTGTTTGGCCTGACCTTTCGCTTGCTGCCCGACGCGAAAGTGCAATGGCGGGACGTCTGGGTCGGAGCGGGCGTAACGGCCGTGCTGTTCACCCTGGGGAAGATGCTGCTGGCGTACTACTTTCACTATGCAAAAATCGGCTCGAGCTTCGGCGCTGCCGGCTCGCTGGTGCTGCTGCTGGCGTTTATCTATTACGCCTCGATGATTTTCCTCTGGGGAGCCGAGTTCACCCAGATGTGGGCCGGCCAGCGCGGCCGCCAGATCCATCCCCGCCCCGGGGCGATCCGGGTGTCGAACAAGCCGTTCGAGGAGACGCCGGCTCGCTCGAAAAAGTAACCCCGGCCGCCACCCCCGCGCGACGCCCCGCGACATGGGGCCGCGTTCTGCTTAGACTAGCGTTTACCCCCTGAGTCGCACTTTTGCGCGGCCCTGCCTTTTTTCGGGAACTACGTCCCTTCCCGGATCAAATTCTGCGAACCGACAGGCGCCGTCAGATCGAATTGGTTGTTCCTCCTTGCAAGGATTTTCGGTGATGGAAAGCAAACCCGACTCTAGTCTTCCGGCAGAGCAGAACGCGCCAGCGAGGGAAGGCGCCGATCGGCAACGACCACGCGTTCTTTCCGTGGTGATGCGCAACAATGTGTGGCCGTGGAAGGCGGCTGCCTGGCTGGGCTGGGCGGCGTTCTTCGTCTGTTTTTTCGGCTGGATGTTCCTGCTTAGCGCACGCAGCGAATACTACGACAACAGCAAAGGGATCCAGGAAAAATTCCACTCCGGCAATGAGCGGGCCGCCGATAAGGTCGCCATCATCGAAATCTCTGGCGCCATTATGGACGGCGAAGGTTATGTCAAAGACCAGATTGACCGGGTTCGCGCCGATAAATCCGTCAAGGCGGTCGTGCTCCGTATCGATTCGCCCGGCGGCGGAGTGAGCGCATCCGACTATCTGTACTATCAGCTGAAGAACCTGCGGGAAGAACGCGACCTGCCCATGGTCGTCAGCATGGGCGGTATGGCCGCCAGCGGCGGTTACTATGTGGCGATGGCGGCCAAACGCCTGACGGAATACGGTACGATCTTCGCCGAACCGACGACCACGACCGGGTCGATTGGCGTGATTATTCCGCACTACGACCTGACGGGCCTGATGTCGGAATATCATGTGGCCGACGACTCGATTGTGTCGGGTCCCCACAAACAGATGCTCAGCCCCACCCGGGTCATGTCGCCGGAGGATCGGGCCATCCTGCAGACGTACGTCGACTCGGCTTTTTCCCGCTTCAAAGATGTTATCAAGGACGGCCGGCCTTATTTCAAGCAGAACCCCGAGAAGCTCGACGCCCTGGCGACCGGCCAGATTTACACTGCCGGACAAGCCGAGCAGAACGGCCTGGTGGATGAGATCGGCTATTTCGACCAGGCGCTGGAACAGGCGCTCAAGATCGGCCGACTGGACCGCGACCAGGTGCGGGTGATCCGCTATTCCAAGCCGATGTCGGTATCGCAACTGGTCGGCCTGGCCCAGCAGCCGCGGAGCCAGTTCGACCTGAAGACCCTGCTCGACATGTCATCCCCCAGGGCGTATTACCTGGCAACCTCGCTGCCCTCCCTGGCCAGCAGTCGCCCGCCCCGCGATTAACGTCCTGTGCAGGACGGGGACTTAGGGCCAGGTCCACTACGGGATCCCTGGTTTGGCGTGCGGGGTTACCTCGTCTCGTTGATATAGAGCTTAATATTATGCGTCTGCCGGCCGACGGCGACGATATCGGTGCGGCCGTCGCCGTTCAGGTCGCCGGCGGCCAGGTCTTCGATGGCGACGCTGCCGGGATCGATGATCGTCCGTTTCCAGCTGCCGTCGGGCTGCGGATCATAAATGCGTAGACCGCGCCGGTGCTCGTTGCTCAGGTCGTCGCGCACGCCGATGATCAGCTCCTGGTCTTCGTCGTCGTCCAGGTTGGCGCACCACACGGCGTGGCCCCATTTCAGCTGGTCGTCCAGCACGTGGCGATCCCACATCCAGCGGTCGGATTTCGGATCGCGATCGCCTTTGGGTCGGGTGTAGACCACGACTTCGCTGCCATGCCAGGGTTCGATCGTGGCGATGTAGTCGGCGCCCGACGCTAACTTGCCGTGCTTGATTTCGCTGGCGCCTTTATTGGGCGAGGTTTGCTGTTCGCCGGCGCCGATGAGCGTGCGTTTGTAGGTTCCGTTTTTCTGACGTTCCAGCAGGCTGACGCCTTCGAAGCTGACAACCAGGAGGTCCAACTGGCCGTCGCCGTTGAGGTCGGTCGGCCAGAAGTTATGGCAGACGTGCAGTTCGTCGCTGAGCACCGTCATTTTCCAGTCGTCGACGGTCGGGTTTTTGGGGATCTCGTACGCCAGCAAACGGACGCCGTTCTCGGCAAAGTGCGGCCGGGTCGTGTCGCGGCCGAGCAGCGGAGCAATGATCAGCTCCTCGCGCCCGTTGCCATCGAGATCCGCGAAACGGATGCGATGGACGGTCGGCTCTTCCCCAATGGGATGCAGCTTGAACGGTTTGGCAGGCGTTTCGTTCTGCTCCAGCCAGCCGATCGTGCCGCCGGATTTGGTGTCGAGCGTCCAGTCAGAACCGACTGCAAAATCGAGCTTGCCGTCGCTGTTGATATCATACGGGGCAAAGCAGACGTTGTCGGTCTTGTCGGGCGAGGCGTCGATCGTGTGCACGTTCCATTGCGGATTCTCCAGCCAGATCAGCCGCTTGCTGTCGACCACGCAGATATCCAGGCGTCCGTCGCCGTTCATGTCGATCAGGCGAACCGCATAGCCAACTTCCAGACGCTCGCTCAGTTCAATCTCGCCAAACTTCAGCTCTCCGCCCTGCCCAGGCGAAGCAGACAATGCAAACGCCAGGCAAAGCGCGCCAAGCGGCGCCGCCAGGGAACGAAAAGGACGAACAGATTCCATGGACTAACTCCCGAAGAAAAAATGGCAGACAACGCGCCAGTAAACACGAAAGCACAGCCCAACGCAAACAGAGACCCCGAGAATTGCCCACGGGAACGGTTTGTCCGGCTCTCCGCCAAAACGCGTTCGCCCCCCCCGATGGAAGAGTCGCTTATCGGCCGGCCGCCATCCATGCTAAATTGACCCAAGGGGTAACTTCCCCGACGGGCGACGAACTGGCGCGGCAGCGAAGCCATGAACCGCGTCTGGCGGGTGAAACACCGGAAGAAAGCTGTAACATCCAGGGCCCGGCGGAGCCATGATGCCTTTAGAGGAGAAGTGTTCCGATGCCGAAACCGATCACCGATCTGGATTTTGACGCCATTCTGAAGTCGAGCCAGTCGCATATTCGTGCCTATATCGCCGGAATGGGGGTGCCTTCGCACGAAGTCGACGATGTCGCCCAGGACGTTTTCCTGGAGTTCTACAAAAATTTGGACAAAACGCCGCACGATGTCGCCCCGGAACGCTGGCTCAAAGGCATCGCCCGAAACCTGTGCATGAATCATTTCCGCAAACAGAAACGACGCTCCCAGCTGCAGAAAGAAGCCCTCGCCGAGTTGCTGTCGCGCGTCGAACCGCCGCTGGAGCAGCTGTTTGAACAAAGCGGGGCTGCAGTTGCACTGGAAAACTGCTTCTCGAAACTGCCGCCCAAAAGCCGGGATTTGTTGTCCATGCGTTATCGCGACGACCTGTCCTCGCGACGGATTGCCGAAGCTCTTGATTCGACTGCCGAGGCGGTGCGGGTCTCCTTGCATCGGATTCGCAACGGGCTGAAAAACTGCATTTCCGATTCTCTGTCCGGCGAGCAATGGCAATGACGAAGATCCAGGCGGCCATCGAGCGCTACGTCGAAGATCGTGATAGCCTCAGCGACGACGAACTGGCGGAGTTGATCGAGGCGGTTGCTGCATCGCCTGAACTGCTGCTGGAGCTCAAGTCGCAGCTCATGATCGCGGAGATGCTCGGCCAGCAGCTGGCGGTTGACCGCAGTGATTTCCGGGCCCAGGTCGACCAGCGCATCCGCGACTACCAGCGGGGCGAAGTCGAACTCGACCAGCGCGCCGTGGAATTACGCGCCCTGGCCCAGGGACAACTGCAGGAAGCCCAGCTCCGTCTGGAGCGTCGCCAGTGGATGCGACTCTGGCTTGGCGTGGCGGCCATGCTGCTGATTGCAGCCGGCGGATACTATGCGTACTTGACCGCTCCGCAATGGCGCAGCATCGCCCGGGTCGATCGTTTTTCAGGCGAGTTGCTGCTCCACCGCAGAGGCGAAAAAATTCCTGTCAGGGCCGCCTTTCGGGTGTATTACGGGGATCGCATCGAAACAGCGACGGCCGGCGCTTTCGAAGTTGTTTATGCCGACGGGGTGAAGGTCCAGGTCAACGGTTCGACCGATATCGAGTTTTGCTATGGGGAAAGCAGCCTGCAAAAGGTGCTGCAAATCCGGCGCGGCGATGTGGCGGCCCAGGTGACGCCGCAACAAAAGCCGTTACTCGTCGAAACGGATCAGGCGATTGCCCGTGTGCTGGGCACCGAATTTTTCCTGGCGACCGATCGCGACTCGACCCGCCTTGAAGTCCACCAGGGAAAGGTCGAGCTGGAGCAGCCGAAGTTGCTGTCGTCAGTGATTGTGGGCGAGAACGAGCTGGGGATGGCTTCCGCGTCGGGCGTGACGGTCAGCCCGATCACGTGGCCCGGCGATCAAAAGGACCTGACGTTCGTCTTCCAGACCGCGCGGCAAGCACGCTGGGCGCGGACTTCTTCCGGCGCGATCCAGTCCTACAACCTGCAGCCGGCCGGTAGTGCGACCTGGAACTCCCACTTCGCCATGAAACTGCAGGACGGCTCGTTTACGGTACCGCCCGAGGCCGTCGCAGGCGTGGTCGCAGCCACCACCGCGTCGGGTGCTTTGAGTATCCAGGCGACGCTGACTCCGGCTGCCGAATCCACGGCCGAGATTGCCTCCATTGTTACGCTGTTCGATGAACACCACAGTTTGGCGCTGGCGCAGCGCGGCAGCGAGCTTTTGCTGCGACTGCAGTGCCGCGACCACGCCGACGAACTGGTGATTGGATCGCTCCAGGCCGGCGCACCGACCCATGTCGCCGTGTCACTGTCGGAAACCGAATTTTCCGCTTACCTCAACGGGCAGAAGTCCGCCCGGGGAACCTTTGACCTGCAGTGGAATAACTGGCGCCAGGCCCGCTTTCGTTTTGGCGAAGTTCACGATGTGAATCCGGCCTGGCCCGGTTCCCTGGAAGGGGTGGCCTGTTACTCCCGAGCCCTGGAAGCAGAGGAAATTGCCCAGGAGTCGCAACGTTACCTCGATGAAGTAAGGAGCCGACCGCACATCCCCCAGGCGGAGCTCATCGCCATCTGGAATCGCGGTTCGCAAATGCCGCGGCCCAGCGAGTACGCACCTGGCGACGCCGCCCTGATGGTTCGTGGTCTTGATGTGGTGCGCGTGTTGCGCAATGAACTGTTCGACGAAAGTATCGCCCCCGGGGGGCAGGTTTTGGCGGCAGACTGGGCCGTATTGAACGGACTTCGCCAGCCGATCGCCAACGCCAAAACGGGCCAGGCGGTGCGCGTCGTGCTGGAACCTTTTAACGACAATCCCCAGCTCTGGGGGCACGTCTGCAGCGATGATTTTCAATCCGACGCCGATCGCGCCCGGCCCCGCTATTTCATCGTTTCTGTCACGCCGTACGTCGCCGGAACGTAGTCCTGCGTTTCCCCAGATCCGCTGCCGAGAGATCAAGGTGTAACAACGCGCGATTCGTATTGGGCGGGCCGAGTTCTGCCTAAGGTTTTCCGATCGCTTGGAACGCTCGAACCGGGCAAGACTTTGGTTCTATTCAGCCCCACCCTGCTCGCCCTGGGCAGAAGCTTCCGGCGACCTGCAGGAAGTGCGCGGGAAGCGCTGCAGGGGGTGGCCGCCGAATCGCTAGCCGCCGCCGCAAAGACGGCCTGCGATTTTTAAAAATCATTATTGACGTCGGCCTGTTGTCGCGCCAATACTCTATTTTTAGTCAATTATTGATTCAGGAAATGGGAGGTTCGAACCCTTGCTGTCGTCCTCCTGCTGGTGAGTTTCTCTTCAAGAAAGGGTAAAGACCATCGAACGAACGCAGGCAAGGGTGAACGAACAGATTCGTGTTTCACCCATTCGAGTGATTGCCGATGACGGCGAGCAATTGGGAGTTCTCGCCACCAAAGATGCCATCCTGAGGGCTCGCGACTCAGGGCTGGATCTGGTGGAAGTGGCGCCGAATGAGCAGCCGCCCGTTTGCCGGATCATGGATTACGGCAAATACAAATATGACAAGAACAAAAAGAAAAGCGGCCACACGCATCACACCAAAACGAAAGAGATTCGTCTGCGACCCAAAACGGGCCAGCACGATATCGATTTCAAAGTGAAGCAGGCGCTCGGCTTTTTGCGGCACAAAGACAAGGTGCAAGTCACCGTGATTTTTCGCGGTCGCGAAATGGCGCACATTGAAGAAGGCCGCAAAGTGATGGAGGGAGTTATCGAGGAGCTCACCCGCGAAGTGGGAAAACTCGAGACGCGACCCCAGCAGCACGCCCGTCGCATGATGTGCACCATCGCCCCCAAATAGCTCTCCGGTTTGCCGCCGCGCTTTTGTGATTGTCTCTTTCTGCCGGGCGACCTGGTTGTCCCGGCATCGCCCTCGCTCGAAGTTTGCAATCGTTCTGAGGTTATTCCCGAGCCAACCTCGGAACCTGATGGCCGCACTTGCCAGCGTGGCGTATCGTTCTACCGGCGCTGCAAGTAATACGGGTTGCTGATCATTCCCGTGGTCTCTGCCGGTTCCGCCAGTCCGCGAACCCGCGCCTTCGGCACAAGGCCTTCCAGGGACACAACCTCCGGCGTGACGGCGGTCGCCATATGGCCGGCCTTGTCGCGCACTTCCACTTTCAGATGCACTTTACGCGGGCTATTGGAATCGACCGCCCAGGCGTAAGAGCCGGTATTTGCCAGCCCTGAGGCGATAATCGACCAGGGACCGGACGGCCGCTCCGCGTAATACAAGGTGATTGGTCGATCGGCCAGCCGTTCGTCCCGCGCCACCCATTGGATCACCAGCTGCCCGGCCTGTTCGCCATCGCCGTAGGGGGCCGAAACAATCTCTACCTGCGGCGGAGTCAGATCGACAGCGATCCAGGCGTCGGGAGCATCGCCTGAGGCAGGCCGGCGACCCGCCAGCCCGCTGCCGGCCGTCGCCACAATGGTAAAGCCATACGTCCCCTCGCGGTCGACTTCGACGTGGATCGGACTCTTCAGATCGTCGTCGTCGCTCAGGTGCGCCCAGGAGGCGCCGCCGTCGCGGGTGAACCATAGCTCCACCTTTTTCACCCCTGTCGGCCCGACCGCTTCCACATCGTATTCCAGATTGAACTCGCGCAACCGCGTTGCCTGCAGCCCTTCGCTGCGCGGCGGTTGCGGCGCCCTGGCTCCGACCGGGGGGCGATCCAAACCGCTCGTCCGCGCCGCATCGGCCTGACTGCCGACCGCGGGATGCACCTGGCTGGGGGCCGCGCCCCAGACCGCAGAAGTTGCCTCGGGAAACTTTTGCGGTTCCGCGCCGAGCGATGCGCTCGGTCCATTCGTTTCCAAAGGCGTTCCCGTGGCCTGGTGATTGGGGGCCCAGGTGGTCGCGGCGGCGCCTGTTGCGCCAATCGCTGGCGGGACGGCGCCTGCCATCGCCGCTCCCGTTGCGCCGGGCGCGGTTCCATAGGCGGAACCTGCCAGCGGGGCGGATTCTCCTGCGGGCCAGGGCGCGCTGCCCAGCGACGGCGGGGTCAACAGCGGCGGGTTCGTGTTGGCGGGAGCCTGACCCGTATTCACAGGCTGCAGCAACACGCGGCGATGCACCACCGTGGGGTTCCCCGCCAGATCCACTGCATGCAAGCGCACGTTCATTGCCTGGCCCGCGGCCTGCGGCAGCCAGGCCGTTTGCCCCTGGGACATGCCCTGGCTGGTGGCGGCTGGGTCAATGGCGACGGGACGCCAGTTGGGTTCTCCGACGCCCTGGTATTCGAGGCGGAGCAGGGTCGGATCCAGGTTCGGGTCGACCACATTCCAGCGAACGCGTAGTTCGCCGGAAGAGCCGCTCTCCGCGACAAAATCCACCTGGGGCGCCGCCGTGTCGATCTTGACGATCAGTTCCGGCTGGAACGTCGCCGGCGTCTGCGCGCGGTTCACTTCCGTCAGGGTATGCAAGGCAAACCAGTATTCGCCGTCGCCGGCAGCCGCAAACTCAAACTGTCCGGCATCGGGCCGATTACGCGACTGCAGGTTCCACGTCCGCCCGGAATCGACCGAGACAAACAGCTGCATCTCAATCGGTACGGCTCCCACCGGATTCACATAAGGAATGATCATCCGCGTTTGCCGCGTCACCACAGGCTGCTGGGGGCCGGCATTCGCTGACACGGCGGTCTGGGCCGGCGAGCGCATCGTTCCCGACATCGCACCCGGCAGCGGACCGCTGGCTGGCGTAATGTTGGCCGCTGTGGGCGGATTGCGATAAGCGGCCGGCGGAGGCGTGGCGGGTCCAGCCGTCGGCGGTGCGGCCGCCGCCTGCCCCTGGAATGGCAGGAAGTTGGCTGCCGAGAACGGGAAGCTCCAGCCTCGAGCCGGGGCTGCGGGGGCTGCCGCTGCAGCATTGCCGTTTGCCGGGGGAACGCCGCCGGTCGTGCCGTAGGGGGGCGGGTTCTGGAACGCGGTCGGCGCCTGGCTCGCTGCCGGGTAGCCAGCGGCCGGATTGCTGGGGGTGTAGATCGTCGGGGGCGATGCGACACCGGGCTGGGCCGCTGGATTCTCCCGCGGCATGATCGTCGAAGGCTGCAGCGGCGGCGGGTCCGAAGGCGCCTGGGCCTGGGGCATTCCCCCCATGAAGCGGGACCCGAAAAGTTGCGCCTGGCTGCGGGAGCAACAAAACAGCACTGTGGCCAGCGCCACTAAAAAGCTGTATTTCCGCATGGCAGTCCTCCCTGACGCGCACTCTCAATAACCATGGCACTAAAGCCCTTCGTCTTCAGTGCTATCGGCGCTGGCGAGCTGTGGACTTCACGCCCGCAGCCTCTTCGCAACCGTCTCCGCCAGACTGCGCCCTTATAACCCGCACAACACGCATCCCAGTACCGGGGCAATACGGCAAATGCCTGTCCGTATGCTTCAGTGCCTGCACCGCTGGCGCCAGCTGCTCTGCGACATGCCGTGTGTCTTGGGGGCGACTAGGAAAACTGGGCGAAAGCGTCCCGGGAAATGCAATCCGAAACGTGAATATTGGCGCATCATCGGAAAAGGGAATTCGCTACACTCCTCGCCTCTCATCGCCATGATGGCAAATTTACTTTGTGAGCGGCGCCATGGATTTGCAGGATCTGAAGCATTTGTACCGAGCAATGTATGCGGCTCGGTGCGTGGATCGGGTCGAGCGGGAACTGACCAATCGCGGGGAAGCATTCTTTCATGTCTCCGGTGCGGGACATGAAAGTTCGGCTTGCCTGGCCTTGCATTTGAACGAACATGACTGGTTGCATTGCCACTATCGCGACAAGGCCCTGATGCTGGCGCGCGGATTGACGGCGAAGGACTTTTTTGACGCTTCGCTGTGCAAAGACGCCTCGCATTCCCGTGGGCGCCAGATGAGCGCCCATATGAGTTCGCCCGAGCTGCACCTGTTGAGTATCGTCGGCCCCGTCGGCAATAGCGCCCTCCAGGCGGCAGGCGTTGCAGCCGCGGTTCGCGAGCGCGAGGGCTCTCCGGTCGTACTCTGCAGCGTCGGCGACGGCACCAGCCAACAGGGCGAATTCCTGGAAGCCTGCGCGGAAGCTGTGCGCAGCACGCTGCCTGTGCTCTTCTTTGTGGAAGACAATCGCTACGCCATTTCCACCCAGACCCGCGGCAATACGTTCTATTCGCGACCGGACGGCGACGCCGACGAGTTCTACGGCATGCCCATTCACCGGGTCGACGGACGCGATGTGGTCGCCGTGAACCAGGTCGTGGGCGACGTCGTCGCGCAAATGCGCCAGGACCGGCGCCCCGTGGTGATCGTGCTCGACGTCGAGCGGCTTGACAACCATACCAACGCCGACGATCAGACCCAGTATCGCGAGCAGGAAGAGATTCTCGCCGCCGCCGACGGCAGCGATCCGCTGTTTAACTTCCGCAGCCATCTGCTCCAGCAGGGTCTGTCCGAGGAAGAACTGGCCGCGATCGAGAAATCCGTACAGAAGGAAGTCCGCCAGGCGGAAGAAGACGCCATCGCGGGACCTGAGCCGGCGCCCATTTTCGACGCCAAGAAAGCGATCTCGGTCGAGTTGACCCATCCTTCGCGAGAAAACCATGGCGAAGGCGCCCCTGCCCTGACCATGCGGGAAGCGCTCCGCGAGGTGTTGCGGAACCACCTGCAGGACGACGCCCGCGTGTCGCTGTTCGGACAGGATATTGAAGATCCTAAAGGGGACGTCTTTGGCGTAACGAAAGGGCTGACGACGCAGTTCGGCGCCCGGGTGAAAAATGCGCCGTTGACCGAATCGACGATTCTGGGTTTCTCGATCGGTCGGGCTCTGGCCGGCGAACGGCCGGTGGCGTTCCTGCAGTTTGCCGACTTCATGCCGCTGGCCTACAACCAGATTGTGTCGGAAATGGCCAGCATGCACTGGCGTTCTGACGGCGGCTGGTCGTCGCCGGTGATTGTGATGGCGGCCTGCGGCGGACTGCGTCCGGGGCTGGGACCGTTCCATGCCCAGTCGTTTGAGTCGCTGCTGACCCATACGCCAGGCGTCGATGTGTTTATGCCTTCAACCGCTTCCGATGCAGCCGGCCTGCTCAATGCGGCCTTTGCTTCGGAACGGCCGACGCTGTTCCTGTATCCCAAGAGCCTGCTCAACGACCCAGCCAATCGCACGCCGGCCCTTGTCGCTGACCAGTTCACCCCGATCGGTCCCGCCCGCAAGGTGCGCAGCGGTCGCGATGTGACGTTCGTCTCCTGGGGCAATACGATCAAGCTGTGCGAAAAAGCGGCCCAAGCGCTGGAAGCAGTCGGCGTGGAGTCCGAGATCCTGGATCTGCGAACGTTGTCCCCCTGGGACGAGCACGCGGTCATCGCCTCAGCAGAGAAAACGGCCCATCTGGTGGTCGTGCACGAAGACAACCATACCTGCGGGCTGGGAGCGGAAATCTCCGCCACTGTCGCCGAGAAGACCCGCGTGCCGGTCGCCATTCGCCGAGTGACACGTCCTGACACTTTTGTGCCGTGCAACTTTGCGAACCAGCTGGAAGTGCTGCCTTCGTTCCGCCGCGTGCTGACCACGGCCGCCGAGCTGCTGTCGCTGGACCTGAGCTGGATCGCCCCGCCGGTCCCGGAAGCCGGCTCGGCCATGATCGAAGCGATCGGCAGTGGTCCCGCCGACGAAAGCGTGCTGGTCGTTGATCTGCTCGTCAAATCGGGCGCCCGCGTGGAACGCGGCGACGCCGTGGCTTCGCTGGAAGCGACCAAAAGCGTGTTTGAGATCACCTCGCCCGTTTCTGGCATGCTGGAAGAAATCCTCGTCTCCGAAGGGGACACCGTGGCCGTTGGCGCCCCGCTGATGCGGGTGCGATTGCCGGCTGCCGAACGTCGTATCAAGCCCGTTACGCAGGAATTGCCTGGCGAACCGGTGCTGACCCGCAAGCCCAGCCGGGAACGGTTGCGCGTGCCGCGACGGACGACCGAGATCCGCCAGTTCGAAGTCGGCGTGTCGTCGATCGCCGCCCTGGAAGGCTCACGCACTATCGGTAATGAAGAACTGCTGGCCCTGCTGGGCAACTCGGGCCAGATGACGGCGGAGGACATCGTCCGTCGCACCGGCATTGAATCCCGCCAGTGGATCAACACCCAGGAAGACGCCATTGGCATGGCCGTCAAAGCCAGCTGGGAAGCGCTCGACCGCGAGAACCTGATCCCCGATGATCTGGATCTGGTGATCTGCACCACCACCAGCCCCAACTCGGTCACCCCTTCGATGGCCTGCCAGGTTCTGGCCGGTTTGTCGCGTGGGAAAACGTCGGGGGCCATGCTTCAGGCCTTCGATATCAACGCGGCCTGCAGTGGCTACCTTTACGCCCTGCAGTCAGGCTATGACTACCTGCAGAGCAAGCCGGACGGCAAAGTGCTGATCGTTACGGCCGAGGTGCTTTCGCCCCTGCTCGACCCGAACGACTTTGACACGGCAATTCTGTTTGGCGACGCCGCTTCGGCTTCGATCCTGTACGGCGAAGGCTGCATGTCCCATGCCCAGGGGAAGCTGTTCCGTCCCGAGTTGTCCGCCAAAGGCGACAGCGGCTCGGCCCTGACAGTGCCGCTGCTGCGGGAAGGCTACATTCAGATGCACGGTCGCAAAGTGTTCAGCGAAGCGGTCCGCACCATGGTCGGCAGTCTGACCCGTGTCTGCGGACGCGAAGGGATGGGCGTCGAGGCCCTGAACCTGGTCGTGCCGCACCAGGCGAACCAGCGGATCATGAACGCCATCGGCAATCGTATTCAGACCGAGGTGTTCAGTAACATCCGGACGCACGGCAATACTTCGTCCTCCAGCATTCCCTTGTGTCTGGCCGACGTGTTGCCGGCGAGCAAAAAAGGCGATCGCCTCGGGCTGTGCGCTTTTGGCGGCGGATTCACCTTTGGCGCCGGGATTCTGGAAGCTCTCTAGGGAACAGGACCAGGCGAGCATGGGCTCGCCTTCGCCAGCGGGGAACGTTCCGCTGGATGTTCGGCCAGATCTATCGGGTAGACGGCCGGGAAGGACGGGGGCCATGCGCAAGCTCATTCTCTTCGCCCTTAATTCACCTCTTTCCTGAACCGTCCGAAATTGGGCGGCGGTAAATATCGGCATTCTTGCGGACGCAAGTGGCGGCGCGGCCCGACAGGCATTACGATCATGGCTCTGGCAGACCCCCGTCGCGGCGGGTTCTCTTACCAGCGTCAAATCGTACAAGGAATGGCGTCATGTTCTCTTCTCGTTTCCTCGTGCCCGCAGTACTCTTGCTGCTGACGGGCTGCACCGATTCGAAGACTACGTTCGAACCGATCACTCAGAAAACCGAGACGCCGGCGCCGGTAGTGGCAGAACCCCATGAGGCGAACGAGCCCGCAATTCAACTGCCGGCCGCGGATGCGCCGATCGTGAAGGTGACGGCTGCGGAACTCTATGCAGATATCAGGGCGGGCGACGATCAGGTCGCCCGGTATGCGAAAAGCTGGGTGGATGTTTCTGGCGAGCTTTTTAACATCGACGTTGTCGTGCATGATGCTACCGGCGAAAAAATTCTCACTATGGCGATCGCGCCGCCCTCTAACGGCGGACTGGGCAGCACCGATATTTGCGTCTGCCAGGCGGCCGACGGCGAGCAGCCCTGGAAGCAGACCCAGCCTCGGTCGGAAGTAACGCTGCGGGGAGCGTTGACAGAGGAGGGCGGCTTCCATCACCTGGTCGCCTGCCGCATCATCGATACGAAAGGCGCGCCAGTTCCAGAATTTACCGTCGACGAACTGCGGGCCAGGCTGCAGGAAGATCCGCCCGGAATGGCGGAGCAGTTCAGCCCTTCGCCCCAGAAGAGCCTCATCCTTATGGGGCAGTTTGCTGGCCGCATCGCGCCGGAAAACGCGGAAGACAAGTCCTCCTGGGTAGCGATCGACGGAGCCGACAAGCAGCGCGTTTTTGGATACACCGGGAGCTTCAACATGCGGGCCTTTGAAGGCTTGCAGCCAGGCGACGATGTGACCGTGATGGCGGTGCTGAGCATCCCCTCGGCGGAGCAGGCCCTCACGACGAACTTGAATTCTACGATCAACCTGACGCCCTTTGCCAGGGAGAAACCTGCAACGCCTTAACGGGCCGTCGCCAGGTTTTCTCTCGCAAAATTGCTGGTGGATAGCACAACGCAACGAAAAAGCCCGCGTCCGCAGAGGGAGATCGCCATGGAAAGGCGACTCCAGACTGCAGGGCGGGCTTGCTGCGAAGCGGTCGAGCGTCGGGCGACGTTCGGCCATGCTTCCTGCTTTTTACTGCCGCTGGCTGATCTGCTGGCGGGCGACTTGGACGCCGGCCTGCAGCACGCGGTCTTCTTTCGATTCGGCGATCGTGCCGCCGGCGACTGCTTCCGGTTTGGCAACCGTCCGCACCACCATGTCGGGCGTCACGCCGCGATCGCTGATCGCTTGTCCGCTGGGCGAGAAGAACTTGGCGGTCGTGAGTCGCACGCCGCTTTTGGCTCCCGTCAGCGGGAAGATGCCTTGCACGCTGCCTTTGCCGTAGCTGGTTTCGCCGACCACCTGTCCGCGATGATGGTCGTGAATTGCCCCGGCAAAAATCTCACTGGCGCTGGCCGAGTCCCCGTCGATCAGCACGACCAGCGGCATCCGCCAGGTGCCGGCGGCATGGGCCTGGTAGTCAAAGTCTTCCTGCGAGCTGCGGCCGCGGGTCGACACAATCACCCCTTTTTCCAGAAACTTGTCGGCCAGTTCGACCGAAGCGGTCAGCAGTCCGCCCGGGTTGCCGCGAACGTCGATGATCAGGCTTCGCATCCCCTGGCGATGCAGATCCCACAGGGCTGCGTCGGCGTCGGCGACCGTCGTTTTCTGGAAGCTGGAAATCCGCATGTAGCCGACTCCATAATCCGGGTCGATCAGCTGCACCCCTTCGACGCTGGGCACTTCGACGCGGGCCCGGCGAACCTGCACCTGGCGTTCCCGGGCTTCCGGGCCAACAACCAGCAGGTCGACGCTGGAGCCTTCGGTTCCTCGCAGCATGTCGGCGGCCTGGTCGGTTGTAATGTCGTACATCGACTTGCGATCCACCTCGGTGATGCGGTCGCCCGACTTGATCCCCGCGGCGTCGGCCGGACCGCCTTTGATGACATTCACAATCAACAGGGCGTGATCTTCCGCTTTCAACTCCACGCCGAGTCCGACAAAGTTGCCTTCGATCTGCGAGAACACTTCATCCAGCTGGGCGGCCGTCAGGAAGCTGGTGTACTGATCGAGCGAACCCAGGGCGCCGCAGGTAAATTCGCAAACCGTCGCCGAGGAAGCTAGTCCCAGTCGGGCGGCGGCCAGATGGGCGATCGCGGCAGCAGCATCGCGAGCTTCGTAGCGACTGCGCACCACTCGCATCGCCATCGTGCGGCGAAGCTCGGCGATGAACGCCCGCTTCTGTTCGGGCGTGACGCTCGGCAGGTAACGATCGGTGAAACCCGGTTCGTCCAGGGCGACTTCCAGGAACAGGGCGCCGCGCTGGGCGACCGCACGCCAGTCGGGCGTGGTGACATAGTGGGCATGGACTTTGAGCAGCACTTCCGCGTACAGATCCAGCGACTGGAGTTCGCTCATGGCGTTCACGGAGCCGACATAGCTGGAGTCGTGGCTGCGGCGGACGATATCCCAGTGCACGCGGGAAAGGGTCAGGCGTTCTTCGATCGACCGCTGTCCGGGAAACGCTTTGAGGCCTTTTTCATAGTGATGCAGAGCGTCGGACCAGTGGCGATTCCGCTCCAGATCGGCGCCTTCCTGAAGCACGCGCTGCAGTTCCGCCTGGTCGACCAGGGCCGCGGCGGGAACCCGCACTTGCGAGTGTGCGACCGGAGCAAACAGCGTCATCGGTACCAGGTACGCAACGAAAGCGGATGCCACGGTAAGAGCGCCGTATCGCGTTTGGCGTGATTGCATAACTCAATCCATTCTGCTGGGAGGGACGACGCCAGTGCACACGAGATTCAAACCGCCAAAGAGGGAGACGCGATTTGAAAATGGGGACCGAATGCGGAGGCAAAGTCGTTTCAGGGAATCAACGCGGGACTGAGACGCAGCGAGAGTCCTCAGCCAGTGGAATATAGACCACGTTTATGCCCCGGTCAAAAATCCGTCGAGAATCTTTGGGCGACTAATCGAACCCACCGGCAAAGTCGCGCGGCGAAGGTCGGTTGACGCAGATAATCAAGATTAAAACGGTAGAGAACCGTTGACGGAGAGCGCTTCCCGGCGCTACAGATGGGTCGATTTCTTTTCGACCCACTTGGGGACGTCGCCTGTTCTACGCAGCCTGGACCGGCGTCGTTCTGCTGGCGACGGGAATTTTTTCCCGGAAGCAGGGAGGAGCGAGAATCCCAGGCGGCCTTCCAGTAAATGCAATCCTTGGCGGATTGGAAGCGGCCGGGTTAACGAGCAGGTGGTCCCTTACCTTCGCGAACACGCGAAAGCAGGGCCGGGAGAGAACGGATCGCGGACTCAGAGCCAACGACCGTTGGAAAGGGCCCAAAAGCAATCCCGGGGCCTGTGGCGGGAAGCAGCGAACGGCTGTTAGTCGACAGCAATCGTATTGACGACCGTTACGCCATCGGAAACCGCGAGCACAAGTTCTTGCGCCATCTGCTTGTGGTAGAACGAGTCCACTCGTCCTGCCAGATGCAGGCAGTCTGCTACTTCGGATACGCGGATTTGACGCAGGAGATAAATGGGACTTTGCTCCAGAGCGGACTGGGCTCGGGAAGCGACGTCGAGTGCAGCAGCTTGCGACATACGGTAGGATCTCCGTCCTTGCTACCAGAAGGTGGGCGCAGGGGCCAACAGGAATTGGGGTTAGTGTTTCAAGCATCTCATTCCGCAACAAGGCGGCGAGTGCGACGGCGAGAGACTACATCCTTGGGTACAACGCGCGAGCAAGAACCTGGAAAAATGATCTGCCGCACGTTCTGGGTTGATCGCAACTAGCGTTGCGAAACAGCCTCGCTTCATGACGCGGGGGGTGAGATGCCAGGCAAGACGCAACCGACCCTTCCGGTTGGATTCGCCCATTTTTGTCCTGCATTACCAGCGAGTTCATTCGCAAAAAGTAAGGCAGGAATGGGCCGGCGAGAGGAAGGATTGTCGACCGTCTTCCTCTTCAAGGTATCGTTTGTCGACAATTTGTCAAGAGTTTTCCCGGGCGAGCTGTGGCGGTTAAGCCCGCCGAAGCGGGGGGGAATTCACGGGTTAAATTTTCCCCTGGCTGCGCAGGTATGCGAGCGTTTGCTCAGCCAGTGCGACCGGATCGACCGAACCGCCCGCCAGAATCAGCTCCGGGCTTTCCGGGGCCTCATACGGGGAGTCGATGCCGGTCATCTGTTTCAGTTCGCCTGCTCTGGCTTTGCGGTACAAGCCTTTGGGGTCGCGCTGTTCGCAGATTTCCAGCGGCGTATCGACGAAGACCTCGATGAAGTCGCCGGTTTGGCCGTTTCGTTCGACCTGGCGTCGGGCCAGATCGCGGTCCCGCCGGTAAGGACTCACAAAGGCCGTTAGCGTAATGAGTCCGGCCGCACAGAATAGCTCTGCGACGGCGCCAATCCGACGGATATTCTCTTCTCGATCCGTCGGGCCAAAGCCCAGTCCAAAGCGGGCGGCGAACTCTTCGCCATGTTCCTCAGCCAGCATCGCCGGACTGGCGTTCAAACCATGGCGGACGTTGTCGCCGTCGAGCAGGTAGCTGGCGACGCCGGCCGCATGCAGCTGGGCGTCGACCTGGTTGGCGACGGTGCTCTTGCCGCTGCCGCTCAAGCCGGTAAACCAGACGACGCAGCCCCGCTTCCGCTGAACGCTATGCTCGTGCCACGTTACGTCGATTTTTTCCACCATGGATGGTTACTTTCCAGGAACAAGGCCGCTCTGCTGTGATCGTCGCCGTACACCACCTGCGGCGTCAGCGGATTCAGGCCGGCAGCACCCAGGGGCGGAAATTCGTCCCCTATTATGCAGCTTTCCCGCACGGCTAGAAGACGAGGTCGACTGTCCCGTCGCCGCTCGCCAATTCCGCATCCGAGGTTATCGGGAGGGCTCTGCCAGGGCTTTACGATGGGAGGCTGTCGCTCGCTCGATCTGTTCCCGGTTTTCATAGGGCAGGTAAGCGGCTCGCATCACAAAGCGATACGTCTGGCCAACCTGGGGATGCGGAATGAACCACTGAAAATCCCAGGCGGGGTTGTCGGCCCCGCCGCCAGTCGGGCTCTGGGCGAACCAGATCTGATCCGTTGGACGAAACATCTGCACCAGCGCCATGCCGCGGCAGACGCCGTAATACCAGGGTTCCGCATGGCGATACTTCGAGCGATGATTGACGAGCGTCAGCGGGAAGTCGTCGTCGACCTTGATCGTCGGCGCCGGTCCGTCAGGTGGATGCGTGCTGTCGACTCCATGCGCGGGAGTCACGGCCCTGATCCAGTCCGCGGCATGGGTTGTGTCTTTTTCCCGTCCACGAAAGTGAATTGCCTTGTCGGCGGGGGCGTCGATATAGCTGGCCCAGAACAGACCGATATAGTCGTGCCGGTAGTGGTTGGCTCGGGGGATGCATTCCAGGGTGTACTGCAGTACGCCATCCTCCAATAGTTCGTAACGGCCGCAACTTTCCAGCTTCCAGTTCGGCGTGGGCGGCTGGTACAGCTCGACCGTATGGGCATTAATTTTACGCAATTCCAGCGGCGCCTTGCGGGGCTCGAATTTTTCACGGCTGATCGCGAGCGTGCCGTCGTGGATATGTTCAAAATTCAGCCCCGCGTAGGGACTGCAGAAAATGTTGAGCGGCTGGCGGGTATGCCGCAACGCGGCGACGCCGTTGTAGCCTGCGCGGTGTCCCGGGGCTTCGGCCGTATCGACGGCGTGGTTGTCGACGATCACCGCCGTGACGCCAGCCCGCTGCAGCACGATCGCATGCTGGTCGGTCCGTTCGAATTTCACCTGGGGGTTCGTGAGGGATGTAACGCCTGGGGCGGCGTGTTCCGGGGCGTCGGCTCCCAGCAGGCAGAGCGAAATACAGAAAGCGGGCAAGCAGGGCGACATCGCATTAACCTCAAGCAGGAACGAGCGAAGGGATAACCGCGGCGAAAAGGGTCGGAGCACCTGAGCGTGGCCGGCGGAGGAATCCCATCAAAACGGGCCGGTTGGCGGCTGTCAATTGGTTGACGATACTCGCCTGGGGCACGTACAATCCGGGAGAAGCTCCCAGACTGTTCGCCCGCTCCTTTCGATTGTCCCGCTTTTTTCCTGCCAGACTCCAGGTCGCCAACGGGTCGCCCCGCATGCAGGGGCGCAATCGTTCCCGCGATAACCGCGTGATTGCTGTTCCGGGCAGGTAACAGGCAAATTTCGAAACCGGCTGCAGACAGTTCCAAGAGACGGAACGACTTTTTTGACCGCGCGAACGCCAATCGAGTGCGAATAACTCATGGCCGCTTTTATTGTCGCCAACGACGGACCGATGTCCGGAAAAAAATTCCCCATTGTGTCACCGGAATCGGTGCTGGGGCGTCACCCCGAATGCCAGATTGTGGTCGATGTCGGAGCCGTCAGCCGCAAGCATGCTCGTATCCTCACCCAGGGAAAAAGGTATTTTGTCGAGGATCTGAAGAGCCGGAACGGCACTTTTTTGAACGACAAAATGGTTCAGGCCCGTGAGCCGCTTTTGCCGGGCGACCAGGTCCGGGTCTGCGATGTAACGTTCACCTTTCACTCAGGCGAGCCGGGGGAGGATCTGTCCGGCCGTCAAAACACACTGGCCGGCAAGAACCTGGGAACGGTCGTCATTGACGAGCTTCCCAACGATACTTCGAGCGTGACTCAGAAGCTCGATGTTTCGACAAGTCGCGGCCGGGTGATGCTTTCCTCCAGTCCTGAGGCAAAGCTTTCCGCCCTGATTGAGATTAACCAGAACCTGGGCAAGGCGCTTTCGCTGGATGAAGTGCTGCCGACCGTGCTGAAAAGTCTGTTCAAGATTTTCGTCCAGGCGGATCGCGGTTTTATCGTCATGCGGCGCCCCGACGGGGCTATTGTGCCGATGTGGACGCAGGTGCGGCGGGAAGACAGCGTTGACACCATTCGCATCAGCCGCACGATTGTGACCCAGTGCATGGACTCGCAGCAAGCGATCCTGTCGGCCGACGCCGCGACCGATGAACGCTTTGAAATGAGCCAGAGCATCGCCGATTTCCGCATCCGCTCTATGATGTGCGCGCCGCTGGTCAACAGCGACGGCGAAGCGATCGGCGCCCTGCAGATTGATACGCTCGACCAGCGCAAACGTTTTCAGCTGGAAGACCTGGAAGTCCTGGCCAGCGTGGCCGGCCAGGCGGCGATCGCCATCGACAACGCCCGCATGCATGACCAGGCGCTGAAGCAGCGGGACCTGGAACGGGATCTCGAAGTCGCGCACGAGGTGCAACGGGGTTTCCTGCCGGACACGCCGCCCGACAACCTGTCGGACTATGCATTCTTCCGCTACTACGAGCCGGCCAACAAGATCGGCGGCGACTACTACGACTACGTGCAACTGCCCGACGGCCGCGTGGCGATTCTGGTGGCCGATGTGGTCGGCCATGGCGTAGCGGCCGCCCTGCTGATGGCGAAGCTCTCGGCCGAGGCCCGATTCAGTCTGGCGGTGGAGCCCGACCCGGCCCGCGCGGTGAACCGCCTGAACGACGCGTTGTGCCGGCTGCCGCTGGACAAGTTTGTCACCATGATCATGGTGGTGCTCGACCCGGCAAAGCACGAAGGGGTGATCGTCAATGCGGGCCATATGGCCCCGCTGTGGCTCAAGGCCGACGGCTCGCTGGAAGAACCGAGTGAAGACTTCGCTGGCCTGCCGCTGGGGATTGTCGAAGGCATGACGTACAACCAGGCCTCGATCAGCCTGGAGCCTGGCGATCTGCTGGTGCTGTTCACCGACGGCATCAACGAATGTGCCGGAACCAACGGCAAAATGTACTCGATCGACCGGATGCGAGAGCATCTGCGTCATGCGGAAGATCGCAACCCGCATCATATCGGGCAGCGCATGATCGACGACGTCCGCCAGTTTCTCGGCGACGGCGAACAGGACGACGACATGTGCCTCGTCTGTTTCAGTCGCCTGAAGCCTGCGCCGTCGACCCTGGCGCCGGAAGCGACCGATACGGACAGCGAAGAAGATCCGCCGGACAAAACGCGCTAGCGGCCGTCGGCCCGTTCGCCATGGATGGCCGGCTTTTGACGCGCGCTGCCTGATTCCTGGATTTCACCAATGCAATTCTCTTCCTTCTTTTAACCGCAGGAAAATCCAATGTTAACGCTGCCCCGCTTTTCAGCGGTCGCCGTGGGCTTGCTGGCGATTTCACTCCTGGGATCGCCCCTTTTGGGTCAGGATCCCGCCGCAAAACCGGTCGTGGGAATCTTCTCCATTCGCTCCGTCAACACGATCGTCGGCGAACTGGAAAAATCCTTCAAGGCCACCAGGAACCAGGAAGCCTACGAGCACCTGCAGACCCTCGTCGAAGCCAACAGCTACGGCATTGATTTCGACAAGCCGATCGGCTTGCTGACTCGAGAATACGACGCCATGGAGCCGATCGACTTCCTGGCCGTGGCAAGCCTGCAGGTCGAAGACGGTGAGACCCAGTTCCGCGGGATTATCGCCATGCTCACGCAAGTGATTGGCAAGCCCGAGGAGTTGCCCGGCGGCGTGTATCGCTTCCGAAACCCAGGTCGCCAGGCCGCGGTGGAAGATCCCGGTTTCCCGGCCACGCCCGCAAAAGAAGATCCGTTCGGCCTGCCCGCCCCGAAAGAAGACGGCGCTGGCGACGGTTTCGACGATCTGTTTGGACCCAAGAAAGAGGACCCGAAGCCCGTCCCCGGCGACAAGCCGGCGGCCCCCGGCGAAGGTGATAGCAAACCCGCGAGCAACTTCGACGACATTTTCAAACCGGCCCCGGAAGAAGCTCCGAAAGACGACGCCCCCGCCAAGGACGACCTGTTCGGCGGCGACAACAGTCCGTTCCTGGTCGCCCAGGTCGACGACGATCCTTTTGGAGCCCCCGCCGCCGAAACGCCCAAGGCGCCTGCGTCCGATCCTTTTGGCGCCCCGGCGGGTGCGGATCCTTTTGGCGCTCCTCCGGCTCAGGACCCCTTCGGCGCCCCCGCTGGCGATACGCCGAAACCGGCCGCTGATGATCCTTTTGGCGCTCCGCCGGCCAAGGATCCCTTCGGTGCACCCGCTGGGGATACGCCGAAGCCGGCCGCTGACGATCCTTTTGGCGCTCCGCCGGCCAAGGATCCGTTTGGACTTCCCGCTGGGGATACGCCCAAGCCGCCGGGCGCCGATCCCTTTGGCGCTCCGCCGGCCAAGGATCCATTTGGACTTCCCGCTGGGGATACGCCCAAGCCGCCGGGCGCCGATCCGTTCGGCCTGCCGACGGAGCCAGCCAGCGACCCGGACGACGTTCCGGTTGATGTCATTCCCGCCGATGCCGGCCACAGCGGCCCGCCGGACGGGCTGGATTTCGACGCGATCTATCTTGTGGAGCGAAACGGCATGCTGATTGCCAGCACCGACGAAGCCTGGCTTCGCTCGTCGCCTGCAGACCCGACGACGTTGCTGGAAGGGCTGCCGGAACAGCACGATCTGGCCCTCCGCTTTCAGGTGTCGAAGCTTCCGCCCAAATTCTTTGAGAATATGGAGGAAGAGCTGGCGAATGGTCCGGATGAATCCGAACTGCCGGACAATTTCAATGAGAACGTCAGCAAAGCCGCCCGGGAGGCGGAAAGCCTGACATTCTCCGTCGATATCGATGGAGAGACGAGCGAAGCGACGATTGCTTATGCTTTGACCGCCAAGGCGGATACCGATCTGCTTGCCTGGTTCACGGAACTCGGCGAAGCCCAGACCAAAGTGGCCGGAATTCGCAACCCGGCGGCATCGCTGCAGTGGTCAATCACCACGCCGCTGCGTTCGGAAACGGCGAAAAGCCTGATCGATTGGGTTGAAAACTCGTGGGAGGAACAGGTTGCCGGCGACCACGCTCTGAGCGAAGAAGAGAAGAAAATGGAAGAGCTGGCCGGCAAAATGATCCCGCTGCTGCTCAACGCCGAACAGCTGGATGTCACCATGTCGATGAAGGTGGAGCCGCAGAACTCGCTCAGCGTGTTCGGCGGTCAAGTCGAAGACGACAAGGCCCTGGTAGAGATGTACAAAGAGATCTACCGCGCCATCGACGCCGATCCCGGTTTAACGATCAAGAAAGCCGATGTTGATCGCGATTATCGGGGTTTCTACATCGTTGATCTGCATTGCGAGAAGATCGTCAAAGATCCCGAAGAGGAAAGTGAAAAGCATTTCCAGCGGTTATTTGGCAGCACGGTGCATATCGCGCTGGCCCGCGGCCATCAGACTTTTTATGTCGCGATGGGCGTCGATGCGACGAACCGCTTGAAAAAGATCATGGACCAGTCGCTCGACCAGGGCGATCAGCCGATTGCTCCCTTTCAGCTGCGGTTCGGCGTCGGCGACATGGCGCGGTTAGCCAACCTGAGCCTGGATGAAGCTCCCGAGACGGAAATCAACGCGATGGCGCAAAACTTTCTCGGTTCGTGGGCGGAACTGGAAAACCAGGACCATGTCACGCTGGAAATGCTCAGCCAGCCGCGTGGGGCGAAGGTGCAGGTCCGCGTGGAAGGAATGTTGCTGAATTCTCTCACGAAACTGGCTTCCAGTTTCCTGACCGGCGAGGAGGGCGTTGCGGTCGACGATGACTTCCCCGCGCCGATCGAAGTCCCGATTGAAGTGAAAGAGAACCCGGATAACCCAGGCGCAAAGCCCGGTCCGGCTCCCGCGGGCGACGCTGAGTTTGATGATCTCTTCAAACCGTAAACGTCCCTTCCGGCAGAGCATGGGCTTCCGCAGCCGACGACCTGCCTGAGGTAACCTCGCAAAAACTTGAAAGCCCGCCTGGCGTTTCCAGGCGGGCTTTTGTCGTCTGATGTAAGGTTGCCACGCTTGCGGATGACTAATAACCGCGAATCTTCCGTGAAAAGTCCGGGTCGTCTTTATAGCGATGGGCCCTGTCCGTCACACGGGCCCGCGTGGTCGCTTCGACATAGCTGAACTGCGTGTCGAGCAGGCCGGCGTCGTACGCCAGTTGAGCCGAGTAGCCAGGCAGCAGCATCCGGTAGTCGTACGTCAAACGCTGCGGCATGTGTTTGTTGAGCGGACGCATGATATTTGTCGTGCAGTTATTCGTCAGCGAGTCGTAAAATTCAGGCTGCACTACCAGTTCATTG
This sequence comes from Lignipirellula cremea, assembly GCF_007751035.1. Lineage (NCBI taxonomy): Bacteria > Pseudomonadati > Planctomycetota > Planctomycetia > Pirellulales > Pirellulaceae > Lignipirellula > Lignipirellula cremea. Next base: position 5,584,061 of record NZ_CP036433.1, on the reverse strand, counting down.
ACGCGATCCAGCAGATCCCGCAGGACGGCCTGCGCTTGCGTCGGCGTCGCTTTAGTCGGGTAGATAAAGACGTCGCAGTTGCGATGCTCGGTGCGGAGCAGCACTACGTCGCGTTCATCGGCCACCACGTACATGATTTCAAACTGCCGCAAAGAACCCATCACCGGCGAGTATTCTTCGTCAGCTTCCAGCCGCACCTCGATGCTGACGGCCAGGTATTCGCCGTTGGTCAGGCCGAACGACAGAAACGTGTGGGCCAGCGCCCGGGAGTCGTTGAACGGCACCAGGCAGTAATCGACCGAACACACGTCGGACATTTTGAACGTCTTGTTGTAGTGACGTACGATAAAGTCAGTTTCCGTAATGTACGTGGTGTTCCGCACATTGTGCACCGTGATCTGGTCGCCGACCATTTCCGCCTGGGGCAGCACGGCCAGATTGGGATCCCAGTTCCGGTGGTTTGAAGGGAACAGTGGATTGGTTAACATCGCTTCGGTCGCCGCCATCGGTTGCGAGGCGGGCCCCAGATCCAGCGAAGCGCAGCCGGTTGCCCCCAGCAGCAAAGCGGCCGATAATCGGACAAAGGCAGCAGACCAAACACCCATCGGTTACGAACTGCTTGAGGAGAACGAAGAGAGCACAGAGAAAAGTGAGTTCCCCTGATAGTCGCTGCGGAGGAAATCGACAAGAGCGAATTCCGTCGCCGCGTAAAATGACGCTAACTCCCGTCGCCCTTGCCGGAAGACGATCAGATTGCTACCCTGCTCGACTTGAATTACCCGGCTTTTCATAATGGGGACGGGAAACCCAGAAAACGGATTGTCTGGGCCCCTTAATTTGCCGGAACATCCCGACTACGGAATCTTTTTCAATGGCCGAAAATTCGCCTCGCCGCGTGGTGATTACCGGAATGGGCCTGGTGAGTCCGCTCGGTAACTCCGACGAGTCTCTCTGGAACGCTCTCCAGGCGCAGCGCAGCGGGGTTGCGCCGCTGCAGGGCGTTCCCACGCAATACCTGCCCTCCACGTTTGGCGGAGAAGCCCGCGACTTCACAGGAACCATCGACGATTTCGGCGATCTGGATAAAGAGATCAAACGAAACATCCGCAAGAATCTCAAGGTCATGTGCCGCGAGATCGAAATGGGCGTAGCGGCCGCGCAATTGGCCATTGCGCACGCCAACCTTAGCAACATCAATCCGGATCGGACCGGCGTGATTTACGGCTCCGACTACATCATGACCAAGCCCGACGAATTCGTCGACGGCGTGCGGAAATGCCTTGATGAAAACGGCGAATTCGACTTTACCCATTGGGGCGATGTTGGCCTGGGCGAAGTCACCCCGTTGTGGCTGCTGAAATACTTGCCGAACATGCCGGCCAGCCATATCGCCATTTACAATGACTTCCGCGGGCCCAATAACTCCATCACCGTGCGTGAGGCGTCCTCGAATCTGGCCATTGGCGAGGCGTACGCCACGATCGCCCGGGGCTGGGCCGATACGCTGATCGCCGGCGCCACCGGCACTCGCGTCCATCCGATGCGCACGATTCACATGGCGCTCCAGGAAGAAATCGCCCAGGGCGATATCGATCCGGCTGGCGCAAGTCGTCCGTTTGACAAAAATCGGTCCGGCATGGTCCTGGGCGAAGGCGCCGGCGCCATTGTGCTGGAAGAGTACGAGTTCGCCGTCAAGCGGGGCGCCAGCATCCTGGGCGAGGTCGTCGGTTACGGGTCCTCCACCGTGATCGACCGAGAGCATGTGGCGCATTACGACCGGGCGATTGAAAACGCCATTGTCGCCGCCCTGCGAAAAGCCGACATGAAACCGGCCGAAGTTGGCCATATCCATGCCCATGGACTTTCCACGCAGCGCTGCGATGCGGAGGAAGCCCAGGGCCTGATTCGCCTGTTCGGCGCCGCCGAGACATCGCCGCCGGTCACCGCCGCCAAAAGCTACTTCGGTAATCTGGGCGCCGGTTCCGGCCTGATCGAACTGATGAGCAGCCTGCTGGCCGTCAAGCACGGTCCGCTGTTCCCGGTGCTTAACCATGAAACGGTGGATCCTGATTGCCGCCTGCGAATCGCCAAAAGCGGCGACGCGGCCGGCGACAGTTTCGTCAATGTGAATGTCACTCCGCAGGGACAAGCGAGCGCCGTGGTGGTTCGCAAGGCGTCCTGAACAAGCGGAACGTGTATCCGACTGCAGATTCCCTGAAAGGAACCTTGAACGATGGCGGTTGCCGGCTCCCGATTTGCTGTCGTCTCGGCCCTGGCTGGCAACGCCCTGGTGATGGTCGCCAAGTTTGTCGCGTTCTCTTTTACGGGATCGGGCGCGATGCTGTCCGAGGGCATCCACTCCGTTGCGGATGTGCTCAACCAGGCGCTGTTGATGGTGGGCGTCGTCCGTTCCGAGCGTGAACCGGACGAAGATCACCCGTACGGCTACGCCCCGGAACGATACGTCTGGGCGCTGATTTCTGCGGTCGGTATTTTCTTTCTCGGTTGCGGTGTAACGCTCTATCACGGCATCAGCCAGTTGCTCCGACCGGAGCATCATGAGGTGGTCGATCTCACCTGGGCGTTCGGCGTGCTGCTCATGTCGCTGGTGATCGAAGGCGCCGTTCTCGTTTTTGCCCTGCGGGCCGCTTGGCGTCAGGCGAAAGGTCGCCCCTTTTTCAAATTTCTGCGTGAAGAAGCCGACGTCGCCACGGTCGCGGTGATCCTGGAAGACTCGGCCGCCTGCCTGGGGGTGATTTTCGCCCTGGCGGCGATTCTGCTGACCCGCTTGACCGGGCAACAGTACTGGGACGCGTTCGGATCGATTGCGATCGGCCTGTTGCTGGGAGGGGTGGCGGTCTGGTTGATTGCCAAGAACCATCAACTACTGGTTGGTGAAGCGATACCGCCGCATGTCAAAAAGCAGGTGTTGCGAATCCTGGAAGAGAATCCTCTGGTGGAAGAGGTCGTCGACTTCCGCTCCCGCATGCTGGATTCGGAAACTTACCGCATCAAGGCCGACATCCACTTTAACGGCGAAGCCCTGGCGAAAAAACTCTCGGAGCGGATCCAGACCGCCTACGATGAGATAAAAAGCCGGGAAGATTTCGAGAAATTTGCGGTCCGTTACGCGGATGAAGTGGTCGATCTGCTGGCCGACGAAATCGACCTGCTGGAAGCACGCATTCGTGCGGTTACCCCCAAGGCGCAGCATGTCGACCTGGAAGCTGACTGAATCGGCCTCCCGTACCTGGCAGCGGCCCGCTGACGCGCCGCTGAAGAAAAACCCTGGAAATTATGGGGAAAAGCCACGTCAGACATGCGTCTCAAACGCCTTCCTTGTTGATCGCCGCCGGAATTTTGCAAGCAACGCTAGCAATCCAGGGGCAGGATCGGTTACCCTACGCATCCGCAGGCTCGCCAATTGGGGCTGACCAGAAACCAATCGACGTATACTTATGTTAGAGACGGGTTTATAGCGGACCTCCAGTTCGGCGCAGACGTTAACCGCGGGGCACGGTAGAATTTCCTCTTTGCTTTGCATGTCATTCCCGGTCGCCGCCCAGTCAAACAGCGCGGGCCTGCCTCAGAAATGAGTCTGGCAAACCCGCCCTGGCAACAGGCTGCGGCGACCCTGCTAAAAGAATCTATGCGTGGACGTGAATTACTGCCGCAGCTTCAATCCGCGGCTCCGGTGATCTTGCCATCATTGCTGCTTTGCGATTTTGGAAACCTGGAGCGGGAGGTTGCTCGGTTGGAAGCGGCCGGTGTGCGGGCGTTCCATCTGGACGTGATGGACGGCAATTTTGTGCCGAACCTGACCTATGGCATGCCGATTGTGGCGGCGATGCGCCGTTTGACCCGCTTGCCGATCGACGTCCACTTGATGATTTCTAACCCGGGCGACTACATTTCCCAGTTTGCCGAGGCGGGCGCGGACCTGATCACGTTTCACATTGAAGCGACGAGCGATCCTCGCGCAGTTTTGACAAAAATTGGCGAATGTGGCGTTGCAGCCGGAATTGCACTCAATCCCGGAACGCCAATTGCTGAAATTGAAGAGTGTATTGATCTTTGCGATCTGATCCTGGTGATGAGCGTTGACGCCGGTTTCGGCGGACAAAAGTTCAACCCCGTTGCCCTCGACAAGCTACGCTTTTTAAAAGAACGAGTTGGCGAGCGTGTATTGCTGGAAGTGGACGGCGGCGTAAGCCCTGAAACCATTGCCAGTTGCGCGTCTGCTGGAGCCCAGCTGTTTGTCGTCGGTTCGGCGATTTTCAAGCACCCCGATTATTCCGTTGCGATCGCCGATTTGGCCTCGCACGCGGCGTGCTGATTTTTGGAGTCTAAATAATCATGCTTCGAATAGTGCTGGTGCACCCGGGCGCAACCGATTTCGACGAACAACGTCGAATCAAGGGGACGCTTGACCTTCCTCTCAGTGATACAGGGACTCTGCAGGTCGCCCAAACGACTCGAGAGCTTAGCGAACTCGCAGTGGATTGCATTTATGCGGCCCCCTGCAAGTCTGCCATGAAAACAGCAGAAGCGCTGGCGGAGCAGCACCGACTGCCAGTACGGCAGAGCGACAAGCTGCTGAATCTCAATCATGGACTCTGGCAGGGGAAACGAATCGACGAGGTGAAAATGAATCAGCCTCGCGTCTACAAGCAGTGCCAGGAGCATCCGGAAACGGTCTGCCCCCCCCAGGGGGAGACTTTGGAGTCGGCAACTCTGCGCGTCCGGCGGTTTCTTGACAAGCTGCAGCGGAAGCACAAAAAAGGGGTTGTCGCCGTCGTGCTGCCGGAGCCTTTATTAAGTCTCATGCGAAGCTGCTTGAACGATCGGGAGATGGGGGATCTCTGGAAGGCGGAATGCGATAATGGGGGCTGGGAAGTCATCGACGTCCTGCCGCAAAAGTCGATGTTCAGCTGGCGATAGCACCGCGGTCCTGCGGGACCCTGCTTTGCTTTTCTCTCTTTCCTGTCAGACGAGCCCGCTCGAAAATCCTATGAACACCCGTCACGACCAGAAGCAGAAGAAACGCGGTATTCCCGAAGGACTCTGGCAACGCTGTCCCGGTTGTCAGAGCGCCATTTTCCGTAAAGAGGTCGAGAAGCGACTGTGGGTCTGCCCCGACTGCGACTATCACTTGTATGTTTCCGCCCGGCAGCGGATTGAACAGGTGCTCGATGAAGGCACCTTCGAAGAATGGGACGGCGACCTGGAGCCTACGGATCCGCTGGGATTCGTTTTCAAAAACAACAAGTCGTACGCCGACAAACTGATTGAAGCCCAGGCCGAAACGGGCCTGTCCGACGCCGCCATCACCGGCTGCGGAATGATCCGCGCCCGCCGCGTCGCCTTTGGCGTAACCGACTCGGCATTTATCATGGGCAGCATGGGGTCGGTCGTGGGCGAACGCCTGGCCCGCCTGGTGGAGCGTGCGACCGAACAGCAGTTGCCGCTGATTATCGTGAGCGGATCCGGCGGCGGCGCACGCATGCACGAGGGCATTCTGTCTTTGATGCAGATGGCGAAAGTATCCGCCGCTTTGGCGCGGTATGATCGGGCTGGCGGGTTGTTCATTTCCGTGCTGACCAACCCTACCATGGGCGGCGTCGCCGCGAGCTTTGCATCGCTGGGCGACGTGGTGTTTGCAGAGCCCAAAGCGCTGATCGGTTTTGCGGGTCCGCGCACCATCAAGGCAACCATTCGGATTGAACTGCCCAAAGGTTTTCAAACCAGCGAATTTTTGTTAGAGCATGGATTTGTCGACCGCATTGTTCCGCGTTCTAAACTGAAATCAGAAATTGCGCGCACGATCGACTACTGCGGGAAGTAGCAGCTTCGGGCGCCGCGTGTCAAAGTTTGCCGTTGGTTTCTTGCCGTTTGTGTTTCGCACACGGTAACATCCGGGCCTTACACGGAAGCGCGTCCATGAGTTTTCTGGAGAAGCTGAAGACGCTGTTCAAAAGCGACAAGGTCGATATCTCGGCCCGTTTTGAATTCTCTCGCGAAGCGATCTCCGGCACCATGTCGAAGTTTCGCAAGGTTTTCGATATCGAAAACTCGCGTACGGTCGGTCTGAAGGTGCTGGACTCCGAAAAGACCGAGCATTTTGAAGCTCGCTTCAAGGGGTTGAACAAGCCTTCGGAAGGGGCCATCGCCATGCTGCTGAAGCATCCCCAGGTGGTCGAAACGTACGAGCACGGGGTGGCGACTTCCGGCGTCCGCTACATCGTGATGGAATACATCGAAGGTTCGGGCCTGAATCAGATGATTCAAAATCGCGACTCCGGCCTGAACGGAAAACGCGTGTCATTGATGCGGCAGATGGCTCTTGGCGTTGGCGCCGTACACAAGGCAGGCTTCATCCATCGCGATGTTTGCCCTCGCAATTTTATCGTGTCGGCCGATTACAACACAGCCAAGCTGATCGACTTTGGCTTGACCGTGCCGAACGAGCCGCCTTATCGCCAGCCTGGCAATCGCACCGGCACGCCGCTTTATATGTCGCCGGAGATTGTCCGTCGCCGTGCGACCGACCATCGCGTGGATATCTTCGCCCTGGGCGTAACGCTTTATCGCCTGTTTGTGAACGAGCACCCCTGGTCCGATGGCGACGCCACCGGCAAGGCCGCCCTGTCGTTCGACACCCAGGCGCCGACCAGCATTCTGGAGCGGCGTCCTCGGCTCAACCCAGCCATCGCCAGCATCATCATGCAATGCCTGCAGCCTGATCCCAACAAACGGCCCGAGACGGCCGAACGCGTCGCCCAGGCGATCAGCGGTATCGACAAAGAAGACCAATAGCCCGGTCGCATTCTCGCGCGGTCTCCTTGTCGCCAAACGATTCGACAGGCAACTCAAATCCCACGCACCGCACGAGTCTTGGCGCTCGTAGCGCATCCGCTTCTTGCGACGCGCCGCAGGAGCAGGTAGGGTAATCGGCCATAACAAACAGGCCGCGCGGCGTCGCCTGCGCGTTTGGCTCCTGCTTTTCCCTGCTCTTCCTGATGGTGGATGGCCAATGATCCAACAATGTTCAGCGTGGGCGATTGCCTTCGCGTTAAGCGTTTCTTGCGGCGTTGTGCTGGCAGAAGATTATCAACTCGGCCCCGACTCCCAGTTGCACGAAAGCGTGCCGCGGGGAACGGTCGTTGCCTTTAACTGGACCGACAGCAAAATTTTTCCCGGTACGGCCCGCGACTGCTGGATTTATGTGCCGGCCCAGTACGATGCCAGCAAACCGGCCTGCGTGATGATCTTCCAGGACGGAGCCGGGTATCTTAATCCGACCGGCCATAGCCGGGCCACGATCGTGATGGATAACCTCATCCACCAGGGAGCCATGCCGGTCACGATTGGCGTGTTCCTTAATCCGGGCCGCTTTCCCGCCGACAAGCCAGGCGCCAGGGACCGCAGCAACCGCAGCTTTGAATACGACGAACTGGGCGACCGCTATGCCCGCTTCCTGCTGGAAGAAATCTTGCCCTACGTCGGCGAGAAATACAACCTGACCGACAAGCCGGAAGGCCGGGCTTTGTGCGGGATCAGCTCGGGCGGCATTTGCGCCTGGACGGTTGCCTGGGAACGACCGGATCAGTTCCGCAAGGTGATTAGCTACGTCGGTAGTTTTACAAATATCCGCGGCGGCCATGATTACCACGCGCAGATTCGCAAAACAGAGAAGAAGCCGATTCGCGTTTATCTGCAGGACGGCGCAGGCGACCTGGACAACCTGCACGGTAACTGGCCGCTGGCCAACCAGCAGATGGCGGCGTCGCTCAAATTTGCTGGCTATGACTACCAGTTTGTCCTTGGCGACGGAGGCCACAACGGTCGACACGGCGGCGCGATTCTGCCCGAGATGATGCGCTGGCTATGGCGCGATTACCCAGGCGTCAAACAGGCATCCCTAAAGGAAGGCGAGTCAAATGAGTAACCTCTGTCGTATGCTGCTGTCGACCGGCATTATCGCCCTTGCCTCGGGAATAATCCCATTGAGGCCTGTCGCGTTGATCCAGGCCCAGGATATGCCGCTGTCGCAAGTGCTGATCGACGGCGAAGACTGGGAGGCGGTCTCGACGGGGCATTTGTTTACCGACGGTCTGACTGCCGACGAAGACGGGAACCTGTACTTCACCGATGTGAAACAGGGAACCACCATTAACCAACTCTCGCCTGAGGGAGAGCTTTCGGTTTACGCCAAAAACGCGCCCAGTATCAGCGGGCTGCAGTTTGGTCCTGATGGTCGGTTGTATGCGTGCCAGGTGGGCCAGTGGGGGCGCATCGTCGCTTTTGACAAGCAGGGCGAGTTGCACGTGGTGGCCGAAGGCGTCAAGCCGAACGACCTGGTGGTAACTCGACAGGGCGACATCTACTTCACGGAAACGGGCAAGCAGCAGGTCACGCGGATCGCGCCAGGAGGAAAGCCGGAAGCGGTCGATACGGGAGTTGGCAAGCCAAACGGAATCGCCCTGTCGCCTGACCAGGGAACGCTGGCCGTCTCCGACTACGGCGGCAAGCATGTCTGGGCCTGGCGAATCAATGCCGACGGCAGCCTGGCTTATAAAGCGCCGTACATGACGCTCCGTACGCCGGGAGCCGACGCGCCGAGTCGCGGCGATGGCATGATCACTGATGCTGCCGGTCGCTACTATACGACCTCAGCCGTTGGTCTGCAGATGTTTGACCCCACGGGCCGCATGGGCGGAGTCATCCGCAAGCCCCAGGATCAACCGCTGGTCAGTGTGGCTTTTGCGGGGCCGAAGCTCTCCTGGCTGTACGTGGCTTGCGGAGATACGATCTTCCGTCGCAAAACCAGAACGCAGGGAGTGCTGTACTTTCCGCCAGCAGCTCAAAAATAGTTGTCCCCAGGAATGGGGAAAACCTTAAAAGTGGCGGAACGATTTTTCGAGCGGCGCCCGGGTCGAATCGAGCACGGCGCCTACCGACATGATGGTGAGCGTCACGACGCAGCACAGCCAGCCGTTCTCGCCGCGAGAGACCGAGCTCATCGCACCAGCGCCCACCAGGATGTAGGCGATGAAGAACATCGAATAGAACAAACTTTGGAAACGCGACCCTTCGCACAGTCGAGCGCAGATTACGCTTGCCAGGCCAAAAATCTGCGTCACTACCAAAAGCGTTAAAAAGAGCGAATCGCTGCACGCCAGAATCATGGGCGGTCTCCGATATTCCATTCGTCGGATAAGGAGCAAGCGACCACCTTCTTCATGAAGGATTAAGATCGCTTCTCTACCTTGAGTATAGCGATTCATGCGCCAAAGTAGATCTTTCCCGTAATTTTATTTTTGCGCAAGGGAATGCGACCGCTAAGTGACTTCTGGGTATAGCGTTGCGACTGATGAAGCGGCCCGACGCTAGCGGGCTGGCGCCAGCAAAGCACCGCGTTTTTTTGTAACATTTTCCGGTTCTGAAGCGAAAAATGTTCAAGTTACGCAGACTTTGCGGCGCAAAAGTCGTCGTGCAACGACAGTGCCGAAAGCATGCTGTTATCTTGAAACGCGGCCAATCCCGAGGCCGCGCGACGGGCTGGAGCGAAATTGGCTACAGAGAAAGAAGCTGCAGATCCAGTTCCAGGCGATAGGCCTTGCCCCAGGGGATTACGTCCGAAATCGTAGCGCGGTGATTGCCGTTGCGCAGGCTGATCTCCAGCTCGGTCCCACGCGCGAAACCAAAACGCTCGCCAACCAGGACCGCAACGTTGGCCGGCGAATCGGTCACAACTTCGGCAAAGCGACACAACCCATTGCTGAGCGTGAGCGACACCACCTCGGTGTGAGGCTGAGGGCGTACCGGACGACGACGCAGGGGGGCGGGAGCGATGGCGGACATCGGTATTTTCGCGAAGGGGATTCGCGTCCTGGGCGGCAGGAGGGGGAAGGATACATCTATCTAGCTCGCGAATAGCGTTCTGTCAAAAAATGGCAGCGAGCAATCCGGCGCCGCCCATCCTGCCTGTTTGGCGAATAACCGGACGCCCATTCCGAGAAATCGGATTGCCGCCGTCCAAGGCTTCGAGGACAATTGAGTTCGAAGGTCCCATCCTCCATCCGATCCCGCCGTCTTGCTCTCCTGCGGATCCACCCGTCGCACTTGATGCCCTCTTATTGATGCTGATTCGGAGTCTGATTCCATGCGACGACATCCCGCGGAACTTCTCGCCTGCTTGTCGCGATCAGGCTGGTCGCCGTTTACCGGCGAGCGAGCGCTCGCTCGCTGCCTTGCCGGCAGCTGCGTGGGGTTGTTCTGTCTGGTCGTCTTATGTCTGACGCCTGTTTCCTGGGCGGGAGCCGCCGAAGCGGATTCGCCCGGCTTCTATCAGCAACAGGTGCAGCCTTTCCTGCAGCAGCACTGCGTCGCTTGCCATGGCGCGCAGAAACAGCAGGGCGAGCTGCGCGTGGATCAGCTGTCGGCCGATTTTCGCGATGCGGAAACGGAATCGCACTGGTCCGAGATGCTGCGACGACTGGAAGCAGATGAAATGCCGCCGCCGGGACGGATGCGTCCGTCGGCCCAGCAAAGGGAGCCGGTCGTCCGCTGGATTTCCTCGCAACTGCAGCAGACGAACGATCTCCGGCGACGCACCGAGGGACGCACCGTTTACCGCCGTCTGAACCGGATCGAGTATGAAAATACGCTGCACGATCTGCTCGGCATCGAGGCGCCGCTGGCCATGCTGTTGCCGGAAGATGACCAGATGCACGGTTTCGACAACGTGGCCGACGCCCTGGGCTTCTCGCCCGTGTTGATGGAAAAGTACCTGGAGGCGGCGCGGACCGCGATCGACGCAGCGATTGCCGAACGTCCCCGCCCCGTTCCGACTACCAGGCGATTCACCTTTGGCGACAGGTATCGCGAGGGCCAGCCACTGGTGAGTTATTACGCGCTGACCGACGACGCCCTGGTTTTTCGCAACGTCAAACCGGGGCTCGGCGCGCAGTACGCGTTCCATGCTCCGTCGGCGGGCCGCTATCGGTTTACTTTGTCCGTGTATGCCTGGCAGTCAAAGGCGCCGTTGCCGTTCAGTTTCTACACGGGACAAAAAGACAACTGGCGGATCGCGGGCTACTACAACGCCATGCCTGGCAAGGCGCACCTGATCCAGTTGGAAGCTGATGTGGAACATCAGGACATTTTCAATTTCAGTCCCTATACGTTCGGCGGCGCCCGGCATCATATCCCCAACGGCGTCGGCTATGACAATAACCCCGAAGCGGGCATTGCCGTACAGTGGGTTGATGTCGAAGGACCGCTGGCCGAAGTCTGGCCGCCCGTCAGCCGGACGCGATTGTTCGGCTCGGTCGATCCCGCGACAGGGACGCTGGCCGACGCGGAGGCCATCCTGGGACGTTTGGCGCCAAAGGCATTCCGCCGTCCGGTCGCCGATGCGGAACTGGAACCGTTTGTGAACCTGATGCGGGACCAGCTGGAACAAGGGAACACCTTTGAGCAGGCGTTGCGCGTTGGGCTGACGGGTTTGTTCTGCTCCTCGGATTTTCTTTTTCGCAAGGAGAAGCCAGGACCGCTTGACGATTACGCCCTGGCCACGCGGCTCAGCTACTTTCTGTGGAGTTCCCTGCCCGACGACGAGCTGTACGCGCTGGCCGCCCAGGGGAAGCTCAGCAGCACGCAGGCCTTGCACCAGCAGGTCGAACGGATGCTGGCTGATCCCAAGGCGGAACGCTTTACCGAAAACTTTGTCGGCCAATGGCTGGACCTGCGTCAAATAGCGGCGACCACGCCCGACAGCCAGGTGTACCCCGAGTTTGACGAACTCCTGCAGATTTCGATGGTGAAGGAGACGGAACGTTTTTTTGAAGAAATGCTGCAACACGATCTGACGGTGATGAACGTTATCGATTCCGATTTTGCCATGCTGAATGAGCGGCTGGCCCTGCATTACGGCATCCCCGATGTGCATGGGCTAGAGATTCGCAAAGTGCGGCTGCCGGCCGACAGCCCTCGCGGGGGCATCCTCACGCAGGCCAGCATTCTGAAGGTTACCGCAAACGGCAGCACCACCTCGCCCGTGACGCGCGGGGTCTGGGTGATGCAGAAGCTCCTGGGGCAAACGATCCCGCCGCCGCCGAAAGAAGTTCCCGCCATTGTGCCCGACACCCGCGGCGCCGTGACGATTCGCGAACAGTTGGAGAAGCATCGGGCCGACGCCAGCTGCGCCGCGTGCCATGCCCGGATCGACCCGCCCGGCTTTGCGCTGGAGAGCTTCGATGTGACGGGCGCCTTTCGCGAAATTTACCGCATTCCCGGCAAGAATGGTTACCGTCACCAGCCAGGGCCGCCCGTCGATCCGGCGTACGTTTACAACGACCAGCCGTTCCAGAATGTCACGGAGCTGAAGCGTTTGTTCCTGCAGGACGAACTCGCCATCGCCCGCGGGGTCGCCGAAAAACTGCTCGTCAGCGCCACCGGCTCCGCCGTGCAGCCGGGGGAACGGGCCGCTGTGGATGCGCTGGTCGAGTCGACCCGTTCCGGACATTATGGATTGCGGAGCCTGCTGCACGCGGTTGTTAGGAGTCCTTCGTTTCGCAGCAAGTGATTCGACTTGCCGCTCTTCCCCCCTTTCATTTCACACGCCAGGACTTGTTATGTCTCGCCCGCAGCATCGTCGCTCTGCTTTCTCAGGTCGCCGTTCTTTGCTGAGTCGTCGCACCTTGCTGAAGAGCGCCGGCGTGGCGCTGGCCTTGCCTGCGCTGGAAGCGATGCGTCCTTTGGCCCGTGCGGGGGAAGCGTCGCCCAAACCGCGGCGGATGCTGGCGGTGATGACGCCGCTGGGACTGTACCCGGCGAACTTTTTGCCTGAGCAGTCGGGCCGCGACTACACGCCCAGTCCGTACCTGGCGGTGCTGAAAGATTTTCAGCAGCAGATGACGATCTGCTCCGGCCTGTCACACCCGGATTGTGACGGCGGGCATGCCAGTGAAGCCTGTTTTTTGACTTCGGCCCCGCAGCCGACTTCCCCGACTTTTCGGAACACGATTTCGCTGGACCAGTATATGGCCGAGCGGGTGGGACACCACACGCGGTTTCCCTATCTGAATTTAACGACCGTCCAGCCGCGCACCGCGCGGCTTTCCTGGACAAGGAACGGCGTGCGCAATCCGGCCGAGGTCCAGCCATCGAGGGTGTTCGCGAAACTGTTCCTGGCGGGCTCTCCCCAGGAAAAGCTGGCCCAGGAACGCGAGCTGCAGGAAGGGAAGAGCATCCTGGACGCCGTACGCATCCAGGCCAAACAGATAGAGCGAACTTTGCCGCCCGGCGATCGTCGCAAGATGGACGAATACTTCTCTTCGGTCCGGGCGCTCGAGCAGCGACTCGCCATGAATCAGGAGTGGGCCCGCAAGCCCAAGCCGCAAGTCGACGTCCCGCCGCCCAAAGATATTGCCGACGCGACGGATATCATCGGCCGTTTGCACATGCTTTACGATCTGGTCCATCTGGCGTTCCAGACCGACTCCACTCGCCTGGTTACGCTGCAGGTTTCGTACATTACGGCCCCACTGAAGCTGGCCGGCGTAACGGGCGACTGGCACAGTTTGTCGCACCATAACCAGCGACCCGATACGGTGGCGCAGCTGACTCTGTTTGAGATGGCAATGTTCAAGGCCCTGCGCGATTTACTGGGGAAGCTCCAGGCGACCGACGAAGCAGGCGAATCCCTGCTCGACCGCACCATGGTGCTGTTCGGCAGCAACCTGAACGACGGCGCCACCCACAGCACCAGGAACCTGCCCATTGTGCTCGCGGGCGGCGGTTTCCGGCATGGGCAGCATCTGGCCGGCAACCGAGAGCAGAACCAGCCGCTGTCGAACCTGTTTGTCTCGATGATGCAGCGATTCGGGCTGGAGGAGTCCTCGTTCGGTTCCAGCACCGGTACGCTGACCGGTCTAGAGCTGGCTTGACCACCCCTCATTTTTGTGGAGGCTCGCAGTTCCCTGCCGGGACCCGCCTGAGAGCGAACCTGGCGTCGCCTGGGCGGACCGGACAGCGAACGACAGGTTTCTCGGCGCTACCCCTGGAACGCAAACGGTGTTCATGGGAACATATTCGCAAGCGGAACGAAACTGCATTCTCACGGAGCAGAGATTCCAAAATGAGCGAGCGATTGGCAATTGTTCTGGCGGCCGGAAAAGGCTCGCGAATGAACTCGGATTTGCCTAAAGTGCTGCACCCGGTACGGGGTCGGCCAATGATTGAATACGTACTGCAGTCGCTGGAAGAAGGTGGCGTGGACGGCTGTGTCGTGGTGATTGGCTACGGCGGCGACCTGGTTCGCGAAGCACTTGCCGATTATACCAGCGTGGAGTTTGCCGAACAGAACGTCCAGCACGGCACTGGGCATGCCGTCATGATGTGCCGGGAACAACTGGTCGCCCACGACGGGCCGGTAGTGATCGTCACCGGCGATTCCCCTTTGCTGCGTCCCGCTTCGCTGCGTAAACTGCTGGAAAAGTTTGAAATCGAAAAGCCGGCCTGCCTGCTCGGCACGCTGCATAAAGAAGACCCCACCGGACTCGGTCGGATTGTGCGGGACGAGAACCAGGCCTTTGTCGGTATTGTTGAACACAAAGACGCTACCCCTGAACAGCTGGCCGTAACCGAAGTCAACATGAGCACCTATGTGTTCAACTCGCAGGACCTGATTCTCGCCCTCGACCAGCTGTCGAACGACAACAATCAGGGCGAATATTACTTGACCGATTGCCCTGGCATTCTGCGTCGTATGGGCCGTCCGGTCGACGCCCTGCCGGTGCTGGAGCCGTGTGAAGCCCTCAGCATCAACACGCTCGACGATCTGGCGCGGGTCGAAGCAGAAATGCAAAAACTGAACGAACAGGCTTAACGCCATTCCTTGTCGGCGTCCACGGGCAATTCCCCGTAAATTCGTACGCTCTTTCACAATCGCTTACCCGATGAAACGTTGGCGGATGCCCATGCGAGACCTCAAAATCTTCAGCGGACGCGCCAATCCCAGTTTGTCGCGTAACATTTGCGAGTATCTGAATCTGCGTTCGGCCGACATTGCGCTCAGCAATTTTCCCGACGGCGAAATCTCTTGCAAGATTCTGGAAGATATCCGCGGCCGCGACGTTTACCTGGTGCAGCCAACCTGTCCGCCGGTCAACGACAACATCATGGAACTGTTGGTGATGATCGACAGTTGCAAGCGGGCCAGCGCCGCGCGCATTACGGCCGTCATGCCGTACTTTGGCTATGCCCGACAGGACCGGAAAGATGAAGGCCGCGTGCCTATCACGGCCAAGCTGGTCGCCAATATCATCACCCGTGCCGGGGCCGACCGCGTGTTGACGATGGACCTGCACGCCGCGCAGATCCAGGGCTTTTTCGACGTGCCCGTCGATCACCTCTACGCTTCCAAGGTGCTCAACAACCACTTCCTGGAAAAAGGCTACACGCCCGACGACTTGGTCATTATCAGCCCCGACGAAGGCAGTATCAAACGGGCCGTCGGCCACATGAAACGCCTGGGCGGCAAACTGGCGATCGTCGACAAACGCCGCTCCAGCGCCTATGAAACCAAACAGGAGAACATCATTGGCGGACCGGTCGAAGGCCGCATCGCCCTGATGTTCGACGACATGATCAGCACCGCTGGCTCCATCTGCGGCGCCGCCGAACGCGTGCATCAGGCCGGCGCTCGCGAGATCCACGTGGCCGCCACGCACGGGCTGCTGTGCGGCAAAGCCTGTGAACGAATCGCCAAGGCGCCCATCACCAGCGTGGTGATCACCGACAGCGTGCCGCTGCGGAAAGAGCAGATGTTGCCGAACATCAAAATCCTGTCGGTCGCCGAACTGCTGGGCGAAGCCATTCGCCGCATCCACTTCGACCAGTCGATCAGCGCCATCTTCGACGAAGCCGACCGCTAACGAATCCGCTGCAGCAGGTCAGTGATGTCAGCGTCGAACTTCCACAGGGCAGTCTGCCGGACCAGATCGGCCCGTACGGCGAAGCCGAGCGACTGGGCGTCGCTCGGATCGACCGTTCGCGTGTTGACTCCCACCACGTAGCCTCGCTTGGACAGCAGCGGGCCGCCGCTGTTGCCTCGACTGATGGCGGCGCTGGTCTGCAGTTCCATCCCGCCGCGCTTGGCGGAGATGATGCCGGTCGTCAGCGTGTATTCCAGCCCTAACGGGTGCCCGATGGCAACCACTTCTTCCCCCACAGCGACCGTGTCGAACGAGCCGATACGCGCAAGCGGAGCCAGCTCGCGGGACTGAACCAGCACCAGGGCCAGATCAATCTCTGCATCGCGGGGGCGGCCCGCCACGCGTCCCTGCAGTTGCCGCCCGGAACGCAGTCGCACCTGGCAGGTGTCGCCGTCGCTGACCACATGGCGATTTGTCAAAATCAAATGCCGGCCTTCCTGGCTGGCGATCACAAAGCCGGCTCCCATCACATAGCCGGTTTGGATCTGCACCACGCTATGATCGGCGTTATAGGCGGCCTGCTCCACCCAGTTGCGTCGCGGTTGAAAGCCCCACATGCCGAGCAGCACAACGCCCACCAGTGACAGATAAGCCAGCAGAATCGCCACCCCGCGATAGATATGCCGGCGGCTTCGCTCGGCGGGCGCCATTCGCCACCAGATCCAGGCGTTGAAAAACGGCGTGAGCGTCACCAGAGTCCACCAGTACCATGGTGGTGAATCCGCCAGGTCGTCGTCTGGCGGCGGCGCTGCGCCCTGGGAAACGCCGGCCCGTAAAGGCGGGGACGGTTGCACGCGGGCGACTTCTTCGGATTTGATCTGCAGCGGAAGGGGAGCGACCTCCTCGGGCGAAATCCGGATCTTGTCGCTCGGTTTGGTCATCCAAAGTTCCGCTTCGAAAGGCGGCCCGCGTGGGATTTAGCTGCGGGCGGCCCGGTCGAGGGCCACGAGCATATCCGTAATATCGAACCAGACTTTTTCCCCGTCCTCTGTCTGCAGGACCTCAAAATAACGCCCGCCTTTTTGTAGCTGGTTTGCGCCGGACAGTCCCTCGCCATAGAATCGCATCAGGTCCAGGGCGTCGTCGCTACGGCAGATCAGGTAGGGTAGCGTCTGCGTCCCTTCGCCCGTCCATTCGATTCCGCTGAGCAGCGTGGCGGCCGCCAGACCTTCCTGATGCGCGCGTTCCTGATCGCCCAGGCGTTCAGCGGCCAGCGCCAGATGCAAATGGGCCCGCGGACTCAGCAGCAGATTCGGCATCGCCGCCAGGCAAAGGTCGGCCGCTTCCTGGTAGCGTTCCCGCAAGATCAATCTGTCGGCCTGTTCCAGCTGGGTTGATTGGGGATTGTATTCTTTATGGTTCAGCAGCAACTGTCGCAGCAGCAAGAACCTTTCCTCGCTGGGAGAAGCCAGAAACTCCTCCCAGGGTTCACGCAGGGTTGCGTCCAGTTTCAGCGGAGCCAGCACCTTGGCGTCGTCAGTGGGGCCGGTTCCCGGCGAAACGGTCGAACCAATAGCATCCGTCAGCGTTCCCTTGGCGGGGGTGGAACGGGAGGGGGAGGTTTCCGTAGCCGGTTCTTCCGCTGTCGGCGGCGCGGCCGCGGGGCCTGAGCAACCCAGGCAAAGTCCCAGAATTAACAGCAGCAGGTTGCGTGAGTGAGTCATGACAGAACCAGAAAGGAGAAACAGGCCGCATCCAGGGAGCCAGTCTATTGTCGGGCATTCGCTTCGCTGCGACAAGGCGATGCTCGCGCAGTTCCCCCTCGGCTTGCCCGCCGCGCCGTCTCGTTGTTCGGGAGCAGGTCGCCCGGTGATGCACAAAAGACGATCCAGGCGGCTCGTCTTTTGGGAAACTATAGGGCGGCTGCAGAAGAGCCGGCTCAGGCGCCTTCGCTGAGCAGCCAGGCCATGAGCCCTTTCTGGGCATGCAGCCGATTGCCGGCCTGCTGCACGATCACGCTCTGCGGACCATCGATGACTTCGGCCGACACTTCCTCTCCCCGACGGGCTGGCAGGCAGTGCAGGAAGATGGCGTCGCGTTTGGCATGCTTCATCAGCTTGCCGTCGACCTGGTAGTCGGCAAACGCCTTGCAACGGGCTTCGCGCTCGTCTTCCTGTCCCATGCTCGCCCACACATCAGTGTAAACGGCCGAAGCGCCGTCGACCGCTGCGGCCGGATCGGTGGTGGCCTCCACCTGGAACGCTGGAAAACGCTCCGCCAGTTTCTCCAGAAATGCGGGATCAAACTGGTAACCCGTCGGCGAAGCAATGGCAAACGGAACGCCCAGCTGTGCGCAGCACAGCGCCAGGCTGCGGGCGACATTATTGGCGTCGCCGACATAGGTCAGTTTCCGGTTTTTCAGGTCGCCAAAATGCTCCTGGATGGTGAACAGATCGGTTATCGCCTGACACGGGTGGGCCAGATCGGTCAGACCATTGATCACCGGACAGGTGCTATGCTCGGCCAGTTCGGCGACCAGACTGTGGCGTTTGGAACGGCACACAATCAGATCGACATACTCGCTGAGAACGCGCGAGAAGTCGGCGACGGATTCTCGGCTGCCCCAGCCGACGTCCTCTCCCAGGAACAGACTGTTGCCGCCCAGGTGCGCCATGGCGCATTCAAAGCTGACCCGCGTGCGCAGCGACTGTTTCTGGAACAGCATGGCCAGCACCCGGCCTGGGTAAATCGGCTCCCGAATTCCCTGGACGAGCTTCGCCTTGAGTTCCGCCGCCAGCGTAAAGATCTGTCGGATTTCGTCGGGCGATAGATCAAAGAGTGTCAGAACATGTCGCATCAGGCGCCCCCTTGCTTGAGGATGTCGGCGAGGATATCGCAACCCTCGTGGGCCTGTTCGTCGGAAAGGTTCATCGCCGGCAAAAGCCGAATCACCGTGTTTTGCGTGCAGTTAATCAGCAGCCCTTTTTCCATGGCTGCGGTCACGACATCGGCGCCTTCGTCGACCAGTTCAATGCCGATCATCACTCCCTGGACGCGCACCTCGCGGATCCGTTCGCACTCCTGCTGCAGGGCTTCCAGCCGGGTGCGGAACAGTTCGCCCAGGTGTTTGGCCCGCTCCAGCAAGTTCTCTTCTTCAATCGTTTCCAGCGTGGCGATGCCAGCCCGCGCGGCCAGCGGATTGCCGCCGAAGGTCGAAGCATGCATGCCAGGCCGCAGACTGGGGGCGATCTCGGCGGTGGTCAGCATGGCGCCGCCGGCGACGCCGCCGCAGATGGCCTTGGCCAGCGTCATGACGTCGGGCGTCACGCCGAAATGCTGGTAGGCGAACCATTCGCCCAGTCGGCCGCAGCCGGCCTGCACTTCGTCGAAGATCAGCAGCAACTCATGCTCGTCGGCCAACTCCCGCAGTCCGGCCAGGAAGCCTTCAGGCGGAATGCGAACGCCGCCTTCCCCTTGGACGGGCTCGACCATCAGGGCGCAGGTTTCGGCGTCGATCAATGCTTCGACTGCTTCCAGATCGCCAAAGGGGGCGTACTTGAAGCCGGCCATAAGCGGCCCCAGGCCCTCGTGGTATTTGGGCTGGGCGGTGGCGGCGGTGGCCCCGAGAGTGCGGCCGTGAAAGCCGCCTTCAAAGGTGATGATTTTGTACTTTTCACGCGGCGTGTGCAGCCGCGCTAGTTTGATGGCGGCTTCGTTCGCTTCCGCGCCGGAGTTGCAGAAGAACGCCTGCCCGCCAAAACTGCGTTCGGAAAGCATTTTGGCCCACTGGCCCTGGGCTTCCATGTGCCAGGAGTTGGGCACGTGCAGCAGGGCGGCCGCTTGTTCCTGGACGGCCTGCACTACCTTTGGCGGGCAATGGCCCAGCAGGTTGCAGCCCCAGCCGGGGAACAGATCGAGAAACCGATTGCCTTCGCTATCCCACACGTTGGAGCCTTCGCCGCGGACCAGGTTGACCGGGTAGCGACGATAGTTGGGAATCACATACTTGTGAAATAATTCGACGGTCTCGGCCGAATTCAAGGCAGCGCTCACGGTCATTAGCGAGTGTCCTTTGCACAAAACAACGAACGGAATAATTACCCGGCGGCGGAACTGCCGGCAGGCAATGTGGGAAAAGTAATCAGACCGCCTACAAGGAACCAGGTTCGCGACGAACCAGAAAAACAGACGAGGGGGGGCGCCGCGAGATTAACGCTCTTTGACGATTTCGGTGCCCACGCCGCTGGTGGTGTAGATCTCCAGGAGCAGCGAGTGCCGCACGCGCCCATCGATAATATGCACCTTCCGCACCCCTTTGTTGAGCGTTTCCAGACAGGCTTCGACTTTGGGGATCATGCCCGCATCGATCGCGCCGGTGCGGATCAGCTCGCGAGCTTCCGCCTCGTTCAGCGAATGGATCAGCGAGCCGGGGTCTTTCTTGTCCAGCAGCACGCCGCTGACATCGCTCAGCATAATGAGCTTCTCGGCGCCCAGCGCCTGGGCGACCGCCGTGGCGGCTGTATCGGCGTTAACGTTCAGCATGCCGCCTTCCGCGTCGAGGCACATCGACGGAATCACCGGCACCTGGCCCGCATAGCACAGGTTCTCAATCGTCGATCGGTCCACCCGCGTCACATGGCCGACCCGCCCCAGGTCGATCTCGCCTTCGGGACCGGGCAGCGTCAGCTTCTCGCCGAACAGGACGTTGGTCGAACGGAAATTAAGCGGCATGGCCCGGCCGCCCATCTCTTCGATCCGTTTGGCGATCGCTTCGTTGACGTCGTAGGCGAGAACTTCCTCGACGATTTTCAAGGTTGCGTCGTCGGTATACCGACGGCCCTGGATAAACCGCGGCTCGATGCCCGACGTATCCATCGCTCTGCTGATCGCCGCCCCGCCGCCATGCACGACCACGGGCCGCATGTCGACCGTTTCCATAAACATGATGTCGAGCAGCACATGGCGGAGCGCATCGGGCTGCTCCATCACGCTGCCGCCCAGCTTGATCACGGTCAACTTGCCACGAAAACGCCGAATCCAGCCCAGGGCCTCGATCAGCGTGTCAGCTTTACGTATTGCTTCGTCCAACGATAACGTCCCTCGGCAACCCAAAACGGTGCAGGAAAACGCGTCATTGTAGTTCCCGGGAAGAAGAAGTGTCAACGACGCTGACCACGCCGCCACCGTCCGTATCCAATTCGGCGGCAACCGACGCACTCGTTGGACCCGTAAGGCGTCCCGCCGGCGCCTTCTAGAAAGTCCACGAGCGGCGCCCTAACCCATTGTTAGGGTTAGGGTTGCTTGCACGCAGCATGGCCTCTGCCGCAGCTCCCGTCACTCCAGAAACGACGTCCGGAATTCCTGTCGCCTGTTCCAGCGCACGCCCAGCTTGGCTTTCGGGTTTCCACCGCCAGGCCAGGAGGAGTAGGAGGTTTCGGTCGTTTATCCCGAAAGGCACGCATCTGGGGGAACGCTCCACGACGCCCTGCGAGGGTTTACCTTCCAATGCGGACTGCTATTGCCGGTCCGCAAGAACCAGCGCGAGTTGACGTGCATTCATGCAGGGCCCGGGCCTTGCTATGGCGCGGGGGAAAGCCCAGGGAAAGAAGTCCCGAATACTTTGCCGCCGTAGATGTTCGCATCGGGCAGACCTTGACGCAGCAGGTCGATTCCTTGCTGGGTCATATTCGAGTCGATGAGAAAAACGCTCTTGAGGGACTTTTCCTTCAGCAACAGATTCCTTGCTGGGTCGCCAAACTCGCTCGTACTAAAATTCACGGAAGTTAGTTCCGCCCGGGGATGCAGGTGAGCCAGGCCCGTCCCGCGGAATGGGCATTTCTTTTCGGTATTGTCGGGCAAGCTCAACCCTATTATTGCAATGCTTTCCAAATGCGGCAGATGCTGGAGGAACGTCATTCCGTCATCCGTGACGGCAGTCGCAAACAATGACACAGACTTAAGCGTGGGAATGCGCCCGATATGAACTGCGTCTGCATTGGTGAATTTATCGTTCGCCACTTCGAGATATACGACCTGTCCCTGCTCGTCTTTCTCCATGCGTACGCCCGGAAGACGCTGACGATATTCAAGACCAACGGGCCCAGCCGGCTCCGCAGCCTGGGCGAATCCCGCCGACATTTGCGAGAGGGTCATTATCAGGACGAAAAGTGTTCGTCGCATTGGATTCTCGCTCCGGATTTAAAAGGAATCATTTACAAGATCAACGGTGATGATGACTGCGTCAATTGCATTGCCCTGCGTCCGCGGCATAATAGCTCCGCCGTTGGCCGGCGTTCAATCGAGTCGCACTCCCGGCAGCGATGGTCAGGCTCGGCAGTCGCCGCGTGCGTCCGATTCTTTCCATCCTATCCGCACTCCTGCAGGACCAGGCAATTGCCGAACCGCTCGTTCAGCTTCTGGCACCGTAAACGGAATTTTCCGTACGGCACTTTCCTGGCGATACATGCTGGCAGATTCTCACAGCTTCGTTTCAGCTCACCAATGCTTGTATTGATTCCCAGCTCGTTCTTGATCTTGATTAGCGCCTTCATGCCCTCGCTGGGCAATCTCTCGAGCACGACATCGACAAATTCCGGAAACACTTCAACAGACGACGGAGTCGATGCAGGGCATCCGTCCTCGATCCATGCTTGAATACTGTTCGAAACGATGGTCGGGGCTGTCGAACCAAGGGCGCCGGCTCCGATCGTGGAAACCTGGGACTCCTTCCCCGCTCCTTTGTCAAGCAGGAACAAAGTTCCTCCTCCATCGTCGCCGATTGCAAGTTTACCTGGTTCGTAAAATTGCACTTCAAGAGTTTGGTTTCGCTCTGCGACTTCTGCCGAGGCGTAGAGAATCGCACCATTGTCAAACTGAAATCCATTGGATAGCCGTAGAATCTCGATATAGGCGGCAGGCAAATCCGGACCTGCAAAACTTATCATTTCACGATGCTCCGGATCCGTCATACCCGTGCTTCCAGCGCCAAACAACTTGCCCAGGTTCATCGTGAAAAACCTTCTGTGAATGCGAGGCGCCTGGCGGCCTTGTGAGATTTCATTCAGAACCGCTTGCCAGGTCTCAGGGGATCAAACGTGCGCCTGAAATGACTCTATCACCAATCTGGGCAACATTCTTCAACGTTCGGTACTTCATGACAATGGCGAAGATCTTTGAACAGGATCGCCTCTAAAAGATCAGCGAACGAGTCTGCTGCCAGCAAAGAAAACCACTGCTCTTGCAGCAAGGCAACTTTGCCGGAGGGGCAGGCAAACAGAATATGGCCTGCTCCACCGCCTGCTGGGCAGGGGCCCTCTTCCTCAAGCAGTACTTCTAGCACCGGCACATGGGTTGGCTTGAAGGTGTGACGAGCCTGCGTGATGTTGAATACAATCCACGCGATGCCGCCCTCAGGAACTGCAAAAGAGCAACCGGCAAAGGACTCGAGTATTTGCCTCGCAACGTCGTTGAGCAGGAAACCATGGGTCGTTAATTCATCCTGGTATGCTTCGATCGAGACGTGACGTCCAGTCTCCCAGCCTTGCAAGGAAAGCGTTTCTATTGCTCGAACCGAGAACGTTCCAAGCTTGTTTTTTTCTGACATGACGTCCTCGCCTGAAGGGGACTAAAGAGGCCGCCTGCAATGGATCGCGAAATGAAGTGGGCGGCTGGTCGAATTCATCCCACCGCCTGCGGAGGGAAGGCTTCGCACGCAGCGAAACTCAGCGAGATCGCGACTGGAAACACTCGCGGACGCCCTGTCCGAACTTTCGCCGCTTACCGTCAGTAGCGGGTGTCCATCTGCTCGCCGTTGAAGCAATGAAGCCAGTTTCGCGTCTTGCCGATCACCTCGATGGTGACCTTGGGCTGAACGGCGTCTGTGGGTAACAAGTCCTGCAGGCGATCCAGGAAATCGTCGAGCTGGTCGCTGTGGGGAAACAACGACTTTCGTGCATAGCCCGTGATGGCGATGAGCGGCGGACAGGACCGAATCCATAGCAGGCTATCGTCGTTGGAGGGAGAATAGCCATCGGTCAAATCCCGCCGTTTGGGCTTCGATTTCTGCGGGGTGATGCGACAGACCCCGTCGTCGCTGGATCCGTAACAGACGCTCTCGCAGAGAACGCCGTGGAGCCGCATCTTACGGAAAATACTGCACGATAAGGAAGGATTTCTCGTACCCGGCGGATCCGCCGGGGTTATTCGCTGACGACTTTGACTGACAGCTCGCGGAGTTGGCGGGTGTCGACCTGGCCGGGGGCGCCGGTCATCATGTCGGCTGCTTTTTGCGTTTTGGGGAAGGCGATGCAGTCGCGGATGTTGTCCAGCTTGCCGAACAGCATCACCACCCGGTCGATCCCCAGGGCAATGCCGCCGTGCGGCGGGGCGCCAAACTGCAAAGCGTCCAGCAGGAAGCCGAACCGTTCGCGGGCTGTTTCATCGCTCATGCCGAGCAGCTCGAAGACCTTCGCCTGGACGGCCGAGTCGTGGATACGGATCGTGCCGCCGCCGGCTTCCGAACCGTTGATGACCAGGTCGTACGCCTTGGCCCGGCATTTACCGGGATCGCTTTCCAGGTACTGCAGGTCTTCATCGCGAGGAGCGGTGAACGGATGGTGCATGGCGTCCCAGCGCTTCTCTTCTTCGTCCCAGGCGAACATGGGAAATTCGACGATCCAGGAGAAGTGCATCTGGTTGGGATCGTAGAGCTTGAGTTCGGCGCCCAGACGTTTGCGCAGACCGTACAGGGCTTTGCAGGTGACTTCCCATTTGTCGGCGATAAACAGCAGCAAGTCGCCCGGTTCGGCCTGCATCCGCTCTTTGATTTTTTCCAGCTCTTCGGGCTGGAACTGTTTGGCGATGGGGGAGAACAGCGTGCCGTCCTCTTCCACGCGGAACCAGGCGAGGCCTTTGGCGCCAAAGTCGTTCTGCACCAACTCTGTCAGTTCGTCGATCTTTTTACGGGAGTAGCTGGCGGCGGCCCCTTTGCCGTTGATGCCGCGGACCTTGCCGCCTCCATCGACGGCGCCTTTGAATACACGGAACGAACATTCGGCGGCCACATCCGAGCAGTCGATCAGCTCCATGCCGAACCGCAGGTCGGGCGCGTCGTGGCCAAAACGCTCCATCGCTTCGTCGTAAGTCATCCGCTGCAGGGGCAGGGTGACTTCGATATCCAGCAGCTCTTTCGCCAGTTTGGCGACCAGGCCGTCGATCATGCCGACGATGTCCTCGGTGTCGATAAACGACATTTCGACGTCGAGCTGGGTGAATTCCGGTTGGCGATCGGCCCGCAGGTCTTCGTCGCGGAAGCAGCGAGCGACCTGCACATAACGGTCGTAGCCGGCCATCATGAGTATCTGTTTATATAGCTGCGGCGACTGCGGCAAGGCGTAGAACTTGCCGGGATGCACGCGGCTGGGCACCAGATAGTCACGGGCGCCTTCGGGCGTGCTGCGACCCAGGATGGGCGTTTCGACGTCGATAAACTGGTGGACGTCGAAATAGTCGCGCATCAATTTGATGATGCGGCTGCGGAGCAGCATGGTCCGCTGCATTTCCGGACGGCGGAGGTCCAGATATCGATACCGCAGGCGCAGATCCTCGCTGGGCAGATCCTGCTGCGTCGGGGTAAAGGGCGGAGTCTGGCTGTCGTTGAGTTTTTTGATCTCCAGAATGCGGACTTCAATCTGGCCCGTCGCCAGTTTGTCGTTACTGGTGCCCTCCAGTCGGGGGGCCACTTCGCCGCGGACCTGGATCACATCTTCCGATCGCAGTTTGCGGGCCGCTTCCATGACGGCGTCTCCGCCCTGGGGGGCAGCGACAACCTGGGTTTTTCCGTAGCGGTCGCGGATGTCGATAAACACGAGGCCAAGGCCGTGTTCGCGGGAGCTATCGACCCAGCCGCACAGGGTGACTTCTTCGCCAGCATGGTCAGCGCGTAACTCGCCGCAGGTGTGGGTCCGTAACAAGGGACAGCCCTTTTCAAGTTCTGGGATTCAACCGGTAAAGCGGTATTCTAGAGTGACCCCGGCGATGCGCAAAGGTTCGACACGCAGATTGCCCCACTCTGAGTAAAAAACGATGGCGGCGGCCGGGCCACAGGACGGACCATTCCGGCTGTTATTCGGTCGGTTTGCTCTCTTCCGCAGGGGCGGCTTTCTGCTCAGCCCGCCATGCATGATAGACCGAAACCACATTGGATCGACGCTGAGTGAGTACGGCCGTGATGGCGGTCGCCTCCAGATTGGTCAGGGCGACCGCGACGGCTGCCACCCTGAGCGGCCAGACTCCCCAGCCGCCAAAAATGCAGATCGCGGCGATGCTGGTCAGCAGCCAGCAGGTTTTCGCGGCCCGTGTATGGTAGCTGGGAAAACGGCCAAACTTCCACCAGCTGGCCGTCACGCTCACGCCGTAGGTAACCGGCACGGCCAGCAGCCAGGCCCACTCGTTCCGCAGCAGATCGCCCCGCATCCAGAGCAGGCCGAACAGCATGGCCGCATACAGAGCCACGTCCGCCACCGTGTCCAGACGAGCGCCGAAAGCTGTTTGCTGCTTCCACAAAATGGCCAGTTTGCCGTCAATCCAGTCGGTCGCCAGCAGGCAGATCAGCAGGACGAAAAACGCCTGCGTTAGATTCTCCAGCGCCAGCAGGACCAGTACGGGCGAACCGGCCAGCCGCACCGCGCAGAGCAGGTTCGGAAGATTCAACAGCGAAGGAGGCCGCGGCTCGGCGGTCGACATGGGCGATCCTATTCGGCGGCAAAACAGACGAAGTAAAAGAATAACGGAGCGGTAAAGTTCAGGCTGTCGATCCGGTCCAGCACCCCGCCCATGCCAGGCAGCAGATCGCCGCTGTCCTTGACGCCCGCCTGGCGTTTGATGGCCGAGATGGAAAGATCGCCCGCAAAACCGCCGAGTGAAATCATTAAGCCGGCCAGCCCCGAGAAAAGCCAGCCGGGTCCCTGGTTCCAGGACGACAAACCATAGCCCAGTGCGACGGCCGCCAGCACGGTCGTAATGGCCCCGCCGATCAGGCCTTCCCACGTTTTATGGGGCGAAAGCACCGGCGTGATTTTATGCACTCCCAATCGACGGCCCCAGAGGGCCTGGCTGATATCGTTCAGTTCGGTGAGCAGCACCAGGAACAGGAATCGTCCGGCCGCCTGGGAATAGCTGACGTCCTCTCCTCGGGCCGTGAACAACAGCACCGCATGCGACAGGCAGAACACGACCAGCAGCACGCCGCGGAATTCGATCCACGCTTTCCAGAAGAACGCGCCCCGGGGCGACGTCCCGCCCTCCGCCAGACAAAGCCCGACCAGAATCAGCGGCAGCAACAGCCAGGCCGCCCCCAGCTGTCCCAGCCCGACGAGAAGATAATGCACGGGAACGATCGCCAGAGCCAGCCACTGGCCCGGCCGCACAGCGTCGGCCGGGGCCGTAATGGCGAAGTATTCCCGCAGCCCTAACCAGCCGACAACCGTTAGCGTCACACAGATCGCCACGGGGCCCAGCAGCACATTCGCCGCAAGCAGTCCGGCCAGAATCCACCAGGTCCGCAGGCTGGCGAGGCGGGACTCTGCCTCCGGCGTGTCTGCTTTCCGCAGCGACGCCCACCGAATCCCTGTACCGACCAGCATCGCCGTAAACATGGCGCCCAGCGTCCACCAGACGGGCGGCTCTAGCGGTGGAACAAGGGGTAAAAGGTTCATCAATTGCAAGGCCAGGCGGAGCGACGGGGAAGGGAAACGAAAAATCAGCGGACGGTCGCCACGGAAAGGATACCACGCAACTGCAGGAACCGAACTGCCCAGGATACGAAACCAAAGCTACTGACAGGAAGCCGGAGGAACTCCTTCAGGGGGGCGCCGTATTGCCGCGATGGGCGACGATTGGGGAAGGAACGGGGCTCATTCTGCCTGCAGGGCGGGTCGAAAGACCTGCATTGCCACGTCGTTGCGAAAACCATTAAAC
Source organism: Lignipirellula cremea (assembly GCF_007751035.1). NCBI lineage: Bacteria > Pseudomonadati > Planctomycetota > Planctomycetia > Pirellulales > Pirellulaceae > Lignipirellula > Lignipirellula cremea. The sequence goes on along the minus strand of NZ_CP036433.1, from coordinate 5,556,144 downwards.
TATCAGCGTCTATTGATTTATGGGAAGTCAGGTTTTAGGCTTAACAACTCTGCCCGCCTTTATTACGCCTACCAAGACAATCGCCGTGCCTCAAAATCGCCATTGCCTTGCTCTTATTCTTGGATTGACGATCGGCGTCAGTCTGGCGCCCGACAACCTGACTGTCTCTGTCCAGGCTGCAGAGCTGCAGAGCGCGCGGGGCCGTCTTGCCCTGTCGCCGCCGCAAATGCTGCTGCATGGGCCCGAATCTTCGCTGCAGGTGCTCCTGTCCTCGACACAGGGGGGCCGCACCATCGATCGCACTCCCGAGGCGACCTTCACCATCGAAGACCCGGCGATTGCTGTAGTCGACGATCATGGACGCGTGGAACCGCGGGGCGAAGGCGTCACCCGGTTGCTGGTGCAACTTGGAGACCAACAGGTGTCGGCTCCGCTGGAGGTCATCGGTTTCCAGCAACCCGGGCCGATCTCGTTCAATGACGAAGTGATTCCGGTGCTCACCAGGGCGGCTTGTAACTCGGGCGGATGCCACGGGAAGGCCGAAGGGCAGAACGGCTTCAAGCTGAGCATTTTCGGTTTCGACGCAGCGGCCGACTATAACGCGATCGTCAAAGAGAGTCGCGGTCGCCGGGTCAATCCGGCGTCGCCTGCGCACAGCCTGCTGATTCGCAAAGCGACCGCCCAGATCCCGCACGGCGGCGGCAAAGCGCTTGATCCGGAAAGTTTTGGCGCCCGACGCCTGGTCCGCTGGCTGCAGGAAGGGGCGCTGCCCAGCCCGGAGCCACTCGCTCTGGAGGGGACCGAAGCTGAAGAAGGGCCGCCTGGCCCGCTGCCGACCGCTGCGGAACTTGCTCGCCAGCCGATGGGAACCGCCGTGCGGATCGAGGTCGAACCGTCGGAGCGGCTGCTATCGCTGGGAGGCGATTCCCTGGCCGGCCGACGCCAGCAGTTGCGGGCGATCGCATTCGACGCGGCAGGCCGACGGCGAGATGTCACCGCGGAAGCGGCGTTTGAAACGAACGCCCCGACCATCGCCGAAGTCGACGAACGCGGCCTGATCAGCGGTTATGACACCCCCGGCGAAGCGGCCATCCTGGTGCGGTATATGGGGCATATCGCCGTCTGCCGGATCAGCATCCCACGCGTCGACCAGGACTTTGTGCGGCCGGCCGAAGTGAATTTTATCGACCAATTGAGCTGGGACAAAATGGAGCAGATGGGCGTCCAGCCCAGCGGGCTCTGCGACGACGCCACCTTCTTGCGGCGGGCGTATCTCGATGTCACCGGCACCCTGCCTGCCGTCGCAGAAGCAGCCCGGTTTCTCGATGACAACGATCCGCAAAAACGCTCCTTGCTGATTGATGACCTGCTGCAGCGGGACGAATACGCCAACTACTGGTCCCTGCGCTGGGCCGATCTGCTCCGTGTTGATGCGGCCGGATTGGGCGCCGCTCCGGCCTACGCCATGACGCGCTGGCTCCGCCGGCAGTTTGCAGAGAACCGACCTTACGACGACATGGTGCGTAATATCCTGACGGCCCGCGGTCCGCTGGAAGCCGAAACCCCGGCCGCCTTTTACGGCCTGCTCAACGGCCCCAAGGAACAGGCAGGCAGCGTCAGCCAGGTCTTCCTGGGCATCCGCATCGAGTGTGCGGAGTGCCACCATCATCCGTTTGAACGCTGGTCCCAGCAGGACTATTACGCTTTTGCGGGGTTCTTCAGTGGCGTCCGCATGAAACGCATGCCCGACAAGACTCAGGCCGTTGTCGGCGGGCCCAGCGTCCCGATGAAGCATCCGCGAACGGGCGAGCTTGTGCCGGTCGCCGGGCTGGGCGATGCGCTCGAACCGCCCGCAGCCGCCCTGGCCATCAAAACGTATAAAGCCGAGCGGCTCGAGCAGACGCGCGAAGCCGTGTTGGCGGGTCGTGCCGACAATGCCGACGCCCGCGAAGAGCTGGCCGATTGGATGCTCAGGCAGGAAAACCCGTTCTTTGCCAGGGCGGCCGCCAATCGCATCTGGGCCTTCTATTTTGGTCGCGGTCTGGTCGATCCGATCGACGACATGCGGGCTAGTAACCCAGCCTCGAATGAAGCACTGCTGGACGCCCTGGCGGACCATTTGAAAGAGCAGGACTACGACTTGAAAGCGTTCACCCGGACGCTGATGAATTCGCGACTGTATCAGCAATCCGCGACCACCAATCTTTCCAATGCGGCGGATGAGCAGCTGTTCTCACACGCATCGTATCGTTCCATGCCGGCGGAAGTCTTGCTGGACTCTATCTGCCAGGCGACCGGGGTGGCGGAGAAATTCCAGGGAACGCCTGCCGGTTACCGGGCGACCGAGTTATGGGACAGCCGCACGGAATCGTACTTCTTGCGGATCTTCGGCCGGCCGGGACGCACGACTGTCTGCGCCTGCGAACGGGGGGATTCGCCCACCATTTCCCAGTCCCTCCACCTGATGAACTCGCCTGAAATCGCCGCCAAGGTGCAGCATCGCCTGGGTCGGGCGCGCCGGCTGGCGGATTCGGAGGCGCCGCCGCTGGCGATCATTGAAGAAATTTACCTGGCGACGCTAAGTCGACGTCCCACGCCCGGCGAAATGACCCTCATGACGCAGTTATTTGAAGACGACCAGATCGACCGACGCACCGCGACCGAAGACGTCTTCTGGACGCTCCTGAATACCAAAGAGTTTCTGTTCAATCATTAAGCTCCGTCCGTCGGGTTGCAGGGACCAGCCTGGTCACACGCTCCTCCGCCGGATCGCCATTACATTCTGTGTTGTGCCTTTTTCCAGGCAGGCCAAACCCAACGGGGATCCACCATGCTGCGAGTAGAACTGCCACACGGCAAGCCGAAATCACGGCTGTGCAACGGAATCAGCCGTCGTGATGCATTGCGAATCGGAGCGACAGGGCTGGCGGCCGGGCTGAGCCTGCCGATGCTGCTGGAAATGGAAGCCCGCGGGGCGGTCGCAGACGCACCCGCCAAGGCCGTGATCTTTATCTTCCTGGAAGGCGGCCCCAGCACGATCGATATGTTCGATCTCAAGCCGGAAGCCCCGTCGGAAATCCGCGGGCCATTCCGCCCCATCGCCACCAAAGTGCCGGACATTTTCGTCGGCGAGCATTGCCCGAAGATTGCCGGGGTGATGGACAAGTTCGCCCTCGTCCGCAGCCATACGCATGAAGATAACGGCCACAGCACCGGCTATTACTATGTAATGACCGGTGAGAAGGCCCGCTTCCGAGACGGCCAGGCGTCGCGAGTTCCCATCAACCCGCACTTCCCGTCACTGGGCTCCAAAGTGGCCCGGGAACTGGGACTGGCCGGATCCGTCCCGCCGTATGTGAACCTGCCTTCGCCGATGGAGCCAGGCGGCCCCGGTTTCTACGGTCCGCAGTACGCCCCCTTTGTGATCGAAAGCGATCCCGTCCAGGCGGACTTTGAAGTCAAGGATCTGCGTCCGCCCGGTTCGATCAGTAACCCCCGCATGTCGCGCCGCCAGCAACTGCTGGCCGGGGTCGAACAGCTCCAGCGGAAGGCCGAAGGGAAAGCGGCCGAGATGACCACTTACTATCAAAAAGCCCACGATCTGGTCACTTCGCCAGCGGCCCAGAAAGCGTTCGACCTGAAGGCCGAATCGGAAGCGGTCCGCGCCCGGTACGGTTACTCGACGATTGGCCAGTCGGCCCTGCTGGCCCGGCGCCTGGTTGAAGGCGGCTGCCGGTTTATCGGTATCGACCACCCCGGGTGGGATACGCACGAAGCCTGTTTCCCCTCCCTCAAGGACGACTTCCTGCCGGCGACCGACCAGGCGTTCTCGGCTTTGCTGGGCGATCTCGAGGAACGCGGCATGCTCGACAGCACGATGGTCGTCATGATGGGAGAAATGGGCCGTACGCCGCGCATCAACAAGAACAACGGCCGAGACCACTGGAGCAAAGCCCAATCGATCCTGATCGCAGGCGGCGGCGTCAAAGGCGGCCGGGTAATCGGCGCCACGGACTCCCAGGCGTCAGAGCCGACCCGCGACCCGATGACAATCCACGATCTGCATTATCTGATCTACCACCAGATGGGCATCAACCCGCGGAAAACGTATTACACGCCGCTGGGTCGTCCGCTCCCGCTGCTTAATGGCGGCCAACTGATTCCAGGAATGGTCTGATGTCGATGGCTCCCGTCTCTCGCCCGCTGTCCCGCTCTGCGCGCCGTCGCTCTGCTTTCCATGGGCTCCTGTCGCTGACCGCGTACGTTGCGTTCTCGGCCGTCGCGCAAGGCCAACAAGCGCCGGAGGTCGGCTATGTCGATCCGCCGTGCGTGAACCCCGGGCAAACGGTTGAAGTGCGACTGGGCGGGTACGATCTTACCCCCGACACACAGATCTTCTTGCACGACGCCCGCATCAGGTGCGAAGTGCTGGGTCCGCCGGGGCCGATGATTTTCCCCGGTTCGCCCCACTGGATGGGCGGCCGCGCCATGAATAGCAACAAGCCGTTCGGCGTGCCGCGAGAATTGCCGGTCCGCCTGACGTTGCCGGCCGATCTGCAGCCGGGTGTCGTCCGCTGGCAGGCCGCGAACGTCAACGGCATCAGCAGCATGGGCGAGTTCCTGATCGGTTCCGGCGAGCCGACCGTGAACGAATCCGATTGCCCCGTCGTCATGCAGTCCGCCCATGATCCAATTGGCGATCGGCAGGTCGGCTACCGCCGTTTGCCGGCATTGCCGGTCACCATATGCGGACGCCTGGAACGGAAAGAAGCAATCGACTACTACAGTTTCGTCCCCGAGAAATCAGGGCTCGTCACCTGCAGTCTGCCGGCCCACGCTTATGGACCGGCCATGAAACCGGTGCTGGAAATCACAAACCATGCCGGCCGGGCCGTCGCCGACGCTGCCGATACGCAAGGGCGAGGGCTGCATGTCAGCTTTCTGGTGCAGCAAGGGGCCGAGTATCGCCTGAAGCTTTACGATCTCGACTACCGGGGCGACTGGGCCCAGGTGTACCCGCTCACCGTGCTTCACGCTCCCCATGTTTTGTCTGCCGTACCGGCGGCAGGCCGTCGTGGCGACACCCGTGCGGTTACGTTCTGGGGCGAAGGACTCGCGACCGGGAAACCGGGGCTGGAGTCGACCATGCGCGAAATAACTTTCCCCAGCCAGCCTGAGAGCGACCGCTTTGCGTATCAACTGGAAACGCCGTTCGGCAAAACGCTGCCGTTCACTTTCGACCTGACCGATCTGGATGAACAGATTGAAACGCCGCGGGGTGAATCGCCCCAGCAACTAACGCCGCCGTGCGCTTTGACCGGCGTGCTGAGCGAGAGGCAGGGCGTCGATGTCTATCGCTTCACCGCCGCCAAAGGGGACGCCTGGACGGTCCTGGTCGAAGCAAACCGCCTGGGATCGCCGCTGGATGTTGATGTGGCTGTCTATGACGCCGCGGCGACCAGGGTCGTCTCCAGCGACGACACACGCACTTCGATCGACGCTGAGCTTCTTTTTCGAGCGGCAGCCGATGGAGAATACACGATTCACATTTCTGATCTGGCGGGTGGGGACGGTTCGCCGCTGGCCCGCTATCGCCTGGTCATGACGCCGGTGGAAACCGGCTTTACGCTCCAGGCGCCGGATCGGCTGACCGTGATCGCTGGGGAACCGGCCGTCGTGATCGAACCGAAGCGTCGTCGCGTGCGAGACGAAGCGGGCGTGCTGCCGCTGGATGTCGTCCGCACTGCTTACCAGGGGCCGATTACGATCGAGCTGGAGAATCTGCCGCCTGGCCTCCGCACGCCGGACGTCATGGTGATCGAAGAGAAGCAGAATCGCCTGGACATTCCGATCTGGTGCCCGGCTGACGCCTCGACCGCAGCAGGCTGGGTCACCATCAAAGCGTCCGCCGTGCTGGAAGATGGAACGGAGCGCGTCGTGCGATCTTCCCTGATGATGGCGCCCGTGATGAAGCCGCGGGCCGTGGTGCGCCCGGCCTATCCCGATGCGGGCCGGGTGGTGCAGCGCGGAGCCACGTACCTGGCACCGGTCGTACTGGAGCGTCTGGAAGGCTACGCCGGTCCTGTCGAACTGCAGATGGCGGCGATCCCGGATCGTGTTCGCCAGGGCATTATCGGGGATCCGATCGTCGTTCCGCCGGGAGTGGAAGAGCTGCCCTTTCCGCTGTACCTGCCGGAGTGGGTGCAGATTGATCGCACGTCGCGTATCTCGCTCAACACCATTGTCGACCAGCCCGACGGCCAGGGGAAAATGCACCGGCTCATCAATCGGATGGAAAAACGGATCACCATGAACGTCGAAGGCGCCCTGCTCAAGGCGACCGTCGACGCGGCCGAATTACGTCTGCGGAATGGCTCGGTGGCGATCCCGGTCACTGTTTCTCGCTCGGTCCAGCTGTCCGGTCCTGTCACCGTGGACCTGGCGGGACCGGACAACGCCGATTTTCAGATTGCCCCCTGGGTGCGTTTTGAGGGACCGTCGAATTTCCATGCGGAGCGGGTCACCGTCACCGAGGACGATACGGCGATCCTGCAGGTGACGGCTGTGCCTGGGCAAGTGGAGTCCGGCGAACATGAACTGACCATTGAAGTGCGAGCGCTGCGCGAAGGCTTTCCCGTGGTTTCGCAGGTCAAGGTCGTCGTTCTGGTCGAATAGCCCGGGCCTGATTGCTTCAGGCTGAGGCGCGCCAGTGCGAGTGGCGCTCATTCTGCCAGGTTGTCAAACGCTTGCAGTCCGTACGCCTTCGAGCAGCCCGCAATGGATGAGCGTCGGCGTGCAGTCGCCGGCGGCGAGTCCCGCGTCTTTCATCCACTGGCGATACTCGCCCGCACTGTAGGCCCGGCCTTCAGTCAGCGTAAACAGGGCGGCGCTGTAAAGGGCAATCGGCAAGGGACCAGCCAGGTCGTCGTCCAGAAACACATCGTGAATCAGCAGTCGCCCCCGTGGCGGCAGGGCGGCGGCGCAGCGGGCGATTAGCGCCTGGTTAGCGGGTTCATCCCAGTCGTGCAAAATGTTCGACAGCAAAATCGCCTGGCAGTCCTGCGGCAGGTCGGCTTCGAACATGTCGGCGGCGAGGAATTCAATCCGCTCGGCCACCCCATAAGCGTCCGCCATCTCCCGGGCCACTTTCAGCACTTCACTACGGTCGAGCAGGACCACCTGCAACTGCGGGTTTTTCTGCAGCAGGGCGATGCTGTAGATGCCTGTGCCGGCTCCCACATCGAGCAGCCGGTCGACGCCCTCCAGCGACAACCGCTCCGCGAGCACCGGCGCCACGTTTTTGGCGCGGCCGGCCAGAGCCAGCGTAAAATGCCGGGCGGCGGCCGCCTGTTCCATCGCGGAATCAATTCCTTCACGATAGATGAAAGCGGCGCCAGACCCGTCATCGGCGCCGGTCGGGCGGTTGCTCCGCAAGCGGTCGACCATTTCCAACACGCCTGGGCTTTGCGCTGCCAGCCCGACGTAGTCGGCGACGCTAAAATAAGCTCCCGGCGTCAGGTGTTCCACGGCCAGGGCCGTGGGTTCGAGTGCGCCTGCTTTGGTTTGCTGGAGCAGTCCCATCGCTCGCAGGGCGGTGATCAGCACCCGAGCCGGCCGGCGATCGAGCTTCAGCCGCAACGCCAGCGTCTCGAGGTCCAGCGGTTCCTCCGCCAGGCAGCCGAACAGGTCAAAATGTGCAATGGCCGCGGTCAGCAGGTCGGAGCCATAACTGCCGCGGAAATGTTCGAAAATGGGAGTCGGGTCAACCGTCGGTTGCTGCAGGGCGGAAAGCGGCATCACTCCACCTTCTATTCGTGAGAGTAAACAGGGGGCAAGAAGCGGCGGTCCAGGCGAACTCGCGTTCCCTCTATCCCCGGTTTCCTGCCGCCTCGGCTGGGAGCAGCGAACTCCCTCCGGAAAATCTTCAGGTAGTGTTCCGATCGTCCCAAAGTGTAGCAAAACGGGGGACCAGGGGAGACGCTGTCCGCTCCGTTTGCGTCCGGCCGGCGGGATGACAATGGCCGCAAGACGGGCGATTCTCGTCCATTAAACACCCCGAAGTCCCTGTCTTTCCTTTCCTCCGCAATCGCTACGACGCGCAGGGGAGTGCGGAATTTAACGACTGTCCCGATCGTTGCAGTAGTGCCAATTTGGGGGGATGTCCGAAATAGTAGGGCAGGCGGTCGATCGGTGATCGCCTGGCGTCAGCGTCCGCTCAACCAAGTCACCATGAATCGGGGGCTCCAGCCCCGTTATGTACACGGAGGTACCCTCATGAAGTTGGCCTTACTACGCTTTGCGATTGCTAGCAGAGTGCTGGGCTCTTTTGCAGGCGTTGGGCGGCGCCGGACGGCTGTTCTCAGTTTTGGCGCCATGATTCTTGCCCTGACGGTCTCCACTCCGGCGCACGCACAGCATTATCATCCGCAATATTCGCAGCAATACCAGTATTCGCAACAATACCAGCAATACCAGCAATACCAGCAATACCAGTATTCGCAGCAATACCAGCCCCAATGTGATTCGTACGGGCCGGCGTTGATGGGGCCCGTTTCGTCGATGCCGGGCGGTTCCTACATGAACCCGACCAGGCCGACGCCGCCGGGCCAGGGGGCTCCTTCGGCCCCCACGGTCGACCCTGGTTCGCCGATGGATCCCAGTAATCCGTCTGCGTCGCCCCAGGACCTGAGCAATATTCCGGCGCCTACGGCGGATACGGGCGATGTGGATGTCAGCGCGTCGGTCGACAACTTTGTGCGGCAGTCGGGCGTGTCGTCGGAATCGCAGAGTCTCACGCCAAATATGGTTGGCGACATGGCCATTTCCAGCGCCCAGTATTGCGACATCGTAAGCGGGCCGACCCCCATCGAAGGCGCCGGCGGCGTGGCCGGCTACTCCCGTCGCATCAAAATCTCGGATAACAATTCGCCCTTTGTCCGGCACCGCGCTTTTTTGAACTACAACCATTTCCATAATGCGTTCACCGATGCCCTGGGAAACGACTTCAACGCCGATCGTTACACGGCGGGAATCGAGCGTCCGTTTTACGACGGCAACCGCTCCATCGAAGTGCGTTTGCCGCTGATCAGTTCGATTGACAATAATCTTTCGGTGAATGAGCCTGCCGGCAACGATCAGCAGCTGGGTAACATTGCGTTGGCTTACAAGCAGTACGTGTACAGCTCTCCCCAGACGGCCCTGTCGATCGGACTGGCGATGGTGATCCCCAACGGTCCCTCCGAGACGATGGACCTGGGCGGCGGCGACCAGTTCCGCATTAGCAATGACGCGTGGCACCTGCAGCCGTTTATCGGATATTCCGAGCAGGTTACCGACCGGCTCTTCGTCACCTGTTTTGCACAGCTCGACTTCGACCTGAATGGCAACCGGGTGGACTTCACCGGCAATCCTTCGCCGGGCGTGATTCAGGACCAGAATCTGTTCATGCTGGATTTTCAGGTCGGCTCATGGATCTATCGCAATCCAAGCGCACATGTCACCGGCCTGGCGATGCTGGTGGAGTTGCACTACAACACGGCCGTGCAGAATGCAGACTACGTGGGCTACACCACGTATGGTTACGGCAACGCGACCAACCGGTTTGACGTGCTGAACCTGACGGCTGCGATGCATTTCCAGCTGGGGCAGAAGTCCACGCTGCGGGTTGGCGTAGTGACGCCTTTGCGGCAGGACGACCGCAACTTTGATACAGAAGTATTGGCGCAGTTTAACCACTACTTCCGTTAGTCTCCTCGATCCGGCCGCCAGGGCAGCGGCAAGCCGGAATGAGTGTCTTGTGGCGGCAGTCCCCGATTGGCAGAGATCGGGGACTCAGCAGCGACGCAAACGTCGCGCCGCCTGGCGTCGGCCCACGGGCTGTTCCAGGCATTTTGCGCACGCCAGCAGAATCTCCCACAGGGAGATCGCTTACGTTCTGAAAAGGAACGCTCATTGGCTGCGATGGCTATCTAATAGCCCCTGCTGTCTTGAATTTTGTCTTGACTTGCGATTTTGTTCGCCCGGTTCGGTCTGAACTTGCCGGCCTGCATCCAGACGACAGCCTGCCCTGCTGTTAGTTCCATGATCTCACGGAACTGGAGGGGACGTAATTTACCCCAAGAAAACTTTGCGCTGCCGGAAAAGTCGACGCAATTGTTACGACCCGCAAGCGTCTTAAGGATTCCCCCCCTGAGGGCGTTCTTTATTGAATCTGGTTGAATGGGTTTTTCCGATTGTATAGGTAAGGCGGATGGCACGACATCGTTAGACGGATGCAGCCTTCCCATCATCCCACAAGCATCTGGGCATGAGCCCGATGGAAAACACACGGAGGTTGTATCAATGAAGCTGGCGTTACTTCGATATGCGATTGCAGGCCGGATGAATCTGCTTGTCTCTGGGGTCCGGCGTCGTCGGACGGCCGCCCTCAGCTTTGGTGCGATGTTACTCGCCCTGGCCGTAACGGCTCCGGCCCAGGCTCAGCACCAGCCAGGCAACTGCGTCGGATGCGACTCTTACGGCCCCGCCGTAATGGGCGCGGTCGGCTCTACACCCGGCGGTACGTACATGAACCCAGGGCGTCCCACGCCGGCCGGTCCTTCGACTCCCCGGCCGCAGATCTCGGATCCGAGCGATTCGGGCGCCCCGGTTCCTCCTGGTGATTTGAGCGTGTCCCCTTCGGATCTGAGCGACATGCCGGCTCCCATGGCGGACACGGGCGACTTCAACGCCAGCGCCTCGGTCGACAATTTCGTCCGGCAGTCAGGCGTGGCTTCCGAGTCGCAAAGCCTGACGCCGAACATGGTTGGCGATATGGCGGTAGCCGGCAGCCGGCTGTTTCTCTCCTCATCCGGCATTGAGGCAGGCGGTATCGGCAGTTTTTATCGTCGGTTCAAGATCGCGGACAATAATTCGCCGCTGGTTCGCCATCGAGCCTATCTGACCTACAACCATTTCCACAACACCTTTAGTGATGTTGGCGGCGGCCAGTACAACACCGATCGCTATACGGTCGGCATTGAACGTCCGTTCTGGGATGGGAATCGTTCGATCGAGGTGCGAGTGCCGCTGGTCAGCTCCATCGATAACAACGTGGAGGTGGCTTCGATTAATTCAACGTCGGGCAACGATCAGCAACTCGGCAATATTACGCTGGCGTACAAGCAGTATCTGTATCGCACGTCGAATTCCGCCCTGACCGCCGGCCTGGGACTGGGGATTCCCACCGCTCCCGGTGAAACCTACACCGAAGTCGTTGCCAACTTCCGAGTGAAGAACGAGGCCTGGCACCTGCAGCCGTTTATTGGCTATACGGAAAATGTCACCGACCGGATTTTCGTCACCGGTTTCGCTCAGGTTGACTTCGATCTGAATGGAAACGGCATCGAAAACAACGGGGTCGCGAATCTTGTGGGCGAGCGCAGCCAGGACCAGAACCTGCTGATGCTTGACGTGCAGGTCGGCAGCTGGCTGTATCGGAACCCGTGCGCTCGCGTCACGGGCGTGGCGGCCCTGCTGGAACTCCACTACAACACAGCCCTCCAGGATTCCGATGACATCGATGCTGGCGGCGGCGGCGCCATCTACGGCACTCCGTACAACCGGTTCGACGTGCTGAATCTGACGGCCGCGTTGCACTTCCAGCTGGGGTCGTCGACTACCTTGCGGACTGGCGTCGCGGTGCCGTTGCGGCAGGAAGATCGTAATTTTGATACCGAACTTATGGTTCAGTTCAACCATTACTTCCGTTAGGCTCCTCGACCCGGTGGCCAGGGCAGCGGCGAACCGGAAAGAGTCAATTGTGGCGGCAGTCCCCGGCGGGCAGAAACCGGGGACTCAGCAGCGACGCAAACGTCGCGCCGCCTGGCGTCGGTTCCCGGGCGCCGTTCCAGGCATCTTGCGCACGCCGGCAGAATCTCCGACGTGGAGATCGCTCAAGTTCTTCGAGGGAACGCTCGTTGGCCGCGCCGGCTTTCTCCTGGCCGCAACTTTCTTGCATCTCCTCCGTGCTTGCAGGTTGGTGCGCCCTGATCCGTCTGAACTTCAGGGCTGCATCCAGCAGACCGAATACCCTACTAGCAGCATGGTGATCTCACAAAAGAAGTGGGGGGCGTATTTTCTCTTGAGAAAATTTTTCGCTGCCGGAAAAGTCGACGCAACTGGTACGACCCGCAACTGTCTTAACAATTCCCATCCGTGGGGTTTCTTAGTCAAATCTAAGAGTCGGAATGCTTCCGATTTTAGATGTCAGGCGGACGGCAATACATCGGTGGATGCATGCAGCCCTCCCATCATCCCATAAAGTACTGGGCAGGAGCCCGGTGTAAAACACACGGAGGTTTTTCCTATGAAGTTGGCGTTTCTTCGGTATGCAATTGCAGGCAGGATGAATCTGCTTGTTTCCGGCGTCCGGCGTCGGACGGCCGCATTCAGCTTTGGCGCGATGATACTCGCTCTGGCGGTGGCGGCTCCGGCCCAGGCACAGCACCAACCGGGTAACTGCGTTGGCTGCGATTCTTATGGTCCCGCCGTGATGGGCCCGGTCGCCCCTACGCCCGGCGGCACGTACATGAACCCGGGACGCCCGACACCGGCGGATCCCTCGGCGCCCCGGCCACCGATCTCGGATCCGAGTGATTCCGGCGCGCCGGCTCCCCCCCGCGATCCCTCGGTTTCCCCTTCGGACCTGAGCAACATGCCGGCTCCGGTGGCGGATACAGGCAACTTTGACGCAAGCGCCTCGGTCGACAACTTCGTCCGCCAGTCGGGCGTGGCAGGCGAGTCGCAAAGCCTTACGCCGAACATGGTTGGCGATATGGCGCAAGCGAATAACCGCCTCATTTCCAGCTACGGCGGATCGGGCGCAGGCGGCGTGGGAAGTTTCTATCGCCGCGTCAAAATCGCGGATAACAATTCCCCTCTGGTCCGTCATCGCGCCTACGTTAACTACAACCACTTCCACAATGCGTTCATCGACACGCTGGGCAACGATTACAATGCGGACCGTTACACGGTGGGTATTGAGCGTCCGTTCTTCGACGGGAATCGTTCGATTGAAGTGCGTTTGCCGCTGATCAGTGCGATCGACAATAACCAGGTGGCCGGTCAGGTTGCGGGCAACGATCAGCAGCTGGGTAATATTACGCTCGCTTACAAGCAGTATTTGCACCGCACGTCGAATTCCGCTTTGTCGGTCGGCCTGGGGCTGGTGATCCCCAACGCTCCCGATGAAACGCTGGTTGCCCAGGCCACCCAGGCCATCCGCATCAAGAATGAAGCCTGGCACCTGCAGCCGTTCATCGGCTACACGGAACAGGTGACCGACAATATTTTTGTCACCGCCTTTGCCCAGATTGACTTTGATCTGAATGGAAACGACGTCGAATTTACTGACGCCGTGGGCGAAGGCCGCCTCCAGGACCAGAACCAGCTGATGCTCGACGTGCAGGTGGGTTCTTGGCTTTACCGCAACCCGTGTGCTCGCGTCACGGGCGTGGCCGCGCTGTTGGAACTGCACTACAACACCGCGATCCAGGACAGCGATATTGTCCTCGACGATGCCGATACTTTTGGCTACGGCAATATCGACAACCGGTACGACGTGCTGAACCTGACGGCTGCGTTGCACTTCCAACTGGGCGCCTGCAGCAACCTGCGGGTTGGCGCCGTGATGCCGCTACGGCAGGAAGATCGTAACTTTGACACCGAACTCATGGTTCAGTTCAATCGTTACTTCCGCTAACCGGCCCGTTTGAGAAGATCACCACGCCCCGGCGCATTGCCGGGGCTTGAAAGACAATACAGGCCGCAGCACGATTCGCGTGTTGCGGCCTGTTTTCGTTGGTTCACGGTCGTTGCGGGACTGCAGCATCCGGCAGTCAGAAGGGAAGAACGCCCACGCTCCTGGCGAACGTAGCCTAACACGACCGGACCGTTTCGCTACAATAGAGCTCGTCGCGGAGAATGGCGCCTTTCGGAACCGCTCTGCCGCCCGCGACTATCGTGTAACTGCGAAAATCCTTTTTGAGATGCGATCGATGGTGAAAATTGGCATTTGTGGAGCGACCGGTTACACGGCGCTGGAACTCCTGAAAATCCTGCTGCGGCATCCGCACGCGGAAATCACGGTCCTGACCAGCCGCCAGGAAGGCGAACCGCACATTGGCATGGTTCACCCGCAGTTGACGGGACGCCTGGATCTGAAGCTGGAGAACGCTACGCCCGCCTCTGTCGCCGGCCGTGTCGACTGCGTTTTCTGCTGCCTGCCCCATGCCGCCAGCGCGGAAGCGGTCAAAGAGATTATGGGCTCTGGGGTCAAGGTCATCGACTTCAGCGCCGACTATCGCCTGGACGATGAAGCGTCCTACACGCAGTGGTACGGCGGCCAGCACCCGGACCCGGAACGGCTGGGGAAAACGGCGTACGGTTTGCCCGAACTGTTCGCTGATGACATTATCGAGGCCGATCTGGTCGCCAATCCGGGATGTTTCCCGACCTCCGCCATTCTGCCGCTGGCTCCGTTCCTGAAAAAGGGAATGATCGATCCGCTGGATATTGTGATCGATTCCAAAACAGGCGTCAGCGGGGCCGGACGGACGCCCAAGCTGCCGTTCCATTACCCCGAATGCAATGAAAGCATCTCGGCGTACAATGTCGGTCGCCACCGCCACATGCCCGAGATCGATCAGATCCTCAAACGGGCCACTGGCGCCGCGGTCGAATGCATTTTTACGCCCCATCTGACCCCGATGGACCGCGGCATCCTCAGCACCATTTACGCCCGGCCGACCAGCCCGGTCACCGAAGAGCAGCTGCTGGAAACGCTACGCGATTTCTATCGCGACGCTCCCTTCGTGCGGGTCGTCAATCATCTGCCGGCCACCAAGGACGTCAGCGGCACTAACTTTTGCGACATCACGGCCCGCCTGGTGCGGGGGCGAATCGTCCTGATCAGCAGCATCGACAACCTGATCAAAGGCGCCTCCGGAGCGGCCGTGCAGAACTTCAACCTGCTGTACGGTTTTCCGGAAACCTGCGCCCTGTAATGCTCGACTTGCGTGCCTGACGGTCGCGTCCGCCGGGACCGACTGACCAGTTCCCTTTCCTGGCGGCCTGCTCGCAGGCCGCTTTGCTCCTCAGCAGACCTTGACCGTATGACGATTGCTCTTCCCAAAGGGTTCCGCTTTGCCGGCGTGCATTGTGGAATCAAACAGGCCGCTGGCGTGAAAGATATGTCGTTGATCGTTTCTGATCAGCCCGCGACCGCCGCTGGCGTTTATACCCAGAACCTGGTTTTTGCCGCGCCGGTGCAAATCGATCGCTCCCGCACGCCGATGGCGGACGCCCGCTTTGTCGTCGTCAATTCGGGGAACGCCAACGCCTGCACGGGTCCCCGCGGACTGGCCGACGCCCAGACGATGCTCTCCGTGGCCGCCGACGCTTGTGGCTGTTCGCCTTCGCAGGGACTGGTCATGTCGACGGGCGTGATTGGCGTATTCCTGCCGATGGAGAAAATCGCCGCCGGAACGACGGCGGCGGCCCAGTCGCTGGGCGACGACGAAGCGGCTTTCCTCGCGGCGTCCGATGGCGTGCTGACCACCGACAGCAGTCGCAAGATCGCTGCCCGCTCGCTGGCTGTGCAAGACAGTGAAATTCGCCTGGTCGGCATGGCCAAAGGCGCCGGCATGATTGGCCCGCATATGGCGACCATGCTCTGCGTAATTGCGACCGACGCCGCCCTGGAACCGGCCGACGCCCAGGCGATGTTGCGTTCCGCCGTCGAGGTCAGCTTCAACTGCATCAGCGTGGAAGGCCACACCAGCACGAACGACACCGTGCTCCTGCTGGCCAACGGCGCCGCCACTGGCAAACCGCTGACAGGGTCTGACCGGGAAGCCTTCCAGGCCGCCCTGGTGGAAACGTGCACGGAAATGGCCCGCATGATCCCCAGCGACGGCGAAGGCGCCACCCACCTGATCACGATCGATGTCTGCGGCGCCGCCTCCACCAGCGACGCCCGACGCATCGCCAAGGCAATCGCCGAGAGCGCCCTGGTCAAAACGGCCGTCGCCGGAGCGGATCCCAACTGGGGCCGCATTGTTTCTGCGGCCGGTTACGCAGGCGCCAAATTCGATCCGGCCCGGGTTGATCTGCACATTAACGACCACCTGATTTACCAGCAAGGATCGCCGGCGGAGTTTGAGGCCAAGGTCGTCAGTCGTTCGATTCGCGGCCAGCACGAAACGTTTCTGCGGCTGGACCTGAACGCGGGCGACGCCAACCTGCGGTTCTGGACGAGCGACCTCACGGTCGATTACATCAAGTTCAACTCCGAATACACTACTTGATGAGACCCCTGCAACGCATTCGCACCGGCGCCATCTTCTTTGCCGTTGTCTTGACAACGGCGATCATCGGCTATCGGCTATTCGGTTACGACTGGGTGGAGTCGGTCTGGATGGTGGCGGTAACCATCTCCAGCGTCGGTTATGGCGAACGCAGTCAGAACTCGCACGCCTTTCAAATTTTTACCGTCGCGGTCATCGTGTTTGGAATGACGGCCGCGGCTTACACGTTCGGCGGTTTCCTGCAGCTGATTACCGAAGGGCAAATCCAACAAGCATTAGGACGCCGCCGCATGACACGCGAGATCGACCAGCTCCATAACCATGTCATCATTTGCGGGTTCGGCCTCAACGGCCAGTTGCTCAGCGAATCGCTCTATCGCCAGAAAAGAGCCTTTGTCGTCATCGATCACGAAGCCCACCTGGTGGCCGAAGCTCGCGAGTCGGGCTATCTGTCCGTTATCGGCGACGCCACCGAAGAGGAGGTGCTGCTGGAAGCGGGCGTCCGCCGCGCCAAGTCGCTCGTTACGGCCCTGCCGAACGACGCCCTGAACGTGTTCATCACGCTGACCACCCGTAACCTGTCTCCCAATATCCAGATCATCGCCAGGGCGGATCAGAAGTCGACGGAGAAAAAACTGCGCCAGGCGGGAGCGAACAAAGTCGTCGCCCCGGCCGTGATCAGCGCCCGGCAAATGGTCCGCATGATCACCCGCCCTTCCACCGCCGACCTGATGGATATCATGGCGGAAAGCAGCATCATTGAGTACGACCTGGATGAGATCGAAGTGCTGCCGGACTGTGGGTTGATCGATATCACCGTGCGCGAAACCGAGGCCAATCGACGTCATCGCCTGCTGGTGGTCGCCGTGAAACAGGCCGACGGGAACATGCTGCTGAACCCCGACGCCAGCTTCCAGTTCAAAGTCGGCGACGTGCTCATTCTCATGGGCCGCGGTGAAGACGTGCAAGGCTTTCGCAACATGTATCGTGTCTAGCGGGTTCCCACGGCAGCGGCCCGGCGGCGCAACCAGCGCGTCGATCGAGGCTGGCGGTTAGAACGCCGGAAAGGCTCCCCCGTCCCATGACGAACGATCGACACCCGTTCGAACAGCGGCTGGCGACTGCCTGGCCCGCAGCCGACTGGCGAAACGTCTCCCTGCTGCTGGCCGTCTCCGGCGGAGCCGACAGCGTCGCGCTGCTCAAAGCGATGATCGCTCTGAAACAGCAGGAAGGCGGATCAGGAACGCTGTTTGTCGCGCACTTCAATCATCGCCTGAGACCGACCGCAGGCCGGGATGAACAGTTCGTTCGTGACCTTTGCCGCAGCATAAACGTGGCGTGCGAAACGGGGCGAACGGCAGCTGGCGATGCGGAAGCTGGCCGTGCGGGAACCGTTCGTTCGACGCCGGCCCAGGGAGTGGAAGCCGAAGCACGCGAGCGGCGGTATGCGTTCCTGCTGGCGACGGCCGAGCGACTGGGCGCCCGCTGGATTCTGACAGGGCATACGGCCGACGACCAGGCGGAAACGATCCTGCACCGCATCCTTCGCGGGACAGGCGTGGCAGGACTGGCCGGCATCCCGCGATATCGCGTATTGAACGAAGCGGTCGTCGTGGCCCGGCCGATGCTCGATCTGACACGAAGCGAGATCCTGGCTTATCTGGCCCACCAGAGTCAGGCATACTGCAACGACGAAACCAACCAGCAAACGCATTTCACGCGGAACCGCCTGCGGCACGAACTCCTGCCGCAACTGCGGGACGAATACAACCCAGCGATCGACGTCGCCCTGCGCCGGCTAGGGAGCCTTGCCGAGGAAACACAAGCGGTTGTCAGCGCCGCGGCCGCCGCCCTTTATGATCGCGCGGCGACGCCGCTGGATGACGGGGTTTCGCTTTCGATCGCGGAGCTGACCAAGGCGCCGTCGTTGCTGGTCCGGGAGCTCTTCAAATCGATCTGGAAACAGCAGCACTGGGATGAACTGGAGATGGGTTACCAGCAATGGCTCGACCTGGAGGCGATGCTGCACGTGCGCGACGATCGTCGCTCCCTGCCCGACGGCGTCATCGGCGAGAAACGGGCAGGGCGTTTGATTCTGCGTCGTCCCGCTCGCTGAATCGCATTATGGTCTTCCCACGCACGCCCTGGCCGGGAAACAACCCAACGCGTGGGGCCTCTACGACATGCATGGCAATGTGCAAGAGTGGACCGGCACCTTTACCATCCACCAGCCAGCAGGCGGCGTCGACGTACCGCCTTTTATGCGGAAAACAGACCACCCGACAGTTTTCATGGTGCACGGGGGCTCCGCACAATTCCCACCCGAATCCGCACGATCGGCCAATCGCCATGGCTACTCGCAAGCCAGCATTGTTACAGGCTTCCGGATTGCGGTGGTACCGACGAATTAACAAACTGCCGGCGATTCTGCGAAACGGGGCCGGTTACAGCCTGCCGTGCGTGTCGTCATGCAAGGCGTATTCGCTGACCCTATTCCAGCACGCTCTGCGGCGGGCCGTGCTGGTAGTCGGAGACTTTCCAGTCGCCGTCTTCTTTGAGAAGCGTGATCTTCACGGCGCGCACGGCGCGCATGTTGGGGACCTGGCCTTTGTTGATCTCGCCCACATAGAAATCTCCGACGAGACTTACTCGCAGGCTGACCTGGGCCCGCGGCGGCTGGCCCGGGTCAAAGGTGATTTTGTCGAAACTCGTGATGCGAATATCTTTGAACGTATGGCGGGGGAATTCGCCCGAGGCTCGGGCCCGGATGTCGGGCGCCGTTTTGGAAACGTGCGACAGGATGCGTTGCATGTCGTTTGTTTCAAAGTCGCGGGCGATGGCGTCCAGCGAGTTGCGAACTTCCTCGCGCGGGGTGACCACGACCCGTTCCACCACCAGCAGCAGGCAGGTGAGGACCAAGGCAGTCACGGTAGCCGCCAGCAGTTTCCAGCCGCCCTGCTGCAGCCAGGTGTAGCCCATGGCGAGCACAATCACGCCGCCGACGCAGCCGATCAGGACGGGATGTTCCAGCAGTTCATTCATCATCGGCCCGGCGCCTCCTCAGGCAGTGATGCATGCGCCGGTCGAGCGTCTGCGTCGCTTTTCTGGTTCGAGGTGTTTTTCTGCGGGAAGTCCGCCTCAGGCGAGTTCGAAGGCTCTCCCGGTGCTCGACGGAAATGCGTGCGCCAGAGCAGAACCCAGGCGCCGGCGATCACCACGATCAGCACGACGTACAACGGCCACAATGTGATGATCGTATTTTCCGGCGTGGAGAGCTCGCCCCGCGGTTCTTCTCCCAGGGCGCGCTGGTTAGCGCGCATGCGGCCCTGGTAGTTCCGTTCAATCTGCGACTGGCGGGCGCTGAACTTGGGCCCCATCAGGGTCAATGCGACGATCCCCGCCGTGGCGAACAGGTAGACCCAGTACCACGGCGAGTTCACGATTGATTTGCGAGGGGAGTTCATGGCGCCTTCGGGGCAGGTCGGCCGGTTACCTTTTGGGGAAGAGCGGTCCGCCGTAAACGGCCGAGTCGCCCAGTTCTTCTTCAATCCGCAGCAATTGATTGTACTTGGCCATACGATCGCTGCGGGAAGCGGAACCGGTTTTAATCTGGCCGGTCGACAGGGCCACCGCCAGGTCGGCGATGGTGGAGTCTTCGGTTTCGCCGGAACGATGGCTGGTGACGGCCGTGTAATTGTTCCGGTTGGCCAGTTGGATCGCCTGGATCGTTTCGCTGAGGGTGCCGATCTGGTTCACTTTGATCAGAATGCTGTTGGCGATCCCTTCATCAATCCCGCGCTGCAGACGCTCGGTGTTGGTGACGAACAGGTCGTCGCCGACCAGCTGCACCTTCGAGCCGACTTTGTCAGTCAGCTGCTTCCAGCCGGCCCAGTCATCTTCGCTGCAGCCGTCTTCGATGGAGCAGATCGGGTACTGGTCGACCCATTTCGCCAGGAAATCGACCATGCCGGCCGAATCCAGCTGCTTGCCGTCGATCGTGTACTGGCCCGATTTACTGTCGTAAAATTCGGTGGCGGCCACATCCAGGGCGATGAAGACCTGTTCGCCCGCTTTGTAGCCGGCTTTTTCAATCGCGGACACGATCAGATCGAGGGCTTCCTGGTTGCTGCCCAGGTCGGGGGCGAAGCCGCCTTCATCGCCGACGGCCGTGTTGAGGCCTTTCTTTTTGAGAACGTCCTTCAGGTGATGGAAGATCTCCACCCCGCAGCGCAGGCCGTCGGAAAACCGGTCAAAGCCCAGCGGCATGACCATGAATTCCTGCACGTCGACCGAGTTGTCCGCGTGCTGGCCGCCGTTGACGATGTTCATCATGGGGGCCGGCAGCAGGTTGGCGCCGACGCCGCCCAGGTAGCGATACAAGGGCTGATCGGTATAGCTGGCGGCCGCCCGGGCGAGAGCCAGCGAAACGCCCAGAATGGCGTTGGCGCCGAGATTTTTCTTGTTCGGCGTGCCGTCGAGCTGGATCATGCGGGCGTCGGCGGCCAGTTGATCCAGGCCGTCGAATCCCTGCAGTTCCTCGGCGATGGTTTCGTTAATGTTGGCGATCGCTTTGGTGACGCCTTTGCCCAGATAGACGGATTTGTCGCCGTCGCGCAGTTCCCAGGCTTCGTGAGCGCCGGTGCTGGCGCCGCTGGGTACGGCGGCCCGGCCGAGGGAACCATCGGACAGTCGAACCTCGACTTCGACGGTGGGATTACCGCGGCTATCAAGAATCTGGCGGCCGTGAATGTGAGTGATCATGCTCATTAGAACGTACCTCGCGGGTTGACGTCGGCGAAAGGGAGCAAAAAGGCGTGCATTACGGCACGCGCAAGTATATGTAACAACTAAGTTTAGGGGTCTCTTGTAGAGATGGATCCGGCTGAAAAGGGCGACCATCCGGCAGTATTGTGTCCGATTCTCAGCGAATTGACTAGGCGGCGCCGCTTGTCAGGCGAGAGCTGCGGCCCTACATTTCAGGAACAAGTTTTTGCGGTCGCGTTGTGCACGGTAGGTGGGCGGCGCTGGCCATTCTTGCCAGCAGCGATGGAAGCGGATGTTTACGGGATTGGTCGAAGCCACAGGCGCATTGACGGGGGTCGAAGTTCGTCCCCCCGGCGTGCGGATGTCGTTTCACTGCCCGCTGATCGCTGGCGACGCAGAACTTGGCGATAGTATCGCGGTCAACGGGTGCTGCCTGACGGTCGTCGCTCGCGATGGCGATGTGATTGCATTTGACGCGGGCCTGGAAACTTTAAGCCGCACCAACCTGGGTCGTCTGCGCAACGACGATCGGGTGAACCTGGAACGCAGCCTCGCCGTGGGCGATCGGATGGGCGGGCACTATGTGTCGGGCCATGTCGACGGCGTGGGGCGGATCGACCAGCGACACGACGAGGCCGACTGGTCGACGTTCTGGTTCTGGTCGCCGCCGCGACTTACCCGGCAAATGGTAAGCAAAGGCTCCATCACTATTGATGGAGTGAGTCTCACACTGGTCAACGTAGAAAAGGAACGCTTCAGCGTCGCGCTGATTCCGCATACGTTGTCCGCCACGACCCTGGGCGCGATGGCGCCGGGTCATTCCGTCAATTTAGAAACCGATCTCCTGGCGAAGTACGTCGAACGCCAAATGGCCTTCGTCTTTCCGCCTGCACAACCGCCGGCGCCCTGACGCCGCCCCAGCCGCAAGCCGATCATGGAATCTCCTCGTCAAACAGCTTCCTACCTGATGCAGCGGTTTCGTGAAGTGGGGCTGGAGCCCGATTCTCGCCACGGTCAGAACTTTTTGATCGATCTCAACCTGATCGAACTGCTGGCCCGCAGCGCCCAGATCGACGGCCGCGATGTAGTGCTGGAAGTCGGCACCGGCACGGGTTCGCTCACGGCGATGCTGGCCGAACACGCCCAGCAGGTCGTCACGGTGGAGATCGACGCGCACCTGCACCAGATTGCCTCCCAGACGCTGGTCGAGCGCAGCAACGTCACCATGCTGCTGCAGGACGTGCTGCGGAACAAGAACAATCTGCACCCGGTGGTGCTCGACACCCTGCGGGAAAAGCTGGCCGCCGAGCCTGGCCTGCGATTGAAGCTGGCGGCCAACCTGCCGTACAACGTGGCCACGCCGATCATTTCGAATCTGCTGCTGACCGATATGCCGCCTTATTCGATGACGATCACCATCCAGAAAGAGCTGGGAGACCGCCTGGTCGCCGAGCCCTGGAGCAAGGACTACGGCGCCCTGAGCGTCTGGATCCAAAGCCAGTGCGATGTGGAAATTGTCCGCATCCTGCCGCCTCAGGTTTTCTGGCCGCGTCCCAAAGTGCACTCCGCCATTGTGCACATGCAACTGGTTCCTGAACGACGGGCCGCCATTCCCGATCTGAAATTCTTCCACACGTTTGTGCGGTCGATGTTTTTTCATCGCCGCAAATTCCTGCGCAGCGTGATGATCGCCGCTTTCAAGAACCAGTTCGAAAAGCCGCAGATCGATCAGATCATGACACAGCAATCCCTCGGCGCCGACGCCCGCGCGGAGCAACTCTCGGTGGAGCAGATGCTGTCTCTTTGCGAAGCGTGCCGCACCATGCTCAAAGCGCAAGAAGCGGAAGAATAAAGGACGCTCGGTCCCCCGGCTTAATGGCCGCGGCTGAGCGAGAAGATTGGCAGCAGCAGCCCCATGGCGATGCCGCCGACGACGACGCCCATCACGGTGATCATCAGTGGTTCGATCAGGCTGGTGAGCGTTTTCAGCGAGTTGTCGACTTCCTTGTCGTAGTAGCTGCTGACGCGCGACAGCACGTAATCGAGCTTGCCCGTTTCTTCGCCCGAGTCGATCATCTGCAGTAGCGTGCCGGGGAACAGCTTGTTGCCGCGGAGCGAATTGGTGATGGTGTTGCCGTTGGTGATTTCCGACAGCACATGCCGCCAGGCCCGTTCGTAATACACGTTGGAGGAAACCTCGATGCACATTTGCACCGCATCGAGCATCGACACGCCCGATTGCACCATCATTCCCAGGGTGCTGATCGTACGGCTGATGATTACCTTGCGGTACATGGTCCCGAACAAAGGCGCATTGATCTTCACCCAGTCGATTGCCTGCCGGCCCGCTTCGGTCCGTTTGGCGTAAATAAAGCCAGCCGTCAGCGCGCCGGCTCCCAGCAGCCACGCCCACCAGTAGCCCAGCAGCGCGTTCGACGCCGTCATGAGCACCTTGGTGATCGTCGGCAGCTGCATCCCCTTGCGAGAGAACAAAGGCTCAAACTGGGGCAGAATGTATGTCAGCAGAAAGATCGTCACGGCGACAGCGATCACCATCATGATGGCTGGATACGCCATCGCTCCCCGCACTTTGGCGAGGTTGTCCAGCTGGTTTCGCTGATAGGCGGCGATCCGTTCCAGCATTTCTCCCAGCGTGCCCGTCTGTTCGCTCGCGCGGACCAGGGCCACAAACGTTTTGTCGAACTGCCGGGGATGCTTCGCCAGGGCGACGGAAAAATCTTCGCCCGATTCGACCTGCTCTTTGATATCGATCAGCACAGCGCGCAGCGTGGGGTTCTCTTCCTGTTCGCACAGGCCTTCGATGGCGGCCGACAGGGTGATGCCCGTATCGACCATAATGGCCAGCTGGCTGGCGGTGTAGATGATTTCCTGGCGGCCGACGCGGCGGGGAAAGAGCCCGCCGCTGTCGTCTTCGCTGACCAGCTTGAGCACCTGGAAGCCGTCGCGATGCAGCTGCTGCAGGGCGTCCTCGCGGTCGAGCGCTTCCACGTCGCCGGAGATGACCTTTCCCATGCCGTCGCGGGCGGTGTACTCAAAATTCATGATTTCGCGCCCCTGGCCGGGTTCCGCTCGACCGTTTCTCCAATGATGTGCAGCACCTCTTCCACGGTGGTGATGCCTTCGCGGACCTTACGGAAGCCGTCATGCTTGAGGGTGATCATGCCGTCGGCCAGGGCAATGCGACGAAGCTCGCCGATGGAGGCTTCTGAGACGATCGCGTCCCGCAGTTCATCGGTCACGTTGAGCAGTTCATGCACGCCGATTCGGCCCGAGAAGCCCGTGTTGCGGCAGCGACGGCAACCGACGCCGCGGTGGAAAACTTCGATATCGTAACCCATCCGCTCGAGCGCTTTGCGGAGCGTGCGGGGCGGTTCGTATTCCTGCTTGCAGCGGGCGCACACCCGGCGGCACAGTCGCTGGGCCAGCACCATGTTCAGGGCGGCGCTGATGAGGTACGGCTCCACGCCCATGTTCACCAGGCGGGTAATGGCCGAGGCGGCGTCGTTGGTGTGCAGCGTGCTGAGCACCAGGTGGCCCGTCAAAGCGGCCTGGATGGCGGTGCGGGCCGTTTCCTCGTCGCGGATTTCACCCAGCATGATCACATCGGGATCTTGCCGCAGCAGGGTCCGCAGCGCTTTGGAAAAGGTCAGGCCCACGCGTTCCTGCACCTGGAACTGGTTGATCAGCGGCAGGTGGTATTCGATCGGATCTTCGACCGTGCAGACATTGTTCGCCATGGTGGCGATTTCGTTCAGGCCCGCGTAGAGCGTGGTTGATTTGCCCGAGCCCGTGGGACCTGTCACCAGGACGATTCCATTGGGAGCGTGGATACTGGCCTGCAGCCCGCTGAGGACGTCTTCGGCGAAGCCCAGGTCGCGCAGGTTGAGCGAAACGCTGCGGGTGTCGAGTACGCGAATCACGGTCTTCTCGCCGGAGCGTCCCGGGAAAGTGCTGATACGCAAATCGATCTTGCGGCCATCGAGCATCACATGCACGCGGCCGTCCTGCGGCAGGCGGCGTTCGCTGATATCGAGTGAGGCCATGATTTTGATACGGCTGGTGACCGCGTTGTGCAGATGGAATGGCGCTTCCAGCGCCTTGTACAGCTTGCCGTCGATCCGGTTGCGGACGCGCATGCAGCGCTCGGCCGGTTCGATATGGATGTCGCTGGCGCCTTCTTTGACGGCGGTGAAGATGACATAGTTGACCAGCCGAATGACGGGCGACTGGCCGGCGATTTCTTCGATATCGCCGATGTCGTCGATCGCTTCTTCAATCAGCGTGACTTCAGTCTGGTCGCTGTCCTCGATGATGTCGTCGATGACGAACACCTTCGAGTTGGGCAGATTGGTGATCATCCGCCGGATGTCTTTCGCCGTGGCGGCGACGATCTGCACCTGCTTTTCCGTCAGACTGGCAAGCTCATCGATCAGGAACAGGTTCGCCGGTTCGCTGACGGCGATGGTGAGCACGCCGCGGATGCAGAACAGCGGCAGCACCAGGTTCTTTTCGACGTACTCCCGTTCCAGCAGGCTGGCCGCTTTAAGATCCATCATGCGTGGATCCAGCTTGGCGTACGGCACGCCGTATTCCATGGCCAGGCATTCGACGACCTGATCCTCGGAGCACAGCTCCAGGTCAACGAGAATCTCCCCCAGCAGCTTCCGGTTGCCGGGCTGGCTCTGTCGTCGCAGGGCCGTTTCTAACTGCTCCACGGTAAGAAACCCGCGCTGCACTAGCAGATTGCCTAAACGCGGGGGAGCAAGGTTTCCAGTGCTCATAAAACAGATATCTTTTTCCAACTCTCTTCACGGAGAGTTCAAGGCGCCATGCGGGCGGCGGTTTACCAACCGCAGGGACTAAACGAAGCTCTTCACCGCATCAATCACGCTGTCAAAGACTTCCAGGCGTTTGTCGATTCGGGTGATCTCCAGGATCTTCCGGTTCACCCCCTGCGTCGAGGAGATCTTCAGATCGCCGCCGCATTCGACCAGGATGTCTTTCGCGTTCAGCAGGCTGGTCAGGCCGGAGCTGTCAAACGTTTCTGTGCCGTCCAGATCGACAATCACCTTGGTCCGCTCCAGCGAAGTCAAAAAGTTCTCCAGCGCATCGGACTGCTCGTCGCCGACTTCCTCAGGCGTGTGGACCACAATCACGTTGCCAAAAATTTCCGTGGGGAGCTGCATCGCAGAAGGCTTTCACTAAGAGGAAACACCCAGTCGCCCTGTGCGGTAAATCTTGTCCGCTGCAGGTCGATTGAGGGCGATTCAGTTCGAGGACGCCGCGGCTTCGGCCTGGGACAAAGCGATTACTTCCGCAGCCTGGATCGCCAGGTTTTTGGGGCTGAAAGGCTTGGCGATCACCGCATGGATTCCGTACCGCGACCGCAGTTCGTCCGCGGACAATTCGAATCCCTTGGCGGTCAGCATGATCACCGGAATCGACGACAACTGGGCATTCGCGCCCATCCGCTCGGCCAGTCCAATCCCGTCCAGTCGCGGCATCTGACAGTCGGTCACCAGCAGGTCAGGCCGGACGGTTTGCATCATGCTCCAGGCTTCTTCGCCATCGCACGCCAGCAATACCTCAAAACCGGAACGCGAAAGTTTGAACTCGGCGGCGCGTAGAATGTGGGGCTCGTCGTCGCACAACAGGATTCGGTACATGGGAGTTGACCTTCAAGGGGGAGAGGATGGGAGGTTCCCTCATCTTGAAGGTTAGGTTGCGATTGCCTGTCATGCACAGTCGAAACATGACAACGCGAGAAACGCATTGAGAGAAAACCCAGGCGCAAGCGGCGCCCAGGCCGGTCTCGCCGAGAAAGCCGATTATGCCGGTTCCTCTGGGGCGTGACGGCCCCGCCTGAATTGTCGTGGTCGTTCGCCGCGAGAGCGAAGGTCTGCATCGCCCTGTGGTTGCTGTTCGCTCGTATGTGATCGGCCCGGACCGTCGATCGATGGTCCAACGGGCGAGCTATGCCCTGTAGCCCCAGGCTTGAATGATGCGAGGCAGACTGAGGATCGACCGCGAGTCCGCCGCAAACTCCCGCAGTTCGGCCGCCAGGGAATCAATCTCGTCGGGACCGGCGATTTTCTCGGCGATCAGCGCGTCGGAGATGTTTTCAAGCGTACAGGCGGCAATGTATTTGACGTCGGTGGAGTTCCCGGCGGGCTGCACCAGATTCATGCGCACATGGCTGAGCCCGGCCTGTTCCAGCAGTTCGGGCAGACGCGGACCGATGTTGGGATCGCCGCCGCGGCTGTGAACTACGGCCTGGTACAGCTCGACGTAGCGATCAAAGGCCGGACACGCCGGGTAACAGAAGTGCCCCCGGAAGTCGATATCTTCGACGATCACGGCGCCCTGCGGCAGGGTGGCGTTACGCAAATGCTCAACGGCGACGGCCGGTTCCCGCAGATGGGAGAGCAGGAAACGACTGTAGGCAAAGTCGAATTCCGCTTTGCCTCCGATCTCGCTCAGCGGCAGCAACTGAAACTGCAGGTTACCGCGTTTGCGCCAGTCGGTCTCATTGCGGGCGAGGGCCAGTTTGGCGTCGTCGATATCGACGCCCAGCACGCGGCCGGTCGGACCAACCATGCGCGACATCAGCAGACTGATATCGCCGCCTCCGCAACCGACATCCAGGCAGAAGGCCCCCGGTCCCACGCCGGCCTTGCGAAGCAGGCGTTTCGAGGAGCGCTCCAGCACCCGCGACAGGGCCCGGAGTCGTTCCCTGCCGGCGACGCCGCCGTGGATGACATAGTCAGATCCTTCACGCGGGAGACCATGCTGGGACGGAGCAGTCATAAGGGTTCCCTATCCTATTGCCGCCAGCAACTGGCCGCCGGCAATATGTTGACCGACCGTCACGGAAATTTCCTGCACCGTGCCGGCAGTGGGAGAGGCGACTTCGACCTCCATTTTCATCGCTTCCAGAACTAACAGCGGCTGGCCTTCGCGGACAACGTCGCCTGCGCTGACCAGTACTTTATGGACCACGCCCGGCATCTGGGCGGTGACTTCGGTGACAGGCCCTGCGGCGACGGGAGCGGCTGCGGGGACTGCGGCTCCGCCTTCGGCCAGGGAAACCTGGTAAGGCCGGCCGTTCACGGTCGCCTTGTCGCCATCGACCGTCAGTTGATAACTATGGCCATTCACGGTGACCGTGTAATTGGCCGGACCACTTGCCGCGGCGGCGGGGGCTGCCTTTTCTTTTTCCTTCTTGCGGACGCCGACGACCGCTTCCCCTTTGAGGAAGGCGACGCCTTTGTCTTTACAGGCGGCGACAATAAAGACGTTTTCGTCGGAAACCGTCAGGTTGTTCTCCTGCAGGATTCTGGTCGCGGCGGCGACGCCTTTGGTGGGGTCGGCGTCGTTGCGCACCTGTACGGGGACGGTAGTCGGCTCCAGGCCCAGTTGTTCGGCCGCCAGCTCGACAATTTTTGAATCGGGAGCAACGGGCGTTTTGCCAAAGTATCCCAGCACCATTTGCCCGTACGACGGAGCGATCTTTTTCCATTCGCCAAACATGACGTTGTTGAACGCCTGCTGGAAATAGAATTGCGAGACGGGCGTCACCGAGGTGCCGTAACCCCCGCGGCGGACCACTTCGCTCATCGCCTGGATCATTTCCGGGTAACGATCCATGATGCCGTTATCACGCAGCATTTGCGTGTTGGCGGTCAAGGCGCCGCCCGGCATGGGGCTCCACGGAATCAGGGGCTCGACGGCGGTCGCTTCGGGCGGCAGGAAGTAATCGGACATGCAGTCTTTGAATACTTCTTCGGCCGCGCGCACCTTGTCGATATCAACATCCAACTCGTACTCGCTGCCGCGCAGGGCATGCCACATCACGAGAATGTCGGGCTGGCAGGTGCCGCCGGAACAGGGCGCCATCGACAGGTCGATGGCGTTAGCCCCGGCGTCGAGAGCGGCCTTGTTGGCCAGCACGCTGACGCCGGCCGTTTCATGCGTGTGGAAGTGGATGTACGCTTCCGGCGGCAGCATTTTCCGGGCGCGACGAATCGTTTCGTACACCTTCGACGGCACCGCTGTGCCGGAGGCGTCCTTGAAGCAGACGGCGTCATAGGGGATGTCGGCGGCCAGGATTTCCGCCAGCGTCATTTCGTAGAAATCGGGGTCGTGGGCGCCTTCGCAACCGGGGGGCAGCTCCATCATGGTGATGACGACCTGATGGTTCAGCCCGGCGTCGACGATGCACTGGCCGCTGTAAATCAGGTTGTTGACGTCGTTCAGCGCATCGAAGTTGCGGATGGTCGTCATGCCGTGTTTTTTGAACAGATCGGCGTGCAGCTTGATGATGTCGCTGGACTGCGACTCCAGTCCGACGACGTTCACGCCGCGGGCCAGGGTCTGCAGGTTAGCGTCGGGGCCTGCCGTTTCGCGGAAGGCGTCCATCATGTCGAACGCATCTTCGTTGCAATAAAAGTACAACGATTGATAGCGCGCACCGCCGCCGGCCTCGAACCAGTCCATCCCGGCGTCGCGGGCGGCCTCCAGCGCAGGCAGGAAGTCCTTGGTGAAAACACGCGCTCCGAAGACCGACTGGAAGCCGTCGCGGAACGCCGTACACATGAATTTGACTTTTTTCGTCACAGCGATTTTCTCACCAGCGGCGCGCCGCTTTGTTGAAACTCATGCGAACAGACCGCGGTTTGAGCCGCCGCGGTTCGCCGTTCGGTCTTGTCGATAACGCTAACGACCTGATGATCACTCTTTTCCTGATGACTCTCTGCGAGAACCCTTTGCTATCCCAGCACGGACCACAAGACGCCTGCTGCGATGGCCGAACCGATCACGCCGGCGACGTTGGGGGCCATCGCATGCATCAGCAAAAAGTTGTGCGGGTCTTCTTTCTGACCCACCATCTGCACGACACGCGCCGAGTCGGGGACGGCCGAAACGCCGGCGGCTCCGATCAGCGGGTTAATTTTATCCGTCAGAAACAGGTTCATAAACTTGGCGAACAGTAAACCCGCCGCCGTCGCCACCACAAAGGAAGCGGCGCCCAGGGCAAAGATCATCACCGACTGCGGAGTCAGGAACTTGTCGGCTGCGGTGCTGGCTCCGACCGTGAACCCCAGCAGGATCGTGACAATGTCAATAAACGAGGTGCGGGCCGTCTGCGCCAGTCGATCGGTGACTGTGCATTCTTTCAGCAGGTTGCCGAAGAACAGCATCCCTAGCAGCACAATGGCCCCGGGAGCGATCAGGGCGCAGATCAAAAACGCCACGACCGGGAAGATGATTTTCTCGCGACGCGATACATGCCGCGGTGCTTTCATGCGAATCAGCCGCTCTTCTTTCGAAGTCAGCAGATACATCACCGGCGGCTGGATCACCGGCACCAGGGCCATATAGGAATACGCGCTGATGGCGATGGCGCCCAGCAATTCGGGCGCAAGCTTTGTCGCCAGGAAGATCGCCGTTGGACCATCGGCTCCGCCAATAATCCCGATCGCCGCCGCCTGATCGGGAGTAAATCCTAAAAAGAGCGCGCCGAGTAATGTTGCAAACACCCCAAATTGCGCAGCCGCCCCCAGCAGGACCAGCTTGGGGTTGGAGAGCATGGTGGAGAAGTCGGTCATAGCGCCGATGCCAAGAAAGATCAACGGCGGGTAAATGCCCTGGCTGACGCCCATATACAGGTACGCCAATACGCTGCCGACCCAGTGGACGGCGGTGACGGGCTCATCGTTCTCATCGAGCAGGGGCTCCCCGGTTTTCTCGTCGACGACCACCCTGATCTCGGCTAAACGATCGTTAACGGAAAGCGACATACCGGCCACCGGCGGGATGTTCCCCACGATGATGCCAAAGCCGATCGGCACCAGCAGCAGCGGCTCGTAGTCTTTCATGATCGCCAGCGCGACGAAAATGATCCCGATGATGATCATCACCAGATATCGCGGGTCGTCGTACAGACCTGAGAATCCGGTGTTCTCGAGAAATTTAATCAGGGTTTGCATCAACAGTCCTTAGTCGTCGCAAGTCATTTCTCGGATTCAAGCGCGTGCGTAATCTCGATCCAGGCGTGCGCCCTACGGCGACTGTTTTCGCGTATGCATCACATATCCAAGGGCCGCGACGATGGCTTCTTCGTTCCCGGCGGCCGTTCCGTCGGCCGGCATGGCGGCGAGCTTCGCTATGGGACTGGCCGGGGCGCTGTGGCCATGACTGCTTTCTTCGGGCAGGTACGGCTCTAGAAAGTTCAGCACCCTGGGCAAGGCGGCGATCGCCAGCGTGATCGACGCTAGCGCGATGAAGACGATGAACATTCCGGTTAGCGCCAGTCCCCAGCCGGACGGATCGCCGCTGGTGATGTTGTGCAGCCCTATCGTTCGCGACTCGGCGGTGGTTGCTTGTGGAGTTTGACCAGCAAGTGCAACGATGATTAGCAGTGGCGACACGCGCCGTCCTCCGGTTTGAGAGTACTTCGGCCCTTATTGTGCGCGATGCAATGCAGGCGACAAGCCCCCCGCAAGGGCACCCCCGAGAGAAGGTTCCGTCTGTCCGATTTCAAGCCGACACGTTTTCCACACAAGGGGAATGCCCGCGATCCTGCCGTTTCCCGCAGGAAAGCGATCCCGGGACAGGTGCTTGTGGTGCGGAAGGCGCTTGACGTAAGCACGGGCGCACTCGATACTCCAGCTTTCGCCATTCCAGGGACCACCCCGAAGGCGCCGTCATGGTGAAGGACCGCAACGATTTATCCGCGAGCGATTCATCCCGCCAGCTGGATTCTGACCAGGTCGACTCGATTCTGATGCATTTTGAGTCGTTATGGCGCGAGAATTCCATTCCGGATCTGGCGACCATTGGCCGGATACTCCAGGCCAGCGGCGCGAGCGAGCAGCGACTAGAGCTGCTCACGGAACTGGTGAAGATCGACCTGGAGTTTCGCTGGCGCCGGTGCTCGGCCATTGCCACTGGCGACTCTGCCCCCGCGCCCGACGCGCCGGCGCTGGACTATTATCTGCAGCTGTACTCCGACCTGCAGGCCGATGATCGCTGCGTACTCGACCTGATCCTGGAAGAGTATCGCGTGCGGAAACGCTGGGGCGACCAGCCGACGCACGACGAATACCTTCAGCGACACCCACAGTTTGCCGAGCTGTTGACCGCGCGACTGGGCGAAATCGACGAGAAGATCTCCGTCGAAGCGGCGCCTTCCGACGAAACCCTGTGTGAAGAATCGCTGTCAGAGTTCGATGCTTCTGACTTTGAGTTCTACCCGCCCAACGAGCATACGGACTTTCTCAAGGCCATTTCCCCCCTCGACGACATTCCACCCAAGGTCGTTAATGCGCTTGCCTTTTATATGCGGGAGCGCCAGTTTGCCGTCGGGGAAATGCTGCTCCGCCAGGGCGGCCCGGCCGAGTGCCTCATCGTGGTCCGCGACGGGGAAACCAAAGTCACCTTGACCGACGAGTCCGGCGCCACCCATGAGATCGACCGCGACGGCCCTGGCGCGGTGTTCGGGGAAATGGCCCTGATGACGGGCGGCTCGCCCAACGCCGACGTTTCCGCCGTGACGCCGGTAACGGCGCTCGTCCTGCCGGCCGCCGACTTCCATCGGCTGATGCAACACTATCCGCCGATGGGCGTGGCGTTCGCCCACTTGATCGCTTCCCGCCTGGGGCGTCGCGAAGTCGATGTGTTTTACGACAAAACGATCGCCGGCTACCGCCTGAAACGACGCCTGGGTCATGGCGGAATGGGAGTGGTGTACGAAGCGGAAGATATCAAAACGGGCGAACTGTTCGCACTGAAAATGATGAAACACCGGCTGGCGTTCGACCAGAATTCCATGCGACGTTTCCGGCAGGAAGCCGATATCGTGCGGTCGCTGGCTTGTCCGCACATTGTGCCTGTGCACCGCACGTTTGCCGCCCATTGCACGCAGTTCATCGTCATGGAGTTGTGCGACGGGCCGACCCTCAGCCGAGTGATCAAGCAGGCTCCCTTTCTGACCGAAGAACAGATTCGTCCCATCCTGGGGCAGCTGGCCCTGGCCCTGGCGCACGCCCACTCGCATAACGTTGTTCACCGGGATCTGAAGCCTGCCAATGTTCTGCTGACTCGGCAGGGCGAGCTGAAACTGACCGACTTTGGACTGGCGAAAGCCATGGTCGGTTCGGGCGACTCCTCGACCCGGGCGATTGTCGGCACGCCCAGCTACATGCCGCCGGAGCAAGCGTTTGGGGCCGACATTGACTACCGGGCCGATCTTTATTCGTTCGGCTGCATTGCCTATGAACTGTTGTGGGGGGAGCCGGCCTTTTCCGACGACAGCGACGGGAACCATCTTTACTCGTTACATCTGCAGTGGGCCGGCTGGTCGCTGGCTTCCGCTCTGGCCCGTCCGCTGGCTTATGCCCAGGGAACCCGGGAACTGAGCCAGGAGATGCGCGCGCTGCTGGAACAGTCGCTGCAGGTGGATGTCAATGCGCGAACGCTTGACCTGGCGCCGATCGCCGCCTGGGCCGGGCCGGTGGATACGGCCATTATCGCGGCCGCCATTACCGACTGACGCTGGGCGATCGTTCCTTTCCCTTCCGTTCATTTGGCTGGAGCTGGGCCGTTGCAGTGGGATTCGATTCTTGTTGGCGATGTCTGCGAGGTTGCCGCCGGCCTGCCGGAACAGTGCGTGCAATGCGTGGTGACCAGCCCGCCTTATTTTGGACATCGCAAATACTCCGACGGGGATGATCCGCGGGAGATCGGCCGCGAGGCGACCGTCGAAGCGTACCTGGAGCGGCTGGTCGAAGCGTTGCGGGCCGTGCGGCGATTGCTGCGCGACGACGGCGTGCTGTGGCTGAACCTGGGCGACACCTATCGCCGCAAGCAGTTGCTGGGCGTTCCCTGGCGGGCCGCACTTGCGCTGCAGAACGACGGCTGGAAGCTGCGTTCGGATATCATCTGGCACAAGCCGAATGCCATGCCGTCCGCCGTCAAAAATCGGCCGACGGTTGACCATGAGTATCTGTTCCTGCTGGCCAGGTCGGACCGGTACTACTACGACGCCGACGCCATTCGCGAGCCGCATGTTACGTTTTCTGAGCAGAGCAAAATGAAAGGCGGACGCCGCCATTTCGGCGTTCGCGGCGGCACTCCAGAAGAAGGCAAGTTCGGCCAGAACCACAACCTGCACGATGCGCGATGGGACCAGGCTTTTCATCCCGAAGGTCGGAACAAACGGACCGTCTGGTCGGCCGCCCTGGGCAAATGCCGCGAAGCGCATTTCGCCGTCTTCCCCGAGCCGTTAATCGCCCCTTGTATCGCCGCCGGCTGTCCGCCAGGCGGCGTGGTGCTGGACCCGTTCTTCGGCGCCGGAACGGTGGGCATCGCCGCCCGGCGTCAGGGCCGCCATTACCTGGGGATTGAGTTAATGCCCCACTACGCCGAACTGTCCCGGAAACGGATCGACCAGTTTGAGCAGGAGTTCGAAGCGACAACCGACGAGAACGCCGAGGAATAACAGCCGCGATGGCCATTTCCCGCCGTCGAACACAAAGGCGGGCCGGCCCGTCCAAAGTCTGGCGACTTCGGCTACGTGCTGCTGATGAATCCTTCAGGAGAACATCTGGCCGGAGCCGATGGCGGGGAATGCATTCGGCAGATGTTGGATCTGCGGCTCGCGGGCGTCTTCGGGCCAGCTGACGGCGATGACATCGAAGCGGGCCGGCTGCTCCAGCAATTCGTTTCGACGCAGGAAGCCCAGGGCCAGACGCGTCAGCTTCCCCTGTTTTTCGCGGGTGACTGCTTCCGCAGGGGTATCGAGTTGTCCCAGTCGCCGGGTCTTCACCTCCACGAAAACGACCGTGCGTCCGTCGACGGCGATAATGTCGATCTCGCCGATCTTGTCCCGCTGGGAAACGGCGATAAGAATGTAGCCGGCCTTCTTCAGAAATCGGGCGGCCGCCCGCTCTCCCCGTTGCCCCAGGGTGAGGGGTTTCCACCAGCGCCGCCAGACGGCGCGAATTTGAGCCAGGATCCGCATCGATGCCCGCTCCTGCACGGCGCCGGGGGTTTGCTGCCGAGAGATTTACTTTTTGCCCAATTTGCGCTGCTCACGAAAAAACTGGGTGAGCATCTCGCCGCATGGCGCCCCCAGCACCCCATGCACGACCTGGCACTGATGATTCAGGCGGACATCGGTGAGCAGTTCGTAGATGCTCAGCACGGCGCCGGCTTTTGGATCGCTAGCGCCGAACACGACCTGCGGAATCCTCGCCTGGACAATTGCTCCGGCGCACATCGGGCACGGTTCCAGCGTGACGTAGAGCGTGCAGTTTTCCAGTCGCCAGTCGCCAATCGCGGCAGCCGCCTGGGTGATGGCGATGATCTCCGCATGGGCGGTCGGATCATGCAACTGCTCCCGCTGGTTATGGGCCGAGGCGATAACCCGTCCTTCTTTAACGATCACGGCGCCGACCGGCACTTCGCCTTCTTCGCCTGCTCGTTCCGCCTCCTGGAGAGCGCGGAGCATGTAGGCTTCATGGCGGGGTTCGTTACTATCCAGAGACACAGGCACCTCGTAAAGAATCGTTTTCCCCGCGACGCCAGACAAGTCGACGCGAGAGGATCCATCAGGTCGATCGACCAGGCCGCTAGATTTCTGGCTTGATCGCGTTCCAGGTCCAGTGGCGATCGCTGGTGGCGGCGACCGTACCGGGGTCGAAGCCCAGCTCGGCGACGATTGCCTGGAACTCGTCCACCCGGAGCGCGGCCCGCAGGGAATCGTCGAACATTTTCTGGGCGTGTTCGTTTTCCCGGCCCGCGTAAGTTTGCACGAGTTGTTCGACTTCTGCGTCGGTTTCTGGCCGGAACAGGTCCCGGAAAAAGATGCGTCCGCCTGGTTTGGTGACGCGAACGGCCTCGCGGATGGCGGCGACCGGATCCGGCAGATGATGCACAATGCTGTTGGACACGGTCGAGTCGAACAGGTTGTCGGCGAACGGCGTTTTTTTGGCGTCGATCTGCTGCAGGAAGATGCGTTCGATCAGCCCGGCGATTTCGATGTTGTACCGGGCCTGGTCCAGCATGGAAACCGACATATCGACCGCAAACACCCGGCAATCGTCGGTCTGTTCACAGAGCAGAATCGGAATCTGGGCGGTGCCCGTTCCCAGGTCGAGCAGATCGCCAGGCACGGGGCCGGCGGCTAACAGGTCAGCGACAAAAGCTCGATTGACGCCGCTATGATCCATTTGATCGTAGTCGGTCGCTTCTTCGAGCGTATCCATGACCTCCGGTTCCAGCACGCGGGGGAGCATTACGCAGGGTTCCTCAAGCAGGAGATTCCGATTTTGTGAACGATTCACAATAAGGAAAGACCTGCCGGAACGCAACGACGCAGACCGCAAGCGGCGGACCTAGCCCGCCTTGCGCGCCGCGGGCGCTTCGGGAATCACGGCGTCGCAGACGCTGGCGACGGCGCCATCGCGATCGTAGAACTTGATCTCGTTCTCTTCCACAAACCAGATTGCCTGCAGGCCGTCGCAGCGCATTTTGCGGCCGCAGTAGTAGCCATCCCGAATCAAAATCGTCTCCTGAACGGGAGCGTCCGGCGACGCGCCTAATTCTACGAACCTGGATTGAATCAGTTGGCGTACTCGTTCCGCTTGATGCATGATTGTCGTCACTGGGGGGGAACCTGAGTGGCGGGGAATTTGCTTCGACTAATAACATCGGCTTCGAGAGTACGAACCATCGGTCAAATCGAACGAGCCGGCACAATTAGATCTACTTGCCCCGTTTAACAGTCTCGGAGCAATCCTAAAGCCAGGCTCATCCGTGCATGTTGAGTGGTTTTCTCGAGAAAGCCGGAGTTTATCGGCAGCTTTTCTGGTTTCCCTGCAGCCCAACTGTCGGCCTTGGCGAAGAACGGCCGCCGCTTACAATGACAAGCGTGAATTCACCTGCTTACCAATCGCTGAGAACCCACCTGGCGGACCCTTTCGTTTTTGGTGCGGCGTGCGGCATTGTCTCTTCGCTGGGTTACACGGCCGCGAATATCTGCTTGCGCACCGTGTCGCATTGCGACCCTTACTGGGTTTCCTGCATCAAATCGGTTCCCACGATCCTGTTGTGCGCCCCGTGGTTTATTGTGCTGGCGAGCCAGGGCCGACGGATTTTGCCGTCGCCTAAAGGTTTGGCCGCATTGTTGCTGTCGGGTCTGGCGGCGCAGCTGTTTGGCAACGTGATGTTTCAATGGTCGCTGGGGGTGCTGGGCATCGCTTTGACGGTTCCGCTGGTGCTGGGGACCATGATTGCCGGCGGAGCCTCGCTGGGACGCCTGGTGCTGGGCGAAAAGGTCACGCCGCGATCGCTGCTGTCGATGGTATTATTAATTAGTGCGATCGCTGTGCTTTCGCTGGGCGCGGGCGACGCGTATCGCTCGGTAACCGGCGCGACAGCCTCGTCGCAAAGCTGGCTCATTCTGGCCGCAGGTATTGCGGGCTCGATGATTTCCGGGCTGGCCTACGCCCAGTTGGGGGTGGTGATCCGGTTCGGTATGAAGGGAACGACGCCGCTGAGTACGACCGTCGTGGCGACCTCGGTCTCTGGTCTGGTATCGCTGGGAATCATCAGCGTTTTCCGCATCGGAGTCGACGGCATGCTGGAAACGGAGTTTGTCGATGGCGGACTGATGATCATGGCGGGCCTGTGCAATGCGCTGGCGTTTGTCGCCCTGACGAAGGCCCTGCAGCTGGCGCCGGTGGTTTTTGTGAATGCCGTCAACGCCACGCAAGCGACTCTGGGGATGCTGGCGGGCGTGTTCTTGTTCCACGAGGCGGCCTCGCCGGCGCTTCTGCTGGGGGTTGGCCTGACGATTATCGGCCTGCTGCTGACCGAACGGCGAAAGAGTCCAGCGAAGCCCCTGGAAACAGCGGATCCTGGGGCGAATCTGCCCGGCGACCCGGATTCCCGACTGCCGCTGCCTGTCGCGGCCGACGCCGTATCGCAAATCTAGGCAGCCGCTGCGGTTATCCGCCGTAGCCGCGTCTATCCCCCCAGTTCGGCGGTGAAGATTGCACGGGGCGGTGCGTTTTCTTAAGATGAATTCAAAGAAGGGTGGAACTTCGACCCGTCTTTGCGCAACCAAGTGATGCGGGCGTTCGGTTTTGTGCAATCCTTCTAACGACCGTAGAGTTCTTAAGATAGACTTCCTCGGGCGTAACTCCTGTAAGTCGGGGGCCCTGATCGCTCTCGGTCCTTGGCAGCAGTTCACGCAACCGCCCCAGCACGACGCCAAGGCTACGACACCTACTCAGGAAACGAAGCAATGATAAAGCAGCTGCGGAATTGCGGCCTGTACCTGGCGACATGGTTCGCTTGCACGGCCTTCGCGGCCTGGGGTAACACACCCCTGGCTTCCGCTCAAACCAATGAGCTCCGCTCCGCTTTTCCCCAGGCGCCGCGGGAATTGCGGCAAGCGATCACTCGCGCCCAGGCTGCCATTGATGACGACCGGTACAGCGACGCCTGCGCCGAACTGGGATCGCTGCTGGTCAGTGCGGAGGCCGAAGACTTTTTTATCGGTCGGTTTGACGAATCGGGAACGCAGTCCAGTCTCAAGGCGGAAGCCCAGAACATTCTGGGACAAATGCCGAGCAAAGGACGCGATGCCTATGAGCTTCTATTTGGCGCCTCGGCCCGCAAGCTTCTCACGGAAGCGATCAACGAAGGATCGCCGTCGAAACTGACCGACGTGACGCGGATGTACTTCCACACCAACGCCGGCTACGAAGGCGCCATGCTGCTGGCCCGCTACGAGTGGGGCCGCGGTCGACCGCTGGCAGCCGCCATGCACCTGCGTCGTTTGCTCCAGGCGACCGACAGTTCCAAATTTGAACCGCAGCTTTCCGTGATGCTGGCCGCCAGCTGGCAGGCCGCGGGCAATCCCATCAACGCCAAACGGGCTTTGCTCGATCTCAAAGAACGGTATCCCAAGGCGGTCGTGCAGATGGGCGGCAAAGCCTATCCCATTTTTACTGATTCCGAGCTGGCCCTGACCTGGCTGCAGGAAGCGACCGGGGTGGAAAACACCACCGACGTCGCCGCCGCCAACCAGTGGCTGATGCATCGCGGCGACGCCAGTCGTAACGCCCGCAGCACCGGCGGCATGCCGGTGCCGTCCCCGCGCTGGCGGCAACGGGTAACCTGGCATCCCACCGATGAAGAGCAGGTAAAAAAACTGGCCAAGCAGTATCGCGACGCCGGTACGCCCGCCATTCCCGCGCTAGAACCGCTCGCCGTTAACGACCTGATTTTGATGCGCTCGCCCAAAAACCTGCGGGCCGTGAGTTTCGCCACTGGCAAGCTCTTGTGGGAATATCCCTGGCCCAAGCCTGAACAGGACGACCAGGAAAGGAGCGTCAGCTCCGCCGGTGAAGAACCTGTCCGCGAGCAGGAACTCAATCAGCGCGTCTTTGAGGATTCCCCTTACGGCCAGGTGACCAGCGATGGCAAACGTGTCTTCCTGCTGAATGAGATGGGCTTCGCCACGCCTAATGGTTTCAACGGCAATCCGATCATCATCAATCGCGGCGCCCTGACCAGAAATCCCAACCACTCTCGCGACACGAATCAGCTGGTCGCGCTGGAGCTGAAAACCCAGGGCAAGCTGTTGTGGATGGTTGGCGGCGACACCAACGACGACGAACCTCGCCTGGAAAACCACTTTTTCCTGGGCCCGCCGTTGCCGTTGCT
Source organism: Lignipirellula cremea (assembly GCF_007751035.1). Lineage (NCBI taxonomy): Bacteria > Pseudomonadati > Planctomycetota > Planctomycetia > Pirellulales > Pirellulaceae > Lignipirellula > Lignipirellula cremea. Next base: position 5,516,275 of record NZ_CP036433.1, on the reverse strand, counting down.
GGGTCGACTTTATGTGATGGCCGAAGTCAACCAGGAGATTCGTCTGGTGGTGCTGGAAGCCGCCACCGGAGAGCTTCTCTGGTCGCAACAGTTGGCCAGTGCGGAACCGTTCCCCATCCAGAACGACGTGCGACGTCGACTGGCCGGGGCGACGCCTTCCTTTGCCGACGGCGTGCTGATTTGTCCGACTTCGGCGGGGGCGATCGTGGCGGTGGATCTTTCGACCCGGGCCTTGCTGTGGGGATATCGTTACACCCAAGCGCAAGCCATCACTAACCGCGGTTTTGGACCGATCATGAACACGGGCCAGCCGCAGTCCGGCTGGATCGATAGCAGCGTTACGATTTCCGACGGGAAAGTGCTGGTGACGCCCGTCGAGTCGAACGAGCTGTTCTGCCTGGACCTGCTCACCGGCAAGGAAATCTGGGACGCGCCGGTGCAACGGGGGGAAAACCTGTACGTCGCCTGTGTCCACGACCAGAAGGTCGTCCTGGTCGGCAAGAACGAAATGCAGGCTTACGATCTCGCCACGGGCAAGTCGGCCTGGACAAAAAATGTTTCTCTAGAGGGCATGCCCAGCGGCCGCGGTTTTTACGCCGACCACTTCTATGTGCTGCCCACCACCAGTAACAAACTGCACAAAATTGATCTGAACGACGCCAAAATTGTCGAGACCCTCGACACCGAAGACACCCTCGGAAACCTGGTTTGCTATAGCGACGAAGTCATTTCTCAGGCGGGCGAATTCCTGCAGTCCTTGCCGCAGGTGGAACCGCTCAAGGCGGAAGTCTCCCGGCGTCTGGAGAAAAACGCCAATGATCCCTGGGCCCTGGCCCGACGCGGAGAGCTCTCTCTGGCTGCCGGGGATACGACGGCTGCTCTGGAGGACCTGCGTCGTGTCTTCGCGCAAGGCGGCGACGACGCCAGCCGCGAATTGCTGGTCAAGACACTGCTGTCGCTAGTGAAAAAAGATTACTTCGCCCATCGAGAACTCGTGGCCGAACTGGAACAACTGCTGGACAATCCCCAGGAAAGCATCGATCTGAGGCGCTGGCAGGCCGTCGGGCTGCAGGCTCAGGGCGAGACAATGCCGGCGTTTAACCTGCTGCTCTCCATTGCCGAAACCGTTTCCCGGCAGACACGCCAGGGACAGTTTCAGGCCGTGAGCCAGCTGGTCGACGACGAGGATGAAGTGATTGTCCCCCTGAATCGCTGGATTCAAGGGCGTTTGTCGGAGCTGTACTCGCAAGCCCCCGCCGCCCAACAGCAGACGATGGATCGCCTGATTGAAGAACGCTGGCAGGCGGCCCGCACCATGCATTCCCTCAGCGAGATGGAACGTTTCCTGGAGTTCTTCAGCTTTCACCCGCAAGCGGCCCCCGCCCGGTTAGCCCTGGCGGAACAGTATGTCCAGACCGGTAATGTGCTGCAGGCGGAGACCAGCCTGCTGGCCTGGAATCTTGCCCAGAAGACGCAGGTGGTCGGGCAGCCGTTAGCGAAATCCCAGGAATCGGCGGCGATGGCCCTGCGACTGCGGCCGCTGGATCCCTTCGCTGAAGCAGTAGCGACCGCTGGTCAGTGGCGCAGCGGACCCGTCGAGGTGGAAACCGAACGCCCGGAAGTCCCTGCCGTTTCGGCTTTCCAGAAGGTTTTCCCCCTGAGTCTGGAGCAAATCGACGGCGACCTGCCGCCGGGGGTTTCGGTGGCGTTCCATCGCGATTCGAATGAGATCGCCGTCCACGACGGCGGCGGCCGCGAGTGGGGCCGCTACCCGCTTCGCGGGGAAACCGACATGATGACAACGAGCATGGAACTGTGCCATGCCCGCTTTTTTGGCCATCTGCTGGTAATGTCGCTGGGATCCGACATTGTCGGCATCAATACCTGGTCCGCCAGCCCCAAGGAAGCCATGTTATGGCGTATCAGGCTGGCTCCCGCGGCGGCTATTGAAGGATCGTTCTACAACTCCAGCGGCTTTCAACTTCGCACAACTGAAGTTCAAAGCCCCTGGGGGGAATCGCACTTTCTTTTGACGGACCGCACCAATCGTTTGGCGGGCGTTACCGGCCCGCTTACGGCGCGTGGCTTCTGTTACATGGCCGGTTCCGAACTGGTGTGCGCGGACCTTTTTACGGGCAAAAGAATCTGGTCGCGCAGCGGCTTCGGCGGCAGCACCTGCCTGTTTGGCGACCAGGAGATTCTGTTCGTCGAGAATACCGACAGCAATGAGTTGCTGACTGTCAGCATGATCGACGGCCGGGTGATCCAGAAATGCACGCTGGCAAAAGACGAAACCCGCTGGGCTTCCAAAGGTCGGGTGTTGCTGGCCTGGAGCGAGAACGGCGCCGGCTTGCGGCTCCGCTCGTACAACGCTCTGACCGGCGTCGATGTGTGGAGTGTGGAGTGCCAGCATGGCTCCAAAGGCTGGGTTATTAACCAGGAAGAGGTCGCCGTGCTCGAACCGAACGGAAACTTTTTCCTGCGTCGACTTGCGGACGCCCAGCCGCTGGTCAGCGCTCAGCTGGAAGCGGAACGGACCGACGAGGCTCCGTTATCCACCCTGCAGGTGTTACGGTCTTCGTCGCAGTATCTGGTCGCGGTCACGCGCGAGAAGCCGCATCGCAAAGGGGAAGGGAACGTCCAGGCGGCGCCAGGCGGTTTCCATACGCCTTTGGTGCACGGACGCTTGTACGCATTCAGTCGACAGGGGGAACGCCTGTGGCAAACGCCGGCGTTTATCTCGCGGTATGGCATGCCTTTGGATCAGCCGTCGGAAAGCCCCGTGCTGGTGTTCATCAGGCACTACTTGCCGGAAGATCGCTCTCGCCCGCGGACCCAGCTGCTTTGCATAGACCGTCGCGATGGCGGCATTGTTTACGAAAACACGGGCATCGCCGCGCTAACCAGCAACTACCGTCTGGTGGGCGACGCCTCGGCGAACCAGGTCTCCCTGCTGCTGCCGACCTTCAATATCAAACTGAAGTTCACCGACGATCCGGCGCCGCCGGCTCCCACCGCCCAGACCGGGGAAGCGGCCAGCGACTATGTGTTTGTGGACAAATCTCTTGGCGGAACGCTCATGCGGGCCCTCGGCGATGGGCCCCCGATTGCGATTCCCGACCCGTTCCACGGCAATGACAATCCGTTCGACGGCGGTGCGCTCCCCGCGGACCCGTTCCGTTAAACGTCGCTGCAGCTGCGGATCGCAGCCTGGATGCGGTAATTCGGCGTCGTTTTGTACGGCGTGCCGATAGGTGGCCCGTTTCTCTCAAACGGGCGCCCCAGGAACGGAAGCTTCCGCATCAATCTTGAAAACGGAACGCGTACAGATCGGCGTCTTCCAGGCGGAACCGCAGGCGAATGGGACGCCCGACCAGGCTGCTGACATCGGCTCCCTGCTTCCAGGTAACGACCCGATCGTGTGTGTCGCCAAAAACGGACTGGCAATCCTCCTGGCGATAACCGGGCAGCGCTTTTCCGTCGGCGTCCTGCAGTTCCACAAAGAGATTGCCGGCAGCGGACGTGGCAAAGTTCAATCGCAATTCTTTGCCGCGGAACTTTATCGGCCTGGTCGTCAGTTCGCCGCCGCGCATGGGGGCGCTTACGGAAACAAATCCATCCCGCCTTAAGGTGTAACGTCGGAGTTTGCTGCCAGGTTTGGTCCAGTAGCTTTCCACGGCGTACAGTGAAATCTCTGGCGGCGCGTCCTCGATGGCCGAGGAGGTTTCGACCAGATGCCAGGCCAGATATTGATGGCCATAGTTCCAGGTTCCTGCCCGTTCCACCCCTGGTCGCAGAAAGGCTTCGTTCCAGCGCTGGAAATGCACGCCATCGCGACTGGCCATCAGGAGCCCTTCGGTTACTGCTTTGCCGTACCGGTCGCGGGCCGAGGATCTCAGTCGGCGATGCTCGGCCTCCGGCAAGGCGTCCAGGGAGTCGCCGGCGGATCTTTCCAGATATCGCGAGGGAAAACCAATCAGCAGATGCGGCGCGCGATAGTACGGTTTCACCTGGTTCGTATACAGGTGCTCGACCGGCGAGTCCTCATAGGTGAGATCGCTGGCCGGCCCCCAGTGCAGGAAATCCTCGGAAGTCGCCGTACGAATGGCGCGAATGCCCTGGGTGAAAATCCGCCAGTACGCGCGGTACTTGCCGATGGCCGGATCCCAGAATGCCAGATTCTGCGAATCAAAGGCTCCCTCCGTAATGACCGGTTCCGACGCCAGGCGGTTCCAGTGCAAGCCATCCGACGATCCCAATGCGTACAACCCGCCCGGCCTGGGCGAGCGGACGAACGCCTTGTACCGCTGGGAGTCAGGGGCCGCGGGATTCTCATCTTTAAATACGGCCGGGTGTCCGGCATCGATCGTCATGCCGGGAATACTGTCGCTGGCCAGCACAATGTTGTTCTGCCTGCTTCCCGCGAATTCCACAAGTCCAAGCGCGGGTTTTGTCCAGAGAATGCCGTCTTTGCTTTCGGCATAGCAGCAGTACAGCGGATGCCGTTGGGAGTCCAGTCGCCCAGGCGTCGCTTCTAAATGCCAGGCTTTGTAATACATGCGATAAAGGTCGCCGTCCTGGAAAACGCTATGGTAGCCGCTGCCGCTGCCCTCCCATTTTTCGTCGTGCTCCAGGACGATGCCCTGTGGCTGGGGATGATGCAATCGCCGCTGGGCGGCGCCGTCCATTCGTTCGATCAGAACGTCGTCGATAAACAGTTCGCGCCGGGACCCGATGTCGATGACCGCGGGAGTTGCTGCCTCCGCGGTTTGGGCCCGTGGCGGCATCCAGGCGGAACTGGCGGCTCCAAGAGTCAGTAACGACGTCGATTTCAGCCAGTTTCTGCGCGTGATTTCCGATCCATTCATGCTGCATCCCCATGCGCCAGGCGGACTCGTCCCGATTCGATGTCTGGTAGTTTAACGCGGCCGGAAACCGATTGCGAATCTCCCGCCCAGGCTGTTCAGGCGTATGGTAAAAGGCTGCGAAAAACGTGAAGAAATTTGCCCGTCGACAACTGCACGGGGCCCTGGAGATGGGTTATACTTGAAAAATCTGTGCTTTTTCCCGCCTCGACACATCCCCCTCCTTTTTGAGGAATCTTCCTATGAAACGCGTTTTTTTCGCGTTGTGCGCCGTTGGACTTCTGGCTGGCTCGGCTTTTGCCCAGGAACCAGCGAAAACGGCCCCGAAAACCGACCTGGAAAAACTGAGTTACGCCCTGGGCGCCACCATCGGTGAAAACATCGGCAGCACCAACGTCAAGCTTGATCTGGCGCAGCTGATGAACGGCCTGTCAACCTCCTACGGCGACGGAGAACTGGCCCTCACTCCCGAAGAACTCGCCACTTCGATGCGCGCCTTCGAAGGTTTGATCCGCGCTGAGCAGGAAAAAGTGATGAAAGCCGAAGCCGAAAAAAGCAAACTTGCCGCCGAAAAGAACAAAACCGAAGGCGCCAAATACCTTGCTGAGAACGCCAAAAAAGAAGGGGTGAAGACCACCGAAAGCGGCCTGCAGTACCAGGTGCTCAAGGCGGGCGACGGCCCCAGCCCCAAGGCGACCGATCGCGTCAAAGCCCATTACCACGGCACCTTTATTAACGGCGACGTTTTCGACAGCTCGGTCGAACGCGGCGAGCCGTTGACGATCCCCGTCAATCGCGTGATTGCAGGCTGGTCGGAAGCCCTGCAGCTGATGAAAGTCGGCGACAAGTATCGCCTGGTGATCCCCTCGGAGCTGGCCTACGGCGAAGAACAACTGCCGGGCAGCCCGATCCAGCCGAACTCCGTCCTGGTGTTCGAAGTCGAACTGCTGGGCATCGAAGAGTAACCCGCGCAAGCTGGCCCAATTCAAGCCGCAGCTGCATTGAAGATCAGCCCACGCTGCTCTCTGGACTGCGGCCATTGGCCCCAATGCGACAATCGTTAAACCCCAGCCGGAATTGCTGGGGTTTTTCGTGCGCGGTGTTGGATTTTTGCAACTGGCGGCCTACCCTTCAGTCAGCGTGTTTACCAGTAAACCCCTGATGGCGGTTCGATGAGGTCGGTGCGAACAAAACGTGAAGGGTTCACTCTGGTCGAAGTGATGATCGTGGTAGTCACCATGGCGATCATCGCCGGCATGGTGATCCCCCAGTTCAACGAAGCGGTGCAAGACGCCAAGGTCAGCGCTGCCTTGTCGAACCTGCACATGCTGTCGAACGCCATCGAAAACTACAAGGTCCAGCACGATGGCCGCGCGCCCGACGACCTGACTGGCCAGACCCTGCCGCAGTTGACTCATCGCACCGATAAAGCTGGCAATATTGGCACGGGGCCGCAGCATCGCTATGGTCCCTATCTGCTGGCTCAGATCACCGCCAATCCCCTGAACGATTCCGCAGTGGTCAGCGTCGCCGCCAAGGTTCCGCCAGAGAACCTTGAGACCCTGTCGGGCTGGATCTATGATCCCGTCAGCGGACGCGTCTGGGCTGGCGAGTTCAACTAAACAGCTCGCCGATGCTGTTCCTGCCTGATCCGGGCGCTCGGCTGCTGGACCTTAAACGGATAGCCTGGCAGGTCCGTCCAAAGAAAAAGCGGCCCTGAAAGGGCCGCTTGTCTGTTATCCTTGCGCGATTCTTTGGTTAAGAATGTGTGTGCGTCGGTTTAATACCGGCCGCCATAGTTGGGAGCCGAAGCGGAAGGAATGGGCTGGCCGACCAGGTTCTGGCTGGCTTTGCCGCGGGCTTCCACGAACAGCAAGGCATCCGCACGGGGGGCGCTGTTCATGAAGGGAATCTTGATTCCCAGCGGGTTCGGTTTGTCGGGGCCAGGCGTCGGACCCACGCCCGCGCTGATCACCAGCACATGATCCGTCGGCCAGCGGAAGCGTTCGTGCAGTCGATAGCTGGACATCTGCGGCACCTGGATCTGAATCTGCTGTCGCTGGGCCGTGCCGTAAGTCGGCACCCCAATCTGCACCGGCATCAGGCGTTCGATCTGATCGACGTGGCACTTGATCACGGCATCGATCGTGGAGCCGTCGGCGGCAAACAGGGGGCTGATTTGCAATGAGTAGCCTTCTTCGACCTTGCCCATTTCCAGTTCGTAACCGGGCAGAGTGCCTTCCCGCAGATGCACGTTCTTGACGAAGCTCCGGGGGCGAATTTTGGCGATCGTTTGCGGTTGGCCGTTGTGCAGCACCAGGGTTGGTGCGCTGTGTTCCTGGTAGTCGCTGCGGCGGGCCAGTTCGGCTGCCAGAATGGCGGCGTTCTCTTTGGAGACCAGCCACGCTTCAATGCCGGGCGTTTGCACGGCGATCGGGCGGAGCAGCGGATGGGCGGTCGCCCGCCAGTCGGGGCTGCCAATCGTAACCACCCGCAAACCAAGGACTTGCGACTCGGCCTGGGTGGCGACGAAGCGGTCGATGACATTGGCGACAATCTTCTGCATTTCCGGCGTGTGGTAAACGGTGACTTTTTCACGGTTTGCCGTCAGAAAGCCAAGCGGTTCGGAAAACCACACATCGTTTCCTGTTTCGCGGAGAATCCAGTCGATGATTGCCTGTTCGGGTTTGTTGGTGGTGGTCACCTTCGAGGTGTAGTCGCTGATGGAATACTCCCGCAGCACCTGGCCCGCCGCATTGGAGAGTTCGCCCGGGTCGCGGGCGACAACGGCCGCGGTTGCGGTTGCGGTCGTGTTGGCGACCGGCGTCACCTGCAAGGGAGAGGTCGGTCCCGCCCCCAGCGAAGCGCCGATCGCGGCTCCAGCGGCCGGGGTTGCCGGAGCCGTGGGTTGAGTGTTAGCGACAGGCGTGGTCGCCAGCGGAGCAACTCCCGGGGCCGGTTGTGAGCCGAACTGCGTGGAGTTGAACGGACTGGCGCCAGCGGCCGGAGGAGTTGTATTGACCGGGGCTGCCGCCGGAGCGCCAACCGGCGGAGCCGTTAGCGCCGGAGCAATGTTCGCTGGCGAAGTTGCGACCGGCTGAAAGCCGGGCACGCCATTGGGCGGACGAAAGCCTCCGCCTGTGATTTGCGCAAGCAGACCATTTGCAACCAGTAAAAGAATTGCGTGACCCCAGATAATGCCAGTGGGCATGGTTGCCTCCTGCGTGCGAAGTGCTCGTAATGACGGCGCGGGGCGGGAGTATAGAAGGCGCTGCCCAAAGCGGCAAGGCCGATCTACGTCTTCCCTGCAGGCCAGCGGAAAGGTAGTGTATTAAGAAAGCATGTCGGACCGGAGGCCAGGGGACGTTCGTACCCTGCGGACGGCCTGGAGTCCGTTTTTTCATGGCGGCAACCGTCCTGCCCCTCCCTGCCAACCCTGCTTCCACCACGGATGAACCATGTACGAAGTCGGCGACTGGGTTATTTACCGTGTGACCAAATACAGTCGGCATCCCGGTCCGCGAGCCAAGAAGATCACGCCCACCCGCCAGGGCGACGACTACTCCTACCTGGTCGATAAATTCTGGATCGTCGCCGAAGTGCGCGAAGGGGGGGACCTGCTTCTGCGCACGCGACGCGGCAAAACGCGAGAAATCGCCGCCGAAGACCCGCAATTGCGGCGAGCCCGATTCTGGGAACGCTGGCTGTTTGCCAGCAAGTTCCCCGCCCTGGAGGACAACGAGCCGGCCGCCGACCCTTCAGCAGGCGATTAAGGGAAAGGCGGCAACGCGATGCAACCGCTTCCAGCCGCGGAGCGGACCGGCCGCTAATCGCCGTTTCGCAAGGCGTTCCGGTGTTCGCCCAGCACGCTGGCCAGTTCCTGGTTCTGCACTTCGGCCAGGGTTCGGAACCGCAGTTTCAGCTGATCCAGCCGCGGCCGGCTGGCATCGATCGCGGGCTGGCGACCAATGCCTGTCAAACGTCCCAGGGCGATGCTTCCCTTGCGGCCGGTCAGCGTTAGTTCCACTGCGGCTGGCTTCTTGGTGTGCAGCACGGCCCAGGGCTCTTTCTGTTCCGGCAGAAAGAAATTGACGATCTGCTGGTTCGTCCAGACGAAGCTCCCTTCCGGCGCGGTTTGCTCCAGCAACGTGACCAGTTGTTCCAGCGTGTCGACTTCCCAGCGGGGCGTCTTGTTGGTCGGGAAACCTTTCCGCATCAGGTGCCACTTCCGGCCCAGCAGTTTCCATGGCGCAAAGTCGCTGCCTGACTGGGTCGCCTCTTCGGCCAGTCCCAGGAACGATTCGGTCGCCTCTTCGACAAAACGCCAGAAAGCGGGCGTGTCGATCTCTTCAAAGGAGTGCACGGCAACTTGCACTTCCTGCCAGGGGCCGCGAGTCGCTTTGCATTTGACTCGCGGTTCGTTCCCGTAGACGGGCAAGTCGTGCATTTGATTGAGCGGTTTCAGTCCCAGCAGCCCGTCGAGCTCGTCAGCATCGAACGCGCCCGAAGCGACGCGGAACTTCAGCTTCAGCAGCCAGGCCTCGCCGGTGATCGCGTGCAGGAACCAGCCGTCGGACTTTTTGGCGGCGGCGATTTCCACTACGCTGCGCGCTTTCCAGTCGGTCTCGCTGAACTCGCCCAGGGCATGAATACGGTCGACTACCTCGCTCAGAATCTGCCCCTCCCAGGCGACCGGTTCGCCTTTGCGGCCAACGCGATCTTGCGTATGCCAGCGACGGCCGTTGGTCTCCCAGGGCATCTGCGCATCCTGGCCCAGGTCTTCGATGGCCAGATCGCCTTCTTTTTCTTCCAGCTTGTTCGGATCATGAGCAACCCGCCGCGCGTAGGGTCCGGCCGCCAGCACGGGGAGGAGAGCCTCGCCGGTGTGCGACCGTAGATAGCCGTTCCCAGCGGACGACTGCTGGGCATGGGCGACGACCTGCTCCGGCGTGCCGGCCACGACGACGCGCCCGCCGCCGGCGCCTGCTTCTGGCCCCATGTCGACCATCCAGTCGGCCTGCTTGATGACATCCAGGTTATGCTCGATCAGCACGACCGTGTTCCCCAGATCGACCAGCCGATGCAGCACCTCCAGCAGTTTAGCCAGATCGTCAAAGTGCAGGCCGGTCGTCGGCTCATCCAGCAGGTACAGGGTGCGGCCCGTATCGGGCCGCGACAGTTCGGCCGCCAGCTTCACTCGCTGGGCTTCGCCGCCGGACAGGGTCGGCGCCGCCTGACCCAGCGTCAGGTAGTCCAGCCCCACATCGCACAGGGTCTGCAGGATCCGGCGGATCTTGGGGATGTTGGAAAACAGCTCGACCGCATCGCCGCACGTCATGTCGAGCACTTCGGCGATAGAGCGTCCGCGGTATTTGACCGCCAGCGTCTCGGGGTTGTATCGCTCGCCGCGGCACGTTTCGCACTGCACCCAGACGTCGGGCAGGAAGTGCATCTCGATACAGAGTTGCCCGTTGCCGGCGCACGTTTCACAGCGGCCGCCGGGTGCGTTGAAACTGAAGCGACGGGGCGAGTAGCCGCGCACCTTTGACTCAGGCAACTGGGAGAAGAGCTGGCGAATCGTTTCGAACACGCCGGTGTAAGTCGCAGGATTGGACGTGGGCGAGTTCCCCAGCGGTTGCTGGTCGACCCTGATGACCTTGTTAATCTGGTCGAGGCCGCGGATTTCGTCATGGGCGCCGGGGATGGCGGCGGCCCGATGCAGGGTGCGAGCGACCGCACGGAACAGGACGTCTTCAATGAGCGAGCTCTTGCCGCAACCGCTGGGGCCAGTCACTGCGGTGAGCGCTCCCAGCGGAATCTCCACGTTGATGTTCTGCAGGTTGTGCCGCCGGGCGCCCAGGATCTTGACCCATTGATCTTCCGGATGGCCGACGCCGTTCTCGGCCATGCGGCGATTGGAAGGGATGCTGATCGCCTTCTTGCCCGACAGGTAAGGGCCGGTGACGGACGTTTTCCGCCGGGCGACCTGGGCCGGCGTGCCATTGGCGACGATCTGCCCGCCGTGCGTTCCGGCCTGGGGGCCAAAGTCGGCGAGATAATCGGACTCGGCGATCACCTCGCGATCATGCTCTACGATCAACAGCGTGTTCCCCAGGTCGCGCAGCTTGTGCAGCGCTTTGAGCAGCCGGGTGTTATCGCGCGGATGCAGGCCGATGGTCGGCTCGTCCAATACGTACAGCACGCCGCACAGACCGCTGCCGAGCTGGCTGGCCAGGCGAATGCGCTGCGCTTCGCCGTTGGAAAGCGTGGCGGCGCCGCGGCCAATGCTGAGGTACTCCAGGCCGACGTCGTTCAGGAACTGCACGCGGTTCTGGATCTCTCGCACCACCTCGCCAGCGATCCGTTTTTCGCGGGCCTTGAACTTCCAGCCTTTCACGATCCGGCGCAGTTCGCCCAGCGGCATGCGGCACAGGTCGTCGATGGTGTACGACTCAAAGCGGACGGCCGCCGAGTCGTCGCGCAGCCGGCTGCCCCCACAGGCGGCGCACTCGACTTCGTCGATAAACGTCGACAAGCGATTGCGGAAGGCGCCGCTCAAACGGGAAGCCTCTTCGATCGCCGGGTACAGCCCTTTGAACTGAAAGCGGAAGCGGGGCCGCTGCTCCGGCTCGCCGACGGCGAACCACTGCTCACCTGCGCCGTGCATCACCAGCCGGCGGTTCCGCGCCGACAGCTGCTCGAACGGCTTGTCCAGCGGCAGGCCTGTTCCCAGCGATAACGCCTGGAGCATTTGCTGCGAGACGGGATCGGCCACACTGGGCCAGAGGGCGACGGCCCCTTCGGCCAGCGTCAGTTTGGGGTCGCGCAACAGTGCGGCGGGATTGGCGCCGCGCTGGATGCCCAGCCCTTCGCAACTGTCGCACCAGCCGAGCGAACTGTTGAACGAAAAGTTATGCGGGGTCAGCCGTTCAAAGCTACGTCCGCAACGATCACAGGCCAGATGCTGGCTGTGCCGTACGACCTTCCAGCGCGACTCGGGCGCGCCGTCGAGCGGGTAGGCGACCGTCAGCACGCCGCGGCCCAGGGAGAGCGCCTGTTCGACGCTCTCGGCGATCCGCGAACGCGACCTGTTGGAAGTCTTGATCCGATCGACGACGACTTCCACCGCATGCTTGCGACGCCGATCAATCTCCGGCGGGTTCTCCAGCGAGTGCGTTTCGCCGTCGATCCGCACCCGGGCGTAGCCGGTCGACTTCAGTTCTTCCCACAGCCGTTCGTACTCCTGGCCCACTTCGATTTCGACCGGAGCCATCAGGTAGAGCTTGCTGCCTTCGGGTTCGCTCAGAATCTTGTCGACGATCTCGTCCGGCGTTTGCGTGCCAATCTCGCGATCGCAATCCGGGCAATACGGCGTCCCCAGGCGGGCCATCAGAATACGAAAATAGTCGTACACTTCGGTCACCGTGCCGACGGTGCTGCGCGGCGTGTTGCCCAGGTTTTTCTGTTCGATCGCAATGGCAGGCGACAGTCCCTCAATCTGGTCAACCGACGGCTTTTGCATCTGGCTGATGAACTGTCGGGCGTAAGAGCTGAGACTTTCGACGTAGCGCCTTTGCCCTTCGGCATAGATGGTGTCCATCGCCAGCGAGCTTTTTCCTGAACCGCTGGGTCCGCAAAAGACGGTCATCTTGTCGCGGGCGATGTCGATTTGCACCTCTTTCAGGTTGTGCTGCCGGGCTCCGCGCACGCTGATCTTGGTGGCGAGTTCCACCTGGCGGGCCTTCTTGGCGCGGCGTTTGACGGCCTTGACCGGTTGGCCGGCCGCCTTGGCCAGGATGGGAGCCAGCGACTTGCCGGTATGCGAGCCCTTGGTTTTGGCGATCGTTTCCGGCGGACCCTGGGCGATAATCTGGCCGCCGTCCTCGCCGCCTTCGGGACCGAGATCGATTACCCAGTCGGCCGTCTTGATCACATCCAGGTTATGCTCGACCACCAGCACGGTGTTCCCCTGGTCGGCAAACTTGTGCAGCACGTCGAGCAGCAGTTTGATATCGGCGAAGTGCAGGCCGGTCGTCGGCTCATCCAGCAGGTAGAGCGTTTTCCCGGTGCTCGTTTTGACCAGTTCCCGCGCCAGCTTGATCCGCTGGGCTTCTCCGCCGGAGAGGGTGGGCGAGGGTTGCCCGATCTTCAGGTAATCCAGCCCCACGTCGTGCAGCGTCTGCAGTTTGTGGCGAATCTTGGGGATATTGTCAAACACGACGAGCGCTTGCTGCACGTCCATCTGCAGCAGATCGGCGATGCTGTAATCTTTGAATTTGACCTGCAGCGTTTCCCGATTGAATCGGGCGCCTTCGCAGATGGGGCAAGTCACCCAGACATCGGCCAGGAAGTCCATTTCCAGGCGATTGGAGCCGTTCCCTTCGCACGCTTCACAGCGACCGCCGGCCACGTTGAAGCTGAATCGCCCGGGTTTGTAACCACGACGTTTGGCCTCGGGCATTTCACAGAACAGGTTGCGGATATCGTCGAACACTTTGATATAGGTGCCCGGATTGGACCGCGGCGTACGGCCGATGGGTGACTGGTCGATGGCGATCAGCTTGTCGAGATGCTCCAGCCCCGTGATCTGCTTGTGGTCGCCCGGCGCCCCGTCGCCCCCGTTGAGATCGCGCCGCAACGCCTCGACCAGAATGTCGTTGACGAGCGAGCTTTTGCCCGACCCCGATACGCCCGTCACGCAGACAAACGTTCCCAGCGGGATGTCGACATCGATTCCCTTGAGGTTGTTATGCGTGGCGCCGACGATCGACAGCTTGTTCCCGCTCCCCTCGCGACGCTCCGCCGGCATGGCGATTTCTTCGCGCCCGGAAAGAAAGCCGCCCGTCACGCTGCGGGCTTCTTTGACGACCTGCTGGTACGTGCCAGCGACGACGACCTCGCCGCCGCGCACGCCGGGGCCGGGACCGAAGTCGATGATATGATCGGCCGCCCGCATGGTGTCTTCATCGTGCTCCACGACGACGACCGTATTTCCCATGTCGCGTAGCCGCGCAAGCGTGTCGAGCAGCCGATCGTTATCGCGCGGATGCAGGCCAATCGACGGCTCGTCCAGAATGTAGAGTACGCCGACCAGGCCCGAACCGATCTGTCCCGCCAGACGAATCCGCTGCGACTCGCCGCCGGACAGTGTCGGCGCCGTGCGGTCGAGGGCCAGGTAATCCAGCCCCACATTCAGCAGGAAGCCCAGCCGGCCGCGAATCTCCTTGATTGCCTCCGACGCGATCGTCGCCCGGGTGGCGTCAAGTTCGAGTGCTTCGAAGAACGCCGCCGCGTCCGCCACCGACAGGCCGCAGATTTCCGGCAGCGTGAGCGACAGTTGCGACTGCGTCTTCCCTCGGCTCCTGGTTGACTTTTTGCGTGGACTCTTGACCTTGGCAGGAGACACGCCGAAATCGGGATTGGCGGTCGTGATACGGACGGACCTCGCCTGGGGGTTCAGCCGCTCGCCGTGGCAGGCAGGGCAGAGCAGCGTGCGCATGAACTTTTCCAGGTACCGCAGCTGCATACTGCTTTTGCTGCTTTTGTACCGGGCCAGCAGGGTGGGGACGATGCCTTCAAACACGCCGCCGTACTTGACTGGCTTCCGTCCCCGGCGCCAGGTGTAGGTGATGTGCAGATCATCTGTGCCCTGCAGCAGCAGTTGCTGGAGCGCCGGATCGAGCTTTTTCCACGGCGTTTCCAGCAGCGTCTTTTCCGGCAGTTCGTGCAGTCGCTCGACCGTATCGGCGACGCCCTGGTAGATATGCCGGCGCCATCGGCCCATCTCTTTCCACAGGCCGATCGGAGCAATGGCTCCTTTTTTGAACGACAACGCCGGATCGGGGATCAGCAGATCAGGATCAAAGTCGTAGCGTTGCCCCAGGCCGTCGCACTCCAGGCACATCCCCTGGGGGCTGTTGAAGCTGAACAGCTGCGGGCTGGGCGGTTCAAAGCTGACGCCGCAATCCGTGCAAGCATAGTCGACTGACATGATCATGTCACCCGGCCGGGCGGCTCCCCGTTTCCGCCGTTTGGCGGGCGTCGCCTCTTCCGCCTCTTCGGTTTCGGTGGCGATGATCAGATTGCCCTGGCCCAGCTTGAGCGCCAGGTCGATCGCTTCGGCCAGGCGGGGCCGGATCTCTCCTTTAATGGCCAGCCGATCGACGACGACTTCGATATCGTGCCGCATCTGGCGGTCCAGATTCTGGTCCTGCGACAGCTGCACAATCTGGCCGTCGAGCCGCGCCCTGGCGAAGCCCTGTTTGCGAAGATCGTCGAACAGATCCTTGTACTCGCCCTTCTGGCCGCGGATCAATGGAGCCAGCACCAGAAACCGCGTACCCGCCGGCAGCAGCAACACCCGGGCGATGATCTGCTCACGCGTCTGGGCGGTGATCTCCCGGTGGCACTTGGGGCAGAACCCCTGGCCTACGCGGGCATACAGCACGCGCAGATAATCGTAAATCTCGGTGATGGTCCCGACAGTGGAACGCGGATTCCGTCCCGACGTTTTCTGCGAAATCGAAATCGAAGGGCTCAGGCCCGCGATCAGATCGACCTCGGGCTTGGGCATCTGTCCGAGAAACTGCCGGGCAAAACTCGACAGGCTTTCCACGTACCGGCGCTGCCCTTCGGCATACAGCGTATCAAACGCCAGCGAGCTTTTGCCGGACCCGCTGACGCCGGTCAAACAGATCAATTGATTGCGAGGAAGGACGAGGTCAATATTCCGCAAGTTGTGCTCGCGGGCGCCTTTGATAACGATATCCGAAACGGGCATGCAGCGGGATCCAGATCAGGGCAGGCAGCAGCGAAGATAGTACCCTGCATTCTAACGCGAAGGGGCTGCAGAGAAAGGTGCGGCCAGCCGGCGAGAATCCACACGCCTGGGCCAGATCCGGCCGTTGCCACAGGGACGGCGTAAGAACCGCCCGGTCCGCAGGGCGATCCCCTCCTCAGGAGAAGGGGGCGAGGTCGCTCCAGGAGCCCCATTCACACTGCTTCTGTTGCAAGATCCGGCCATCCATCGGGAAGTCTTCTCGCATCTCAATGGAATGTCGTGCGCCGCAAGAGGAATACGCTCGCCGGTTTCGCGACGGGTGCAAGGCCCAGGTCGCGGGCGGTTAGCGTGGTCCGCTCACAAAGCTCGCGATGAGCGAGATGGGAAACATCACCACCGCGATCGCCACGCAGATCGACCAGATCACGGTCAGCGGGCGCTTTATGTCGCGCATGGCGGCCATGACATAGAGAAACAACGCTGTAGGTCCACAGCAAAAAAACAATGCGACCCAGATCCAGGGGCCCGTTTCTTCATGGACTTCCATCGCGAACGTCATCGCACAAAAGAGGTGCCCGAGTGTGGCGGCGACACAGAACAGGAAATACGGGATCAGCACGATATGGAGCACCGGAAAACAGGCGGCGATCATCCCCACGCCCGCGTAAATCCCAAAACCGATCACTGCCATTTTCAATTTGTCGGGATCGACGCGACGATAAGAAGGGCCTGTGCGACCCGATCCCGACTGATATTTCGGCACCTCCAGCAAAGGTTGGCCTGTCCCCACGCTCGGCTGCCCGCCGTAACCGCTCGGCTGCCCTCCGTAACCGCTCGGCTGCCCGCCGTATCCGCCTGGCTGTCCACCGTAGCCGCTCGGCTGTCCGCCGTAGCCTGTGGTATCGCCGCCCAGCACGTCATCGAACACGCTGCCGCTGGAGCCGCTTGAACCATGAAGCGCGCCGCCTTGTACCTCGTCAAATACGCTTCCGGAGGAAAGGCCGGAACCGTGAGATCCGCCGTCCTGATGTCCGCCCGGCGCTTCCCCGATGCCAAAGGGATCGTCGGCGCCGAAAGGATCAATGGTTTCGCCAGAGTGCTGACTGGAGGGGAGCGGATCGCCCAAGCCGCCGGCAGTCGAATCGGAACTCTTGGGCGTCGGTTCTTCGGCAGGCGGGTCAACGTTGCTGTACGGATTGGAGATGCCGGCAAACGGATCGTCGGTCGGCAAAGTCGCAAGATCATCGAACGACGGCAGCGAACTCGGCTTCGAAGGGGATTTCGGCTGGGACTTCGGTTCCGGCGATGCTCCCTTCAGCGGCGGCAGTTTCAGAACCGCGCCGCATTTTCCGCATTTAGCCGACTTTCCCGCCATGGAAGCCGGATAGGTCACGGGCTGACCGCACCGACAAACGCCGCGCAAGCGGTCCCCCTGCGGCGGAGTCTTGGGCCGGGAGGTCGGCGCAACCGGGATCGCCGGTTGCTGCGGAGCGGGACGAGCGCCTGCGGAGCCAGTCGCCGGAATCTGCAGCGGTTTTTGACAAGAGGGGCAGCTGACCTTCTTTCCTGCCAGACTGTCTTTCGCGTTAAACTTTTGCCCGCAGCCGCACTCAACGACGATCGGCATTCAGATTCTCCTACCCGGTACGGCTGCTCATCGTTTGAGAGTTGGCGGTTAGTATAATTCGCTACTCTCCTGGTGCAAGTTCAGCCCCCCAGGAAAGCAGGGAAGTCGCGCCGCCCGGGTCGATGGCGAGAATCTTTGAAGTTCCGCGCGATCGGGCTTCTGTGCCAACGACGATCGAGAAGCGCCCGGCAATCCCGGAGTCGGGGCGTTCTGCTCGCAGGGGAACAGGGCCATGGCGTGGAAAGTAAAACGGCCCTGACCTGGGAAGCCAACTTTCCCGGAAGGAGTGATCGGTATAGAATGGGGAATCGACTTCGGATGTTTATCATCCGTCGCTTTAACACCAATACCGGGGGCGAATTGGATTCGACCGGGTAGTTAGAAGCGTCAGTCGCGCGTCGTGGTTGGTCAGCAGGCCACGTAAAAAGCAGACCAACTTATTTACTTGTCGAGGACAACCTCGCCTTGGTTGCGTAGTAAACGTGACTCCGATTGAGATTTTTAGCTAGAGAGAATCAAAAATCGGTCGCCAAATCTAGCTCGCCGTGAACCACGTTGGACACGTTTTCGGCTAAAAAAACCGTTTCCAAATAGCGTCAAGGGAATCCTGTCGATTGGAGTCCCGCGACGTGAAACACCAAAGAATCGACTACACGCGTAGAAGCTGCCGCGGAAATACCGCGGGACGCGGGTTCGATCCCCGCCGCCTCCACCTATTAGCCACTTGCTTTTCTTGAGCAAGTGGCTATTTTTATGGGAAATCATGTGTTTTTTGGCCCGAGGCGGGACGCCAGGGCCACTGGAAACCTCTCAGATTTCCGATAAATGTTCTTATAACGGCCGGTTTTGGACACTGATGTTCCGATAAGAGCCCTGGAACGAGTGTGCAAATGGCGACACGATCCCGGCGTACCTGGAAGCCTGACCCCCGCGGTTACTACTCGCGACAGCTCGGATGGGAGCGCAGCAGGTCCGGCAAACTTCAGCAGCACAAGTTTCTGCTCGGGACGGACCGCAAGGAAGCGGAGAGGCGAGAACGGAAACTCTCCGAGCTGTGGGACACGTTCGCCGCTTCCTGCCAGGAAGACCGTCCGCTCTGGCCGGATGACTTGCTCATCATCGCCAAACGCATCGCCAAAGGGACGCCGGAGATTCCCATTCCGCGCGGACCCAGCGAAAAGCAGCACCAGTACGCTGCTCGCATCCAGCGGATGCAGGCCAAGTACCCCGTGGTCTTGTTCCTGCCCGAGGACCAGCACGCCTACGAAGTCGGACAAGCCGCCTTGGAGATGTTCGAGGCAATACCCGACGTCCTAGGCGACTTCCCGATCCCAAACCCCAATGTCGAAGTTCTCAAGGCGTTTGAAGATGCCAAGAAACGCCTCGAAGAAGTGGGCGTCTCCTTTTCGCCAGAACTGGGTGTCCTTTCTGCGGCGGTCGAAGCCAGACAGGAGCCGTTACCAGGGGTCCTTAAGCCCAGTGATCCGGCAGCTCGACGAACGGAAAAGCCAAGCTCCAATCCTGGCGACGCCCGCGCCAAACTCGCCAACCTCACAAATCCCCAGGCAGCCAACGGCGCAACGCAATCAGTGACGCCGCGGACTCCGACGACAACTCTTTACCAAGCCCTCAAAGCGTATCAAAGGCACCTTGAAACGGAGTATTTCGACCCCGCACTGGGCCATATTTCTCCGTGGGGGAAAACGCAGGTCCGCCAGGTGCAGAACCTCAAGAAGCATCACGCCGACCTGTTACTTGCCCGACTGGACGCGGACGCTGTGACCGATCTCATTGGATACTGGCGACGGCGACCATGCAAACTGGAGTCGAAAGATCCGATGACGGCGAAGTCGGCATCGAACTTCCTGGGTACGCTGCGACGCTTTTTCGTCTGGCTTGATGAAACTAGCCAGTTCGACTGGAAGAAGCCATTTGCCTTTAGCGACATCAATACGAAAGTGCGTCGGTTGACGAGCGACCATGCCAGGAAAAATCTCCAGCAAGTGGACACGTTCTCGCTGACCGAGCTGCGTCTACTGATGCGATATGCCCAGCCTTTCGACAGGCTCTTGCTGCTTCTCGGGTTGAACTGCGGGTTCGGACGGGCCGAGATCGCTTCCCTCTTGATCGGCGAGGTGCATTTATTCAGCGCTCACTCAAAGCGAGAGCAAGAGATTCTGGATTACCAGACCACGGATGATGATTCGTTCATCAAGCGCATTCGCCGCAAGAGCGGCGTGTACGGCGAACATATCCTGTTTCCGATGACCGTTAAAGGCATCCAGTGGGCGCTCGAACGCAGGCGAGAGTTTAGCGATTTCGGCCCCGATGGTCGGCTGGTCGTAACCGCCAAGGGCACTGCGCTCGATAAGGCCACCAAGAGCAGCAATGCCAATCAAACCATCCCCAATCACTTCAACCGCCTGATCGAACGGATCAAGGCGGATGATAACGACATCAGCAAACTCTCCTTTGGAAAGCTGAGAAAGACCGCAACGGACTTGGTGAAGCGATTCTCGGATGGCGAGATTGCCGGCGTCTTTGACTGCCACGGCTCGCCGGTGAGAACAGATTCACTCTCAGACCAATACTCAAATCGACCGTTTGGCAGGGTCTTTCAGGCAATCCGCGAGGTGCAGGGTTACCTTGCTCCCGTCTTTAAGGAGGCAGGCCCCGCTCCCTTTGCACCTCAGGCGCAAGCCTACACGAAACGCTCGACGATTGATCGTATTGTCGAAATGCACCAGGCCGGCTACCCCACCGGTCAAATCGCAGCGGCAGTGGGACTATCGGGCGACGCCGTCAGCCGCCACATCCACCAAAATCGAGAACGGGCCCAACAGTCGTCAACGAGTGATGCCGAATAACGGCAGGGAGTGAAGGTCATCGAAGTAAAGCACCATGCACGCCCAGGTCGAAGTGAGAGTGCTTGAACAAGTTCATCGTGTTCGGCAAGCGGCACCTCGACTACCTGACTTCCGAGTTTACGAGCTATTACAATACTCGCTGTGCCCACATGGAGCGGGACCACCTGCCGCCAGTGCGCGAGGAACCGGAGGAGGTCGAGACGCTGACGATGGAGCAGATCGAAGTGAAATCGCACGTCGGCGGGTTGGTGAAGTCATTTGAACGGAAGGCGGCTTAAGGTCGTCTGGAGAATTTGTAACGTCCGAGCCGCTGCTGACCATCCGCAATCACCACAGTCCGGCCTGCGGTGATCCGCCAATCGTCAACGAAGAAGACCGCGGTACGTACATCGGCTACTTCGAGAACCAGCACGGCGAGCAGTGGATCTTCACCTGCAACCGTGTAACCGGCGAGGCCGAACTGCGGGGCGGCGATACCGGCTGGAACGAGCCGTGGCCCGTGGTCGAAGGGAAGGTCTATGGGCTAAATCTCAATCGCGAGGAGCAGCTCTGGTTGGAACGTTGTCTCGCAGCTTCGACACCGCGGTAGTTTCTAATGGCCCTCTAGAAGACCTTTCGCGGCTTGACGCCCGCCTGCTGGAAATAGGGATGAAGTCGGCGGGAGAGCTTGGGCAAGTTGTGGCTTGGCACTTGAGGATATAGATGGTGCTCCAAGTGGTAAGTGAGTTCCAGGAACAGGGCCGGGATGATCGCTCCCCGTAACGTATGTGTTTGCGTCAAGGGAGTTTCACCATAGTCGTGATGCGGCAGGTGGACCGTGAGCAGCGAATAGCTCCAGCTTCCGACAATCGCAAGCAGTGCATAAATGAGAACAGCGGGCGTCCAGGTCCACAGGGAAACTCCAAGGACAAGAATGCTGACAGCCCAGGCCGCTTCGGCGAGCAGCCACCGCCGCTGTTTGGCGTCTTGTCGTGACTTTTGAAACGCCCACCACCACAGCCTCGGCAGAAACAAAGGGCCATGCAGCACGGCTCGCCACAAACCCATGCGGGCGGGATCGCCTTCCGGGTCGTCTTTGCCAGGAAAGACACGGTGGTGTTGGGTGTGGGTGAGTTGGTAGGCGTGGCCGCTTTCCAGCAGAACCGCCCCCATGAGAAACAATGTCCAATCGGTTTGCCGCCGCGTGAGTCCAAGCGTCCCGTGAACCACATCGTGCGTTACCGTCACCACGGCGACGAAAATCAGAAACACCAGGATCGGCGTCAACCACCACCATCCCGCGTAAGCCGCCAGCGAATACGCCAACAGGCCGAGGAATGGCCGCAGTAACGCCAGTCGACGTTGCATCGGCGTGGTAATCGACAAATCATCGCCCAACGCGGCAAGACTGGGAAGCGCGGGCTCAGTGCGTGGCGGCGTGGGCATCGGGAGTCTCAACCTGGCGGTCCAACGAACGAGGGGAAATCCTTGTCAGACGACGGGCCTGCTGGATGACGCCTTCGGCGACAATCTGGCTGCCTAAAACGCAGGCAACGGTTCCCAAGCCCGGCCAGGTCGTGTCGCCGACCAGCCTGAAACCCGGCACGCCGATATCGTGAGGAACCGAGTTCTGGTTCGCATTGCCCAGCGTTTGGCGCACTCCACCCACGGCCCCTTCTGGGCGATGCGTGAAACGCTCGTACGTCCGCGGCGTGCCTGCCTCGAACACCTTGGCATCCATTCCCAGTCGAGGATAGACCCGACGAGCAAGAGCGATCAGCCGCTGCCCGAGCCGAGTTTTTTGTTCACGATATTCCTGCGGCGAGAGGCTTCGCCACTCCTTCAAATCGCAGTGGGTGGAAAGCATTACCGTGCGGAAGCCCGTCGGAGCGCTGGCCGTGTCGCCGGCTGCCGAGACGGAAACAAACATATTGTTTCCGTTCCCCAGCGGAGTGGCGTAGTCGTGTAGAAGTTGATGGTGGGTGAACTGCTGGCCAGATACCTCAACTTCAGGGACGCCCAGAAACACGACCACCGCTCCGCCGCGCGAAGGAGCATCTCGGCGAAGAAACGGTTTCAATCGCTCACCCACAACCTGCGGAGCCAGTCGGGCGGTCAACTCCATCGGCACCGCACTGACGACCTGACGCGCGGGGAATGCGCCGCGCCGGGTCTCGACAAGAAACTCTCCCAGCCGACCAGTGACTCGCGTGACCGGGCAGCCCACATGCAGCTGTCCGCCCAGCGAACCGTAGTGCTTGACGAACGCCTGCCAGAAGCCCCGCATCCCGCCTGTGGCGCGAGTCAGCCCAGCCCCGCGAATCGTAATGCCGAGAGCGGCATTGACCAGCGGAGCTTCATCGACAGTGCTATGCACCGTGTCTTCGATGAGCATCCCGAGCAATCCCACCAGAGCCTTGTCGCCTCGCAGTCTGTGGGCGTGCAGGGCGTCGCCCATGGTCCAGTTCAAATATCTGACAGCAGGAAGGTTCGTCAGACCGACCGCGCGGATCGCCTGGGTGACATCCGCGGACGAGCGTAATGGAAGTTTGACGCCTCGGCGGCTCGCCCTCCAAAATACGTCAGCCAGCCGATCCAGCAGTTTCCAGAAACGCCGGTGAGCAGGCGTGTCGCCAAGAAGGCGGCTTCGTTCCTTCCTCCACTTTTGAGGATCACGATGCAGCGTGATCGTGCGGTCGGGCAGCCAGGCCATATAACCAGGCAGGGGTTCGCCAGGGATCACTGGCATGCCGATTCTTTCCAGCATTTCCCCGCCGACGACGCCCGACTCGAAGTCCACCAGCGTCGTTGCCCCAACATCGAACGAAAACCCCGCCCGGCGATAGAACCCCGCGCAGCCTCCCGCCTGACCGTGGGCCTCGAACACAATGGTTGACAGCCCCATTGCCTGAAGGCGGGCTGCGGTCGCCATGCCGGCCATGCCTGCCCCGATAATCGCAACATCATGCATCACCAGGTTCCATGTGTAAGACTCCGCGATCAGCTGTTTTCAAAACACTCTGACTGAAGATTAATCCGTAGTCGCATCAAAAATGTAACAGCGGCGGCCTGGTCAAATCATTCGAGCGGAAGGTGGCATGACACATTCGGGCAAAAGAAAGGGGCGGCCGGCCCAAGCTGATGAAAGAGCCGAGCGCCCGAGGCTGGTTCGATACCGCGGCGTTCACGCAAAGGACCGAGACCGCACTTGATGGACGTCGCCGTCGAGCAGTCCATTGAGGAAGTTTGTTGCTTTGCTCCTGCCATGACAAAAGGGTGGCGTCGTTAGCGATGTGCCCACATGACCTCGGCAGCAGGTTCGGCAAACTAACGCAGGTGCAACTTCCATCCAATCATCACGATTACGGCGAGGTTGGAAGTCCGCGGGCGTGCGGCCAAGAGCGAAGGAGTATCGCCTTGACGCCAGCCACTTTGTTGATGGAGCTCATCATCATTCTGACGGACGCTAAACCCGACCGGTGTTCGCTGCACTCAGAACCTTCTCTTGGCGATAGTTGTGAAAATAGGTCGGGAACTCTCGCGTCCTGAGTTGCGCATCCCACTCATTCCAGTCCCCGCCATGCGAGTCGGCTAACGAGAGCTCTAGTCCGTCCTGGCTCGGGCGACGCCCCAGCTGTTTGAGGAAAAACGCCACACCTTGCTCCTGGCAAAGTGCGCGAAGATCGGTCGCCCATTCGATCGGGAAAGGCGTCACCGCATTTTTTGCTCCACTCTCGCCGCCGCAAATAACCCAGTCGATTCCGGTCAAATCCAGCTGATCGGCGACGCCCGTCCACAGCGGTTCCAGCGACAACCCACGAACCGACGCATCGACTTCGCGCAGGCTGTCGACGCGGTGCAGCGTTTCATCGGACGTTACAGTCGTCATCGCGCAGAAGTTGTTCGGCATTCCGCCGATCTTGTCGGCGAACCGCTTCATAAGTTGGGGCCGCTTCGACAGCCAAAGCCAAAGATGGCGACGTCCCGATTCGGCTTGAGTATCTTCGATTTCCCTTTGGAGGAAATCGAAGTCGCGCACGCGGCTCAAAGCATCGCCCATGTCGGACACGAAAATAAGACGAGGAAGGTCCTTGAGCCAAGGCTCATTGCAGCGATCCGTGCCGAGTAAATCGGACCAGGCGGCGGCAGCTTGGAGACGCCCCGAAAAAGTCTTGACTTGCTCGAAAGTGGACGCATAACCTTTGTTGGGATTTCGCGTGGGATTTTCGATGCTGTAACTCTTGTTGAGATGCAACTTGGCGGCGTAGCACTTCAAACTGTTAGTGATCACCCCCAAACCCGAACTCCCGGCTGTCGTTCCATATTGTTCGGTAACGCGAGCCGCAAACCGCTTGCGAAGGTGGTAGATGTTCGTGGTCGTCACCGCATTGATGTGGCCAGGCCCGGGTTTCTCGATCAGGTCAAGCAATCGCTTCCAGGCGATTTCGACCAGTTCGGTAAACAAACTGCGGGCCCGACCGAGCTTCCACGACGCGACGCCTTCCTGAATCATTCGCCGGTCAATCGCGGCAAGGATCTCTGCCGGCTTGGGATAGAGTTCGCATCCGCCGCAGCCCATGACTGGGTTGACGGTCCCGTCACACCATTGGATCGGGGTGTTTTTCGACATTTATCGTCCTAAGAATCGAAGCGGGATTCTTGATTTCGCGTTTGCGTCGTTTCGACGTGTTCCAAGCTGGAAATAGCGAGATCAGAAGTCCGCGGCCTTGCGGCCATTGGGGAAACAGTCCCTGGCGGAAAAAGAGGACCGTCGTGGACCCCGACAACACATGGCTAGTCGGTAGCGGACAACGTGGGTCCGATGAGAGAGGGCTGAAGCCGCTCGGGCTGATGCACAGAGTGCAGGCCACTACATACTAGACGCATTGGCGGCTCAGATTATTTCATAAACACGGCCATTTTTCCTGGAATTGTCCAGATAGTGGCAGCGGACAGCGCCCCAGATCATGCGCAGGTTCTGGGGTGCAAAAATGGGAGGTTTAGAGTGTTCAGGGAAAGGAGCACGCTCCCTGGCGCAGCCCATGTGAGAATTGTGAAGTGCAGACGCCTTCCGAAACTGATGTGCTGCAAAAGCGTCCTGATCCACTTACTCCGGCAGCCTTGGATCGTACTCCAGCAAATCGGATCGCGAGCAAAATGGTGCAGCAGGCAGCCCAGCCCGGTTGTAGAAGTTGCAGTTCGCCGGGGAGGCATCGCAGGCGTAGCGGACGGCGGCCGGTAACTTGACCGTCGTGCTGGATACGACGACCATCTTGCCTTCGATCTTCGCGGTGGCAGGACGCCAGACGCCGGACTTATCGGCCACCTCGAAGTGCGATAGTTCCGCATCTGGCGTTTCGCTCGGTGCAGCGAGGCCATCTTTGGTTGCCGCCATCAGGCCACTCTCGGCGTGTTTGAAATGCAGGACGACCTTGTCGCCTTGGATCTCCTGCCGCTCAAACATGGGCCCGCTGAAGGCGATCTCCTTCCCGTAGTCGTTGGCCAGGGCCCAGCGGGCGAGCCGGTGCCCTACGTCGATCTTGTTTGCCGGGTGGATGCCTGCGCCGGCAAGGTCGATAGTGACCACCATGCCCGTGTGCGGAAGATCGGCCGCAAGTCGCTGCTGCTCTCGCAAGTACGGCCAGCCTTCGCCGGCCCCGCTGCCTGGGAGTTGCACGAAGTACACCGGCATGTTTTTGTCGCCAAAAGCCTTCCGCCAGCCATTGACCAGGGCCCGCATCTTGTGCTGATAGTCGCGGGGATCTTCCTTGACGCCGCTGTTCGATTCGCCCTGGTACCAGATCACCCCGCGAGTGGCGAAGCGGCTGATCGGCGACAAGCGGGAATGAAAAAGTCTTGCCGGCAGCCAGTTGGCGTCACGTGCACGGACACCGCCGGGCAACCGCCAGATCGCTTCGAGGTCGCCCTGGTCGCCCAGTTCCAACTCTCGGCGCAAGGTGGAGTGGGCGTCAAAAGCTGCTCGGGGAATGAACGGCTGAATCGGACTGTCGCCACGTGATGAGTCGATCACGCCGATCGGCACGCCTCCGAAGAACTCGAACGCTCGCCGATGGCCTTCTTGAAAGGTCTCGGTGCATTCGCGGGGAAAGACCTGGCAGAAGATCGCACCCGAGTAAGGCAGCGTCATTTCAAACAACGCCGCCTTGACCAGTTCGCCGTTGAGCTGGATCTTCACTTCGCCGAAATCCACCTGCGCGCTGGCCGCCGGATGGTCGAGCGAAATAAAGACTTCCTGCTGTTTGCGCTTCAGCTCCCGCACGACCTCTTTGACGCTCGAATAGCTGCCAGTGAACTGCTGCTCCTGGCGGAGTCGATCGTAGATGCGTTTGGCCGTATGCCGCTCCTTGGCGTGGGACGTTTTATCCTGCTCAAGAATCTCCTCGATGATCGGCAGAAACGCCTCCATTACCGGTCTGGGGCGCGGCTGCGCCGTGCGATAGCCGGGCGGCTCTTCATGGCTGAGGATTTTTTCCAGTGTTCTCCAATGGGTGTTGTACTCACGGCAGATCGCCCTTTTGCTCGTCTGTCCGGTCAGAACCCGGCGACGAATGTCGGTCCACATGGTCATCTCTTGATACACTCCGGCCCCCTCGCGGAATCCGCCGTTTGTGACGATTAGTACGTCACAAACGTGCGTTACGATTCAGCAAGCGGTTAACAGGAACGCCTCACTTTTCGGCTGTCCAAACGGCCCCGCCAAGCGATGCACATTTGGGCTGGCGTTTACACTTGGTCCGCTCAACGCATCCGATTCTTAAGGCGTGAGCATCGAGCTCTCTATTCGCCGCTGAGCAACAGAGGGCCAACTCCTCGGCGGTCGATGTAATCGATGAGCTGCTGAATAGCAGCCGGCGTATCGACGGTGCCGCCGATGGGTTGCAACTTTCCTCTCTGGTAAAGTGAAATTGCCCGATTAAACAGCTCTTTGGCCTGTTTGGCGAGTTCGCCATCAGGAGGCAAGAAATCTGCGCTGTAACTTCGCCGACGTAGCATGTAACCAGCGATCAAGGCGGACCAGCGAAATGCAAATGTCCGCCCCCTTGCACTAACCATCTCATGTTCGAAGATATTGAGACACTCTTCGAAAATGTTCACTGCCTGCTCGTCGGTAACCTCCTGGGTCGCGACGGCTCGATACCGCAACGCTTGGGAAACGGATTTCAAAGAATTGGTGTTTCGGGAAACAACCGCGTTCGGACACATTTCGAAAACTGCAAGAATGAAGGTAGACAGGTCATGCGGGTTTCGCAAGCAATGGCCACAGGCATGCACGGCGGCTGCTCTGGCTTTGCGATCGACTGTTCGGTTAGTGAGACATTCGATGAGCCATTCTGACAATTCCTGGTCATCTACCGAGATGTACCCGAGAGTACGGATTACATACTCGAGTTTCTGATTGTCACCGAAGTTTCCCTTTTCACGGCGCCAATATTCGAGACACGCGCTCGAAAACGCCTTTAAGATAGCCTCGCCGGTTGGGGCTGCATGATCGGAGCCGATCGCCGTCCGATCAACGCCCGCTTCATTTTGGTCCTTTTGAGAAACTAAATTTTTGAGTGTATTTAATTTGCGAGTCGGACACTTCGCTAGATGCTCCCAAGAGAGCTCCTTATTGGTTGCCAATTCTCGCAGTGCATCTCGAACGAAGGCCCAGCGTGCACCGCTTGAAAACCTCGGCAATAATTCAGGAAAAGCTCGTGGTTGATTTTTGAGGTAAGTTTCCCGATCGACAGGCACTCCTTTGTCGTTCGTCAGGGTCCGCATCTTGCGCCAATTTGCCGTGATCCTTTGACGGTGAATCGCCGCGTCACTGGCGAGTTCGATTGTCAAAACGGCGTTTCCCTGCGCGGGTGTGGCAGCCACCTGCAACTGTCCCGGCAAACGCTTCTCAGCTGGCTCACGGAGATTGGCGACTAGCTCCCTCACCCCCTCAAACTCTTCGTGCCACACAACGAGACGTACTTGCTCCTCACCTCGCCGGGCGGCGACGTCGATCGGGTCAGGCGAGCGCCAGAGCTCGCCGCCATGTACGTATCTGTTGTCGCTCTGAAGAAGCGGGTGCCAAACGAATTCGCCGTTTCGTTCGACAAACAGTTCCAGTTTCGGCAGAGTGTCGAGGTAGCAGATTTCGTTGCGAAGGCAGGCCGCCTGATAGATGGCCGCTCCTGATGCAAGATAGGTCTCGGCTTCCTTGCCCGATAATTGCACCACTACCGCCGGCGCGGCAAGTTTCGATCTCAGCCTGGCTAGATCGAGTACGTCGGCCCAGTCACCGACAACAATGACCCCCACGACGTCATCCACGGATCGTGCGATACAGTCGGCCAGCTTGTCTTCTATAGCGGAGGGCGGTGAATGATTCACCTCCCATTTTTGCAATGCATGTAGCAGTTCCAGGTGGCGGTGATTGATTGCGTTAATCTGGTGAAACTGTTGCCTCCAGGGTTGCATAAACATTTGGGACCAGGTGGCTGCTATTTCCGCATCTGTAGCTTTCTCAAGCGTTGCCGCCGATCGCCATCCGGTCCCTGGAATAATATCCTCCCTGTTCGGCCGTTTACGCGCCGGTAGATAGCTAGTTGGATTCGCTTCTGGCCAAGGAACAAGTTCGAGAAACGAAATCTCCACCTGCCCCCAATCGCAGTGGCATACGAGCAGCCGTTGCGCCCGACACTGAGGATTGGCCGGCGATTGCAGTTCATGGCGATTAGCGTCCAACCATCCCAAGCCGGCGGCGATTGGCAGCCAGATCAAAGAGACGTTCGCGTTATACTTACGGCAGGCATCAAGCACACGTTGCTGCTCAGTTTGTCGAAAATCATTAGGCACGACGACACTGACAGGATTTACTCCGCCGATAAGAACCGAGAGCTGGGCGATGCCTTCGGCAATGGCGTCCAGTGGCTTACAACGGACTGCTTGCTCCTCTGGGCTCTCCCAGCGCCAAGTGCAAGAGTCCGCTAACCGTCGCCCAGTCCAGGCAGCCGCCAAAGGAATGCGTCCTGAACCCTGTTGCGACGAAACCTCTGCCTCAGCGGGCCAACTTTGGCCGGTTCCTCGCGGATGCGCAGGAGAAGTAACATCGAGCCGCAGAGGCTCGCCGCCCCGACTGGGGAGAAGAATGGCCGGAGGAATTGAGCGTTCGGGCCATCCTTCCCTCGAAAAGCTTACGCCCGATACACCCCAGTTCATAGAGCCCAGGCTCAGGCCAAAGAAGTCAGTTGTTGACGATGTCATTTGCCCAACCACCTGGCAATGGCCGAATCGAAAACGCACGGGATTGTCGTCAGGTTCGCCGCCAAAGATAGTCGTTCACGCTCGCGCCAACCGCCGTCCTGGTCCCTTTGCAGAATCGTGAGCACCACCGAACCCGAATTTTCTCGAATCGTAACTCCATTCATTTCAGCGTCGGACAGGTCGGGTGAAAGCAGCGTAAACGAAGGGGCTGCTTGGCCGGCGGACTGAGCGACCAGATGCACCTTTTCTCCTGACTCCAACCGCGACATATTCGAATAGGCTCGCAGTGCTTCTTCGCCGCTACAGATTACGAGCAGCGCGCTTTGCGTGTTGGCCCAGTTCGGAGACCAACGCCAACGCCCGAGGCGGCGACCGTCGCGAGTTTTCTCTGCAATCCAGACGTCCGCGCCAGCGACACGTGCTTGCGATTCTGGGCTCATCCCGCTGATCCCGTGGTTGCTCGCCGCCAGGGAAGCCATCAATGCAATTTGACACATTTCGCTCCAGGCAGCCATGCGAAAATTCCAGAGGTTGCGACGACGTACTTGCTGACGGATCAACCGTTCGTAGGCCCACCAAATTTGCTGATAACGCGGCTCATGCAATAGTGCATAGTTCGGTTGAGGCACCCCCGACAGACGCCCAACCGAGCGAACTTCATGGTGGCCTAGCACCTGCTGACAGAGGCGCAAGAAGCTGCGAACTCGATGGATATATTCATGGTGCGGAAACCGCTCTGCGTGATGCTTGAGGTATTTCCTTGCATGCTGGGAGGACAGCTGTAGCACGTTCAGAAACACTCGATTTTCGAGTGTATCGAGACTTTCAAATCTTTGGATCGCCAAAATAGAACGCTTGCGACCTGTTTTCTCAGCGAGAGTACGGCCGGGTTGCTTCGTCAGCCACTGAGAGCAGGTCAGGTCGTGCTCCCGCATCCGATGGACGGGCATCATGACTCGCCGCCGCTGCAACATCTTGCGAGGAGATCGGCAGATTTCGTCGATGATCTTCGTCAGGCGTTTGGCGATCCGTACGACCAATTCGGTAGGTGGGGCGTCGTTTCGGCTGATTTCTCGCCACCCATCCAGTAGACGCCCCAAGCGACGGCAAGCAAAACCCGACGCTTCGCCCTCCCACCGGGCGGCGGAGAGGACGGGAGCGTCGTGCAACTCGTCGAGCAATTGAGAAAACCGCTCCAATCCGTCGAGAAGATCGGACTCTTCGGGAGGCTCATGCATCGGTGAGGTCGTCCCGAGCACGATCGAGCCCAATCCACTGAAAATAGTTATCGCGTTTGCAGCGATTCAAATGTTCAATGAGCAATTCGTCCTGGCAATCACGCCGAAGGATTTCTTCTATCCTGGCAAATGCGCGTACTCCAGCTCCATCTGTTGGATCGATGCCACGGAGTCGCGGCAGGATTTTCTGCTCAATTTGATCGGAAATAATTTCGCCGAAGTGGTTCGATGGATCGGGGTAATTTGCAGCGTATTCAAGCATCGCTTTCGAGACGCGATACGCGAAGGGCCGCTGCACTTCGTCCATGGCGGTTCGAAGTTCTTTGATGCAGTGGTTCAGCTTGTCCGCCGATTCACGATCGAGAGAATCGGGGGACTTTACCCATTGTTTGTTCCAGGTAGCGAATTTCAGCCTCCCCAGCGCATGAGGCGGACGCCCATTAGATGCCTGTGAAGAGCAACCAGACACGTCAGCAGGACTGCCAAAACGAAGTACATTAGCCCGGTCGATCACCTTGTCCGATAATGCCTGGGTCGTCTCATCTTCGTTCATTGTCCCCACGAATAACACGTTGGAGTCGACGAAGATTCGGAAGGGGGGCGCTCCGTCACGTCCGCCCATATCGAGCACGATCTCCGCCTTGCGACGCTCTTCGCTATCGCGAGGATTGATACCCCGGCGAGTTTCCAACCTGCTCAGGAACTCGCTAAAGTAGTACTCAACCCGCGCTAGATTCATTTCGTCGAGCAGAACCAGGGCCATCTCGCCGCTGCGATTGATCTTGCGAAGTGTTTCGGGATCAGCGTCCCATCCACGGTTTTCTTCGCCGGAGAAGCGATCCATTTGGATGAGCGATCGCGTTAGTTCCGTAGGCCGAAAACGCTGCTCCAGATAGTCGTAGAATCCGAACAGATCCTGGGGGCTGTCCCATCGTGGCTGCACCGCCAGATTTAGAAAATGGATTCCCATAGCTTCAGCGTAGCGTCGAGGCAACTCGCTCTTTCCAGTTCCGCTAACGCCGGCCAGCACCACCAGCGGCGAACTCAAGGTTGTCTTTAGCGAAGTATGAAAAGCGTTGATAGTGCGTCGGTGAAAGTACAGGCCGTTACGAGTTAAGTTCTCGTGCAGTCGTTGCAGCGCTTCAACCTCGGAGCTATGTCCTTGAGAGGTTTTTTTCAGGGAACGGAACACGGGTTGCCAAAGATCGACATTGAGTTGTCCGTCGCGTTTCGCGCCGGCCGGGAGCTGTGCGGATAGATTGGAAACCAATTCTTTAAGGTCTGGAATTTGAGACTCCAGGCCAGAGAGTCGTTTCTCCAATCCATGAACTTCCCTTTCGACCCGATTTCGCTCCTGCAACAGATCCTGCAGCTTGCTCTGATGCTGCTCACAAGATTCTTGGAGTTTTTCAATCTGTTCTTCGAGATCCGCTCGCTCGCTCTTGAGGCGGTTTGTTTCGTTCAGGAGCGTTCTTACATCCGACTGAAGGGTGATGAGCTGCTGGTTTGATTGTTCAAGCTCCTGGCGTTTGATCTGAATCGACTCTCGCAGTTGATCGATTTCTTCCACGAGACCCTTAAGTTGTTCTACCTGTTGTTCGAGACTCTTCAACTCCTGTTGAAGCGAAGCGATATCCTGCTCGCGAGCTGCTTTCTGTTCGTTAGCACTTGCCAACTCCAGCTGCCGGGTCTCTAACTCGCGGTGGATTCGCTCGACTTCCTCGCGGTCTGCCTGAAGGCCGGCGATCTCGTCCTGAGTTTCCTTCATCCATTGTTGGCGGCGTTCCGCTTCTTCTATCACTTGCTTGGCGTCGTAGAGCTGATCGCGAAGCTCCCCCAAAGCGTTTTCCTCCTGCTCCACCAGCGAGCTTAGGTGCCCGTACTTGGTCGCTTCGGGCAAGCGTTTCTCTCGTTCCCAGAAGCGTAACGCCTGCTGCCGATGGTGATGGTACGCGAGCGCAACCAAAACGCCGCCTGTCGTCGTGGCCATAATGGCAAGGATTTGAGCAACAATACTACCGAACATTAGTTCGCCTCCTCTTCCATTTCCTCAGAGGCGGGAGCGTCTTTCATGTCGGCTTCGGCCTTTGATGGAATCTGAAGCGCTGCAATAGCGGCTTGAACCTCCGCAGACTTTGCCGCTAACTCCTTCAAGACGTCCGCGGCGTTCACGGCCAGCGTATTCATGGCCGTAGTCATACTCCCCAATTGCGTATTAAGCTCCAGCTCTTGTTTTTTTAGTTGGACAAATCTCGACTGCAGGCTGGAAAGCTCGACGGTGAGCGCCGCCTTTGCCGCTTCCGATGCAGCGACGTCCTTCTTTGTCTCCTCTAAGGATTTTTCCGCAGTGGCGATATCCGCGGCAAGCGTCGCCTGGGAGGCTTTAACATCAGCAATCTCTGTCTGCAGTTTATCTTTTTGCTGCCCCAACTGCACTAACTGCTCCTGATCGAGCTTTAGCCTGGCAGCTGCCTGCGTTCGGGTTTCCAAAACCTTGTCTAACAGCGCAACACGCATTTCAATTGCTTCAAATCGAACTCGTGAGTCTTCCAGCAACTGCTGCTGCAATGCGACGCTTTCTTGCAGTGTCGCTAGTTTGGTGGTCTCGCTGGCCTTGTTCGCCTCGAGGTTCGATATTTGACGATCGATCTGCGTCTGCTGACCCTGGAGTCCCGCGAACTGCGCTTGCAATTGCTGGTATTCCGCCCGCCTTTTTTCAAATGCCTGGGTTCCTAAGTCCAGTTTCTGATGCAGCGCTGACAATTTTTCTTGCGCGCGGGCCGCCGCCAGCTGGCTGTCGCTTTTCTCGGTAGCCAACTGTTCGATCCTCGCTTCCAACGCCGTCTCCGTTTCGCGAAGCAGGGAAATCTCGCCCTCGACTTCGGTTTGGATTTGCCGCCAGGTGTCGAGAGCTTTTGTTCGGTCTTGCCCGGCCCGTTCCCAGGAACCCTTCTCGGCTTCAAAAGTCGCCCTCTCGCTGGTAAGTTCATCCCTTCCCCAGATAAATCGAATTAGACCCACTCCCTGGAGGCTTACTGCGACGGTCGCTAGGAGTACGACTAAAAAGAGCCAGAACCTTGGGGGTAATTGCGGCGCGACGTCCGATTCATCGTGCGTCGGTGTCCCCTCAGGATAGTCATGCATGTCAAGAGGGGCGGGCGGAGGAGTTGGATACGAACCAGGAAAGTTCGGTGGAGAGCTCATAGACGACGTAATGTTCCTCGACGAGTGTTCACCTCAAATCGAGGTCGACATCGTAGCAAATCCGCTGTTGATGGGCCATTTAGCTATCGCCATTGTCGTTGGTGAAAACCGCGATGCAAGCAAAATGCCGCCAAGGCCCGCCGACGTCAGCAGGGTCGCTTATTCCCAGCCTCATGTCCACGGATCCGTGTTTTGCTCAAGAATACGCATTTGAGCGTGGATTCGTGCGATACATGCCAGCAAGTCTTCTCGTAATTCATAGACCCAGAATCGCACAATAGTCCAGCCGTTTGCAATGAGGATCTGATCACGCTCCAGATCCGACGCTACTCGTTCCCCGCGTTCTGACCGATGATATGCCTCACCGTCGACTTCGACGTTCAATTTGTAGGCGTCGCTAAGAATGGCGAAATCCAGATAGCGACCACCGCTTGGGTATTGTTGTTGAAATTTGATTCCCGCCTCTCGCATTGCTTCGGCTAACTTCGGCTCCCAAACCGGTCCGATGAGATCCTTCCGGATAGGTAATTCAGCTGGAGCCCGATGGGACATTGCCAAACGGCAACGGCTCCAAAGTTGTGCGATGTGGCGTACGCCTGAGCTATCCGCCCATCGATCGTCACCAAAAACGTGCAATAGTCGCCGCGCGCGGCTTACCGCAACATTAAAGCGATTGGGTCCTTGCACCAGGAAGTTCTTCGACCCACTCGGCATTTGGGTGCCGCCCGGCAAGCTCATTAAGACAATGTCTCGCTCGTCGCCCTGGAACCCATCGGCAGTATCTACGAGCAGCCTCCAGCGCTCAAGCGACTCGGGTGGCAGTGTTGAAAACGCGCGATCTCGTATGCGGTTTGCTTGCTGGCGAAACGGGGTGACCACGCCGACGCTGCCGACGTAGTTGGCTGCCGAGAGTCGGTGTAGTTCCTCGACAACGGCGACGATTTGTTTCTCGCTCGTTACGCCGCCCCCCGGCGCACCGCGGCAGTCATCGTCTACGTGAGTCCATTTTAGTCCAGACTCACGGCCTCGCTCAGTCAGAACTGTCCAACCGCCCTTGTAGAATGCTTCGCTGCAATAGTCCGCAATGTCCGGGTGGCAGCGATGATGCTGACGAAGGGTGGTGCGGGATGAGACGAACGGCGAACTCGCGGCTAGATCGAACAGCGAGACCGTCCGGTAGCTAAATCGCTCAAATTCGATCGCCCCCAATCGAAACTGTGTTCGGAGCTGCTTGTCAGTCGGAGCTGCCAGCGTGGTGACATGGGGAAGCTGCATGGGATCGCCAACGACCATCGCGCGGCGAGCTCGGAACAATAATGGAATAGCGGATGCAATGTCACATTGACTCGCCTCGTCGACCACCAACAGGTCGAATAACGCCGGTTCAAGAGGTATATCGCGACCGATCGAGAGATTCGTCGTCGCCGCTAAGGGAAAATGTTTCAACAGTACCGGATAGATACGGTGTAAGGCCCGCGAGAGCTTTCGTTCGTCGGCATCGGTGTCCAGATCGCTTCGATTGCGACTAGCGGCGAGCACTTCTGCGAGCTGTTGCCGTTCTTCCTCACGGAGACCGACGCCAACATTGCGGGCCAACGCCCTCAATCGCTCGCTGCAGATCGTTTCGATCTCTTTCGATAGATTGAGTTCCTGGGTGATTGCCTCTGCGAACGGCGTCAGTGCTTGGAGCATCTTTCGTTGTTCGTCGATCGCGATAAGACAGTTCTTCGCTACAGCCATGGGCCGCAAAAATTGCAGCGCCTGCCGAAAGAACGCCAGGGTCTCGGGCTGACCGGGCGCCGGAGCAAGCGGCCATTTTTTTCGTGGATCAAGCCAACTGCGAAAAGCCTGATCGATTCTTCTCGCCCCTTGCTCGGCGGACATTTTGGGCCGACGCCGCCACAACACGTCCACCATTCGCCGCCAGAATGATCGCGGCTGGCAGGCGGCGTCGATGGCCGCGATCGCCGCATCAATCTCCCCCGAGGTAGCCGCGTTTCCTGGCTTGTGCAGTTTTTCTCGCAGGTCCGCGGATGGAACATCCTCGATCGAGTCATCAAAATCAGCAATCAATGCGTTCAGCGATTCGCGAACCTCGGCGATTCTATCGATGGTCTCTCGAAGTTCATGTTTGGAGTCAATCTTCTGACGCAAACGATCCCGCTCGGACGGCACATTTTCAGAGTTCCCATCACCTCCAATTGCGACTAACTCTGCGATCGCCGTCAGTAAGCTCGCATCCAACGGCGAACCAAAGGGCCTTGCAAGACGAAGCATGATCGACCATGGGTCCGTGAGTGCGTTCACTCGAGGGACAACTGCTTCCAAGGCCTGATGGTTGCGGCTGGCAAACAAGGCGTTGGAGCCGCTGATCGCCTGTTGGGCAAGCGTCGCTTGCACGACTCGCGACTTTCCTGTTCCTGGCGGACCAACGACGACAGAGAGGGCCGCCTCCGCAGCAGCTTCGCAGGCCTCCGTTTGTTCACGGTTTAAGCCCGGTGTAATCGCCCCGGCGACGACCAGCGATGAAGCGGGTTCCAGAGGAACTCTTGTCGACTTTTGCTCATCGCTTCGCGGAAATAAGCGAGTTAGGGCCGAACGATCAATCTCGTCGTCAGTCCGCTCGTTTGCCAACTTCATCAGCTCCGAGTGAAGGCGTTTGGTGTATTTCCACGACTTGGGAAGCACCAACATTGCGCGGTTGTAGACGCCATCGTACTTCAAATCTTTCAAACGACCATCGGCGGTTAACTGAACGGGATTAAGCCGCTCTTGCAGCCAGTCGGGATAGTAGTGCGACAGCAGATTGGCGACCTCGACCCAGGTTTCAGGCGCGGAGTCTGCAAGACCTCCATCTGATTCCTGACGCCCGCATAGTTGAATGAAACTCCGCCGCTCGTCCAGGTTCTTAAGCCTTCGCTCAAGCCAGCCCTCATTGATACGGATGCTGCCCGTTGCTTCGATGCTCAACTCCGTTCCTTGAATTTCGAATCTGCAGGGAGTCATGAACACGGGCGAACAAAAAATGACGTCCGCCTTGCTAGCGCTGTCCCGCCACTGAAACCGATGCAGCGGGTAGCCCAGGAAAAGGTACGAATCCTTTCGCTTGCTGGCCTCACGCGCCCACAGATTCCATGACTGGGGAACCTTCAAATGAAAGGTCGACTGGTTAGGTAAGTGGTGGGGCAGGCAAACGATCTCCTGGTCCTCGTCCTCTGCCTTTCCGTTAATAGGAACCCGTTGATCCAGACGCACGCATTCCGCGTAGTACTCGCACAGATTGCGAAAGTCGCGCCATGCGGATCGATTTCGATCAATTCGTTGTTTCGCTTGCTGAGGCCTCGTTGTGTAATTACTTGGGGGCGGGGGCGCGATTGGCGGAGCCGCCGGAGCTCGGGGGACGATTTCTTCAGGCAGCGGCACGCCATTCCGCACCGACCACTTGAGGTGCAGGAGCGACACATAGTCTTGCTCCTGCAATGCCAGCAATTCGCGATTCACCACGTGTACCGGCAACCCCACAGAGCGCGCGACATCCCGAGCCGACAATCCAAGATGACTGCGCCTAAGTCGCCGGATAATCTTGAGCTGAGCATCCGTGAATATCACAAAGACTCCTAGCAGGTCCTTCGAGGGCGGATCAAGAGTCGCAAGCGAAGCGTCGCAGCACTGCTGTCGAGCCATTTCTAAGAATCCGTTGGCCACAACCGTATGGGGCGAACGTTGCTTTTCCAGGATCTTTTCGGCGTTATTGGCAACGCACGCTCGCCGGTTTCGATCGCTGTGCAATAGCTTCTTGAGTAGGGCTTAGCGACACCAGCGTTCAACGTCCCGAGCATATCGCCTTTCTTCGGGCTGCGCTATGTAAGTGGGGAGGATCATCACGACACATCCTCTTCCAACGTCATTCCAAACTAGATGTCGGCGAGCCAGCATTTACAGCTTTCATTATCAGAGTACTGCTTGAAATGCTCGCCTTCGTCTTTAAAGAATCCTACCATAACGCGGCCTATCGCTGCGTCGAAATCAATGCGTGCATCACCCGATTCCTGACGCCCGCATATTTGATTAAGGCTCCGCCGCTCTTCGCGCCGCCGAAGGCGACCGCGATTGTCCGTCCGCGCCAGCGAACCTGCCCGCAGTCGGGCGTTCGCGCCGATCCGTCCAGTGACCGTTGCGAGCGCCGCACCAGAACGCCAGCGTGGGCGTCGCACACGCGAATCCTGGGCGACGGATCTACCCAGGGGACTGCTCTCCCAGCCTCACTGGGCTTCTTGAACCGAAGCCTCGACCTTTCGCTCGCAAGCTCGCGAAGTCAAGATTTTCACGGCTATTTGCTTTTCTCCCGGATCTTCGACATCGCTTTGATCGCCGCATGGACGGGTGCCAAGCCATTGGACAAACGGTTACACAACAGATTGATCTGTGAGTTTTTTGTGACCAGGACCTCTTTTTTGATGATCGGGTAATCTGCAGGAAGTCGGTCAAGATGATTTTCCTCTAAGGAAATTCGTTGGAGGTGACAGGTCAATTCGACATAGGTCAACAATACTGCCAACTTTCTCGTGAGGTAGATGGCTCGCAAGATAGTCCACAAGGTCTTCTTGTCGATTCTGGCCAAACACCATGCGATAAAGTACAAGGGATCGCCCCAGATTGTCCTTTTGGAGCAGTTCGCGACTGTGCGGCAGTGCGGGAACGTGACGCTCGATTTTGGCTTCCCCATGGGGAGCGATCCAGAACGGAAAAAGATCGTTCTCATCTTCAGCCCTTCCCGCTCTAGCCGCACAAAACATTGCCGCCCATGGATCAGACGCACTACCGTTAGAAGTAGCCGAAAATGCAGAGGCGATGTTCTTTCTCAATGCGTGCCCTTTGTACCGATGAACCCGCCCTTCTCGTTGTTCGAGGTCGACCGGATTTGACGGCAGATTCCAATGAACCACTGCGTGGCAATAGGGATGAAAGTCCAACCCTTCCTGACCAACCGACGTTGTCGCCAGAACAAACGGCCAGAAAGGAGAGTTAAATGCTGAGCGGACGCTATCCGCCCGAGTAGGCTCGGCGCTGTCTTCCGATTCTTGGTCGCCGAACCGCATGGCAAATCGTGTACGAATTCTGACCGCGTCTTCGTCGTCAATGCACACCCGACGTCGATTTGTCTTGATCACATCCGCTTTCGCGGTCGACGTTCGAAGCGTAAGAGAGTCTGAAATCTCTTTGCTCACTTCGGCCGCAATCTTTGATCGACCGGCGCCGAGCAGTCCCAAAGACTCGACCAACATGTGGGCGAACTCATCCATCACAGCCTGAAGGTTTCCAGCCATACAGTACTCGAGCACCGATTTCCAGTACGGCGTTTCCTTCTTGCGGTCACGGAGCAGGAACATCACTTCTGGAAGATTGAACAGATGCAGGAACGCATGCGCGAGTGGGCCGGCGTACGACCTGATGTCAACGTCGCTGTCGCCCGAAGCTGGCAGGATTCGCTCCAACGCACGAAGCGCCACGGCGCCGGGGGCGGCTAGCGCCACTTCCGATAGCACCTCGTACAAATCGCTGGGCGGGCTGCCAAGCGTCTCGGTGGTTTGGAGCATTTTACGGGCCAAGTCAACGTGTCGGGCCCAACCCTCCGCCGCTTCGTTCTCGCCAGAACTCTTGTCGCCGCTCCAAATAAGTGCAAGGTCCGGCTGATTGAACCACGCTTCGACTTGCGAGCACCCAATTTCCTTATCCAGAAGAAGCGGGGCCGCCCAATACCATCGCTCATCTGTCGGCTGTGACTGGTCTGCGAATCGCTCGACAACAGCGCTCAGCAGTTGTCGCATTTCCGAGGTGCAATGGTCCCGGACAGTGAGTGCTGTAACTGGCTGACCTGGACTTTTGAGAGCACGACCAATCTGCAAAGGATCGAACCGATCAGCGAAAGCACGACAGGGATACAGCATCGCGAGAACTGGCATCCCCGTGGGGCGGCCCTTGCTGAACGTGAACCGAAGTAACGCGCGCCGACGTTTCCTGGATTCGGCGGTGTTTTGAACCTTCTTGCGAAATCGCTGCATCATACAGCGTTCCGCTTCGTAACTCAAAACACTGGCAATCGCCTTCGGCACGACGCGCCACGATGAGAAGACCAGCCGCTTGGTGAATCGCTGGAGGTCTGGATCGACGAATGGCCCTGAGCCTTCGTAGTACGCGAATGACGCCGGTATCCAAAGCAGCTTCCAGGCGTCGCGACCAATGGTGTCGTGGTGAAGCGACCTGAGTCGCGAGTTTGCGGGGTCGAGCTTTTGGTACCGTTCCAATTCCTCGCGATTCAACAAGCCTGAGCCGATAGAACGCACGCAGCGAGCCAGTTCGGCGTCTGGCTCTCCATCAACCGCCTTCTTCAGTTTGCGTTTCAGGTCATAGTCTTCCATGAAATTGAGAAGGTACGGCGCGGACTTCCAATACTCCAGCACATCCGCATGCCCCAAATGTTCGGCGACGCTCTGAAGGCCAAGGTAGTCTGTGATGTCTGCCGCCTTGAGCGTAACCGCGGATGCGGGCACTTCGACAAGCATCCCGTTTCGGTCGGCCTTGAGCGCAAGTCGCTCGGTGCGAACCATCACTTCTCGAAGTGAACTTTCAAGATGGCGTTTGACCCGCATTAACTCCTCAACGCCCTCATCCGCCAGCCGAAACAGTTCCTGACGGTATTCCCTCAGATGATCGTGGAACTGGACGCGTTTGGACTCGTCTCGCAACAGAAAATCGAGTGTGGTCTGAAAGTCCTCGTAATGGTCGTCTTCCGCCGCTTCCTGGCTTTGCGTGTACATTTTGTACGGCGTCGCCGAAAGCAACAGAACGCGGGCCGCAGTATCGGGATCTTCAGCGTGCTGCTGAAAGCTGAACAGATGTTCGGCCAGTTGACTGGCCTCGGAGGCGTCGTCGGCATCGCCCTGAAGCAGATGCTTGAACCGCTGGAACTCGTCCAGGATGATTAAATCGGGCTCCAGCCAATGGAGACAGGTCTCCGCCAACAAACGCCGCAATTCTCCGATCAATTGATTTCTTTCGCGCCCCAGTTCATACGGGACCTCATAGCCGGCACGGGGCATGGCTTCACAGATTGCATCCCACCTTTCACGAAGGTCGATTCGCGTTTGCACCTGGTCGCCAAACTGCTCTTGGATCTGTCGGTGAATGGTGTGACGGCTCGGAAAACTCTTGACCCTTTTCCGAAAATCGTCGACGCCCGCGTAAGCGTGGAGCACTCGCGTCGCCTTGCTGTGTTTGAGCGACCACGGTTTTTCCAGAAGCCAGTAGAGCAACTCGCGTTCGAGCGACATGCCCGCACTGTCTTTGAGATCGAACGACGTGCCGGGTGTGAAGGAAATAAAGTTGATGCGGCGGTGCTGCATTTCGCCGACCGTAATGGGCAGCAAAGTAATCCGGCTCGACAGAGAAAAGTCTTCACATCCGGTTACATTGAGGCGCTGGATGTTCTGGCGAGCGATGTCGGTGTTCGAGCAAACATAAACGATGTCGATCCGGTCCGTCCGGTCCCAAAGGTGATCAATGGTCTTGGCGATTACTCCTCGGGCCACCAGTGTTTTCCCTAGCCCGACTTCATCGGCCACAAGGAACCTCCGAGCGCAGTCGTCGTCGAGATACAGACGTCGAAAGACGTACTCGACGGTGCCCCGCTGAAAGTCCTTGAGACCATCAAGGATCAACTTCGTGTCTGGTCGCGTGTGATTCATACGCTACCCATTTGGCTTGTCATGACTGGCTACCTGGCTTTCTTCTTCCGGTTAAGTTGCTGAGAGCACACGGCCCAAATGGGCTCCCAGATCGCATCCAGATCATCAGGAAGCAACGTCTTGCCGTCCTCTGTTTGTCGCAGATCAAGAATGACTTGCGCCACTTGTTCCAATCGCTCGGGATCGCGATCAAGTGCTCGGACCAGCGACTCGAAAAGCGTAGCGCCGAACAGCGAGTGCATGAAACTAAAATTGTTCTCGCCTTTGTTGGAAGACTCCATGAACTTGCTGAGGTCTCTTGCCCCCGTGTCCAGCAATAGCATCATCAGGAACCGTAGCACGCGGTCGCGATCGCTCAGCAGATCGCGAAGAATGGCCTCATGCCGATTCTCAGGTGCGTTTTTCAGCGGAACATTCAGGACGAATTGCCGGCGCACTTTCAGGACGACGGATTCGACTTCAAAGACAAAGAACGAGGTCAGACCCAACAAGGATACCGCTGCGAACTCAACCCAAGGCGATTCTAAGACATCTACCGCGTAAAACTGTGAGCTGGGCAGGCTGACTGGCCTGGCCCTGACTTCAAAGCCCTCCAATTGGAGCTTTTTCAACGGCTTCGTTGCGGCCAGACGTAATCGAAAAGACCCATCCTCCAATGCTGGCTGGCATTGGGCGACGGGCGCCGTCGCCGCCAGGGTTTTGGCCAGTTGTTCGACCTGGCGCTCGAAGGCTTCTACTGCGTGATCGACCTTTACTTCGCTTCCGACAGGATTGTACGGCTGGAGCAAGTCGGCCAGGCACGATGCTCGTTTTTGCTCGCCTTCGGACGACTCGCCCAGCATCGCGGCGATCCCGCAACGGCTTCTCTTGCCGCGGAGTTCAACGAGGAACTCGACGTTACGGCCAAACGCGGCGCGGGTCGCATTGGCCGATCCTGTGAAGACCCGTGCATCCCAACCTTCCTCAGCGAGGTACACCTTCGCATGCAATCCGACGAGGGGAATGTCCTGAGCTTTTTCGCCACCCTCAGGCAGTTCCGAGTCCGCCTCGAATTCCTCTTCGGCTTCCCCGGGCTCGGGATTCGCCGTGTCATCCAGTACCCAGACCTTCTCCAGCGACGCCAAGGTCGTCGGCGCCAGACGCTCCAAACTCTCCGCACGTGAGAGCAGCTGCGTGGGCGCCTGCCACTGCTGGAGATCCTCCATCAGTCCGTCGCCTACAAACGGCGAGACGATAAACAGTCGATCCACGCGTTTTGGGAACGGCCAGCGACTAGTTCCGCCGATTCCCAGCGGCCAGAATTCAAGTTTCTCAAACGGTTCAGGAATCTCGAATTCAACACGTCGGATTTCATAGGCGAGTTGCGAGATTCGCTTCTTCCATTGCGTCGCCAAGGGTCGGACGCCCATCCCCGGCAGTGCTTCGACAAACTGCCCGAGGGGATGGTTTCTGCTGAAAGCATTTGTTCGATCCCGAAGCGGTCCTTCCAGACAAAGCAGCGTGTCCCAGGATCGGTCGAAGGTCATGTTGCGGCTGACGCACAGGACTCGATACTGAACGGTGCCTGTGTCCGTATCGACGAATCGGAGGAACCACATTTTCGGATGAAAACTGCCGCCCTGCGGTGCGTTGGCCTCGACAATAGATTCTTCCAGGCTCGCCAGCAGGGGTTGGTACGTTTTGGGAACCTGGATCTTACCGGCCTGGCAGAACAGGCAGACCTGGCTCGCGTACTGTCGTACGGCTTTCAGTAAGGCCAGCGGATCGCAGGTTGGACGGCCGTCGCGGTCCTGCCAGTCAGCAAACGCAAACGCGACGGGCGCCGTCAGAAGCGCCATCAAATCGAGCGTGTACGTGGTCCCCACCGCCCAGTCCAGCCGACAGCCTTCCGGCGGTTGCAGCGATTCCATCAGCAAGCGTCGACTATTCGGTTCAAGCATCGGTTTCGGACTCCATTCCCGTGAGGATGTCGGAAACGATCCGACGAGCACTGCTCCACCGCAGATCCATCTGTGCGGCGCCCGCCGCTCCCTTCCACAGTTCACGCGCCCGTTTGCTGCGAACCCGGGCCAATCCGCCTTTCAGCTGGACCTCGCGATTTTCCACCAGTTGCCGGGCCGCCTTGGAATCTGCGATGGCGTTCAGATCCAACGCAGTGGTCGCCAGATCAATCCAGGTCTGGATGAAGCTCCGCGCCCTCGAACTGACCCGAGGATTCGACTGGTAAACGATTCGCCAGAATTCGCGACGATCCCAGTCCCGCAGGATGTCCATCCGCCTTGAGATCCGCTGCCCCCAGGCCGAGAGGTCTTTCCGATAAAGATCAATCTTTTCCTGCCAGGCGCGATGCTCGGCCAGGATCAGGTTGTAGAGCAGTTGGGCGCCGTGCATGGACTCGGAAAAATTTTGCCCATGAAGAACCTGATTCGCCAGGACGGCCGGAAGCTCGACGGCAAGATCCCAGGCAAAGGGGACGGACACAAATTCCACCTGCTCGCGAACAAGCCAGGCCATCAACGATTGCCCGCAGTTTGTCAGCAGACGTTCTCGCAGGTACTCTGCCTCCGCCTGCGAAAGCGTCAGGTTGGCCCCCAGCGGAAAATCCGCGTCCGGCAGCGGCAAGCCGATGTGCCAATTGTGCAGATCGGCCTCCGCCGCAGACTCTCCCTCATGTTCATGCCGCGAGGACTGCCGCACACGTTGCCGCTGGTAGAAGAGATCGAGCGAACGGTGATACTCGTCCTGTGATCCCGAGAAGGTGCGAATTCCCCACTGGGACAAGCCTTGCCAATAGACGCTGCTCGGAAGCCGTTGCAATTTCTCTTTCGCGATCCGGCCGATGACGCCGTCCGTTTCGCCCGATTCCTCCAGTTTCCGGGCAAGCTCGATTTCCAGCTTGCGGGCGCGAAGGCCGACCTTCGAGGAAGCAGTCCGCTTGTTCTCCAGCGTCAAATAGATCCACGGCGCGAAAAGGAAATACTTGGCGACCGTCTGGATCGTACTCGTTCCCGGAAACAGCAGATCGGCAAAAGCGTCCCGCACACCCCCAAGGCCAAGTTCATCCCGCGTCGTCTTCTCCCCGAACAATTCGATCACAT
Organism: Lignipirellula cremea; assembly: GCF_007751035.1. Classification (NCBI taxonomy): domain Bacteria; kingdom Pseudomonadati; phylum Planctomycetota; class Planctomycetia; order Pirellulales; family Pirellulaceae; genus Lignipirellula; species Lignipirellula cremea. Next base: position 5,471,614 of record NZ_CP036433.1, on the reverse strand, counting down.
CGAGCATCTTGCGACGATCGTGCTCGGAATAGTCGAGCCAGGTGAATGTTGAGGGCATGGGCTTCACTTATTGGTCAGTGTTGCGGTGATCTTGAGAGGAAGGAATAACAGATGCTATTTGGCTATCGCATCAAAATGGCTACTTTAGCAGCAATCCCTCTTTTTCGCGAGCGTCAAGCATCAGCCGTAAGAACGGCTTCTTGTTGAACGCATCAGGTGCGCGGGTGGTCGTTGTGATGATGTACTGAAACGGCGCCTGGTCAAACGCGAATCTGCTTTCGATCTCCCCCACCAGCTCAAATAACCGGTGATACAGTGGCTCTTCCATGTCAGCATCCCGCGGGCTGTCGTGGAGTTGGAAGCGAGGGTGGCTCCCCAGCCCTGCGATCGACGCAGCCAGGCATGCCAGGTCGAAAGCATAGACCAGCGACGACGTTCCGAGTGCAATGCCGTGGGATCGAGCCTCGGGACTTGGATGGGGAACAATGCCTTGGGCGTTGATCCGAATGTCGCCGCTCATTTTCTGGCCCATGATCCTGGACAATGCGAAACGAAAATGGCTGCTCATGATCTCAAGATTTGTACGATAACGAAGGTCGGCTGCACGACGCCTCTCCTTCGACTCGTCGATCTGCTCGCGGAGCGACTGTCGCTGTCCGATGAGACCTTCAACGTGTTCGTCGGCCGCACGAAAGGTACTGGCTAACACTTCGATGCGGCGGTATTGCTCGATTTTCTGTTGTAATGGTCTCCTTCGGTTTACTACTTTTTCGCGAGCTTCGCGAAGTTTCTCTCGGCTAAATTCGGCTTCCTTTTCCAGTTCCTCCATCTGTTTTTCCAAGGAACCAATGCTCTCGCCACACCTCGTGATGATGGATTTTAATTCCCTTATGCGCTGCTCTTTGTGCGGGTCACTCGCCCCTGGCTCGAGGTGTGCGTTTCCCGGACAACCGGCTTTCATTGCTTCCTTTTTGGTGAGAAACAAACGGCACCATTCGCCGAGTTCGGCTTGTTCCAGCAACTCCTGCTCGCCAGTTTCGAGAATCTCCAACTCGTTTTCTGCAACCTCCAAGTCTGTCTTCTCGGCCGCCAGCTTCTGATTCGTTTCGCCGATGGTTCGCTGAATCTCGTTATCCCCTTCAAGCCATTTCTCGACGGGATCATCCTCGGGGAATTCGTTGAGAAGTCGCTCCAGCGACTCGCGTTTCTCCTTCGCCAGTCCCTCTAGCAAACTTGCATGCAAGGCGCCTTCCATTTCGACAGCAAGGTCGCCCGCAGCTGCCATTGCGTCTTTGCTTCGAGCATCGACGAGCGCCCGGGCCAATTCCGTTTCTCGGGTCAACAGACCTTGTTGCCGCAGCAAATTCTTATGCGCCGAAATGAGCCCAGAGTCCTCCGGCGACAAAAGGTCCATCACCGCGCGAACGACGACATGGTTGTCTTCAATCGTTAATCCGCGACTTCCGGGATCAGATCCGCCAGGACGCCAGCGGACGTGGGACTTGTGGCCGCATTGCTGGTCGGGCGAGAGCCAGCCGAGCAGATCAAGCCATTCGATGCGACGCTGGGCCTTCGGCAACTGCACCTTGGGCAGATCGGTCATGATCGCCTCAGAGACTGCTGTCTGAAAGTCGCGGTAAGGACGACGATCGGACCTCTCAAAAAGATCAGGCTCTTCGGCTCCGCACCAGGACGCGGAAACGGCGGGGTCGAGTCCCATGGGGCGAGCTACATGCCAACGCTGGCCCTTCAGTACGATCTCGGCGATCACAAAACCGTGTGGCAGGAAGTTGAAAATTCGGCCGCGTTCGATCCGATCGGTGTAACTGGCTTCGCCAAAGCAGTAGCGGATCAGCCTGGTTAGCAGGCTCTTACCCACACTATGCCCGACGGTGACAACCTTTGGGTCGCCTGGATGAATGGCCGTCGCTATAACATTCATTCCTCGGCGAAAGGTGATCTCGCGAACCACGTCGGCATCGGGCCGCAACTCCTCAACAATCTTCAGCCGACGCAGCCAGATGACCGGTTCGCTACGGCCATTGGCTTGATCGGCAACTTCGGGTGCGTCGTCGTCAAAGAGTAACAAGTTGGGCAAGGTCGCTCTCCTCGCAGTACTGGGCTAGACACGACTCTATTTCTTCTTCCGAAAATTCTTCATCAAAGGCATCCGTCTCTCGTTTGCCTTTGATGAAGGCAAACGCTTTCAACGCTTCCTCGACCCTTTCCCCGAAAGACTGCACGAGAGGTTTGTCCATGTCCGGTGACGCAATCTGACGAATGAACTGCCCATTGCTTCGATACTCGATGACAATGATTCCATTTTTTTCTAACGCGGCCAATTGCCGATCCATTCGTTGCAGCGAGCGCAGCTGCGAGTTCTCCTTGGCGGCGCCGGCCGTCGCTGGCTGCTGGTTCAGCACGCGGTTACGGAGTCCATCATTAAGGGCAAACAGCAATGCTAGTTCGAGGGCGTGCCGATGTACGGCAGCATCCCAACGCCGCAGCAATAGTCGCAGCAAGAAGATTTTTTCGCCTGAGTCCAGCCGTTTCCGATGAGACGCCGACTGATCTTCCCGTGGGAGATGGATGACTTCCCGATAGCGTGAGCGAATCTCCTCCGTCCAATTCTCGAAAGGAACAAATTCCCCTTCGGCGTCGGTCGGGGGGCCGGGGGGTGGATTGAGTTGGGTTTGGTAGGGTTGGCCGGTGCGGATGGCTGCGGCCATTTGGTCGTAGATTTCGAGGATGGTGCGTTTGGTGCGGTAGTCGCCGTTGTGTTTGGCTTCGTCCTTGCGGCGGACGATGGGGAAGGTGTCCATGATGTAGTCGACGGCGTGCCGCGGCGTGGGGAACATCTCGCGGAGCGTCGGATTGTCGGCGCCCCATTCCTCCTCGGCGCCAAGATAAAGATGGAAGTAAGCCGCATCCAGCTCACACCGAATCTGAAACCGCCGCTCCTCATCCCAACGGAATGGCGGACCGTCGTAGTCAAAGTCAATTGCGAACTCCTCAAGGTCCCAAGCGGTAAAAGTGAGGTTTAGAAAACGAGGTAGAATCCAGTCTCGGAAGTCACAATCGAAAACCAAATTCGCCGAATAGATGTCGGGGCTGGGCACGGGAAACTGTTTGAGATAGTGAACCGTCATTGCGGTTCCAGCTACCTTTTGTCTAGCGATGTAATCAAGGATAAAGGTAGACCAACAGGACACTAGACAATGAACCATTTCTGGATCATTTAACGTTGTCATTGGCAGTTTGTGCGAAAGAGCAACGCGAGGCAAAATCCCCGCAATCATGGTTCGTTCGTTCGTGCTGTTTGTGATGTCTCGCCACGCAACTCGCCACGAGCGAGTCCAGGAGCGACTCTCCATTTTTTGAATACCTTTCGATTCATCAACGATCCAACGCGTTTGTACAATCGCATTCGGGTCATAGCGGTCGAGTTGTACCACTTCATTACCAACATAAGTACCCCACCGATGGTCGAAGTGGTGCAACAGTTTTGCCTCATAGAACCGCAGCATTCCAATCGAAGTCGTTTCAGTCGCTTCCTTGAGAAATGCCGCATCATGAGACGCGTGCATTGCTTCAAGATACTGAAATCCCCAGGAGTTTTTCGGACTGCGTCCATCGACGACCATCGCAGGAATGCGATGGTATACCGCCTTAGTTATTTCCGCATCCATTTTGGATCGAAAGATTGGACACGTACCAGTATTAGGATTGATCAATGCAAATTCAGAAGACTTGAGAGAAAACCTTCGAGTAACTTCGCTCAAGTCGTTCACATCGTGAGCATAAAATGCCAGATCACACGCGGAATCCGAATCTAGTGCTTCACCGTTGATCGTTAGCAGGCAAAACTTCAGCCGACTATCAACCTTAGGAAACAAGCCCTTCCGATTTTCGAAGTCAAATAGACTGACCAGCGAGCGAGTTTCGATCAAATCGCGAATGAAATACTGCGTGGTGCTGTCAGTAGCAATTCCAGATGGGACGATACAGCCGACACGCCCTCGCGGGCTGCAGATCGAGCGATTCAATTCAGCGAAGACGCTGTATGTATTGACATCGCCTCGCCCGCAGAGCGGAAAACGATCGCTGTCCCGTACAATGTGGCTTTGCCCTTCGGAATGGCGCCGTGCCTCAGTGAAGGCAAAAAAAGTAGCAGGTTCCTTCAATTGAAGCTCGGAAATGAGCTTTCTGCGAACGGCGGTATTTTTAGCCTTCGTGATCTTAGGAACCCGATTTGAAAACCATTCCTTTTCCTGAATTTTGAATCGTTCCCACGGAGGATTTCCTAAAACAGTCGAAAATCCGCCGCGCCATCCTGAGGTAGCATTGGACCCCAATTCTGCGGCATCGCGAACACGAAACACGTCTGGAAACGCAAGATACCAGTGTAGAAATTGGTATTCGTCGCGAAGTCGTTCAACTTCTTCTCGCACATGCGGCAGAACGTTGTGTGGGGTCCGTTCAATGTCTCGAAACTTCCGTTCGGTCGGACAAAGTCGCCCAAGATTACTCTCATCCTTCTTCCAAACGAAAGCCGCACACCAGGTATCAGCCCAAAAACGAGCGTTTAGATAGTCGGCTCCTTGGACGAGGTCTTGGTACCTCTGCTGCTTAGTCTCAATGGCATCAAGCGAGTCGTCTTTTGCAGAGGTCATTTTGGCGAACTCGACTGCGACATTGCCGAGTTTAAACGGCGGCTCGAACAAGTAGCCTTGACCGCTTTGGTATTCCTCGCATTCTTTCTTGTTGTCTTTTTTGAGTTCCGCGCAAACCTTCTTGTCGTCGCCTTCGATCGGCTTGAACGCATCGTCGGGAATCCCTTCCGCCAGCAGTTGTGGTGTGGCGCCAAGCAGGCTGTTGCCGCATTGGATGTGGTGGTCGAGGAAGGAGAGCGGTTTGCCGGGTTCGAGGGCTTCCATCCAGAGGCTGACTTTGCAGAGCTCGACGGCCATCGGGTTGATGTCGACGCCGTAGATGCAGCGGCCGATGATGTCGCGCTTGGCATGCTGCACGTCGAGCGTGTTGGGCTGGTCGTCGCCGGTGCGGAGGCGCGCCAGGTGCGTCGCCATCCGTTCGGCGGCGGCGATGAGGAAGTGGCCGCTGCCGCAGGCTGGGTCGCAGACTTTGAGGTCGAGCAGCTTGCGTTCGGCCTCGGCCGGATCGGGGACGTCGATCGCTTCGTTGACGACCGGATCGAGGGCCGAGTCGAGCAGGCAGTTGATGAGCGAGGTGGGCGTGTAGTAACTGCCGGTCGTCTTTCGCTCGTTGCCGGCGGCCGTGCCGAGGGTGAAGGGGCCTTTGTCGGTGTCGATGTTGGGGTGCAGTTCCAGCAGCGATTCGTAGACGCTGCCGAGTTCCTCGCTGCCCAAGTTGCCGAAGTCGACGGGCCGGCGGTAACTGCCGCCGCGGCCGGAGGTGTCTTCGGTATAGCACAGATTGCGAAACGCATCGAGCAGATCCTGATTGGCGAGCAGGGCGTCGTCCAGGTCGGGCGTGGAATCGTCCGAGAACAGAAAGGAGCCCATGCCCGGGATGCCCAGCGCCGGGTAACCAGTGCGCAGTTTCAGGAAGAGCACCTGGAGCGATTGATACAGGTCGGTGTGGGCCGTGCCCCGCCGCTGGTAGGCCAGGGAGCGAATCCGGCTGACCGAATAGAAGCGGGCGTAACGGTCGCGAACCTCGGGCGTGGTGTCGGGCGGATGCAACAGATTCTGGCCGTTCTCGGTCTTCTTCTCTTCGGCCACCAGCAGCATCAGCAAGCGGTAGACGACGCGCAGCAGCTGGCGGTAGTAATCCTGCGTCGAGAGGTCGCCTGAGCGGAGCCTTTCGCGGAGGGCGTTGTTCCCTTTGGTAGTGAGGAAGCCGGCGCCGAGGGACTGGATGGCCGTTTCGACGCCGTCGCGAAGTTTCTCGCGGGCGCGGGCGCCCTGGCTGTCGGCCTGCTGGGCCCATTTTTCCAGCCAGCAATCTTCCGGCTTGCCGTCCTGGGCGATTTCGACGCGGGACTGGTGGCAGAGCAGGAACAGGAGCATGAAGTCGGCGTACAATTCGCCGTCCATCATCGCTTCCAGATCAAACTCGACATTGGCTGCCCTGGCGAGGGCGGCGTTGTCGCGGAGCAGGAACAGCGTCAGTCCATTGGAGACAAAGCCCCAGCGATGCTGGGCGCTGCGATTGAGCATTTCCTGAAGCAGGCTGTACGGAGCACGCGTAGCCGCCCCGGCGACGCCCTGCGTACGGCGATCCAGCGGGTAGCGGGCCGACAGCAGGTGGATGGGGACGTGATTCTCCCAGCCATGGCTGATCGGGTATTCCTTGTGGTCGAACTCGATCGCCTTTTTGGCCTGCAGGCGTCCATAGCCGAGTTCTTGAAACAGCGGCAGCAGCCATTCATCGCGGGTCAGCGTGGTCGCCGCATCGGAGGCCGGCAGGGCCGCCAGCTTTTTGCGAAACGCTTTCCAGGCGGCCAGGCATTCATTCCAGGCCCTGCTGGCTGCTTCGTTCAGGCGTTCCCCGCTGCGCAGATGATAGTCTTGGGGGGATAGCCCCTTGAGGTCGGGATCGCCTTCGATGATGCGCGTCAGCAGGTCGACTGGCAGGAGCAGGCCGGAAGTGGAGACGGTGGTAAAGGGGTTGTGGGAGCGGGTTCGCATCGTGACCGGGTTTGGGGTTGCGAGTGGGGGTGCAGGGGAAGGACTATTCGCCGCGTGGGGGTGGAGCTTCCCGACCTGCGTTTGCCGCCTGCTCCCGTTCGGCTTGCCGAATGCGTTCGCCTTCCTGGTCGATCGCTTTCATCTGGGAGTGTCCGTCGAACATTCCCAAGGACTTTCGCCAATCCTGCGGGTCGGCCGTGGGGGAGTCCGGCGGTAGTTTTCCGATTACCGTTCGCATTTGCTGTTCCAGCGCTCGCACGCGATCTTCCAGCGTGTTCGACATGGCTCCTCCTCTGGAGTTGTTACGGCAGGTAAACGTACAGACCCAGCACATCGGGCGGCAGTTGCGGTTCGATGCTGTATTTGATCCCGCGGCGGTTGGCGGCCGTGCGCACCCTTTGATGGGCGGCGAGGAGTTCTTTGCCGTGCGCCTCGGCCGTGGCGTTGAGATGCGATTTCAGATGGTCGAAGTCGTCGATCACCTTCTGGATAAAGTTCCGGGCGACGTCGTCGGTGACATTGTCATCGGGCTGGGCCAGCAGGAGGGATTCAGCTTCCTCGCGAGTGAGCCACTGGGCGCTCGCGGGGGCGCTGCGGAATCCAACGAGCTGGGTATCTTCGGCCAGCAGCGGACTGACTTCGTCTCCGTGCGTGGTGATGATGTGGTAGCGCAGCCGGATCAGCAACAGCGTGGTGCGCGTGCTTACCGCTTTCGTACGAATGACGCCGCAGCGGGCCGCGGGCACGGGGCCATCGCCGGCCGTGCTGGCATCCAGCGCCGAATCCATCACGTACGCAGCCAGGCCTTCGGTGATGGGATGCGTGCGCGACAGGTAGAGCTCATGGTCCGAGACGGGAAGCTCGAAGCGGGCCTCGAACTTGAGGTTGTTACCCAGCGACTCACGCACGGATCGAGGGGATTCGGTCAGGTCGAACGCGCTGCGGCCTTGTTTTTGGCTCACCACGCCCCGGTAGGCTTTGACGCTGGACGTGACGAAGGACTCGACGTCGGTGGCGCCGCCGATGGCGGCCTGGATCTGGGCCACCTCCTGGGCGACTTCGTCCGGTTTGATCGTATGCTGGGCGAACAGCGAACGGCTTTTCTTCTCCCGATCGGCCGCGTTCTGCCATTCGTTGTTGAACTCGGTCGTCATCGGCTGGAACTCGTCATCGTCGCTGAACGGCAGCAGTTGTTGCTGCGAATCTTTGCGGCGCAGCAGCAGGCCTTCGTACAAGGCTTCCAGCACGGCGTTGCTGGTGGTCGGCACGGGAATGGAGACGCCGAGCGCTTTGCGAATCGCCTTGTGCTTGCGGATCAGGACTTCCAGCACGACGCCGTCGATCTGATTGTCGACGCCGTACCAGGTCAGCACTTTGACCTCTGGCTTTGGCTGGCCGAAGCGATCGACGCGGCCTTCGCGTTGTTCGTGCCGCGTGGGGTTCCAACTCAGGTCGTAGTGGATGACGGAGTCGAACAGATGCTGGAGGTTGATGCCTTCGGAAAGGCAGTCGGTGCAGACCAGGACGTACTTGTCGAGATCGCGGAGTTCTTGAATGCGTTGTTCGCGTTCGGAAGGCGGAATCTGGCCGGTCACCGCGATCACGGTGACGCCTTTGGGCAGCCGCTGGCGGAGCTGGTCGGCGAGGTACTCGGCGGTGGCGATGAAGCGGCAGAAGAGGATGGGGCGACTGCCTTCAGCGACGAGCTTTTTGACGATCGGCACGATGCCGGCGAGCTTGGGGTCGCCGTCGCCCTGCAGCTTGTCGGCCGCCCGGGCCATGTCGAGCAGACGTTTGCGTTCGCGTGCGGCTTCGGACTCGTCGTCAGCCAGGTCGGCGATGTCCGCGCCGGCGACCACGTCGGGCGTGTCACTAGAGTCGTCGGAATCGTCATCGAAGACGAGCGGGCGGCTGATTTCGTCGACTTCATCGGGGGACTCGGCGGAGATCGCCTGTAACTTGCTGCGCAGCGTCGCAGCGGCCGCCGCCGGGCTGCTGGCTAGTGCACGTAACAACGCCAGAGCGGCCCACCAGCGGACGCGCTGACGGACGCGCGACATGCCTTCGGATTCCTGCACCACTTCGCGGGCGTAACTCAGCAGTCGATCAAACAGTTTGTGATAATCGGAGGCGCCGAGCTTGTAAGTCTGCTCTTGTTCCAGCCGATCGGGAAATGCGGTATCGGATTCCAGGTAATGGCGAATGTCGCCGCGACGGCGCTGCACGAAGAACTTTGCCAGGCGTTCACGCTGGCGGCGGTTCTGGTCGCCGGACAGGTCGGCCGGGAGGTTCGCGAAGTCGTCGTCCAGCAGGCCGAGCAATGAGCGGAAACCTTCTTCGTTACCGGAGTGGGGCGTGGCCGTCACCAGCAGTAAATGACGGTCAGGATTCTGGGAAAGTGCTTTGACCACTTCATGCCGCTGCTGCCGCGTACTGCCGCGGCCCGGTTGTCCTGATGCGGTGCAGGTATGGGCTTCGTCGACGATGACGAATTCAGGGCAGGCGCGAATGAAGTCGTCGCGACGGGCTTCGCCTTTGATGTAATCCAGGGAGACGATCGTGTAGGGGAAGACGTCGAAGACCGAACGATTGCCGCAAACGCGATCTAAACGGCGGGCCGTGCTGGAGAGGACCAGTTCGGCCTCGATGTGGAATTTGTCGCGAAGTTCGTCCCGCCATTGCTCCGCCAGGTGCGGCGGACAGAGAACCGACAGGCGTTGCACCTCAGCCCGATCGAGCAGTTCGCGTGCGATCAGCAGGGCTTCGACCGTCTTGCCGATACCGACATCGTCGGCGATCAACAGCCGGACGGGATCGAGCTTGAGCGCCATCAACAGCGGGACCAGTTGATAGGGACGCGGCTCGACGGCGATCTTGCCGAACGAGCGGAAGGGCCCGGCGCTGGAACGGAAGCCAAGCCGGATGGCGTCGCGCAGCATGCGGCAGGACTGGAAGTCGCCCAGGCGGTTTGGATCGGGGAGAGCGAAGCTCGCCGGGTCTACGGATTCCAAGGTGGTGTCGATGCCGGCGACTTCCGCATCGGTTCCGCCCAGGGGGCGAACGACGAGGAAATCGGGCTGGGATTCCGGCAGTACGACCCATTCGCGGCCGCGCGCTCGCACCAGGCTTCCGACAGAAAAACTCATGGTTTGCTTCCCCTGGTGCTGGCTTCGTTGGCTGTCAGAAATTCGGACGGTTTGCCCACCCCGGTGAGAAAGACTTCGTCCCGGGCCCGGGTGATGGCGACGTACAGTAACTGTCGCTCCCGTTCGTAGCCGGCGTCGTAGTCGCCCTGGTCTCTCAGCTTGCCGAGGGTATAAGCATGCGGAACCACGCCCTGGTTGCAGTCCACGATGAAAACGACTTTGAATTCCAGGCCTTTGGCCCGGTGCATGGTGCCGAGGTTGATCCCGTTCGCCGCGGCCACGTCCTCGTTGTCGCTCAGCGAACAGATCTCCATGCCGGCGTTTAGCAGGGCGTCGCGGACCGACTTCAGATGCTTTCCCGAACGAGCGAAGATCGCCAGTTCGCGCGGCGAGAGTCCTTGCTGGAGCAGAGCCTGGATTTTCCCGAGTACGAAGTTCACCTGCTCTGCGTCGTTCGGGAACTGCTGGACGGTCGGCGCCGGACCGTTCAACAGGCTTTGGGAGCGGCGGTCTTCGGCCCCTTCGTCCATGTCGTCCGCGGCGCCGGCCAGCAGACCGTCGGCGAACCGACGAATCTGTTCGGTGGTGCGATAGTTGATGCGCAGAATGTGGGACCGACCACGAATGTCGATGCCAAGCTTCTTCAAACTGAAGCCGCCGGGATAAATCCGCTGGCCGGCGTCGCCCAGCACCATCAGGTTGCCGGGGTCCTTGGCTGCGAGAGCTTTGAGGAATTGAAGATCCGCCGGCTGAAGGTCCTGCACTTCATCGACAATTACCGCGTCGAACGGACTTGTCACGGCGCCCGATTCGACGGCCTCGCGAGCGATACGGCAGATACCGGACCAGGGATACGCCTGGGCGGCGGTCAGGTCTTCCCAGATGCGGGCAAAGACTTTCCAGCAGTCCTTCCGCTGTTTGATCGTCAACGGTTTACCGCGACCCGTGCGGACCGCGTCGCGGTATTCTTCCCAGGTGGTGATTCCCTGGGCTTCCACGACGCCGTTCCATTCCGTAACCAGGAACCCCGTATCGAACAGATAGCCGCCATGCCCGTGATGGCGTTTGACAAGGGCTTCGATTTTGTCTGAGTCGACCGGATGGATTTTGGGATGCGTTGTCCTGGCGAGCGCCAACGCCTGTTTGTGAACGGTGCTGACGGTGATACGACTCTCGGTGGAGCCGTCGAACGCGTTCTGCGTCCCCGCACAGAGGACGTGGATGTTCCGTTCGATGTTTCGGCAGAGTGTTGTCACGAACGAAGTGAGCAGGACCCGCTTGCCTTCGGCGGCCAGGCGGCGAGCCCGATGCATTCCGACGACCGTCTTGCCTGTACCGGCCGCGCCGGAAACTTTGGCGGGACCGTTGAAGTCCCTGGTCACCAGCAGGCGTTGTGACGGATGAAGAAAGCGAACCCAGTCTTCGATCGGTCGGTCGAGGATGTTCGCTAGTTCCGCCGCATCCTGGACGACCCAGAAACGGCGCAGGTTATCAGGGTTCTGTTCAACAGGCGCCGTGGGAGCAACCGGCTTCGGCGGGGTGACGAGTTCGCCGGTCGATAAGGTCAGCAGGCTTTCGGAGACTTCCTCGGGCAGTTTTTGGCAGACCGCAAGAAGCTGGTCTTCGTTCTGAATCTGACGAACGATGGTAAGCCAATCCTGGGGAAGACCGAGGCTGATGAGGTACTCGTCGTTGTAATCGGCAAAAACCTTGGGGACTTCGTACGTTGGCGCCGTGTCTTGAATTTCGGCTTGCACGCTTTCGGTCGTCTCGACGATTTGAAGCGTGCCGGTGACGGGATGATTCTCGACTCGCCGGTGCTGGGCCCAGCGATAGGCGTCTTCGTGATGTCCCGCGTACAACAGGGTCAGCATCCCGGCGCCCTGGTGGAGTATCGTGCGCAAGTCCTGAGTGATCCGCGCCGACTTGAGGTTGCTGTCCTTGGAGCCCTGGATTGTCTCGAAGTTCACTCCGGGGCTAGCGGGGTCCTCCATGAACTTCGTGAGGAAGTCGAACACACGACCGCGGTCCGGCGTGCTCAACTTTTTGGTCGATGCGGCAAAGGTTTTGGAAAGACTAACGGCGCTCATTGTTTGACTTCCAGCTTTGCGAGAATCGTCTCCACGGCGGAAGCATCGGCGGGGTCGATCGACAGGGCTAGATGCCCCTGCGAGGCGATCGCCTCCAGCAATTTGTCACTGGGATTCTCCCGGCGATCGACGATCCAAAGTCGGACTTCACTAATGGCGACCTCCATGACATAAGCGCCCAGGACGCGTCCGCCGTGCGGCACGTCGCCTCCGGGTTCGACCTGGACGCCATCGCGACCGCCAAGTTGCTGTGCGATCGCGTGCCAGTCGCCATGGAACAGGTCGAGATCGAGTTCCTCCTCGGCCGCAGGCATCACGGCCGTCACCAGAGGCGGCGAGAGATCCCGTGCTACGCCAAAAATGTTGGGATGCGAGGCCACGATTTCATCCCACTGACCCGCGTGATGAAATCGCAGGACCGTGATGCCCTGGTCTTCCAAGGCCAGGCCCTTTTCCTTGTCCCGCTGTTGTCGATCCGGGAAGTCATGCGGCGGCCCGTCGATGTAGATCGCGACACGCTCTTTGTCGTAGGCAAAGTCGGGGCGTGTCGCACACGCTTCGTTGAACTTCTGGGCGGACGAGGGCAAGCGAAGATCGCGGGCGGCCAGGTAGTCGAGCCAGGACTTTTCCAGCTGACTATCGCAATGGGATTTTAGCGATTCCAGATGGGCGTCAAACGATCGGATTCCGGGCGAAGCTTTGACGCGTGTCTGTTTCAGGTCAACCAACAGCTTGCGAATCTTCTGACGATCGAGCAATTCATGATCGCGCTGATTTGAGTAGCTCATCAGGCAGTCGTAGCAGGCTGCTTCGCAGTCTTCGCTGGCTCCGGCGGCGCGTCGCAAGTCTGCGGCGGTCGTCGCGTCGAAGTGGCACAATCGCAGGGCTTCGTCGGCGATTTGCGACAGCGACTCGGGATCATCCAGGATGCGTCGCAGTACGCCGGCGCCGCCTTCGGCCGACTCGAAGAACAGGATCTGTTTACGGTCTTTGTCCGACGGCAGCGGCTCCGTCGCCAGCTCGTTATCTTCCAGCTGGTAAATGGTTTGAATGGCTTTCTTCAAGGCCGCCTGTAGCGATGCGATCTCGCCCGAGGTAAGCCGTTCGGAAGGTTCCAGCAGGAGACAGTTCCGGCGATCTTCGACAAACGGGACGACTCGCTGAGTTCGCGCTCCGAGCGGATCGCCGGGGTCTTCCTCATCGGGGAGTTGGTCCGACCGTTGCCAGTAGCCCTTTTCTGTATCCAGTACGAATCCGTGTTGATCGAGGTTGGCGCGCCTGCGCCACCCCAGGTTGATTCGCCAAATGGTGGCTGCATCGCCATAGGTCAGATTGCAAGTAAACTCTCCTGGCCCTCTGACTTCGGCGACCTGGTAGTAAGGCAACCCGCCAACCTCCTTGAAGCGAAGGCCGGTTCGCAGCTCGTAGCCCATCCGCAGCCGTTCTTCCTCATCGGAACTAATTCGGTCTCGGCGTTTGGTAGCGACGTTCTGCAGGCGAAGCAGCGAGTCGATTCTTGTCAGTCGAGGGCTGTGACAGTTTTCGCAACGATTGGGCCCTGCTTCGCCCCCTTTCAATTCGTGCATATAGCCGCAGTCTGCGCATTGCTTGGCGGCGCTGGTGAGCGGCGAGTCGCCCTCGGCGATGGGAAGAATCACCTTGTTGACGATGTATCGTGAGCCTTCGTGATAGATAATACTGCGAGGTCCAAACTCCGAGATTGCCAGGAATCGAGGTCGCGAGAGGAACTCATCCTGGCCTTTCATACGTCGTCGTGCGGGGATGTATGCCGACAGGGGAAGTCGAGGGAAGTTGTAGCCGGGCAGGAAGCCTTCACTGGCAAAGTAGCGGTAGCAGTAAAAATCCGACTGCGACACATTCTGGGCGTCGGTCAACAATTCAAGCTGGGCCTCCGCCTCGCGTCGCAATCGACGCGCCTCGTCCCACTGCGGGCGCAAGGCAACATCGCCGATGATGGCGTTTTGCCTTTCAAACTGATCTTTGGCAGCGCGAAACAGGCTTCTCCAGCGCTGGCACGCATCTTCAAACGCATGCAACGTATGATCGAGCGTTCGTTTGAGCCAATCTTCCTTGTACCAGGAAGTGCCCGCGAGTTCGGTCGAAATCGTTTCCAGCACCGACTCTGCTTTGCCTCGAGCCGCTGCAATGGCGGACGCTTTGGACAGCCCTGCTTTCTTGCTGGGCAACATCGTTAGCGGTGGATTGGCGCCCTCCACGTCCAGCAGGTCCGTCAACGAATTGCCGAGCCATTCGCCGGTCTCTGCCAGCCAGATGGCGTGAACGTGGGCGCGTACCAGATCCTCATTGGCCAAATCAAGGCGAGGCGGGCTGACGGCGCCGGCGACCATCCGTTCCGGCTGACGGAAGAAATATTGATCGTGCGAACTGCCCGAGGTGCAATAGGTCAGTACAAAAGCGGGTTGGCCGCTGCGTCCTGCCCGACCGCTCCTTTGGGCATAGTTGGCGGGCGTCGGCGGCACATTTCGCATGTTGACGACGTTCAATTGCCGGATGTCGACGCCCAGTTCCATGGTGGGAGAGCAGTACAACACGGGGAGTTTGGCCGAACTAAAATCTCTCTCGCGACGTTCACGCTCCGCATACGGCACCTGCGCCGTGTGCTCCCTCGCTTCCAAGCCGCGCAGTTCCCCCGCTACCGACTTATAAAAATTGACGAAGAAATCGTTCGTGCGTGAACCGTCCTGTGGCGGATTCGGAACCCGAATTGGATCGTGAAAAGCGACCTTGCCCTCGGCGACGAACCACTGCATGGCTGAGGCAGATAACTGATAGCCTGGTTGGTCCTCGCCGTCCGCAGGTTCGACGACCCGAACGACGTATCCCGCATTGGCCAGTACACGGAACAGATCCTGGATAATGGTGTCTTTATCGGTCAGCCGGAGGTGTCCCGTTGAGCGATTGAATTCAGGGAGCGTGTTGGGTCGACCCAGATAGATTCCAAAGCCGCTGCGCCCGGAAAGATAAGTGTAGAACTGACGATCATAGGGCCGTCGACTGCGGGGAAATACGGCGGACGCGACCTCTGGTCGTTCCTGCTCGTCCATCGCCCAGGGCTCCTTTAATCGTTGCGAGCTTTGCTGCTGCAGCCGTTCGAAGAAATCGGTGGTCAGGTAGTCTACGTCGATCGCAAGTTCACGACGCAGATAGTCCAGTAGTGCGTGGGCGATACGCTCCCTGGTCTCGGGCGTCGCGGTAGTCAATGCCGCGTGTGTCCCCCTCCAGAAACTCTCCGCCTGACACAGATCCATGAGCGACGGATACTCAATGCGGAGCAGACCGCATTGCTCAAGATTGGGCGAGGTAACCCGCCAGCCTCGTTTTTGGTCGCGGTAGAGCCGATACCCGAGCACATTCCGAAAAGCGCGTTCGGTGTCGGCACGCTGTGCGAATTGCACGCCTGGCTCCCGGGCGAACAGTTCAAACGGAAGATTCAAGGACTTGTAAACGCGCTGCGTCAGCTCGTCATGAGCGACGCCATCAGGCCCCGCTGCGGCAACCGCTTTGTAGAGCGCGGATCGCAGCAGGCTCACCTCGACAAAGTCATTGAAATGGCCCGCCTGAAGCGAAGCATCCTGGCGGTTATCGGTGAAACTCAGGAGTTTACGCGCGAAATCTTGAAGTGTTGGTTCTTCGCGCAGATAGCGCACGCTCGACAGACTGAGGATGGTTGTGGCAGTGCTGCGTCCGCCGCTCGCCAGGGTCGCCAGCTGACCGTAGTCGGAAGAACCGCGACGGACTCTGTAGGAAACGCCGCAATGCTGACAGAACCGGAACGGCGTCGGTGTAAACCAGTACACGAGGCCGTCCGCGCTCACGCCGCCATCCGGGGCCACGACAACGGGCTGGGGCGTATCATCTCTTCGGTTACTGCGGACGCGAAGCCGACCGCGATGCTCTTCCAGCCAGTCATCGGGAAGTCGCTGGGCAAGGTCATCGGGGTCGTCTGGCCACGGGTTTTCGGAATCGCGATAGAGAAAACCCGCTTCTCCTTCGGCCGGATCATCAACGCGTTCGCTTAGTTCCCGCGTCCGAAAATGGACGCGCCCCGTACCGGTATCGGTCGACTTCCAGACGGAGTAGTACTCGGCTCCGCATTCGCGGCAAAATGCTAACGGGAGCAGGATTTTGCTTCGTTCACTATTGGGAACGAATTGCTGCCCGCTGAGCGAAAGGTGACGCGTGCTGTTTTCTTCCGGCGAGGCAAAGACCGAATCGCCCCGGCTGATGAACTGATGCAATCGAAAGGCGAACGGCTGCTTTCTGGTTTCGGCATGCGGTTCACAGTTACAACCTGCGAGCAGCCAGCGCATGATGGCGGTCTCGCACGCCTCCGAGGTCAGACCGGTTACTTTGCCAAGTTGCTGCGCAGCGCCGGCGGGCCCCTGAATCGGAAGCGGCTGGGCTCGGATGAGGCGATTCGTTCCATGCTCGCGAGTCAGGCCAAAGGCGTCTTCCAGCCAGCTTGCAATCGGCGCCGCGATGAACTCGTCGTAGTCCGTCGGAAAGTCAACCGTGCGCGCGATGTCCTCCCGCAAACGAGAAACTACCTGGGCGTTCTGGAAGTCCAATTCGGCGGTCTCGCGAGTCAGAGTTTCGCCAATGATCGAACCGCTGGCGACCTCTGCCCCAAACAGACGCGAGGCCACTGTAGCGATCTCTACCCGCTGCTCGTCATGCGTGCCGCCGCTGGCCATGGTGGCGGAAGTGCCCACGCACAACATGCCCGGCGCATGGCAGGCTTCACGAACGCGGCGCACCAGCAAGGCGACATCGGCTCCTTGCCGGCCTCGATAGGTATGCAATTCGTCCAGCACCAGGAAGCTCAGGCCGCGTGCCGACTGGACCAGTGCTTGCTCAAAGGGACGCGTCAGCAGGAGTTCCAGCATGACATAGTTGGTGAGCAAAATGTCGGGCGGATTGTGGGTGATCGCCTCCCGCTTCTCCCGACTCTCCTGTCCCGTATACCGGTCAAAACGTACCGGTTCCTTGCCTTCGCCAAAACCTGTGGTGAGAAACTTCTCGAGCTCTCCGTACTGGCTGTTACACAGGGCATTCATCGGATACACGACGATCGCTTGAATGCCTTTGCCGCTCCCGTGGCGCAGCACGTGGTCGACAATGGGGACGATGTAGGCAAGGCTTTTCCCCGAGCCTGTGCCCGTTGTCAGAACATAGTTTCGACGTGCGTTGGCTTCGCGGATCGCGTCGACCTGATGCCGGTGCAGTCGCATCGGCAATCCAAAAGCGTCTTGTTCGGACTTGATGCGAAAGACGCTTTTGCATTTTGGATGCAGCGTGCCATCGTCAACAAGGTCGTCGATCCAGCCTCCCGCATCAAAACCAGGATTCATCTGAATGAGCGGCTGCGGCCAAAGCGCCTGATCGGTAAGGCTATCGCTAACAAACTGCTTAAGCAGCGGCTCGCGTATTTGAACAAAGCTACGAACGTATTCGGCATAATTGTGAATGACATCGTCGCGTAGCTTGAAGACATCCATTGCGGCCCCTTATTAGCAACACCTTCTATGTGAGGTCCATACGAACGGCGGGCAACGGTTCCGACGTATAGCAAACTTCTCACCCGCAGCCCATTTCGGCGGTTATTACATCGTCACTCAGATTATCCAATTTGCGGTGTCTTCGATGCATGGAAAGGTCGCCCCTTATCCGAGTGGTACGACAGTCTAGCAAGGCCTACGCACCCTCCGAAAGCAGAGGGACCTGATTTTGGGCAGAAGCCTGCCCACGATGCTCAACGGATGCACCGATTATGCTGAATTCAAGGCCTTTTTGCGTCAAGTAAGATGGGCCAATGGCTTAGCTCCCGCGAGACGCCTTTTGGCCCCTGTTGCCCCGTGATTGCCGATTTTGGTCGGTGATTGCGGGGCTTTTTTCGTTTCTTGGCGGGTCGGTGTCGGCTCGCCGCAGTTTGACTTGTGGAGACGCGTATGTCGCACATTGTTCAGATTCAGACGGAGGTTCGCGACCTGGTCGCCGTGCGCGCTGCGTGCGAGCGGTTGAAGTTGCCGTCGCCGGTGATCGGCAGCCATCGCTTGTACCAGGGCACGGTTATTGGCCTGGGCGTGGAGTTGCCCGGCTGGCGGTATCGGGTCGTTTGCGACCTCGTCAACGGCCAGCTCCGCTTCGATAACTTCGGAGGCAGGTGGGGCGAGCAGGTTCACCTTGATCAGTTCCTTCAAAACTACGCCGTGGAGCGGGTCAAGATTGAAGCCCGGAAGAAGGGCCACAGCGTGACCGAGCAGTCGCTGGAAGACGGCTCGGTGAAGTTGACCGTCAACGTCGGAGGTGGCGTATGAGCAGCAAGACGATCGAGATCATCGTGACGCCCAACGGCCAGACGCGGGTGGAGACCAAAGGCTTCGTCGGCTCGGAATGTCGGGACGCGAGTCGCTTTATCGAGCAGGCCCTCGGCCAGCAGACCGACGAAGTGCTCAAGGTTGAGTTCCATCAGACCGGTACGAACCAGCAGCAGGTTCGCCAGGGCGAGTAACGGCTTGCTGCGTGGCGGGCATTCATTACCTATTTTCATCGTGTCGAACGAAGGAGTTTTCTATGACGTTTACGAACCGCCTGGCGGAGTACGTGCGGGCGTGCTTCACCGGTCTTTGGATTGAATCGCACGAGCACCAGGATGCCCTGGTCGCCATGGCGCAGCTCTGCCGCCAGGAAGATTGGCGAATGGCGACCTGGGACATCGAGCAGGGATTGAAGATTCCCGGCACCGAGACGGGAGCCAACGCCAGCGACCCGCTGGCGGCGATCAGGGCCGTCAACTCGCTGGCCACGCCGGACGGCACCGCCATCCTGGTGCTTCAGAACTTCCACCGGTTCCTGCAATCGGCGGAGATCGTGCAGGCCCTGGCGCAACAGGTTGTCACCGGCAAGCAGAACCGGACCATCATCGTGGTGCTGGCCCCGGTCGTCTCGTTGCCGGTCGAGCTCGAAAAGCTGTTCGTCGTGCTGGAGCATGAACTGCCCAGCCGCGAGCAACTGGAGGAGATCGCCCAAGGCATCGCCACCGAGGAAGGCGAGTTCCCCGCAGGCCGCGAACGGGAAACGCTGCTCGACGCCGCCGTGGGCCTCACTCGCTACGAGGCCGAGAACGCGTTCAGCCTGTCGCTCGTTCGCGAAGGCCGGCTGACGGCTTCTACGCTCTGGCAACAGAAGGCCCAGATGCTCAAGAAGAGCGGCACGCTTCAGCTCTACCGCGGCGGCGATGACTTCAGCCGACTCGGCGGATTGTCGGCGTTGAAGGCGTTCACCAAAAGGGCGCTCTTGCAACCGACGCGCGACAACCCGCTCAAGCGGCCCCGCGGTGTCATGCTGTTGTCGCCGCCTGGCTGTGGGAAGTCGCAGTTCTGCAAGGCGCTCGG
Organism: Lignipirellula cremea; assembly: GCF_007751035.1. Classification (NCBI taxonomy): domain Bacteria; kingdom Pseudomonadati; phylum Planctomycetota; class Planctomycetia; order Pirellulales; family Pirellulaceae; genus Lignipirellula; species Lignipirellula cremea. Next base: position 5,452,271 of record NZ_CP036433.1, on the reverse strand, counting down.
CAGTGAAGTCGGGCGGCCGGTCTTGATTCTGGATGTCGGCAGTCTCATGGGTTCGCTCGTCGGCCAAAGCGAGGAGCGAACCCGCCACGCTCTGAAGACGATCGACGCCATGGCCCCCTGCGTGGTGATGATCGACGAAGTGGAGAAGGCGTTCGCCGGCGTCAACGGCAGCGGCGACTCGGGCGTATCGTCGCGCATGTTCGGGACGTTCCTCAGCTGGCTCAGCGATCACGAAAGCGATGTGTTCGTCGTCTGCACGGCCAACGACGTCAGCAAGCTGCCGCCGGAGTTCGGCCGCAGTGAAAGGTTTGACGGCGTGTTCTTCGTCGACCTGCCGAGCCGTGAGGAGAAGGATGCGATCTGGCATATCTATCTCCAGCTGTTCGAGATCGAACCGAATCAACGGCGGCCGCAAGACGACAACTTCACCGGCGCCGAAATCCGGGCCTGCTGCCGTCTGGCGGCATTGCTCGATGTGCCGCTGTTGCAAGCCGCGCAGAACGTCGTCCCCGTCGCGGTCACCGCCGCCGAATCCGTCGAGCGATTGCGCACCTGGGCCAGCGGCCGGTGCCTCGACGCCAGTCATCCTGGCATCTACCAGCACCGCGACGGCAGCGGCAAGACTCGGCGGCGCGTGAGCCGCGATTCGTCGAATAACTGACGGCAGGTCTCCTCGACGCCTCGCACGCAGTCGTCAGAGCTACTGGCACATGGCCAAAACCATTGCCAGCGGCGTCGGACTGAATAACGCGTGGGTCGCAGAACAAGGACTGTTAAGCCTGAAGACACTCTGGGCTCAGCTTGCTCCCCTTCGTTAAACCGCCGTATGCGGACGCGCATGTACGGTGGTGTGGGGGCCGGGCGGGGAAACCCGCCTGGCTACCCGATTTCGCCGCTCTTTCACGCCCAGTCCACCACTACGGAGGACTTCCGAAGATCAGCTGCTAGTATTTTGACCGCAACAACCTGACCATAGGACAGTTCACGGTCGCGAGCCGGTAGCATCGCATATGATCCCGGGAACAACTCGATCAAGTATGCCGGATTGTCATTGCATCGATCGGAGATCGCCACAAATCGCACAAACCGCGCATCATAGATTGCGCCAACAATGATCTTTCCATTGGTCCATGGGTCCGGGTGTAGGTCTTTTATGCTGGCGGCAATCTTGCCGGCAGGTTTGTCGATGTTCTTTATTTTGACCGTAAGTTGATCACCAGTGTCGGCGAACTGCAGGCATGAGTTGAACGAAGCGATCCACGACGTCTCAGGGATCACGACAAGCATGTCGTTCGATGCGTACCGACAGAAAACGCCGAACACCTGCGGGGATGTCACTTCTACGGTAACGGTATCACCGATGGCAAGCATCAGGTTTAGGCTTTCCTTGTTGCGGCGAACGCAAAAGTTCACTCGCCGGGGCCGCAGGTGAAACCTTGAACCCTGATGAAGCGAGAATCGGCCCCAGTCGAGTGGAACGGATTGTTCGGCGGCTACTCCCACGGCAGCGACCGGACCCGATCGATCTGCCCTTCGGCCAACCAACTCCAAAGCCGAAGGGCTTGGTCTTCTGTAACCTCACGCATTCTCCGCGGCGGGGCTAGTTCCTGCTCATAGTCTTGGTCGCCCCACTCTTCCCAGGTGACCTCGCGAAGGCGATCGACCTCTAGCACGTACATCGGCCCATCGTCGAAACCGTGGCACAATGAGGCGGCCCCATGCTCGGCGTAGTCGTTTTCGGTCATGCCGGGCAGTATCTCGTGATACAGTTCCGCAACTGCCTCAGCGAGTTGGGCCACGCTCGGGCTCCGAGTGTCGCCGCCATAGCGCCGCGTCAGAATCACCCACGGTTGGCTCATCAACATTTTCTCCCTGCCGAAAGATAGAAATCACCCGCCCGGACGCGACACCAAAAGGACATACGGACAACCGCTGAACAACGGGAAACAAATCAAATGGGCCCGTCCGGTGCAGCGCCGGGTTCGGCCTGCTCGGAGCTAGCGGACTCACCATCGACGAGGGTCTTGAACATGTGCGGGAGGTAGTTCGGCGCGTCGCGTTTGTCCGTGATCGGGGCGAACACCGCCAGCGACTCCCGCGGACGGCCCCACGACCGCAATCGCTCCTCAGGTATTCCAACCTGCTCCGTGTACATCAGCTCCGCCCCATCCCCCAGCGGCTCGTGGATGACGCTCAGTTCGCGAAGCCCGCGGAACAGCGTGCGGACGTGCTGGCCGTCGGTGTTCTCGTACTCGTTTTCGCCGCTGTGGCCGAGCGCCAGCGCCTTGGAGTACGCCTCGTCCGGCGAGCCCGCCTCCACCAAGTGGGTGTTAACATGGACAACGTTCTGCAAGTCCCCGTCAATCCGGTGCTCGAGCACCACGTCGGCGAGGTACCATCGCGAGTCTTTCGGAATAAAGCCCACCGCTTGCGCCCCTGTGGCTGAACGTTGCGATTGAGCGGGGTCGCAGAAAACGTTCCATTCGTTTTACCGCGCTGCGACTTCCGTTCCAATCGCTGGTTGAGGAGGCGTTCATGCCGGACCATTTGCACCTGCGGCTGGTGCGGTTCGACCGAAGTGTACCTGTCAACCGTCGGCCGCCCGGAGGCGTCCGAGAGGGAAACTGAGACATGCCGGACCGCCCGACACGCCTGGTAGCACCGGCGATTCGCCGGGCCAGCCTGCTGGGACCGGTGCTCCAACAGGTTTGTCGCGACCGTAGCTCCCTCGAGGAGCTCAATCGCAACGTTGAGTAGGCATGGATGCCTCCTCAACGCAAAAGCTCAGTTGCCCGCTCACGGTGAGCAGGGTTGCAGCTCATTTTACATTCGCGGACCGGAAAATGCACGAACTGCCAAACATCTGCGGGTCAACTGGAGCGATTGGTTAGGGGCCACTCGTCGAGCATGGTCTGAATGGCTGTGACCTGTCCCTGAATGTTTCCGAACTTGACCGGTCCCCACGAGCTTCGGCCCATTCGGTACTTGCCTGTGTCGGGGTCGAGCCAGATCAATCCCTGTACGATTGTGCTGCGGAGTCCATGACGGTCGGGTTTAGGAACTGCATCCGCAGCGGGCCAGCCGTCCTCTGGAGCGACAAACAGGATGATCAACCCGCAACCGGATAAAAAAGATGAGTCAGTGAATGCGTCTACTGCACGACGGATTTGTCCCACTTGGGCCAACGTCGCGTGCTGCGAGTGGTAGGGGATAACTGCCAGCGCATACTTCGAACCAAACCATGATCGGCGAATGAGCAACAGCGGAAGACCATCCGCGTCTTCGACGGCTTGCGGGTACGGCGTAGGGTGTAGCCGGTCGCGGATTGTTTGGAGGATTGCTTGCATGGCCTCAAACTTTATCCCAAACTCCCAGCCTCATCAATGAGTCTAGTAACGCCCTCGCGGTGAGTTGGCAAGCCGTATTGGGTAAGCCGATCGCGAAACGTCATGTCCGACCGCCAAATCTCTTCATTACGTATCAAAGCCGCGAGAACATCCTGTTGCATGTCTCCGTGAACGAATACGTCCTCTACGTCCGTTGCTGTTGGCGGAAACGCAAGGGCAAGTAGAGCATGAGCCAACTCGTAAAACTGGGGATCGCTCGCAAAAAAACGAACCAGGTCCGATACGATCCAATCAGCAGCACCGCTCGGCAAGTGTGACAACGCTATGGCAATGTCCTGCTGCAGATCGCAGCCATCACTTGCAACCAGATAGTCGTGCGATAGATCACTGTAGTCACGTTGGAACTGCTCGTCGTACGATGCGCGCAATACCTGAGTTAGGTTTCGGAGTTCAGCGTCTCGTATCGTGTCTGGACGCTCATTCGCGGCATGCAAAGCAGCAGCGATCTCAGAAAGGTTTGGAAACCGTTTAACCATCAGCTAAGTGTGGGATAACTTGTTTTTAGGATGATCAGCCTATTACTTATAGGCTGCAAGGTTGTCAGCCTAACACTCGGTCGTTCGTTTACGGTAAGTTCAATAGTAACAGGCAGTTGCTCTCAGGTCACGCGGTTTTCTGCGCAATAGGTTGTTTCAGCCTATCGCTCAGCGGGATCGCGAATCAGCCCGTCGGCGGGGCTGCGAACACCGCGGTTGAGCACATGTGTGTCAATCATGGTAGTCCGAACATCCTGGTGGCCCAGGAGTTCCTGCACTGTCCGCATAAGGATGTGCAACTTCCCGCCGCCGTCCTCAATACCCTCCTGCCACGGTTGGAAATCGGGCGTCGCGCTACGGAGCACGCTAACCCAGACAGGCTGGCCTTACGAGGCTTCACTTGCGTTCGGTGCTGCGGTAAGCCTCGGGCTTCCACTCCACACGCCCTCGCCGGGATAGATCTGCGCCGTTGCCAGCGTTGATCTCGTGCAGCTGCCTCCAGCTCTTGGTTACCTCCAACAAGTTCCAAAAGGGACTTTCACCCTCAGTCATTCATCCATGCCTAACGCACCGAAGTCCGGGGGCTCCGCCTCTTCCGGCCTACCGGCTTTCGCTCACCGGTTCTTGCTCGGCTCCGCCGACTGGAACTGCGGCCAGGCGGAAGCCCAGGTCGTAGATCCGCGACGACGGGACGACCCCGGAACGGTACGCCGACCGGCAGATCCCGGCAGCGTTGTTCCAGCTACCGCCCCGGTACACCCGGTCCGAGCCCTCGACGGAAGCGGGGTCGATCCCGCCAGGAAGGTCATACTGATACCCGTTCCGGCACCATTCCCAGACGTTGCCGTGCATATCGTACAAGGTCCACGCGTTCGGCTTCTTCAAGCGCACTTCGTGCGCGTACTTCGCTCCAATGTCATAGGCGTTGTCGTAAAACCAGGCATAGTCGCCCAGGTGCGCCGGGTCGTCGCCGAAATAGTAGGCGGTTGTCGTACCGGCGCGGCAAGCGTATTCCCACTGCGATTCGGTCGGCAATGCGTAACGCCAACCCTTGGCTAAACGTCCCGCCGCATGCTCTTGCTCGGTGAGCTTCGTGCAAAAATCAATGGCGTCATTCCAGCTGATGTAGCTCGCCGCGTACGCCGGACCTTCTTTGATGAACGTTTCTCCGGTCCATGGTTTCGTTTCCATCACCGCCGTCCATTGTGCCTGGGTGACTTCGGTTTCCCCCAAGTAAAAACCCTGAGTCAGAGTAACGGCAACTGGCTCCTGATCATCGTTGCTCCCCATTTGAAACTCGCCAGGCGGAATGAACACGAGCTTCATTCTGACGTCTTCCGCCAGCTCAAGTTCGCGCTCGACGGGTACGTCCAGATAAGTGGCCCAGGCTTGCTGGTGCTGTTTCGCTGTGTCGGCGTCGAAGGGAACAATCGCAGGCGGCGGACCGTCTGCCGGCCAGCCTGCCCATGCAGGGGCTGGGCTGGTCTCGGCTCGGTCTGCCGGAACTGCCGGTGCTGGTAGCTTGCCAGTGGAATCCGCACATCCCACGAGGCCCAGCATCAGAGAATAGATTAGCAGTTTGCGTGACACTTTCCGGCCTTTCACCTGGTACGTCTCTACTGTCTCGGCGCAGCGGGTACTGCGGCCCGATGTCGGAAAATCGCCAGCCTCAAACTTATCGGCGATTAGATCAAGCTGTTTGGCGGATTGATCCAAGGTGCGACCCGTGCCTCGAAACTCGTAGCGACTAGGTTTTTTAGTCTACCTGCTTCGGAAGGGGGGTGGTAGTTGCAGGTTGCTTGCGCCGCCAAGGAGCTTGATTGCATTGTGAGTCTTGATTCGTCGAATAACTGACAACACTTGCCTGTTGTTTTCGCGCGAGCAGCCTCGACACGGACGTCGGGGCAGTCAGCGATTTCCATGAAACATTGACCGCCGTCAATAATGTCGGCGTCCTGCCAGATGTATTTGACGGCCCCTCAGCTGGCGGCGATGCTCGATGTCGTCGCGGCGAGTCGCCCCATGATCGGCGGTTCTAGCAGGCAGTTCTCGTCTCCGGAGTTTCGGACTCCGGTCGCCGCGGGCCGAGCAACATCGCAAGAAAAAGCTCCCGCCCGGCCATTGGTGCATCTGGAATGATCGGGTGCATGAGAAGGAACCAGGAGTTGTAGAAGAGTCAAAAGCTACCCTGCCGCCCTGTCGCCAAGGCGTTGCCTCACCTCGGAGGCCCATATTTCGCACACCCAGAGCAAGTCCTCGTAAGGCGAGACGTAGGCCACTTGCCAGCCGGCCTCTTCTAGTACGGCGATCATTCCCGGCCTCGCCTCGGTATTCGTCGTGTGGATGACGATCGGACAGACGGGTTTGCATTTGGCTAGGAAGTCGGCAACATCTCGACCGATGCCCGGGTCGAAATCGGTTCCGTCGCGAGTTCGATTCGGCCCCAGGTCGTGATCCAAACAAATCAGATCGCAGGATGCTGAGTGATCCTTGAGCCATTCGATCATGTCAGGAGCATTATCGAATGTAAACACATTCGGCGGGTCTTCAAGTCTATCCAGAACCGCCTGCATGGCTTCAAGGCGACATGGCTCGTCATCCAAAATGGTGATTCTCATCGTTATTTATTCTCACCTTGCTCGACCATTTCATTGCTAATGCGAAATGCCGCCGTTTGTGTTCTCCGGGAGAACAATGCCGACTCCAGCTAGAAGCTCGCGAGCGGCAGCGATTTTACGAGGATCGGGGGTGCTTTCAATGACTTCGAGGTATCGCTGCCATTCCCGTGGCTCGACGAAGATTTCGGGGTCCATAGATGCAAGTCGACGTTCATAGAGTGATCGCGCAGCACCGATGCCGGACTCGGGCAACTCCATGCCTTCCCACCACTCCGCGAGAGCGACCTCGGGAGGTAAGAGCTGCTGGTGGCAAGCCCAACAACTGTGGTAGAAGACTTCCGGCCAAGATTCCACCGCCGTGAAAGCCTCTGTGTCCGCCCACATCGCCGAAGTTACAACCGCGTTCGAGCCGCCAAGCCGAAACTCCAAATCCAGCATGTACGAGAGGGCCCTTCTCTTGGCTGGCTCCAAGCGATTGGGCATTCCCTCAAAGTACCAGGACTGGTCGTATGGCGGCCTTCCTTCTGGGTAGGGATTACGAGAGGACTCACTGGAATAGAACACAGCCACCGCTCCCGCTTCGGAAAACGCGACCGCCCAGCGTTCGCCTCCCATTTGATCGTCCAGATAGATATCGTCCGCCCAGAACAGCTCAAAAACCGGCTCCTCTTTGACCAGCCAGAAAGACTGAGCAATGCAACCGAGGAGAATACCGCGCCGCAGTTGCTGAACTGTCGGAAAGCCATTGCGGGCGACATCCTCACACCAATCGGGAAACCATAACGGTTGCATCGCTGACCCGTCTGTCATTTCATGTCTCGCTCGCCAAGTGATTTGGGGCGACTCTTGCGCATTCATTCTACGCCACCATCGTTTCATTTCCGAGAACCAGGAGAAAGTTCTATGACCGCAACGCTTGAAGAACCCGCTAACCAAACTCGTTCCCCTGCCGCCAATCGCCTACGAACGACCATGGCCGCCGCGCGCCTGAGCTTCAACTGGCTCGGCGTGCGGAAGTCGCTCAACGCGCACCAGAAGAACCAGGCGGCCGACTCGTTCGGGGCCGAAGGCAAGTTTCTGTCCGCCGGCAAGAAGCTGCTGGATACCTCGCATGCGGCGTACAAGGCCGTGACGGCGATCCGAGGCCGGGCCGTCGCTTACTGGAAAGGCGTGTCGCTGCCGTATCCCGAGCCCGGTATTCGCCTGATTCGCCAGGATGCGATCACCGACTTCGACAACCAGATCGCCAGTTTCGGCACCGACCTGGAGGAAGCGGTGTCTGAGCTGGATCGGCATTACGACGAACTTCGTGACGCGGCGCGGAGGCGACTGGGCGACCTGTTCGATGTCGGTGATTACCCGGCGACGCTTGTTGGTCTGTTCGGCATCGAGCACGACTATCCCAGCGTGGAGCCGCCCGACTATTTGCGACAGCTCAGCCCCGAGTTGTACGAACAGGAATGTCGCCGGGTGCAGTCACGTTTCGACCAGGCCGTGCAGCTGGCCGAAGCGGCGTTCATGGAGGAACTAGCCAAGCTGGTCAATCACCTCACCGAGCGGCTCGGCGGAGAGGATGATGGCAAGCCCAAAGTCTTCCGCGACAGGGCGGTCGTCAACATGACTGAGTTCTTCGACCGGTTCCGGCAACTGAACGTCGGCTCAAACGAGCAACTCGATGCACTGGTGGCCCGGGCGCAGAGCATCGTTGGCGGCGTGGCTCCCCAGGAGCTTCGCGACAGCGGCGTGTTGCGGCAGCAGATCGCCACCCAGCTGGCGACGGTGCAGTCGTCGCTGGATGGTCTGCTGGTCGACCGTCCCCGCCGCAACATTCAGCGGCGACCCCGGTAAAGGAGGTTTGTATGGAACTGCTTGTTCAAGCAAACGGTCGCATCCGCTGTGTCTATGGCGAGGCGGTGGATGTTCGCCAACTGGGGGCAGTGACGATCGAACGCGGCTCGCATGTAGAACCAACCTCAGACGGTTGCTGGACGGCGGACTTGTCGCCCGTTAATGGTCCCCTCCTGGGACCGTTTGCACAAAGGTCTGAGGCGTTGGCGGCGGAGCGGAACTGGCTGGAAAAGATTTGGCTCGTGCTTCCAGAAACCCTTCGCGACACCGGTAACCCGTCTATAACCGGAAGTAGATGTTAACAAACTCTTTAAACGACTCGCAGACCGGCTGCGTGTGCTGCCAGACGTCATCCAGTTCAAAGTGAAGCGGATCGCCAGTAATCGAGTCGAAAACCTCGTCGTCTAGCGCGTTGCTAATCGCAATGATCTGATAGTCGCCTTCGTCGTCTGGGGAATGTGTATTCAGCGCGAGACGATCGTCAAGGCTCCAGCCGATCAGCGGGAAGCCAAGTTTTAACAATCGCTGCTGAAGGCGAGAGCCAAAGCAGACATTCGCTTCCTCGAATGCACCATTGAAGGTCCAAAGGGGGTCGTCACACGGCATCGAAGCGAAACCGACCCCGCCTTGCCCGCAGGTGCTGTCGACGGGAACGAGGGCGCTGAAAAGATGAAAATACGATTGCAGATACGCCCGATACATCGGCGGCAGGGGATAGCGCAAACGTGATTCAAGGCGGCGGATTTCGGCGGGCTTGATCGTCGAAGGAAGCATTTTCCAGAGAACAGACCCATCGTTCTCGACGCGATCCACCATCGCCGCAGGGACCATGTCGGCGTCCAATCGCAAGCGGGAACAATCCTTTTCAACCGCCGCCGCATAGTATTCGCGCAGCAGGCCGCGAATGCTCTCGACGTCGGCTTTTTCGGCTTTGCGACTCATTTGCTTTCTACCATCGTTGTTGTATTGCAGATCGCTTTCCATTTTAACTCGCCCATCGGGGCGGTTGTGTTTCCTGCACGGCCGCCCCGACTGTTCCTGGGGAGGTAGGTTTCCTCTTTATGCAGTTGCCGATATAACCCAACCAGAACTCGAACGCCAAGTCGCCGACGCCGCCGGCGAAAGTCTGTGCCACATTCGACGGATGGGCTTTAGCTCACCATTCTTCGAGTTTGTAACCCAAAGCCCGGCCAGCACGCGTTACATATCTGCGAGCCTTTGGAGGGTGCTGAACAGTGAGCATACTATCGGGTTCCCAGACAAATTGAATACCGTTTTCAGGTTTCCGCTCTCCATCCCATGCCGTGATCAGGACGGCTTGATCCGCGGCCGCGGCTGTCCGGTCAATCGACTCTTGCGGCGCATCCAATTGAATCAGTTTATCCAAGAGTGCAAGCGTCTCTTTACGACCCGTCTTGTAGTCTAATTCAACGTACTCAAAGTTGCCTTGAAGACGCGTGAGAACGTCGTCAAATGGCAGATAGCTGGCATTATCGCTCAGGAGGTTTACGACAGGCATGTTAAGTGGTCGCCCGACGGTTGGCACGGCCGCCGCGTGGATTAAGTGTATCAGTCCGATCATCGCACCGAAGCACGTTTTCAGTCCGCCAACGGGGAGATTGTCTGTCGCCGCTCCTCACCGAAGCGAACGGCCTTGGACTACAAACTATTGTAGCAAACGAGACAACAGTTGAATTGCCAATGCGGCGATCGCCGTACGCCCAAACACGGTTCCCGCAAGCCGACGCCCAGCGGGGAAGCTGCACGTCGCGCTCGACCAGCTACGCCGCCTCGATCGCCGCCGGTCTGATGGTCCACCAGTTTACCCGCTGGCTGCGGGGCGCGCCGGTCGACGCCGACACCACGCTCAATCTACTCGCTGGCGAGTGGCTGGCGGCGTAGTCAGACCAAGCCGCTCACGTTCTTCGTTCACGCCCCGACACGGGGCAGTGTGTTTTTCACGCTGCCCCGCGCTGGGGCGGCGTTTTCTCTTTCTTGACCCTAGGAGCAAACGCGATGACCCAAGACCAACTCGACCAATGTGTCGCCAACGCCACCGGCGAATCCCTGGGCGACATTCGCCGGATGGGTTTCAGTCTGGCCGATCCGGCGGAGTCGAACTTTGACCCCGAGCCGGATGACCGGATGCGGCAGATCGTCGACTGGGACCAGTGCGATCTCGAACGCAACGTGGCGCTCGTCGACCAGCCGCCTTTTCGACGTCAGCGGGCGGCCTGAAGCCTGGCAGTAGCTTCGTTCAGTCGCTTGCGTCGGGCAGCGTGAGTCAATCCTGCCCGTCTCGCCACGTCGCGAGGCGGTTTGGACGTTGCACGGCCGCACAGCTTGAGGCGGCCGCTCTTTCCTTTGGAGTACCCAGTGCGTCTACAACCGTACCCACAACTCGACCACAAAGATAACGTCCCAGCGGCAGCAAAGCTCGGCGACGCGGGAGGGTCCGTATGATGGTGAACCGTCACCAATCCAACGACGACGGGCCGGGATACCACACGGACCCGATCTACCGCGCCGCGATCTTGCGGTATTTGTTTTCGCTCGCCCTGGCATGCCTGATCGCGTCGATTCACGCCGGGCCGGTCATGCTCGCGGTTTGGGTCGCCGTGGCCTATGTATTGACCCGAGGCGGCACCGAAGATGGTGGGCCTACTCAAAAGCAATCTTGTAACCGTAACAAAGGGAGACCCAGGTGATAACACTTTCCCGAAAGCAGATCCGCGTTCTACGCTCTGTCTTTCGTCGAGCGCTGAACATCACCTCGCGGAGCACGGGCCCGCCGGTGAAGTTTGTCGCCGACTCGAAAAGCCTCAAGATTCAGGCTGTTGGCGAGCACGCGGCGGTCGAGTATTGCCTCGCCGGCGATTTCGTCCCGCAGGCTTTTTGCGTGGGCCTGTCGATGCTCGCCGATTGCGAAGGCGGCCGCGCCGAGCCGGTGCAGTTCCGGTGTAAGGATGACAGTGTCACCGCTGAATGGAACGACGCTGGTATCCCACAGGTCGCCCAGTCGGCGAGACTTGACACCACAGAACTGCCGCCGCTGCCGGAACGTATGGAGTCGAACCAACCGCCGCTGCTGCATGCCTTGCGCGATGCGGTGGAGACGACGGCAGCGGAAGGCACCCGGTACGCGCTTCATCACTTGCGGCTGCGGGGCGATGGCCAGATTGCGGCCAGCGACGGCCGGCAGCTGCTGGTGCAATCCGGCTTCACCTTTCCCTGGGATGGCGAGTTGCTGATCCCGGCGAACCGTCTGCTTGCCGGCAGCGACCTCAGTGGCGGCGAGGCGATCGAAGTCGGCTGTACTGAGGACTGGGTGACGCTCCGCGCGGGAGCCTGGACGGTCTGGCTCAAGATCGAGAAGGAAGCCCGGTTTCCGCAGGTCGACGACCTGTTGCCGACAGCCAACGTCGCCGGTTCGACGCTGCACTGGTCGGATGTGGACGCGGCGTTCCTGGCCAACGCGATGCAGCGATTACCGTCCAACGACGAGTTCAACAGGCCGGTGACGGTCGACCTGAACGGCGCGGTGTCCGTGCGTGCAATCGGCTCGAACGAAGCCAAGCCGACCGAAGTTGTGCTGACCAGTTCTCGGCGCGATGGCGATGCGATTCGCATTTCCACGAACCGCGAATACCTGGGCCGGGCGGCGAGGCTTGGCTTTCGCAGCGTGCACCTCACCGGGCAAGAATCGCCCGCCTTTTGTCGCGAACCGGCACGCACCTACCTCTGGGCCGTGCTCGGCAAAGCCGGAATCATCCCGTCCGATCCCGAGGCGACGCGCATTGAGTCGCCGACCTCACAACACACTACTGCGATACCGCAGGAAAGGAACAACGCCATGATCACCACCAAGCCAGAGCATGCGCCGAAGCAGGTCGAATCCCATCAAACCGAAACGGTCAGCGTCGATTCTCTGATCGAGTCGGCGGAGACGGTGAAGGCGTCATTGCGCGAGTCTTCGTCGCAAGTTTCGGACCTGATCGCCGCCTTGAAACGTCATCGCCGCCAATCAAAGACGCTGCAATCGGCATTGCTATCGATCCGCGCGTTGCAGGCGATCGACGCCTGATGCGGCAGTACCCTCTCTTCCGCTCGGTCGCTCCTAAGCCGCCGTTGGTCGTCGCTTACGGTTTGGGGGTCGATTCCACTGCCATGTTGATTGGGCTCCAACGCCGCGGCGTCCGCCCCGATCTGATCCTGTTCGCCGATACGGGCGGCGAGAAGCCGGAAACTTACCTCTACGCCCCCATCATTCGTCAGTGGCTGCGGGATGTCGACTTTCCGCAATTCGAGGTTGTCCGCTATACGCCGCCGATCGCGCCTTACGATTCGCTCTACGGCAACTGTTGGCAAAACGAGACGCTGCCCAGCTTAGCTTTTGGCCGCAAGAGCTGCTCGATCAAATGGAAACGCGAGCCGCAGGACCACCGCGTTCGCCGTTGGCTGCCGGCGATTGAGACGTGGGAGGCCGGCCTCAAGGTCCAGAAAGTGATCGGCTTTGACGCCCGCGAAGAACGCCGACGATATGGCGACCGGGGCGACGACCCCCAGTACGAATACCAATATCCGCTGATGGATTGGGGCTGGGATCGCCAGAAATGTCAGCGTGTGATCGCCGACGAAGGCCTGCCCGTTCCCGCGAAGTCTGCGTGTTTTTTCTGCCCCGCGATGAAGAAGCCGGAACTGGCTGAGCTGGCGCAGAGCGATCCTGATTTGTATGGATACGCCGTCTCGCTGGAGGACCGCTATCGCACCGGCAAGCATTTTCGACCGAGCGAGCGGCGATCCACCGAAGGACTTGGTCGCCGTTTCGCCTGGCGAGAGCATGGCGAAGCGACCGGCCTGATTCCGTCCCCAACGACACCTGATCAAACGAGGTTATTTTTATGCTGAAACTGAACGTCGGCTTGTCGAGAAAGATCGGCGAAGCCAATTACGGTTCCCGAGGTGCGAGCGTCCACTTGGAACTCGAAGTCGAAGCTGGCTTGGCGAGCGAACCCGACGCCTTGCGGGAAAGGGTGCGGCAACTGTTCCGCATCGCCAAGGCGTCGGTCGACGAGGAGTTGGAAGGCAGCGGCCACGTTGCCAAAGGGCACTCCAACGGCCAGTATCCGCCCACAAACGGTCACCTGGATTATGCCAACGGCAACGGCCATCGCCAGGAGAACGGATACGGTTCGCAGCAGCGGCCCAACGGTCGTATGGCGACTGCGTCGCAAGTCAAAGCGTTGCACGCCATCTCCCGTAAGTTTCGCATCGACCTCGTCAGCGAGTTGCGTAACCGTTTCGGTGTTGCTCGGCCCGATGATCTGTTGATCGGCCAGGCCAGCGAGTTGATCGACTTGATCAGGCCGAAAGAGAGCGACAACAGTGGCAGGCGATGACGGCGAACCCCGCCCCAATCAAGTCGCTCTGATCCTCACTGGCGACGACTACATTTCGTTTCGCGCGAACAGTCAGTATCAGCGGTGCGATCTGCCCTACTCGGCAGCGAATCCCGTCGCCTGCGGGGATGCCCGTACCGCAAGCCATGCCGGGCCTGGAAAGGCCTGAGAACAATACAAACTTAACCGAAAAGGAGACCGTATGGAGTTAATATTTGGCCTCGGCCTGCTCGCAACTGCCGGATACCTGGGCTACCAAATGGGTGTTCAGCAGGCGAGCCATCAAGGAAACCAACACCGTCGAAATCATCGACGGCACTAACCCACCGCAATCAAGTCTCGTCCGCCCGGCCCAACGTGGCCGGGCGGGTGAGGCTTTTTCTTAGCATTTGGCGAGCAAGCGCGATCAGGGTTGAGAAAAAAGGCTGCGGAAGACGCCAACAAAAACAAATCTCGGTATGCCTGGCGACGGGTGCCGTCAGGTCGAACCTGCTAGAGGTGGCCATGACCTTCTTCAAGGATGGCTATGAAGCGACTTGAATCATTTCGTTGTGTTCGGGCATTCGTACTTCTTCACGGCAACTTGCCGCATTGAATAACTCTTGGAGCAGCCGACTGATCTCCTCGGCCTTCGACGAATCGAAAGGCTCCGGGGACTTGAACGAGGCGACCGCTGATTGCAACGATCGAACTAACGCAAAATCTCGTCGGCCACCGCTTACGGGCTTGCGAGACTCGGTAATCAAGTCGCGCACTCCCGTCCAGGAGGTGACAGTGGGATGCTGGTCACAAAACGCTTCGTAGGTCGCGAACTTCTCAGCAAATCGTTGAAACCGACACACGTTGGTTGCATTGATGCCGAGCTCAATCGCCACGCGCTTGACCACCGACTTCGCGTACTTTTGACGCTCGGAGCCAAGTTTTTTGTTTAACAACTCCCCAATCCGATACCGGACTTCGATTCCTTTTTTCTGATGATTCCGCCAGATCAAGCTGAGTCGCTTGATCAAAGCGGTAACGCCAGGGGTTTTCTTGGATTCATCGACCGGTGTGGTACCTGAAGACATGGTTGGGTCCGACATAATCGTCATTCCTTCCAGCGCCTTCCGCAGCGTTTTCGATTATCGCTCCCCGATTCGTGCCCGTCAAATCCATTTAGGGGACTGCTTGAATCGTTGACGGCGGTCAATGATTGACGACGCGCACAGTAGTTGGTTTCTAAGTACCGCGCGATGTTGAACGAACGTAAGCAGCGGTGGAAAACGCCCCTCGAAACGCAGGCTTGAGTCACAGAAAGACGTCTCGCAGCCGTAGGGTCTGTCCCAGGGTCAAGGGCCTGGAAGACCAGTCGTTTGAGCTACGGGCGCGGCGTTGTTTTCAACCACCCCAGCCGCTGCCCCAAGCACCGTCCGCACCCCTGGCCAAAGTCCGCGACGCTGGCGAGGGGCCAAGGCAGGGTCTTCTGTATTGCGAGGGGGCGGCTACCCGCCCGAGGCTTGATCGCCGCGTCGACGGGTGCGCGTAGGAGGGCACAAGCGTTGGAAGCAGTGGGCGCGCCCAACTTGGCAGCGTCAGGGAGGAGAGCGAACGCAACCACCAAGGACACCGCCAGTCGCAACAGTTCGTCGTAAACCTTTTGCAAGGCCAGGCATACGGCGATTTCGTCTCGGGCGGCGATGCGGGGAGGATAGCCACAGGAGTGGACTCGCCGAAGATGACATTGTCCGTATATCCCCTCCCCGCGGCCAGAAATCGCCATTTTGGGGCTATCTGCACGCCTAAAACATTTTTTCTGGTTGGCGGGCCATGGTTGCGTTGGCGTCATAACGCGCCCGCGTTGAGGGGCAAAGGGGGGGCGGTCCACAGTCGCCAGCACGGAACTTCGCAGGGTTCGCCTCGCAATCGGAGCGTGGTGCGACGACAGCCCCAGTAACGCGTTCCAGACCCACCAAAGTTGCCGCAATCATGGGCCTACAATCTCCGTGGTCTTGAATACGCGCCTCGGATCAAGGGGATCTGGAGATTGTGAAACAATATGTTATCGACGAGTGAAGTGCTCCTTCGGTGGCAAGTCGGCTCGAAAGGCGAAGGTTGATCTGGCACACCAATGTAGCCCTCGGTGACACGATAAAATGACTGGACTCTCGTAACCCCTCTATGGCTTTTGGAGGGTTGGGGGTGGCGGCGTTCCAACGCCGCAGCCCCACCACCAACCCTTAAGGGTTTTGGTGGGCTTTTGTGGGTCGCGAAATAGCCTCAAAAACCGGGGAAAATAGCATGTGCGCCGTCTTTGATACGCACTTATATGTCCATTCTGGTCGCAGGGTGCGCACTTTCCTGTCCATTTATCAGTTCGGTTCCTCACTTTTTTGTCCACTCATCTCACGGATCGCTCTCGGCGTACAGCGTATGCTGAGTCAATCGTTCGTGCGGCTTTATCATGCTCAGCACGATCCCAGGGCCGGGCTCCTTGTATCAACATCGTCGACGCTTCCGCCAGAGGGACGTTTCGAGCCTGTAAATCGCATGCGGCTTGAAACAGACGTTCGTTCCAACCCGGTCCCTCTGCCCACTTGCCTGCGAGGAAATCTTTCGTCGAGCCGGCTACGGTCACCTCTGGATCGGCAATGTAGCCTGGCTCGCAGACGGGACATTTAGCTGGTGCCGGCGTCAGAGCCTCCAGAATCGTTGCAGGAACGGGTCCTAGCGGTGCATCGCTGAGGGCTCTCCCCACCTGCCACCGATAGCTGTTTCCCGATTTGTGCAAGGAGGGTGGCAAGACGACGAGACCAGCGTTGCCTCGAAACTCTAGTTTTGGATGCCAGGGTGTCGATTTCGCTTTGGTGGGTATTGCTGGATGCTGAAAGAATAAATGGAACCGGTGCGGATCTTGGCTCCCCGATTGCGACGTGGGAACCAACGGTATCTCACCAAGACGGTGCGTGAGGACCTCTTTGGCTTCTTGTGAGTCGACGTCGACAACGAGGACGCCGCTGAGCTCGCCAGCGATGAGAATGATGCCAGCGTCTGGCCATCTTTCCCACCACTGGCAGATTTGAGATTCCGATGGCAACTCGGTCTGAAACGCTTTCCATTTTACCGCGGGCTGTTTCGCATTCAGGAGTTGCGGAATGACGGACCAGCCGCGCCGCCGATACTCCAATGCGCATGCGAGCATTGAAGTATCGGGTGGGGTCGCCGTCTGCCGCGATGAATCTATGTACCGGGCGGGTTGAGGTTGTGTTGATGTCTTGTCCCGAGTCGCCACCCATTCCCGAAGCCGTTGCAGTGATTGATTTGGTAGTTTCCGTCTTCCCTTTAACATCTTTGAGAACGCGGAAGCGTCGATGCCGATTGCTCGGGCGGCAGCGCGCTGCGTCACTTGATTTTCGAGCAGAATGCCCTTCGCTACTGTGGCGTTGTCGAGCATCGCTTCGCGCGAGATTTCCGTACTCCATCCGAAAAGTTTTCCCCATCGCTCAACGACGTCTGCTGGTGCATAGAATCGAACATGATGGCGTTCGGCGACGCAAGGACGATTGTGCACCAATGCAATGAGATCGCTGATTCCAACCCACATGGAAGTTGCCGGATTGATCGCGGCGACGATCAACCCGAGCCGCTCTGAAAGCACGCGGACATCACGGAGAAAATCCAGCGACTGTTGATAGTGGGCCTTTGATGCCCATGTGCTGAGTTTATAGCCTCGTCCCTTGCGTTTTCCGTTCCCATTGAAACCAACGTAGACATCACTCGCAGTGAGATGCTCGCAAGGTATCGTGGGCGCAGGGCGACCTCGACGATCGGCAGCGACGGCGGCGACCATCTGTCCCTGGAAGCACTCCATCTCGGCAATCTGCCCCCTCTTCTTCTTCGTCACACGGGTGCGCTCGCGAAACAAAACTTGAAACAGCTCGCGCTGCTTCGACGAAAACGAGGCACAGATTTCCCTGTTTCCTATAACCGCGGGCAGGTAGATCGAGGTCAGTGTTCCACCTTTGCCAACACGACGAAGCAGCTGTTCCTTTGATTGGCGAACCTCATGATCATCGCTGGGTGCATCCAGTTGGTAGTGCCGAATAGCCACACCAACTTGATTCGCAGCCAAGTCTTCCAGGCAGCCGAGAAATCCCCGGCCGACATTAACCAGCACGTGAGTATGTGGCTCACCGCCGGCGAGAACGCAGCCCTCTGGGCAGTCGGTGTGCTCGCTGCGATTGCGGACCTTGAAATGCGTCAAGACTGCGGTATTGTCTCCGAAGGCGACGAATCCTGATGGCTTGCTGGGCCTCGTCAGGTGAAGAAGCGAGAGCGACGCAAACATCCGGCGCAGCTCGGCACGCCAATGTTTTGGGACTCGTCCGTCCCATACTGCATCGCGAATCACCGTGTCGGGAATCTCGATACAGGAACACCGCTGGCGAAGTATCTCCCGATGGATGACCCACACCAAGCGTTCCGAGAGTGGGCCAAATCGAAATCGCTCCGTCAGTGAACCGAGTTCCTTCTCTTGCGCGCTATCAGTCATTGTCGCAAGCAATGTCAAGCGATCCGTGTGTCGATCTTGCCATCGGGTTCTAGCGGCAAGATCGAAATGCCAGCCATCTCCCAGCAAAGGGATTGCCATGGGCGAATGGCACGAAGCGACCGCCCAAACGTGTCCGCTCGAATCCCTCTGAAGTTCCGTCTGGCCCGAGAACGGATTGTCCCGAGCCAAGAGGGAGAACTGTTGGATTCGGACAATGTCCGCCAGAACTTGTGGATAGTGTTGCACCTCGCAATCTCCTTATTCGGCGAGGGGATCAATGGAGGATGACGGCATTTCGATGTTCTTGGGTTTGGGGGAAGGGTCGTCCTCACGCGGGCCAAAAGAACCAAGGCGGTGATTGAAACGAAGCCGGTATTTTCCTCGAATCACTCCATCGCGACCTTTGCCGATGTGACATACCACATCATTTACGTTGGCATCTACCTCCTGGATTCCGCCGAGAAGTAGGATATTGTCGGCGTCGGAAGCAAGTCGCCCGTCTCCCTTCATATCATCAATCGAGGGCACAGTGCTCCTTGCACCTTCAGAACGCTTTCGCATTTCGCTTGCTACGAAAAACGAAATGCTGCCATCCCCGTGGGATTTTCGGAACTGCTGCGACACCTCATCAATCACGTCCAAGCGATATTGGTCATGCTCGGAGGCCGAAACGTAGCCTGGCACAAGCATTTTTTGAAACAGGTCGACAACTACCAGAGTGCGAGCTGTTCCCGATGTTCGCATTAGCCGCGTGATGTCTTGCTTCACAGAGGCGCTTGTCATACCTCGCTGCTGATGGGTGTCGCTATCGGTGTCCTGGACGAATGCAAAATCTCTTTCGACAATCCGAACGCGTCGACGGAGAGATTGCGGTATTGACCGAACCTGAAGAAGCGTCTCGTTGGTGACATTGTCCGGTTGAAGTTCTCGAAAACTGATGTCCAAGTAACATCCTGCAATCCGATCCATGATGCGTTTCTTGGGTGCATCGAGAGAGTAAAAAAGGACCGATGCCGAAGCGTCCGCAAGCAGGGTGGCGAGGCAAGTGTTAACCAGCAACCAAGTTTTTCCGACCCCCTTGTCGCCACAGATACAGGTTAAGCCATGAACGCCCCCACCAAGGGCATCATCCAGGGATGCGATGCCGGTCGGAAAAAAGCCGACGTAGGCTGGACTTTGCAAGCGACGAACATATTCGTCCCAGTCATCGTCCAACGAATCGTTCTGCCCTTCATTGAAGGCTTGCGCCGCCTGCTTTTGAACAACCCACGAAATCAGGTCGGGGGGAACCAGGTCATTCAAGATCGCCTGATAGTCTTCCAGGCGATTTTCGAGCTGGTAGATCGCTTGCTGCTGAACTTGATCGGAAGTCACGCCTTCAACGAGACGATCGAGTATCACTTGGATTACGGGATTGCGATTCGACCCATACAAAGGGTCGTTGTCAATCGAGCTTTTCAATGTCCGATAGAGGGTGCTAAGCTCGGCTCTTGGTTCTAGCCGATGTTGAACGTCTTCAAGCGTCTGACGAACTTTCGCCTTCGCCATTTGATATGCTTGAGTAGCAACTGTTAGTTGGTCAGAACGCGGTGGTGATTGAGGAGATTGCGTAGTATTATTAATCATTGGATTTCGGGTCCATGTTTGGCCACGTTTGCTTGTTTCAGCGCGCAAATGTGGCCATTTTTTTGATTGCAGAAGTGGTTTCTACGACGCGTGGGGACTCGTCGCACGTGCAGTAACCACCCGAACGAACTCATTGAACGCACGAGGCGAGCAGTATCGGCGACCGCCAATGCGGACAGTTTCCAGACGAACGCCCTGAACCCCGTGCGCATGCCAACGCCAAAGAGTTGCTGAGGAAGGAGGAACCGGCAGTTGCTTGGCCAGCTTCGTGATGGGCATGAGATCGCCCATGGAGAGGATGTCGATGTCATTCATGACATAGCCTTTTGATCTATTCGTGCTCAAAAACGAAAAAAGCGTCCTACCGAGGGCGCAATGTGGGACACAAGCCCCAACAGAGTCCGGCACGACGCTGATGACACGAACGAAGATCAGAAGGCCACGTTAATCCATTCGTTTCCTTCATTTCGTTTTAGTATTAAAGGTTTGTTTCGATTCGTCAAGCATGTAAGGGGGCCTAATGGGTGCCATTGTCCTATGATTCGTCTGGATTCTGTTTGCTCGCGAGGATGGTCGGGCAACCACGAGATGATTCAACAAAGCCACGGTTCGCACTGGTCGAAAGGCTGCATAGACCCGCCAATAGTCTTATGGTCCCGCTAGATGTTCCGATAGTGTGAGAGCTCTCACAGCCCTGTCGCCGTATCTTGTTTTGTCAGTACAGTTTGCGACTACCAGAATCAGGGAGTGCACAGTTTTTTCGATATTCCCGCCGCCTCCACTCAAGCCGACTTGTGAGAAATCGCAAGTCGGCTTTTTTCATGGATTTGCGTTATTTTCAGGGGTTTCAAAGGCACTTTTGCCTTTGGCGAGGGTGCCACAAGGGGTGCCACAGTGTTGCTTTGGGGGTGCCACAAGGGTATGCTAAAGCCATCGTAGTGGATGTCTGTGGCACCCGCCGGATCGTGAGCTATGAATTTGGAAACTCGACGAACCCCACTCCCAAAACGTAATAGTAAAGGGCAGTGCGTCGTTAAGATCGGCCCACGCTCCGACTACCGGGTATTCAAGTTTTCTCGGTCCGTATCGGACAAAGAAGTCGAGCAGCGACGAGATCGGCTCAAGGAAATATTTGAAGCCTGCGGCGAGTGGAATGAACTCTCAAACTTCCTTGCAGAGCAGGTGAAAAAAGGAGTGGTTCCGGTACCACTCCCAGCGAAGGAGTTTAGCGATTTACTCGGCGTCAAATTTGGCGGGTGGGTCCACTGGCGTAGCGTTCTCGTGGAAAGGCTCCCCGCAATTCCTTGGGCGACACTTGGCGAATCCTCCATCAGTCCGGGCGTACTGGGTGGAATCCGTCATCTTGCGATGGGGCGGCTGAACGAAGCGGCAGAGACCATCGCCGGGATTGACAAAACGCAGCATCTTGTTGTTGCTCCGATTCCGGGGTCGCTTCACGATGCTCTCAAAGCCTACCAGTCGCACGCTGTGAAAGAAGATCCAACTAATCACGACCGACACGGAAAGATTCGGCAACTCCTTGAGCGTCACCCAGACCAACCACTTGCGACGTTGGGCATCGATGCTTGTCGAGACCTCTTCATTTACTGGCGACAGCGACCGCCTCGCCATGATGGAAAGGGCCAGTACACGGTCAAGCGAAGCCGAGAGCAGCTAGCAGAACTGATTCGATTCCTCGAATGGCTGCATCTGAGCGAGAACTTCGGGTGGCGTGAGCCAGATGATTTTCATCGACTTGATCGCTCGATCTTCAAACCCGTAACGAAATCAAAAAGCATTCTTCAGAGCAAGATGCCCATCTTCAAGCTGGACGATTTGGCCACGCTTGTGAGAAATGCCGGGATGCCCGAAAAACTTTGGATCGTCTGGTGCATTAACAACTCCCACGGAGCCGCCGAAGTTGGGCGAGTTCAATGGGAAGACATCTATCTCGATCAGGATCATCCGTGGCGATCCGAAGGCTTGAACGTCTGGGAAGGTGGAAATTGGACCGGATTCCTTCGCCCCAAAACCGATGTTCTCGGATGGTGGTTGTTGTGGCCGGAAACTGTTGGACTTCTCCTTGAGTGGAAGGAGCAATGCCGCTCGATCTTCGGGCGTGAGGTCGCTCCCGACGATACTTTGATCGTTCGTGAGAGCGGGGCACCGCTCTACGGCATGAACAAGAATGGGCAAAGTGCGTTCTACAATCAGTTCGACCGACTGAAGAAGCAGTGCAAACGATTGGGGTTTCCCGTTGCAGCCCTACCACCGGGGACATTGCGGAATCAGTTCTCGGATTGGTGCGGCGGTGAAGAAGCCGATGCCACCGTTGCCAGCGTGGCACTATCGCACGGTATCCCCCACAAGGGCGACAAGCTTCTTTACAAGCACTACTCCAACCGTCCGTGGAAGCGGTTGTTCGAGAAGCAGCAGGAGTATCGGGAGTATTGCCGACCGGTGCTTGACGCCATCAAAGAGAAGCCGCCTCTGCCACCGAAGATGCGAGAGTTCGTCGAGATTTGGCAAACACTTAGTGGCAAGCAGATGGAAAGGGTGACAGCGGCGGCAATAGCATTGGAAGTTTCCAAAACGACGATCTACCGCTACCTTGAAAAGCTTCCCGAACTGGAAATGGAGAATTGATGAAATTCTTCCAATCTCTCAGATGTTGCTTGGGAAATTCACGGTCGTGCAGCCAAATTCTCGGATCGACGGATTCTCACGCCGTTCGGCGTCAGAATCGACGCTGCTGGTGATCTTGGCGGGTCGAACTTTCGGATGATGAAGTTTACCCGTAGCGACCATTGCCATTGAACCGTCCATTCGTCTGAAGGTCGCCAATTGGACCGCTATCGGATTCTGAAAACAAAACCCGTTTCTGAATCTTGAGGCACCCAACATGTCCGACGACCGAACACCGACGTGGCTGATCCAACTTCGCTTCTTTCTCCTCTGCTCGCCCGTGGGCATCGTACTGGCGATCATTTTGGCCCCGTTTGCCCTTCCGGTGCTGGCCGGTTTCAGCATCGGTGTTTTTCTCTTCTGGCACGGTTCTCGGCTATTCACGAATTGCTTCGTCTGGCTGCTCGACCCCGAAGGCTACACGGCGTTACGGCAACAGGGCTGCGATCCCTTCTACGGTTCGCTTGGATCGCCGCTGAACAACGACACCGAAAGCGTCCGCATCTACGGACGAGACATCAACTCGAACTGCCCTGAGTGCGACGAACCCGTCTTCCTTCAGACGAACGTCACCACGATCTGCCCAGCCTGCCAAAGTCAATGGCACGACAATCACTGGTGGAAGTGGACCGGCACTCGGTGGGTTCTTGTCGAGTAATTTTCCGAGCTACCTGACCGGAGCAGCGTCCATGAGCCAAGGAACTATGGAACAAATCTACGAGTGGATCGAGTTTGCTTGCGATTCGAACGAGGTCGGCTACCTGACAAGCATTGTGCGAGTGAAATGGAATAAACGATTCACTCGCCGATTTGGCGATGCCCTGATCGGATACAACCCGCTACTAGCAAGAATTCGGCTGAGTCCTTTGATCTGGCAGAATGCGTCGGACTCCGAGCGTCGGGAAACCGTCATCCATGAAACATGCCACATTGTCGCTTGGCACCTGCACGGCACCAAGATCAAACCGCATGGCGTCGAGTGGCGACAGGCGATGGAGCAATGCGGCGTGGAGGCCAATCGCTGCCACAACATTCCCTTGATCGGGATCAATCATTTTCACGTCCGAGAATGTCCGAAGGCGAAGCTGGATCGCTGCATCGTCAGCCGCCAAGACTTTGGCTTGATGAAGAAGACCGACTACACGCTGCATTGCACGCTGTGCGGATTGGCGGTCACCTTGGATCAGATCGAGTGTTTGACCTAGCCAGCGGCGTGCAAGAAAAGCGGCGGCGTTTTTCCAAATTGGATTCTGCTGAGGCTTTCAGCCCCCACAGCCAAATTTGCGAGTTGCGAGTTATAAGAAATGTAACCAACGGTACCCGCTCCACCGCCGGGGGTGGGGAACTGGCCTTGGAGGAATTAGCTGGAATTGTTGGGTTTCAAAAAATGCGACCAGTGCCGTTGCAGTGATCGCACGGTCCGTTTGCGAACCAATCGAAAGGCCGGCGAGCGAAAGCCCGGCAGCCCTTCGACAACCAACCGCTTACTCTGGCGACCAGCCAAAGTAAAAGCGTGGGCTAGCCTGGAACATCAGACTGCCCTTGATGCCGTCGCTGCGTCGGCGAGCGGCGATCAGGGGAGCCATGAAGCCAAGCACTTCGAAGTCCTGTTGAAGCTGCGTCGTATCCCAGACTTGTCCGTGCTTGGCTTCAAGGAACTCTCGGCTTCCCGGTTCGGCGTTGATCTCATTGACCATCGCACGGCGGATCGGTTCGGTGGGGTCGTTCATGTTTTGTCTCCTGAATGGTGGACGTGACTGTTACGATGGCTGTTGGCGGTCCAATCAATACTCGTCGGGCAGCAAAATACAGGTCGAACTGCGGTCGGCTTCGGTGATGCCCCAAACCTTGGTGGCGTCCTTCAGCAGGTAGCTCGATAGAATTCGCCCGCCATCGGCGACCGCTTGCTCGTTGGTCTGTTGATCCTCTTCATCGAGTTCGCCCGGATCGAGGACGATATGCCGCTGGAGCAACTCGATTGGCGTTTGGCCGTTGGTTTCCAAGGCGTCAAGTGCTCCCGGCGTGGCGACAACTTGACCGAGCGGAAAACGTGGCTTGTTGTTCGTACTGACCATGACTTGTCCTTTGCGT
The DNA here is from genome assembly GCF_007751035.1 of Lignipirellula cremea. Taxonomy (NCBI): domain Bacteria; kingdom Pseudomonadati; phylum Planctomycetota; class Planctomycetia; order Pirellulales; family Pirellulaceae; genus Lignipirellula; species Lignipirellula cremea. The sequence goes on along the minus strand of NZ_CP036433.1, from coordinate 5,427,593 downwards.
TGAAGGTCGTTGGTGACGCCTCAGTTCGTCGGTCCGATTCGACGAAACGAAGAGAGCCGAGGCGTCCTTGCCCGGCTCTATTCACGAACTCTTCAGGCGTTTAAATCGTCCCAGCAGAAGTCGGTCGGGTTTACGCCTTCGATGGGCAACCCGTCGCCGTGGTAGGTGCAAGGAAATGGCGTCTTGCTCCCTTCCTGTCCGTAGATCATCAGGTGATCCAGATCGAGCACCTGGCCACTTGGACCATAATGGCGGTCGTCTTCCGGGTAGTCGCCGAGATTGGCTTCTTCGACAACAATGTGATGACCGTGCTTCTCGCTGTCCGCCAGTTCGTCGATTGCGTCGGACATGCTGTCGGCTTCGACTATCAGGTAGGTCGAAGAGTAGCCCAGACCAATTTCGATCAGCCACGTCTTCCCAAACCAGTCACCCGGATTGATGACTGGCATGTCCGTGAGTTCGTGGCCGTGAAACGTTGCGTTCGCAGTGATCGTCGCCATGTTCGTGTCTCCTGTTAGAGGTTGATGACACGAGTACACTGCGGTCCAATCGCTACTCCTCAGCGAGTTCTGCTTGAAACGTTTCCTCGTCTTCGGCATCAAGTTGGCCGAAGAATTCAGCGAGATAAGCCGCCTGGCGACGGGCATCGTCGTCGGTGCAGTTGTCGATCAACTCGCCCCGAAAGAGCATCCCATTTTCGCCGAGTGCATAGCCGATGATGAAGCGGCCACGGGGCAGACGAAAGATCAGGGCGAGCGATCCCGACCAGTACCGCTCGACGATCTCGCAGCGACAATCGAGCATCGTCTTGCCGCACCACGTTGATAGCGTGACGCCGTACCGGTTCGACTTCGTGTAACCGGTGATGTTTCGCCCAACGACCGAAGCACCGAGGGCGGCGAATTCACGGCACTTATGTTTGACGATTCCGATTTCGATTTGTCCTTGACGTTCGCAGCGTGTGTTTGTCATGTCCGTTTCCTCCGAGTGAAAAACTGGTTTCACGAGGAGAGCCGGTCCAATGGGCTTGTCGAAATGCCGTGGTAGAATATGCCAACGAATTACCCCCAACAAAATGGAGCAACCCATATGAGTCTTTCGCAACAGTCACCGATTGATCTTTCGAATCCAGTTGTCGCCAACTTCGGCAAGAACAAGCTCGCCATCAAATGGAAGAAGACTGCAAAGGGAACCATCGTGAACGATGAGCATGGCGTTCACGTTGAGTTTGAACCGGACGAACGCCAATTCATCAAGCTTGATCAAAAGCAATTTCAGCTTGTGCAATTCCATTTCCATCACCCCAGCGAGCATCGTGTCGATGGAGTCCAGCAAACCATGGAGTTGCACGTCGTTCATCAGAACACGGAAGATGGAAGTCGGGCTGTCATCGGCGTGTTTATCGAGCCAACTTCCAAATCGAAGTTGGTTCCGTCGTTGATCCCTGAACTCAAGCGGTTCCTTGAAGTGAAGGATGGCGAACCTGACCCCAACATTTCGACAAACCCGTTGGAATGGTTGCCTGAAGACATGAAGAAGTATTACCGCTATGAAGGCTCGCTGACGACGCCTGAATACGACGAGAACGTTAGCTGGGTGGTTCTTCGAGAGCCGTCGAAGCTTTCGAAGAAAGAACTAATGAAGCTCATCCCCTTCCTGCAACACCCGGCCCGTGAAACGTATCCGTTGAATCGCCGTTTCGTGTTAGCCAACTTCAAGCAGTAGCGGTCCGAACAGAATCAAAGCGGAATCACTTCGTATTCGACGGACTCGCCTCTTTCGATCCGCCGAATCGCACCGAGAGCGTCGAGTTCCCGGTCGTGCGTCATCCGGCACAAAGAATTGAGCTTGCTGGTGAAGCTCAGGGCGACCGGATGGTTGAAGAGTTCGTCACCGCTAACGCCGCTACGGTGCAGGGCGAGTAAATGCCGATGAAAAGCTCCGACAATAGCGACGATATTCACGCCGTCCTGCACGGCGTCCGCATCGCTCGCTGCCCGTTGTTGAATTTCGTCCGAACCATTCGCTACCGCCGTTTGTTTTGCTGTCGCCATCGTCATCTCCTTGAAAGTTGAGAGTTGTTGATGACGACCGTTGGCGGTCCAACTAAAACGGCAAATAGTTTCCACTGGAATCAGTCGGTCTTGCATGGAGGTATCTTCCGGTTGTCGAAATCGATGAATGGCCCAAAGTTGCCTGAACCAGATGAATTGGACAGCCACGGTCAAGGGCATGCGAAGCATGGGCGTGGCGGAACCAGTGGCAAGAAACTTCCTTGTCGATGCCTGCTCGCTCCGACGCCTTCTTCACGATTCGCCAGACGGCGGACTCGTCGAGATGTCCCTTCTTCCGACTGCGGAAAACGGGAGCTTCCGACGAGGCGTCTTGTTGAAGTTTTTGTAACGCATCCCAGATTGCCTGCGGCATCAGCACGGTGCGGGTCTTTCCGCCCTTACCGAAGACCGTGATTTGTCCCGCTGACTCCCGTTCCTGTAAATGACGCCACTTGAGTTGGCAGATTTCCGAAACTCGAAAGCCGCCAGCGTACAGTGTCAGCAGGATCGCCCGGTTCCTGGGATTGGGTTCCAAGCTGATGATTCGCAGCACATCCGTCTCGCCGAGGATGCGGTCCGCCAGTTCATCACGGAACGTCGGCAGCTTCATCGCCGCACCAATATCAAACGTCCAATAGCCAATGCGATGGCCGAACGCCAGCAGGCTCTTCACTGCCGACAAAGCTCGATGTTGCGACGATTCTTTGAGCGATTCGCCCAGGTGATCGGCGAAGGATTGGATGTCGAGCAATTTTAACAACCGCAGCGGCTTGGCGACGAACTGCATGAACCGCTCGGCTTCACTGCGGTAGGCTCGCTGCGTGTGCTCGGATCGCCCATGCAACCAAAGCTCGATCAGTTGTTCGTCGGAATCGGCTTGCTCGGCGACCGACCCGACCGGCTCGCCGCCAGATTCCGGCGAACGCAAGATAATGGCACTTCTCTTGCGTAATTCCGAACACTTTTCGGATCGCTCTTCTGTCATGTTTCGCACACCTTTCCTTCAACAATCGAACAGACTTCAAACCCACATCAAACAGAGATCAAACCGACCTCGCTCAATCCCCAACGCTTTGCCTACACGGTCCGAATCAACCTCGCACGCATTCCCACCGCACATCGGGCGAGAATCAGCCAGAACCCGCACGCTTCAGATGCCGGAAAACGGTGCGGAGAACGTCATTTTCGTCTTCGCCGGCAGTGCCCTTTGGGAAGCATGCTTCCACGGCGGCAGCGACCAGCGTCGTCGTCATTCCGGTCAGCCCCAAGGCCGAAAGATTGTCGAGCAGAGGCCCGTAGTCCATCTTTGGATGGGGCTTCTCAACCGGTTTTGATGCGGGCGTCTTCGGCTCCGCATCCCGCTCGTAGAACAGCACGTATTCACCGTTCACGCCGATGCCGACTTCCCTTGCCTTGAGATTGTCTTCGACCTGACTGGCGTTGAAGTAAGGCCGTCCATTGGTCAATCGCAGCGGAGAATGAAACGTTCCTTTCTTCACGTGCCAATAAAACTGGCTGCGTGACATCGAAAGCAGCGAACACATTCTGCTCACCGTGATGGCGGCTTTCGGTCGGTTGTCGTTCACGATTTTTACATCCATCAAACTTTTTCCCTTCAAAAACCGGACAGTGGGAGCACAAAAAATCAGGCGTGCAAGCCGCCCAGATGCTCGATACCCTTCGGCGTCAATGACCGTCCCCGGTCCCCTTTGCTGATCAATCCCAGCCGAATAAAATCCCGCTCAAACATCTCGATGGTCTGCTTGGGCAATCCGAGATGGGTGGCGATGACGTTGAGCCGCACTGGCCCCTGATGCTGCTTCAGCAGCGACAAATAACGTTGCTCCACCGGATCGAAGCCGAGGGCGTCGAAGCCTTCAATGGCCAGCATCTCTTCAATATGGTCCGGATCGATGTTGTCGGACGCCTTGGACGACGCCACACGCTTTGCACTATCGAGCAATCGCACGGCGAGCCGGGGAACGCCACGACTGCGGGACGCCAACTTGGCGATTGAATCGGCGTCAATTTCCCAGCCCAGCCGCTTGGCTCGCTGGCTGATGAGGGACGCCATTTCGTCGTCGCTGTAGTGCGTCAATCGCAGCAGAATCTTGAAGCGATCCCTCATGCTTTGGGTGAGGAGGTACTCGTCGGTCGTCGCACCAATGAGGGTGAACGGCGGCAAGTTCACCGGCTTGCGGTTTCCGCCGATGAAGAGTTTCCGCTCTTCCAGTGCTCGATAAAGCGACACCTGAACCGTTTCGCTCAGTTCATGAATCTCGTCGATCAGCAGAATGTGCTCGGCTTCAAGCATCATCAGCAGCCCTTGCATCTGGCCGCTGTTGCCAATGTTTTGAGCGAGTTCCACGTGGCACTCGGTGCATAGTTCTCTCCCGATCAGTTCGGTCAGCAGCGTCTTGCCGGTTCCACCGGGGCCGCACATCAGCAGATGCGGGAACGCTTCCTTCCCGTCGTGCTTTGAACGGTCATGCCAGTAGGCGTCGAGTGCCGTGCGAAGCAGCGTCACGGCCCGACGTTGGCCGACCACGTGGTTCAGGCTGGTAATGATGGGTTCTGAATTCGTCATCGAGTTGATTCTCCTTTCATCGAAGGGACCGGTCCGAAAGCGATTTGTCAATCCGTCAGAGATTCCAAATGCGGTGCAGTTGGCGATCTTGTATCCGCTTCGCCCTTGATTCCCAATGCGGTTCACAAATCGCTTTGCACCTGGCGATGACTCGCTGGGCTTTTTCCCGCTTCCCGGCGTCTTCAAATTCGAAGATGTTCAGCCGCAGGCGTCGGAGCAGTCGCTCGTATTTGTAGTGCCGCTGGTTGTCTCGGATCGCTTGCTTCAAGTTGCGTTTAGCCATCGACTCGCTCCGCAGGGAAGGCAACTGAGTAGTGCTGTTTCTATTGATTGACGGTCCGTTTCCCGCCCCACAAGCGACACCGGATCGTCGCCGGTGTCGCTCGCCATCGTTCTGCTATTCGTCTGCGGTCCAATTGAAGCCGAGTGCGGCAAAGGCCCGCTCAAGTGCTTCCTCGGACGGGTAACCGCCCTGATCGTCCCGGCTTTCGACTTCGCCGCATTCGTGGTTCGACAGCCACGAATAAACTTCGTACTCCCAATCGTGAGGCAGATCGAAGTCGTCTCGAATTCGCCAAGCCGCATCGACAATGTTTTCAATGGTCGCTTCGTATTCCCGGTTGCTATACTCGTCCTCATCGAGGATCGGGTAGTCGGCGAGCGACTCCATCAGTCCGTGGAAGGTCCGAAACGCTTCGGTGATCTGGCCGCTTTTGAAGACTCGCAGCGAAAAGCCGTCGATGTGGCCGACAAGGAAATGACTGTGCGACTCTTCCACCACGTCGGGATCGTCGCCTTCGGTGAACGGTTCAAGGGCTTGCTGAATCTGCTCGGCGTTGGACTGATCGAGCAGCCCGCTATCCCGGTGATGCGTATAGTGGATCATCCAATCGTCGGGCGATTCGAGTTCGCTCTCTTGCCACCAGACGAAGCAATCGAAGCGTCGCCAGTTGCCAGCGGCTTCCTTCGCCGCTTCCGCCAATTCCAGATTGCCGAGTTCGGTCGTCGTCATTTTTCGTTCTCCGTGTTGAGGTTGAGTAACCGTGTCGGAGAACTGTTGGCGGTCCAATCTTGCACAAAAGAAAAGGCCAGCGATGTTCAATCGCTGGCCCTTCAATAATTGATCTTCTTACGCCGAAGCCGGTTCGGTTTGGCGGCTGAAACTCAGCACGAAATCGGCGGCTTTACTGGCGGCGGCGGACGCTTTGAAAATGAAGCGTGAATCGTCCTGAAGACTTTTTAGCCAGGAAGCAAGATATGCTTGCGTATTGCTCAGATCATCGCTTTGCGGGATCGCCAGTTCCGAGCACATGAACGCCGCCGCCATTTCCGCACGCAATTCGCCCTCGGCGTAATTCCCCTTCCAAGTGCAACGGCTTTCCGACCAGTGCGTCAATTCATGCAGCACGGTCGAATAGAATTCCTTCTCCTTCTCAAACCGTTGCTTCGGAACCATCTGGATATGGTCGGTGGCGGGACAATAAAAGCACCGATTGCCGCCGAACCGGATATCGGCTTCCGTCGCTGCGATGGCGTCTTCCGCAGGAGCGAAATCGACGAACTCATCGTTCTGCGTTTCCGGTTCGACATCGATCAAATGCCGAAGCCGTTTAGGCAACTCGACTTGTTCCGCCGAGAAAACCGTGTACTGCTTGAGCATGGCGAACTGCACTTCGACTTCTTCGCCGGTTGCCGGATCTTCCTTCGTCTTTTTGATGGGAGCGTAATAGATAATTCCGCAGCCCCATTCGCCCGGCTTCACATGGCTCGGTCGCCGCATGACCGTTGCCCCAAGGTCACGCCATTGGTTGAAGGTGGCGTACCATTTGTTGGTGAAGCCATGATCTTGGCGATGAAGTTCGAGCAGCAGCGGATTGATGCCCCTATATTTTTTGCTGCTAACGACGTTCGCCGGTGCTCCGCAATTCGGCGACGTACTCCACGGCTTTCGCCACGGGATCGTGCCTTGCTTGAGCGAATCGATGATCTTGAGGGTGATCTCTTCCTGAATCTGTTTGGCGGACTTTGCCATTGTCGTTCTCCGAGTGAGAGTTGGTTGGTGACAATGGCTGTTGTGGGTCCAACTCTGCTGTTACAACTTTGCAACTGGCGAACAAACGAAGAAAGGGCTGGTCATCGATGGCGATGACCAGCCCTTCTTTTCGTATCGTTCGATCCGGCAATGGCGAGTGCATCGCCCTGAAAGGGACCGGTTCTTAATAGCATGGAACTATCGAGGTTTTTGAATCTCGGAAGAAGATTCCCGTGAATCTCGGAGGACGACAATGTTTGGGAAATGCCGATAAAGTCCATTGTCGTCGAGTCCCTTACCCACAACCCATTGTCCAGGTGTCAGGTTAAAGACCGTCCAATCGACCTCAACGTCATACACCCTCTTGTCGGGTTTGCTGAGAAGCGTAAAGCATCGCACGTCAGACGCTCCTTCGTTTTCAAACCACTCCTTGAGGGCATGCAACGTCTGGCCCGACTCGATGATATCGTCAACGATCAAAACTCTACGCCCTGCAATGCTCACGTTCTTTTCCATGATAAGATCACTGATCTCAACATCACCACGCTTTTCATTGCTTTCGTAGCTCTTTGCCCGAATCATTGCCGGGTACATCGGAAATCCAACTGAAAAGGACTCCATGAGCAATGGGTGGATATGAATGGCCCCAAACAGGACGCTAACCACGACCGGGACTGTGTCGGTATCGCCGTTGAAAGGACCGTAGGACGCCTCGATCAGTTTGGCGGCTCGGCGGATTTCTTTCTCGATAAGCTTCTTGCTTAATGGACCATTCGGGGTCTGTGCCGGAACCAGAACCTTATTGAACGCCTTGTTAGATGCAAGCATGAAAACCTTCTTCCTTCCCGAATTGAGTGTGGTATCGACAAAAAAGAAAAAAGGCGTGGCCCGTCCCCCGGTGACGAGTCACGCTTGGGAACTAATCATTCAGCGTCTTTATGACGCCAATGGCGAATCCACTGGCGAATCCGCCGGATGATATCGTTCGTTGCGTGATGAACGATTACGGCTCCGAAGGCGACGAGCAAGTCGAATCCGACGTGCTCGGTGCTGAATCGACAGACCGCACACCCGACAGAAAAGCAGGACAGCAACGTGACTGCGACAATGATAGACGGTACAAAACAGCACCGTCCAACACAGTACAGCGGCACCAGCAGCGAAAGGGAGTGAATCAACGCTCTGAAGACCAGCTTCACGAACGTCAAGCCACGGATCAACGCATCGACTAGAGACTTCATACTAGCTCCTTGATTGGAGAGCTACACGAAGCCGGGCTGACCGGAGTAAGTACGACAGTCAGCCAAGATCGAAAACTGTTGTCCGCAAGCGACTTGGCAGCAAAGGGCGGCCACGCTGAGGAGTGAGAAAGTTACGACTTCCGGGGATGATTTTCAGCCGCAACAAGGAGTAACCTAACATGTCGGATTCAAAGCACCAATCGAAATCACGTTAAGAATTGAACAATATTTGATCGGAAAGAACTCTGTAGGTCATCCCGTTGAACACAACTCCAAACTTAGTTTGCATTCGCTTCGTGAAGCGAGCCGCCGAATTGATGCACCCACCTTGAGGATTTTCAAATCCGCTTGGCCGGTGCAGACGCCGGCATCGAAGTCGACTTCATTTAGGGCCGGGTTGATGACGCCGTAGCCTGGTTTTTGAGAAACATCGGTTTGATGTCTTGGGGAACGGAATTGAGCCAATGAAGGAAAAGGATCTTTGGATTCTTCGAAGAGTGACCTTTGTCGAAATGTGAGGATATTACGAAAATTCCATGAAGAACGCATATGCAATCTATGAAGTAACTTCGTTGTCGCTGTTTCGATCTGCCTCGTTCCGATATCATTTTGCATGGAGTTTTTTACGAAGCTCTTTATCCATCCGGTGTCCGTCTGTGGTCGTCGCCTTAGAAACCGTTGTCAAGCAACTTACCGATTCGGGAATAATTGCGTCCACGAAGCTGACACACTTTGTACCTCCGAAAGCGTCTCCAAAAAATGCTGAAGCCCTAGTTCGTGAGTTGTGCAAAGAGAAACTTCTCACCACGTTTCAGGCGAAACAAGTCTTTGCCGGCAAAGCTAAGGCATTGGTGCTCGGCAACTACACCCTCCTCGACAAGATCGGGGCAGGCGGCATGGGGCAGGTATTCAAGGCCAGCCATCGCCGCATGGAGCGGGTCGTCGCCATTAAGACGCTGCCCGCCTCTTTGCTGAAAGATGCTTCAGCGGCAGCCCGTTTTCAACGTGAAGTGGTGGCGGCGGCAAAACTAAACCACCCGAACATTGTCGCCGCCTACGATGCGGACGAAGCGAACGGCATTCACTTTCTGGTGATGGAATATGTCGAGGGCAGCGACCTTGCGGTGTTGGTGAAAAAGAACGGCCCCTTGCCTGTCGAGAAAGCCCTCTCCTATCCCAGCCTGATCGCCCAGCACTTCGATTGCCTTCTTTGCGAGTCGTATAACCTCAGCCTCGTCCTCTGATTTCTGAGCGAAAGAGAGGTCCACGGCAATTCTTTGAAGTTTCTCCTGATCGGTCTTGTCCAACTCAGGAGTATCTTGGGCCAAAACGAACTGACAAGCGAGGAGTACCGCCAGAATCAAGATCATGGATCGCATTAGTAGAGCCTCTCGCCAACGTTGGGCGACTATGCTCACCTTGCGGCAACGCAGGACGTGCGAATTGTGTTGGTGTCTGCGGAATTTTCAAAGGAACTGACGACCTCGGTCAGGCGATCGTCGAAATGACGATCGAAAACGCCAAGTCTCTGGAGATCCTGCATCGTCACTCTCTGCGAGAAGAGGGTGTCACGCTAAAGGACTACGTGCAACAGAGGGCCGTCATCGAGACGAAATTCCAGCAATTTGAAGAACTCATTGAAGCGTATTTCCGTCGTCACAATCTCGAAAGGGAATAGCGCAAAAATTCCGATCGCCTCGATCTGCAACCTGTGATTCTTACGGCAGGTCAGCAGGGGGCTCGACATCACGGGTCTCTCGAACTCGACTTCACGCTACCTACCACCCGAAGCTCTTCACCAGTCCGTCGAAGTAAGACTGCAGCGGCGGAGAACGGCGCTGCCCGCTCAACCGCCTCTGGCACTCACACCCGAGTTTGCCGAGGATCGTCAAAAGCAAACGCAGTGGCGGGCGTGCGTTCGCAAGAGCAAGTTAGACGCTGTAGGGATGGAACTGGTGGGCATTGCGGAGGGCCTTCATAGCTTCCTGACGCCGCCGACAGAAGCCCTCGTCGGCGGTGCGGCCTTCGAGTCGGTCTGGCTCCTCAACGGCCCTGACGGGCGAAGGCGGGGCCGTGACGATAATGCCCGGCATTGGACTTACGTTTGGTGCAGGACGCGGGTTGGATTCTTGTCACCTCCACTAAACTGTCCCATGTCTGACGTGTCTGATTTCGTGTCTGATTTTGGACGATTTTCGGGAAAACGCCGCGATGACTGATTTCCTAAACTCAATGAAATGAAACAGTTTAGGAAGAGGATTTTTGCGACAGGGCACCCACCCGCCGCCTCCATTAAATGGCCGTTTGCACTTTGCTGTAAACGGCCATTTTTTTGTTCGTGCGAGCTGTCGTTTGGAGATGGACGAATTGGCCTGTTGTGGCTGAAAAATGGCTCGTCCTGATTGATTGCCTGGTAGACTGGCTGTGTGGGCGGTCGCATGATGGATCGGTGGGCGGATTGGCCTGTGGCGGCGAGCAGGGGGTGATCGGAAGGAAGGTGAGGGGGATGAGATTGACGATGTGCAACGATGCGAATTCTTGCCGTAACACCAGGCCGACTTGGAGTTTCAGTGGGCCAGGTGTTTGGGGCTTTTTCGGCGTTCTTGTGATGTGGCTGGGGTCGACGGCGGCGTCGGCGCAGGAGGTATCTCCGCTTGCGGAATTGTTGACGCCTTTGCCGATTCCCGCGCAGGTTGCCGCCGAAGAGGGGCATGTGAAAGTCGCCGGAGCGAGCCTCTGGTACTGGGACACCGGCGGCGAGGGGCCAGCGGTCGTGCTGGTGCATCCGGGCACAGGGAGCGGCCTCATCTGGGGTTATCAGCAACCTGTCTTTGCGAAGGCTGGCTATCGTGTCATTGGCTATTCACGGAAAAACTACCGTCATTCCATGATCACCGAGCCGGCGGATCTCCGTTCCGATATGGAGGATCTTCACGGGTTAAATCAGTCGCTGGGACTCGGCAAGTTCCATGCGATCGGGTCGGCGGCAGGCGGCGGAATTGTGATGCAGTACGCGGCGGCTCATCCGGAAAAACTGTTGAGCATGACGATCGCCTGTAGTCTTGGAAGCGTTCATGATCCGGCTTACCGCAAGGCGAGTGCGGCCCTTCGTCCGGCTAGTTTCAACAACCTCCCTGCCGAGGTCCGAGAACTGGGGCCCTGTTATCGGGCGGCCGACCCGGAAGGCGTAAAACGCTGGGCCGAACTGGAGCGGAAATCACGCTCGGACGATCGGTATAGAGTCGGACCGCCTGCGCCTGGGGAAGTGACCTGGGAGAAGCTGAACGCGATCGGGATTCCGACCCTCCTGTTAGGCGGTGACGCGGATATGTATACGCCGCCGCCGATGCTGGAGTACTTCCACAAACGTCTGCCGGGGAGCCGCATGGCAATTATCCAGGGTGCGGGCCATTCGGCCTACTGGGAGCAACCCCAGATTTTCAATCGCACCGTTTTAGACTTTCTAGGCGACCCTTCTCCCAAGCGAACAACCGGAGACTAGTGGTGCGTCAAGTTTCAATTTCAGGTTTGGCCATTTTCGCGCGAGCCGCTGTTCCTTGTAGTTAACCGTGGCTATCGCCAAAACGGCTAATTGGAAGAACCCGAACTCTTTGCCTTGACGCAGCACTAGTGCTGCGTCAATCTTCAATCTTCGAGTGAGCGATTTGGGCCGTGCTGCTGTGCCGCCAAAAAAACCGTGGGCTAGCGACATCGAGAACATCCTCGCCAAGAGTCCTGAGATGTTCCGCAAAGAACTGATGGCGTCGATCGTGGCCTATAACCTGACGATCCAGTTCCGCAAACAGGCGGCGGAACAGGCCAACGTACCGCCGCGGCGGCTCAGCTTCACCGGCGTGTGGGACGTGTTCCGCATCTTCCTGCTCCAAAAAACATTCCCCGACGCCGGCGCCTGGCGCACGGCTTACGCACGAGCGCTCAAGTACGCAGCGCGAGAGAAATTGCCGAACCGCCCCGGCCGGAGCTACTCCCGCGAAAGCTACAAACGCCGCTCCAAATCCTCGCATTTTAAAAAAAGATCTTCACCCTGGAACCAACCCGAAAACGAGCCAAAGTGAGTGCCATTGGGCGCTAGCCCACGGTTTTTTTGGCAGCACAGCAGCACGGCCGAAATCGCTCACTCTAAGATTGAAGATTGACGCAGCACTAGTGGTTCAAGCAGAACTCGGTGCAGGCGATGAGGGCCCAGGCCATGTTGATGACGGCTTCCTGGCGGTCTTTTTGTTCTGCCAGGAAGGCGGCGACTCCGGCCGTTTCTTCCTCGGTCGGCTGGCGACTGAGGATGCTCACGTACAATTCTTCCGCCAGGGCGGCTGGTTCTTGGATCTTGTTCAGCCGGTCGACCAGGTTCCCTGGCTGGGGAGCCAGGCGATCCAGTACGATGGTATCGTTCAGTACAAACAGGGCCGATTTCAGCGAAGGGGCGAACTCCACTTCGGGCTCGGCCGGCGTGTTGGCGAACGCGTTGATGAACGCCTTCCGGTAGGCGGCGGCCTGCTCTTCGTCGCTGGCGATTTTCTCCTGACGCTCCCGCGGTCCGGCGGCGATCGCCACGCTGGCCATGAGTTGCTCGGGCGAGATTCGCTTCTCAATGCTGACGGCGAACGTTTCCGGCGCCGGTGCGGCGGCCGGATCAGGGGCCACGCTGCTCCGCTGGTAGGTCTGGCTCAGGGCCAGTTCCCGCAGCAGCCATTTGACGTCGCACTGGTGCGCGATGAATTCGTCGCCAAGCAGTTTCAACAGTTCCGGGTGCGAAGGCGGATTGGCCACATGATGCTGGTCCAGCGGCATGACCAGGCCGCGGCCCATCATCACGAACCACAAGCGATTGACGATATTGTCGACAAAGGCCCGGTTGTCGGGCGTCGCCAGTTCCAGGGCGACCGCTTCCATCGGGCTGAATTTGGGAACGCCTTTGAAACGGGTCTTCCGGTCAGGCGGCAGCAGATATTCTTCCCCTTTTTCAAACTGGGGAATCTCTACTTCAGGCCGGTCGGGCACGCGAGGGCCAGTCGTCATGGCGATCTGTTCAAAGACCGACATGAACTCCTGTTTTTCGGTCAGCAGGTTCTCGCCAATAGCCGGGAAGGTAACGTCGGTGCGGATGAACGTATTCTGATAGACGGTGAACAGTCCCTGGAAGTCGAGCTGTTTATAGTCGTCAATGAACAGGTGGTTGTGGCACTGCGCGCACTGCAGATCGCGGCCCAGGAACAGGCGGCCTACATCGCGGGTGAGACCAGGGTAATCCGTGTCCTGCTGGCCGACCTTCGCCAGGCGAACGGTGTGGAAAAAGGCCGCACCGCGGATCGCTTCGCTTTCGGAGTCGGGGTCGAGAATCTCGCGAACGAGTTGATCCCAGGGTTTGTTGGCGGCGAACGATTCCGACAGGAATTTGTCCCACTCTGGATTCTCGCCGCGACGCTCCATCAGCATGGAGTTGAACAGGTCTTTCATACGCTGCGGGAAATCGTCGCTCGCCAGCAGGCGGTCGATCAGCTGGCTGCGTTTGCTGGGGGATTGATCGGCCAGAAACGCATCGACCTCGGTGGCGGTCGGGATCCGGCCTGCCAGGTCGAGAAAGACGCGACGCACAAACATGCCGTCGTCGGCGGGTCCTGCCAGCGCCGTTTTCTCGACGCCCTGGGCGATCATCGTATCGATACGCTGATGCAACTCGGCGGCTCCCGCCATGCTGCCCGCCCAGACCAACAGAAGCGCCGCCGGGGCGATCCACGAGCGATAAGTCACGTCCGCCATTTCGCACTAACTCCAACGAGGATGTCGTCTATTCGAAAGGAACTCAAGGTTTCGTTTTCAAGCGAAAAAGCCGGCGCAGAAAGTCGACTGTCCGGCGATTTCCGTGAGTAATTCGTCGCACATTCCTTAACCCATGACCAGCAGGAAAACCGTTCGCACTACTCGGCCTGGACGCCGCTGAGCGGATGTTCACAGACCGCCTCCCAGGCCAGTTCCTGCAGCAGTTTGACCTGGCTGGCGGGAGCTTTGGCGAGTATCGCCGGCGACGGCAGCCCGACAGGACTGCGGCGATAGGTGACGCCAAAATGCACATAAGCGACCAGCGCTTTCAACGCAGCATGGGGGTGGCCAATATCATCTTTGAACAGGTCGTCCTGCTCGGCCAGGCCGGGGGCCTCGCCGGCGAGGATCTTCTCTCGCAGTTTCAGGACGGCCTGACCCACCGGGGCCGCATACACGACCGTTCTGCCGAACTGCTCGTTCAGCTGCTTTACCTTCTGGTCCATCGCTTCAAAATAGGGAGCGTGGCGTTTCCGCAATTCTTCCAAGGTGATCGCATTGTGGTCGACCTTTTTCCGGGCCAGGCGCCGTGACTCGGGCGGAGCCGCATCGAAGGGCAGCCAGAACTCCTGCAGCGTGATGCGAATGTGGGGGTTGTGCTTGACCGCCAGACTGGCGAAATTCTCAATGCCTTCATCGGGCAAGAAAATCGGCGCCATGGTTAAAACATCGACTTCGCCGGCCGTGAGCAGCGCTTTGGAGCGGAACTTGTCATCGGCCAGTTCCCAGTGCTGGATCACGCGCGACCCGCCAATTGCCGAAGCTCCGACCTGGCGATGCTCGGGGATCTCTGCCGCTTGCGCCATCTCGTCCAGCAACGCCGGCACAAACATGTGAAAGCTATGTCCGATCGAATACACCCGCTGCCCTGCAGCAATCGTCGGGGTGACCACAGCCGGTTCCGCCGCATGCACCGGCGCCACAAAGAACCCGCAGGCCGGCAAGACCAGTAGCAACGGTAAGGTCGACATCAAACGGCGCAGTCGCATGTCGGAATCCATGGCAGGGCGGGAAAAGGCGGGGACGGCAATCCAAACAGGAGCAGCTCGCATCGCCTGGAAAGCGATCAACGACTTCACGTGACGACTTCACAGGCGGTCTGGGAAAGGCAGGTTTGCAGGTGGGCGTACAACCCGTACACAATACCAGTCGCCTGGCGGGAGAGTCTACCTCCCTTCAGGTTACTCGTCAGAACGGCCGCCGTCGAGCGCGTTCCTGCCAGATCCGCCCCGGAGTTGACGAGCAATCAGTCGGGCGGTGAGCGCGGTCCAATGCGATGGCATTACTGGCTGTGTCGTAAACGCCTGCGCATTGGCGCGAGCGGGGCGGGACTTTATATTCACCAGCGGTGTCCCCGGTTCTTTTGGAAGACGCCGGAGTATCCCTATCCCTCCTTTATCAGGCGCCATTCTCATGGATTGCAAACAGGTTCTCCGCCAGCTGCGGTTTCGATCATCGGTTTCGTTTCTGGCCGTTTTGCTGGCGCTAGCCGCGCTGGGCTGCGACAAAGGCGGCGACTCCACCAAAACGCCTGCGGCAAAACCGCAGCCGTCGACCCAGGATACGGCTGCGGACGACAAGGCCTCTGACGCCTACATGGGTAGCGGCACGCGAGATACGCCATCCTCCGTCGATTCCGCTTCGCCGGCGGCCGATCAGAAATGGGTGATTGTGCAGGAAGAAGCGACGGAGGAATATACCGTCAATGTGGAAGTGAAAGAGACGGTGGAAGAGAACGGCGAGGAGAAAGTTGTCACCAAACAGGTTCCCGAAACACGCACCCGCACCCTGATCGTAGCGAAACTGGTCCCCAGCGAAGACGGCGCCGCCCTGGAGCAACTTGAGGTCCCCGCCGGCTGGACGCTGATCCAGAAAGAAGGCCAGGCTCCCCGCCTGGAAAGCACTAGCGAAACGCTGCCTGACGGCGAAGGCGATGTGGCCCTGCCCCCGCTGACCCCGCCGGATCCGTTTGGCGATAAACCTGCCGGTTCGGACGGGAAAGAACCGAAAGCCGAGATCGACGCCCTGTTTGACAAATAGGACGCCTCGTCAATCTGTAAGACCATGTCTGCACGACGGAAACTCACCTCGACGCGGCGCGCGACCCGTGGCGAAAGCGGATAGCCGACTATTCGGCGAAACGCTGGAGCCATTGGGAAATGCTTTCGCCCAGCGCGTCGCGGCGGTTGGTATAGAAATGGTCGGCCGCGGCGATCGTTTCGATTGCGAACGGTTCGTTTGCCGGCGACAGCGCGGCCAATGCATCGGGCAGGCCGGCGAACGGATGCTGGTTCAATTCCACCTCGCCATAGGTAAACAGCGTGGGCACGGACAGGCCGCCGGCAAAGCGGAGCAGGTTGTAGCGTTCCGCCGGGCCGTACTTGTCGAGATAGGCCTGGGCGGAAATCAGCAGCGGGAAGGGCACCTGCCCTTCCAGTAACGTCAAAGGGCGTCCTTCCTCCAGGCAGCTTTCCGCCTCGCTGATCGTCGCTAAAAAAGCGTCCCGTTGTACGCTACGGCAAAATTCGGCGTACGACAATCGCGGCGGGGAAGCAGCGACCAGTCCCGCCATCGCCGGGTGGGGTTCGTGCGCGGCGGCGTAAACTGCTTTGATCGCCCCCAGGCTGTGACCTAGCAGTAATACACGGGCCAAGCCTCGCTGCTGCAGGAAGTCCAGCCAGGCATGGATGTCCAGGCGGCACTCGTCCACAATCTCATAAGCGGCTCCCTGCCGCTTCCGCCGGCCGGTGCTGATGGCCGTATTCAAGCCATCGTGACCGCGGGTGTTGGCCCAGAGAACTGACAGTCCCAGGCCGCGCAGCATGGGAGTCAGGCTTTCCTGCAGGGTGGAGGAATAAAAGTTCCCGCCCACGCCTGGTAAACAAAGGACGGCGTCGAGGGCGAGCGCCGGCGCATCGACCGTGGGATGCGGATCCAGAATTGCTCCATCCAGTCGCAGTCCGTCAGACGCCTTGGCGGAGACCAGATCAACCAGCATGGAACGATTCCTTCAGAACGAGATGCGTTGCGCGACAATCGCCGCGACTCGCGCGACGTTCCGTTAAATGCTGATTCCTTGCTGGGAAGCGCGGAATCGCAGTCCTTGTTCAAAGTACTGGGCCTGGTACTGGTATTTTTTTCGGGCCCAGATAAAAGTGCTCACCACCAGCGGACGCGGCAGCGTCCCCTGGTCGACCAATTGTACCACGCGTTCGATGAAGGCGCGGTCCTCGGGTCGGGCGACTCGCAGGCCGTTCATTAACTGGTCCCGCAGGTCCGCGACTTCGGCGCCAACGCCAACACTCTGGGCGGCGGCGGGGGCGGCTGTCAATGCGGCCGACGAACCCGTGACGGCGAGCGTCAGGATCAACAGCCGGGCAAACGAATAACAAAGCATCGGGCAACAATGCATCGGGCGAATCCTTTCCTTTTCAGCAGGCCGACTCCCTGTCGGCCGGTGGAGCGGGATGCGGCAAAGCTCGCATCCGCGGCGCATAAAAAACGCCGCAAAGAGGGGTGCTCGTTGCGGCGTTCTGAGTTTCTACCAGGGTCGCCGTTACGGATTTGTCAGCGGGCGACCGACGGTGCGTTCTTCTTCTTCTTCCTGAATGATAATGCGGGGGGTAACCATCATCATTAAACTTTGCGTGGTGCGGCCGATACCGACGTTCTTGAACAGTCGGTTAATGTAAGGCAGCTTGGAGAGCAGCGGCACGCCGCTTTCGTTCCGGCCTTCGCTCAGTCGCTTGATACCGCCCATCAGCACCGTACCGCCGTCGGGTACGCTGACCGTGGTGGTAACCGTGGTAAAGTTAAACTGCGGCAGCTGCACCGTGGTGCCTTCGGTAGTCACCGTCACGCCGTCGCGGGTCAGTACGTTCCCATCGGAACCGATGACCGCTTCGCCGGTAGAGGTCGAAGTCTTGCCGGTAAAGGTAAACTCCTGCACATCGCCGATGGAGCTGAAGAACGGCACCAGGGTGAGGCGGACAAAGCGTTTGTCGTTACTGACGACCGCCTGCACACTGAGCGACATGCCTTCGCTAAGCACCATCACGACAGGCTGGTGGGCCGCGGCAAAGTCACCGACAACCGGCACCACGCTGGTCACAAAGGGCGTCTGCGAGGTATCCGAGATGTTCGCCTGCTGACCGTTGAACAAGGTCACCTTCGGCGCCTGCATCACGTTGCTTCGCTGGTCGCCCTGCGAAGCCTGGAGCAGGAAGAACACTTCGATATCGCTGAGGATGGCAAAGCCGACGTTGGCCGCGGTGGCCGCATCAAACCCGCCAAACTGTGGCACCGCCGTGGAGAACCCGCCCTGCGTAAACTGCAGGTCCAGGTCGGCCGTCGGCTGACCGTCGGGACCGAGACCAAAGCTGATGCTGGGGCCGTTGTCGTCGAGGGTGCTGGGCTGAATGGTGTTGTTGTCGTCAATGTCAAAGTCAAAGTCGATGCCGATTCGCTCAAAGAAGTTGTCGTTGAGCGTGATAAAGCGAACTTCGATCGTCACCTGCAGATCCTGCAGGCGTCGGAGTTGTTCCAGGAGATCTGCGATGGCTTCGTGGACTTCCTGCGTCTGGCTGACGACCAGGCTCAGGTTGGTGTCAAAACCCTGGAGCGAGCCCGGGCCGCCGACTTCGTCCCAGCTGTCGGGAGAAATCGTGCTGGTGATCAGTTCAATCAGCGAATCGAAGTCCGCCTGGGGACCGCCGCCCATGCCGCCGGGGCCAGGCCCCAGTTGCTGGGTCGGTTGACCGCGGAACGACAGGCCGCCGCCCGAGCTCATCTGGGCCAGCACCGAGGCGCTGGTGTTCGTCGGAGCCTGCTGGCTGGCGATGGTCAACGGAACCGAACCGCCGCCGCCCAGCGTCTGGGCCTGGTTGAAGCCGGCCGTTTGATAGGCCGCCTGCAATGCGGAAGGCACGCCCATGTTATAGCTGGGGGTAAAGTTCGGAATCGGCACGACCAGGTCGGCCACATAGTAGACGACCGGGTGGACGTCGGTTTTGCGCGTCTGCTCGCTGGTGATGCGGAGCACTTCGTTCTGAATCACAAAGCTCAGCTGCAGAGGCTGCAGGATCAGGTTCAGGGCGCTCTCCAGGGAGACCGGCTGCCGCAGGTTGATGGTGACCGGCGTGGCGGTGGTAACGCCCTCGGCCGCCAGACCTTGCGGGTCCAGGTAAATGTTCACCTGGCCGATTTCGCCGAGCATCGCGGCCACCTCGCCCAGCGGGCGATTGGTGAAGTCGACGTCGACCATATTCGACAGGGAGCGTTGGATCTTCAGTTCCGCCGGCGAGTACCGGGTGGACTCCCGCTTCAAGGCGTCGAGACGCCGTTTGGTCAGGTCTTCCCAGCGGCGGGCGTCGCCCAGCGAGTAGGGGTTCCGGTCGTCGAACGGAATGGCAGAGGCTTCGACCGACTGCAGGGTCATGAAGAAGTTCTCTTCGTTTGATTCGCGAATCGACATTTGCGAGGCGATGCGGTAGGCGAAGGTTGACTGCCAGACCATGTTTTCCACCACGGCGGCTTGCGGATCGAGTTCGCGAGCCTGCTTGGCGATGACGACGGCCTCGGCGTAGCGTTCTTCACGCATCAACTGGTTGAACCGCTCGACCAGTTCGGCCAGCTTGTTCTGCCGTTCGACCCGGTGCATGCGGTCGGCTTCGACATTCGACATCACGTCGCGAGCATGTTCGTCCTGTTCAATCTGCGGTTTGTTGCGGCTAATGTACGTTTCCATTTCGGTAATCGTACGATCAATCGCGTACAGCATGTTTTTCTGGTCGGCAGGCTCGAGGTTCGCCTGGGCGACCTCTTCGCGGACTTTCTGCAGACGGGCCAGGCCTTCACGGGGACGTTTCTCCCGCATTTCCTGGGCGGCTGCGCGTTCCTGTCCAATCTTGCGGAACAGCTGCTGACGCAGAACCTCTTGCTCGGAAGCGGCCCGCTGCAGGTTCATGGGAGCACTGCTCTGCACCCGGTCGCTGCTGGCCGAGGCCTGCAAAGCGTTGAGTTGTTCCTGCAGACTCTGGCGAGTCAACGGATCCAGCTGATGGGCGTTCTTCCAGGCTTCGGTGTAATGCTTGAGGGCTGTTTCGCGGTCCCCGCTCTGCATCGCTTTCATGCCGGCTTGCATGGCACGCAAGGCGTCGGCCTGATTCGGTTGTCCAAAGCCAGGCAAGGGACGAGGGCCCCCTTCGCCAGCGGCCGGAACCACGCGGGTCGGGTCGTTTTCAGGACGATAAACGCCGGGAGTTACCTGGGAGCCGTTGGGGTTCCCCTGGTCGAAACCAGCGCGAATGACCGATCGTCGGGACAATTCCCGTTCGATCTGGATCGCTAACAGTTCAGGATGGCTGTCGGGGCCGAACAGCTCGCCCGGCACCTGCAGGGAGAGAGCCTGTTTCACCAGGCGGTCGGCCAAGATGAAGTCGCCCTGGTCCATCGCCAGACGGGCCTGGGCGGAAAACCGCAGGGCCTGGTCGCGGCGCTGTTGCATTTCGGGAGACAGATTTTGCGGAGCGGTCGGGGCCGGGCTGTAACTGCCAGGCGTTTGTCCGCCGGGACGCAGGTTGCCGGGCGCGTTGCCTTCGGTTGAAGGGAACATTCGCGGAGATTCCCCGCCATAAGCCGGTTCCGGTTGCGAGGGAGGATATCCCTGCGCCGGATTGGCGGCATACGTGTTCCCACCGGGATTGAAGGATCCGCCTGGGGGAGCCGCCTGCGGGGGATAAGTGTTCCCCGGGTTAAAGGCCCCGCCGGGAGCCGGCGGCCGCGACTCGACGCGAGCGATTTCCGCCCGCAGCTTCGCCGGGCTGTCTTCAAAGGCAGCCGTCGCTTGATCGACAGGCACGTTGAGCAGCTCCGCCAGCGCGGCATTCCGGCGAGCTGTCGCCAGATCGCCTACCTGTAACGCTTGACGCGCCTGGGCCAGTAGCCGTTGCTCCTCGTGGCGGCGATCCCTTGCGGGACTTGCCGGCGTCACGCCGGGGTTGGAACCAAGTGGCTGGCCCGCCCAGGCTGGTGCTGCGGACAGCACCAGCGCAAGAGCAATACAAATCGCAATCCGTGGTTTCAATGCAATGCTCCTTGTGTCGGTTGCACGAATCACGCAACGGCGTGTCCGG
The DNA here is from genome assembly GCF_007751035.1 of Lignipirellula cremea. Classification (NCBI taxonomy): domain Bacteria; kingdom Pseudomonadati; phylum Planctomycetota; class Planctomycetia; order Pirellulales; family Pirellulaceae; genus Lignipirellula; species Lignipirellula cremea. The sequence goes on along the minus strand of NZ_CP036433.1, from coordinate 5,406,708 downwards.
CAAGACGTCCAGCGGGGCGGCGCCGCGCTGCGGTCAACGGGACCAAATTGGTTACGCACACGAGGCGCGGGCGAACTCCAGCCGCCAAGGGTAATCATCTGTAGGGCCTCGAACGAGGAACTGACTGATAAGAGCGAATGTAATTACAGAGTGGCTGAAATCGCGTCAAGGTGGATTTTGAACCAATCTGGCCGTTTGTTGATCTGTTTGTTGAATCCTGGTCGCGGCTCCACATGGTGGATCCGCTGTCTGTTTCGGTCGGGCCGTTTTCACTCCGAAGAGCGGCCGCTGCGACCAACCTGGGGAGGCCGCCTGGCGAGTGTCCTCGCGTCGCTTAACGATCGGAGTACACACGGGTGCTTTCTTCTTTGGTGACCGGCGTACGCGTCTGATCGCTCATCACCTGCACCCGGATCCGGTGGTCGCCTTCGACCCGGCCTTTGACCTGGATGCGGTAGACGGCGTCCCCCTTGGGCGACAGTCGCTGCAGGGGAGCAAAGGTCACTTGCTGGCCTTCGACCAGAACCCGCGTCGGTCCTTCGCCGCCCAGCGGCTGAAGTTCCGGGGGCAGGAGAGCGACAACGACCACATTGGTGGCCGGCACCGAACCCTGGTTATTGATTTCGACCGCATAGACGGTATCGCTGCCGAGCTCGATCGGATCGGCTTCGTCGCGAACCTGGAAGAACAGTTCCGCCAGACCTTCGACCGTCACGATCTCTTCAGAGCTATGCGTCAGGTTCAGATCGGCGGCGCCTTCGACGCGGATCTTTTGTTCTCCGATTTCCACCGGCATGGTGGTCAACTGCACGGCGCCCGATTCCTTGGCAGGCAACTGCTCCAGGCTCCAGTACACGGCGTGCCGCTGGGTGTCGTACTGGCCCGCGTTGTTGGTTGAAACAAACTTCAACCCGCGGGGCAGATGGGCCACCAGCTCGACATTTTTGGCCGGGGCGGTGCCCGGGTTGCTGACCTGGACGGTGTAGGTTGCCTGGCGTTCCAGGTATCGCAGCTTGGGGCCGTTCATGCCGACGACCAGGCTGGGGGCGATCACTTCCACTTCGACCTCGTGCTGGGCGATCAGATTCCCTTCGCCCCGCACCAGGATCAGGTTCTTGGCGACGCCCGCCTTGTCGGCTTTGAGTCGCAGTTCCAGCTCGCGGCTTTCCCCCGGCTTGAGTTCGCCGATGGTGTGTTCCAGCTCGCGGCCGGCGGGATGGTTGAATTGTTCCGGCACGTCTTCCTCGAGAATAATGCCGGTCGCGGAACCCGTCCCCGGGTTGCTGATGACGATCGAGAAGGCAGCCTCCTGGCCGATCAAAACCTGGCGAGGGGCCGACTGCTTGACGGTCAGCATCGGTTTGGTGCAGATCGTTCGCATCGTCGCCTGGGCGGCAAAGGTGACATCGGCGGTGCTGCCAATCTCTCCTTCGGCCAACGGCAGAACGCGAAGCGTAATCGAGGACTCTTCGCCCGGTTCGATCGTGCCCAGCTTCCAGACCAGCGCGCCCTGGGCGTCGCGGGCCGACTGGGGAGTCGAATCCAGGTAGCGAACGCCGGCGGGAATCTGGTCGCGAACGGTCACGTCCTGGGCCGGCACGCGGCCCGTATTCTGTACGCGAATCGTAAACGTAGCCGGCTTGTTCACCTGGATTTCAGGCGGAGCCGATTTGATGATAGAGAGAGCGGGCGTTTGCACGCCTTCCAGATCCTGTGGACCGGGCGAACCGTTGCCGGTGGCGCCGGAAGCAGCGGGCTGCAAAGGAGCCTGGCTCAAAGTCGACGGCGGCAAGGACGCAGGAGCTCCGGCCCCGGCGGCGATAGCGGCGTAAGTGGATTCGCTAGGGCTTTCGGCAGGGTAAGCGGCCGGCTGCTGGAAACCGCCAAATTCCGGCTGCGTTCCGGGCGCGGACTGGGTGTTGGCCGGATTTCCGCTGGACGGATAGCTTTCGTCCGGATAGCCAGGAGCGTCTGCTTCCTGCGGGGCCGCATAAGCGTTTTGCGGGGCGGCGTACGGATTCGCGTCGGCCGGCAAAGCAGTGTTCGGTAGAGCAGTGTTCGGCTGCGCGCTGGGTGGTGTATAGTCGCCCGGATTGGATTCCTGGGCGGGCGTCGGTTCGTTCGGTGTCGGCTGGTCAGCGGGCGACAGCAACGCACGCGGATCATAAGCCGAGGGAGGCGGCGAGAACTGGCCCGGTTCCGCAGACGCCGGGGCATAAGCGCTGGGCGGTGCGGACGGATCCGCCGGTTCGTCATGGCCGGCGGGTGTGGGCTGGAAGGAGTTCGTCGCCTCCGTAGGACGCAGTCCAGAGCCGATCGGCTCCTCGTGAGCGACTTGCTGGAACGCCCCCGGGCCCTGGGCCGGGCTGTCATAACCGGCTTGCGAGGCAAAGGAACCGCCGTACTGCGAAGGCGGCGGCGACGCTGCCAAAGCAGCTGCCGTGGCGGCGGGAGGCAAAGTCGGCGGAGCTGACGGATCGTCGTCGTTGTTGGCCCGGACCACCGCGGTGTTGTCGGCGGCCTGTTGTTTTCCCAGTTCGCCTGCGGGCGGCTGGTCGGCTTCGGTCCGCGGCTGGGATTCGCTTTGGTTATCGGTAGCGGTTGAGCCGCTGCGAATTGACTGAATCAGGGCGACTGTGCCCAGACTCAGAACCACCGCCACGATGGCAATGCGGGTGTAAAAACGTTTCTTGGATTTCGACATAAGTTCAACCCGTCCTGGCGAAGCGTGATCTCACGAGACTTCGAAGTGCGGTTGCAAAATACAAAGCGCAGACCTGCCAAAAGCAACTTTTGCGTTTGACAGGGTGGTAAATAGCAACTTTCCGCAAAAGCGCAAAGAGCAATCTGCATGTATCCGTGCAATTCGAAGGTGCGTGCGATCAGCACTTCCCCAGGGACGCATCGAACCGGGTCAGGGCGCCAGTTCGGCCTGGACGGTCAATTCGCCCGTGACGTTTCCTCCTGGTTTTTGTTGAATCTGAAAGCGTGGACGCAGGTCGTTCGCCCCCGCAGGCGGCGTGACGGAGACCTCGACCTGGCCGGGGACCGTAGCACGCTGCGTTGTTTTCCAGAGCGCGGGACCTCGCACCGCCAGCGAATCTGCGGTCAGTCCTTCGCCGGAAACGATAAAGGTCGTCGTCTGGCCGGCATGTAAAGGAGCGAGCGGTTGCGGTAGGGTGATCGCCGGGGCGCCCAGGCTTTCCGCCAGCGGTTGCTGGCCTTCATACAGAAGCATCACGGGGTCTTCCGACAGGGTCAACGTCACCCCGCCGCCGCTGGCGTCGAGCTGTTCGCGCGATCCATCAATCCGCACCAGCTCCACCGACTTGACGCCGGGCAACGGAATCATCGCGGGGGTCGATTGCTCATCGCACCACAGCACCTGCAGGCACTGGTCCTGGTCGTCGCGGAACAAAAAGGCCTGGACTCCGTCTGGGTACTGCTTCTCCGTGGTAAACGTTTTCACGCAAATGCTGTTCAGTAACGCGTGCATCACGACCGCATCCAGCCGCGGGTTGTACAGGTTGTATTTGCAATCGAACATGCAATGCGCGTCGCCGAATTGGCCGCGGGCGACGCCTTTGGGGTCCGGGTACATAATAGTGAACCAGCTAACGGTCGCTCCGCCTTCGGCGAAGAACACCGTCGACTTTTTGATCAGCTCACGGGCGACAGCCAGCCGCGTTTGACCCTGGCTATTGAGGCCCAGTTCGGTCGAGTGCAGCGGTTTCACAGCGTTATACTTTTTCATCAGGGCGCGATACTCGCCCATCTGTTTGCGGACCTTGGTGTAGTGCTCGTAGATATGGAAGTCGTACGAGTCGAGATAGTTCTGGTAGCCTGCCTTGAAGTACTCTTCGTTCGGCTCGACCGAGGTGCCGATCACGTGGATTTCTGGATCATACGCTTTAACCGTTTCATAAACGGCCCGATAGGCGCGAACGTTATCCAGCACCTTCTGCCCCGTGCCATGCGGTTCATTCCCCAGGGCGATCATGCCCAGGCCTTTGTCGGCATAGGCGTCGAGGAAGTTCTTCATTCCCTGGCGGAGCGATTCTTCGCTGTATTTGGCGAAGCCTTCCCGTTCAACCTGGGATGCCGGCGTGCCGGTGACCCATTTGTCGCCCAGTTCCTGGACTACTTCCAGGCCAGGCAGATGAGCTTTGCAGGGCGGTTGCGACGACCAGCCGCCCCAGACGCCCAGCAGGCGAAAGCCCAGGCGATCGGCCAGACGCATGTACATGGTGCTGCGGCTGTCCCAGTTGCGAATGGTGAAAGGGATCTGCTCGGGACGATACGCTTTTGAGGCGGCAGTCGGCAGCACCGCCAGCCCGCTGAATTCGCTGACGTCTTCTCCCAGTTCCGGCGCCGGACGAACGTGCAGCTCGTAGAATTTCCCCACGGCGACCTGGTCGGCCGGCAGGGTGATATCGGCCAAATACACAAAGCGGCCCTTATCCCGCGGCTGCGGCGTCATGGTCGTTTGCTGCGGCGAAAGCTGATCGGCGCCGGTGAAATCCAACAGGCGATAGTGCAATTGCTGGTGGGTGGTCGGCAACGGCCGGATGGTTTCGACCGTCACCTGGAAACTGACGGTTTCCCCTGGCTGGAACAGGTTGCCAGTCGCTGGGCTGGCGATCAGGATCCGTTCAATGCGTCGCTGCACCGGCTGCACGCTGAGCCGCGCGGCCGACAGTTCGTCAATGCGGAACTCGCCGTACGTTTTGCGCAGGTCCACCAGAAAACGGGCTTGCGCCGCGTTCTGCGGCAGGCTGACGTTCGCCGCGGCCGCCTGCCAGTCGTGCTTGCCAAAACCGATGCCGATGGGCAGCCGGTCCAGGCGATTGCCGGCCTGGTCCAGCACCTCGAGCATCACGGCGCCCTGGTAAGAATTGTCGGGCGAATGCAGGTCGGACCGCCAGGCATAGCTGATTTTCCAGCTGCCGCCGTTGACCGGAAACGCCGGTCCGGCCGCAGCGGTCGGCTGGGCCAGATCCTCCAGCGAACGCTGCAGTCGTAGTGACTGTTTCGTGTCACTGTAGCCGTTGGGGGCGAGGTCGACTTTGCCGGTCGTTCGCCAGGCTTCGCCCAGCTGCTCGGCGGCGTCGAAACCTTCGGCCAGGGCGGCCGGCTGGGCCTTCGCTTCCAGCACCACGTCGGCGCGGATATCGGTTAGCAGCAGGTCGGGCTGTTTCTCTTTGTCGGAACGGGTGTTGAGCAGGATATCGACCAGTTTGATGGGGCCGTGCCATTTGCCGTCTTTCGCTCCGCCCCAGTGCTCGCCGCCGGCGATTTCTTCCGGTTCGATCACCACTTCGTGCCATTTCCCGTCGTTCACCAGCTTCCGACCGACCCGCTGATGCACCTGGCCGGTGCTATCGATCAGGCGCAGCCCGTACTGGGTGCAGGTGGTGGAGCGCAGTTTGAAACGCAGGCCTGTAATGGCCTGCACTTCCAGGTGCTCCAGCGACTTGTTCATGCCCACATAGGCGCCGCCGCCGGTGAAGTCGGCGTGCAGTCGCAGCGCGTGCGGGTGGTCGGGCAGATCGGCTGCGACCACTTCGAGGCCGCCTTTGCCGCCTTTGAATTCGGAGCCGGCGTTGTAATTCCAGTCGACTTCGCCCGCCTGGAGCAGTTCGTCGAGGGAGATCGTCTGCTGGATTTTTGTGGTCGGGGCCTGGGGATACAGCACGACGTCGGAAAACAGCACGTCGGACTCCAGTCCGCCCTGGCGTCCCCAGAGCACGACCAGTTTCTTGCCGGGCTGGTGCCAGCGGCCGTCGTTCGCTCCGCTCCATTTTTGATACTGCGAGGTGAGATCCAGGGCGGCTCCTGTTCCCATTTTGCGGAAGTACTCTTCCACCGGCAGGACGATCTTTTGCCAGCCGCCTTTGTCGTTGGTTTTGAGTTTCAGCTGATGGCACTGGCCGCTGCCATCGATCAGCCGGGCGGTGAGACCCTGCACGCCGGAGGGCACGTTGACCCAGAAAGAAAGCGTATCAATCGGAGTGTCGGGCAGGCTGGTCATCGCCTGTACGTACTGCCCGCCGCCGGTGAAATCGCCATGCAGACGCAGCACGGGCTGGTCGTGATACGTTTCGTCGGACAGCGTCAGCCCGCCTTTGGCGCCGGGGAATTCGGCTCCATGGTCGAAGCTCCACTGCTGGAGCGCCTGCTTCTCATCGCCCGGGATCAGCGAAACGGGTTCGATCGCCTGGGCGGCTTGCGTTCCCAGCAGCAGCAGGGCGACAGCCGTCATCATTCGTGGCAAGTATTGGTTAGGCATGGCGTTTTTTTCCAGGGGTATGACGTTTTTCGAGCGTTTTTCGAGCTCGATTTACGGTCTCGGAGGCCCCTGCCAGTTTAGCAAGCGACGCCCTGGACTGCACGGGGCCGGTCAGAGAGACAAGCAGCTGTCACTGCCTGACCAGGCCCTCACTGCGCGATGATGGCGGCATCACTGGGCCCTCACGCTGCGCCCTCAGGCGAACTCGCCGTGCAGGAACCAGCAGCCGTCGGTCAGACGGCGGAAGAGCCAGAACCGCTGGCCCGTTTCGCACGTGACCCAGTAGTAATCCCGCCGCACGCTGGGCCCGCGCCACCAGCCTGTTTCAATCCGCTCGGGCCCCAGGGAATCGGCCGCCCGGTACTGCCGGCCCTGGTAGTCGAAGCGGACCGGCGGACCGTTCGCCAGCGCGGTCACGCGGATCGCCGCCGGCGGATCCAGCAGCCGCAACGGACGCGCCAAAGGGGGCAGCCGGACGATCGGCCCGTCAGCCGCAGGCGCCGGGCCATGCGACGGGCCGGACGCGCTGGTCTTCTTTGCTCCGGTCGTTTTTTCGGCGGCGGTCCCGGTCAGCGGCACAAAGCGATACGCCTCTTCGGGCTGCGCATCGCTGACGCACTCCAGGCGGCCGACCGCCTCCCGTCCTAACCGACTGCTTAACCGTTCGATCAGGAGCGCCAGGCGCCGCCGGGACTGGTAGTCGTCGGCAAACAGCTCCCGCTGGCGAATCTCCAGGGGCGCGATCGCGGCGGCCTCGATGGCGATCGCCTCCACGGGCGCCGGTAAACGCAACCGCTCTAGCTTCGGCTGGAGCAAGTCGAGCAGATGCGGGGCCGAGGCCGAAGGCTGGTACAGGCCCAGGTCGAAGCAGAGCGGCGGCTGCTCTTCGCACGTCAACCGGCAACGCAGACAGACGACCCCTTCCTGTCGCAGGGCCAGCGGCCCGGTCAAACGCTGCAGGAGCTTTTCAAACACCGCGGCGATTGCCCGGCGGTTGGTGCTGGCGTATTCAAAGTCCCATGTCACGGCCGCCGGTTCGGCCGCATGATGCGGCACGATCATCTCCGCCGCCGCTCCCAGCGCCTGGTCCAGTCGCAGCAGCAACGGCGCGTCGCCGGTGAACCGCGTCGCCAGCGACACCCGCGGCAAAGCCAGCACCTGTTCGATCCGCTCCATCCCCAGGCGCCGTAACATGGCCGTCGCCGTTTCCGGCAACCGCAGCGCCGCCGGCGACAAAGGGGCCAGCGCCGCCGCCGTTCCGGCGGCCGGGACGACCGTGTGCGGCTGGCGTCCAAAATGAGCGACCGCCCAGGCGGCTCCCGGGGTGTCGGCCACCGCCAGTCGCGGCGTATAGCCCCAGTCGCGTAACGTACGCTCCACAAGCGCGACCAGTTCGGCCTCGCCGCCAAAGATCCGCCCCAGTCCGGAAACATCCAGCAGCAGCGTGTCGCCCGCCGGATCGACCCGCTCCACGCCGACCACCGGGCTGAAGCGTTCGCAGCGTTCGGCCAGTCGTAACAGGGCCGCCGCATCGGCCGCCGGGTTGTGCGGCTCCAGATGAAAGCCGGCCGCCGGTTCGCCCGGCAAAGCGTCGCTGCCATTTGTTGACGGCGTCTGCTTTGACGGCGTCTGCTCTGGCTGCTTCTTTCCGGGCTTCTCTTCCTGCTTCTGCAGCAAGGCGGTCGCTTCGGAAAGGGGCATGCCGACGGCGGCGCCCTGGCGTCGGGCGGCCGGCGAACAGGCGGCCAGCGATTGACCTCGACTGCTCTTCTGGTAAAGGAGCAGCGGCTGGAATTTAAGCTCGGGCCGAGCGACGACCCGTTGCTGAATGGGCCAGTCGGGCAGCCACAGGGCGAGCACTCGGAGCTTCGGCTTCATGACGGCATTCTCGCAAGGCGCCGGTAGCTTCGTTGATTTCCATCTCTAAAAAACGGCCTGCCTGGGCTCCCCGGCAGCGACTCAGATGCACCCGCAAACGATGCCCGTGCCGGCACGTTAAAGGCGTCGCCAGGAACTGGACTTCGGCCCAGGAAGGACGCCGTCGCCAGCGCGAAGAGCGCAGCAGAAAGCCGATCGCCCCGCCTTCTTCCGCCGCCAGCTGCAGCCGCCGGAACGCACGATCATCCAGCGGTCCCAGCGCCGCCCAGACAACCGCCGCACCGGGACAGCGGAGCGCCTGCTGCACGGCCCAGATCTCTTCCTGTTCCGTACTCGGCCGCACCGCGATGGTGTTCTCCAGGTCGATCCCCAGGGCGGCCGCCGCCGGCGGATAGAACCAGCGTTCCCGATCCACCACGACCAGCGCCCCTGGCGCCGCAGCCGTTTCCGCCAGCCCTTGCATCACCCCCCTGGCCGCCAGCAAGGAAAGCACGCCCGCCCCGGAGCCTTCCCCCTCGGCCAGCCATTCCACCAGCACGCCGGGAGCAAACCCGCCATGCGGCAACAGGCGATCCAGCGGCGTCCCGCTGGGCCGGACTTCGGCCAGCGGGCGTTTGGGGCCCTCTAACTGCTCAATGCGGTTCTTCAGCTGGGCAATGCGCGCAGCCCGATCGTCCGGCGTGACGGAAGGCGCCGTCACGTAATTCAAAGCATTTCCGACCCTGGAAAGTTGCGTTTGCATAAAAAAACCTTGCCTGCGAAAGCCGCCGTCGCCGCCGGAAACCGGGCCGCTACAACGCCAGTCGATATGGGGATCAAATGTATAGTAACATGCTGCTAGCATCGGCTGCTAGCAGGGAAAACTTGAATTTAACTCCTCGCTTTTCCGCAGCCCTCCGGCAGCATCCAGCCAGGCAGACTTCTAAAAGAGGACGATTCGCAGCCGACGTCCCCATGACGGGGTAGCGCCTCGGCATCGGTCGGTTGGGAAGCCGTAACGACTGGGAAGGTGATAACGTCCCCGGCGGACACCTCAGGTCCCGTCGATGCCAGACAGACGTGTGAGCGCCTCGAAAGTGGAGGAAATATCTCAACCGCTCGGCAGCGAAGGGGAGCGAATGTTTCCCCTCGGCCGTTTTGGCGCCCAGGCCACGGTTATCAGCCGCAGCGAGACAAAACGCCGGCAACGGACCAGCAGGCCCGTAAAAAGAAGGGAGAACCGTGACGGTCTCCGTCAGACGGCCTTGCAGAAAAGACGACGTCCCCCCCGGGGTCGATTACGTCGTCTACGATCGCATGCTCTTCAAGAGACTGCCACCGCCGTCAGCAGCCGCTGGCTGCGCGGCCCGTCCCAAACCCGCGATCCCATCAGCTCGTCGCATGCGAGCGGTAGCGCTGCACAAAGGCGGCGTACTCTTCCGGCGTGTCGATGCCGGGGGCGTGATGCTCGACGACGGCCACCTGCAGCCGTGCGCCCATTTCCAGGGCGCGGAGCTGCTCGAGCTTCTCCCATTGCTCCAGCCGGGTCGGGGGATGGGAGGCCAGTCGCCGCAAAAAGTCGGGGCGGTACGCATACAAGCCGATGTGCAGCAGCCAGGGACGTTCGTCGACAGGCAGCGTGTCAAAGTCGGCGTCGCGGACGCACGGAATGGGGGCCCGGCTGAAGTAGAGCGCCCTGCCATCACCGGCCAGGGCGATCTTGACGGTCGACCGCGACGCGAGCATGGCCGCATCGGCGATCGGGCAGGCCAGCGTCGCCATCTGGGAATCGTCCCGCTCCAGCAAGGCGGCGACCAGCCGATCGATGTTCTCCGGCGCCAGCTCCGGTTCGTCTCCCTGGATGTTGACGATCGCCTCCGCATCGGGGCAGCGGCGGGCGGCCACCTCGGCCACCCGATCCGTGCCGCTGGGATGATCGCCTGTCAGCTCGCAATCGGCGCCAAATGCTTGCGCGGCGGCGACAATCTCCGGGCTATCGGCGGCGATAATCACGCCCGCCAGCGAAGTCGCCCGGCAGGCCGCCTCCCAGGTATGCTGCAGCACGGAACGGCCCGTTTCGGCAAGCAAAAGTTTACGCGGCAGTCGGGTGGAAGCTAAACGAGCGGGAAGAATTCCATAAACAGTCATAACGTCCTTTCCTGATTGGCCGCATTATGTCGCGTGGCAGGGCGATTGCAAAGTCGTCATCGCCTGGCGAACGGGAGAGAAGCGTCCGTTTTTTTCGGCCATATCGATTTCCCCGCCGGCCGTTCCCGGGGGTAAGATAAAGGGCGGCGACTGCCTGCTGTTGTCTGATTCTTATCCCTGTGTTCTTTTCCAAAAGCCGCTTTGCTATGCGATTGCCTCTTTGTGTCTGTTTGCATCTGTTGTTCTGTTTCCTGGCGAGCGTTGCCGCTGGCGCCAGTCCGCGGCCGAATATCCTGCTGGCGATTTCCGACGACCAGTCGTTCGCCCATACGTCGATCGCCGGTTACCCTGCCATCCAAACGCCCGCCTTTGATCGGGTCGCGCGGGAGGGAGTGCTGTTCACCGGGGCCATTTGCGGCTCGCCAGGCTGCAGCCCCTCGCGTGCATCGCTGTTGACCGGTCGATACCCGTGGCAGATTGAGCATGCGGGGACGCACGCGAGTTCCTTTCCCGCCTCGTACGCGGTGTATCCCGAACTGCTGGAACAGGCCGGCTACTTTGTCGGCTATACAGGGAAAGGCTGGGGACCGGGCAACTGGAAGATCAGCGGCCGCCAGCAGAATCCGGCTGGCGAATCGTACTCCTCGGTGAAGTCAACCGAAGATTTGCCCCAAAGCGTCAACAAGAACGACTACGCCGGGAACTTCGCCGCGTTCCTGAAAGCGCGTCCCGCCGGCAAGCCGTTCTGCTTCTGGTACGGAGCGACCGAACCGCACCGCGCGTTCGAGGCCGGCATTGGTCTCAAACGGGGGAAGAAGCTGGCCGACGCCGATCTGCCTGGCTTTCTGCCCGACACGCCTGAGGTCCGCAGCGATCTGCTCGACTACTGCGTAGAGATTGAACACTTCGACGAGCATCTGGGCCGTATGCTGAAAATGCTGGAAGAGGCCGGCGAACTGGACCAGACGCTGGTCGTCGTCACCAGCGACAACGGCATGGCCTTTCCCGCCGCCAAAGCCAACTGCTATGAGTACGGCATTCATGTGCCGCTGGCCATCCGCTGGCCGGCCGAATCGCCGGGGAACCGCGTGGTCGACGACCTGGTCGGCTTTGTCGACCTGGCTCCCACCTTCCTGGAAATCGCCGGCCTGGACGTGCCCGAGGCCATGACCGGCAGCAGCCTGTTCAAGCTGCTTCGCAGCGGCAAGCAGGAACAGGTCGAAGGGAACCGCGACCAGATCTTCAGCGCGCGGGAGCGTCATTCTTCCAGTCGCTACGACAACCTGGCGTATCCGCAACGCGCCCTGCGGACCCACGACTATCTGTTGATCCGGAACTTCCGCCCCGACCGCTGGCCGGCCGGCGCCCCGCAGCGGCTGAACGCCGACGGCACGCTCAATTCGCCCCATAGCGGCTACCACGATATCGATGCCTGTCCGACGCTTTCGCTGCTGGTGCAGCGACGGGACGACCCGCAGATTGCGCCGTACTTTCATAACGCGGTCGATAAACGGCCCGAGTACGAGCTGTTCGATATTCGCCAGGATCCCGGCTGTCGGAAAAACCTGGCCGGAACCATGGCGCTGGCGATGGTCGAGGGAAAACTGAAGGAGCAGCTGAACAACTACCTGCGCCAAACGAAAGATCCCCGCATTCTCGACGGCGGGGAGATTTTTGAAACGTATCCTCGCTACAGCCCGATCCGCAAATTCCCGGCGCCGGCGAGCAGCAAATAGCACTTTGTCAGATCCAGATTTCAGGGACGAGGCGCCTCACCGCCAAAAATCAGGGTGTGTCGTAGTGGACCTGGCCACAAGTCCGTTTCCATCTGCGATGTCGGTTGTCCGGACGAAGCGGAGGCGGGGGGCAATGCGGCCAATCGCGGGCGATTGTTCCCAAGGTTTGACGTTGCGCAGCGAATAAAGAGCGGTCACAACATGCGCCCGGCTTCCCTGGGCGAGAACCCCCTGTGATGAACGTTCGTTAGTCTGGCGCCGGCAGGCTGGCGAGCCAGGAACAGGGACAGTAGCAGCGTGCTGGCGGAAAACGGCCGGAATTTTTGTCCGTTTTGGTCGCGTTTTGCGAATACCCTTGGAGGAGAATCTTATGACCTCAGTATTTCTGGTCTGCGCCATGTTTGGCGGCATGCTCCTCGCGTTCCAGCTGGTGATGTCGTTCGTCGGGCTGGCGGGCAGCGAGTTTTCGATCGGCGATGATACGCCAGACGGGTTCGATACATCGCTGGAAACGGACGCCTTCCATCACGGGCCGGATGTGACCGACTCGCATGGGGCGACCTCGATCATTGGCGTTTTGTCGTTTCGCACGTTGACGGCGGCAGTGACATTTTTTGGCATCGGCGGCATGACGGCCGTTTCGGCCCATTTACCGCCGACGGCCCAGCTGGCGACGGCGGCGGGGGCCGGCCTGGCGGCTTTGTATGGCGTGTACTATCTGCTCCGCGGTGTGTACCGCCTGGCGCAATCCGGCAATCTGGATCTGGCCAATGCCATCGGTCAAACCGCTACGGTTTATATATCCATCCCTGCCGGCAAATCCGCGCAGGGAAAGGTCCAGGTCAAAGTCCAGGATCGCCTGCTAGTTTTCCCCGCGGTGGCTTCGACCGGACAGAACCTGATTACGGGAGCTAAAGTTGTCGTAACGGGCGTCCTGAACCAGACGCTACTGGAAGTCAAACCGCTGGTCGAGAGCTCCGCTATGTCGGTCCCTGACCGATCGTCATCGACACCCTGATCGTATCCCCTGTTGCTGGAGACCATTGGAATGAATACCTCGCTTGTACTGGGTCTTTCCCTCGACGACCCGCTGGTGATGTGGGCCGGAGCCGGCGCGATCGCCGTGGTGACGGTGCTGACCCTGATTGTAATGCTGATTGCGCGTTTTTATAAACGCTGCCCCAGCAACCGCGTGCTCGTGATTTATGGACGGACCGGCAAGGGGAAAGCCTCGCGGACGATCCACGGCGGCGCCTCGTTTGTGGTTCCGCTGATCCAGGATTACGCCTATCTGAGTCTGGAGCCGATCCAGATCGAAGTACCGCTGCGCGGGGCGTTGTCGTCGGAGAATATCCGCGTGAACGTCCCCAGCGTATTCACCGTAGCGATCGACACCAAGCCGGAAGTGATGCAGAATGCCGCCATCCGCCTGCTTGGGTTGACGGTCTCCGAGATCCGCAAACAGGCGGAAGAAATCATCTTCGGCCAGCTGCGACAGGTCATCGCCTCGATGGGGATCGAGCAGATCAACCGCGACCGCGACACGTTCCTGCACCACATTCAGGCGTCGCTCGAGCCCGAATTGAGCAAGATCGGCCTGGAGCTGATCAACGTCAATATTACCGATATCACCGACGAATCCGGGTATATCGACGCCATCGGCCAGAAGGCCGCCTCGGAAGCAATCCAGAACGCTCGCGGCGATGTGGCCGACAACGAGCGGATGGGCGAAACCCGCGTCGCCGGAGCCGAACGCGACAAGTCGATTCACGTCGCCAACGCCCAGCGCGACCAGTCGATCGGCACGCGAGAAGCCCAGCGCGACCGGGCCGTGCGTATTGCCGAACTCGATAAAGAGCAGGTCGTCGGCGAACAGTCGGCGAACTTTGCCCGTGAATCTTCGGTCAAAGACGCAGAACGAGAAATGCGTATCCGCGTGGCCGAAGCCGACGCCGTGGCCATCGAAGGGGAAAACGAATCCCAGGCGAAGATCGTCGCGTCGCAAGCAGAACTGGCCGTTAAAAGGGCGGAAGCTTTCCAGCTTGGGGAAGGACGCAAGAAGGAAGCAGAAGCCGCCGTGCTCGAAGTCCAGAACCGCGCCATGGCCAAAGCGGCCATTGCCCAGGCGGAACGAATCGAAGCCGAACAGCGAGCCCAGCTGGAAGCGACCGCCAAGGCCCAGAAGGCCAAAATGATCGTCGACGCCCAGGCCGAGGCCGAACGGGTCCGCATCGGCGCCCAGGCGGAAGCCGACGCTATTTTTGCCAGGCTCGACGCAGAGGCCCGCGGCCAGTACGAAATCCTCGCGAAAAAGGGGCTGGGTCTGCAGCAGATTGTTAATGCTTGCGGCGGCTCCAAGGAAGCGTTCCAGATGCTCATGCTGGAGCACATCGACAATCTGGCGGACGCCTCGGCCAAGGCGATCTCGAATATCAAGTTCGACAAGATCGTGGTCTGGGAAAACGGCGGCAAAGACGGCCGCACCAACACGGCCGACTTCATCAGCGGCATGGCCAAAACCCTGCCCCCGATGATGCAAGTGATGAAAGATATCGGCGGCGTGGAACTGCCCGAAGCGCTCATTCGCTTCACCGAAGACGATGTCGTCAGCCCGACCGCGGCGAACGGGGAAACCCCGGCCAAAGCGGCGTCCAGCGTGGACGGCAAAACGAAGGAAACCTAGTCGCCCCTAGCAGCGACAACGTCATACTCTGCGGCGCGACAATCGGATCGCGCCGCCGCGGGTCGACTCTCGACCCGCAGTCTGGGCCACTCTTGGCGACTTCTCGGTCCGGCGAATTCGCCCCACGGGACGGCTTGGGTTATCATAACAGCCGCGGAACTCTCGTTTCCGCCCGTTCCTTGCCTGTTCTTTGGCAAGGCGAGCTGCCTGGATTTCCTCCTCCTGACAAGAGACCCCCGATGATGTATCTGCGATTCCTGGCGCCGCTTTGCGCCCTGCTGGCCGTGCTGACGGCCGCCGTTGCTGTGGCGGCGGAAAAACCGAACGTCGTGATCATTTTCGCCGACGACCAGGGCTACCAGGATCTGGGCTGCTATGGTTCGCCCCACATCAAAACGCCCCATATCGATGGTCTCGCCGGCGAGGGGATGCGGTTCACCAGTTTCTATTCGGCCTACTGCGTTTGCTCGGCCTCGCGCGCCTCGCTGATGACGGGCTGTTACCAGCCGCGGCTGAACATGCCGGGCGTGCTGGGTCCGCATTCCCAAACCGGCCTGCACCCCGACGAGGTCACCATCGCTGACATGCTCAAAACGGTCGGCTACGCCACGCAAATGATCGGCAAGTGGCACCTGGGCGATCAGCCGGAAACGCTCCCCACCGCCCAGGGCTTCGACCACTATCTGGGATTGCCCTACAGCAACGACATGGCCCGCAGTAAAGGCTGGGGGAACGACGCTGACGATCTGGACAAGATCTGGATCGAGAAAAAATGGGACATCTACAACAACTCCCTGTACCAGGATAAAAAAGAGGTGGAGTCGCCCGTCAACCAGACGACCCTCACCGATCGCTATACCGAAGAGGCGCTAAAGTTCATCAGGGCGAACAGAGAAGGCCCGTTCTTCCTGCACTTTTGCCACGCGATGCCGCACGTGCCGCTGTTCGTCAACGACGAACGCTACAACGCCGATCCGCACCAGGCCTACAAATTGACGATCGAGCATATCGATAGCTCGGTTGGCAAAATCCTGGCGACGCTCGAAGAACTGGGCATCGCCGACAACACGCTGGTCATTTACACCTCGGACAACGGCCCCTGGCTCAGCAAGAAGCATCATGGCGGCAGCGCCCTGCCGCTGCGGGCCGGCAAAGCGACCACCTACGAAGGCGGCATGCGCGTGCCCGGAATCATCCGCTGGCCCGCCCAGGTTCCCGCCGGCGCTGTCTGCCACGAAGTGGCTGGCACGATCGATCTGCTGCCGACCATCGCCGCCGCCTCGGGCGCCAAACTACCGGGCCACGCCATCGACGGCCTGGATATTACCGCCCTGCTGCACGACCCCAAATCCCCTTCGCCGCATCGTGAAACGGGGTATTACTACTACCGAAACGGCCGCGTCGAAGCGGTCCGCCGGGGGGAATGGAAGCTGCGCCCGTCGGACAAAACCCCCGAGCTGTACAACCTGGAAGCCGATATCAGCGAGTCGACCAATGTCGCCGCCGAGAACCCCCAGGTCGTCGCCGAACTGACGAAGCTGGCGGCCGCCTACGACGCCGATCTGAAAGCCCACAGTCGCCCGCTCTGGCGCAAGCCGAAGTAACCGGCCTGCGTTTCAGGGCGTAACTCCTTGGCGATTCCTCCCCGCAGGACGACCTTCTTCGGCCGTCCTGTTTTTTTTGGGGGGAGCAGGCGACTGGAATCCGCCCGTTGCGAGTTCTCGCGGGAACTTTTCTCTACGCTCGTACGTCACTTCGGCAGGGCAACTATTCCTTTCCATGCGGATACCACCATGAAATTGCTGCTGTTAACGGCGACTCTCGCTTGTTTTTCCTGGGCCACAACCGGTCTCGCCGCCGAGCCTGACGCCGTGAAAAAGCATCTCCTTCCCGAGAATCCCAAGGATTCGGTGATTACGCTCGACTTCCAGGGCGGTTACGGTCTGCCGCGGTCGGCGAACACGCCGACGATGAGCATCCTGGCCGATGGGACCGTGCTGCTGCCGGCAAACTACGCGGGGAGAAAATCCCTGGAAGGCAAGCTTTCCGCGGCCGAACTCCAGGAATTGATCGCCTTTATTGTCGATGAGAATCAGTTCTTTGCCTACGATGAAACAGCCGTGGAGAAAAAACTCGAGGCTGGCGGCCCGCGACGACGGATCCCTGATCGCTCAACGACGGTGATCATGGTTCATGTCGACGGGCAGCAAAAAACCGTACGGCGTACTCCGGTCGGCCTGGGCGGGGGCGAGCCTATCGTCGAGCTGCAGCAGTTCGGCGCCATTCGCAGCCGGCTGAACCAGGTACGATCGATCGTCCAGATGGGCGGAACAGACGAAGTCGAGAAGTGGGTGAAAGTGGCGAACGAGCAGCTGAAGCAGCAGTACCCCGACGTCGCCCCGTTGACGATGTACGACTTCCGCTCCGGCAGTGAACGAACGCCCGGCAACTACAGCGTGAGCTTCATGCGGATCTTGCCCGCGGCCCCCGGCGTGCGAACGAACGAAGAGGTGACGACCGTTTCCATCACCACCTACGCCAACGCGGCGCCGGTGGTGTCGGTCGCCTGGCGTTCCGTGGAAAAATAATCGGGCGGCCCTTCAGGAACCGCCCTGGGAAAAACAGTTCTGTGGGTTCACCTTGGCCGGCTACTTCTGCTCGGCTTCAAACTGCTCTGCGAATTCGCCGTAGCCTTCTTCCTTGAGTTTCTCCCGCGGGATGAACCGCAAGGCGGCCGAGTTCATGCAGTACCGCAGGCCGGTCGGCGGCGGGCCGTCGTTGAACACATGGCCCAGATGGGACCCCGCTTTCCTGGAACTCACTTCGATCCGCCGGGTAAAAAACGTCACCTCGGGCGTTTCCACAATGTTCTGGGGATCGATGGGTCGCACAAACGAAGGCCAGCCCGTCCCCGACTTGAACTTGTCTCGCGAGCTGAACAGCGGCTCTCCGGAAACGATGTCGACGTACAGTCCTTCGGCCTTGTTGTCCCAGTACGCATTCCGGAAGGCAGGTTCGGTCGCGCTACGCTGCGTCACGCGGTACTGGAGGGGCGTCAGTTTCTTCTTCTGCTCAGCATACGCATCCGCCGGCTCCTGGGCCCAGCCTGGCGTGCGCCACAGATTTGTGGTGGAAAGGAAGCCGGCCGCCAGCAGGGCAGCCGCGAGAAAAATGCGATGATTGCGGAACATGGTTTCCTCCTTCGAGTAGGCGGCGACCTTTTTTCGCCTGGCAGGATTGCGAACTGTCAAAACGACGTGGGAAAGGGCTGTTTCCTTACAAAAAATTCCCGATTTTTGTGACGAGACCAAAGTCCGCCGGCTGGTGCGCGGCGGCTCATTTCTGCAGGGCCTGCATGACGAACGGCCACATGAGATCCGAATAGAACTGATGTCCTTTCGGACCCCAGCGATGGGCGAAATGATCAGGAACGCCAGCCGCCTGATAAATCTGACGCACCCGTTGGGCCGACCGCTCAATGTCCTCGGTCGTGTGCAGGCCATCGTGCCGCCCGTTCACCGCCAGCAGGTACCGGGGCGCCGCCAGGCCGCAAACGTCGTAAAGTTCGCCCCAGCGCATGATGCCCGGGATTGCACAGCAGTCGCAGTGGTAGATCCGGCCCGTTTTGCTGGTGAGGACCGAGAACGAGCAGCTGGCCACCGCGATCCGGATCCGCTCCTCACAAGCGGCCGCATACATCGTGACGACGCCGCCGCCGGAATTCCCCATCATCAGCACATTCCTGCGATCTACCTCGGGCAAGGCAATCGCCCAGTCGATAATCCGCGACATATCCCAGACCCGCTCTCCCACCGCCGTCCGGCCGGCCAGCAGGCAGTGCATGAAATGGCTGCGGCAGTCACGGCCTCCATGTCGATCGAAAACATCCGGAGTTCCGGCCGCCGCCGTCGCCAGGCCGCGCGTCGCCGGGGCAATCGTGAGAAAGCCACGACGGACCGCCTGCACGCCCACGTCGCGATCCTGGGCGAGCGACGTCGTGCGATGGGCTTCGTCCCGGTATACGCCGGCGCAAGTATTATGGCCGTCGCGATCATGCCCATGCGGCAGCACGGCCAGCGGAAACGGCCCGTCGCCGCGGGGCCGGAGCAGCCAGAACGGAATGCTCACGTTCGGCTCTGTTTCGATCCGTCCCGCCTGCAGGGTGTAGTCGTCGCGGTCTTCCGGTGCTTCCAGCTTCACGGCCGGCTGATGATCGGCCGCATGCCGGGCCATCTCTTCCAGTCCCAGCAGCCGGCGCAGTTCGGGCCGGGCGTCGGCCTGCCAGCGGGCGAACCCGCCAGGAGCGGCCGGGTCGAACGTATGCTTCCGGTCCGTTTCAGCGTAAATCCCCTGCAGATACGTCGCCGTCGCTTCGGAATGTTGGGGGGCGGCGGTCAGCGATCGCTCTCCGCAGGCGGACGCCGCGACAGTCGCCGCAGTCAGACCGAGAAAAGTTCTTCGTGTCGGCGGCATCAGGTAACTCCAGGGCAAACAGGTCAGGCGGCAGACACGGGACAGCTCCCTGCGAAGAGGAGCCGCAGCCTTGCACCACGCATTATAAAAGAGGCGTCCGTGTCATGCCAACCAAGAAAGCGGACCGTCGCACAGGCCCATCGACCTTTAACGCAGCTTCAGCTCACAGGCGGGAAGCTCCCGCTGCAGGCGGACCAGGGCTCGCTGGCTGAAACAGTCGCCGGGCAGATGCAGCTGCTGCAGCCGCCGCATTTGCACTAGATAATCGACGGCGAAATCTGACAGGTTATCGCCGCGCAGATCCAGACAGGTGAGATGCGGAATCCGCGAAACAAAGTACAGCCCATCATCGGAAACATAGGTCCGCTGCAGATGCAACTCGGTGAGGGCCGGGAGTTTCGCCAGCGACTCCAGCGCGCCGCTGGTGATATCGCAGCCGTTCAGATTCAGCACCGATAAGTGCTGCAGGTCGCCCAGTTTTGGCAGGTCGCTGTCGCCCAGCAGGGGGTTTTCGCTCCAGTCGATCTGTTCGATCACCAGCGGATCGTCCGGCAGTTCGGTCGCGACGGCAATCCGACTGCGGATCGGAGAGGACGCCTGCTTCCGGGTGCGGACCACGATCGCTCCGCCCGTCTCCAGCACCCAGGCGGCAATCGCCCTGTCGGGGCCATTGAATGCGGTCAACGGATCGAACTTTTTCCACGGCGGCGACCAGGCCGTATCGCGCGTGGCAGAACCGCCATGCACGGTCCGCGACTCTTCGACCTCGGCCAGCGACGGAAGCGAATCCGGGGCCAAAGGAGCCGGCAACGGCAAACTGGGCGTCGCGGGTTCTACCGGCAGCGCTTTCCGCGCCGCCAAGAGATCCTCCGCCGAAGCGGCCCCTGACGGCGAGGACGCCGACTCTTGTGCAGGGTCGACGGCCTGGACGGGAGGCGGCCCCAGAGCAGGGCATAAACTTAACGCCGCCAGCATCTGTTCCAGATCGGCGTATCGATCGTCGCGGTTCTTGGCCAGCATCTTCTGGAACACGGCGTCGTGCTCCGGCGTGACTGCTGCTCCCAGTTCGCGCAGCGAGGGGATGGGCGCTTCGTGGTGGGCGATAAGCGTTTCTGCCAGCGAGTTTCGGCGAAAGGGCGGCGCCCCCAGCAGCAAATAATGCCAGACGCATCCGAGCGCGTAGATATCGGCCCGCTGGTCCGCGGCGTGCGTGTCGAGCGCCTGTTCCGGCGCCATGTAGTCGGCGGTGCCGAGGGTCTGGCCGTCTTGCGTCAGCTGACCGATCGAGGCGGCGATGCCGATCGCCTCCTCTTTAATGGCCGCCAGCCCCAGGTCGACCACCTTGACCCGACCCTGCTTGTCGACCAGCAGGTTGGCCGGCTTCACATCCCGATGCACGACTCCTTTCTGATGGGCATGCTGCAGGCCCAGGGCGGCCTGGCGGATGTAATCGAAAGCGACCGCCGGCGAAGTCGGCCCTGACTCGTTGACCAGCCGATGAAAATCGGGGCCGTCGACCAGTTCCATCGCCAGGAAGTGAACGTCGTTCACTTCGCCATAGGTAAACGCCGTGACAATGTTGGGGTGTTGCATCTGGAAGGCCGTTTTGGCCTCCCGTCGAAAGCGGCGGAGCATGGTCGGCGAGATACTGGCCGACGCCGTTAAAATCTTGACGGCCGCCTCTCTTCCGTTACGCCGATGACGAGCCCGGCAGACGTACCCCATCGAACCGCCGCCCAGTCGATCCCGCAGTTCGTAGTCGTCAAACACCAGCGGTTGAGGGCGAATCTGCAGCAGAACGCGGGCCTGGTACGAGGTCAGCTCGCCCCGTTTCAACATAGCTTTGGCCAGACTTTCGCCGTCGGCCATAACACCGTCGCCGGTCAATTGCTGGCACCGCAGGGCCGCAGCGGGCGCTGCCATCAATCCACTGGCGATGAGATGCTGCTGGAATTCTTCCGCGGTGAGTTGAATGATGCTCATAGACAAAATGGGGGAGCCGGGCGAACGGGGCCGAGCGACGCTCCCCCATTATACTCCTAGGGAAGCCCCGATGCACGAGACACCGTCGCGGTGAAACTTCCCCGAGTAGGGGCGTCTCGTTTGTGGGTGGGAAATCTTCCTCGGGAAGGAGCCAAAGTGGGGGAGGTTTGCAACCTGCCACAAATCCCAA
Source organism: Lignipirellula cremea (assembly GCF_007751035.1). Taxonomy (NCBI): domain Bacteria; kingdom Pseudomonadati; phylum Planctomycetota; class Planctomycetia; order Pirellulales; family Pirellulaceae; genus Lignipirellula; species Lignipirellula cremea. The sequence continues at coordinate 5,385,349 of NZ_CP036433.1, read as the reverse complement.
TCATTCCCTCCTTGATAAGCAGGTTGCAAACCTGCCCCACGAAAAAGCAAACAGGCCGAGAATCCTCCCATCAAAGTCTGGAGACTTCTGCTACAAGATCGGCTCTTCGGTCTCGCTAGGAGCAGGCGGTCGGGTGGTCAGCGTCAAGAGCACCAGGGCGACGAGGGTCGTCGTTCCGGCGACCACCAGCCAGACCAGCGGCAAGTGGTCGGTGTCGCCGCCGCTTAGTCCCCAGGCGGCCAGTCGCTCCCGTTCATAGGCGGCCGTCCAGATCAGGCTGTTATGGGTCACATGCAACAGCATGCCCGGCAGAACGCTGCCGGTCCGCAGGCAGACGTAGCCCAGCACCAGCCCCAGGCAGGTGGTCGGCAAAAATCGCTCAAAGGCCAGGCTGCTCGACACCACATGGAACAGGCCGAACAACAACGAGGAGAACAGCAACGCATTCCCGCGGCTGGTCGTGGCCAGGAAGGCCCGCATCAGGTAACCGCGGAAGAACCACTCCTCAAACACGGCTGGAGCCAGGGCGAAGGACAACAGCGTCACCCACAGCGGCACCTGTCGCAGCTTCTCGACCAGGCCCAGCGTCTGCTCCATCTGTTCCGGCGACAGCGAAGCGATTCCGATCTGGTGGGCCAGCACCACCAGCTCATGCGCCAGCGGCCACAGGCTTACGCCCAGCAAAATCGCCAGCGGCCAGGAGAGCAGGATCGGCGTGTGCACCTGGAAGCCGTCGCGGATCCGCACACGCTGCAGCCAGGCGGCGAAAGTCGGCAGCAGGCCAAACAGCACGAGTGTCGCCAGACCGTTGAGCAGAAACTTGACCGACGACAACTGCGTGGGATCATCCCCGCCCAGCTTCCATCGCGCCAGCAGGTTCGCCGTCAGGAACAGCAGCGGGAACAGGATCGCCAGGCAGAGCATGGCCGAGCTGACCGACGCCGCAGAGCGACTTTTCGCAGGACGCTGGAATAACTCGGCCCAGCCGCCCGGTGCGCCGTACAGCACGGCGTCGGAGCCAAACAGTTTGGCCGCCAGCCCGATCGCCGCCAGGGCAAAGAAGACCGTCGTCGTTATCGTCATCATGGCCAATGGGAAGTTGACCGAGCCTTCCATCACGTCGCGGGCCAGCAGCACAATATTGATCAACGGGCAGGCCGCCAGCAACGGCGTCAGACGGATCTCCGGCGACAGGCTCACCAGGCCTGGACCGATTGATAACATCATCAGCGGAATCAGATACGCCTGGGCCTCCTTGAAGCTGCGGGCAAAACTGGTGACGCAGAGCAGCACCGCCGAAAAGAAAGCAGCGAACAGCACCATCAGTCCAAAGATCGAACCGATCACCCCAATCGAAAACCCAGCGGCGCCGAGCAACACCGAGCCCAGCCCCAGGCTGTTGACTGTGATCGTCATCGCCAGCAGGTTGACCGCGGCGGTAAGCAGGGCCACCGTCAACACGGCGACATACTTGGCAAGCAGGATGTACAACCGCGGCGCCGGCGAGGCGGCCAGCGTTTCCAGCGTGCCCCGCTCCCGTTCGCCGGCCGTGCAGTCGATGGCGGGATAGACGGCGCCAGTGATCGTCATCAGGATGAGAATCAACGGAACGACGCCCGCCAGGGAAACGGGCGCCGGCTCTTTCCCTTCGATCTCTTCCAGGCGCACGTCCGTCAGCGGGGCCGCCGGCAGACGGAAGTGGCGAAGGCGATTCTGGTAGTCCGCCAGGTTCAGCTCAATCAGACGTTCCGACAGATACCGCCGCAAGGAACCACTCAGCGAGGAAGCCGGCCGGTAGTAGATTTTCACCTGCCGCTCGCCGTTGACGATTTTGAGGTCGACGGCCGCATCGACCAGCCCCTCAGCCACCGCCACGCGAATGTCCTTCACCGGCATCAACTCAATGGCGCGCTGGTTATCGGGTTCAGGCTGTTCAGCCGGAGCCAGATCTGCGTCCTGCGGGGAATCGGCGGGCTGGCCTGACGCGGTGGGTTTCGGGGGGTCACTCGGCGGGGGAGGATTCGCGGGCGCGGCAGCCGGCGGAGCGTCGCCTGGGGTCGCGGCGGCTGCGGCGGCCTGCTTCTGGTAGAGCAACCGGGCGCCCTGGCGGAGCAGTTCCTCAAAGACGGCCTGCTTTTGCGGATCGATCTCGTCGTTGTCCGAGGCGATCCCCAGTCGCCAGGGTTCGCTCACGGCCCGGGCGCCGCTGGTCAGCAGGAATTTCTGGCAAATGAGACCGAACAGCGGATAGACCAGCACGGGCATCAGCACGAGGGTGATGATTGTGCGGCGATCGCGCAGCGTTTCGCGAAGCTCTTTGACCATGAGGCCGCGAAGCCGCCGCCAGGTCGACAAGCGCGGCGATGCGCTCTTATTCATGGTCTTCTCGCGGGGTCGACGAAACATACTGCAGGAACATTTCTACGAGCGAATCGCAGCCGGTGGCCGCCCTTAACTGGTCGAGCGTGCCTTCCTGGTGCAGCCGGCCGTTCTCCAGCAAGCCAAAGCGGTCGCACAGCCGCTGGGCTTCATCCAGGCGATGGGTCGAAACGATCACCGCTTTCCCTTGTTCCCGCAGCAGGGCCACATAATCGAAAATCACTTTACTGCCATGGATATCCAGGCCGCGGGTCGGTTCGTCCAGCAGCATCACGGGCGGGTCATGCATGAGCGCCCGGGCCAGATTGACGCGCTGCTTTTGTCCCGTGCTCAGGTTCGCACAGCCGCGGTCCAGGAACGACGAAAGACCGAAAAGCTCCGACAGTCGCTCCGCCTGGGCGGCCGCTTTGACCGGCTCGATCGCATACAGATCGGCGTAAAACATGAGCAGTTCCCGCGGCGTCAGCCACTGGTACAGCCCGGCGCTGGTCGATACAAAACCGACGCACGCCTTGACCTCGTCGGGCGCATCGAGCGTCCGCACGCCAGCGACTTCGGCATAGCCCGAGTCCGGCTTCAGCAGTCCCAGGATCATGCGGAGGGTTGTCGTTTTGCCGGCTCCGTTGGGGCCCATCAGCCCATACACTTCGCCCGCCTGCACCTCAAACGACAACTTGTCGACGGCCGTAACCACGGTCCTCCCCAAGGTGAAGAGCTTGGTCAATTCATGAACGGTGATCATATTGGCCCGCCGTTGGGGGTTTTCCAGAGCGATTACTATACTTAGTATTTGAAAAGGAAACTACGAGCCCGCGCAAGAACAATCCGCCTGCGACTGCCGGCGATGCACTTTAATCGGCGGGCATTCTTTGAGGGAGAAACCATGGCGGGAGATTTCACCGGCCCTATCGCACTCGGCTATTGCACCAACGTCCATGCGGGCGCCGATCTGGAAACCAACAAGGCGAACCTGGAACGGCACGCCGTGGCGGTCAAGGCAAAGTTCTCGCCGCACGCCCCGATGGGCGTCGGCCTGTGGCTGCCGTCGGTAACGGCGCAAAAACTCCGCCAACCTGGCGAAACGGAACGCTTCGCCGACTGGCTCGGCGAACGCGGCCTGTCGCCGTTTACCCTGAACGGCTTCCCTTATGGCGACTTCCATCAGCCGATTGTGAAGCACGACGTTTACCTGCCGACCTGGTTCGACCCGCGTCGACGGGATTATACGCTGGACCTCATCGACATCCTTGATGGCCTGCTGCCGGCGGGGGAAGAAGGCAGCATCTCGACCTCCCCCATCGCCTGGGGCGACCCAACGCTGACCGACGCCCAGTGGGCTTCCGCCACCGCCAACCTGCGCGAAGTTGCGGCCCGCCTGGCGCGACTGGAGCAGGAGTCCGGCCGGCGGATCCGGCTGTGCCTGGAGCCGGAACCCGGCTGCCAGCTGCAGTATTCCCGGCAGATGGTCGACCTGTTTGAGCAGTATCTGCTGCCCGGCGGCGATGAAGACGCCGTGCGTCGTTACCTGGGCGTGTGCCACGACGTCTGTCATGCGGCCGTGATGTTTGAAGGGCAAACGGCCGTACTGCAGCGCTACCAGGCGGCCGGCATCGGCGTGGGCAAGGTGCAGATCTCTTCGGCAGTCTGCGTCGATTTTGATCGCATTTCCCCGACAGATCGGGCCGAGGCGGTCGAGCAGCTACGCGGCTTCTCGGAGGATCGTTACCTGCATCAAACGGTCGTCCAGACCGACGACGGAACCGAAACGTTTTTTGAAGACCTGCCGCTCGCTCTGGCCCAGGCGGGCGATCCGGTCGAGCTGGCCAGTCGCTGGCGTGTCCACTTCCATGTGCCTGTCTATCTGGAAAAATTTGGCCTGCTTTCGACCTCGCGGAATCAAATCGAAGAATGCCTGGTCGCCGCCCGCGAGCTGACCGACTGCCGTCACTTTGAAGTAGAAACGTACGCCTGGGGCGTGTTGCCGCCGGAGCTGCAGCAGGCGGAGTTGGCCGACGGCATTGCAGCCGAAATGGAATATATCGAACAAGCCTTCAAGCCGATCGCCCCCTGACAGGCAGCTTTCCCCCCTTTCCTCTCCGATTCAACCTGAGAAAACACACTATGGATTTTGGCGCCAAATTTCCCACCGGTTTGACTTACCAGGAGTTTCTGGCGAAGTACGGCACGGAAGCGCATCAGCAACGCTGGGCCGCAGTGCATGCGACGTCCGCCCTGACGGCTGCACAGAAAGAGTTGCTCGGCAGTTTTCGGCGGCAGGTGAAAGTTCTGTGCATGGCCGGCGCCTGGTGCGGGGACTGCGTGGAGCAGTGCCCGATCTTTGATCACATCGAACAGGCCAGCCCCGCGATCGAGATCCGCTACTTTGACCGCGATGACAACGACGATCTCCGCGAGGCGCTTTCGCTGTGCGGCGGCGCCCGGGTGCCGCAGGTGGTGTTCCTGAACGAAGATGACCAGTTCGTCGGGCGATACGGTGACCGCACGCTGGCCAAATACCGCTCGATGGCGGCCGACAAACTGGGGGCCGGCTGCCCGACCGGCATTGTCCCGCCTGCGGCCGAGTTGACCGGAGCCGTCGCCCAGGGCTGGATCGACGAGTTCGAACGGGTGCAGCTCATGCTGCGCACCTCGCCGCGTCTGCGCGAGAAGCATAACGACTGAGCAGTTGGACCTGATCTTTTACGTAACGGGCGACGTCGCCCGCTGTTTGCCAGCCAGACAATTATCCAATGGCCCGCTGACGGACGGCTTCGTAGAGTAGCACGGCGGCTGTCGCGGATACATTGAGGCTGTCGACGCGGCCGTGCATGGGCAATCGCACCGGCGTGCAGTCCCGGCGCCATGCGGCCGTGAGTCCTTCGGCTTCGCTGCCCAGCACCAGGGCGGTTGGACCGCGGAAGTCGGCCGTATAGTACGGAATCGAGCCGTCGACCAGGGCCGCATACACGGGGATCTCGTGCGAGGCCAGCCATTGCCGGGCTTCGTTGACCTCGGCCGTGAAGACGGGCATCACGAATAACGCCCCCAGGCTGGCGCGAATCAGGTTGGGGTTGAACAGATCGGTCCGGCAATCAACCAGCACCACCGCGTCAACTCCGGCCGCATCAGCCGTGCGGATCATGGCGCCCAGGTTCCCCGGTTTTTCGACCCCTTCGATGATCGCCAGCAACGGGCAATCGCCGAGTGTCGCCTGCTGCAGGGACCGGTCGGGCGTCGCCGCCACGCCGACCACCCCTTCGATCCGATCGCCGAACGCCAGTCGTTCGAACACGGCCGGCGAAGTTTCCAGCAGGGCCACTCCCGCCGCGGCCGCCTGGCTCAGCAGCGCGTCGGCTTCCGCCTGCAGATGCTGGGGGCAATAGTAGAGCTCGACAAACTCCACTCCCGACGTCAGCGCCAGGCGATTCTCGCGAACGCCGTCGATCAAAATGCGTTGTTGCTGTTCGCGTCCGCGTCGCTGCCGCAATCGCTGGGCCGCCTTCACACGGGGGTTCTGCAGGCTTTGAATGAACACTTCGGCAGGCGCTGTGGGTGACGGGGGCAAGGAAACCGTCGTATCATAACACTCGCCGACCCGAAGTAACCCCGTTGATCCTCGATTTCCAGGCGGCTTTGATGCTGAAATTCACTTCCATGAAACGCCCAACATCCTGTGCACGTCTCCAGGCGACAAAATCACTGCCGACCGCCCTCTTGGCGGCTGTCCTGTTCCTGCTGGCGATCTGTCTGCCGGACGCCCTCCGTAAGGTGCAGGCGGAAGAGCGGCCGAACATTCTGTTCTTCCTGTCCGACGACCAGCGCAGCGATCTGCTGGGATGTGCGGGGCACGCGATTCTGAAGACGCCGCATATCGACGCGCTGGCGAAAAAAGGGGTGCGGTTCGACAACATGTTCGTCACCACTTCGATCTGCGCCGCCAGCCGGGCGACGCTGCTGACGGGGCTGTATGAACGCACGCATCGGTTCACGTTCGGCACGCCGCCGATTGACCCGACGTATGTCAAAGAAAGCTATCCCGCGGTGCTTCGTCGGGCCGGTTACCGCACAGGCTTTGTCGGAAAATTTGGGGTCAGCGCCGCAGGCGGCGGTCCGAAGGAGATGTTCGACTTTTTCAAACCGCTCAATCGTAGCCCCTACTTCAAAAAGATGCCCGACGGCAGCGAGCGGCACGTTTCGGAGATTGCCGGCGACCATGCGATTGCGTTCCTGCAGTCCGGCGACGGCAAACAGCCGTACTGCCTGTCGGTCAGTTTCAACGCTCCCCATGCGGAAGACGGCGACAAGGAAAACCATTATCCCTGGCCGCACGCCGTGGATGGTTTGTACGACGATATTGAAGTTCCGGCGCCGCATTTGTCGGAACCTGCGGTCTTTGACAGCCAGCCCGAATTCCTCCGCAAGTCGATGAATCGCGATCGCTGGTACTGGCGCTGGGATACGCCGGAGAAGTACCAGAAGAACATTCGCGCTTACTATCGCATGATCAGCGGGGTCGACCATGTCATCGGTCGGGTGCTGGCGAAAGTCGAGGAGCTGGGCCAGACGGCGAACACGGTGGTGATTTTCTCTGGCGACAACGGCTATTACGCCGGCTCCCGCGGCTTTGCTGGCAAATGGTCGCATTATGAAGAATCGCTCCGCGTGCCGCTGGTGATTTACGATCCCCGCCAGCAGGACGTCAAACTGCCGTCCGCCCAGGCGACCGCAACCGGTCGGGTGCTTTCGCCGATCGTGCTGAATGTCGATATTCCCCCCACCATTCTGGCCCTGGCCGGAGTCGCAGCGCCCGCGCGTTACGAAGGCCGTTCGCTCCTCCCCTGGCTGGAAGGGGAAGCGCCCTCCGACTGGAGGACCGACTTTTTCTGCGAGCATCTGTTCAACAACCGTTCCATCCCGAAATGGGAAGGCGTACGGGACCAGCGATACGTGTATGCCCGCTACTTCGAACAGGAACCGCCCTTTGAGTTCCTGCACGACCTGCAGGCCGATCCGCAGCAACTGCAGAACCTGGTCGAGCAGAAAGAGTACGCCAAAGTCCTGACGCAGCTCTGCAGTCGCTGCGACGAACTGCGTGAGACGTACGACAAAGCGCGTGTCGTTCGCCCTTGAGCTGTCCGGGTGAGCAAACAGGAAACCGGGGGCGAAAACGCCGTACCGCAGTTCTGGCGGCTGTCGCAGGGACGCCAGGACCCCTCCTTTGGTTAAGATCCCGCGTTCCAAATGTCGGGCCAGTCAGCGTGGGTTTGGCCGCGTTGACGGCCCGCCAGGCGTGTGATAGCTTGCCATGTCACCTGCGAAAACCTCATAGCGCCCCTGGAGGCGCTTTCTTTAAGTTTCCCAAGAGGAGCCTGACTGATGGCGCATGATGTCACCCTGATTACCGGCGATGGCACCGGCCCGGAATTGGCGGAAGCCGCCCGGAAGTGTATTGATGCAACCGGCGTGAGCATTAACTGGGACGTCCAGGAAGCGGGCGTCGATGTCATGGCGAGAACGGGCAGCCCGATTCCCGACTCCACTCTGGAAAGCGTCCGCCGCACCAAATGCGCCCTCAAGGCCCCCATCACCACGCCGGTTGGCACCGGTTTTCGCAGCATCAACGTTTACCTGCGACAGGAACTGGGGCTGTTCGCCTGTATCCGTCCGTGCAAGCAGTACAAAGGCGTTCGCAGCTATTTCAGCGAACTGCCGATCGACCTGGTCATCGTTCGTGAAAACACCGAAGACCTGTACGCAGGCGTAGAATTTGAAGCCGGCAAGCCGGAAACGGCGCAGCTGATGGAGTTCATCAACTCCCTGCCGGCCGATCGAAAAATCAAATCTGGCCTGGAAGAGACGGGCATTTCGATCAAGCCGATCAGCCGCAGTGGAACCGATCGCATTGTGCGTTGCGCCTTTGAATACGCCCGCGCCAATGGTCGCAAAAAGGTGACCGCGGTCCACAAAGCCAACATCATGAAGTACACCGACGGTCTGTACCTGAAGGTCGCCGGCGAAGTGGCTGCCGAGTTCCCGGAAATTGAATTCGAGGAACGCATCGTCGACAACATGTGCATGCAGTTGGCCCAGAAGCCGGAACTGTACGACGTGCTGGTGCTGCCCAACCTGTACGGCGATATTATTAGCGACCTGGGCGCCGGCATCGTCGGCGGCCTGGGCGTCGCCCCCGGCGCCAACATCGGCCCCAACGGAGCCGTGTTTGAAGCGACCCATGGCAGCGCCCCCAAGTACAAGGGACTCAACAAGGTCAACCCGACCGCGGTGATTCTTTCCGGCATGCTGATGCTGCGTCACCTGGGCGAAACCGAAGCCGCCCAAAAACTGGAAGACGCCGTCGCCAGCGTGATTGCCGAAGGCAAAGACGTGACCTACGACCTGAAAGAAAATCGCGACGACCCGACCGCCGTCGGCACCCGCGAGATGGCCGAAGCGATTTGCAAAAAGATGTAACGAGTGCTGCGTCAAGGCAAAGAGTTCGGGTTCTTCCAATTAGCCGTTTTGGCGATAGCCACGGTTAACTAAAAGGAACAGCGGCTCGCGCGAAAATGGCCAAACCTGAAATTGAAACTTGACGCACCACTAGCCTGCCTTCTGGCAGTCGATCCCGCGAGATCCGTGCGAGGCGTTGGACCAGCAGATGCTAACGCCTGAAGAACATCGCGAAATTGTCAGCGGACGCCGCCGTGGATTCGGCGGCGTCGCCTGGCGGTTCCTGCTCGGAGCCGCAGCCTGTCCCTACGGCTGGGCGGTGGCATTGCGCAACCGCCGTTACGATCATTCGTCGCAGGCGGTCACCCGTGTAGCGACTCCCGTGATCAGCGTGGGCAATATCACGGCCGGCGGCACGGGGAAAACGCCTTTAGTGGAGTGGATCGCCCGGCGCTTGCGACAGCAAGAGGTGCGTGTCACGATCGTCAGTCGTGGCTACGGGGCGGAAAAAGGCGGCGTCAATGACGAAGCCAAGGAGCTGGAGCAACGCCTGCCGGACGTCCCCCATCTGCAGGATCCCGACCGCGTCGCCGCCGCGGAACTGGCGGTGGAAGAGTTTTCCGCCCAGCTGATCCTGCTGGACGACGGCTTCCAGCACCGGCGGATCGATCGCGATCTCGATATTGTACTGCTCGATGCGCTACAGCCGTTTGGCCTGGGAAAGCTGCTTCCCCGCGGTTATCTGCGCGAACCGCTAACGGGCCTCAGTCGGGCGGACGCCATTGTGCTCACCCGGGCCGACATGATCGACGCACCGGCCCGCGCCGAGCTGCGCAAGACGGTGCAGCGATATAATCGCACCGCTCCCTGGAGCGAGGTCATCCACGCCCCGCAATGCTTACGCAACGCTTCCGGCGACGAACAGCCGATCGCACCCGGCGAGCGGCCGCGCATCGCCGCCTTTTGCGGCATCGGCAACCCGGCCGGCTTTCGCCATACGCTGGAAGCATGCGGCTATGAGATTGCCGCCTGGCGGGAGTTTCCCGATCATCATTCGTATACCCGCACGGATATTGAGTCGCTCGCCGGCTGGGCCGCCGAGCTGTCCGATGTTGCAGCACTGCTTTGCACGCACAAGGACCTCGTCAAGATTGAGGTCGATCGGCTGGGGGCGTTGCCGCTGTGGGCCTTGCTGATTGGCATGCAGTTCCAGGCCGGAGAAGCGGAGCTCGCCGCCCTGATCGACCAGCAGGCCGACGCCGCCCTGGCGAATGACCAGGACGACGACTGGGGCTCCGACGCGGATTGACCGTGTTAGTAGCGGGCAGGCTGAATCCCTGGCCAGGTTACGCGCCCAGGCTGGGCTGCGGCGTTGAAGGGGTGGGAAAGTTCGTCTCTTCGGGCGCCTTGGTGGGTGCAGGCGCCGAACGCGAACCGATAAAGCGTTTCTCAATCGTGTGGTAAAACAGCCAGCCGGCCGCCAGCGAAGCGGCCAGGCAAACGGGCACGACCACCAGCACGGTTTCGGCCGGCGTGCTCCAGCCCTCTTCGAAGAAGATGTGACTGATCGGTTTGACGACTGGCCAGTGAATGAGATAAATGCTGTAACACATCACCCCCACCCAGGCGATCGGTTTCATGACCGGCAGCGCCGCCAGGCGGGCATCGAACCGATGCATTACCAATAGCAACAGGGCAAAGCCAAACGCCAAAATCCGCATCCCGGGACGCGGGCTGTACATTACCGAGGAAGGCCCGACAAACTGCCAGGCCAGGGCGATCGCCAGTAGCGACACAATTCCCCAATATTCCAGGCGATTGGCCCGATGTAAGGCAAAGTAAACCGCCACTCCGGCCGCAAACTGCAGCCAGGCGCCATCAAAAAAGAACCCTTGCACCTGCAGGTAGGACATGGGGGAGAAAACACCGGCGACAGCGACCAGGGCAGTGACTCCCGCCAGGGCCGCAAACAGTGTCCGCCCCCGACAGAACGTCATCAACGCGGCGACCAGCAGGTAGAACTGCTCCTCATAACAGAGCGTCCACAGTTGGCCGCCGTAAAATTCCTGGGCGCTGCCTAGCAGGTGGTATCGCCAGGACTCGGTCAGGGTGAAATTTCCCAGCCATTGCCACAGGGTCAATTGATCCGGCGTTCGCAACTGGTAGTTATGGTCACTGTAGATGCCCGTCCACCAGTACTCCATCAACATTACTGCGACGGCCGTCAGCACCAGGTAGGCCCACAGCGGCGGATAGATTCGCAACATCCGTCGCCAGGCGAAATTTTTTGCCGGTTCGGTCCGGCGGCGTGGCGCGTCGGCCGACGCTGCAATGCAGTAGCCAGAGATTACAAAGAACGCCGGCACCCCGATCCACGCTTTCGAACAGAGCCAAAGGAGCAACTCCCAGATACCGTCGCCTTCGGTCGTCCCTGGCATGCAGTAGAAGATCGAATGGCATACGATAATGCTCAGACAGGCGAGGCCGCGCCAAACATCCAGCATCTGGTAACGGGCAATCGGGCGGTCCAAATCCATGGGAGATTTCCTGGCGCATCTGGGCGGTAATGCTCCAGGATGATCGCTGAAATCTGCGCGTCCAGCGTTTGTCAAACGGCGTCGGGATAAGATCTTACTCAAAATTGGTCGTCTTAAAGCTACAACCGTTACGATCCTCACAGGCGATAGAATTCGTGCAACCGATCCGGTCAGGCACGCCCAAAAGATCCGCCCTGTCATGCTGCCTGGAGTGCGCTTGGGGCAGACGCTTTCCTCGACGGGAAACGCCAGGCAGAGGGTTCGCTTTGTCGGGATTCCGCGTCCAGCAAGAAACAAAGCCAGGCCGCTGGGAACGGCCTGGCTTTGTGATTTCGAACGGGTTCCGCAGAGTCGCCTACTCCTGCGACAAGTACACGCACATGGCGTGATGGGGCAACATCAGGCGGCCCGAAGGCGGCGGCGGGGGGCCGTCGTAATTGGGGAAGATGTCGCTATTGGGGCGGGCGGCCGTATTGCAGAACAGACGCCATCGCAACCCTTTGGCAATGGGCGGCAGGATGAACTCACGGCTGACGGTGGTGGCGTTCGCCAGGATCAGCACGTTACGTCCCTGGCCTTTGGGGTCATGTTCCGCGTCGGGCTTTTTCAACAGGCAGATCAAGGTCAAGTCGGTGCTCCGCCAGTCCACGGCCGTTCCCAGCGGGCTGTACCAGCTGACATCGGGCAGCGCGTCGTCGGTGCGGGCGACACCGGTTAAAAAGTCCTCCCGGCGAACGGTTGGCTGGTCGCGGCGGAACTTGATGAGCGCTCTGACAAAGCGGAGCAGCTCCTTGTTCTTTTCCACCAGTTGCCAGTTGAACCAGGAGATTTCGTTGTCCTGGCAGTAGGCGTTGTTGTTCCCTTTCTGGGTGCGGCGAATTTCGTCGCCGGAGACCAGCATCGGCACACCCTGGCTAAGCATGAGTGTGGCGATCATGTTTTTCATCTGCCGCAGGCGCAGCTCTTCAATCGCTTTGCGGCGGGTCGGTCCTTCGGCTCCGTAGTTGTCGCTGAAGTTGTTATTGTCGCCGTCGCGGTTATCTTCGCCGTTGGCCTCATTGTGTTTCTCACGATAGCTGACCATGTCGTTCATGGTGAAGCCGTCGTGCGAAGTCACAAAGTTAATGCTGCAGTACGGAGCCCTGCCGCCCCGCTGGTACAGGTCGCTGGAGCCTGCCAGGCGGGTGGCGAACGGTCCGATCAGGCCCGGATCGCCGCGCCAGAAGCGTCGCACATCGTCGCGATAGCGGCCGTTCCACTCCGCCCAGCGCAAGTCGCCGAACGAGCCGACCTGGTAAGCTCCGGCCGCGTCCCAGGCTTCGGCGATAATTTTGGTATCGGCCAGCATGGGGTCTTCGGCGATCGCTTCAACCACCGGCGGATTGGGAGCCAGGTTGCCGTGACGGTCACGGCTGAGAATTGACGCCAGGTCAAACCGGAAGCCGTCAACGTGGTAGTTATGCACCCAGTGCCGCAAGCAATGGAAGATCATCTCGCGGACGATCGGATGGTTGCCGTTGACCGTGTTGCCGCAGCCGGAATAGTTTTTATAGTACTTGCCCCCCTCGGTGAGCATGTAATAGACCTGGTTCTCCAGCCCTTTGAAGCTGAGAGTGGGGCCGCGTTCGTTCCCTTCGCAGGTATGGTTAAACACCACATCGAGAATCACTTCGATGCCGGCCTGGTGCAAGGCCTTGACCATCTGCTTGAACTCGACGACTTGCGCGCCCGGTTCGCTGCTGGCGGCGTAGCCGCGGTGGGGGCCGAAAAACGCCATCGAGTCGTAGCCCCAGTAGTTGGGGCGTTTCTGCACTTTGCCGTGGATGTCGCGAATGGGAAACTCGTGAACCGGCATCAGTTCGACCGCGGTGACGCCCAGCGACTTGAGGTACGGGATCTTCTCGATCACGCCCAGGTAGGTGCCGGGATATTCGCAGCCGCTTGTTTTGGAGCAGGTAAAGCCTTTGACGTGCATCTCATAGATGACCGTTTCTGACAGCGGCCGCCTCAGGTGGCGATCGCCTTGCCAGTCAAAGTAGTCATCGATGGCGACACATTTGGGCGGCCGGATGATATCGTCTTTGCCGGGTTGGAACGTGCCGGCAAGCGCTTTGGCGTAGGGATCAATCAGGCGGGCTTTGCCGTCAAAACGCTGGCCGATCGACGGATCAAAGGGACCTTCGGCGGCAAAGTGGTAGAGCTGCCCGGCGCCGACGCCTGGTACAAACACGCTCCAGATATCGCCCCAGCGGTCAGTTTCGCGGTTAAAGCGAATCACTTCGTCGGGTTCGGTATCGTTGACATCGCCGTACAGCAACAGGCTCATGCCTGTGGCGCTACGGCTGAAAACAGAAAATTGCACGCCGCCGTCATGGAGAATGGCTCCATAAGGCAGGGCGTGATGAAACTGCATGGCAGGATGAGTATGCGGCATAAGCATGGGAGGGCTCTCGTCGTATCGCTTGGAGAGTTCGACCTGCCGGGCAACAGAAAAACCGCTCCGGGTGGAGCGACTTCCCTTGCCGCGTCTTTCCTGATGATGTTGCGGCCCGCTCGATAAAGCTGGCCGAACTGGCGTCAGAGAGAACGGCTTGCTGCCGGCTTACAAACATACCTCCGGCGTTCGAAGGGAGACCCTTTCGCAGTGAAAGTTGAGAAAGAAAACCAGCTTCGAGTGCGCGACGCAACAGTGAGGAAATCCTCGCCGCGCAGGGGACTTTTATCGTTCAGGGAAAGCAAATCGTTTCTTACGTGCACAGCCGCCGCCCTGCAAAGGTGCAAGCGTCATGGCTGTAGCAACCAGCAATTTGTGGTCCGAAAACTCGTGGGACAGGCGGTTTTCCTGCAGAAAACCGACCGCCTGTTCGCAGCCTTCAGGATGCCAACCGCCGCCTGGCAGATTTTGCCTAACGGTTGAACTCCGAAACGACGAGCGAAATGTTCTGTCCGCCAAAACCAAAGCTGTTATTGAGAGCCGCGGTCAGTCTCTGTTCGCGGGACTCATTGGGAATGTAATCAAGATCGCAATCGGGATCAGGGTTTTCGTAGTTGATCGTCGGCGGCAGCACGCTGTCGCGGATCGCCATCAGGCAGACGATCATTTCGGTGACGCCGGCCGCGGCGATCAGGTGTCCCATCATGCTTTTCGTGCTGGAGACGGGGGTCTGCATGGCCCGTTCCCCGAACACCTCGCGGCAAGCGACCGTTTCCACCCGATCATTCACCGCCGTACTGGTTCCATGGGCGTTCACGTAGCCGATGTCAGCCGGATTCAGCCCGGCGTCGGCAATCGCCATCCGCATGCAGCCAATGGCGCCGCGGCCTTGCGGATGAATGTCCGTGATGCGGAAGGCGTCGGCGGTGGAGCCGTAACCGGAAACTTCGCCATAGATGTGGGCGCCGCGTGCTTTGGCCCGTTCCAGTTCTTCCAAAATGACCATGCCGGCGCCTTCGCCCAGCACGAAACCATCGCGCAGACGATCGAAGGGACGGGAGGCCCGTTCCGGTTCGTCGTTGCTGGTCGACAGGGCTGTCAGCAAGTTAAAGCCGGTCACCCCAAACGGGTGAATCATGCTGTGGGCGCCGCCGGAAAGCATTACATCGGCGTCGCCGCGGCGGATGATCTCGCTGGCTTCCCCCACGGCCTGGCTGCTGGCCGCACAGGCGGTCAGGCAGTTGGCGCTGGGTCCCTGGGCGTTGAACATGGAGGCCAAGTGGCCCGACGGCATGTTCGGCTCCTGCTCCAGTTCCGTGATCGGATTCAGTGTTTCGAGCCCCGCCCGGGTAAACTCGGCGATATTGAGTTTGTCCCCTTCCAGAGCGGCCGCCATCATGCGGGTGAAGGAGAAGAAGTCCTGGTTCCCTTCGCCCGAACCGAGATAGATCCCGAAGCGGGTGGGGTCGAGCGAGCTATCGAGGATGCCCGACGACTCGACCGCCTGGGTGGCTGCTCCGGCGGCGAATTTGGAGTGCCGGCCACGGAATTTCCAGGCTTCGGGATCCTCGCCAATTTTGTCGACATCCCAGTCGCGAACTTCGGCTGAGATCTGGGTGGGGAAGCGGCTCGCATCAAAGATGGTCGTTCGCCCGACGCCTGAGTCGCCTTCTTTCAAGCGGCTCCACATCGTTTCCACGTCGTGACCCATCGGATTGATCACGCCAATGCCGGTGATGACGACTCGCCGTTTCATACAAAACCTTCAGTGGAAAACTCAGAGGAAAATGGAAATCGCCAACAGGGAGTGATTCCTTGCGGGAGCGCCGGTTTCAGCAATCGCACGCTTGCGTTGCCTTGGGGCGCTGGGCCGGGCAGGAAGCTCACACTTTGGCGTCGAGGCCTTTGGCTGCCGCCTCGGCGACTGCCATCCAGTCAGGCACCGGGACGGGTCCGCCGTCGGGCATGCGGCCTACATCGAATAAATGCATTAACTTCAGAGTTGCCAGAAAGTCAACCGGTTCGAACAGCTCGACCCCTTCAAAACGGGCGTCGTCGAGGTAGGCAAACATCAGCTGGGCTTCCGCCTGAACGCGATCGCCGATGCGACTGGTCGCCTGGACCACGGCGCCTTCGGACTGGAGTGTTTCCACTTCGCAGGTGTAAGTCAACGTTTCCCCTGGAAAAGCGGGGGTATGGAAGACGCACTTGCTGATTTTGGCCAGCACGACCCGGTCTTTGAAGTCGCTGAGCTGGCTGACCAGCATGCCGCCGGTCTGGGCCATGCCTTCGATAATGATCGACGACGGCATTTGGATATAGCCGGCGAAGTATTCGTCGCATTGCTCTTCGGCGATGGACACATTTTTGATCGCCACGGCCCGACGACCGCTTTCAAAATCGATAAATCGGTCAATCCAAAACCAACGCATGGCCAGCCATCAAAGGAAAGAGCAAAGGGGACAGCACGCACGCCCCTGCTTTCTGCGCCCCGGTGGATCACAGGCGACGCAGAAAGACGGGTTGAGCGGCTGCAGAGAGCGGACCTGACAAGGATCAGGCGGTTCCGACTTTGGTCTCTACATAACGGCACAAGTCGTTGACCGTCAGCAGGTTGCCAAAATTCTGCACGTTCGGATCTTCCTCAAACTTGCTGAGATCGGCGAACGGCATCCGTTTTTTCAGTTCAACGAGGCCGGTCGGGCTGACCTTGCCGTCCTGCACGTATTCAGCGCTGGTGAGAATGTCTTCCGGGAAGAGTTCCGCACGCGGAATTTCGATCCCGAACGCCTTTTCGAGGCGGAAAACAATGTCGAGAAAATCGATCGACTCCGCGCCCAGGTCGCCGACCATGGTCGCTTCTCGGGTTACTTCGTCATCATCGACCCCAAGTGCGTCGACTAGTGCGGTCTGCACCTTTTCGAAAACTTCGTCCTTCGTGGGCGCCATTGTGGTCCAACCTCCGAGTTAAGTCACCCCCTGGTGGGGGCCTGAAGTGATAGAAGATCTGTCTCTACGTTTTCGCCGACGATGGCGGACTGCATTCAAAACAAGGGAAAAATCGAGATCAGGCCGTTGCCGCCCGTTTGGGATAAAGCAAACGAAACTCCTCAATCAGCCGGCGCCGGGTATAGCTGTCTGCATCGCCCCGGGCCGGATGACGCTCGTTAATCGAATAACGCTCCAGGATCAGCCGGGCGCCAACGGCGACCCCGTCTTCCAGGAAACCTTGCGTTTTCAAGGTGGTGGATGTCTCATCGTGTTTGAGGATTTGCGCCTCGACCCGGAGCACATCTCCCGGCTGGACAAAGTCGCTGTACTTCACATTGCGACACTCTTTCAGCGTCACAATCGGCAGGCGAAACTCCTCGGTCGCATGGATCAACCACATGCTCGCCTGGAACATGGATTCCAGCATCACCACGCCCGGCATGACCGGAAACCGCGGAAAATGATCTTCCAGGTATTCTTCCGACAGGGTCAAGGCTTTGATCGCCGTGATCCGCTCGCCAGGAACGAGTTCTGTGATTCGGTCTAGCTGTCGAAAACGCATGGTGCCGTCGCTGGGGCAAGCGGTGATCGTGGATGGATGGCCGAAAACGTCGCGTGCGCGAAATATCCTTCGTCACCCTATTTGTCGGGCCATTTTACTAGCGACATGAGTATAATCTTCACTACCCTTGCTCACAACGGACGTTACCTCACTGATACCCCCTGCCTGACCCTTAAAATCCCAAGAAAACCCCACTTTCTGGCGGTTTGTTAATAAACCTGCCGAAAGTGGTGGTCGGAACTGCTCGCTTCGCCGCATGGCGTTGGTGGGATTTCCGGCTTTATTTGGGGTAGAAAGAATTTGCGTGGCAAATTTCGACTACGCAAAATATCAAGGAAAACGCCATGACACGGCCGTCCTGCTCGACCCCACCTTTGGAGATGCAGAGTTTTGCGCTCGGACAAATTGCTTCGGCTCGCAGCGGTGATAAAGGAAACCACGCCAATATCGGCGTGATCGCCGTCGATCCGGCTGCATTTGCTTACCTGCAGCAGGAACTGACAGTCGAACGTGTGGCCGCTTTTTTTAAGAATCTGGGCGCGGACGAGGTCGTTCGCTTTGAGCTCCCCAAGGTGGGGGCGTTGAATTTCCTCCTCAAAAATGTCCTCGCCGGCGGCGCCAGCCAATCCTTGCGGATTGATACCCAAGGGAAGCTGCTGGGGCAGGCCCTGTTGTCGCTCCAGCTTCCCGGTCCCTTCCCCGAAGGAGCCGTCAGGCGCGCTCCCTGAGAACGCTGGCGGCCGGCCTCCACCAACAGCCCGATCGCACGCAGGGTCTGGCAGGCGGTAGTCTGTGGGTGTTTTCTAAAACCTTGTTACAATAAAAATCATGGATTCGAAGAAGTGAACCCGGCCATGCGTCTCTGCGGCATTACGCCAGGCAAAGGGACGTGTGGCCAGGTTCGCTGCCCGAGCCCCTCCCTCTGATGCGACGCTCGCGGTGACCTGCCGGCTCGCTCCCGCCAATTCGAACGTCGCCAGGCGTTCGCTCCCCTGAACTGGGCATAACGATGCGATATCTTCTTGGTTTCTTCTGTCTCGCGACTGTCGCCCTGTCGCATGCTTCTGCCTGGGCCGGCGACTGGCCGACGGTTGCCCACGATATTCGGCGGTCGGGCGTCACCGACGAGAGTTTGACGACGCCGTTGAATCTGCAGTGGGTCTATGACTCGCCCAGCAAACCGGCTCCGGGCTGGTCGTTGCCGGTCAACGGTTATGGCGCCCTGAAGAACAAGAGTAATGTCAGCTATGACGATTCGCACCGGGCCATCCTGGTGGGCGATACGACTTATTTCTGTTCGTCGGCTGAGAATCGCGTTTACGCCGTTGGTTCGCAAGGGGAAGTGAAGTGGAGCTACTTCACCGCCGCGGCGCCGCGGCTGGCGCCGACATTCTGGGAAGGACGGCTGTACTTTGGCTCGGATGACGGTCGTGTCGTTTGCCTGCAGGCCGACGACGGGCAGGTTGTCTGGACGTTCTCCGCCGCCGATTCGGCCGAGCAGATGCTGGGCTACGGCCGCTTCTCTTCGGTCTGGCCCGTCCGCACCAATGTGATGATCGAAGGCGACACCGCCTGGTTCGCCGCCGGCCTGTTTCCCAGCGAAGGCGTGCGGCTGTATGCCCTTGACCCGCTCACCGGCAAGCTCCGCTGGCGCCGCGAAGTGGGGCGTCTGTCGGGCGAAGTCGAAGGCCTGGCGCCGCAGGGATATCTGCTCGCCAGCGCGGATTCGATCTACGTCACCTCGCGGAACTCGCCAACGCGGTTTCGGAAATCCGACGGCGAGCATATCCCGTTTGCGACCCCCTTTCCCAACATCGCCAAATCGCACGAGTACCGCTTCTACAACGGCGGCGACTACGCGCAGATCTGGAACGACAAACAGATCGTCTACGGCCAGGCCTGCCTGCTGGGATACGATCCCGATGAGGAATGGACGAACCGCTATCGTCGCACCGAGCGCGGGCAACTGAAGTTCAACTGGTTCAACGCCCGGCAGGCGCTGCTGCACAACAAGACGGCGTACTTCGCCATGGACGAGTACTTGCTTTCGATCGACCAGGACCTGCTTCCCCAGGTTGCGGAAAACGAAGTCGCCGCTTTTGAAGAGCTGTACAAGCGACTGCGCGTGTCCACTCGCCTGGAAGCCCAGCAGGAGTTCGACGCGATCGTGGCGGAGCATGGCGCCGAAGATCCCCGGGCGTTGAAGCTGAAAAACACCACGCTCAAATACAGTGAAGCCAGCTGGCAGCAATGGCAGGAACAATCGCCCGCCGTGCTGGCGAAGATTAAGGCCCGTTGTCGCTGGATGATTCCGCTGCAGGCCAGCGAGTCCCTCATCCTGGCGGGAGATGTGCTGATCGCAGGCGGCGAAAACAGCGTTTACGCCGTGTCGTCCGCTTCGGGCGAACCGCTCTGGAGCGACGACGTCGGCAGTCGCGTGCGGGGACTGGCGGCGGCCAACGGCCGGCTGGTGGTCAGTACGATCGACGGCAAGGTACGACAGTACGCGGCCCAGCCCGCGGCGGACGTCGTCCATTTTGGCGGAGCGCAGCCGATGGCCGCGTCGTCTTCCCATCGAGCGGAAACGCAGGAAAAATC
Organism: Lignipirellula cremea; assembly: GCF_007751035.1. Taxonomy (NCBI): domain Bacteria; kingdom Pseudomonadati; phylum Planctomycetota; class Planctomycetia; order Pirellulales; family Pirellulaceae; genus Lignipirellula; species Lignipirellula cremea. The sequence continues at coordinate 5,365,398 of NZ_CP036433.1, read as the reverse complement.
GCGCGTCCAGAAACTGGCTGACGCAGTGCTGTCACTCGGTTCCTTCCCTCGCGGTCATGCCCTGGTGCTGGCCGGCGACGGCGAACTGGCGACCGAGCTCGCCCAACGCACTGGCCTGACCGTGCAACTGCAGGTGACTGACGCCAGCCAGCTCAACGCGGTCCGCACCCGCCTGGCGGAGGCCGGCCTGTACGGCGATCGGATCACGGCCTTTACGGCCAACCCGCAGCAGCTGCCGTTTGCGCCGTACCTGTTCAACCTGGTGATCGACCGTTCCGACCGCGGCGAGTCGGCCGCCGCCACGCCGACTGCGGAACTCTTCCGGGTGTTACGTCCGCTGGGAGGCATCGCCGTGACGGCCGCGCCGCAGTCGCCGGAGGAGACGGCAGCGTTCAAGACGCTGGAATCGCAAGGCGCCGAGGTTGCCGTTCAAGCAGGCATGATGGTCGTTCGTCGCGGGGCCATCCCTGGTACGACCGACTGGACACACAACTACGCCTCGCCCAGTAACACGTACTGCAGTGAAGACCAGAAGGTGAAAGGGCCCTTCGGCATTTTATGGTACGGCGAGCCGGGACCCCGCGAGCGGGTCGATCGCCATTCCGGGGCGCCGATGCCGCTGGTCTGCCAGGGAAGAATGTTCACCATCGGTTACGACCGCGTCATGGCGTACGACGTTTATAACGGCTCACAGTACTGGGAACGGAGCATCCAGGGCGCCACGCGGACGAACCTGCCGATGGGCACGTCCAATCTGGCGACGGACGAAACGTCCCTGTTCCTCGTCGTCAACGACGCTGCCTGCTGGCGGCTCGACGCGGAAACAGGCGAGACGTTGCGCACCTTTGAAGCGCCCTCGCGAGACGACGGCAGTCGTCCGTTCTGGGGCTGGCTGGCCCGTTACGATGGCTCGCTGTTTGGCAGCCGGGCGGCGGCAGGGCGGTCGCCTTCGCAGGTCGACCCCAAGCATAGCGACGAGCTGTTTGCCTATGCGGTCGATACGGGCGAGCTGCAATGGCGCCGGCCGATCGGTCGCGTCGAACACGACGGCATCGCCATCCACCAGGGGGTGATGTACTTCGTGGATCAGGTGCTCACGCCGGCCGAAAAAGCTGCGGCCCGCCTGGCGGCTTTCGGCAAGGACGAGACCACGCCGGAGCGTGTGGCCGTCGATCGCCGCGGCAAACCGATTGAGCCTGATTTTCGCAAGCTGGTCGCTCTGGACTGCCATACGGGCGAGCAATTGTGGGAAGTACCTTTTGACGGCAGCGACCTGACGCTCGACGACAATGCGGTGCTGGATGGTCGATCGGGCGTTTCCTGTATGGTGAAAAACGGTGCGGTGGTGGTGCATGGAACGGGCAGCATTGGACACCCGCACCGGGAGTTTCTGGCCGGCGAGTTTGCCCGCCGGTCGATCTATGTTTTCTCGGCCGACGACGGCAAGTTCTTGTGGGGCGGGAGGAAAGGGTACCGGAAACGTCCGATCATTGCGGGCGACTATATCTATGCAGAGCCGTTCGCCTGGGAGCTGAAAACGGGCGCTTCGAAAATGATTCTGAATCCGCTTTCTGGCGATCCGCAACCGTTTGACTTCCATCGCGGCTACATCGGCTGCAGCCACTTGCTGGCGTCAGGAGCCACGCTTTTTGGCAACAAGAACGGCATCGGTTACTGCAATCTGGACTCGCGCGAAGGGTTCTCGTCGTTCAGTAGCATGTCGCTGGCCTGCGGGCTGAACGCCACTCCCGCCAATGGCGTGTTTGTGGCGCCGGAGGGTCGTTCGGGCTGTACGTGCGCCAGCGGAGGCATCCATACTTCGATCGCGCTGTACCCTCGCGACTTTGGCCGCGACTGGGCGGTGGGACTGACGGGCGGCATCGGCGAGGTGAACACGCTGCCGGTGCGGCATGCGTTTATCAACCTGGGGGCGCCCGGCTACCGGGAAGATGAGCAGCATCGACTTTGGCTGCCTTACCCGGGCGGGAACGACGACGGCGTGGTCAACGATTGGATCCCGCGTTACCAGCACGACGATTCGATGTTCTATTACCAGTCGCCGGAAGAAGTCGTCGTGACGGGCCATGAACTGCCCTGGCTGTTCACCTCGGGCTATCACGACGCCAAACCGCTCACCTTCCAGCTGCAGAAAAAAGGGGAGCCGGCCGCCAGCTACCGCGTGACGCTCCACTTTGCCGAGCTGGAAGATCTGGAGCCAGGCGAACGGGTGTTCCACGTCCAGGTGCAGGGGAAAACGGTGCTGTCCGACTTTGACATTCGGGACGAGGCCGGCGGCCCCCGCCGCGCCGTGTCCAAAGTTTTCCCAGGCGTAAAGGCGACGGAAACCCTTTCCATCGCCCTGCAGTCCGCCAATAATAACGGTAAACCGCCGCTGCTTTCGGCCATTACGATCGAACGCGAATAGCCGCCGCGGGCCGCCCGCGCCATTGATTTTGCGGCCTCCCAGTCAGGCCGAAGCCTTTACCACACGGATGCACCGATGACGGAAAAACTACAGCTCAGCGAAGCAGAATGGAAGCAGCGACTCACCCCGGAACAGTACCGGGTGCTGCGTGATAAAGGGACGGAACGGGCCGGCGCCGGCTGCTTTCTGGGGACAAAAGAGCCGGGCGTTTACGCTTGCGCCGGTTGCGGCCATCCTCTTTTCCCCACAGGCCAGAAGTTTGAATCGGGAACCGGCTGGCCTTCGTTTACATCGCCTGTTTCCGAGTCTTCCGTCACCGAATATACGGACGAAACGCACGGCATGGTGCGGACCGAAGTCTGCTGCGGCCGCTGCGACGGCCACCTGGGGCATGTCTTTCCCGACGGCCCGCCGCCTACCGGCCTGCGTTACTGCATCAACTCCGTCAGCATGCAGCACGTGCCGGAGGGGGAAACGGTTCCGCTGGTTACCGATTAGTCAGCTGTCGCAGAGCGTTCGCCGCTCAGCCATATCTATACGCCTGTTAGTTTACGCAGTCGCGTCATGCAGGTCTGCAGGACTTCGGCGGGCGGCTGCTCCCAGAGCTCGCGATTGAACAGCTCCAGGCTGATCGTTTTGGCGTAGCCTTTTTCCTGCAGCAGGGCGATCTCGGCGGCCAGATCGATCGGCCCGTCGCCCGGCATGACGCGATCCGGGTCGGTCTGCTCGCCCGCGGGAATGGCAGGGTGGGCGTCGTTGATGTGATAGTGCGAGATACGTTCGATGGGGATCGGATGCAAGTCGTCCAGCGTCGACAGGCTGTTCCAGTTGTGGAACGAGTCGAGGATCAGGGTGGCGTCGGGATCGCCCACCTGCTGCACCACCTGCCAGGCGTCGTTCGGGGATCGGGCGCTATGGAAAAAGCTGATGTACTCGAACGTCGGCTTCACGCCGACCTGGCGACCGATCGCCAGCAGTCGGCCATAACGCTCCGCCAGCTGGTCCAGCGGGCAGGCCTCCCGGGGCGGCGTCGCCACCAGGTACGGCGACCCCAGCCGGGCCGCCAACTCCATTCGCCGCTTCGCTTCCTCCAGCATGAGCGGGTATTCCAGCTCGCTCGCTTCTCCCCATTGCCGCATGGCGATCATGCAGGGCACCATCAGGCCGTAATCGGCCAGCGCCTGCTCCACATCGCGGACCTCGCCGCCGCGGCCGATGTACTCATAAACGTCGTTCAGCCACAACTCCACGCCGGTAAAACCGGCCTCTGCCGCCAGGCGGATTTTCTCCAGCAGCGGCTGCGGGCGAATCGTGCTGGTATTCAGGCAAAGCGTCAACGACATGGCAAAGTGGAGGAGAAGGAGGGAGCTGGAGAAGCAGTGCGAGCGGACACGCTGGCCGTAGAGGAACGACGGACGGAAATCGAAGGTCAGTTGACTTTCCGGGATACTGCCTGCTTCTTAATTCCGCGCCCGGGCGGTGGCGGCAGCCATTTCCTGTTCGATCCGTTCGAGCGGGTTCAGCAGTTCGTGCGGGTCCTCGTACGGCGTGACCTGGTTGGTCTGCGGGTCCCAGTGGACGGGTCCATAGGGGGCCGGCTGGGTTTGTCCCGTCAGAATATGGCCGCCGGCGTCGCCCTGGTTGTAGTGCCAGAATTCATAGGGGAAGTGCATGAATCCATGGGCTTCCATCATCGCCAAAATTTCCAGGCGATTGTGCAGCGCCGCGGGCGAGATGTAGGGGGACCGCATCGGCGTCAATTCGCTCATTTCCAGGTACGGCTTGCCGCGATCGATTTCGCTGCCGTCGTTGCGATCCAGGACCGAAATATCGACGGCCGAACCCGACATGTGCGTGCCGATTTTCGGCAGATTGGCGACCAGTACGATCGCTCTGCGGAAAACCAGTTCGGTCGGGGGCATTTCGCCGCCGCACTCCCAGATGCACTTTTTCAAAATGGCGTCAAACACGGACGGTTTGCGAACGAGTCGCCGTTGCATCTCCTGGGTGCGGAAGCCTTCTTCGATTTTCAGGATCCAGCCGCGGGAGTTCATATCGCGGGCGACCGCCATCAGCGGTTCGATCAGGCTTTGCCGCATAAAATAAATGCGGTCCAGGTCGTCGACAATTTTGGTGTCGGAAAACTCCATCTCCACGCCGGCCGACTGGGCCGCGTCGCGGATTGAAGCAAAGGGCTCGCCGCATTCTTCGACCGGGAAGGCGATCAGTTCCTGAACAAAGTCATAGCCCAGCTGCATTTGCTCGGCCCAGTAGGCGCGCCGCGCCGCATCGTCGGTGGTTGGTGTCATGGAGTCGAGGTCTGCCCCTGCGGGGTCGAAGGCAGACGCGGCTCTTGCGCTTCGCGCCGTTTCACGTCTGCGGGATGTTTGGAAAACGATTCAAAAACATCGCCGACTACACGATCGGCGAGGCGACTTAATTCAAACAGAATGACGGCTTCCGCCTCAGGTGCAAGCGGGGATCGGTTCGGTTCGTATCCGCCGACCTGGTGGGCGTCGGCGGTGGCGATGTAGCCCAGGTTGCCGTTCGCATAGCCGATCACAATCGGTATAGCCCGATCGGCGATCGCTTTCTCCAGTTTGAAGCCGTACTCCACCATCGGTTCGCCCGGCATCGTCAGCAGCAGGTACGGTCCGATCTTGATTGCCATCAGCTCGGCCGAAAGGCGTTCCTCTTTGCCGGGCAGATCGACCACCGCCGAGGCAGTCCGGATCGCATAATAGTTGGGACGCTGCGACAGTTGCTCGCGGGTAACGCTCTGCGCCAAAGATCGCACCACCGCGCTGCCCAGGTCGCGGCCGGCCCATTGGATATCGGCCTCATCCGCACAGCGATACGGAAAGCCCGGCAGGTTGGGGCGAATGTCGCCGGCGCACCCCTGCAGGAACATGGCGGCCGTTTTGCCGCCGTAGCACATTTCCACAAAGGACTGCGCTTCGCCGGGGAAGTCCGCACTCATCTTCGGGTAACCATTAGGATACGGCGCTGTGCCTTTGTCGCCCCAGGTGAAAAAGCACGGATGGCAAACGGCGTGCATCAGCACAGCCAAAGGTGTGAGCGATTTGCCGTCGTCGAACCGCAGGACTTTCACCCGCGGGTCGTTCGGTCCTTCCGGATTTAGTCGGACGACCGCACGGCCGTCGATTACCTTGCGTCGATTCACGCCAAAGCTGATTTCGTCCTCGCCGTACCCGATGGAAACGGGCCGCATGCTGGCGGCCGCATCGGCGGCGGCGGAGGCAATCTTGTCGATCAACTGACGGCCCCAGGGGGAATCGGCTTTGAACGCGGGACCGGAGTGGTTGTGCGACGCGGCGACCAGGATATTGGCCGAAGGAATGCCCCGTTCTTGTTCCAGTCGGGCTCGCACCAGGGCGACCATTTCGGGCCAGGCGCCAAGCGTATCCAGGGTCACGATGGCGATTTTGTTCTCGCCGTCGTCCAGCAGCAGCACGCCTGCGCGTAATGGATCGCGCACGCCGAAGACTTTGCGGGGATGTCCCGACACCATGACGCCTTCGGTTTCGTCCGGCGTAATATCCACCTTGGCGGAACCTGCCTTCAGGTTGGAATCGACAGGAAACTGGCCGTCGACCGCCCTGGCGTCAGGCGACAAGGGGAAACAGAGAAGAAAGAACAACAGGGCAGAATGTGACAGGAACCGTAACATAGTTCTCTCAGACGCTAAGGGATCAAAAGGTCGTTCCGCCGAGGCCGCCTTGCCGCCGATCGTTAGAGCTTACCCTTGCTTACGGCGCAATGCGAGTCAGTCAAAGGCGGAACGCCTGGTGTCGCGAACGCGAAATCTTCATCGGCCGGCGAGTCGGCTTCGCCCGGATTGCGGCAGGCGGAGCTTTCCACCGACGGCGGCGCGGGGGGGACGGCATGGCAGAAAGCGCCGGAAGGGGCCATCCTGGGTGATCCTTCCAGGCGGCGCCTGGGGTTCCTGTTTTTCCCCTCCTTGCGCGGTTTTACGCAGCTTCTGTAATTGACCCATTTCGGTTAGAGCGTTATTGTGTGGGGGAAGATTTCGGGGCCGAAGCCAGGGCCCTGCTTTTGTTGGGACCGGCTGCGGCGGTCATCACAATTATTGTTGTGCATTGATTTTATCTAGATCGGCTCAGGGCGATTCAGCGAACTGACTTCGCTCGCCGCGCTGTCTCACGGAGGAGCCGAGACTGTCAGCGAAAGGCGGGATGCAGTGAAGTATGCAGCCGTTGGTCCCATCGCCGTCTATCTGCCGGAAAAGGTAGAGACCAACGATCAGTTGAAGGCCCAGTTTCCCAGCTGGGATCTGGATCTGATCGGCGAGAAAACGGGCATCTATGCACGCCATATCGCAGCGCCCGACGAGTGCGCGTCGGATCTGGGCGTGAAAGCAGCGCAGCGCTTGTTTGCTGACTTCGACATCGACCCCCAATCGATCGACTTCCTGCTGGTCTGCACCCAGACCCCCGATTACCCGCTGCCCACGACCGCTTGCCTGATGCAGGATCGCCTGGGACTACGAACTTCGGTGGGGGCAATCGACTATAACCTGGGCTGTTCCGGTTTTGTGTACGGGTTATCGCTGGCCGACGGTTTGATCCGCACCGGCGCCGTCCGCCGAGTGCTGTTAATCACGGCCGAAACCTACTCCAAGTACATCCACGAAACAGACCGCAGCCTGCGCACCATTTTTGGCGACGGATCCGCGGCCACGCTGATCGACGCGGCCGATGAGCCTTCGTTGACCGGGTTCCAGTTTGGCACCGACGGAACCGGCGCTGATACGCTGCTGGTTTCGACAGGTGGAGCTCGTCCCCCGCAGGACGCAATCAAGCCGCGGCACCGGCATCGCTGGCCTAGCCAGCTCTATATGGACGGCCCGAGCCTGATCAATTTTACGGTCGCCGCCATTCCGGCTTTGGTTGACCAGATCCTGGCCGAAGCGCAGCTCACTCGCGAGCAGATCAACTTCTTCCTGTTGCACCAGGCGACATTCAAAATGCTGGATCAACTCCAGCAGCGGATGGATATTCCCCCAGGGCAGATGCCGATCGCTCTGGCTGATTACGGGAATACGGTGTCCTCGACGCTGCCAATCCTGATCCGCGACTTGCGGGCGGACAAGCGACTGGAGCAGGGCGCCCAGAACCTGCTGGTCGGTTTTGGAGTCGGCTGGTCCTGGGCCGGTTGCGCCTGGCGGGAAACGTTTCCGGGTTAGATCACGTTGCGGATAGTTCGCCGTCGCCACCCGACTGATCGTTGCCATCGCGCCAAACCTACCGGCGGATGGGGGGCAGGCAAACCGTTTGCTGTCGCCCTTGGGGCAGTTTGCGCCGTAGAGTTCTGCGTCAGGTCGGTCTCCTGACGGTAATGCTTTACGCCTGCGGATTGCTCGGCATGGTGCTGGTTATCTTCTTTATCGCTTCGCTGAATATTGCGTTAGGCTGCGCGCTGGCGTTTTATCTGGACCGGCGGCTGCGGGCTCCGCTGCTGGTGATTGAGAATCGTCCCCCGAAGGCCAGAGCGTCGGCCGCCGCTGCCGCCCACGCCGCAGCGACTCCGCCGCCCGTCGTGGAGGAAGTGGAAGAAGAGCAGCCGCCGGAGGACTGCTTCACTCTGGAGCAATTGCCTGCGGAGTGGCTGCGTTTGCTGGAGAAACAGGCGATCGAGCCGCAATCGTTCCTGGAAGCGTCGGCCCAGGTGCTCAAACTTGAGGTTTCTGATTACCGGGAGTCCCTGATCGGGGCCGAAGAACGTCTGCGCCATTGCCGTGAGGATAGCGAAGCGGCCCAACTGTTTGACGAGCTGTCGGTCGCCAATACGCACTGGATGCAGCGGCAACGGGAAGCGGAAGAACAACTAGCGTCGCAACGGAAAATGTCGGGGCCCTACAACAAAATGGCCGAATCGATCAGCACGATTCTCGCCGGCCAGGAGCAGTGCATCTTGGCTTTGTCGGAAACCGATGTGGACCGGCTGGACCGGCTGCACGCATTGCTTGATTCGGTCCATTCGCTGCGCGACGCCATGAACCAGACTCTCGACGTGGTGATGCGGTGCGAAGATCGGCTGGAGTCGCTCGACAAACGGTACCTGTTCGACCGGCTCACCACGCTCAAGAGCCGCACCGGGCTGGAAATGCTGCTGCACAAATGGCGCAAAACCGATGGCAGCGGCATGCGGCTGCTCAGCGTGGTGCTGTGCGATATCGACAAGTTTGGCCCGAACAACCAGCGATTTGGCGTCCGCGACGCCGATCGGCTGCTGGCGGCGTTCGGCGCCATGCTGGATGAGTTGCGGCGAACCCTTCGCGGCTTTGAACGCCCGGTGCGTTACAGCGGCCAGTCGTTTCTCCTGTTTCTGCCCGATACGGGTCCCCGCAACGCCATGAGCGCAGCGGAACGGATACGGCAGTCGATCGAAGCGATGACCTTCGACTTGGGCCGGGTCGATGTCGAACTGTCCGTGAGTTGTGGGATTACCGAAGTGTTGAAACGGGACACGCCCGACAGCGTTTTCGCCCGGTTGGACGCCGCCGTCGCCGCCGCCAAAACACTGGGCGGAAATCGCACCACGATCGACGAAGGCTCGGGCCCGACTGCTGTCGACCCGCCACAATTCCGCGTCCACGGGAAAGTGATCGAAGTCCCCGTCGAGTCCACGCAAGGCATATCCGCCTAGCGTCCGCCGGCTCTTCCTGGCAGCAGCCAGCATGACGCCGGCGCCAGCACCGCGGCAATTGCTCTTCACGCCGGAGGGCTGCTTGCGATACGATAGGCTCCCCGAGCCGGAACGACAGGGACCAAGCCGCCCTGCTCCTGTTTGCCCGGGGCTGTCTTGCGCCAAGGAAGGCCTTGTGATTGCTTATCTGCTCAACGCTGTTTATCTGTTCGTGGCGCTGGCGGCCTCGCCGTGGCTGCTTTACGGGGCGGTCTTCAAAGGCAAATATCGCCAGGGTTGGGCGCAGAAGCTGCTGGGTCTGGCCCCCGATCGCCGCGGCCAGAAACGCTGCCTGTGGCTGCACGCCGTGAGCGTTGGCGAAGTGAACCTGCTGGGTGTGATGCTGAAGCGACTGCAGCAGCAGTTTCCCGGCCGCGAGATCGTGATTTCTACGACCACCCAGACCGGTTATGACCTGGCTGTCAAAAAATACGCGGCGCACCGCGTGTTCTTCTGCCCTTTGGATTTCAGCTGGGCGGTCAAAACGGCCGTCCGCCGGGTGCAGCCGGAAATGTTGATCCTGGCCGAGCTGGAACTCTGGCCTAACCTGCTCCGCGCCGCACAGCGCAGCGATTGCCGAACCGTCGTGATCAACGGCCGATTGAGCGAAAACAGCTTCCGTGGCTATCGCCGGCTGGGCCCGCTGGCCCGGCTGCTTTTCCAGCGGCTCGATCTGGTCGCCGCCCAGAGTAAAGATTATGCCGACCGTTTCCGCAGCCTGGGCGCCCCGCAGGTGGAAGTGACGGGCTCGCTCAAATTCGACGGTGCGCAGCTCAACCCGGAAAACGCCCAGACGCAGCAACTTCGCCAGCTTGCCGGTTACCAGAACAACCAGATCGTGTTCCTGGCAGGCAGCACCCAGCGAGGCGAAGAAGCGCTGGCGATCGAGGTTTACCAGCGACTGCTGCCGCGGTTTCCGGAACTGCGGTTGATCCTGGTTCCGCGGCACCCGGACCGGTTCGACGAGGTCGCCGACCTGCTGGAGAATTCCTCGCTCGACTGGCGGCGTCGCAGTACGCTGGAACCCGCCGGCAAGCACGCAGCGCCTGGCGTCCTGCTGGTCGATACGATCGGCGAACTGGGCGGCTGGTGGGGCGTCGCAAAAATTGCCTACGTCGGCGGCAGCCTGGGCAGCCGCGGCGGGCAGAACATGGTCGAGCCGGCGGCTTACGGGGCCGCAGTCAGTTTCGGGCCCAATACGCGTAACTTTCGCGACATTGTAAAAATGATGCTGCAGTATGACGCCGCCGTTGTCGTCCGCAACGCCGACGGACTGACGCGGTTTGTCGAGCACTGCCTGGGCGACGATTGCTATCGCCAGCAGCAAGGAGAACGCGCCCAGCAGCTTGTCGCCGCCCAGCAGGGAGCCGCCGATGCGACCCTGCGACTGCTCAAGCCGTACGCCCTGAGGGCGAATCCATCAGGCGCCGCGGCCGACGGCGGCAAGACCGGAAAAAAGGCGGCCTGATCGGCCAGCCAGGGCGAATCGTCTTGTAGGACTAAAGGCGGGAGCGTTCCGTCAGACGACGGACGATCTCGGCCGGATCGCCGGTCTGTTCGAGAATTTCGATCTGCCGATCCGCCGCCGTCGGTCCATTCGCCAGGTCGACGACCTGCTGCAGGCGATGCAGGCAGCCGAGCGATTCCGCGGTCGGACCCAGCCGTTCGACCAGGTCGCCCACCGCATCGGGAACGGAGTTCACCTCAAACGTGTACGAGTTCACCAGTTGGGCCCGGTTGCCGTAACGGGCGGCTCGCCACTTGTTCTGGCGAACCATCATCGGGTGACAGTCGTGCTGGTACGCCCCCTGGTCGATCAGGTCCGAAAGGGCGGCGACCAGCGACTGGATGAGTGCGGCCAGCGCGAGCGCGTCGTCGAGGTTGCCCGGCATATCGCACACGCGAACTTCGACGGTGCCGAAGTTATGGTGAGGGCGAACATCCCACCAGATCTCACGAATGGTATTGATGAACCCCGTATCGATCATGTGGTTCACCAGCCACACGTACTCGCTCCAGTTCCGCATCAGGGTGGGCAGGCCTGCGGTCGGCAGCCCTTCCATAATTTTAGAACGGTGCGACTGCAGGCCCGTGTTCCGGTTCTCCCAGAACGGACTGCTGGAACTGAGCGCCAGCAGCGTGGGCAGGTGCTGCATAATGCGGTCGCAGATCATCACGGCCTTGTCGCCCGAGTCGACGCCCACATGCACATGCAAACCAAAAGTAACCAGTCGCCGGGCCATCTCCTGGAGCAGGTTGACCAGATCGTAATAGCGATCGTTCGGTGTGACTTTCTGGCGGCGCCAGGAGGAAAAGGGATGGGTCGATCCCCACCACAGCCGCAAGCCCAGGTTATCGGCCGACTCCTGGATGGGGACGAGTTTGCTGCGGAGGTCGGCCTCTGCTTCGTCGATGTTCTGGCAGACGCCCGTGATGACCTCGATGCAGCACTGCATCAGCTCCGGCTTGCAGCTTTCCTGCACCTCGGGCGCCAGGCTTTCATGGAGGCGATGAATGGCGCTCGACAAGGCCATCGATTGCTCATCGACCAGGCCAAGCTCCAGCTCGATCCCCAGCGAGTGCGACGAATTGGAATTAAAGTGCAGCTTTCCCATAACCATTCCCGTTGCTGGCGCAATCAGCTGTTAGCATTTAGCTTCTAGCAAAAAAATGTGCGAGTGACTGGTGTCGCAGATCGACGGTGAGTCGCGCTTTTCTGCTGTGAAAGGACGCATACTTTCGCGGGGAACGAGAAACCTTTAACTGACGGAAGTCGACGGTCAGTCGTCTTTTGCTCCGCAAAAGAACGCGATCTTTCACGGAATGAAAGTCGACTATCCGGCGTCTGTTTTTCCTTCCAACGACGAATTAATATCTAGTGCTGCGTCAATCTTCAATCTTCGAGTGAGCGATTTCGGCCGTGCTGCTGTGCTGCCAAAAAAACCGTGGGCTAGCGCCCGGCGGCTGATTTAGAGAAACCTGATTTTATGGTTTGACGCACCACTAGCAGTTATTCTTTTCACGGTCCGAGCAAAAGGCGACTTTCTGCGCCTGCTTTTTCGCCAAACGACGAAACCAAAATCTCGCGGCAATTTCCCCTGCGTTCCAAACAACCCGTGGAAGCAGCTAATCGCTAATCGCTCCAACTTGTGGTTCTTCGTACCCATCCGCGTCTTCCCGGCGATTGACCAGGGCGAACATCTCGGCGATCACATCTTCCAGCGGCAGGTCTTCGACGGCGACGTCTTCGATCGGGTAATTCGACAGCAGGTCGGCCAGCATTTTCGGCACCTTGCTGCGTTCGATACGGATCTTGGCTTTGGGCGGCTGGACTTCCAGCACTTCGCCGTATTGCTCCAGGTTTTCCAGCGGCACGTTATCGGGAAACTGTACGCTGATGATTTTGTAACCGCTGAACTTGTCGATCACGCCGCTGAGAGAACCATCGTACTTGATCTGGCCGTTGGCGATAATTACCACCCGTTTGCAGAGCGCGGCCACGTCTTTCATGTAGTGGCTGGTCAGCAAAATGGTGATCTTCCGCTTCTCCTGGTAGTACTTCAGGAACCGCTGGATATTATGCTGGGCGACCACGTCCAGGCCGATGGTCGGCTCGTCGAGGAACAGCACTTCGGGCGAGTGCAGCAGGGCCGCCGTCAGCTCCATTTTCATCCGCTCGCCCAGCGACAACTCACGCACGGGCTGCTTGAGCAGTCGGCGGATTTCCAGCAGGTCGACCAGCTCGTCCATCGTCGCTTTGAAGTCGTCGGGCGGAATGCGATAAATCTGCTGATGCAGCCGGAATGACTCCTGCGCAGGCAGATCCCACCACAGCTGGTTCTTTTGTCCCATCACCAGGGCGAAACGCCGGCGATAGGCGTTCTCCCGTTTCCAGGGCGTGGCGCCCATCACGGTGGCTGTGCCGGAAGTCGGACTGATGACGCCTGAGAGCAGTTTGAGCGTGGTTGTTTTACCGGCGCCGTTGGGACCCAGGAACGCGACGAATTCACCCTGTTCCACCTGGAGATCAATGCCGCGGACGGCGCGGACCTCGCGATACTCGCGGTGGAAGAGCCCCCGCAGCGAAGACCACAGGCCTTCCTTTTTTTGATAGACGCGGTACGACTTGACCAGGTCTTTGATTTCAATGAGGGCCATAAGCGGGTCAAGCCTGGTGGGCGGGAACGCAGATGCCAAAGCGGAACAGGGAAGCCGTCGCGTCGGCGACGATGCTGCGTCAATGTTGCTATGCGTCGGGGTTGCGCGGTTTCCGCTTGCGATGTTTGGGCGCGAAGAACTCGCGGATGCCGACAAGGGTCTCGGCAAACTTTTCCACTTCTTCGCGGGTGTTATAAAAGTAGAAGCTGGCCCGGTTGCTGGCGACAATGCCCAGCAGCGAGTGCAGCGGCATGGTGCAGTGGTGGCCCGCCCTGATGGCGATCCCTTCGCGGTCGAGCAGCTGCGCTACATCGTGTGCGTGGGGCGAATCCATCACAAAGCTGACGATGCCCGCTTTGGCGGACGGCTCCGGCCCCAGCAACCGCAGGCCGGGCAGATCCTGGATCAGCTGCTGCGCGTAGGACGCCAATTGCTGTTCGTAGTGGTGGATGTTCTCGAGGCCAATCGCCGCCAGGTAATCGATGGCGGCCGTCAAACCGATGGCGGGGACAATCGGCGGGGTGCCGGCCTCAAACTTGGCGGGCAAACCGATCGGCTCAAAGCCATCATAGCTGACCTCTTTGATCATGCTGCCGCCGCCCAGGAACGGCGGCATGGCGTCAAGCAGCGCTTCGCGGCCGTAGAGCACGCCCACGCCCGAGGGGCCGAGCATTTTGTGGCCGCTGAACGCCAGGAAGTCTGCCCCCAGCTGCTGCACGTCGGTTGTCTGGTGCGGCGCGCTCTGGGCGGCGTCGACCAGGACCAGGGCGCCGGCGCTGTGGGCCTGGGCGATGATCTCTTCCAGCGGATTGATCGTGCCCAGCACATTCGAGGCGGCGCAAAGCGCTACCATCCGGGTGCGTTCGTTCAGCATGCCCGGCAGTTCCGCCAGGTCGAGGCGTCCGTCGTCGGTGATCGGCAGGAAACGCACGCGGCAGCCGGTTCGCTCGGCCAATTGCTGCCAGGGGACGATGTTGGAGTGATGCTCCATCTGCGTCAGCAGGATCTCATCGCCAGAGGTTACATTCGCGTCGCCCCAGCTGCGGGCGACCGTATTGATGGCGGCGGTCGTGCCGGTGGTGAAGATCACCTCGCAGGATTTCTCGGCGTTGATGAACGCCCTGACCCGTTCGCGGGCGCCTTCATAAAGATCGGTGCTCTGGTCGCTCAGCCAGTGGACGCCGCGGTGGACGTTCGCATATTGCCGCTCGTACATGTCGACAGTCGTGTCGATCACTTGCCGGGGACGTTGCGTGGTGGCGGCGTTATCCAGATAGACCAGCGGCTTGTCGCCATGGATGCAGGTCTGCAGGATGGGAAAATCGTTGCGCAGCGCTGCGACATCGAAGGGCGGAGCAGCGGCCGGCGGGGCGACAGACATCGCTTACGATTCCTCTCCAGAATGGGGGCCTGAATACGATTCTTGTTCGACGCCGCCTTCTCCGCCCACCGGCGAATACACGGCCGACTGCAGGATCCGCCAGGATAACAGGCAGCACTTCTGGCGATTGGGCGTGAGTTTGGCGCCAAACAGATCCAGCATTTGATTGGTCGTGAACGCTTTGGCGTCTTCGACCGTTTTCCCTTCGATCTCTTCCAGCAGCATGGAAGCAGAAGCCTGGCTGATGATACAGCCTTTTCCCTCAAACCAGGCTTCTTCGATGACCCCGTCAGGATTCACCCGCAACTCAATGCGGACCTTGTCGCCGCACAACGGGTTTTTTCCTTCGTCGGCATGCGTGGCGTCGGTACACTCGCCGCGATGGAAAGGATCCTCGTAATGCTCGAGAATGTGTTCCTGGTAGATTTCTTCTTCTTTGCTAAACGGCATGGCGCTCGCTCGCTGGGAGGCGGGAAAAACGGGGGCGAGGGGAAAGTCACGCTTCCTTTTACTATACGAGCAGCCGCGGCCAGCGACAAGGCGACGGACCACCGGGACGTCCCAGCAAGGAGGGGTGAAAATCTGCTAAAATCGCTGCCCTCAGCCGTTTGTCGACCCTTTTTGAAAGTTCGCGATGCCGTCCTCCCAGGTGCTGATTATTATCGGCGACGCCAGTGAAACGCTCGACACCATGTACCCCTACTATCGCCTGCAGGAAGCGGGGCTGCAGCCGGTCGTGGCGGCGCCGGAGAAACGCCTGTACCAGATGGTCATGCACGAGGTAAAACCGGGCTGGACCATCACCAAAGAATGGGAAGGCTACACCCTGCAGGCGGACGTCGCTTTTGCCGACATCGACCCGGCCGATTACCTGGGCATCATGTTTTCCGGCGGCAGGGCGCCCGAGTACATCCGCTACGATGAGGACCTGGTGCGGATCACGCGGCATTTCTTTGAGGCCGACAAGCCCATCGCTAGCGTTTGCCATGGGGTCGAAATCCCGGCCTACGCCGGCTGCGTGCAGGGCCGGCGGATGGCGACCGTTCCGAAGTGCCGTTTTGATCTGGAAGTGTGCGGCGGGATCTTTGTCGACGAACCGTGTGTCATCGACCGGAATCTGGTGAGCGGACGCACTTTCCACGACAACGGCCGCTATGTGGGCCCGTGGATCGAACTGCTGCTGGCCGCCCAGGCAGAGAGCTGATCAAGTCGAAAGCGGAGAGTAACGAACGCGCGGAATCGTCTGCCGACCCTTACCCGGCGGGGCGATCGCACGGTACACTAAAACCTGTTCCTGCACGCAACGTTTCTGCCAATCCCAGAGCGACGGGCCGATGATCCTGGTAATCGACAATTACGATTCGTTCACCTACAACCTGGTGCAGCGGCTGGGCGAGATTGACCCCACGCTATCGATCAAGGTTTTTCGGAACGACAAAATTACGGTCGAGCAGATCGAGGCGATGGCGCCGTCGCATCTGATTATTTCTCCCGGCCCTTGCACCCCCAACGAAGCGGGCGTCTCGGTCGCTTGCGCCGAGCACTTCATGGGGAAGCTGCCGATCCTGGGCGTTTGCCTGGGGCATCAATCCATCGGCCAGGCCACCGGCGGGACGATCGTCAGGGCGCTCCGGCTGATGCACGGCAAAACCGATCAGATCCACCACGACGGCAAAGGACTGTTCGCCGACCTGCCCAACCCGTTTATCGCCACCCGATACCATAGTCTGGTCATTCAGCCCGACACGCTAAACCCCGATTTTGAAGTCTCCGCCTGGGCCGACGCCCCCGACGGATCGCGGGAAATCATGGGCATCCGCCATCGAGAGCATCCAATGGAAGGCTGGCAGTTTCACCCGGAGAGCTTCCTGACCGAGTGCGGCCCCACTCTGCTCGGCCGCTTCCTGGCCCAGGCGAACGCTGTCGCTTGAGGAATGCCATCAGAAGCACTGCTTGATTCTGGTACGTCGTTCTGAAGACGTACAGACGCTGGACAGTCGACTTTCACTCCGTGAAAGGACGCGTACTTTCGCGGAGCAAGAGACGACTGGCTGTCGACTTCCGTCCGTCAAAAAATTCTCGTTCCGAGCAAAACGACAGATCCAGCCCAGGGCTCAAACAGATTCCGGGTCGTAGTTCATCCACAGTCGCTCGGTCATGACGCGTTTGCTTTTGGCGTTGGACGCTTTGTTGTCGATCTCGATATCGAACTTTTCCCAGCCTTTGAGCCGCGTGTCGTAGAGCTCGCTGGGATAGCCGGAGAGCAGCACTTTCCCTTCGCATTGGACAATCGTGTCGAGCAGCGCTTCGTGCTCTTCCAGCGACATTTCAAATTCGTACACCTGGGGATTCGCCCGCGTTTCGGCCAGGTACGGCGGGTCCAGATAGAACAGGGTATGCGGGCCGTCCTCGGTGCGGATCACCTTGAGGGCGTTGTCATTGAAGATCACGACCCGCCGCAGGCGCTGGGCGACTTCGGCCAGTCCTTCGACGGCTCCCATCCAGGCGGAAGCCTGTTCGTTCATGGCGCGACGGGTCCGGGTCCGGCTCATTGGAGCAAAGGACGTGCTGCGGCCGGCATGCGATTGCCGGCAGCGAATAAAGAAGCGAACGGCGTTCTCGATGGGATCGTCGGTCGGCTCGGCCGCCTCTTTCCATTCGGTCTGCGAGAACGGCGTGACTTCCAGCCGGCGCTGCAACACGGCGAACTTTTCCGCATCCTGCAGTACTTTCCAGAAGTTAGTCAGTTCCGAATGGACATCGTTGACGACCTCGGACACATTCTCGTAGTCCTTCTGCAGAAGCACGGAGCCGCCGCCGAAAAACGCCTCGACATAATGGATGTGTGGCGGCATCTTCTGGATGATCGTTTTGGCAAGGTAATGCTTGCCGCCATGCCACTTGAGCGGCGGCGTCAGTCGCTTTTTCGCAATCATGGTCGAGGCTGTCCGCTTTTGTTTGGCATTTGAATCTGGGTGCTGGCAGTTTAACGCACGTTCTCGTCCTGGCCAACCGAACGTCCCTTGCCGGGCCGAATATGAACCCTTTAATTGCCGTTCCTGCCGGCCAGAGAAACCTTGTGGGCGGAGGCGCCTGAAACCCGGCGGCCAAAACGACGGCGGCCAGATTGCCCGACGTATGTCGTCAATTCGATTGACGATGGCTTGCGGAAACCACTACAATCGGCCAGGGGCCATTCACACGGGAGAGGAGATCGAATCATGGCGCGAATCGTTTATACGGCGCCTTTGTTCCTTTGGGGGCTGCTGCTCCTGGGGACAGCGTCCGCCCAGCAGATCAATATCTCAACACCTTACGTCCAGGCTAACGATAGCTTTTACGAGAATATTGGCGGCAATTTCAACTTCTTCTTTGGCGGCGGCGGAGGCGGTTCCGGCTCCCGCATTGTCGGCATCGACCCGTTCGGCAACCTGATCATGGGCGGGGCGATCCCGTTCACCCAGAACAGCGCCGGTTCGGCTATTCCGCCTTTTGGCGGCTACAACCCCGGCGCCAACGGAAATCTTGGCATCGGAGCGTTTGGCAACGGTGTCGGCGGGCTTGGCAATCTGTCGTTCAGCCAGGGCAGCCAGCGAAGTCTGGTCAGCCAAACACCGAATGTCACCATCATGAACGGTGGCACCGGCACGTTCATTGATACTTCGCAAACGCCGTTTGTGACGGGCGTCGTTCCGGTCGTAGGACGCGGGTACGTGCCCGTGCGATTGCCGGCCGCAGCCGCGTTCTTTCCGCCCGTTCCGTCGCAAGGCCCCAGCCCGCTGGATCTGGCCGTGCAGCGGATCCACGAAGACGCCGCCCGGGGAGCAGGCCCGCGACTCGGGGCGCCGCAAGTCCGTCCCCAGCTGACGGCTGAAGAACGGGCCGCCGCCCGGGTCGCCGCCGCGCCGGCCAGTTCGGCCGAGCATGGCGACTTGAGCGTCGCCGCCATCAAACTGCAACGGGCGAACCAGTTGGCCGAAGAAGCGGCCGCCGAACAGGCCGAGATCGAAGCCCTGGTGGAAAAAGCACGGGGCGCCGTCGCCGCCGGTAAAGCAGGCGTCGCCCGGATTTACTATCGACAGGCCGCCACCCGCGCCACGGGCGAGACCCGTTCGGCAATCCTTTCCGCGATCGAAGACCTGGGCGAATAACGCCGTCATTTGTCGCCGGGATCGGCGCCATCCGTCGTTTGCCGCGTTCTGGTTCCTGGAACGTGTGGGGGCGGCGCCCATTCGATTCGCAACTGCTGTTATTGCAACTTGGTGATTTTGCATGTCGACCCCCTATGAATTTTCGGTTGCCGGCGTGCAGATGGATGTCCAACTGGGACAGGCCGACGTCAATCTGGCGTCGATGCTCGCCGCCTTGCGACAGACGGCGGCAGACGGCGTGCATTTGACCGTCTTTCCTGAGTGCGCCCTGGCCGGTTACTGCTTCACCCGTCTGGACGAAGCCCGGCCGCACGCCCAGACGATTCCCGGTCCGGCGACCGACGCCATGGCCCAGGTCTGTGCGGAACATGGCGTGTACGTCGCGTTCGGCATGCTGGAAGATACCGGGGACGACCTGTTCAACGTGTGTGTGCTGATCGGCCCCGCAGGCATTGTCGGCGTTTATCGCAAGGTGCATCTGCCGTTTCTGGGCGTCGATCGCTATACCACGCCTGGCGACCAGCCTTTCGCCGTGCATGACATCGGCGGGCTCAAAGTCGGGATGCTGATCTGCTACGACGGCTCCTTTCCCGAAGCCAGCCGCTGCCTGGCGCTGGACGGAGCCGATCTGATCATTCTGCCCACCAACTGGCCGCCTGGCGCGGAAATGAGCGCCCTCCACGGCAGTAACACGCGGGCGGCCGAGAACACCGTGTACTTCCTGGCGGTCGATCGCATCGGCGTGGAGCGGGGCGTTTCCTTTATCGGACGCAGCCGGCTGTGCGATCCGCGCGGCGCCACGATTGCTGACGCGCCGCATGCCGATCCGCAGATCGTCCGCGGGGTGATCGACACGCGCAAGGCCCGCACCAAACGGCTGGTGCGAACGCCGCACGAGGATATCGTCGATCGCATTCATGATCGCCGGCCCGAGTTTTACGGCCGCCTCCTCGAACCGACCGCTGCGGCAGGTTCCCGTCCGTCTGCCGCCGAGGCGTCGTCTGCCGATTGACGGTTGCCTGGGCTTTCCTCTTCCTCCTCGATTCTTCTCCTTGTTAGGCGCCCCTCGATGCGACACCTGCTGCTGCCCGTTCTGCTGCTCGCCCTGATCCCAACCACCGCTTGCCTGGCGGAGGACGAGGCCGTCTTCTATGACCCGATCGAAAAAGAGATCGAAGGCTGGACGGTGAAGGTCGACCCCCAGTTACTCAAGAAAGAGAACGAAGAGATCGCAACCCAGGCGTTCGCCGCCCTGGCCAATCATCTGCAGCGGGTGAAGTACATCGTGCCCAAAGACCGCTGCGACCAGCTGCAGGCGTTGCCGATCTGGATCGAGCTAGAAGGCAAGCTGGGCAACATGCAGTACCACCCCGATCGCGGCTGGCTCAAAGCCAACAACCACGACCCGCGGCTGGCAAAGCACGTTCACATTCCCCGCGCCAAGGCACTCTACGACCCGCGCACCTGGGCCAAGCATCCCTACGTGGTGCTGCACGAACTGGCCCATGCCTACCACGACCAGGTGCTCAGCTTTGACAATGCCGAAGTGATCGCAGCGTACGACAGCGCCAAGGAAGCCAAACTCTACGAAGAGGTGCTGCTCTTCACTGGTAAAAAGGTCCGTCACTACGGGTTGACCAACCACAAGGAATACTTTGCGGAAGCGACCGAAGCCTACTTTGGCGTCAATGACTTCTATCCGTTTGTACGGGCCGAGCTGAAAGAACACGACCCGACCATGTACGCCCTGCTGCAGGAAATCTGGGGACCGATCAGGTAGCCTGTCGTGGAATAGCACGCCCGCCACCGGGGCGAGTTCCGTCTGTTAGTCAACCGCCGCGGAACCTGGCTGCGGGGCGAAGTGGTAGACGGACTCTGTGATGCCGGCCGCCGGCCGTGTTTCCGCCGCGATCTCTGCGGCAGGACGGTCGTCGCCCGGGGCAGGGACCAAAGCCTGCCAGCCGCTGCGGCAACGCTGCTCGTACTGGGTAACGCGCTCGCAATCGACGGGCGTACCGCTTTGCTGGCTCCGCAGGACTTTCAGGGCGGAGGAAAATCCGCTGTCGCCGGAGAGGATCATCACAAACGAGCGGCTGGCTCGCAGATCTCTGGCCAGCCGACACGCTTCATCGACAGTAGCCGTCTGCTTCTCCAGTTGCATACTGCGCGAGCATCCGCTGCTGCTCCAGACCGCATAGGGAAGGTCAACAAGCGGGGCCGGATCTGCTTCCGCTGCCAGGGCGGTCGATCCCCAGGGGATTAAAAAAGCGAGGGCCAAGGCTAGTTTCAGACTGCCGTATTGGTAAGGGTAACGTGGCATTGCTATACTCCCTGAGGGTGTGAAGGCGGGAAGCCGGATTGGCCTCCTCTATTCCTACCAACGGAAACCGCGACGCCTGGCGGACAGAGTGCGAAAATAATTTTCTGCGACCGCCAGCAACTGCAGTGCAGGTTATGATCGACAGCCAATTATCCGATCTGCTTCGCCGTATTGGCGAGGGCGATCAGCAGGCCGCGCAAGAACTGGTGCAGCAGTTTGAACCCGAGATTCGCAGGGCGGTCCGTGTGCGTCTGACTGATCCACGATTACGGCGGGTGCTGGATTCAGTCGATGTCTGCCAGTCGGTCTTTGCGAATTTCTTTGTCCGCGTGGCAGCCGGCGAATTTGATCTCTCCCAGCCCAGCGACCTGGCGGCCATGCTGACGGTGATGGCCCGGAATAAACTGCTTGACCAGGTGCGGCGCCTGCATGCTCAGAAGCGAGATCAGCGCCGCGTCGGCGCGGGATCGGCCGCCTTGCGGGAAGTCGCCACAAGCGCCACGGGTCCTGATCAGCTGGCGGAAGAGAAAGACCTGCTGTCCCAGGTGCGCCGGCGATTGACGCCCGACGAACGTCGCCTGGCCGATCTTCGTGCTGCCGGCAAGGACTGGGCCGAGATTGCCCTGGAACTGGACGCCCTGCCAGACTCGCTCCGGAAAAAGCTGTCGAGAGCGCTTGACCGCGTGACCAAAGAACTCGGCCTGGAGGAGCTGTAGCCATGTTTCCGAACCGTCCTGAAAATTCTCCCCTGGAAGAACTCCGAGCCGAACAGTCCGCGCGCTGGCAGAACAACGAACCGGTGCTGGTGGAGCAACTGCTGGCGGAAAATCCCGACTCTTCCCTGGACGAGGAGGCCTTGCTGGAGCTGATCTGCGCGGAGCTGATGCTGCGAGAAGAAGCGGGCGAGACGCCCTCGCCCTCAGAGTACGCCGCGCGGTTTCCGCAACTGGGACAGGCCGTCACCCGCCAGGTTACGGCCCATCTGTTACTGGCGACGCTATCCGAACCATCGGCCGGCGCCGACGTCAAGGGGACCGCTCCGGCGATCGCCTCTCTTGACCGGACCAACCCCGACGCGACCATTCCCATCGGGCCGCAAACGGCCGCCATTAACAAAGCCCAGTCCGGCGACGTCCCGACGGCGGATCGAGCGCAGGCGTTCTGGCCGCAGATTCCCGGTTACGACATCCTGGGCGAACTGGGCCGCGGCGGCATGGGGGTCGTTTATCTGGCCATGCATCGCGATCTCAAGCGGAAGGTCGCTTTGAAAATGATTCGCGAAAGCGCGCTGGCCGATCAGATTGCGCTGGTTCGCTTCCGGGTGGAAGCCCAGGCGGTCGCCCGTCTGACCCATCCCAACATTGTGCAGATTTATGACTTTGGAGAGCACAACGGCCTGCTGTATTTCTCGCTGGAATACCTGCCCGAAGGCGGCCTGGATCGACACATTCAGCAAGAGCCGCCTGGCGTGCGCGAGTCGGCCGCGCTGGTGGCGACGCTGGCCCGCGCGATCGACTTTGCCCATCAACAAGGCATCATCCATCGCGACCTGAAACCCGCAAATATCCTGCTGGCTTCGACCGTCAATCGGAACCAGGAGGATTCGAATGCATCGCCCGACCAGCCGACAAAACTGGCCGAGCTGACGCCCAGGATCGCCGATTTCGGCCTGGCCAAGTCGCTCGTTGACGACCAGAATCTGACCGGGGCCGAGGGGATGGTCGGCACCCCGGCCTACATGTCGCCCGAACAGGCCTGGGGCGGCTCCAGGACGATCGGCCCGGCCGTTGACATCCATGCGCTCGGGTTGATTCTGTACGAACTGCTGACCGGCGTGACGCCGTTCCGTGATGCTTCGTTCGCCCGGGTGCTCGACAAAATCCGTTTCGACGAAATTCCCGCCGCCAGCCAGGGGCGCCCGGAGATTCCCCCGGAGCTGGACACCATCTGCCGCCGATGTCTGCAGAAAGAACCGGGTGACCGCTATCCGACCGCTGCAGCGATGGCCGACGATCTGGAACGCTACCTGCAGGGGCAGCCGGTGGAGCCCGTGCCGCAGCAGAAACGGCCGCGACGCCGGTCGCCCTGGATCGCTCGGCTGTCGCTCGTGTTGCTCCTCTTCGCGGGAACCGCGGGCTATTACCTTTTCCGTGACCGCAACGTGAAGCCATTAGCGACCGGTACATCCGATCTGACTGCGGATTCCACGCCGGTCTTGCGGACCCAGGGAGAGCGTTTCGCTTTTTTGTCGGGCGTGCGTTCGTATCGCTTTCCGGAAGGAACGGTTGAGCTCGACTATACCGAGGCCGACGTCGACGAAATGTCGCGAGTCCTGTTCAAACGCGGCTTCGCCAGGAAGAACATTCACCTCCTCACGCAATGGAGCGAAGCCGACAACCCCCAGCTTGCGCCGACTGGCCCGAATCTCCGCGACCAGCTGGCCCAGATCCTGGCTGGATGCATTGAAGAGGACGAAGTGGTGATTGTCCTCACGGGTATGGGTAGCAGCTCCCAGGGGATGTACTGCTACCTGCCCGCCGATGCGCAGCCGGGGCAGCCCGGCACGCTGATCTCTCTCAACGACCTATACGACCTGCTTGGCGATTGCCCGGCGCGTCTGAAGTTGTTGCTGGTGGATACGTGCCAGACGGCAGGCAGCAGCGCCACATGGCCGCAAGTCAAGGATCCACCGCCGGGCGTGGCCGCGATGTTTGCCTGTTCGCCGCAGGAAACTTCCTGGGAGCTTCCATCGCTGCGGCACGGGGTGTTTTCCTACCATGTGATGCGGGCTCTCGAAGGAGCCGGCGACGCCAACGGCGATCACAAGCTGTCGCTGGAGGAACTGTTCCAGTACGCCCGGTCAGGCGTCGCCGATACCCTGGCAAAAGAAGCCCCCGGCGCCATTCAGACGCCGCAGTTGTTCACAAAGTTGCCGGGCGACACCAAGGTCGTCTCGCTGGACTCGCAGCCTTGACCCACGCAGCGGTCCAGCCGTTTCTTTCATGGCGACCACTGCAGTCGCCAGCACGACGACGTGCCGGCACAGCGTCGGTTCAAGCCGCTCCCAGAAACATGTGCACGCAGGTCATTCGGGATTTTCCTTGACCATTTTCAGCATCGCGTCGCCCAGTGCTTCGCCGACTAGCATGTAGGTTTCGGCGTTCTGGTTGTAATGGAAGCCCTGGTTTTGGGGTGAAATTTCTGGAGCACGCCAGAATCCTCGCGTTTCCACGGTCAGCACGTTTCCCTTGAATTCGGGATACTTCCCTTGGTCGCCGCTGACGGCCAACTGGCCTTCGGCGACCGTCTTGTGCGGGCCTGTCATGTTCCAGCCGTCGAAGCCGATCGTTGCAATGGCGAACGGAGCCTCCGGCGCGTCGAACTCTTTACGCAAGGTCCTGATCAGACGCACCAGGTTCTGCTCGTACCGGCTGGCGTAAGGCTCGCCGCCATCCTTGTGGCCCTGCCACCAGACAAAACCGGCGATCTCGTAACCGCGTCCTTGCCACTGCGGGAACTCGGTGTCAAAGTTTTCCAGCACCTCGTGGGCTGCAGAAAAACAGTCATCGTACTGCTTGCCGGCATACCAGTTGATTGGCTCCGGCCGGGTTCCCTTTTGCCAGCGCGCTGGCGAATCTTTGTAGCCGGCGTAGATCATGCCGTCCTGCTCGAACGGTTCACTGCCGGGCGGCAGGTAATCCCAGCCTAGCGAGCGGTTGCCCTGCGAGGCCTTGAGGATCAGCACCGGCTCTTCGTGGAAATCGCCAACGACATGCCCGAAGCCCAGTTCCGGCCCGATGTTGTTGCTGCTGGCCCCGCATCCCACGCTGAGCCGCTTGTCTGCCGTCGCGGTGACGACGCCCTTGTACCAGACATCGTCGCGCTCCACCCAGTTCCCCTGTGGGTCGACCAGGTACGGGAACTTGCCGTCCTGTTGCACCACGGTCGCCAGCGTGCCAGGAACATCCACCCGAGCGATCCATCCCAATCCGTTCGCCTGATCGGTGAGATACGCGATCTCGAAAGGCGCCTTTCCACCGGCGGTCAGCCGGATCGGAGTGGTCACCGCATCCTGGCCCGGTTCCTTGCGATGGACTTCCTGGCCTGCAACCTGCATGACGTTGTGGGTCGATTCGCCGTACCCAGGGCGAAACTCGTAGACGCCCGACGTTTTGATCTGTACGAAACCGCGGACGATCTGCGTTCCGCCGCCAGGGTACGGCGTTGGCTTCACGCCGCCGAAACTCTCCAGCGTGAGCGTCTTCAATGGCGTCTCTTTTTCATAGTCGACGTCCGGATCAAATTTTCCGGCGTAGACCGAAAGGACCGGGTCGAGAAACTCCGTGGCCCAGCGACTGCCGCCGCCCGTCACCTGGCCGATCCCGACCATATTCGACTGGCCGGAAAGCAGGTAGACTTTGACCGGCCTGTCCGCGGCACGGGCGGAAAAGGTGGAACAGAGCAGCGCCAACCCGACGGGGAATGCAGCACAGCGCCAGCGACGTATCGTCTCCATGGGGATCTCTTTCGGCAGGAACCAGCGGAGAAAAAAGAGCAACGGACAAGCGTCGAAACAATAGCCAGTCTACCATGGGCCGGTTGGCGGCTCAGCAGAGCGCGGAACCTTGACAAGGGGTCGCGAGTTGGAGAGATCAGAGGACTGCCGTCCTGCGAAACAGGGGGTTGATCGAATCGGTCCCGGCGAGTCTCCTGGAGGAAAGCGGTTCGCCTGGAAATTGAAAGCTTACGGAGACACCATGGAAACGACCTTCCTGCTAGGCGGGGATTTGCCCGTTCATCGCCTTGGTTATGGAGCGATGCGTCTGTGCGCGCAGCCGGGGAATTTCGGCCGTTATCCCGACTGGGAAGCTGGCAAACGCCTGCTTCGCCGGGCTCTGGAACTGGGGATCAACTTCATCGACACGGCCCATGCCTATGGCCCTTCCTGCAACGAGGAGTTGATCGGCGACGCGCTGGCGCCGTTTCCGCCGGGCGTGGTTGTCGCCACGAAATCCGGCGTTGAGAAAACCGCGCCCGATAAGGTGTTTGCCGACGGTCGACCGGAGCAGTTGCGCCGGCGTTGTGAGGAGAGCTTGCGACTGCTCAAGGTGGAGCGTATCGACCTGTACCAGCTGCATCGACCGGACCCGAACGTGCCGCTGGCGGAGAGCGTTGGCGCCCTGGCCGAGCTGCGACAGGCCGGGAAGGTGCGGCATGTGGGACTGTCGAACGTGACGCTCGCCCAGATCGAAGAGGCTCGCGGCATCGTTCCGATCGTCTCGGTGCAGAACCGTTATAATCTGCTGGAAAGGGCCGACGATCCGGTCATTGACTACTGCGCCGAGAATCAGATCGCCTATTTGCCCTGGGGGCCGCTGGCGGCCCAGCCGTTCGCCCCCGAGGCGCCCCTGGCAGGAAAGGCGAACGCCCTGGCGTGGCTGCTGCAACGTTCGCCGAACATCATCGCTATCCCGGGGACGACTTCGATCACGCACCTGGAAGAGAACGTCGCCGCCGCACAGACGCCGCTGTCCGATGAGGAATTCGCCGCCCTTTCGGCCCCTCCGCCCGGGTAAAGTGCCAAGAGGTCGAGGAAACGGCCCGCTGGAAGTTGGGCCTGCCGTCTGAGTGGATCCCGCTGGAGATAGTCACCGTGACCGAGAAAAATCCTCCGACCGGGCGTTCCCGTTGGTTCCGCCAACTGGCAGGACTGGTCGTTTCAATCTTCGTCTGCCTGGGAGCCGGCGGGCTGGGCGCCATCGCCACCACGCCGGAGATTAAAGGCTGGTATGCGACGATCGAAAAACCTTCCTGGAATCCGCCTGACGCCGTGTTTGGTCCGGTCTGGACCACGCTGTACCTGTTGATGGCGATCGCAGCCTGGCTGGTCGGGAGGTCGGCTGGTTTCCGGCAAACGGCCGCACCGCTGGCGCTGTTTGGCGTGCAGCTGGTTTTGAACGTCGCCTGGTCCTGGATATTTTTCGGACTGCACCAGCCTGGCTGGGCGTTTGCAGAAATCCTGTTCCTGTGGATCGCGATTGCCCTGACGACGATCGCGTTCTTTCGGTCGAGCCGAATCGCCGGGTGGCTAATGACGCCGTACCTGGCCTGGGTCACCTTTGCCAGCGTGCTGAACTTCGCCATCTGGCAGTTGAATTAGCTTCCGGGCAAAACGCCCGACAGCCAGAATCGCAGGAAGAAAGAAAGGGCAGAGGCGCCCGGGACGGTCCTCAATCGCCGTCCTTGGCTGGCCAGCTTGTTAGCGAACCGATCCGCCTGGTTGGCAAAGGGCGAAAGCAGGCGAACTCTCCGTTTAGTCGTCTTTACGCGATGGCGTTGTATTGCGTCCTGATTATTCCAGGCCTAATTCGGCCAGGACCTCACGCAATCGTTGGAGCACTCGGGATTTTGCTTTTCGGACCGATGCTGAGGAGACGCCCAGTTCATCGGCGACCTCGGTCGCATTGCAGCCATCGACGGCGGTCCGCCAGAACGCCTTCCAGGTATTCTCACGAAATTCCGATCGCAGCGAAGCCAGCGCCGCCTGGGTCAGGATGGTTTTCTCCGGCTGTTCCCATTCGTTCTCTGCGGCGCCGTCGGATTCTTCCTCGCTCTGTTTTGCTGGCAAGTTGCCCAATTGAAACGCAGCCGCCGAACCGCCTACGGCGTCGGGATGCTTTCCTTTACCGCGAAAATGATCGTTGATCTTGCTCTGGGTTACTGCTTTCAGCCAGGCGCGAAACTTCGCGATTCCTTGCTCCCTTTGAAAGGTTCTGAGATTGTTTGCAACCGCAATAAACACATCCTGCAGAATGTCCGCGACATCACTCTTGCTGCGAATTCCCGCCCGCGTGATCCAGAATCGCACCACCGGCGAATAGATGCCTGTCAATTCCCGCCAGGAGTCGGGATCGTCCGCTCGGGCGGCGCTCAACAAACGCGAGTTGGTGGCGTTGAGGTGGTTGGGAGGCAAAAGATGAGAGTCGTCCATCGGGCACTACACAACGAGGAGAGAGGCCAGTCTGGATGGGAACACTTGAAAAGGCGTGGAGCGTAGTTTAGCAATCTGGCCGCAGGGAAACAAACCTGGCCGCACGTTATCAAGGGCATGCACGGAGGACTTGGACTCGCGGCCCGCGGGAACGAGCCTGGGCTATTCGGGTACTTCAGCCACGGTTAGCTGGTGGGCCAGGGAATCTGCGGGAGCCGTTTCCAGGGCCGCCATGAAGAAGGCCTGGGCTTCCTCGGACATCCCCCGTCCCTGGCAACGCTTTCCGCAGAGGTAGGAAATCGCGGCTTGTATCTCAGGGTAGTCGCTAAACTCGGGACGGATCGCATCCCAGGTGGAAATCGAAGGATTGACCAGGACCAATTCCCCGATCGTCTGCATGTGATCCCGCAACCTGCGGTCCTGTGCGATCGCGGCATGGGCGTCTCGCATGAGCGTCAGACATAACTCTTGCTGCAGGGGCGACGCGACGCCGCCGAAGACTTTCTGCTGGAGCAGCGACAAGCCTCCCAGATAGATCGGTTCGTAAAGGTAGTCGCGATACGAAAAAGTGCGAAACGCGACGCGTCGTGCAATTTCACGGGCTGTTTCCGATTGCCACATTTGCTGAGCCACAGGACGCAGTATCGATTTCACCGGCGAAATGGGCCA
Organism: Lignipirellula cremea; assembly: GCF_007751035.1. Lineage (NCBI taxonomy): Bacteria > Pseudomonadati > Planctomycetota > Planctomycetia > Pirellulales > Pirellulaceae > Lignipirellula > Lignipirellula cremea. The sequence continues at coordinate 5,336,574 of NZ_CP036433.1, read as the reverse complement.
ACGGGCCATGGCGAGGCCAAGGTAGAGTTTGCTGCCCCGCGGTACCACGCCGAGCAACCAATCGATGAGGTAATCCATTTCACGATCCGTTACCTGATCGGTCAAAGCAGCCATAATCGAACGGCTCACCAGGGGAGCAAAGCTGCTCCCGATCGCTTTATTTTCATAACCTTCACTGAGGAGCGTGTCTTTCCAGACCTTGACGCCTTCTTGCGGGAATCCTTGTGCTTCCTTCACGAAACCATGCAGCAGGCCGGCGGAAAGATAGACATGATATTCGTCGTTTTCAAATACTCGATACGAATAAAACATTTGAAGATCTTTGTCCGCCTGCTCCAGTTCGCCTAGTGCTGCGTGCAGGCGAGCGCGCTCGACCAGTAGCCAATGCCATCCTGGCGTGCGCACGTCGCCCTGTTTGTCCAGCATAAAACGATCGATCATTTGCAAAGCCTGGCGGCAGCTTTCCTCGCCCTGGTTGTGCATCAGCCAACCGTATTGCTCCAGAAAGACCATGGCAAACCCGTGATGCTGCTGCAGCATCTCGTGGAAGTGTTCCAGGGCTTCTTCGCAAAGGCGGCGAGCGTCTTCTTCGCGACCATCCATGTGGTACGCCTTGACCAGCTGCGCCGTGATGGCCGACTGCAGGGATTCCCCCGTATCCAGTAACTGGTAAACATCGCGCACCCGCTCGATGTTCTCCACGGTGCGCGGCGAGAAAAACAGCCAGTCTTCCGTGGTTCCGTAGCGACTGAGAATCTCACTTCGGTCCGAAGCAGGAATCAGGGAAGCCAACGCGGCGAACGTCAAACCCTGGCGCATGGCTCGCAATTGAGAGAAGCGTTTGCCGGCGGCGTCCTGGTTGTCCAGCTTCAGCTCCAATAACCAGAGCTGACAGGCCGCACGAATGGCCCAGGAATCATCGCCGCTGCGTCGCTGCGAGATGGTGCTGTCAAACAGATTTCTCGCCGAGTCAGGATCTTTGAGATGCAGATGGCATAAACCCTGTTTGAACATTACTTCGCGTCGAATGTCCAGGTCGGCGGATACTTGCTGACGGCGGTACTCCGCCAACGCGGTATCAAAATCGCCGTCGACGAATGCCAGATCTCCCGTCAACAAAGGACTCGACGCCGCCGGTCGGGTTTGACGATACGCGCGGACACTGAGCAGCGGAACCGGCTGGGACCAGACCAGCGAGAACACCCCGTGATCGGTGGGATTGGCCGGAAACAGGTCTTCAAATTCGACCGGTTCCAGCTGCGCCACCCAGAGCGATAACCGCTGGCCCTCGCGCGCCGCCTTCATCCGCAGTGGTTTCCCCCGAAGTTCCGCGAGGTCGACGGCTACGTCGCGCAGCACCACGGTGCTGGAGCCCTCGCGACGCTGAATCAGCAATCGGGCCGGCTCACCGCGGCCGCTCGACTGGTCGAAAGTCAGCGATGTCTGGTGAGCGTCGAGCTCGGACAAGGTGGAAAGAAGAAACTCGTACTGTTGCCGCGTGCCTGCATTAAGGATCAGCCCCACACGACTCGTCTTGCTCCACTCGGCGCCAAACTGGGCGATCAGTTCGACGTTGCCGCGGCAGGCGTGCTTTTCCAGTTGATAACTCGGATCGCCTGGCAGGACCGGACGGGTCAGTTCGAATACCAGTTCGGGGCGTTGCAGTCGCCTTTCCAGTCCTGCCTCCAGTTCCTGCGCTCGCGTCGGCGCCGCTTCCTGCAGGATTGTCAGGAGATTGCGAATCCGCGCTTCATCCGCCGGTTCAATCCGGGCCGATTCGTTGAAGGACAGGTAAATGGCTCGCGCCAGGGAATCTTCGAGATCGGTTTGCCGCTGGCTGCGGCTTTCCGGATCGATTGCGTCCAGTTGCGAATTCAGCGAACGCAGGCTCTCGATGTGATTTCCACGCCATTGATCAGGCGGCAGATTCACGCCGTCGTTGAGTTGTCGCTGCAGGTCGGCGACAAGTGCTTTCCGCGTACTAAGAATCGACGTCCGGCCAAAAAACGATACGACCATGGCCGCCACAATGAGCAGTATGGCGGAAATGGCGTATAACTGCCGCTGCCTTTTTAGATGCCTGATCGTTCGCCGGGCCAGCGACTCGCGTCGCGCCACGATCGATTCGCCTCGAGAAAATCGCTCCAGATCCTCCGCCATCTCGCCTGCGGAAGCGTAGCGAGCGGAAGGCGACTTGCTCAAGGCTTTCAAGCAGATCGTTTCCATGTCGCGATGGATGCTGGGCGTCAAACGCCTTGGGGCCGTCGGTTCCTCGGTTTGCACCTGGCGCAGCACTTCGCCCAGGGGGCCGGTAAACGGGGGCTTCTTGCAGAGCAATTCGTAGAGAATGGCTCCCAGCGAATACACATCGGACAGGCGGCCGACTTCCGAGGTGCGGCCTGCGGCCTGTTCCGGCGCCATGTAAGCCGCCGTCCCCATGACCTGGCCGGTTTGGGTCATGGCGTCCGCTTGTACATCGAGTTCTTTGGCCAGGCCAAAATCGGTCAGCACCGGCATCCCGTTATGCGCATCGACCAGAACGTTGTCCGGCTTCAGATCTCGATGGATGACGTTCTGTTGGTGGGCGAATTCCACCCCGTGCGCCAGACAAGCCACCATTTCCGCCGACTCACGCATGGTGTGTTCCTGCCTGGACCATGCCCGGAGCGTGCCGCCTTGGATGTAGGCCATCACCAGGTAGGGCCTTCCTTCGCACTCGCCCACCTCGTAGATCGGGCAGATATGGGGGTGACGCAGTCGCCCGGCCGCGCGAGCCTCGCGGAGAAATCGGTCGCTGTCCCCTTCATCGGGCAAGCGTTTGGGAAACTTGATCGCCACCTCACGATGCAAGTTCACTTGTCGCGCCTTGACGACGACTCCCATACCGCCGCGTCCCAGGAATTCGAGGAATTCGTAGTTAGGTATCGGCGGCAGGTCAAACGCAATGGGTGGCGTCGGCGGCCGTTTCTTGCCGTCATGCGTGTCCGACCCTAAATCGATCGTGGAGCTTAACTGATGGTCCGCGTCCTCCTCAACGTCGACGAAGGAACCCTGCAGGGGCATGTTGCGTTCGACATTCGCCAGCAACTGGTCAAGCTCCTGGATGTTGGCGGCGATCGCCGAGGGAGCTTCTTTGGCCAGGCGATCGAGGAGTCCGTCGGGGACTTCTTCCAGTTGCTGGAGTCGCTGTTCGCAAAGCTGGCAAGCCTCCAGGTGCTCCGCCACGCGGTCGAGCATCTCGACGTTGCAGTTTCCCAGACAGAAGTCGAGTAATTGCTGGTCGCTGGGGCAGTCAGCTGGCATAACCAAATTCCTGCTGGTTCGATGACGGGGAGCAGGGAGTGTTTGCAGTGGGCGTCTTTGCTGCTTTCCGCAGCATGGTCGATGCGGATGGGTCGCTGGCCTTTACCCACGGCGAGGGTTGAACAGGCGGTTCCCTTCCCTGGACCTTCAGGCAAGAATTCGACCCCCCATTAGACTAGCAATGAAAACAACCTTCCGCAAAACATTTCGACGCCGAAGGAGCCGTAATTTTGCGGGAAGTGGGGGGCTCCTCGATGAATCCTTGCCTTCGCAGCTAGATCATAGACGGACCCAAGGACCTGAAGGGTGTCTGACTTTGTCGATGGGGTTATCATATGCCTGGGAGAAACTCCATGACTTTGAACATTGACGTGATTTCCGATGTCATCTGTCCCTGGTGCTACATTGGCAAGCGACGAATGGAAAGAGCCATCGCCCTCGCGGGTCGTGAAGATGTCCGGGTTCGCTGGCGTCCTTTCCAGCTCAATCCGACGATGCCGATAAAAGGGATTAGCCGGAAAGAGTATCGCTCCAACAAATTTGGCAGCTGGGAGCGGTCGCTTGCATTGGATGCCACGGTGGCGGAAGCAGGACAGGCCGAAGGAATTTCCTTCCGTTTCGACAACATCGAAAAGACGCCAAACACCCTCAACGCCCACCGGCTGATCTGGCTGGCCGATCAGGAAGGCGTACAAGATGCCGTAGTGGAAACGTTATTCCGAGCGTACTTTACCGAGGGGCAGGATCTCACCAGCAATTCATGCCTGCTTGATCTGGCGAGCCAGGGCGGGCTTGATCGGCGCCGAACGGAAGCATTTCTGGAAAGCAGCGATGGTCTGGCGGCGGTCCAGGACGAGGAAGATCAGGCGCGCCGGGCCGGCGTGCAAGGCGTGCCTCTCTTCATCATCAACGACAGCGTGGTGCTATCGGGGGCGAGGGAACCGTCGGCGTTTCTGGAAGCGTTCCGCAGTCTCAACGCCGAATCGCCGCCTAACGCACTACCGGAAGTCTGCGACGCCAGGCCGGATGGCGAACCGAACTGCTGAACGGCGACAACCCCGCATGCAGAGTTGTCCACTCAGACGGTTCGCTCCGTAGTCTGTTCAACGCCATTCCTCTCTGGGCCATAGCTCCACTTGATCCATTCCCTGGCAGGAGGTCGGTGTCTGGCTGATGAACGGGTCCTGCTCTCGCCGTTACTGACTCAGTTGATCCTTGTTCATCAGGACCAGGCGGCCGTTCTGCACCGTGTACGACATGCGGCCGGGTACGCCGTAGGGGCCGACGCCTTTGCTATCTATCTGGACGGTCGGTGCTCCGTCGCTGGACTGGAACGCCTGGAGTTGGAAATTCTGCCGGTCGGCAGTGCGTACGACCAACTGGTCGCCGTAGGGACGGGGCAGCAGGGTCGCTTCCGGTTTTGCCTGGTAGCCGTCGACCTCCTGGCGGAAGAGCAATTCGCCTGTTGGCGCATCGCGACCGACCAGGTAGTAACCCTGGCCCGCATGCGGCTCCAGTCCGTAAAGGCGATCGCCGGCCAGCAGCATGCTGTACAAGGGCCGCGGCGATTTGGAATCTTTGGGGTCGGTTTTCCACAGCACCTCGCCGGTGGCGACACTGAGCAGGTAGATCGCTTTTAGGTCGTAGTCTTCTTTGGCCACGGCGAGGTTCTCGTCAGACAACGCGAACCGCAGGGCGGGTTCGGAGTTGACGTTGTTGTTGTCGATCAGCCGTTTCCACACGACGGCCAGTCGTTCGATATCCAGCAGGATGTAATACCAGCCGTCCGTCACGACGAGATGTTTTCCATGCCGGGCGATCGGCAACTCGGCGGGGCCGTCTTCCAGCAGGGGATGCTGCTCAAACAGGCTCAGGTCGGGCAGCGACAAACGCCCCTGCAGTTGGCCGGTGCCCCGGCGGCGCACCGTGACGACGAACGGAAACTTGCGGACGCTGACCAGTCGCTCGCCGTGGACATACGGCTCCGTGTAGGGGTCGCCCAGTTCGCTCGCCCGCCAGACGACCTCGCCGGTGGGATCCTGCGTGTCGACAAACAGGGCCAGCGTTTCGGCGGCGCCGGACAGGATCAGCAGATCGCCGGTCAGCAGGGCGGAGCGAATTTCAAAGTCAAAGGGAGTCCGGTATCGCCAGCGAACCGTGCCGTCGGACAGGTTCAGCGCGAGCAGATCGTACAGCCCATGCACCAGCACCAGGTCCTGGTGGACGAACGCCTCGAGGAAGCCCGTTTCCTGCCCCTTCCCTTTGAGACGCAGCTCTTCGGTTTTCCAGACTTCGTCGCCCGTGTTGAGATCGAGCGCGGTGACGACAAACTTGTTATCCAGTCGTTTGCGGATCCGCTCGCCCAGGAAGAGCAGTTGCGGGGCCTGGTCGCGTTCGCCCTTCCGTTCCAGGACCAGCCGGGAGGCGCCGTCTTCGTCGGCAAACTCCCGTAGTCGCGGCTGCTGCTTGCGATCGACGGGCACGGCCGGCGTCGCAGCTTTTTCGGCGCAGGCCAGAGCGCGATATTCGTCAGGCAAAACCAGTCCGGTGGTGCGTGCGATATCGGCCAGTCGCCAGAGCGTTTTGCGGCCGGAGGAGTCGCCTTGTTCGGCGGCAGCGGCGGCCAGACTGGCGAGCGTTTGCTGGGCGACGGGAGTGGCGGGGAACTCAGCCAGTCGCGCGAGCTGCTCGTCGGCGGGACGTCCCTGCAGTTCCGTCTCTGCCAGACGGCTGAGTTGGCTGGCGTAGTCGGCGTCCCGGGCCGCGAGGGCCTGGAGTTGCTCCGCGGCGAATTCTCCGGCGCGGACGGTCAATGTTTTCGGCAGGGGAGAGAGCGCGCTGTAGTACAGCGGCATCCCTTTTTGCAGCAGTTCCAGGCTGCGGCCCAGTTCCTGCTGCAGCAACGTGCCGCCGGTCAGCTTGCGGTAACGCTCCAGCACGGCGGCGGCCGCCTGGCTGGGGGCGGCCGGATCGCGGGCGGCGAACGAGGCCAGCGGGTACTCGTGCTGTCCGTAGGTGGAAATGATCGTCTGCAGGGCCTGACCTGCCAGGGCTGATTTCCCTTGCCGCTGGTAGGCGTCGGCTACGGCGAAGAGCGTTTCGATCTCTTCCGCCAGCGTGCCGGCGGTGCGGCTCATCCCCAGGCAGTGCAGCAGCTCATCAGCGAGGTTGCCGGAGCGGATGGCGCCCCGGGCCAGCATTTGATGTACGCGGTACAACTGCTGGTTGATGGCCGCGCGAAAGTCGACGTCTTCTGAAGAAATCTCGGCCAGGCAATTGGTCAGCAGTTCGGCCGCGTCGGCCAGACGCGCGTCAGCGATAGCCAGTTCCGCCCTGGCGAAGGTCGCCAGAGGATCGGTTCGCTTCGCCAGCGCGCTGATCACTGCCGGGCGGTCGTACACCAGCTCAATTTCCCGGGCGCTGATTCGCAATTCAAACGGCTGTCCGTAACGCTCCAGGGTGATTCTCTCAAAGGGGAGGAAAGGCCCGTGCGCGTTGGCGGGGACCGTGTCGGCGATGACTTCGCGGAGCATGGCCATCCGTTCGAGCGATTTCTCGTCCTTGGCCGGGTTTTCTTCAAACGCCTTGAGTTCGGTCGGGCCGTTCTCGCGGATGTCGACATCGGCCCGGGCGAGGATTTCGCCGCTGTAATACCGTCGATGATCGACCACCTTGCGTTCGTTCAGATCGACGACGCCCAGGTTGGTCATGTAGCCGAAAATCGGGTAGCCCTCGTAACGGAGCATCGGCAGGAACACCTTGCCGTCGGACGTCATGTGGGGGCGGGCTGTCATTTCGAACCAGGCATTGTTCACGTTGTAGTGCAGCGAGGGAGAGGCGAACACGTAATGCTTCATGACCGGCTGGTCGTCGGCCAGGATGACGTCGGGCGACTCCCAGACTGTCTCGCCGGTTGCGGCGCTGAGCAACTGCACCGGGCCGCGGGTCTCTTGCGCCCCGATCTTTTTGTTGCGGCCGGACAGAGCGACCGCAAGCAGATTGTCGCGGGTCATGCCGAGCAGATAGGCCGAGGTGCTGGCCTGTTTCTCCTGGGACCAGAGCAACTTGCCGGTACGGCGGTCGATGCAGTACAGCGAGTTGGTGTCGACCGGGGTCAGAAACAGCCGCTCGCCGACCATCAGCGGACGCTGGTTGTACCAGAACATCGGCTGATGCGGCGTAAAGTAGACGCGGCTGTGCTGCACCATGTCGCCGCCGCGGCCAAACACGCGCGTGGCGTCGTGGACTTCCGGGTAGTACGGGTAACGGGTCAGCCATTTGATGCGGCCGCTGAGGGCGTCCAGGGCGGCGATCGCCCCGGAGTTGGTGTTGTAGTAGACGGTCCCCTGGTGATACAGAGGCGGGCTGACAAAGCTGCGGATCCGGTTCCGATGGGTCTCGCTGTAGCCGCCGGCGAATTTGCCTGGCGCCAGGCGACACAGCGCGGCTCGCCAGTTCACGCGGCCCGTTTTGCTGTCAAAGGCGATCACGCCATATTCCGTATCGGTATGGGTTTCCCCTTCGATATTGTCGAGCACATACCCGGCGAACACGGTCCGCGGCCCGCCGGTGGGCGCCGTTTCAAATCGCATACGGGCCTGCTCTTCACTGGCGGCCGCCATCGGGCCATAGGCCCAGCGTAACTGACCGGTGACTTCATCGAGCGCCACGAGCGAAGGCCCCGCTTTGTTGATGGCGGTAAACACCAGGCCGTCCTGCACCAGGAGGTCTTCTTGCGGGAATTGCCTTTCGCCCCAGTTCTGCCAGTTGGAACGTCCGCCCAGGTCGTTCTGCCAGCGCAAATCGCCGTTGAGGAGCGAGCGGCAGTAGACCAGATTCTTGTGCCGATACAGCACGCTGTCGCGCGTGACGGTCGGATGCGTAAACACATGGAACTCGTCCCGGGCGCCAGGCAGACGGGCCTTCCAGACAGGCTTTGCGATACCCAGCGGATCGGCCGTCGGGGGCAGCAGCGTATAGTCGTTCGCCGAGACGGAACCAGGGCTGGTCGGCTGGGTCGAGAACTCGGGCGGCGTGGACTTCGCCGCGGCGACCACTTTTTGAAACTGCTCGAACTGCTGGCTGGAGAGGACGCTCTCTCCTTCGGTTGCGGCGGGCAGGACCGCGGCGGCCGGCTCGCCCAGCATGCGGCGGCAGTAGGCGATCTTCAGTTCCAGCTCGGGCGTGTGTAGTTCCCGGTCGGGGAACTGGTCGCGAACCGTCTGCAGGTGCTCAAGCGCCGCCAGGTAATGGCCCGCATCGAGGGCCGCGTTCCCCAGCTCCAGGATCGCCTTGCCGCCGTAGCTGGTGGCCAGCATCCCTTCGGCGATGTCGCTCAGGCCGAGCAGCGAGTATTGCCGTCGGGCCTGGTCGTACGCCTCTTTCGCCCGGGCGTCGTACAGTTGCCGGTAGTGCTGCAGGTCGCTGGCGGGGAAGCCCAGGATGCGCCTTTGGCAGTACTGGCCGACGGGCACGAACACCCCGTAATCCGATACGCGAAACATGGATCGCGGGTATTTTTCGATTACCTGCTGATAGATTTTGAGCGCCTCGCGGTACTGGCCTTCGGATTCTTTTTTGAGGGCCGCTTCAACCAGCGCGTTGGCCCGCGTGTCGACATTGAGAATGTTGAGGGAAAAGTAATGCGGTTCCGAGGAGAGCCGCATGGTTTCTTCGTCGCGTTCCCATTGATAGTACGCTCTGCCCCATCCGGCGCCGGTGATTTTGGCCACGAAGTCGGGTACGTAGTCGCGGTAGACGTCCTTAAAGGGATCGGCCTGCAGCGGGCCCGCCGCCGGATCCTTGTCGTCCTTCGCCGCTGCGGGTTCCTGCCCCGCGACGAAACCTGCCGGCAGCTGGACGCAGCAGCACGCCACGGCGAATGCAGCCAGCAGCAGACGAAACGCAGGACAGCGACCCGCGTGGGACCCCGGCCGTTGTTCGTGACGACGCAGAATTAAAACGCCGTCATGCCGGGCGGGAAGTGTGGGAAGAGGACGGCTCATCGGCGGGTTCTCCGGGACTGGCGATACGCCAGAAACTTGCTCAGCACTTCATCCAGCCGGGCGTCGGTCGGCATGGATTCCAGGTCGCAGCCCAGCCGCAAGCCGATGGAACGCAGCTCTTCGCGATGCTTCTCCCGCGCGGCAAGGTACGCCCGCTGCAGATCTCTTGGGTCGCAACGCAGGCGGCCTTCATTTTCGGGACCGACAAAAATCGTTTGCCCGGAGTAGGCAAAGTCGCGTTCCTGCGGATCCTCGACATGGAACAGCACCACGTCGTGGCCGCCAAACGTTAGCTGGCCGATCCCCAGCGACAGGCGTTCCGGCGGCGTCAGAAAGTCGCTGACAATCACGACCAGGCTGCGGCGTTTGATCTGCGGCGCCAGGGTAAAGCAGGCGTCGGCCAGGTCGGTCGAATCGCCGGGTGACGCATTCTCCAGCATGTCGACCAGGTTGCGAAAGTGCGTATGCGAACCGCGGGCCGGGAGGATCGTGCGGGCGTGCTCATCGAACAACAGCAGGCCGAAGGAGTCTTTCTGCTGCATCAACAAGTAAGCGAGCGCGCTGACGGCGACGCCGGCGTACTCAAACTTCGTCATGGCTGCGTCGTCGCTTTGGAAAAACATCGAGCGGCTGGCGTCGAGGACGAACAGCACCTGCATGTTGGTTTCGGCTTCGTACTGTTTGACGTAGTAACGATCCGTTTTGGCGAAGACCTTCCAGTCCAGGTGCTTGGGGTCGTCGCCCTGTACATAGGCGCGGTGCTGGGCGAATTCAGTGCTGATGCCCAGCAACCGGCTTTTGTGCATGCCCGACATGAAGCTTTCGACCAGCCGCATCGAGCGCAGTTCGTACCCTTTGATGCGTCCCAGCACGCGCGGGTCGAAGAAATCGGCCATGTTACGCCACCGCTTTCAAAAGGTCGTCGACGATCTGGTCGGTCGTAATCCGCTCTGCTTCGGCGGCGAAGTTGGGCAGAATGCGATGCCCTAGAACCGCGTGCGCCACCTGGATGACATCTTCCATCGTGACTTCGTTCCGTCCATCCAGGATGGCGGCCGCCTTGCCGCCGACCACCAGGTTCTGGCAGGCGCGAGGACTGGCCCCCCAGTTGATCCAGCGCTTGATAAAGTCGGGCGACTCCGGTTCGCTCGCCCGGGTGGCGCGGACCAGTCGCAGGATGAAGTCAATCACCGGTTCCGGCGCCTTGACCCGACGGACCAGGTTCTGCAGGGCGACAATCTCCTGCTGCTCCAGCACCGGCTGGATGTCGGGCTTGTAGCTGGCGGTGGTCATCGCCAGGATCAGCCGCTCTTCATCGATCGTCGGATAGCCGACGTTGATCTGGAACATGAAGCGGTCCATCTGCGCTTCGGGCAGCGGGTAGGTGCCTTCCTGTTCCACCGGGTTCTGCGTCGCCATGACAAAGAACGGCTCGGCCAGCTGGCGGCGCTCTCCACCGACGGTGACCTGTTTCTCTTGCATCGCTTCCAGCAAGGCCGCCTGCGTTTTGGGCGGCGTGCGATTGATTTCGTCGGCCAACAGCATGTTGGTGAAGATGGGCCCTTCGATAAAGCGGAACTGCCGCTCTCCTGTCGTTTTATCTTCCTGGATCACCTCGGCGCCGGTGATGTCCGACGGCATCAGGTCGGGCGTAAACTGCACCCGGCGGAACTTGAGCGACAGGCTGGAAGCGATCGACTGGACGAGCAGCGTCTTTCCCAGGCCGGGGACCCCTTTGAGCAGGCAATGGCCGCGGCTGAACAGGCTGATGAGCGTTAAATTGACGACCTTGTCCTGGCCGACGACCGCCTTGCGGATCTGGCCGCTGATCTTGTCGTGAGCCTCTTTCAGGTGGCCGATTTTTTCCAGCTCGGCGTCGCTCCAGGGTTCATCGGGAGGCAAAACAAAGCCGCTGTCGTGGTCGTTCATATCGCATCTCTGGGAGGAAACTGGTCGGTGGCGAAAGGTCAACGCGAGACGGGAGCAGGGCGTTTGAGGACGCTCCATGTCCAGCGGTCGGGCGGGGGAAGGACATTCTGGCGAGCTTGTTCGATCAGTTGCGCCAGGATCGTCTCACGACGCATCCCATCGGCCGCGGCGCGGACATCGATCAACAGGCGGTGCAGCATGACGGGCGCGGCGACCTCCAGCACGTCGGCCTGCGACACATGGAAACCGCCCCGGGCCAGGGCGGTTACTTTGGCCGCCAGCAACAGCGACTGCGCGGCCCGCGGCGAAGCCCCCAGGCGGATCACGCCCGCCAGCGACGCGGCGCCGCCCGGTTCGCCAGGGCGACTGGCCCGCACGATCGACAGGGCGAATTCCTTCACGCTGGGAGGAACGGGCGTCTGTCGGGCCAGTGCTTGCATGGCCAGCACCTGCTCCGGCGAGGCGACCTGCTGGACCTGGTGGGTCCAGGAGCCGGTCGTCTGCAGCAGCAGTCGGCGTTCGGCCGCGGCGTCGGGGTAGGTCTGTTCAATCGACATCATAAAGCGATCGAGCTGGGCCTCGCCCATCGGCCAGGTCCCTTCGGTATCGAGCGAGTTCTCTGTCGCGATCAGATGAAATGGCTGGGGCAGAAAGTAGGTTCGCCCGCTGGCCGTCACCTGGCGTTCCTGCATCACTTCCAGCAGGGCCGCTTGCGTACGGGCCGGGCTGCGGTTCACTTCATCCACCAGCACCAGGTTGGCGAACACGGGCCCTTTGAAAAAGCGAAACCGGCGGCTGCCGCTGGCGCGATCGTTCTCTAATATCTCCGCCCCGATGATATCGGTCGGCAGCAGGTCGGGCGTGAACTGCAGTCGATTGAACGCCATGCCGAGCGCTTCCGACAGCGTCTTGGCAAGCAGCGTTCGCCCCAGGCCCGGCAGCCCGGTCAGCATGACATGCCCGCCGGCGAAGATCCCCGTCAGCAGATGACGCACCGCTGGCGACTGGCCCACCACGACTTGCTCGACCTGTTCGCGCACGGCATGAAACACCCGCTGGAATTCGGCGGGCGTGAACGCGTCGTTAGGATCTGGCGGCGGCGGGGAATCGGTCACAAGGTTTGCCTTTGAAGGTAACGGCAGGAAAACGGGAAGCGGCGGCGACGAACTACTTTTGGACAGGCTTCACGGGGCCCTGGTAGCCGATCTCCTGGAACGTGGCCGGCCGGGTTTTGTCGGGGCCTTTCTCGTAATAGAAGGTCAGCATTTTTCCCTGGAAGTATTTCTCGAACAGCTCTTTCGACGGTGGCAGGTAAATTTCGTCCCGGTTGTTTTTGTTATGAGCAGAGCCATGCGTCAGCAGGACGGGGGTCGTGACGTTGCTGACGAACTTTTCGACGTTCTCGACCAGGTTAGGTCCGCCCAGGTCGCCGCGGAGCAGCTCCAGCATGATCTCTTCATTTTCCAGGAACAGGCCGCCAAAGTTGTCGAGGTCGGTATCGGAAAAGTCGATCAGCTCGGCATTCGCGGCGCCGGCCCGTCGGCCGCGGTAGCCAAATCCGGTCGCTCGCAGCGGGCCGTAACTTTCGAACGTGAGGCGAATTCGCATCCCTTTGGCCATGTCGCGAAAGACCGGCTGCAGCTCACGCAGCGTCTGCAGTTCCCGTGGCGTGGGGCCCGGCGGGACGGGCTCGCCTTCCTTCAGCCGCTCGGCCGATTCCGGCTTCTCGATCGGCCGCGCGGCAACGGCGATGTCGCCCGCTCTGCGGCCCCACCAGGTTCCTTCAAAGACCGGCTCGACTTCGAACTTCACCGCGTTGTTTTTCGGGTAGTCGACATACGACAGGAACGGCGACACGTACCGCAGCTGGCTCAGGTCGGCCACATGAAACACCGCGTGCGACACGCGCGACGCCTGGTCGCCGTCGCGAACCTCGTGGCTGATCAGCTTGACGCCTTTGCCCATGTTTTTCATCCGGCGTTCGACGGCCGCCTTGCTGAGCAGGTCTGCCAGTCGCAGGCCGCCGTCGGAGCCCGTATCCAGGTCGAGCAGCCGCCGGAAGAATACCAGGTTCTCGGTAATGATCGCGCTGCCGTCCGTCTGGAGTTGGATATGGGTATCCAGTTCCAGGCATCCGCCCGAGACGGCCACACAGACGACGGCCAGCAACAGCGTCGCCCAGGGGCGACCAGCGAGGCGGCGGGAGGAGGTGCGTTGCATGGCAAGGTTCCGGTCAGGCGGAAGGAATGAGGTTGATTCTTGCGGGACGAACGCTTTAACGGACAACACGTGCGGAGCCCCAGTTAGCGGCGTCGCCCAGGTCCAGGTCGCCGGCGCTAGTGACTTCAAGGCGGATCTTTTTCACGCCAGCCACGGAAACTTGCACCGACATCGGAGCCGCCTGCGGGCTCTTTACCACGCCGCTGCTGTACAGCTCGCGATCGTCGCCGAACACTTTGAAAATGACGCTTCCTTGTTCCCCGTCGCCGGCCAGGCCGACGTCGGCGCGGAACTCCTGGAAGCGGCCGCCAAGCTCGAATTCCAGCGAGGAATCGGCATGGACGCCAATCCCCCAGGGATAGCGTTTGCCGGCGATCGTAATTGCTCCGCCCTGGGCGGCTGCATCCATCCGGTACGGCTGCGGAGGCGCCAGCACGGTCGATTCTTCAGCCGCGGTCGGCTCCAGTTGCGACAGGTACTGGACCCGTCCCCCCAGCACCTGCACCAGGGCGATCTCTTCGACATCGATCTGCAGCTCTTCCTCTGGCGACCAGACTGGCCTGACGCTCCAGCGCCCCAGGCGGATCTGCTGCAGGACGCCTTCGACGATGCTTTCATCCCGTCCCGTAATGCGGACGCGCACCTCTCCTTGCCACGGCGGCAGCGGGTCCCGGGCGGCGTCGGCCAGCCGCACGCCAGCCACATACAGGATCTTCACGGGCACGACCTGGAGCAGTTCTTCGTGATCAAGATCCAGGTCAGTGCGGGTCAGGCGGCGGACCACGCCTGGGTAGGTAGAGCCGCGACGATCCAGCACGATATCGAGCGCGGGGCTGTAGCGTCCGTCGGGCGTGTCGACCAGCTCTTCCGCTTTGCGCCCCGAGAAACCGGCCAGCGGCAGGGAGACGAAGCCGCGGAGCCGACTGAAGTTGACCGCCATGGCGCCGGCGACCGCCGTTTCCAGCTGCAGCAGGTCGCCTTCGTTCTGCAGGATCTGGCCCCGCAGTCGGCTGCCGCCCTGCAGGCGAAACTCCTGCGCGCCGCTTTGAATGAGGAGCGGAGTGCGGCCGAGAAAGCGAATGGCGATGACATTCTCCAGCGGCAATCGCGCCTCGTCGCCCGTCGCCTGGAGCACCTGCAGTTCTCCCTGGGAAGTGACGCCGCGGATGAGGCCGTACACGCGTGTATTATCGTGCAGCCAGACTTCCTCCGCGAGGGAATCGCTGGCCCTCATGGCGAGCAGCAGCACGAATGCGAAAAGGAAGCAGGCCGTGCAAGACGGGCGGCCGTTTTGATCAGGCATTCGATACCGGTCGGATGAATAAGGGAACGTTGCGATCATGGCTTCTCCTCCGTATCCGGGGCGACGGGCGGGTCGCTCGGATCGACGTGGTTGTCAGCGACTTTTTCTTTCAGGAATGAGGCATAGTAGGCCGCCAGCAACCGGCTATACTTGGGCGGGAACTCCCGTTCCAGCGAGCGGGCCATCAGCTCGCGCAGTTCCGGCGGCAGGCTGCTCTCGTTCTGCAGTCGTTCGGCCAGGTACTCCTGGCTGTTCAGCCGGGCGAACTCTTCCGGCGACATCACTGGCTGTTCCTCGACGGCAGACGCCAGTGGTTCCAGGCGAACCCGTTCCTCCAGCAGATCGCCCAGCGACAATACCACGCCGTTCAGTCGCTGCCCGGCCGCGTCGAGGCTGGCCGCCAGCGGTTCGTCTCGGTCGCCGGCTGCCAGCTGCTTCGCCAGGCCGGGCAGTGCCAGATCCCTCAGTCCCGCCGCGCCGGTGGGGGCGGCCGCCTGGGTGGCGGGCTCCGCCAGCGCTGCGATGCGCTGCGTTGCTTCTTCCAGCAGGGCGGCCGTTTCCTGTAGCGCAGCGACGGCCCGTTGCCGGTTGGCCTGTTCGATTTCCTGCTCTAGCGGCGGTTGCGGCGGATGCGCGACAAACCGGGCGACCTTCCGGGCCGTATCGCCCAGGCGCCCCTGGGCATGACGAATGGCCAGCAGGGCATCAACGGCGGCGTCGAGATCGGTCTCTCGCAGCACGTACTGCCGGCCGAACGCATCTTGCCCGCCCAGTCGCCGGTTCTCGGCGGTGGAGTCGGCGACCGCCTTGGCCAGGGCCAGTTCCTGCAGCAGGAACTGCAGCGTGGTGAGCGCATCGGCCTGGTGCTGTTGGACGAGCGGGCCGAAGCGACCGGCTTCCAGCAGGCGACGCGATTGCTGGAACTCTTCCGCCACCTGCTGCAGCACGGCCGCGACCTGCGGCTCATCGTGTTTGTCGGCCTGTTCCAGGGCGACGGCGATGCGGGCCAGCACATCGTCCTGCCGTTCCAGCAGACGCGTCTGTTTGAGGCGGATGAACCTCGGCATTTCGGCCGGCGTACTGTTCTGGGCCAGGTATCGCACCCGGGCCAGCACGCTGTCCTGCGCTTCGATGGTGAGCCGGATGGCCGCACTCACGGCGTCGCTTCCTTCCGGCAGGATGGGCGTCTCCACTTTGAACTCGCCCACATCGTTGGCATTCGCATCGTCCGTGTTTTGTGCAGGCGGCGTATTGCTGGTCGCCAGTTCGTTGGGCTGGACCTGGTCCGGGTCGAACTGCGATTCATCCGAAGGCTGGTCGTTTGGCGAAAGGGGCGGATCGGGGTCGAGTTTCTGTCCGGCCGAGACCAGCCCGTTCCGTACGACGTCGAGCGCTCGCAGCGCCGACGCCTGGTCTTCCAGGATCTGGGACGGCTGGTTGTTGTCGATCATTTCGGCCGCCCGTTTCAGGAAGTCATTGACGCGGCGACTACGGAGATTGGCCCAGGCCGCCTGCAGCGGCGCCTGGATGCTGGTTCGTCCTTGCTGCTGCGCCTTGTACGCCAGGTAAGTCAGCTGGCGTTCAAGTCCGGTCTCCGTATCGAACAGGGCCCGTTGCTGCTTGCCGAGGGTGAGTAGCGATTCCTGGTCGGCGTCGGACAGGTCTTCGATCTCGCGGGCGATCGACCGCGGGGCGAGCTCTTTGGTCCGTTCGAGCACTTCGCCTTGTTGTTCCGCCAGCAGCCGGGTGGTGATCACGCCGTTCTGCAGGTCGCGCCAGTCGTACAGTTTTCGCAGCATCCGTTCCAGGATCAGCACGGCCATTTTCTGTTGCGGAACAAACCGCCCGGCGGCGGCGCCGCGGAGACTTTTCACCCGATCTACGCCGGCGTCGGCCGCCGTGCGAGGTCGCGCCTCCTCCAGTCCGGCCGCGATCGGCGCCTGTTCTTCGTCCCGCAGGCGGGTCAAGAGTTCCGTGATGGCGCTCAGACGGTTCGCCATGAAGTCGGCCGCCATATGGTTCCGCTCGTACTTCTGCGTGAGCGTCTGCAGGTGGAAGCGGATCTGCTCCGCGGCCAGGAACGACTTTTGTTGCGAGTCGGTCATCTGTTTCCAGAGCGGATCGTCTTCGGCTCCCGTTCCTTCTTCCAGCCATTGCTGGGTAAACTGCCAGGCATGCAGCTGATTCCTCCAGGCGATGCGGGCTTCTTCTTCCAGGAGCTTGGCCCGTTCGATCGCTTCCAGATGGAACTCGCTTGGTTTGACGAGCCGGATTCGCCCTGGCGCCGATTCCACCACGCCGCGGCCGGTCGGGTTGTTGTCGGAGACACGGACGAAAAAGCTCAGGTCGCCGGAAGCCGGCAGCTCCATGCGACGCAGCTCCCAGGAGAAGCGGGCGTCGGTCTGCAGGCCGGTCTGGGCCAGCGGTCCGGTGATGCGGCTTGTCAGCAGCTGGGGCGTTTGGTTCTCGATCTGATACAGGAACTCCACCTTGGCGAGGCCGAGCTGATCGCTGGCCTGGAAGACGACGTCGATGGTGGCCTGGTTCGTTTCGACCAGATCGTTCCCCGGCGACAGGAGCTGAATCTCCGGCGGGTCGTCGGGCGTCACGCGGACCTCGTAGATTTCTGGCCGGGCTTCGCGAAAGCCGTTCTTCTCATACAGCTCGATTGCATAGCGGCCGTTCTCGCGGAGCATGAAGGAGATTTCATGCTCGGTCCCGCTCTTCGCCAGCAGGTTGGTTCGCTCCGCTCCTGCCGGCAAGGCGGCGCTGCCGGCGGCCTGTTCTGTCGCTGGATCGTCAGCGGCGGTTTCGCCCGGCGAGGCTGTACTGGCGGAGTCGGGCGACCAGACGAACACCGCCCGCTCGAGCGCCATGGAGCTTTCCAGCTGCAGCCGCACCTGCGTTCCTTCGAGCCCGGCCAGCTGCCCGCTATTCAGCGTTTGTTCCGGCAGGCCCGCGTAGTCGGGGTAGGTGTAATGAGCCTGGATGCGTGTCAGATACGGCCGCTGGATGACGTCGATCCGCTGCCGTTCCGTGCGAAAGTCGCCTGCTTCCAGATAGAACTCGATCCCTTCGCGAACTTCGGGGAAGGTGTAGCGGAGGGCGGCCGACAAGGACTGGCCGGGGTCGTCAGTCGAGCGGGTTTGCAATTCGATCTTCTCCCGCACCCAGTTGCCGGAGTCGTCGGTGCGGTAGGCGAGCGTCGCCTTGGACGGAACCTCGCCGGTGACTTCGGCCTGGACCAGGAAGGGCTCCAGCGCCGGCACGCTCCAGCCGTTGGCCGGTCGGTCGAGGGTGATCGTGGTGCGGTGCGGCCACCGGGCGGACGACAGCGGATTAAACAGCCGCTCGGCCCCAATCCGTAGATAACCGGGAAGCAGCAAACCAGCGACCAGGAGCAGAACCAGCAGCAGGCCCGCGATTGCGGTCCAGCGGTTGGCCCGGCCCGTATCAAAGGCGCCCGCCAGGCGAACCTGGTCCACGCGAGAAGACAAATCGTCGGCAGCGGCGGCGGCCAGTTCGTTGCCCAGGGGCGTCGAACATTCTTCGATGGCGGCGGCGTCGCCACTCAACTCATATAAGTCGAGCAGTTCGCCACGGGTCTCTGGCAGCGTCTGGTCCAGATAGGAGAGCACCGCGGGATTGGACCAGCGCGCCGACAACGGCTGCAGGATCGTCCGCCAGACGGTCGCCAGCACGACCCCGATAAAACCGGCCAGGGCGACGAACCGCCAGCCCGATTCCAGGTGCAGTCGCCAATCGATCAGCAACAGCACGCCGAACAGCACGACAGCCAACGCCGCCGCGCAACCGACTCCGGCGCGGAGCAGCAGCAGGCGGAACCGGCGACGAAACTGGCGGCACAAGCGGCCAAGTTTTTGTCGGGCGACAGGCTGTTTCATAAGGTTCGACAATCGTTCAAGGCTTCGCACCAATAGCGGAGTCGGCTTGCCTGGCAGGGCGCCGCGGGGAATGGCGTCTTGCTGGTCAGCGGTCGGTCGGGAAAATGGCTGCTGGCAGCGGCAGGCGGCGGTCGGTGTGGTAGTTCAGTTTCACGCTGACGATCCGGCCGTTGCCGACATCGGAAATGAACAGCCGGCGATCGGTGTGGGCGCCGACATAGCAGGCGTGCATCAGCCCGACGCCATCGCCGGGAAGGGGCGCCGGGCTGTCCGGTCCGGCCGAGTCTTCGTTCCCGTACTGGCCGATCCGGGTGATCAGGTTTCCTGCCGAGTCGACCACCGCCACGCTGAAGTGCAAGGGCTCCGGGGCAAAGGAACGGGCGAAGTGATCCAGCGTAAACCTCGCGAACCAGCAGGCACAACCACCGCCGGCCTTGCTCGGGTTGAATCCAGCAAAGCCAACGCCGCCGTACAGCCAGGACGGGTCGTCGCACCAGGCGTTCCCCAGCGTGGAGTTGTGTAACACGGGCGGCGTGTCGGGCTGGGCTTCGAGCGACAAAGGAACGGGCGCCCGTTTGCTCGCCGAGAGCACGCGACTGGTTCCTGGCCGAAATTTCAGCAGCGTTTCTGACATTTCGTCGAAGTACTTTTCCCCGTCGTAAACGCGGGTAGGCGTGGCCATCATGTAGAGGTTGTTCTCTCGATCAATGCCGATGCCGTCCATTTGCGGCACGCCCGGCACGGCGTCTTCGAACAGGATCTGCCCGTGCCGATCCCACACATGGATCGCGGCCCCGGTGGACGAAAAGACGCGACCGGGGAAAACTTTGGGGGTGTACGGCTTGCCGACAACATCTTCGCCGCCGCCTGCGACGGAAGGGTTGATCTGCTTTTCCTCGCGACGATCTTCGCCCGCGTAACGGTATGCGCAAGAGGCCGCAATGTTGCCATTGGGCGCGATTGAGAATCCGCCCTGGTGATAGCAGACAGGCGAGGCGGCCGGCATGACCAGACCGGAAGTCACCTTGGCGAACCGGCCAAACAGTCCGCAGCCGACTTTTGGCAGTTCCTCGCCATAGTCAAACGGCACTTCGCGCCAGGAGGGGAAGTCATAACGGGCCACCACGTTGGTCGTACGCAGATAGATGCGGCCATCGAGATCAAAGGCCGCTTCCAGTGCGTTAAACGGCGTGTCGATCAGCTGCGACTGGCCCGTTTCCGGGTCAATCTCCACCAGCTGCTTGAACGCTTTGATGGTGGCGCTGCTGTCGGCTTCGCCTACGTAAAGCTTGCCGGTAAGCGGATGGACGATCAGCCGCTGGATGGCGTTGGTCGGCGGACGGGCCCGCACCACTTGCGGATCGGCGACGACCTCCTGGCCAAAGTCGCGGACTACTTCCAGCACGCCGTCGGCTTGCGGGCGCAGCAGCGCCAGGCCGGCTTTGTCCCAAGGCGTATGCCGGCCGCCGTCGCCAGGGTGCACGCCCCGCTCGATATTCTGGATGCAGTCACGGCTCAGCCAGATCGTCGGCGGATCGGTCCAGGAGTCGATTTCGGCGTTATACAGCATGGCGTATTCCACGCCGGTGTAGGTGCTGTAACGTCCCTGGAATTCGGGAATGGGCAGTTCGTATTCGGCCAGTTTCTCTGGCTTGTCAAACGCGCCCAGCACGGTCAGTCGGGAGGGGATGGTGGTGGTGACCTTCTCTTTCCGCTGCTCATAGATCCGGGCATTACAGACAAGCCAGCTAAAGACGTACATCTGCCCGGTGGTTTTGTGCAGCCTCACAAGGGCGGGCTTGAACACGGGTATCGACTTCAGCAGCTTCCCCTCGGGCGAGAACACCTGGATCCGGTCGTTCATGTAGTCGGTGACATACACCCGGCCGGCCGCATCGACATCGACGCTGGTGGCCACTGACAGTTCGCGGTCGCCTTCGCCTGATTCGCCAAAAGGTCCGCCCGCGAACAGTTCCAGTCCGCCTTCTTCCTGCAGCGGCAAACGGTAGACGCTGCTCATGCAGTCGAAGTTCAAGGCAAAACGGTACGCATAGCCAGTCAGGTAAGCCCAGCGTCCGTCGGGGCTGATCGCCATGCTGGTCGGGGGGATGGGATGTTCGCCCGTCTTGTAGCCGGCCCGGATGCGGATCTCAACGCTTGTGTCAGGACCTGTCAGCGGCTGGCCGCCGGTCGTGCCTGCCGTGGTCAAACGGTTCAGCCGGCGATGGGCGAGCAGGATCTGGCCGTCGCGGACATCCATCGCCGTGGCGGCCCGGCCTGTCATGCCGGCGCGATCCCCCGTGCTGGCGTTGTCGCCGGAGGTCAACAGCGTTTGCTGGTACAGGCTGTATTTGACGGGAAGTTCGCGATTGGATTGCGGAAACAGGCGGCGGTCATGCCCTACGACCGCGTCGAGTTTGTCGGCCGGGAAGGGGTACACGGTCCGCACATAATCGCCGTTGTGGTCGAACAGCCGCAAATGGTCGACCCCTTTGCCGTCAAAGACATACACTCCCTCAGGCGTTGCCCGCAATAACTCGACTGCTTCACCAATCCGTTTGTGGGGCGAGTAGTACAGGCTTTTTTCATACTGCGGCTTGAGTCCCAGCGAAACACGCACATGCAGGCCATTTCGGTCGTCGACATAACGGCCGTGATCGTCCTTGCCGTCCCAGACCAGTCGCTGCTCGCGCGTGCCAGGAAGAAACGGAGCGGGCGCCTTGGGGCCCAGCAGGCCAGAGGCCAGGTGCCGAATGATGCGGTTCTCAGCATCTTCAATAGCGACCGTCGCGTCGCACCAGGCGGCGGCGTGGAAGGTGATTTCGACCTTGTCGCCCTGGGCGACGACAGTGGGTTCGCCTGCCAGCTCAAAGTTTTCTTCCCGTTGCACGCGAAGCTCGTCGATCTCTGCCGCACGCGACGTTTGTCCGGCGGAACATGCGAGGCAGGCGGCCGTCAAAAAGATCGCCAGCGTCCGTGGGCCTGGCGTGCGGGATCGGTTTGGATTCGGCATGGATATCCCTTTACTTTCCAGGAGCGACGGCAGGGGCAGGCAGGGAAGACAACGGCAGGCGGCGGGTGGCGTGGTAGTCGAGCTTCACGCTGAGAATCCGGCGGTTGCCGGCGTCGGCGATGAACAGGCGGTGATCCGTATGGCTGGCCACATAGGCCGCGTGGAACAGGGCCGTTTCATCACCGCCGATCGATCGCGGGTCGGCTGGTCCGCCCTGTTTGACCAGCGGCAGGCCATCGTCGACGTTGCCATAGTCGCCAATGCGGAGCAGCAGGTTCCCGGACGAATCCAGCACCGCCACGGTGAAGTGGTCAACCTCGGGGGCGAACACACGGTCGAAATAGTCGAGAGCGAAGCGGGCGTTCCAGCAGACGCATCCGCCCGTTTGCGAACCGAAACCAACGCCGCCGTACTTCCAGTCGGCGCCTTCGATCCAGACCTTCTGCAGCGTGTGGTTGGCCATGTCGGGCGAACGCTCGGGCAGGTTGTGTTTCTCGGCGGGAATGTTCGCCCGATCGCTGCCGGCGACCAGTTTGCCTGCCGACGGCGAGATTTTGAAGAGCGTTTCCGTCCAGGGTAAAAAGTACGGTTCGCCCCCGAACAACCGATGGGCCGAGGCCAGGGCGTAGAGATTGCCCTGTTTGTCGATGGCGATGCCGTCCGTCGCTCCCAGGCCGGGCACGGCGTCCTCGTGGATCAGCTGGCCGTGTACATCCCAGACGTGCACTTCGCCGTACCGCACGCGGCCCGGATACAAGCTCGGCAGATACTTCCGGCCTGCCGTGGAGGCCCAGCGTTTGGACAGGCTGCCATCGGACTGGAACTCTCGGCGGTCCAACGGTTTCCCTGTGTTAAAGCAGGCGACCGCCAGTTCTCCTCGCGGCGAAATGCACATACCGCCCATGTGAAAGTAGGCCGGGCGTCCTTCCGCAGGCAGGACCAGGGCGGAGACCAGCGAAGCCGACTTGACTGATGGATCGAAACCTTCCTGGGTGCGTTCCTCGCCGTAATCCCAGGGGATCTCCCGCCAGGTGCGACTGTCGTACCGGCCGACGATCGTATCGGTCCGCAGGTACGCGGCCCCGTTGACGCCAAAGCAGATGTCCTCGGCTGTGAACGGCAGGGGAACCACGCGAATGTCGCCCGTGTTGGGGTCGATCTCCAGCAGTTCCTCGAAAGACTTGTTGACGCCCGAGTCGCCTTCGCCCAGGTACAGTTTTCCGCTGGCCGGATTGACGTATAGCCGCTGGCGGGAAATAACGGGCGGTTTAGTACGGACAACCGAGCGGGCTGTCTCTTCGCCAAAGTCTCGCCGCAGAACGAGCTCTTCCGGGCCTTCTTCCAGGATTCGCAGATGGGCCAGCCTGGCGTCGGCCTCGCCGCCTCCCAGACCGCGGAGAATCTGCAGCTGCTCCGTCGTGCCGGGCTTGCCGGGAACCAGCCAGATGGCGGCTGGCTGGGCGAACGTATCGACGGCCGCGTTGTACTCCAGACCGGTCCAGCGCAGGCCAATGCGATCCTTGTAGTTATTCAGCGGCAGCGGAGCCGTGAACTGCACTCTAGGATCTGCCAGCGGTCCCAGCCGGGCGTACTGCGCCGGGATGCGGTCCGTATTCTTAAGGAAGCGGTTGATCAGGAACCAGCTGAACACGTAAATCTGGCCCGATTCGGGATCGACCTGCAGCACGCTCGGCCTGGAATGGGTGATCGACTTCAAATGCTTGCCGTCGGGAGCGAAAACCTGGATCCGGTCGTTCATGTAGTCGGCCACATACACCTGCCCTGCCGCATCGCAGGCGACCGAGGTGGGGCAGCGGAACTGGCCCGGATCCACGCCGTCGGCTTCCCGCTCCAGGCGGCCGGCAAACGTTTCCAGCGGCGCGTCGTCGTGCTGCAGGTCAAGCCGCGCCACGCCATGCAGCCAGGCATGGCCGCGGGGATAACCTCGGTTCCAGACATAGCCGGTCAGGTACAGCCAGCGTCCGTCGGGACTCAGGGCGGCCGACCGCGGCGCCGCGGTCAGGTCGGCGTTGGCGGTCGAGCTGGCTGGTTGCTGCTCGAAACTAACGACCGGTCCCTCTAGATTCTTCCCCGTAGAACCGCCGACGGTAGAGAGTCGATTCACCTTGACGCCAGCCAGCAGGATGCGGTCGCCGTGGACCGCCATGGCCGTTGCGGCCGAGCCGTACTTGCCGGGCGACTTCAGCATGTTGTCGCCCGAGGTGAGCAGCGTGCTGTGATGTTTGGGCCCGTGCTTCACCGGCAACAGGCGGCCCGACTGCGGGAAAATCTGCCGGTCCAGGCCGACCACTTCCTCGAGATTTTCGGCCGGGAATGGATACACGGTGCGGACGTAGTCGCCGTTGTGCTCGAACAGTCGCATGTGATCGACGCCTTCCCCTTCAAACACATATACCCCTTCGGGCCGTGGAGCGATTAGCGGTGAATTCCCTTTTCCGATACGCTTCTTCGGCTCCCAGTACAACGTGCGTTCGAACTGCGCTTTGAGTCCCAGCGAGACGCGCACGATCAGATTGTCCCGCTGATCCACGTACCGGCCCTGGTCGTTCTTGCCGTCCCACAACAGCACTTGCGATAACAACGATGGCTGGAACGGCGCAGGGGCCGACGAGCCGAGCAGGCCGCAAGCCAGGTGCCGAACAATGTTCCCTTCGGCGTCCTCAATCGCGACCGTTGCATCGCAGAACGCGGCTGCAGTGAAGCGGATCTCAACCCGGTCGCCCTGGACCGCGATCACCGGCGGCTGGGAGAATTCGAAACGTTCTTCCCGTTTGACGCGGAACTCTTCCTCCGCTTCGCCGCCGACTGCAGAACGACCGTCAAACGCAACGAGGCTGGCCAGCATCGTCAGTGCGAGCAGCCCTGCGGCGCGACGAAAGGTCCATCGCGGGAGCAAGGTTGTCTTCAGGCGGTTAGGAATTCGTTTCATTCGAATTGCCGGATCTTTTGACGGTTGGTTGTCAGAGTCGCGGGGAACACTTGAACGCAAATATCGCCTGGTCTAACGCTCGTACAGCGGCAGGTAACCGCGGGGAGCGAGCAGCACCATGGCCGCCATGGCAGTCGGGTACACGTGATTGTCGAGCTGATCGGGAAAATCGCCGTCGGTCCGCTGCATGGCCGCCAGCACGGTCGACGCCTTTTTGAACCAGGGGATCCAGTACTCGTCGCCGCAGCTGTAAACGGCCAGACTGGCGTAAAAACAGCCGAAGACAAAGTACCGCCGCTCCTGCAGGTCGGCGATGGTGTAGCGGCCATACTCGTAAACGATCTTATCCCGCGCCGGCGCAATCAGCGGATGATCCAGCTGCCCGTTGTTGGACAAAGCAATCACGCCGGTCCCGCCCAGGCTGGGGGCCGCTTCAATACCGAAGGCCCGATAACGGAAGTGGCCGTCGGGCAGCGCGCACTTCTCCACAAAGGCGACCCCCTGGCCGATCGCCTCCCGCGGTACGGTGAAGCCGGCCTTCTTGGCGGTCCGCAGCACCCAGAGCACATTCGCCGTGACCGACATATCGCTGTGCCCTTCCCGGCTGAGCTGGTATCGCCAGCCCCCGTCGAGCCGCTGGCTACGCAGGAGCAGCTGCACGGCCTGGGAGATAACGTCCCGCAGTTCGGGTCGCCAGGGCATGTCGCCGTACGCCAGGACCAGCGCCAGGGTCGACAGCGCATGTTCATAGCCGGGGCCGTACGGATTGCTCCCTTTGCCAGCGATCGCGCCGCTGGCCTGGACGTTTTTGAGGAGGAATTCCAGACCGCGATCCAGTTGCCGGCCATAACGACCGGCCCGGGGACGACTGCCTTCGGCCATCAGCGACAGGCAGCAGAGCGCGGTGACGCCTGTGTTGGAGGCGAATTGCGTATCCGACCAGCCGCCGTCGGGATCCTGCTGGGCGGCGATGAAGTCGAGCGCCTGCTGGCTCATTTGTACGACGTCGTCGGTAAGCAGTTCCCGGGCCATCTCGCTGGCCTGCGGCGCCCTGGGGAGCACCAGGAAGGCCGGATCGAGCCCGGGGGAAGTGGGGCCGCGGCGCCGTTCCTGTTCGGCCAGCAGACGCTGCGCCTCGGCCTCTGCTTCCGCGTCGGCATTGGCCGTCTTGGCTGACGCCGGTTCTTGCGCTAAGGGACCCGTGGCATAGCCCAGCCAGATGGTCGCCAGCAAGGCAAGAAGCAGGGCGCTCCAGGCGGTTGGAATTCTCATAGTAGTCCCCACCATTTTCGCAGGCTGAGCTCGCAGGAAACCAGGCCGACGAACAACGCCAGCAGCAGCCACCCGTCCCAGACTTCGGCGGTAATGGTCTCGGTCAGAATTTGCGGATCGGAGGGCAGCGCGGCCGCGACAGTTTCCCATTGATCCAGCGTGTGATAATCCAGATAGAGCCCGCCGGTCCCCTTGGCCAGTTGCTGCATCGCCGCCAGATCAGCGCTCGTATCGGCGTTCTCCAGCGATTGCATGCGTACGTCGAAAGCATGGCTCACATCAAACAGCGGTTTCGCTTCCGAGTCGGCGTCAGGAGCTGCCTGCTGGGCCCGCAGGGTCATCGTGCCCAGTCGCCGGGCGCGATACTCACCGCGGTACAACTGCTCGCCGCGGTCGTCGGGCAGCAGCGGCGTTTTGTATTCCTCGGCGCCTTCGCTGGCGATCGTCACATAGATGGGCTCTCCCGCCAGTTGGGACATGAGCGCCGGGTCCAGCACGCGCAACTCAATCGCCACGTCTTCTCCCGGGCTATAAGATCGACGATCGGTCGCCAGGGAAACCTGCTGCTGGGCTCCAAGCAGGCGAGCCTCGCCCAGGTAACGCACCACGCGCGACCAGAAGCGGTCATAGTCGTAACTTTCGTGCGGGTATCGCCAGCGCCACATGCTGTCGACGGCGGCGAAGAAGACGGCCCCGTCGACATACCGCTGGATCGCCATCAGCACGCCGTCGCCGGCGCTGCTGGCGTCGCTTTCTTCCAGCAGGGCGATCGCCTTCGGTTTAACTCCCTGCACAGGATGCCGCCAGTAGAAGTCCAGCTCGCCAAAGGTGTCCCAGGTCTGCTGGTTCAGTTCGCCATTGGCCGACGCCATCAGCACGGGGTGATTGCGGCCTTGTGAGGTGCGGCTGATATGAAACGGTTTGTCAAAAGTCTGATCGTGGTTCAGGTGCAAGTTCTTGTCGACCTCCACCGGCAGCAGGCCGCGGATCCGGGCCGCATGCACTTGCACCAGGCGGGCCAGGCCGTTGGCTCTGCCGGCGATGATCACCAGGCCGCCGCCGTTGCTGACCATGTTCTCCAGCCCGGCCAGTTGCTGCGTGGTGATCCCGTTGGGGTCGACATCGAGCAGGATCGCCACGTCGTACTGGCTCCATTCTTTCACCGTGGCCGGCAGTCGTTCGATGACCACATTTCCTTGCTGCGTGTAGTCGACGTCGGCCGCCTGGAGAAAACAGGAAAGCTCGATGATCGGATCCCTCAGCAGGGCGGGCGTGATGTAATGGAACTCGCGGGAAGGTTCGCCGGCGATCAGCAGCGCCTTGAGGGTCCGTTTGACGACCTTGACGGTCAGCTCCACGACGTTATTTTCCAAATCGACTTCATCGGCCTGTTCCGGCACGGACAGGCGAAAACGGCGGACGCCTTCGGTCTCGGGGATCACGGCCAGTGAGGTCTGGTGAGGGCCGCGGAGGAGCTGCAGGTTCCGGGCGGCCACCTCGCGATACTCGGCGTCAGGGTTCTCGCCGTCTTTCTCTTCCAGCAGTAGTCGCGTGGTGAGGGACGAGCTGATCTGGTTGTTGAGCTTCCCATGAAAGGTGAGCACATCGCCCAGGCTGGCCTCGGCGCCGGCGAGCACTTCGTCGATCCGCAAGTCGCGGAGCGGGAACTCGGTTCCCAGCGTGATCGTATGAACGGGAACCTTCGCCGCTTCCGCGTCGTCGGCCGCCCTTTGCAGATCGAGCCCGCCCGTCTGACGTCCGTCGCTGAGCACGATCATGCCGGCGACCTTCTCGCCCGACAGATCCCGCAGCACCTCGCTGACCGCATCGCCCACATTGGAATAGGCGCCCGTCGGCTGCTCATGATCCGCAAAAATGTCCTGGGCGGAGAGCGCCGGCTGCTGCTCATCGGCACGGAAGGGAACCTCTTTCAGCAACTGCAGCGAGTCGGAAAAGGCGTACACCCGCACGCGATGCGTGCCGCTGAGCTTTTTCTGCAACGCCTCCACGGCCGCCTGGGCTCCGCGGAAACGGGTGCGTTCGCTGACAGGAACGGACTGCAGCAGGGGATTCTCACGACTGGCGGGGAAGTTCATGCTGAGCGATTCGTCGATCAAAATCGGCGCCGTCGGCAGCCGGGTTTCCGTGCGCACATGCTGAACGGCAGGCCGAGCCAGTGCGACCAGGGCAATCGCCGCCACGCCCAGCCGCAGCAGCCACAGCAGTGCGGTCTGGCCGCCGTTGAGGCGGGCCGCGGAGCGTCCTTCGCGGACCAGCACGAAGGTGTAGAAAACAAGTAACGCGGCGGCGGCGATGCCGATCCAGAGCAGCCCCTGCGGCGATGTCAGCGAGGTCATCATGCCGTTAGCCCTCGCCGGCGGCCGAACCGCCAGGCCAGTAAGGTTTCGATCGCCAGCATCGCGGCCAGCGCCCCAAAGATCCACGGCGAAATTTCCGTCACCGTATGCAAGTCAGCCGCCATGTCGGCCACCGACACGCCCGAGCCAATCCAGCTCCAGCCGCCGGCCGGGAACGTTTCGCGGAAGTCGGCCTGGCTCAAGCGGGACAGATCCGACTCGGCCGCGGACGGATTCACGACGAACCGCCTCCGGGGAAGCACTTCCTCGATCGTTTCAATCTCGTACAGCCCTTGCTGCGTGGTATTGTCGAACAGGACCTCAAATTCGTCCTGGTCGGCGCTGCGTCGGCGGGGCCGCAGGCGTTCTTTGGAGCCGTCCGGGTAGCGCAGCAGCAGATGTTGCGTGCTGATATAGACGGGCTGCTCGAACGTTTCCCCCACGTTCAGGTTGACGGCCGCATCGGGCTCGCCCACCACATACCGGAGCAGTTCCTGCACCAGGATGGCGAACTCCGCCAGCGCCGGCAACCGACTCCAGCCCGCATCGGCGGACGTGTTCAGCAGCAGCGAGCGCCCGCGACCGAAGGGACGCTCGACAATCGCGGGCTCGCCGTTGCTGAGCGAAACGACCACCTGGGCCGAGGCCGCCATCTGCTGGCTGTCGATATGGACATACTTCAGGACGGCCGTTTGATCGTCAGACGCCAGGCGGGCCAGTTGCACCAGGGCCGGATGGTTGCTGTCGCCGTACTGCGGATAGATGTTCGCCGCGGCATCCTGCGGCGCGACCTTCTCCGCCAGCGCGCACGGCATGACGCCTTCGCCGTCCCGGTAGAGCAGGCGGTTGTAGTCGTACAGGTTGACTGTGTCGCCCATGAACATCCAGAGGGAGCCGCCGTCGGCCGCGTACGTTTCCAGCTGGGCCGCCAGACCGGGCGTCAACTGACGCGTTCCTGTCAGCAGGATGGCCGCATACTCGCTCAGGTTCTCATAAGAGATGCGGGCCGGGACGATCGTTTTGACCTGAAAATGCGAAACCTTCTCAAGCGCTGCATGCGTCGGGGGACGGATGCTGCGGGCCAGGAACAGGCTTTGCGGTTCTGCCGGGCCATCGGCCGTTTCGTCGAGCAACAGCACCTGGACTTCTTCCGGGACGCGGCACAGGTACATCCGGCGATTATCGAGACGGTGGTTGTCCCCCTCGACGACCACCTCGACCAGGTACTCGGCCGCGGCGGGAAAGCGATGGGCGAACTCCAGCACGACCGGCTGCTCGCCTGGCGTGACTTCGCGTACATCTTTCTTGACGCCGTCGACCAGGAACGTGACCGACGCTTTGGCGTCCGCCGGCGGCGTGCCGCGGCACTCAATGAGCGTCTGGAAGGTAACCGGCATGCCGGCCGACATGGCGAACTCCTCGGGCCGCAGCTGCGTCGCCACATAGTTAAACGCATGCTCGCCGCCGACATCGATCAGGAACGTCTCGCACTTCTCTTCCAGGCCGGTGAGCAATGCGGGGGCGGCGGCGGAACCGGCTTGTATCCAGGTGTGTTTCTGGAAGTCGGAAAAAACATAAAGCTCTGAGCGTTCCTGCTGGTCGGCCGTATGATCACGGACCCAGGCCAGGGCGGTCGCCATGGGGGCTGCGCCGGAAGTCGGCCGCAAGCCTTCGATCCGGGCGGCGGCCGTGTGCAGGTCGGTTTCGTTTTCCAGCACCACTTCCAGCCGATGCCCCAGCAGCAGCACCGTCACAGGCGTGCCGGCCGGGAGTGCGCGGGCGACGGCGGCGGCCTTCTTTTGCGCCATGGCGAAAGCGACGGATACATCACGTTGCTGGCTCATGCTGCCGGTGCCGTCAAGCAGGATCGTGACGTTCCGATCCGGTGCGGCCCCCATCCAGCCCCGCTGCCACAACGGCCGGGCCACGCCGAACACGACAAGCCCGATCGCCAGCATACGCAACAACAGCAGAATGCGATCCTGTCGCTTGACCTTTTTCTGCTCCTGGTTGTTCAGCAGAAAACGAATGGTCGGCAGTTCCACCTGCTTTTTGCGACGGCGGAACAACCACTCGATCAGCGGCGGCAACAGCAGCGCGGCCAAAGCCGGCAGCAGCCAGGGATTGCGGAACAGGGACTCCAAGCGGGTCCTCGTCGGGGTTCGGCGGAAACAAACAGGCGAAGACGGCCAGGCGGGATCACGCCGTCGACACGGTCTGCTGGGCTGGAAGGCGAACGGAAAAAACGGCTTCGAAATGCGTCCCGTTGTCAGGACGCAACAGAGGGGATCTTAGCACACGCCCCCTGTCAGAACACAATTACCGACCGGTTGTCATTGTGTCATTCTATTGGAGACGGTTTCCCGGCCGCACGGATATCGGCGCAGCAGTTTCCCGGGCCAGGAGACAGGGGGTCGCGGATCTGGCAGGACGTGAAAAAATCTGACCGGCCGACCGCTGTTCAGGAAATAAAGCCCAGCGCGTCTCTTAGTTTTTGGCGGTGCGGGCCAGAATGCAGCGGAAGCCGACGGCGTCGTCGCGTAGATCAGTGGCGGCTTTGTAGCGATAGTAGCTGGTGAGTTTCTCTGCCTTGTCCTTCCAGCTGCCGCCGCGCAGGACGCCGTGGGCGGCGCCTGCGGATTGCACCGCTTGGCCCGCGACGGGGAGCTTTGCGGTTTCGCTGGACCAGTCATCGGCGCACCATTCCCACAGGTAACCGTGGATGTCGTACAGCCCCCAGGGATTCGGCTTTTTGGTCCCCACCGGCGGATCGTTCCCGGCGGCGTTGCCGGTGTGCCAGGCGTAGTCGTCCAGGTCCGCGACCTTGTTGCCGAACGAGTAGATGGTGTCGGTTCCGGCCCGGGCGACGTACTCCCATTCGCTTTCGGTCGGCAGGCGAATTTCTTCGTCGGCGCCAATCAGTTTGGCGGACCGCATCAACTGGGTCGCCTGGCGGCAGAAGGCGATCGCTTCGTCGCGGTTGACCTCTTCGACCGAGTTGCGGTCCCCTTTCCAGCGGCTGGGGTCGTTCCCGGTGACAGCCTTGAACAGATCCTGCGGCACTTCGTATTTGGCCACCGAGAACGGCTGCTCAAATCGGATCTCGACTGTTTTGCCGTCTCCCAGAGTGCGCTGGAGGGTTGCGGGGAAATCTTTCTCGCCGGGCGTAATGGGGATGAACTCGGCATGAAAGGTCTGCAGCAGCTGGGTTTGCGCAGGTGTCGGATCAGCAGAGAGCGACATGGCGACGACGAGCAGAGTGAGCATGGCGAATCAACGGCGAAAGCAGACGGCGCCGCGGGGCGACCAGCAGGATCGCGCCGGCGCGGCAGGAAGGGGAAGACGCTGCGAATCAGGCGGTCGTGCCGGGATCGGCGTAGCCGTCTTGCGGGGCGACTTCCAGGCGGCCTTTGCGGAAGGCGTCCGCCATCGCCCGCGGAACGGCCGCTTCGGCCAGCACCACCTGGGCGCGGTTGGCGGCGACCTTTGCCTTGTTCTCTTGCTCCACGGCGACTGCTTCCGCACGTCGACGTTCGGCTTCGGCCCGGGCGACACGGGTGTCGGCTTCGGCCTGGTCGGCCTGCAGTCGGGCGCCGATGTTCTCGCCCACGTCGATATCTGCGATGTCGATCGACACGATCTGGAACGCCGTATGGGCGTCGAGTCCACGGGCGAGCACCGCCTTGGAGATGCGGTCGGGATTTTCCAGCACCTGCAGGTGGGTGTCGGACGAACCGATCGAGGAAATGATACTCTCGCCCACGCGGGCGATGATCGTCTCTTCGGTGGCTCCGCCGATCAACTGTTCCAGGTTGGTGCGAACCGTCACCCGGGCTCGCACGCGTAGTTCCACGCCGTTACGTGCGATGGCGCTGAGGGTCGTTTTGCCGCTGCGACGGGGATCGGGGCAGTCGATCACTTTGGGTAGCACGCTGGTTCGCACGGCGTCGACCACATCGCGACCGGCGAGGTCAATCGCGGCCGCCCGGTCGAAGTCCAGGTCGATACCGGCGCGATGGGCGGCGATGATCGCCTGCACCACATTCACCACGCTGCCGCCGGCCAGGTAATGGGCTTCCAGGCGGGTCGTGCTGACGCCGCCGTGGCTGATATCCAGGCCGGCCTGGGCTGCTTTAATTTTGGTCGCCAACATGGTCGCAATATCCACCTGGCGAAAATCCATGCCGACCAGGCTCCACATGCTGACATCGGCGCCTGACATGAATGCCTGGAACCATTTGGCGCCGTATCGCATAAAAACGATTGCCAGCATCAACAAGCCAAAACCCAGAACGCCGCCGATAACGGCGAGTAAAACGAGACCTTCCATCGCAGGGAGTTCCTTAACCTGAGGTCGCAGGCGGGGATGCGGTCGAGTACCCATCCGATCTACCTTTGAGGATGATAGCCGATCGTCGCCCTGGAGGCCAGTTAAGGGGGGGAGAAAATCCCCAGCGCCTTCCGGCCGGACCGGGCCAGGCGACCGGGACGCGGAGCGAAGGGTTCCGCCGAACCCCGGTTGCCGCGAAAGTGTCCTTTTGTTGGGCGCCTGGTTGCGCCTATACTTGACTCCGTTGCGGGGAAACCGCGGCGCCGCTTGTGGGTGGATGTGTGAAGACGTCGTTTGTGCAGACGTCCGTTCCCCCATAATTCTCCGAGAAATTGATGGATCCAATGCTCAACGTCACTTTGCCTGATGGAAGCGTCAAAGAGTTTGCCGAGTCAGTGACCCCCGCCGATGTCGCCGCCACGATCGGCCCGCGACTGGCAAAAGCGGCCCTGGCCGCGGAAGTCGATGGCACGATCGTCGGGCTCGACTATCCCTTGCCCAGATCGGGCGAAGTCGCCCTGAAGCTGTTCACCGACAAAAACCCCGAGGCGCTGGGCGTCATGCGGCATAGCTGCGCCCATATTATGGCGCGGGCCGTGATGCGGCTGTTTGAAGGGGTGCAGCTGGCGTTCGGGCCGACCATCGAAGGCGGCTTTTACTACGACTTTGGGCTGGAGCATTCCCTCAGCGAGGACGACTTCCCGGCGATCGAAGCAGAAATGCGGAAGATCATCGCCGAGGACGAACCCTTCGTCCGCTCGGAAGCCGAGTCGGCCGAAGCTCTGAAAATTTGCCGCGGCCTGGATCAAAAGTACAAGGTCGAACATATCGAAGAAGGCCTGGCCGAACATGACACGGTCAGCTTCTATCGCCAGGGCGAGTTTATCGATCTTTGTCGCGGGCCCCATATTCCCAGCGCCGCCGCCATTGGCGCCTTCAAGTTGCTATCGGTGGCCGGAGCCTACTGGAAAGGGGACCAGTCCCGCGCCCAGCTGCAGCGGTTGTACGCGACCGCGTTCTTTAATGACAAAGATCTGGAAGAACATCTGCAGCGGATTGAAGAGGCCAAAAAACGCGATCACCGCGTGCTGGGGAAAAAGCTCGATCTGTTCACCATCAGCCCGCTGGTTGGTTCCGGCCTGATTCTGTGGCAGCCCAAAGGCGCCCGGATTCGCAGCACGCTGGAAACGTTCGTCAAGGACGAGCTGGATCGCCGCGGTTACGAGCCCGTCTATACGCCCAACATTGGCCGGGTCGAGCTGTACGAAACCTCGGGCCACTTCCCCTACTACAGCGACAGCCAGTTCACGCCAATCGTTATGAGCGAAGACGAACGGTATCTGCTCAAGCCGATGAACTGCCCGCATCACACCATGATCTACAAGGCCAAACCGCGCAGCTACCGCGACCTGCCCTTGCGGCTGGCGGAGTTTGGCACCGTGTATCGCTACGAACAGTCGGGCGAAATCTCCGGCATGACCCGCGTCCGCGGTTTCACCCAGGACGACGCCCATATTTTCTGCACCGACGACCAGGTCGCCAGCGAGTTCCGGGCCTGTCTGGAAATGACCCAGTTTGTGCTGGATACGCTGGGCCTGAAGGATTACCGCGTGCGTCTGGGTTTCCGCGATCCCAAAAGCGACAAGTACGTCGGCAATGAAGAGAACTGGGAACGCGCCCAGGACGCCATTGTCGAAGTCTGCCGCAGCCTGGGGATCACGGCCGAAGCCGAAGAAGGGGAAGCAGCCTTCTACGGGCCGAAAGCCGACTTCGTGGTCACGGACTGTCTCGGCCGCGAATGGCAACTGGGCACGGTGCAACTGGACTATAACCTGCCCAGCAAGGAACGCTTTGACCTGGAATACATCGGAGCCGATAACTCCCGGCATCAGCCGGTGATGATTCACCGCGCGCCTTTGGGTTCGATGGAGCGGTTCATTGGCGTGCTGATTGAACACTTTGCCGGAGCGTTCCCGCTGTGGCTGGCGCCGGAACAGGTCCGCGTGCTGCCGGTCAGCGAGAAGTCATCGGACTACGCCCTGTCGATCGAACGCACGGCCCGGGCGACTGGACTGCGAGCGACGGGCGACTACCGGTCGGAAAAACTTGGCGCCAAGATTCGCGACGCCCAGATCGATTTAACGCCTTATATGTTTGTCGTCGGACCGCGGGACCAGGAAGCCGGGACTGTCTCGGTGCGGGATCGTATTGACGGCGATCTGGGAGCGATGAGCGTCGACGAGGCGATCCGTCGCTTGCACGACGAAGTCAAAGCACGTACGGTGCGGCAGTCGTTTGGCGGCGACGCCGGCTTCGGCGACCGGAGTGCTCAGAACCAGTATTAAACAAGCTGGGAGTGATGAAACGTTTATCCCGCAAGCAGGCGGCCGCTTGCGGGATGGGCCAGATTGCGACAAGTATAGGGCAATCGCGCCCAGCAACATTCGCCGGGGCCGTAGCGGCTCCTGCCTGTTCAGTTAGTTCTACTTGAGGAGCTTGCGATGCGTTTTTTTGCTGGAGTCGGCCTGCTCTGTTTCGCGGTACTTGCCCAGGCGGCGGAAGTTCCTCCCCCTGAAGGCGACGCCATTGTTTCGCCCGACTCCAGGCTAGAGCCGCTGTTCACCCGTACCGCCGGCATTCGAGGCGGCTTGACTGAAGGTCCGGCCGTGGCGCCGGATGGCTCGATCTATTTCAGCGATATTCCCTTCGGCAACGATTCGGGCATGATTCTGCGATTCAACCCGCAGACGAAACAAACGACCGTGTTCGTCGCCAATTCGGGCAAGTCAAACGGCCTGGTCTTCGACCGGCAAGGCAAGCTGGTCGCTTGCGAGGGGGCCGACCATGGCGGACGGCGCATCGTGCGGTGGGATACGCGGACGAAGAAACGGACGGTGGTTGCCGATCGTTTTGACGGGAAGCGGTTCAACTCGCCAAACGATATCTGCCTGGACAAGGCGGGCCGGATCTACTTCAGCGATCCGCGTTACGTGGGCGACGAAGAACGGGAGCTGACGCGTCGTTCGGTGTATCGGATCGACACCGATGGTACGGTGATGGAGCTGACGAAGGACATTGCCAAACCGAACGGCCTGGCCATCGCTCCCGACGGAAAAACGTTGATCGTTTCGGACCTGGATAACGGGACGGATCGGATCGACCCGACCAAACCACGGCCGCCGCTGGGCGTGCAGGAGATCGTCGCTTATCCCCTGGACGATCAGGGGCTAATCGCGGGACCGAAGCGGCGGCTGGTGGATTTTGGCGACCAGTTCGGCTGCGACGGCATGACGGTGGATCGCGACGGCAATATCTACTTGAGTGTTCGCGATGAATCGCTGCCGGGGGTGATGGTTATCAATCCCGAAGGGAAAGAGATCGGCTACATTCCGACCGGGCCCGCTAACCAGCGTCCCACGCCGGAAAAGCCGGTCGTCGGATTGCCCAGCAATGTGGAGTTCGGCCTGGGAGAAGAGAGTAATATGCTCTACATCACCGTGGACCAGGGGCTGGTGCGCATCCGGCTGAAAACACACGGCTTTCATGCGCAGTACGAAAACGACTGACCGTCTGGCTGGAAAGCGAGTCCTGCGGTGCGCGTTTTTGTTTATGAGTACGTCACCGGCGGAGGCTGGTTTGAGCAGTCAAGCGAACCGCCGACCGGTTCGCTGCTGGCAGAAGGCTCCGCGATGGCGGCGGCCGTCGCCGAAGATCTTACCGCTCTCGGGCATCAAACGTATCTCTTGCGCGATGTTCGCTTGCCGCACTTCCGACACCTGGGCGAGCTGACGTCTGTTGACAGCCGGGTCGCGGAAGAGCTGGCCTTTTCGCGGGTCGCGAAACGCTGCGACGCAGCC
The DNA here is from genome assembly GCF_007751035.1 of Lignipirellula cremea. Classification (NCBI taxonomy): domain Bacteria; kingdom Pseudomonadati; phylum Planctomycetota; class Planctomycetia; order Pirellulales; family Pirellulaceae; genus Lignipirellula; species Lignipirellula cremea. The sequence goes on along the minus strand of NZ_CP036433.1, from coordinate 5,300,130 downwards.
CTGCTGATTGCTCCTGAGTTCGATCAGATTCTGCTGCGTCGTTGCCGCTGGGCCCTGCAGGCTGGCGTACGTTTGCTGAGTCCGGGCGAAGCCTTCATCACCGCGACGTCCGACAAGCTGCGATTTGCCAGCCTGCTGGAAGCGGCCGGAGCGCCCACGCCGGCCACGTTTTTGCTGGCCGATGCCGCGGCGGCGGGCAAGCGGCTGTTCTTTCCGGCGATCCTCAAACCGCGGGCCGGCGCCGGGTCGCAAGGGTTGCGATTGCTGCAGGAGCGGGGCGACCTGGAGCATCTGCTGGCGACGACGGACGCGGCGGAGCAGGAGCAGCTGCTGGTACAGGCGTTTGCGCCGGGGATGGCGGCCAGCCTGGCGGTGCTGGGGGGCGGGGATCGTCCGCCCGTTCTGTTGCCGGCGTTTGAGCAGCTGCTTTCGGCCGGCGACTTCGTCTATCAAGGAGCGGCTGGCCCGCTGGCAGCTTCGTTGCAGGAACGGGCCCAGCGGCTGGTAAGGGCGGCGCTCCGCGCGTTGCCGCCATTGACGGGGTATGCGGGCTTCGACCTGGTGCTGGGGAACGATCCTGCGGGGACGGCCGATACGGTCGTTGAAGCAAATCCGCGACTGACGACCTCGTATGCAGCGTTGCGGCAGATCTCGAATACGGCCGCTTGTATGATGGGGACTGCCCAAGGGGAATCGGTACTGTTAAGGTTAAAAAATTCACAAATCCTGTATCGAGTCGGCCGTTAGCCGGGGCGAAACTGCCAGGGGAAAATCGCCGGGTGACTGCATATGAACTGGTTGGGCTTGGACATTGGTGGGGCCAACATCAAACTGGCCGACGGGCGCGGTTACGCTGTTTCCCGGGCTTTCGCTTTATGGCAAACGCCCGAGCTACTGGAGCAGGAGCTACGCACGGCAATCAGCGAAGCGCCTCCGTCGGATCGTCTGATTGTCGCCATGACGGGCGAACTGGCCGACTGCTTTGACACCAAAACCGAAGGCGTCGAGCATATCCTGACGGCGGTGGAAGGCGCGGCCGACGGACGCCATACGCGCGTGTTTCTCACCAGCGGAAAAATGGTGACGCCCCAGGCGGCCCGCTCCAATCCCCTGTCGGCGGCCGCCGCCAATTGGCGCGCCTTGACGACCTATGTGGGCCGCTGCGCCCCGATCGGTCCTTCGCTGGCGGTCGATGTCGGTTCCACCACCTGCGACCTGGTCGCGCTGCGGCATGGCGATCCGGCCCCGCATGGCCTGACGGATACGGACCGTCTGGTATGTGGCGAGCTGGTCTATACGGGCATCGAACGCAGCCCTGTTTGCGCCGTCCTGAAAGAGACTGTTTACCGCGGCAAGAAGTGCCCGGTGGCGCAAGAGTTTTTCGCCACTACCCGGGACGCTTACCTGTTGCTGGGCGTACTGCCGGAATCAACCGGCGATCTGCGAACGGCCGACCATCGTCCCGCGACCAAAGCCGCTGCCCGGCGCCGCCTGGGACGTATGGTTTGCGCCGACGACAGCCAGTTCAACCACCGCGATGCGGCCGTGATCGCGCAGGCCGTGATGCAGACCCAGGTCGATGCCCTTGTCGCCGCCGCCAGGCAGGTGATCTCGGGCATGCCGAAACCGCCGGAAACGATCATCCTTTCCGGCCATGGCGAGTTTCTGGCTCGAAAGGCGCTGGAGAAACTGGAGCTGCCGGTTCGCTATGTCTCCCTGACCCGTGAGCTGGGCTGGCTCGTTTCCCGCTGCGCCACAGCGCATGCCCTGGCGGTGCTGGCCGGCGAAGGGGGAAATGCGTGACGCCCGACGCCCGACCGCAGTCGCCGCTGCGGGTCGTCAAAGTCGGCGGCAGCTTGCTGGCTGCTGCGAAACTGGGGCCGCGGCTGGCTTCCTGGCTCAGGACCTTGCCGGGCAGCACCGTGCTGATCGCGGGTGGAGGCCAGCTGGCCGATGCGATCCGCTTTTATGATGAACGCCAGGCACTGGGACAGGCCGTCTCGCATGCCCTGTGCATCGGCCTGCTGTCGACATCCGCCCAGGTGCTGCGGGCGCTGCTGCCGGAATTGCCGCAGTTAACGGAGTCGGCCGACCTGCGTTTCCTGGGGGAGTCGGGGCGATCACAGGCCGTGATTTTTGACCCTTGCCGTTGGCTGCAGACCGAGGAGCCGCATCAGCCGCCGCGACCGCTGCCGTGCGACTGGCGGGTGACGAGCGATTCGATCGCAGCCCGCCTTGCCGGCGTGCTGGACGCCGACGCCTGTTGGTTGCTGAAAGCGACGCCGCCGCCCGGGGAGCGAGCGTCGCTCCAGGAACTGGCTGACCGGGGCTATGTCGACGCATGGTTGCCGCAGCTGACGTCGATCCCGCCAGTTCACTGTCTGGCGTTGCCAGGTCCGCTACGGGATCGCTGAATCTCTGAACCTTTAGACGCGCGTCTGTTCGGCGTCGCGAGGGGTAAACTGGAAGCCCTGGCTCTGGCGGAAGAACTCGAGAGGGTTCTCGTAAACCACCTTGCGGATCAGGCTTTCGGGATGGCCGCGACGCCGCATCTCCACGATCAGATCGGGGACGGCGGTCGGCTTGGAGGGGCCCCAGTCGCCGGCCGAGTTGGCCATTAACCGCTCGGGTCCGTACATTTCAATGATGTCGACCGCCCGGGCCGGCGTGCATTTGGTGACGGGATAGAGCGTCATGCCGGCCCAGAAGCCTTCTTCGAGCACATGGCGAACCGTGTGCTCTTCGACATGGTCGACCAGCACCCGGCTGTGGTCGAGCCGGCTGTCGTCGCAGAGCATGTCAAGGATCATCCGGGTGCCCTGGTATTTGTCTGCCAGGTGGGGCGTATGGATGAGGATCTGCTGGTCGTATTTGACGGCCAGTTCCAGGTGCTCGACAAAGATGGTCGCTTCGTTCTTGGTGTTTTTGTTGAGGCCGATCTCGCCGATGCCCAGCACGCCGGGGCAGTCGAGGAATTCGGGAATCATGGCGATGACCTCCCGCGACAGCTCAACGTTTTCCGCCTCTTTGGCGTTGATGCACAGCCAGGTATAGTGCTGGATGCCAAACTGGGCCGCCCGCTTTGCTTCAAAGTCGGTCAGCTGGCGGAAGTAGTCCCGGAAACTCTCCACGCTGCCGCGATCAAAGCCCGCCCAGAACGCCGGTTCTGAAACGCCGACGCAGCCCATGCGCGCCAGGGTTTCGTAGTCGTCGGTCGTGCGCGACACCATATGGATATGCGGGTCAAAGTAATCCATGAATTTCCGCCTTCAAAGGAGGAGAGAAGAAAATGCAAACGGCGGCGGGCTATCGAGCCGTGGGCATGGCGAATTCCTTCTGCCAGGCGTCGTCGTAGGGCAGGGAAAACAGCAGCTGGATCTGCTCGGCCCGATCCGGTTTTTGATCCAGCAGCACGCGCAGGGCTTCTTCAATTTGGGCCATGCGCGGGTCGCCCTTCACCTCGCCGTCGGCGCGGTCCAGCCGGTCAAAGGAAGCAGCCAGCTCCAGCAGCTTGGCGCGCATTTCAAAGAACTCTCGCTGGAGCACTTCAGCAGATGAAAGCGGAATCGACATAAGAAGGAGGACCTCGGCGCCAGGCGGTCTCGGCGATTCGGCTCGAATGGCCCCTGACCAGGGCGTTCAAGCGGATCGCGCGGAAGGATCGTTGCTGGCAGGATCGAAATGAAGGCAGGAAGGGAGATGCGCCGCCGCACCATCGCCGGCGGTTCTTCTAGTTTCCACCCGACCGAATAGAAAATCAACCCTGGCGACCAAACGATCCGGCTCCCCCGAGAGGAGTGGTAACGATTGCAACGAATGCAAGGGAACGCCCTGGCTGACTTTCCCGCCAGGGCAAACCGGAACGGAGGCCCTGCCGATCGCTTGCCGCCGCCGGTAAAATTGATTGCGGGGACAGACCGTTAAGGCGCCGCGTCCGCGTTACGCAGAATGGCTTCCAGCTGGGGCGGGGCGCCGCGGCCGACGTCGCGGGCGGTCAAAGATTCCGACAGGTAACGCTGCTTGCCGCGCAGCTCGGGCACTTCGAAGCTGTCCCCTTTCTGCAGGATCGGCAAGGTCCGTCTCAGCCGCCCGGGTTCGTTCTCCTGCAGGGCGTCGCACGGGAACCACCAGCCGCGGCCCGATGCATCTTCCAGGTAAAATTCGGCATAGCAATGACCGGGCACCCAGACCGCGCGGGCGGGAACGCCGTTCGCTCGCGAAAGGGCGATGAACAGCGAGGTGTACTCCTCGCAATCCCCCTGGCCGTGTTCGGCCGCCCAGAGCGCGCCGCGGAGTTCCCCGCCGACATACTTCATATTGGCGCGCACCCAGTCGAACGTCTTTTTTACCAGGGCCCAGCCTTCGACTTCGCCGGCGGCGATTTCTTCGGCCGTTTTTCGAAAGCGGGTATTCGCTGTTTGAATGCCGGGGCTGGCTCCCAGGTACTGGCGTAACTCGCCCACCGGACGCGGCGGACGCTGCAGGCGGCTGGTATCGGCCGGCGGCTCGATCGGGCGACGTTGCACGCGGTAGGTATTGGCGACCTCGGCCACCTCGCCTGCTTTCATCAGGGGGATGCTCAGCACGATCTGTTGCGACCCGCCTGGCAGATCGCGCGTGCCGGCCCGCTGCACGCTGGCAGGGTGATCGGTCTGCAGCTCCTCAACCGCCTGCTCCGGCCAGGTCGCGGGAATCGGGAAGGTGGCGGTAACGCCCCGCGCCCCGCCGGGGGTGGTGATACGCACTCCTTTGACGATGGTAAGCGTCACCGGCTCGCCGTACTGCGGGCCGTTGGCGTCCTCGTTCGACTGGCCTGGGGCAGGATTCTGGCCGGGCGTTCCCATGGGAATGGCGTTGGGGGAATCCGTTGCGGAGTCGCTGCCCGTCGGTTCCGTCGGTTCCGTCGGGGCGTCGGTTCCGGCCGCCTTGATGCGAGCCAGATAGACGCGATCGTTCCGGCTGAGCTGGGCCAGCGGCACCGTAAGCTCCCGTCCGTCGGTCGTTTTCAAGACGACCTGGCTGTCGTTGGCGGAGACCAGTTCAGCCTCCATGCGGAACTTGCCGGTCGCATCGGTCCAGGTGCGGGCCGACGCTACGGTCAGACTGGCGATGGCGAGAGCGAGGAATGCGATCGCACCGAGGGCTCGTTGCATGGCGGTCACGAAAACCTCCTGTCGTTGATGTTTGGGTGCTGCCTTTTCTTTACTAGTGTAGCCTGGCGCCAGGGGGCGGGGCGGATCTGTTTGGCCGGTAAAACTGGCTTTTTCTCGAGAATTGGTATTTCCGGCAGCGACCGCCCGCCTGCAGAAACGCCGGTCAGGTCGGTTTGGTGGTGGTGGCGGCGCCAGGGCCGGGCCCGCGACCGGAAATAAATTGCCGCCAGCTATCGATCTGTTCCGACGTCATCGCGGTGGAGCGGGTGATTTCCTGCTTAAGCGGGTTGTCAACGCCGTCGACTTTCACGGTGACTTCCAGGCGGCCGTTTGTTTCGTAATGGAAACGGACGGCGATTCGCGTTTGCGCCGGCAGGTTGGGCGGCAAGTTTCTCAGCGTGCAGGCGCCCAGGGGATAGCAGTCCTCGGGCGACTTGCTTTCGCCTTCGACGATTTGCACATGAATGGATTTCTGGTTGTCGCGGCTGGTTGTGAAATTCTGCGTGGCGGTGACCGGCAGCGGGGTGTTCCGTGGAATCATGACCGACGTTTGCCGGCGACCCGTTTGCTGGTTAGTGGCGATCACGCCCAGGCTGTGCGAGTTGACATTCTGCACCAGGAACTGCGGCTTGCGGCCCGATTGCTCGCTGAGGATCAACCCGGCGTACAGGGCCGCGCCATGAGCGACCGCTTCATCGGGAGAGATGCTGCAGTCGGGCTCCTTGCCGGACATTTTACGCAGCGCTTCGACCACGGCCGGCATCCGGGTGGAACCGCCCACCAGCAGGACGCGATCGAGATCCGGCCATTCCAGGTTTGCCGCCTGCAGGGTCTGCCGGGTCGTGAACAGCGTGCGATCGAGCAGGTCCTGGGTGACCTCTTGAAAGACCTTTCGCGAGACTTCGACCCGATGGTTACGTCCCGCATGGGAAACTGTGACCATCGCTTTTTGCCGGGCCGTCAGGGTACGTTTGGCGTCCTCGCACTCCCGCCACAGCATGCCGTGGACGTTCGGGTCGGTGCGGGGATCCAGTCCGTGGGCCCTGATGAACTCCTCAGCGACGAAGTCGATCAGGCGCTGGTCCCAGTCACGTCCGCCCAGCAGCCAGTCGCCATCGGTGGCGAGTGCTTTGAAGCGGTTGCCGTCGATTTCCATCACCGTGACATCGAACGTGCCGCCGCCCAGGTCGTAAACGAGAATGTTCCTGGCGCCTTCGCCGACCTGTTTCTCGAAATATCCCTGCCGAAAGCCGAACGCCAGGGCGGCGGCTGTCGGCTCATTGATGATGTCGAGCACCTCAAAGCCCGCGATGTAACCGGCGTCCTGCGTCGCTTTGCGGCGAACCTCGTCGAAGTACGCAGGCACCGTAATCACGGCCTTCTGCAGCGGCCCCAGCGTGCGCTCGGCGTCGACGCGCAGCTTGTTCAGAATCCAGGCTTCCAGCGCTTGCGGCGGAAATTCCCGACCGGCCAGCGGCTTGTGATAAAACTGGAAGCCCAGATCGCGTTTTGAGGTTTCCGCCACATTCAAGGCGTCGACCCCCATCGCTTTGACGGCCTCTTTACCGACAATCACATCGGGCCCGTCAAAGAACACGGCGCTGGGCGTGGTTTTGTCCCCTTCCATGTTGTTGGCGGTTTGCGGGCGTCCATGTTCATCGAGGTACGCCAGGGCGGAGTGGGTTGTGCCCAGGTCGATCCCAATCGCCAGTTCGGGGGCGCGGGCGTTTGGCGATAGGGTGGGCGAAAGATCCCAGGCGGTGGGCTGGTCCGGCGACGACATAGGAGAATCGGGGTCGGGAGTAAGAATCGGTTGAGTCTCGGCAAGCGAGGCTAACGAAAATTTAGGGGGCTGCGGGCTCACGCCTACCACCGCGGCAATCGGCTTGAGCGCCGTCAGCACCTCTTTCATTGACCGGTAACGGTCAGCGGGGCGCCGGGCGATCATCCGCTGGAAAACAGTCTCCAGCTCCAGCGGGCAGTCCGGTCGTATGTCGTGAAGAGCAGGAAAAGGCAGGTCGACGTCGCCGACCAGGACTTGCATCAGCTCGCTTCCCACATAGGGAGGGGAACCGGTCAACAGGCGATGCAGAGTGCAGCCGAGGCCGTAAATGTCGCACCGGCGATCAATATTCCCCCCGCGAGCCTGTTCCGGCGCCATGTATTCCACGGTGCCGACGATCTGCTGCTCGCCAGTCAGGCTTTCGTCGGCCTGGGGACGGCGGCCTTCTTCAAAGCGGGCCAGCCCCAGGTCGAAAACCTTCACCACGCCGCTGGAGTCGACCAGAATGTTGCTCGGCTTCACATCGCGGTGGATGACCCCTTTGCTGTGGGCGTAACCCAGTCCGCGGGCCGCCTGCATGACATAGCTGATCGCCGCGGCGACAGGCAAGGGACCCGAGCGGACGACCAGCGTCGCCAGATCCACGCCTTCGACATATTCCATCACCATGTACCAGGCGCCATCGATCTGGTCGGCGTCAAAGGTGGTGATAATATGGGGATGAGAGAGCCGCGCGGCCGCCTGGATCTCGCGTTCAAACCGCCTTTGGGCCGCCTCATCGCCGACGGAGGCATGCAGCATTTTCACGACCGCGTTCCGCTTCATCCGGCGGTGATAGCCGCGGAAAACTTCGCCCATCCCTCCGCTGGCCAGAGGTTGCTGCAGAACCACGTTTCCCAGCACCAGGCGACGTCCGTCGGGCAGCAACAGCTGCTCCACCTGGTAGGCTGTCAGCAGATCGCTTTTGACCAGCAGGCGGCCCAGGCGATTTCCACTTTCCGGCTGGCTTTGCGGCGGCAGCTTCTGCAGAAAACGATCGACCTGCTCCGCTTTCATCAGCGTGCTATCGACAAGACGTTTTCTGAAGTCAGAAACACTTGTTACAACTGTCATGGCCGGCCGCGTAGTCCTTTCTAAAAGAGTATAACCGCAGCCGCTCGCTTGTTACAGAACCAGATCTCCAGAACAAGCGTCCCTGCTGCCGGATCTGCGTTTTCCGGTGAACCCGCCGACCCGTTTGGGCCTCTTTCTCCGACAATAACGTCGTTTTCCGACCCGGCCCGCGAGAGGCTGGCCCCCGAGGGGGCGCGGCGTTATATGCCGCAAGTTCCCTTTCGACCGACCCGTTTTCCGGGGTCGAACCCTGCCCGGCGCCGTCGCGGGGCGGCCCCCAGGTGCGTGTTTCCGCCGGTGAAGATACACTGGGCGGAAACGGAGGCTGGCCCAGGCTGCAGGATTGCCTTGGGATCGATCACGTCCCACAGTCCCTCAGCGGGGAGGTCCCCGCAGCCCGGAAACGGTGTGTTCGACCGGTGCGTCCGACCGACAGGTCTTCCCTCTGAGAAACTAGAAGTAATCAGCGCGTGCCGGCAGGTTCCTCGTCTCTCGACATCGTTCGGCGTGTCCAGACGACGCTGGATCAGCGGGCCGAGTCTGCAGATTTCCGCAATTGCGAAGAACAGGTAGAAGATGAGCGAACTGGTAAAGGCAACCGCCATTTCAGGTTTTCCCGAGTGGCTTCCCAATATGCGGCTGGTCGAAGAGCAGTTTATCGATACCATTCGACGCCAGTATCAATTGTATGGATTCACGCCGATCGAAACGGCGGCCGTCGAACGCCTGGAAGTGCTGCTCGCCAAAGGGGAGATGCAGCGCCAGATCTACACCGTCGGCAAGCCCGAAGAAGGCGCCGAGCGGGACGATGACAAGAACGCCCTGGGTCTGCACTTTGACCTGACCGTACCGCTGGCCCGTTACGTCGCCCAGCACTCCGAGAAACTCATGTTTCCGTTCCGCCGCTACCAGATCCAGAAAGTCTGGCGCGGCGAAAGAGCCCAGCGGGGCCGTTACCGCGAATTCTATCAGTGCGATATCGATATCGTCGGTCGGACCTCGCTCGATCTGATCCACGACGCTGAAATGCCGTGCGTCATCAACTCGGTCTTCAGCAAATTGCCCGTGCCGGAGTTCCGCGTCCGCGTCTCCAATCGCCGCATCCTCAGCGGCCTGATCGAAGGCAGCGGCCTGGCCCCCAGCCAGTACGAAAGCGTGCTTCGCGCCGTCGACAAGAGCCAGCACGCGGGGTTGGAAAAAACGGAAGCCGAACTCGTCAAAGAGCAGGTCGACGCCAGCGTGATCCCCGCCATCCTGGAACTGATCCAGGCCAAAACGATGGACGCCGCCCGGCAGATCTTCGCCAAGGCGAACGCCCCCGTCGCCGGACTCGACGAGCTCGACCAGGTGCTGGAGAACGCGGTCGCCCTGGGCATGCCCGAGCATCGGCTGGAGGTCGACTTCTCCATCGCCCGCGGCCTCGATTACTACACCGGCACGATTTACGAGACGTTCATCGAAGGCTATGAGCAGATGGGCAGCGTTTGCTCAGGCGGACGTTACGACGATCTGACTTCGTTCTTCACCAAACAGAAGTTCCCCGGCGTGGGCGTTTCGATCGGCCTGTCCCGCCTGCTGGCCGTCGCTCTGGAAGCGGGAACCGTTACCGCCGACAAGCATACGCCCACCCAGGTGCTGGTCACCGCGCAGGACCGCCAGCGGTTCCTCAAGGAGTATCTTGGTTTCGCCAAATTGCTCCGTGAGGCTGGCATCCCGACCGAGGTTTACCACGAATCCAAAGGGCTCGGTCAACAGTTCGGCTATGCCGCCACCGCCGGCGTACGCTTCGCCGTGATCGCCGGCGAGCAGGAAATCGCCGACAAAACGGTCGCCGTGAAGGATCTTTCGGACCGCTCGCAGGAGACCATCCCGCGGAGCGAGCTGGCCGGATATCTGCTGGCCAAACTCCAGGCGTAACGTCGCACCGGGATGGGGTCGGAAAGCATCCGCGCGGTCGACACTCGCATCGACCGCTGCGGGCAGATAGAATATCCCTTACGAATCCGCGCCGTCCGATGCGTTTCCTGCTGGCATCGGCTGCACTGGCGATACCAGGTGGGCGTCGCAGCACGCGTTGCGGTGATGCGCCACGGACCAACCAACGCCCCTTTCTTCAGGATGCGAGAGATGCTGTTGTCGCGATTGCCCTGGATGCTGATTCTGCTGACGGCCGCCGCCCTGGTCCTTCCCTCCGTTCTCCTGGACGCAGCCGAGCAGGATCGCTCGCCGGTCGATCTGGTGCTACTGCAGGACGGCGCCTTGTTGGCGACCGCCAATCAAACGTCGCACACCGTGTCGCTGGTCCGCACCCGCGACGGCCAGGTGCTGGATGAAGCATCGGTCGGCCAGCATCCGCAGTCAATTCTGCTACACCCCGACGGCAAGCGCCTGTTTGTGTCGGCCGGACATGCCGGTCGGATCGACGTGCTGGAAGTCGTCGGCGATAGACTCGTGCCGCAAGCCTCGCTGCCGGCCGTCGGCGAGCCGCATGGCATGGCGATTACGACCGACGGCAAGCTTTTATATGTCGCGTTGACTGCTCTCGACCAGGTGTTGGAAATTGATCTGGCGACCGGCAAGGAGCGGCGACGCATCGACGTCGGCCGCTGGCCAAGGCATTTGGCGATCACGCCCGACGGCAAGCGGATGGCCGTGACCGCCTCCGGCGACCGCGGCATGGCGATCGTCGATCTGGTGGAGGGCGAGCTGGCCTGGCTCGATCGCTTTGTCGCCCTGAACCTGGGCCATGTGGTCATGTCGAATGACGGCAAATTCGCCTATTACCCGTGGATGGTGTACCGGGCCAATGCGATCACCGCCGGCAACATCCGGCTGGGCTGGGTGCTGGCCAGTCGTATCGCCCGCAGCCGCCTGGACAAACAGGAACGGCGCGAAGCGATCTCGCTGGATCCCCGCGGCGAAGCAATCGCCGACCCGCATGGCATCGCCCTGACCAGCGACGAAGATCGCATCGTCTGCTCTGCGTCGGGCTCGCAGGAACTGCTCGTCTATCAGTTGCCCGGCCTGCCGTTTGAGTCGGTCGGCGGCCCCGATCACATCGACCCCGCGCTCCAGGCCGACAAGGATCGCTTCTTCCGCATCCCGCTGCCAGGCCGACCGCTGGGGCTCCGCATCGCCCCCGACAACAACCTTGTCTACGTCGCCAACTACCTGCGGAACTCCGTCCAGCAGATCGACCTTCAGCGCCGCGAAGTGACGGCCGAATTCGACCTGGGCGGACCGCCGACGCCGTCGCTGGCCCGCCAGGGAGAAGCCATCTTCTACGACGGCAAACGCAGCCTGGACCAATGGTACAGCTGCCACAGTTGCCACTACGAAGGCGGCGGGAACGCGGTGGCGATGGACACTCTCAATGACGGCTCCAGCCGCACCTTCAAAACCGTGCTGCCGCTGTATAACGTGACCCGCACGGCTCCCTGGACCTGGCACGGCTGGCAGACCGATCTCGATGACGCCCTGCACCGTTCCTTGACCACGACCATGCTGGGACCTGAGCCGCAGAACAACGATCTGGCCGCGTTACGTGCGTACTTCGAAACGCTGACGCCGCCGCCGAATCCGCTGGCCCTGCAGGATAGCGCCGAAGTGACCGCCGGTCGCGACCTGTTCTTTGGCGCCAAGGCCGCCTGTTCGACCTGCCATTCGGGCGACCTCTACACCGACGGCAAGAATCACGACGTCGGGCTGGGCTCTTCCGGAGACCGGTACAAGACGTTCAATACGCCGTCGTTGCTGGGCGTCTTTCGCAAGTCAGCCCTGCTGCACGATGGACGCGCCCGATCGCTCGAGCAGGTTCTGGAAGGGCCGCACGCCCCGGAAAATGTCCGCGGCGAAGTGTTGTCGGAAGACGAACGTCACGCGCTGATCGAATTTCTGAAAACGCTCTAAGACGAACCGGCGGTGCTTTCCCACCGGATGCTGGCTTGGGGAAACGTGCTCCCGCCGGGACTGTTGCGCCAGACTTCGGCGCGTGGTAAACTCAGCAGCGGCGACACGGCCCGCTGCGGCAGGCGGGTCGCCTTGCAATTCCCTCACGTCCCTGCATCAGGTGTAGCATGAAACGCAGTATTCTTTCCGGTCTGGCTGGCATGGTTCTTCTGGGTTGCGGAGTCGGCCTGGCCGCCGAACCGGCATCGCCCGCCCAACCGATCGACGGTTATCGCTTTGCCTTTCCCTGCGCCTCGCCGGCGCCGGAAAATCCCCAGGAAGGCGCCGGCTGCCTGTCGGGCCTGGTCAAGGGCGATCCCAATACGACCGACAACTTCACCACGGTGAAAACGTTCGGCGGAGAGCCCGGCAAGCGTTACCAGGTGACCCTGCGGTTCCGCGGCGTAGTCGAACCGATGATGTACAAAAACGGCAAGCAGGTCGGGGAGTACTTCTATATCGGCGGCGAGAAAAACAATGCGACTTATAACGTCTATCAGATCAGCATCTCATCGCCCGAGTCGCATTACTTTCTCAACCGGCAGGACAAAGTGGGCCATAAGATCTTTACGATCGACTACACGCAAACGATCGAGATCGACGGCGGCGCCACGGTGACCTTCCATGGCGACGGACAGAACGGGCGATTGATTTCCAACTTCAAAAAGCTGGTGGTCGAAGACGTGCCGCCCGCCCCCGATGCGTACAACGGGCAGTTTATCCAGGTCGATGTGGTCGACGTAAAGTAGCCCGGATCTTCGCTGCCTGCGGAACGGCGTTCCGCGATTCTTCGTTGTCTTTTCGTAGACGCCTGTCGTCAGGAGGAATCGATGTCTGACCCCGACGGCGAAATTCTCATGGGCTGCTGGGACTGCGGGGCGTGCGGCGCCCGGGGAGTCCGCGGCGATTCTTATCAATGTTCCACCTGCGGCGCGCCGCGACCCAGCGACGTGCGGTTCTATTTGCCCGAACAGGCCGAAGTGGTTCACGACCACGCCGGCCGGCAGGCCGCGCTGGCGGGGACCGACTGGCAATGCGCCTTCTGCGACAGCTGGATGCCAGCGACGCACGACGCCTGCATTAACTGCAAATCCACGCACGACGAAACACTTCGCCGGCAGCGCACGCAAACCTACGACGCCCGCCAGGCGCCCCGGGCGTTGCCCGAGTCTGGCGCCGCCACCATGCCAGCGGCCGGCCCGCCGCACCGGCCCGCCGTCAGCCGGCGGTCGTCCACCTCGCTGCTGGCGCCGCTCGTCGCTCCGGTGTTTGCCCTGCTTCGCTGGCGACCCAGCAAAACAGTGCTGGCGGTGTTGGGCGTGCTGTTGCTGATCGTTTTGATCTATGGCGTCAACGTCACGCTCCGCTATCGAGCTTATAGCGCCAAGGTCGCAGGTCTCAAGGCACAGGTCGCTGCCGCCAAAACAGAGGTCGCGAGCGCCCAGCAACAGCTTGATGCGGCCCAGCAGAAAGTCGATCAGGCCCGGCGAAGCGCGGCCCAGGCCGAACGCGAAGCGGCCGACACCCAAACCACCCTGGTGTCGCTACTATCACGGATCGACACCCTGGATAAAGCGGCCGAGGTGCAGGTGGCCGACCATCACTGGTCCGTCAATCTGTATCTGGAAGAGTGCGTCGCACAGCCGGGTTCCGGCTGGACGCATCCCGCCAACGCCTTCGCCGTCACCAGCGAGCCGAAGGTGCATCACCATCAGCGTGTACTGGACCATGTCGACACGCTTTATCGCACGGAAACCTATCGCGAGCAGGACGGCTTCGACACGGAGACCTACACCGAGCGGGTCGCCTCCGGCACAAAGCAGGTGCCCAACGGCCACGACGTGCGGGATCTGGGCAACGGACGCTTTCAGCGAACGCCCCGCTATCGGACCGAAACAATCTACCGTGATGTTGTCCGCACGCGGCGTACCCCGAGGATCGTCACCCGCACCCGGCAGGTTCCGTATCAGCAGGAAGTTTACCGGCAAGACCCCGTCATGCAGCCCTGGTATTCGTACAGCACGCGAGTCTGGAAACCGGCGCCTGCGCTGACCCGTTCGGGAACCGGGATGCAGCCGCAGGATCCGGCAGACGCTCCCCCGGCGAATCCGCCTGAAGAGCTGGGCGCCAAACGGATTCAGCGGCGCCAGACCTTCTACAGTCTGGCCGTCGAGCACCCGACTGGCGACAAACCGGCCGAGCAGATCTCCGTCGCTCTCTCGCAATGGCAAAGCCTGACCAACGGCGCCTCCGTTCTGCTCCTCGATCGCGAACTCCTCACCGCCGCCGAACGCGCCACGCGTCTGGCCTCGCTCCAAACCAGCGTGACAGAAAGCGAAACAACGCTCGTCCAGCAACAGCAAAAATCGCTCGCCCTGCAGCAACTCGTTCCCCCCCTGGAACAGAACGTCCCCCCGCTCGTCGCCGCCTTGCGGACGCTGCAGGGGAAACTCGAAGAAGAAGACCGCACGTATCAGACCTTTTATGACGCGGGCTATTGATCAACCGGGCAGGCGTTTGATTCGATTCCTGCCAGCGGAAGTTTAGTCGACCTGATTCACACGCCTGCTGTCGGGGCGAAAATGGGTGTCTGGTTTTGCCTCGGGGTTCGTCATGTCTTGCCAATTCTCTTTCAACAAGCCAGGCGATCTTTCATGCCCATCGTGATCTTTGACGGCCTGTGTAGCTTCTGTTCGGCATCGGTCCAGTTCATCCTGAAGAACGATGTGCGCGGGAAGATTCGCTTTGCTCCGGCGCAGAGTGAACTCGGCCGAACGTTACTGGCAAAGCATGGCCTTGATCCGGATGACGCCCAAAGTTTTCTGCTGATCAAGGCGGACAAAGCTTATGTTCGTTCCGACGCCGCCTTGGAGATCGCGCGGGATTTAGGCTGGTGGCGCTGGCTGCGCATCTTCCGAATTCTGCCCCGCGGGCTGCGTGATGCGATGTACTCCCTGGTCGCCAGGAATCGCTACCGCTGGTTTGGACGCCGCGACACGTGCCTCATTCCAACCCCGGAGCAGCGATCCAGATTCATCGAGAACCTGGAGGAAGCGGCTGACCAGGAATCTTTCGAACAGAGAGATTCGCCTTCGCCGTAACCATCTCCATCCCTGTGGCAACTCCCCATGTCTGCGCGAAAGTGGCTGTCGTGTTTGTCTTGGGAACGAGGGGGAAATAACTTCGGTTTTGTATAACACCGAGGACGTTCGGGAAAGCGAGCCTGCTTGAAATCACGTCGCGACCTGTGCCGAAGGAGCCAGTCTGGCCGACTTCATCAAGGACGATCCGCTGCCGACCGGCCTTTTGCGCCTTCGCGCCTTTGCGTGAGATCCTCTTCGTGACAGAACCGCCAATCCGTCCTTGAACGGCGAGAAGAAAAATTGAGCCGGTTGAAGAATTTCCCTCGCGTCAATGGGGACTCACGCAAAGGCGCAAAGAAGGATGAAGAGGTGTGAGAATAAATTGGCCGCGACCCTGGGGGATGTCGCGTTTCAGACTCCGACCAGATGGAGGAAATAGCCGAAGTTATTTTTCCCCAACTCCTTGCCGTATATGAGCGGGCGTTTTTCTGGATAATGAAGGGGGCAAATTTTCCTGCGTCGGTTCCGCCAATGCAACGCTTCCGCTGGCAGGCTCGTCCCCGTCAAATATACCAGGGGGAGTAAGGTCATCCGCCGGACTTTAAGGCGATGTTTGCACGGCTTCCAGCACGACTTTGGCCTGATGGCCGGAGCGGAAGCTTAAGAGATACATGACACCAAACATCGGCGTGAGCAGCAAGGTGACCACGTTGCCGGGCAACAAGTTGAGCAGGTACGACTTCACCACGCGGCTTCGCATGCACGTGGGGCAGGCGGTCACCTCCGCGTGTCGGACGACCGCTGCGATCCCTACGTACAGAATGAATTTGGGAAGGCGCAAACGTTTGATCGCGGGAGAAGCGCTGCTGCAGCAAGGGCAGACGATCCGATCGGGATAGGCGCCGCGGAATCTGATGGCGTCGATCGCCAGACGGTCTTTTTCGCCGAGGATCATTTTGGAGACCCCAATCAGCAATCCAATCCCCGCCGCCACCAGGTAAAGAATAAGGGGAACGATCACTACCGCCGCATTGACGCCTTCGCGGGAGAGTCGTCGGGGGACAAACCGGAACGAGCCGCCGGCCAACTGCGTCAGGCGAAGCGCGTCCGTCCCAGGCTGATCTTCGCTGGCCAGATAGTGGTAGGAGCCGACCAGTTCCTTCGTCCGAAGATCAAAGATAAGTCGCTCTCGCAGGCCCGACGCTTCGGCCTCGCTGTAACCGGGCAATTTGACGATGGCATAGGGCGCGGCGGCCAACTGCTCGACCAGAGGACTCAAGCCGAACCGCGGATCGCCCTGGAAGTGATTCGGCCGGGACTGGTCGATTGCTTCCGCCAGCAGCTGGTCGCAGGTTTGCTCGTCGGTGCTGATAAAGGCATCGCCCTTGAGTTCGCAGGCATGGAAGAAGCCGAGTGTAATTCGCTCTTCGTCGCATTGCAGCGGCGGGTCCAGGTTGGGCCTGACCCAATCTTTACTGACTTCGGCCGGGTCCAATGCCTTTTCGATCTGCTTCAGGCTTTCTTTCTTCGCTAAGAAAGCTGCCGCATGTTCGCGACAAGCGGCGCCGACCGTTTGTGCCTGGCTGTAGAAGGCAAAGCCCACCATTGAGGGAACGACAAGCAGAACGAAGATAAGGAGGAGCGATTTCAGGTAGACATTCATCAGATTGAGTCCCAATGCGTGCGGAGGCTTCGAACGGACGTGTTTCCCCTGGTGCGAGATTCGCCGGCGATGCGTCGGAAATCCCGCCATGGTGGGCAGGACGCCGGCGCAGCACTTCTTTTCGCCTAAATGCGTTTCTCGGGTCCCCAAAACGAGCGGCGAGGTCACAGAACTCGCAAGCGGAAGAAGACGGATTCTGTTACCCCGGCGGATGATCAGGGCCATCCAAAATTCAGAAACCAGGCGCCGACCTTTCTGGTTTCCCGGCTGCCCGGCGCCATTTGAGCGTCAAAAGCACGACCTGGCTTGCTGGGCTGGCCTTTCCTGGAAGCGGCGGCTTGCGCTGACGAGGGGGCGCGGGGAGGTTATCATGGCAGGGGAGAATTCGTTGCCGTGGAAGCCTTACGGGTCTCGGCGGCGCGACGATTTATTCCCCAGCAATGGATCCGGGCTCATGGCCGGGCGCACGTCCTGCGTGCCGGGGGTGCTCTTTGTCTTGTTAACTTCCTTCTCTCTTTGATGATACTGCTTTCTATGAACCGCTTCGTTTTATTGCTGTTTGCCGGGCTGCTGTCGTTGCCGTTTTCTTTCGTGGGCGCGGAAGAGCTGGAACGGGGGAAGCATTTCTTTTATACGCCGGAAGAGGCGGCCGCCAACATGACGGCGCCGGACGGCTTTCATGTGATCCCCTTTGCCGGCGAACCCGATGTGCGGCAGCCGAACGCGTTCTGTATCGACGATCGCGGCCGGCTCTGGGTCGGCGAAAACTACACCTACACCAAGTACGGCTGGTCGCCGGACAAACGGGATCGCATCCTGATTTTTGAAGACACCGACGGCGACGGCCGCTTTGATACGCGGAAGGTGTTCACCGAAGATATCACGTATGTGAGCGGGCTCGAGGTCGGTTATGGCGGGGTCTGGGTGGGCAGCGTGCCGAACCTGCTCTTCATTCCCGACGCGGACGGCGACGACGTTCCCGATGGCAAGGCCCGCATTGTTCGCGACGGCTGGGGCGGGCAGGATCAGCACGAAACGCTCAACACGTTCACCTGGGGTCCCGACGGCTGGCTGTATGGTTGTCATGGCGTGTTCACCCATTCCAAGGTCGGCAAGCCGGGCGAGCCCGATAGCGCACGCACGCCGCTTAACGGCGGCGTCTGGCGCTATCATCCGCTGCACGACCAGTTTGAGGTGTTTGCCTGGGGGACCAGCAATCCCTGGGGGATCGACTTCGACGACAACGGCCAGCTGCTGATGACGGCCTGCGTGATTCCCCATTTATGGCACGTAATCCAGGGCGCCCGGTATCATCGGCAGGCCGGCACGCACTTCAATCCGTACGTGTTTGACGACATCAAAACGATCGCCCTGCATACGCACAAGGATTTCAAAGGCCGACCCGGCGGGCATGCCCATGGCGGAGCGCTGCTGTACCTGGGCGAGAGTTATCCGGACGAGTACCGCGGCAAGCTGTTCATGTGCAGCATCCATCATCACATGATGTACGTCGACCAGCTCAAACAGCATCGGTCCGGTTTTCAGGGGGAACATCACAGCGACTTTATCATCGCCAACGACAAATGGTTCCTCGGCTTCAATCTGCAGCTCGGTCCCGACGGGGCCATTTATGTCATCGACTGGTACGATTCCAAAGAGTGCCACGGTGAAACGCCCGAGGGGAAAGATACGGGTCGCATCTACAAAATCACTTACGGCGATTCCAAAGCCGAGTCGATCAACATGAAGGCCCACAGCACCGACCGACTGGCCGAGCAGCAGCTCAGCCGGAACGAATGGAAGGTGCGGCACGCCCGGCGCCTGTTGGCCGAACGGGCGGCCGCAGGCCAGGATGTCGCGTCGGCGGTGAAGAAACTTCAGGCGATGGTGGCGAGCAAGGAAACCACAACGCCGCAAAAACTTCGCGCGCTCTGGGCCCTGCATGGGATGGAAGCTGTCGACGACGCCCTGCTGTTGGGTCTGCTGGACAGTAGCGACCCGTACCTGCGTTCCTGGGCGATCCAGCTGGACCTGGAAGACAAGCAGACGACGGCCGAGCAACTGGCCCGTTACGAAGCGATGGCGGCGGACGATCCGTCGCCGGTGGTGCGGTTGTACCTGGCCTCGGCCCTGCAGCGGTTGCCGCTGGAGCAACGCTGGACGCTGGCGGCGAACCTGATTGCCCATGAAGAAGACGCCGACGACCACAACCTGCCGCTGGTCTACTGGTACGGCATTGAGCCGCTGGTGGAACTGGACCGGGCCCAGGCGTTAAAGCTGGCCGCTGGCTGCAAAATCAGCAAGGTCCGCCAGTTCATCGCCCGTCGGGCCGCTGGCATCAAATAGGCTTTCTGCATGAGGACTGCGGTCGTTCGGCGCCATCGGAAAGCGCCGGACGACGCGGTCCGTTTGGCTGCGTCACTTGCCGGCCGGGGCGTCCTGCAGGGCTTTCTTGAATCGGGCGATCCGTGCCTGCAGTTCCAGATGGTTGGTAAAAGAGCGAGCGAACGCCGGCATCATCACACGGGCGAGCGCATTCTTCGATTTGGGCAGTGCTTCTTCCAGTCGCTTCATTTCTGCTTTGGCTTCTTCGGGCGGCAACTGGGAGGCTTTCGCGACCTTGTCGTATTCTCCGATAAAGTCGTTGAAACGCTGCAGGCGAACTTCCTTGCTGCCCGCGAAAATTCCCAGCAGCATCAGGGGATCGACCTGCCCGGAGATTTCCTTGAACCGGGCGACCGCTTCCTGGGGCTCGCCCGTCAGTAAAGGGCGAAGCCATTCGCCAAACATGCGCTGCTCGTAGCCAATCGCCGTCGCATATTCGACGGGCGCCGGCAGAGCTTCGAAGGCTGCTTTGAACTGTGCCCTTTCCTGGGCGTTCAGCGTCGGCAGTAACGGCTCGGCGATATTCAGCACCTGTGCCTCCAGGGCGTGACCAACCAGCAGCTGGATCAGGGCGCCTTCGTCGATGTTCCGGGCCAACAGCCAGGCCGAGGCCAAATGTTCGATGGCGGCTTTGTTTTTTCCCGCAGCGACGTCGGCTTCAGCCTGCAGCAGGAACAACATGCCCAGCAGCCGCGCCTTGCTGATATGCGGCAGCAGCGTCGCGGGCCCCGAGTCGATGAGCTGCCACTGGCAATCCATCGTCGGCTCCGCGTGACCTGCCAGTTGCAGCGAGGTACGGCTTTGCGACCGCAGCGACGCCAGCTCCTTCAGTCTCATTTCGCCGGTTCCCCAATTGGGCAGCAGGTCCGACTCCTCGTCCGAGAGTTCCGGCAGCATGGCGAATGCGGTCCAGTAAACGAGCGCGGCATTCGTCGGCCGGTTATCGGGAGCAAACGGTTGCTCCGCCTGCAGCAGGCGAAGGCCAGAAGTTATCGCCAGGGCGACAAGGACAGCGGGGAAGAATCGGCGCATCGGATCACCTGGGAAGAAGAGAGGAGGAGGAAAAACTACGGACCTTCCGTCAGGGGCCCGTTGGACCGGTGACGGAATACCGCGCTGTCGACGGCAGTAACGCGACCGCATGTCGATTGAGCAGAAGATCCAGCTCGGCGCCAGGGCCGCGCATCGCCTGGCTGTAGGCGAACAACGTCGGCGGCGCCGCCCCGGTCGCAGGGCATTCCTGACTGGCGGCCGCCATGATTTCTGCGAGTGAAATCGCCGGGGGAAGCGGCTGTTCCGACGCGGGGGCCGCCACGGTATCGGCCGGAAGTGGTGTGGCTCGCCCTGCGATAAACGCCTTGGGCAGCAGGCTCACGCCGGCCAGTATCAGCAGCAACGGGGCAAGGGCGGCCGTCGCCAGCAGGCCACGGACGAGCAACGTTCGCCGCGGAGGGGCTTCCGGTCCATTCGCCCGTGTCGTCTGCAGCCGTGCTGCCAGCTGGCGATGAAAATCGGCCGACAACGGGGCCGGCTGCCAGCGGGCCAGTTCTTCCGCCAGGCGATCGTTCGGTTCAAGGGGTTGATTCATTGTGTACCCGCCTCCTGGAGCAGATGACGCAGCCGGTCGAGAGCGTAGCGATAACGGCTGGCGACCGTGCTGCCTGAGGTCGACGTTAACTCTGCGATCTGGGCAAAAGTAAGCGACGACCAGATTTTCAACGTCACGACTTCGGCCTGTTCGACGGGCAATTCCGCCAGGGCCGCTTCGATCTGCAGCCGGCGTTCTTCCTGTTCCAGCGTGCAGACAAACTGCGGGGCCGGGTCAACCGTCTGGAGGACGGCCGTCTCCCGCAACTTGCGCGACTGTCGGCTGCGGGCGGCATCGATCGCGGTCGTCCGCACGCACTGGTACAGGTACAACAAGGGATCACGCACCTCCTGCCGGGTGCGCCAAAAGCGGACGAACGCCTCCTGCACCAGATCCTCGGCCGCGGCCTGGTCCACCGTCCAGCGGCGAGCGAACAGCAGGAGCGAAGGCCCCTGTGCTGCCATCCAGTCCGACCACGTTTCTGATGCATTCAATGCCGTTCCTCCTGCTTCCGACATCTTAGACGGAGCAGGCGGCCGCATTTGTTTATCGCCCACAGAAAAATCGCGAAGAAATCGCGAGCGAGAAAATCTGTCTGGCGAAAGCGAAACAGCCGGTAGCCTTATCGCGGGAAGTCCGTTTCCCGACAGAACAGACGGCCGGCCGGAAGCAGGCCGGTTGTCGACCTGTCAGGCAAGTCGGCCGGACGGACTCGATTAGCCGGTCCGTAGCAAGGCTTCGACGCGGCGGAGGGCGTCGTTTACGCGGCACTGTCCGCGGGCCAGGTCAATCACCCCTTCGGCTTCCACCCAGGAGTCGACTTTGTTGGCGGCGGAGATCACCGTGCTATGGCTGCGGCGGCCGAAGTACTCGCCGATCTCCGAAAAGGCGGCCCGGGTGTACTTGCGGGCCAGCCACATGGCCAGCATGCGGGGATGGCTGACCGACTTGGCGCGTTTGGCGGAATGCAGCGTTTTGGGATCGAGATCGAAAACCTCGCAGACGGCCCGTTCGACATCCTTCAAACGGACGCGACGACAACTCCCACGAAACGCTTCCTCCAGTTCGGATTCCGCCAACGCCATGGTGATCGGTTCACCATGGGCATGGGCCGACGCCTGCAGGCGGTTCATGGCGCCGCTGAGCTGACGGACGTCTCCTTCCAGACGATCCGCCATCAACTGCAGCACATTGGCCGGAGCCTCCAGCTGGCGTTCCCGCGAGAGCGACTGCAGGATCTCCAGGCGGGCCGCCGCATCAGGATAACCGACGCTGGCGACCAGACCGCCGGCGGTGCGGGCGACAAATTCCGGTCCCAGGCCGACGAGTTCCGACGGCGAGCGGTCCGAGGTCAGCACGAGCTGATTGTTGGCCCGGCTGATCGTATCGATCGTGTGCAGCAGTTCGACAATCGTCGCTCGCTTGCCGGAGAAAAACTGCACATCGTCGATCAGCAGCATTCCCAGGTCGCGATACTTGCGGCGGAAACTGGGCAGGCCGGAGCCTTGCAACGCCTCCAGGAACTGGCAGGTGAACTGTTCGGCCGACAGCATCACCACGCGTTTGGACTGGCCGCTGCGGCGAGTTTGCGCCGCCAGGGCTTCCAGCAGATGCGTCTTACCGCATCCGGTCGGTCCGTAGAGGAACAGGGGCGATATCGAGCCGTGCCCTTCCATCGCCATTTGCACGGCAGACCGGGCCAGCTGATTCTCGCGGCAGCAAGCAAAGCCTTCGAGCGTTCGACGTTGACGTGGAACCCCAGGACGCCGGGCGGGCGGTTCATTGGTAATGACAGGACGCACCACCTCGGGTGCCGCCGCCTTGTGCGGGGCTTCGACAACAGGAGCGACATCGGGCTGCGCTGGGGCCGGCACGACGCGATAGGCGACGCCAGCATTCTCGGACAGGATGGCTCGCGCCGTTTCCAATAACTCTTGACGAAAGCTGTGCTTCACCCGGTCAAGGGTAAAGGGATCATCCGCCGCCACGAGGAACTCGCCATTTTCATAAATCAACCGGGCGCTTTGCCCAAACCAAACGTCGAAACGTTCGGCGCCGATGCGCGCTGCCAGGTCCTCTGACAGCGCCGACGCAATAATCTGATCACTTCCAGTCACGCATATCCTCCGCGCATATCGCCTTCTTAGCAAAACACTGGAAAGCATGGAGACAACCATCCCAGGTCGAATGCCAGGGATAACCACCCAAAGCAGAAAGGTCCAAGCAGAAGCGCCCTGCGTGAGAGAATCCGTCAGCCGGTCGTCGGTTAGAAACCGGCTGGAAGCGTGATCTCGTCGCTAACCCGTTGGTATCACAAGGGAATTTCTTCGCTTGCGAAATTGCGGGGGTAATCGCCTTGGGACTCTCTCTGACTGGCCTCCTGCTCTAAACATTTCGTTAATGTAGAAGGGGATTGTAAGCGTGCTAGCAACGCTGTCAAACACTCCACGGCCCTGGGGCGAGCATTTTTTCAATGCCGCGCGGAATTCGCCGGAAAAGGCAGCAAAAGTAGGCGAAACCATTCAGAATCGTCAACAACTTCCCCACCGTTCCAGCTCGTTTCTCGCGTGCAAAAGGTGTCAATGAAGGGAGACCTGCCTGCTGCCGCCCAGGATACCGACCGAATGTGAAGAAAAGGATCGTCGCACCCCCCATGCGAGCCCTGACGGGCAGGCGGGCAACGCCAGAGCTGTTGCGTCAAGGGCGTAATACCATCCCTTAGCCAGGGGTCACTCCATGACCCTGCGGACGCGGTGATTGAGCGTGTCTCCGATGTAGATGTCGCCGTCTGGCCCGATGCAAACGCCGTGCGGACGGGCCAGTTGGGCGGCCGTGGCCGGTCCCTTGTCCCCGCTCCCGCCCTTTTCACCATTGCCGGCGACGGTGCGAATCTGACCCGAGGCCGGATCGATTTCACGGATGGCCTGGTTCTCGGTGTCGACGACGTACACCTTCCCTTCCGGGCCGATGGCGATTCCTTTCGGGCCGTTAAAGGTCGCTTCCCGGGCCGGGACGCCGTCGCCCTGGTAGCCGCTTTTGCCGGTGCCGGCGACATGCTTGAGCACCCCCTGCTTTAGATTCATTCGCCATACGCTATGCCCTTCGCGGAGAGCAATCCACAGGGTGTCGCCGTCGATAAACAACGCCCGGGGACCCAGGATCGGGTTGCCGCGGGCCTGCTGCCCGTCGCTGGGGAGTTTTCTCTCTTCGTTACCGGCGATCGTTTCCACCCGGCCTTCGGCGAGGTCGATCCGGCGGATCCGATGATTGCCAATATCGGCGACGTAAAGCCCGCCGCGGCCATCGAGAGCGATGCTATGGGGACTACGGAACTGGGCCTGGACCGCCGGGCCGCCGTCGCCGGAAAATCCGGCCTTGCCCGTGCCGGCGACGGTGGAGATCTCGCCTGTTTTCTGGCTGACCTTACGGATCAGGTGGTTCATCATTTCGACAAAGTACATGTCGCCAGCCGCGTCGAAGCGGATTTCGTACGGCTCGTTCAGTTCCGCCTTGACGGCCGGGCCGCCGTCGCCCGAGTAACCTTTTTTGCCGGTCCCGGCGACCGTGGTCAGCTGGCCCGTTTTCAGGTCAAGCCGCCGCACCCGATGGTTTCGCACCTCGCAGATATAAAGTGCCCCATCGGGTCCGATCTCCACGCCGAACGGATCACCAATGTTCACTTCCAGCGCCGGCCCCGCCGCTCCGTTATCGGCCGGCTGGCCGGTCCCCGCGACGGTATCAATCCGGTCGGCCGCGGGGAGCGATCCGACGGCAGTAAGCAGAACCAGGGCGGCAAAAGCAGGGCGAAGCATGGCGGCGTCTCTCAGGTTGCGTAGCCAGGCACGTGCAGCCCGGCGGTTCAGTGGGGGTAGAAGTGCTAGCATAACGGATGCCACTTCCCGTGGCGCGTAGGGAAAGCCGGAAGTATGGAAGGCGGACGTCCTTCAGCTGGGCGTTTTGGGCGCGGGACCGAAACCGCCGCCTCCCGGCGTTTCCAGTGTAAGGCGATCGCCAACCTGGACGGAAATTTGCGTAATGGCGGGCAGCTCTTCGATCTCCCCAGAGCCGGCCCGCTGCAGGCAATTGCGGCCCGGTTTTCCAGGCAGGCCGCCGGCCAGTCCATAAGGCGGGTGGACGCCGCGCCGGGTGGTCAGCAGGGAGACTTCCAGCGGGGCGAGAAATTCGATCTCGCGAATGACGCCGTCGCCGCCGCGGTGTTCGCCCTGTCCGCCGGAACCGCGACGAATTTCAAAGCGCCGCACCCGGGCCGGATATCGCTGTTCCAGGACTTCGGGGTCGGTGAGTCGGGTGTTCGTCATATGGGTATGCACGGCGTCGGCTCCGTCGGCCTGGGGCGTCGCGCCGGCTCCGCCGCAGATCGTTTCGTAGTAGCCGAAGGAACCGTCGCCAAAGAGCAGGTTGTTCATCGTCCCCTGGCTGGCGGCCGCCAGTCCCAGAGCGCCCAGAAGCACGTCGACCACTCTTTGGGAGGTTTCCACATTTCCACCGGCGACGGCAGGGCTGTCGGCCGGCGTGGCTCCCGGCTGAGGATTGAGCAGTCCCGGCGGAATGCGAATCTCCACCGGCGCGAGTACGCCCTGGTTGAGCGGGATATCTTCCCCCAGCAAGCATCGCAGGCAATACATCGCCGCCGCCGTGACAATGGCCCGATTGGCGTTGAGGTTGCCTGCCGCCGCTTCGGCCGATCCAGCAAAGTCGATCACGGCCGCGTCGCCGGTAATGGTTACCGCCACAGCGATCCGCGAGTGGTCGTCGACGTAATCGACAAACTCGCGTCGACCGTCGGGCAATCGGGCCAGGGCGGCCCGCATTTTCCGTTCGGCCGCTTGCTGGATATGGCCCATGTAGCCTTGTACGACTGGCAGCGAATAACGCTCCACCAGCGACAACAGATCGCGGGAGCCCTGCAGGTTGGCCGCAATCTGGGCGTCGATATCAGCAAGGTTGAGGTCCACATTCCGCGACGGGAACGGACCGGAGCCCAGCAGTTCGCGCAGTTCGTTTCGCCGACTTTTTCCGCCGTCGATCAGTTTGAAGTTCTGGATCAGTACGCCTTCTTCCGCCAGGTTGTGGGAGAATGGCGGCATTGAACCGGGCGCCATGCCGCCGATCTCCGCATGATGGGCCCGGCTGGCCGTTACAAAAAGTAGCTGGCCGGTCGCCCGGTCATGGACAGGAGTAACAACCGTGACGTCGGGCAGGTGCGAGCCGCCACGATATGGATCGTTGGTCACCAGCACGTCGCCCGGCTGCAGGTGGGGGTTATCGGCCAGGATGCATTTGACCGTTTCGCTCATCGCCCCCAGATGGACAGGAATGTGCGGCGCGTTCACCACCAGGTCGCCGGTGGAAGTGAAGACGGCGCAGCTGAAGTCGAGCCGTTCCTTCACATTGACGCTACTCGACGTCCGTCGCAAACGCACCCCCATTTGTTCCGCCACGGCGGCGAACTGGTTGTTGAACAGTTCCAGCAGCACCGGGTCGGCTTCCTGCGGATCTATCCCGTGCAGCCGTGACTGCAGGGAGGCGGGACGGGTCAGCAGCAGTTCGCCAGCGGTCAGCATTTCGGCCTGCCAGCCCGGATCGATCACGGTGGTGGACACGGCTTCGAGGACGATGGCGGGTCCCGCGATCTGGTCGCCTGGGCGCAGGGCGTTTCGCTCGTAGACGGGACAATCGCACGGCTGCGCACGGAAGTGCGCCGGCGTTGAAAATGCTGGAACGGCCCGCCGCGTGACATCTGCCCGCCGCGACGCGGGCGGCCGCACCGGGTTTCTGGCGGTCGCTTCGACGCGCACGGCGACGACCTCGAGCGGCCGGTCCTGTGTGAAGCCATACAGCCGCTGATGCTCGGCTGTATACGCGGCCACATAATCGCCGCCCTCCGGTTCCGGGATCGGCAGCCAGGCGTCGAGACCCTGGTAACGCAGATCGAGCGAACGCTGAAGTTCAATCGCCTCGCCTGTGCCAGACGTCCTTCCCTGGGATTCCACCTGGGTTTCGATTTCCACTTCGGCGAGCGCCTCGGCGGCGGCCTGACGGAACAGGTCGGGCAGTTCGTCCTGGCAGTCCGGCAGCAGACGGTACACGCCGATTGCCCGATGCCGCACGATATCGGCGACGCCGATGCCATAGGCGCTTAAAATGCCTGCGTCAGGATGGTTGAGCACTTGCGGAATGGCGAGTTCTTCGGCCACGGCGCACGCATGCTGGGGCGCCGCGCCGCCAAACGCGGTCAGCACGTATTCGCGGGGGTCGTACCCTTTGGCCAGCGAGATGGTGCGAATGGCGCTGGCCATGCTCCCGTTGGCGATCTGCAGGAAACCGTCGGCCAGCTGCTGCGGTTCATAATGCACGTCGGCCTCGTCCGTGATCTGTTCGATCAGCCGAGCCAGGCGACGCTCTACGGCGGTGCGGTCCAGCGGGAAGGGAAAGCGGTCCGGCAGGATCTTCCCCAGGTAAAAGTTGATGTCGGTGATCGTCAGCGGCCCGCCGCGGCCATAGCAGGCCGGGCCCGGATCAGAGCCGGCGCTGGCCGGCCCGACGACCAGCTTGACGCCGTCGAACGCGCAGATGGAACCGCCGCCGGCGGCGACCGTTTCGATCGCCATGGTCGGAGCCACGATTCGCACGCCTGCCTTTTCGGTTTCGAATTCCAGCTCGAACCGGCCATCGAATCGGGAGACGTCGGTGCTGGTGCCGCCCATGTCGAAGCCGATCGATTTTTCAAAACCGGCCGCCTGGGCGACACGGGAGAAACCGACGACCCCGCCGGCCGGGCCGGAAAGAATGCTGTCCTTGCCGGTGAAACGGGCCGCATCGACCAGTCCGCCGGCCGAGGTCAACAAACGCAGATCGCTGCCGGCAAGGCGTCGCTGCAGGTCCTGCACATAGGTCCGCAGCACGGGCGTCAGGTAGGCGTCGACCACGGTCGTATCGCCGCGAGAGACGAGCTTCGCCAGCGGGGAGACGTCGCTCGAAAGGCTGACTTCGGCAAAGCCGGCCGCCTCGGCCAGCCGGCCGATCGCTTGTTCATGCTCGGCGCTAGCGTAAGCGTTGAGCAGGCAGACGGCCAGCGACTGGTAACCCTCCGCGTGCAGCTGCTGCAGTTGCTGGGCGACGGCCTGCTCGTGCAGGGGCTGCAGGACCGAGCCGTCGGCGGCGATCCGCTCGTTGGCTTCGATCACCGTGGAGAACAACGGCGCCGGCTTGACGATATCCAGCTCAAACAGTCGCGGACGATTCTGGTAGCCGATCCGCAGGATGTCGGCGAAGCCGCGCGTGGCGACCATCGCCGTGCGAGCTCCCTGGCGGGTCAGCAGGGCGTTGGTTCCGCGGGTCGCTCCCAGTCGGACGCTGACTGGCGGGATCGGCTCCTGCAGCGGCAGGCCCAGCAGCCAGCGAATGGCCAGAATCGGCGCCGGCTGGTCAGCCTGGAGTTCATACCGGCAGCCTTCCGCCAGGCCGGTCAGGGACCGCGCCAGTCCCAGCATGCCGGCCTGGGTGTCAAAGTCTGTCACTTCGGTTTCGTCGAGCACTTCGCCGCTGGCGTTGATGATGCGCAGGCGATAGCCGTTCCAGAAGCCGGGCGGATCGCCCTGGCGGGACGGGTCGATGATCTGCGCGGCCGACGAACCTGCGGCGGCCGTCCCTTTGGTGGCGGCGGAGCTGAGCACCTTGCAGCGGCGGAGTTCGCCCTGGGGCGTGCGTCCGAAACAGTCGGTAAAGGTTCCGCCGACATCAATCCAGAATTGCCACGCCATGCGAGCCTGCATTTTCAGGGGGGATCAAGCAACCACTGCGTCTTTTTTCATGGTGTTTCGCCAGCCCGCGTCGCCGGCAATCGGCGGCGGGCGGCTTCGCGTATCTTCCGGCCGATGCGTCCTTGTCGCGCGTCAGCCCTTTTTGCTGTAGCGGCGGCCGTTTCCGTTGCCGTTGGAGCGACCGACCTGCGGCGGGGCGGTGATCGTCTGGTAGTTGCCGGGACCGAGGGAATCGTCGAGGCGGGCGCGCATCTCTTTACTCATGTCGACGCCTTCCCGGCCGCTTTTCACATAGACGCGGGTGCCTTCTTCCAGGCACAGCACCAGCTGCACCTCGCCGCCGCCCGGGTAGCCTCGCAGGATCTCGCGGACGGTTTTCACGGCGCCCAGTCCGTGGATTTTCTCGTCGATGCGGATTTTGATCCCTCGGGTGTACTTGGCGTCAAGCTGGTCGAGCGGGACCAGTTCGTTGACGATCAGGTTCGCTTCGTCTCCGCCGCGGCGATCGAGTACGCCGCGGACGACCAGAATGGCGTCGGCCTGGATCAGGTGGCCGCTTTCGGCAAAGCCGTCGGGCCACTGGATGCAGCGGATGGCGCCGTCGACATCCTCCAGGTCGAAGTTGACGTACTTGCTGGGGGCGCCCGGCTTGGGGTTTTTGGTATGGGCGAACTTGATCGCGGAGAGCATGCCGCCCAGGATGATCTCGGTCCGATCGGCCAGGCCGCCGATGTTGGACGTGGTGTGCGTGCAGTAGGTCCGCAGCTGCTTTTCAAACTCGGCCAGGGGATGGCTGCGCAGGTAGAAGCCGAGGACCTCTTTTTCGGCGACCAGCATCTCCCGTTCGGGCGTTTCGGGGATGTCGGGCAGGCTGACGGTCGCTTTTGTTTCTTCTTCCTCTTCGATATCGCCGAACAGGCTCCGCTGGCCGCTTTTGCGATCGGCCTGGGCGGAAACGCCTGCCTGCAGAGCCCGATCGACAACCGCTAACAGTTGCGACCGTTTGGCGCCAAAGCAGTCAAAGGCGCCCGCCTTGATGAGTGTTTCGATCGTGGAGCGGTTGCAGGCCGAGGGATCGACCCGTTCGCAGAAATCAAACAGGTCCTTGAAAGGGCCGTCTTTCTGGCGGGCGGCGACGATCGCTTCCGCCGATGAGCCGCCGCAGCCCTTGATGGCGGCCAGGCCGAAGGGGATCTTGCCGTCGGCCACGCTGAACAACACGTCGGAGGTGTTCACCGAGGGGAAAACCACCTCGATGTTCATGCGGGTGCAGTCTTCCAGGTGCTCGACCAGTGAGTCTTTCCGCTTGAAGTTACGGCCCGGAATGTCGCCCGTCAGGAGCGAGGCCATGAACTCGACCGGGTAATGGGCCTTCAGGTAGGCCGTCTGGTAGGCGATCAGGGCGTATGCGGTACTGTGCGACTTGTTAAAACCGTAGCCGGCGAATTTCAGGATCATGTCCCAGAATTCCTGGGCTTCCTGTTTGGTCAGCCCGTTCTCCACGGCCCCTTTGATAAACTGCTCGTGGTTCTGGGCGATCAGCGATTCTTTCTTTTTACTGATCGCTTTGATGCAGGTGTACGCTTTGGCCAGTTCGATCCCGCCCAGGCGATTCAGGATCTGCATCACCTGTTCCTGGTAGACCATGACCGAGTTGGTCTCTTCCAGAATGCTTTTGAGGATTTCGTGCTTGTACTCGGGCTCCTGCCGTTTGTTTTTGACGTTAACGTAGGTGTCGACCATACCGCCTTCGAGCGGACCCGGGCGATACAGGGCGGCGGTGGCGATGATGTCGTTAAAATGGTCGGGCTTCATCCGCTGCAGCAGGTCGCGGATGCCGCCGCTTTCCAGCTGGAACACGCCTTTGGTTTCGCCGCGCTGCAAGAGCGCGTAGGTCGGCTTGTCATCGAGCGGGAATTTCAGCGGGTCGATTCGCTCGCCGGTGGTTTGTTCGATCAGATCGACCGAGGTCCGCAGCATCGTCAGGTTGCGGAGACCCAGGAAGTCCATCTTGAGCAGACCGGCGTCTTCGACATCGTTCATCGACCATTGCGTGATGATGTCGTCCTTGCCGCTGACGCGTCCCAGCGGCACGTATTCGGTCAGCGGCTTGTCGGCGATCACCACCGCCGCGGCATGCGTGCCGACGTTGCGCGCCAGGCCTTCGATCTTGCGGGCCAGGTCGAGCAGCTCGCGGATTTCGCCGTCGCCTTCGTAGGTGGCTTTCAGCTCGTCGCTTTTCTGAAGTGCTTTGTCGAGCGTAATGCCCAGCTCTTCCGGCACCATGCCGGTGACCTGGTTCACCCGGGCGAGAGGAATGCCAAGGGCGCGGCCGACGTCCTTGATGGCGGCGCGGGCCGCCAGCGTGCCGAAGGTGCCAATCTGCGCGACGTTGTCTTCGCCGTATTTATCCTTCACATACTGGATGACCTCGCCGCGACGCTCCTTGCAAAAGTCGATGTCGATATCAGGAGCTTCCAGGCGGTTCTCATCCAGGAATCGCTCGAACAGCAGGCCGTACTTGAGCGGGCAGACATGGCTCATGTACAACGCAAAACAGACGATCGCCCCGACGCCCGATCCACGAGCGGTCGCCGGAATGCCGACATCGCGGGCGTGGACGACAAAGTCCCATACGATCAGAAAGTAGTTTGGAAAGCCCAGCTTGTTGATCACGCCTAGTTCACGATCCAGGCGTGCAATCACAACCTCGGCCAGTTCGTCGCCGTCCCACATTTCCGGCACATCGGCATAGCGGTCGCGAAGGCCCGCCAGGCAAGTTTCACGCAGGTATTCGTCCGGTTTGCGGTCCGGCGGCAAGCGATAGGTGGGAAAATTTCGGCTGCCCAGTTCCAGGTCGATATCGACCGAATCGGCGATCTCCTGGCTGCGGGCAACGGCGTCTTCCAGGCCGGGGAAATGGCGATACATTTCTTCCGGCGAACGGAGAAAGAACTGGTCGTTCTCCATTTTCATGCGAGACTGATCGGTGCGGAACTTGCCGGTGTTGATGCACAGCATGACGTCCTGGGCCTCGGCGTCATCCTGGTTGATGTAATGACAGTCGCTGGTGGCGACGACCGGCAACCCCATTTTCTTGGCGATTTCTACGGCGCCTTCCAGCTGCACCCTTTGCAGATCAATGCCGTTGTTCATCACCTCGATGAAGTACCGCTCACCGAAGATTTTTTCAAACCAGGCGGCCGTTTCGCAGGCCTCGGCAAACTCCGCATCGGGCGCGCTGCCGGCCAGGATCTTGCGGCTGAACTCGCTCGACAGGCAACCGCTGAGGCAGATTAATCCCTCGCTATGGGCGGCCAGGATCTCTTTATCGATGCGGGGCTTGAAGTAAAAGCCCTCCAGCGACGCCGCCGAGGCCAGCTTGACCAGGTTCTTGAAACCGGTCCGATTCTTGGCCAGCAAAGTCAGATGGTAGCTGGCTTCTTTCATGCTGCTGGCGCCGCGTTCAAAGCGGCTGCCGGGGGCGATGTAGGCTTCGTACCCCAGGATCGGATTCAGGTCTTCTTTCTTGCACGCGCGATAAAACTGCAACGCTCCATGCAGATTGCCGTGGTCGGTCAGCGCGAGCGCGTTCATGCCGTGCTCGCGTGCGCGGGCCGTCAGCTTGGGAATCGAGCTGGCGCCGTCGAGCAGGCTGTAGTGGCTGTGGCAATGAAGATGGACAAACTTTTTGTCGCTCATGACAAGACGTTCCGTCGCTAAAGAAGAAGACTGCAGCTGCTAGCAGTGGCAGCGGGCATTATAGCGGAAGGTCGGCGCCTGCTTCCACCAGCAGTGCCGTACTTCCCGGGCAGGCGGGCGGCGGTAACGGAAAAACTGTCGGCATTCCCGCAAAAACACAAAACGATCCGCCCTGAAAAATGGCTGGCCCCTTCAGGACATTTGCCTGACGGCGGGAAGCCAAAGCTCGCCAAAGCCATTATATCGAATCGATCGCCGGCCAGCGTTAAGCTGCTTCGGCTCTTTCCCAGTTCGGCTCTTTCCCAGGCCGTCGCCGATTGCGGGAGGTCTGCGGTTCGCCAGCATGCCCTGCATGCCGCCGTTTTCCCGATAATAATCGCCTTATCGGGGACGAACCTGGCAGCGAGCGCGGCGGGCTGCCTCCTCAAAAGCTTTGTCGCGGGAACTGTCCCCTGCGAGATTGTCGTCGTACAGATCGAAGTTCGAGG
The DNA here is from genome assembly GCF_007751035.1 of Lignipirellula cremea. Taxonomy (NCBI): domain Bacteria; kingdom Pseudomonadati; phylum Planctomycetota; class Planctomycetia; order Pirellulales; family Pirellulaceae; genus Lignipirellula; species Lignipirellula cremea. Next base: position 5,267,440 of record NZ_CP036433.1, on the reverse strand, counting down.
AGGGATCTTCGTTCCAGGTCCGGGCAGGCGTCGGCTTGAAAATCTCCAGCGGCACCGGCGGCGCCACCTCGCCTGTATCTCCCAGGTTCGAAGGCCCGATCGGCGGCAGCAGGCAGAGTTCTGCAGCCGGAGCGTCCGCCGGGGCCATGAGCGGCGGACGCGGTGACGACTCCGGTCGGGCGGCGAAACTTATCGGCGCCGTGGAATGTTTCAGGTTGAGGCGGGCAATTTCGAAATTCAAAAAGAAGGCGTCGTGGTCACGGCCCTCGGTGCTCATGGCGTAGCTCAGGCTGGCGGTTGCCCTGAGATCCGCGTTCAGCCAGTAATGCACGCCGACCTCGGGCGCGCCGACGAAGACCGGGTGCAGATGGTCGTCGGGCAAGCCGCGATTCTTGTCGCAGCCGCAGTCATCGTCGTCATTCTGAAGCGAGCGGACAATCAGATCGACGCCATCATGCAGCGTCCCTTTATGCAGCACGCCGGCCAGGCCGCTGACGCCAACAAACGGCGCCAGTCGACTGGGCGATTGCACCCGGAACGTGGCCTGGGGACCGAACACGGTGTCGTTCAAGCTGTTGGAGCGAAACGCGCCCAGCGTGAATTGCCGTTCCAGCCAGGATTCCATGTAATCGAAATACCCGAACTTCAGATGCCCAGCAAAGGGCGAACCCGGCGAAGCTCCGCCGCCGCCCACATATCCCCATTTTTCCCGAACATGGCGAGCATCGACTGCCTGCTTCGCCTGCAGGCGGAGGTCGCTGGTATCCTGGGAATACTTGTCCCGGTAGTCGCGATCGCGTAAAGCCCAGCGCGGATTCGCACAGCCCAGGATCGCCTGCAGCAGAAGGATGCCAGTGATGAGATGGAGTTTGCCCACTCCATGCTCCCTTGAAGCGGACCGAAGAGCCGGGGAGAATGGCGGAAACTAGCGAAGGCGGGCCGCCGGCTCAAGAGCAGTTGGATGCGTTCCCCACAAAGGGCATTCGGTCGCTGCGGTTTTCCTCGCGGGTTGGATCTGATCTTTTTGAGGCTTTCCCCTCTGGCGCGCTGGCATGTACCTTTTTGAAAATCCTGTCCTGCAGCGCGAACTGCTGATTAATTTGCGGATGCCCAGGGCGTTCGTGCTGTTGTTCCTGTACCAGGCGTTGCTGGGGGCGGTGGTCTACTTTGCCTGGCCGCAGGACGCCCGGCTGGACTTGACCGAAAATCCGGCCGCCGCACGGAATCTGGTCGATCTGTTTTTTCTGGGGCAGTACATCCTGGCTTCGCTGATGGCGCCCAGTTTTGCGGCCGGGGCCATTACGGGAGAGAAAGAACGGAAAACGTACGAGATGCTGCTGGCCAGCCCGCTGCGGCCGGGGGCGATTGTAATCGGCAAGTTCATCTCTTCGCTGGCGCACCTGGGCGTCCTGGTGTTTGCTTCCTTGCCGATTGTCATGCTCTGTTTGCCGCTGGGCGGCGTGTCTCCCTACGAGGTGCTGGCGGCTTACCTGGGGCTGATCTGTTCGGTGCTGACGTTTGGCGCCATCAGTATTGCCTGCAGCAGCTACTTCAGCCGGACCTCGGCGTCGCTGGTGGTTTCCTACCTGTTGATCCTGCCGCTGGCGATGCTGGCGGTGCTGTTATGGGTGAACCTGGATCTCTGGTTTGGCGGGCAGGTGCGACTGGGGGTGGCGCTGCTGGTCGCTCCGAGCGTCGCCCTGCTGATGTGCGCGGTGCTGTTTGACAATACGTCGTCCCGTATGTTGCATCCGCCCGATGTCGGCAGCGAGGGAAAAGAGGTGGTCGACCTGGAGCAGGAATCGCAGCAGGCAGTGGGGCTGGTCATCCAGCGCGACCAGTTTCCCGACATGCTGTTCGCCCCGCCCAAGCGAAACGACCTGTTGCCGGATAAAGGAAACGCGGTCTACGACAAGGAGATGCGGTCCGATATTTTCGCCCAGGGGACGCTCATGCTGCGGCTGGTGATCCAGGTCAGCATGCTGGTGGCGATCCCCATTATGGCGTTTTGCCTTTACATTTTTCCGCAGTGGGCCGCCTGGTATATCGGCTATGTGTGCATGTTCAACATGCTGGTCGGCCCGGTGTATTCGGCCGGCAGCGTGACGAGCGAAAGGGAGCGGCAAACGCTGGATCTGCTGCTGACGACGCTGTTCACTCCCTGGCAGATTTTATCCGGCAAGCTCATCGCCGGGCTGCGGGTGTCGAGCGTACTGACCCTGTTTCTGTTGTGGCCGGTGTTGCTGGCTTCCGCCATGATCAGTGCGTACTGGTCGAACCTGGGGGCGGTGGCGGCGTTTCTGGCGATTGTGCTGATGACGTGCGTCACCACCTCGGTGCTGGGGCTGTTCTGCTCAGTGCTTTTTCGCAAAACGGCGACGAGTCTGATGACCACGTATCTGGTGATTGTCCTGCTGTTCTGCAGTCCGCTGGCGGTGCAATTCTTTGCGACCACTTTCTTTCCCGATCACCCGGCCACGCCGTATATGGAGGCCACCAGCATTTTGAGTCCTTTTGCGGCGGCCGCCCAGGTACCGTTGTATACGGAGGCTGTCTTTGAGGAAGGGACGGAACGCGGCAGCTGGCTGCTGGTCGCTGGGTATCTGGGTTTTACCGCGCTGATGAACTTCACTTGTCTGATGGTGATGATCTGGCTGTTCAGCGATCGCTGGCGTGTTTCAGCGTCCAGCCAGGAAGGGTAGTGGTGCGTCAAGTTTCACTTTCAGGTTTGGCCATTTTCGCGCGAGCCGCTGTTCCTTTTCGTTAACCGTGGCTATCGCCAAAACGGCTAATGGGAAGAACCCGAACTCTTTGCCTTGACGCAGCAGTAGAGATATCGACCTGGCGAAACGTTGGGGCGCAAGAGTCGACGTCGTCGCTCAGACGAGGCGATTCTGTGAGGTGGACGGGGCTGCTTCCTGCTCTTCTCGTTCGGCTTCGAAGCCGAGAACGCGGCGGACTTCGGCCGCGCTAGTGCGTCCCTGTTCTACGGCCGCAACGGCCCGACGCCACAGGGTCGTCATGCCGTCTTCGATCGCCAGGCGGCCCAGTTCGCGAGCGTTCATCCGGTCGCTGATCGCCTGGCCGATGCGTGGCCGACGGGTCGACAGCATTTCAGCCAGCAGCATGCGTCCCTCGTAACCCGTCTGGTGGCACATGGGACAACCGCCGGCCTGGCGGGTCTGTTCCACGGGCAGACCAAGCCGATCAGCGCCGCTGCCAGGGACCGCACAGGAACACAGCCGCCGCAGCAGGCGCTGGCTCAAAATGGCGAGCAGACCGCTCCGCAGAACGTAGGGTTCAATCCCCATGTCGGTCAAACGCCCCACTGCCTCGGCCGAGTTGCCCGCGTGGAACGTGGTCAGCACCAGGTGGCCGGTCAGCGACGCCTGAAAGGCCGCCTGGGCCGTCGGCGGGTCGCGGATCTCGCCGACCAGGATCACCTCGGGGTCTTGCCGCATGAGGCTGCGCACGCCGATGGCAAAGTCGAAACCGGCCGCTTCATTCACTTGCGATTGCACCACCCCGGCCACGGCCGATTCAATCGGATCCTCCAGCGTGACGATGCTGCGGCGTCCTTCCCCATTGCTGGCCAGTTGGCGCAGGCAGGCATAGGCGGTCGTCGTTTTTCCGCTGCCGGCCGGTCCCGCAATCAACACGGCGCCTGAAGTCTCGGCCAGCAGTCGCTGGAGCGCAGGCAGCGCATCGTCCCCCATTCCCAGTTCGCCCAGCCCCAGATCATCGAGACGACGCAGCTGCTGCCGGGCGGCGAAGATCCGCACCACGGCCCGTTCGCCGTGCAAGGTGGGAAAGGTGCTGACGCGCATTTCTACGTCGTCTTCGGTGCGGCGTATGCGGCCTTCCTGGGGAGCATCGGTGCGGTAGGTCAGCAACTCGGCCAGAACTTTCAGTCGGCTCAGTACATCGGTCCGGGCGCCGTGCGGATAAACCCCCAGCGGCTGCAGCACGCCGTCGAGCCGCCAGCAGATATCGAGCCCCGGGACGGTCGGCTGCAGGTGCACATCGCTGGCTCCAATCGCTTTCGCCGCCGCCAGCAGAGCTTCGACAAATTGCGTGGCGTACTGCGGCGACGCGGCGTCCATCGCTCGCAGCCGGTCATGGGCGGCGGTCGCCAGGGAAACCATCGATTTGGGCATGACGGGACTTTGCGAGAGAAGAAAACGGTCGCGAGCTGGCAGGCATTTCCGCGCGGTCGCAGCGGCCGGAATAACTGTAGCCAGGCGTCGAGGTCTGTTGTGATCGTTACAGGCGTTACAACCGGAATCGAATACGCCACCAGGGGGAGTGTTATAACAGGCAAGAACCGCGTACCCCCACAGTTCTTCGCAGTACTGCAGGTTTATCTTGATAAGGTCGATGGTACATCTTACACCCGACCCTGATTTAAAACGAACCGGCAAGGATGCATCCGCCACGATTTCGGCGAACGGTTCGGCGAATCTTTTGCATAAGAACAGAGAGACGCCTATGTCCCCCGTTAGCCGCAAGCCCGCCGCCCCCCGTCGCAAAGCGGCGACGCCTGTCCGGAGTCGCAAGTCCGACGCCCTGCAGACGCCGCTGGAAACCTATCTTCGCGAGATCAATGAAACTTCCCTCCTGTCCGCCAAGGAGGAGCAGGAATTGGCCGGCCAGATCGCCGATGGCGACGTCCGCGCTCGGGACCGCATGGTCCGCGCCAACCTGCGACTGGTCGTTAACATTGCTCGAGGATATACCGGCAAAGGTCTTGGCCTGCAGGACCTGATCGAAGAAGGCAACCTCGGCCTGTTGCGGGCGGTCGAAGGTTTTGACCCCGGCATGGGCACCCGCTTCAGCACCTACGCCAGCTACTGGATCAAGCAGTCGATCAAACGGGCTTTGATCAACTCGGCTAAAACGATTCGTATTCCGGCCTACATGGTCGAACTCTTGTCGAAGTGGCGCCGCGCCAGCGCCCGGCTGAACGAAGAGCTGGGCCGCACGCCCACGCCGGAGGAAGTCGCCCGGGTGTTAGGCCTGCCGAAGAAGAAGCTGCCGATCATCAAAAAGGCGATCCGCATTTATAACTCCACGCCGCAAACCGACCAGTCCGAGTCAGGACTGTCGCTGGGCGAAATGATTATGGATGAGCGGATGAAAAGCCCTGAGGAGGAGCTGGTCGAACACGACGTGCTGGGCCATGTGATGCGAATGATGAAAAACATGGACGAGCGCGAAGCGACCGTTCTGCGGATGCGGTTCGGCCTCGATGAACACGAGCCGCACACGCTGAAAGAGATCGGCGAGCAACTCGGACTGACGCGGGAACGTGTCCGCCAGATCGAGACCGAAGCGCTCAACAAGCTGGGCGAAGGGCTGAAAGATCCGCGCGAACGGATGGAAGCCTAACACTGCTGTAGTGGACCTGGGCGCACGTCCCCTCGACCCCACGCAGGAACCGGGACTGGTTGCCAGGCCCACTCCCATGATATTTTGCGCCAGCGTGCTTTTCGCCTCTACGCGATGCGTCTTATTCTGCACCGCGATTTGACAGCATGCTGGCCTGCTGCAGCAGCGCCAGCTTCTTGCCGATGGATTACCGCCAGGAACTTCCTGGCGGCGCCGGCGTAGATCTCCCCAGGGACAGGCCCGGCAGATGACGGGTTTTGCTCGGACCTGTGTTGATCGGCTCATGTCGCGCGTCGGTCACGGCCGAAACAGAACCCTAGGTAACCCGCACAATCGCTTCCATCGGCGCCATTGCGGGCCAGGGACCCCAGCTAGAACTGTCGGGCCAGAGAGGCAACATCCGGAAAAACGTCGTGACGCCTGCAATTTCGCCGCGTCTTTCCCGTTAATGATTGCGGGACGGAGATCGGACCATCTTCTCTAGCGCAGCATGTATCGAGGCCATGCTACGACAGCATCTCAGTGCGCCAGGCCGTCCCCCCTTTGGCCAGCTAGAAGAGCCCGTTTCCTGAAGTGCAGGGGTGTCCAGGAGACGGATCGGAACACTGAGGAACAACACCGATGAAACGACGCAGAAACCTGCGGCCCGAGGCGCTCGAGCCGCGCGCATTGTTCGCCGCCGATGTGGCCGACTCCTTGAACCTTACTCAGTATCTGGAGCAGTATCAGTCAGGCCTGTTCAGTACGCCGGCCGCGATTGACGGAACGGGAAACAACCTGGCCAACCCGGATTTTGGAGCGGCCAACACCGCTTTACTCCGCCTGGCGGAGGCCGAGTACGGCGACGGGATCAGCACTCCCGCAGGCGAAGATCGGCCGAGCGCCCGCGAGGTCAGCAACCAGCTCGCCGCACAGACGGAATCGACCGAAAACAGCCGCCACTTGTCGGACCTGCTCTGGGTCTGGGGGCAGTTCATCGACCACGATCTGGATCTCACCGAAGCGGGCGAGGCCGGCGAAGATTTCTCGATCAGCGTGCCCATGGGCGACGCCTACTTTGACCCTTCGGGTTCCGGCACGGCGGAAATTGAACTGACGCGTTCCGACTACGACGAAACGACCGGCGACGAAGCGGGCGATCCGCGGCAGCAGATCAACTCCATCACGGCTTTTCTCGATGGCTCCGTGATTTACGGATCCGACGAAGTCCGGGCCGCCGAACTTCGCGAAGGAACGGGCGGGCGCCTGAAAACAAGCGAAGGCGATCTGCTTCCTTTCAATACGGCCGGCCTGGACAACGCGGGCGGGACCAGCAGCACCCTGTTCCTGGCAGGCGATGTCAGGGCGAACGAGAACGCCGCTTTGACGGCAATGCAAACCGTCTGGGTGCGTGAACATAATCGCCTTGCCGATGAAATCGCCGCCGGCGATCCGGATCTGTCCGACGAGGAGATCTTCCAAAGAGCCCGGGCCATTGTTCGCGCGGAACTCCAGGTTATCACCTATAACGAATTCCTCCCGGCGCTGCTGGGCGAGAACGCGCTGGCGGACTACGCCGGATACGACCCGACGGTCAACCCGGGCATCGCCAATGAGTTTTCGACGGCCGCCTATCGGATCGGGCATAGCCTGCTATCGCCGGAACTCGAGCGCCTGGACGAAAACGGCGAGGTGATCGCTGCCGGGAATTTGTCGCTGCAGCATGCGTTTTTTGCGCCCCAGGAGATTATCGACAACGGCATCGATTCGCTGTTGCGAGGTCTGGCCGCCAGTACGTCGCAAGAGCTGGATAACCAGGTGATCGACGACGTCCGCAATTTCTTGTTCGGTCCTCCCGGGTCGGGCGGTTTCGACCTGACCTCGCTGAACATCCAGCGCGGCCGCGATCATGGCCTCGCGGATTATAACCAGGCGCGCGTGGACTACGGTCTGTCGCCTGTCACCAGCTTTGCGGAAATCACTTCCGACCCGGAGCTGCAGGCCGCCCTGGAGCAAACGTACGGCTCGGTCGATAACATCGATCTGTGGGTAGGCGGCCTGGCCGAAGATCATGCGCCGGGCTCCAGCGTCGGTCAACTGTTCAGCACGATCATCGCCGATCAGTTTGCGAGGATCCGCGACGGCGACCGCTTCTGGTACGAGAACCTGTTCGCTGGACAGGCGTTGCGAGAGATCGAAAGCACCACACTGGCCGACGTGATCGAACGGAACACCAGCATCACGGGCCTGCAGCAAAACGTGTTCTATGACCCGTCCGTGCTCTACTTCAAGGCGGCCCCAGGCCAGCAGGCCGATGTGCGGCTCGCCTCGAAAGGGGAGAACCTGCAGGTGGTTGACCGCCGCTCGGGCGAGGTTCTCGTTTCCCAGGCCGCCAATGACGTCAGCAAGGTAATTCTGCATGGTTCCGACCGGGACGACCGGTTTGCGATCCAGCTTGGGCCCGGCGTCCGGCCGGTCGATGGCGTGCAGGTGCTGGGCGGCGGGCGGAGCGATCAGCTGGAGATATCCGGCACGATGTACCACAACGATCTGTTTATCGTGGCCAACGATCATGTCAACGCCAACGGAGTCAACGTCGAGCTGGATTCTATCGAGCTGATCCGACTCAAGACCCAGGATCGAAGCGACGCCTGGGCGATCGCGGACGATATCGTTGCGGAAGTTTTCGTGGAACGCGGCAACACGCGGTTCACCAGCACCGCCCACTATGCCGGCAAGCGGGGCAATGAGAACAACTCGCCCGGAGATGGACCGGGCGGGCCGGGTTCGGGTAACGCCAACCCCGGAAACAGCGGACCAAATTCTGGCGGCCCGTCGTCGCCGGGCACGAATGGGATGCGACCCGAGGACGTCGCGGCCATGTCGCATTTCCTCAATGAGATGACCGGCAATCGCCTCCGCAAAGAAGAGACGCAGGCCCTGATGAAGAGCCCGATGCTCGACATGTTGATGGAGGTCTTCCAAACGCACCGTTAAACCGGTTGCTTGAGGGCGACTTTTGCTGCACTCCTGCCGCCGGACTCCACCAGGAACCGGCGGCTCTCCAGCCCGCTAAGGAATCGGGGGAAAATAACTTCGGCGATTTTTCCCGTTTGGCAGGAATCGGAAACGCGACATCCACAAGGGTCGTGGCGAATTCCTTCTCACACCTCTTCCTCCTTCTTTGCGCCTTCGCGCCTTTGCGTGAGTTCCCCTTTTCCGCGATGCCGATTTTTCAACCCGCTCATTTTATCTTCCAGCCGTTGCAGGAGAGATTGGCGGTTTGATCACCAGGTGAAGCATACGTAAAAGTTGAACGTCATCGCTGTTATACAAAAACCGAAGAACTCATTCCGAAGAACGGCCCGACGCTAGCGCGTTCGGCTCACAGGATCAGCCGGCTTGGGCTGCTCAGGTTTCGTGGTTCCTGTCGAGAAAAATACCGAAATTATTTTTCCCGCGTTCCTAACGGCGCGCTAGTAGCCGCCGCCTTCGCGACGGAATTTGGAAGCCGTTTGACGATGCCTGGGCAGCCAATCGCTGGCGATGGCGTTGGTTACGGACGTGAAGGGACGTCAGGTGGGTCGGATTTGCGAATTATAAGGAGCCGCCCTGGCAGCTGACCGCTGAATCCCCCGGAAGTAGTTCGCATTTCCTGGCGGAATGGGTAGACTGAATACTTCCTCTTTCAGCAGCAAATTCTTACCAAGGTCAGGCGCTGCCACGGTGATTGTGCCTCAACAAGAACAGATTCGGCAGGTTGTCCAGGAGATTGTCGGCCTGGTCAAGTCGGAAGCCGATCCGGAGATTTTCTACCCGCAGTTCCTGGCCCTGGCCACTTCGGCCATCAGGGGCGAGTACGGCGTGTTCTGGGTCTTCCAGGACGACGGCACGGTGGCTCCGGCGTATGAACGGGGCGACTTCAAAGCGACGGAAGACGAGAGCTTTCGCAAGAGCCGTGCGGAACTGCTGCAGGCGGTTACCACTCGCGGCGAACCGCTTGGCGCCGCCCTGAAAAGCGACGCCAGTCAGACAGGTTCGCTGCTGGCCGCCCCCATGATGCATGACGGGGCCTGTCGCGGGGTCGTCGAAGTGCTGGTGGGGCCAGCGCCGCCTTCGGACGATTCGCCCGACTACTTGCGGTTCCTCAGCCGCGTTACCGACATGGCGGGGGAGTGGTATCGCACACGCCAGGTGCGACAAATCCAGAAATCGCAAGAAAGCTGGAGTGATCGCCAGCAGTTTGTCGAACTCGTCCATCAGAGCATCGATAGCAACCTGACCGCCTACACCCTGGCCAACGAAGCCCGACGATTGATTGGGGCCAGCCGGGTCAGCGTCACGCTGAATCACGGAACGGGCATGCGCGTCGCCGCCGTCAGCGGGCAGGACGAAATTGATCGCCGGTCGAACGTGGCGACCCGTCTGGCGGCCCTGGCGAAGTGCGTTACGGCCGCTGGCGAGCCTTTATGGTACCGCGGCGAATTCGATAATTTGCCGCCGCAGATCGAGACGGCCCTGCAGGAAGCGCTCACCGAAGCGCTTGATGTTTATTCCGACGAAACCTCGTCGAAGACGGTCATCGTCATTCCACTCCGCAGGCCGGCTCCGCCCCGCGAGCAAGGTCGTCCCAACGAAGAAGAACCGCCGGAACTGGACCAGGGCGAAATTTTTGGGGCCCTGGTCGTCGAAGATGAAGCCGTCCTCAACGACCCGCAAACGACGGCCCAGATTGAGTTTGTCGCCCGGCAGGGAGCACTCGCCCTGGCGAACGCCCTGGAGCATAGCCGGCTCTTTCTGCTGCCGGTCTGGCGCGCCCTGGGCAATGCATCCTGGCTGATCAAAGCGAAGACCTTGCCCAAAACGATCGCCGCCAGCACCGCGGTGCTGGCCGCCATTTTGATCCTGTGGCTGGTTCCGGCCGACTTCAACCTGGAGGCTCGTGGAGCCCTGCAGCCGGTAGAGAAACGGGAGCTGTTCGCCCAGACCGATGGAGTCGTGAATTCGCTGCATGTGAAAACGGGAGATTACGTCACGCAGGGGCAGTTGCTGCTGGAGCTCGACAATCCGGACCTCCTGCTGGAAGAAGAGCGGCTGCTGGGCGAGAGCCAGTCCAGCGAGCAGGAACTGCAGTCGATCCATCGCGAGCTGCTCCGTCGCGGCCTGAGCGACGACGACCGGCACCGTTTATCGAGCGAGCAAAGCCGCGCCCGATCCCATCAGGAACACGCCAACACCCAGCTGGCGCTGGTGCGCAAAAAAATCAACTCCCTCCGCCTGGTCAGCCCTGCGGCCGGCCAGATCGTTACGTGGGATGTGGTCCGTCTGCTCGATGGCAGGCCCGTCGCCGCGGGGCAGCGGCTGTTGACCATCGCCGACGCCAAAAAACCCTGGCGACTGGAACTGCTGATGCCGGAGAAACGGATCGGCCATGTCGCTCGGGCGCAGCGCGAGCAGGAAGCCGACGCGCCGCTGCGGGTCGATTATGTGCTGTCGAGCGATCCCAGCACCCGACGCACCGGCACGGTGAAAGAGATCGAACCTGTCGCCGCCATGTATCCTGAAGTCGGCCATGCGGTCAAAGTGCGGGTGGAGATCGATGTCAACGGCTCCCCGCGACCGATTGAAAACCCTCGCCCCGGCGCCAGCGTCACTGCGGAAGTGTACTGCGGTCGTCGCTCGCTGGGTTATGTTCTGTTCCATGAAATGCTGGAATGGGTGCAGGAAAACGTCCTGTTCTAAGCAGCTGGCCTGAGGCGCCTTTGTCGCCTGGCCCTTTTCCACCAACGACCGGACGCGTAGCGAGTTCTTGCTACCGCGTTCCCTGGAAAGCAGCGGAGTCTCCATGTATCTGCCTTTTGCCGCCCTGTTGCTAAGCGCTGCCGTTGCTGCGCCGCCCGGCGACGACGGCATCGTTTCTTCCATCACGCTGGAGCGATGCCTGGTTGCCGCGATTGATGAAATCGACATTCCCTCGCAGCGGGCCGGCGTACTGCGGAAACTGCCGCATCGCCTGGGCGCGGAAGTCTCCAAAGACGATCTGCTGGCCGAGATTGAACTGAACGACGCAAAGCGGAGGCTGGCGATCGCCCAGTTTGATCTGAGCGCGGCGGAAAAAGAGGCGACCGACGCCACCCGGGTGACGGCCGCGGAATACTCGGCCCAGGTCAGCACGTTTGAGCATCAGCAAATGATCGAAGTCTCCCAGCGAGCCGAAAAGGCCGTGTCGGCGATCGAGCTTAAAAAAGCCTGGCTGCAGATGAAGCACGCCGAGCTGCAGGTAAAACTGGCCAACCGCGAACTGCTGATTGCAGAGCATGAACGGGATAAGAAAAAAGCCGAAGTCGAACTGGCCTCCAGCGACGTGGCCGAACGCACGATTCTCGCCCCGCGGAACGGGATCATTGCGCAGGTGTACAAGGATCAGGGCGAATGGGTCCAGTTGGGCGAGCCGATCGTCCGCTTTGTTCCGCTGGAGCGTTTGCGGGTCGAAGGCTTCGTCAGCGAAAACGCGTTTACCCCCAGCGACGTACTGGGCGCAACAGCCACGATTACCGTGCGGTTCTCTGGACAGCGCTCCGTGGTGATTGAAAACTGCACGATCAGCTATGCCGCTTCCGAGATTGAACCGAACGGCGATTTCCGCGTGTGGGCCGAAGTGGACAATCACCAGATAACGGCCGCGGGGAAAAAGTTCTGGGTCCTGCTGCCGGGCATGACGGCGTCCATGACCCTGGAGATCAACGCCCGCCAGCTTCCCTTGCCGGCCGAATTGCGGTTTGACCAGTCGGCCAGTCCCCGGTAGGTCTTCCCTCCTTTTTTCTTCTCACTGTATTCAGCCTGGCTGTTCCTTTCTATGTCGTCGACGTTCATTGACAGCCTGGTGGAAAGCCGTACCCGGCCGGTGCCGGTGCGCCGACGGTCCGATCTGACCGCGCGGCGACATCGATACCAGGGGAAACCGTTCTGGGTGATCAAAGAGCCGATCGGCCTCAAGTATTCGCGACTGCACGAAGAAGAGTACTTTCTCCTGATGCAGCTCGACGGCCGGATCAGCCTGGAGGAACTGAAAAAGCGGTACGAGAAGCGGTTCATCGCGGAGAGGATCAAATACGAAGACCTGCAGCAGTTCCTGGGCTCGCTGCATCAGCGCGGCCTGGTGATCAGCGAATCCCCCGTCCAAGGCTGGCGGCTGTACGAAAGAGCCAAAAAAGAACGCCGCAAAAAATGGATGGGTCTGCTCACCAATATCTTCGCAATCCGCTGGAAAGGCATTGATCCCGACTGGATCTTGAATTTCCTTTACCCTTATACCCGCTGGTTCTTTACCGGCCGGGCCGTATCGATGGCCTGCCTGCTGGGAATTTGCGCCTTGCTGACTCTGGCCGTCAACTACGGTGATTTCCTGGCGAGGATGCCGACGTTCCATGAGTTTTTTGGTCCGGGCAACTGGCTGGCGATTGCCTTGACGATGGCCGCGGTGAAGGTTCTGCATGAGTTCGGCCACGGCCTGGCCTGCAAGCGTTTTGGCGGCGAGTGCCATGAGATGGGCTTCATGCTGCTGGTGTTTACGCCGGCTTTGTACTGCAATGTTTCTGATTCCTGGCTACTGGAAAGCAAGTGGCGCAGGGCGGCGATCGGCGCGGCCGGCATGTATGTCGAACTCACGCTGGCCTCGATTGCCACGCTGCTCTGGTGGGGCAGCGAACCGGGCGGCATGCTGAGCATGCTTTGCCTGAGGGTGATGTTTGTCTGTTCGATCAGTACGCTCATGTTTAACGGCAACCCGCTGCTTCGCTTCGACGGTTACTACATTCTGGCCGACCTGGCGGAGATTCCCAACCTGCGACAAAAGGCAGGCGACCTGCTGCGGCGGTTCCTGTTTTTTGTATGCCTGGGGATCGAACCGCAGCCCGACCCGTACCTGCCCCAGCGTCATCGGGCGCTGATCGCCGCGTATTCCGTGGCGTCGTATTTGTATCGGTGGGTCGTGGTGTTTTCTATTTTGATGTTCGTCACCAAAACGCTGGAACCTTATGGCCTGAAGAACCTGGGCCGTTTGTTCGGGCTGGTCGGCGTCATCGGGATGATTGCCCAGCCTGTCATGACGGTATATCGCTTTTTTCGCCAACCTGGGAGTCTCAAACAAGTGAAACGCTGGCAAGCTGCGACAAGCGCGGTCGTTCTGGTCGCCCTGCTGATTGCCGTCTGGTTTGCTCCGGCGCCGCATTACATAGCCTGCCCGCTGGAAGTGCAGCCGCTGCAGGGAGCGCTGGTGTACGTCACCCAGCCGGGCGTGATTGCGAAAGTCGCCGCCCGTCCGGGCGCCCATGTCGAACAGGGTGATACGATCCTGGAGTTAGAAAACCTCGATGTCGAGCTCAAGATCGCAAACCTGCACGCGCGACGGAGCGAACTGGAGGCCGACAAAAGCAGCATGCTCCGGCGTCGATTCTCTGACGACAAAGCAGGTCTGCAGCTGGCCAATCTGAAAGAACGGCTGGACACGATTGAGCGTGCAATCACGCAGCAGCAGCGCCAGTTGGACCAGCTGGTGCTCAAATCGCCCCGGCAGGGAATGGTGCTGCCGCCGCCGGAACGGCCTGACCGCCATGAGGAAGGCTTGCCTTCCTGGAGCGGCGCCCCGCTGGACCCGGAGAACCAGAACGCCCTGCTGCAGGTGGGCGACCTGGTATGCATTGTGGGCGACGCGGAAAAGCTGGAAGCGGTGCTGCTGATCAACCAGAACGACACGCCCTATGTGCGGCCAGGCCAGATCGTATCGATCCAGTTTGATAGTTTGCCCGGCCAGACGTTCCGTTCTGAAATCCGCGAGATCGCCGAGATTAACGTCGACCAGACGCCAGCCAGCCTGTCGACTCAGGCCGGAGGGGACATCGAAACAACAACCGACGAATCCGGCGTAGCACGGCCGATCACGACCCACTACCAGGCAAAGGCCACGCTTGAGTCGGCCGACCTGCTGCAGATCGGCGTCCGTGGACAGGCGAAGATCCACGCCGATTGGCGGCCGATCGGGCCGCGTGTCTGGCGTTACCTGTCGCGCACCTTTCGGTTTGATCTGTAACCGCTGGCAGGCTGTCCAGGCCCGGCGTGCAAGACGACCCGGGCGGGCGCGGCGGCTATTCCCACTCGCCCAGCAGGATCTTTTTGGTCATACGCTCCTCGCCGCGAAGGACCTCGATAACGGCCTCTTCATTGGCGGCGTTCTCGGCGATGAGCAGGGTCAGGTTCTCGAAATCTTTGACCGGCTGCTTTTCATAAAGGACGATCACATCGCCGATGCGCAGATCGGCCTTCTGGGCCGCACTGCCGGGATGAATAATGGCGACCTGGCAACCTTCGTCGTGCGGTTGGCAGCCGATTCCGAGAAAGCCGCCCCGGCGATGGTCAATGCGGGCATTTGGCAGGGCGGCCGCCAGCTTCTCGGCGCCGTCATCGCTGATTTTGGTGCCAAACAGTTTGATTTCGGCGGCCGAAGTGATGCCCGTCAAATGCGTGAGGGAACCGTCGCCGACAGGCGTGTAGTAGATCGACAGCATCCGCAAGCCTTTCATTTTCGCCAGCGGAGCGAGGCCATTATCGGTGATCGAAGCCCGCTTGATCTCCAGGTTGGTAATGCCGCTTAGATTGGCCAGATACTGCAGGCCCGCATCGCCGACCCGTTTCGAGTTGAAGGTCAACTGCTGCACATCGCTCAGCCAGACCAGGCGACGCAGGTCGTTGTCGTCCCCTTCCCATTTGGCGCCAATCTCGATTTTGACGACCAGTTCTGCCGCTCCGCCAAGTCCCATCTGCTGAAAACCGCGATGCACCTCGGCGCCCAATGCATGGAGTTCGGTAATCGCATTTTCACGGCGCAGCTCGCCGATCTGCAGGAGCTTGCCGGCGGCCCGTCCGGAGACCGGGCTGGTCTGACTCGCGGCGAGTTTCTCCAGTGCGCTCATCGCCGAATCGGCAGTCTCCGTCCGTTTGTCGAGCGCCAGCACGCCCAGCACATAAACGCCACGGCTGGCGACTTCGAGATTTCCCTCGGGCAACGCGGCCGACAGCGGTTCGATCGCGGCCGGTCCCGCCGAAAGAAGCTGCTGCATGGCGCCTTCGCGAATGCTGTATTCGTCGGCGTCCAGGTTGTGCACCCAGCGATCGAGACTTTCGGCTGTCGGCTTCGCCGGCGCTTCGTCCTCGGCCGCCCGTAAAGTCCCGGGCAGCGTCGCCAGCAGACAGGCGGCAGCCAGCATTCCCCGGCTAAGGCAGCGGCGAAAGGAAAAAATCATGGTGGTCATTTGAGCTACGCCTTCCGGGCTTGTTCCAGGTTTCCGATTCTTCTTCAGCGGCAAGCAGATGTGGGGGGCAGGCGGGACGAATCAGGCGACTTTCCACGATGCCCTGCCCGAGTTTGCCGAGTCAGATAACCGGTACAGGGCGATTGGCCCCTACATTCTCCAATGTTTTCGACATCGACGCCAGACAAAAATATACCACGTTTTCTGCGTGCGCACGCTGCAGCTTTGCGCAACCCCTAATGGCCGCCTGTTCAGGGCGCGCTCTGCAGCGTGTGGGTATGCCCCTGACCAGGCGGTTGGCCCGTTTCTTTCGACCAAAGTTTCCCGAACCGTCGGGTTAGTTCGTTTCCGAATCTTTGGCCGGCTTCTCTTTGTTCTCGTCCAGGGGAACAATCACGCCAAACAGGTGGCCGCCGACTTTGCCGTGGGTCCAGGTGCCCGCATACTTGCCGTTTTCGATCACCACGCGCGAGTTGAACGTGCCCAGGCCGGGAATCTTGACTTCGTCGAGGGTGATCACGGGGGTGTCGCCTGCCCACTTCACCTGCAGCGGCATTGGCACTTCAAGGTCATGCTCGCCATATTTGATTCTCGCTTTGAACAGCCAGTAGTCGCCTTCGTCTAACTTGGTGACGCTGGTGATCACGTATTCTTCCTTCCGCAATTTGTCGGTGTCTTTTCCCGTCACGGTAAAGTTGCCGACAAGCCGGGCGCCGGAAAGGGTTTTCTCAAACTGCTGGAACAATTCCGCCTGATCCGGCTTCGCAGGCGCTTCGGCCCAGACCGGTGCGGCTGCCAGTAAAACAGTAAGTAAACTGAGAGCGAGCGATTTCATAACGACTTCCCTTGGGATTCGAGGGGTTTCTCAGGCAGCAATGGAAGGGGATCGTCCCTTTCTCTATTTTTATCGCCTGCCGACGGGAAATACAATCGAACCCGCCGTTACAACCGCATCGGAGATCGGAATTAGAAGGCAATTGGCGCCATCGCCCGATATTCTTGCATTCGTCGCCTGCCCGCCCGGCCTTAGCTGCGGCGGTGACGAAATGACTTCCCTCGCTACGAAATGGGTTAATTGACCCGTCCTTTTGCGGGGAGTACCGGGCGACCAGTGGTGCGTCAAACTTCAATCTTAGAGTGAGCGATTTCGGCCGTGCTGCTGTGCTGCCAAAAAACCGGGGGCTAGCGCCCAATGGCTGATTTAGAGAAACCTGATTTTATGGTTTGACGCGCCACTAGCAACCTTTCCCTTTTTCTGGCGGATCCGCTCATGCATTCGGCTTTCTCGCAGACAGATCATCGCCCCTGGAAAGCCCCGGCCAGCCCGTGGACCTGGCGTCAGTCGTGGCGCGACTTGCTGTTCATGCACTGGCCCGTTCCGGCAGACGTTCTTCGTTCTTGTGTGCCGCGGGAGGTCGAACTGCAAGAATTCGACGGTTCGGCCTGGATCGGCATTGTTCCCTTCCGCATGGCGGGCGTCATGCGGCGACCCTTGCCCGACATGCCCTGGATTTCTGCCTTTCCCGAGATCAATGTGCGGACGTACGTTGAAACCGAGGGCAAGCCGGGTGTCTGGTTTTTGAGCCTCGACGCGACCAACCCGCTCGCCATCTGGGCGGCAAGCCGGTTCTTTTACCTGCCCTACTATCGAGCTCAGATGAGCCTGAAACAGGAAGGCGATACTTACCACTATTACTCTCGACGCACGCAGGGAGACGCAGCGTTTGAAGCGACCTGGCGTCCCACCGGCGACGTGTATGCGTCGCAGCCGGGCACGCTGGAAAGCTGGCTGACGGAACGCTACTGCCTGTACGCCCAATCGCCCGACGGACGGATTTTGCGGAACGAAGTGCAGCACGTCCCCTGGCCCCTGCAGCCTGCCGCAGCCACGATTACCAACAACACCATGCTTTCGCCGTGGAACATCGACCTGCCTGACAGCCCGCCCCTTCTGCATTTTGCAAAGCGTCTGGACGTGGTGGTGTGGAACGCCGAAGTCTGCCCGACTTCAGCCGGATAACCGATCGCCGGGAAGGACGCAACAGCAGGGGCAAAACGCCGACAAATCGACGTTGACGGATTCGGGACGCGTCGCCATACTCGGCCCGCTTTTCCTCGGCGAATCTGGCCGCCGTTTTGCGTCCTTCAAGGCTGCGCCATGCGTTGCAAGCACTGCTGGCTCCTGCTGCTTTTTATGCCGCTGATTTTCAGCGTGGGGGAACGTGCTGCGCAAGGGGAATCGCCCGGTCTTCGTCAGCCTGCCTTTGATGACGACTACCTGCTGGGGCCCGACGAATACTTCGCGGATGAACAGCCCCCGACTGAAAGTTTTGGCGAGAGCTGCGATGACGGCTGGAGCCCTGGCGCTGGCCGGCGCTATCGCGGCGGCAGAGGCGACGACTTTATCTCCCAGGGCTGGTTCGGCCACCGTTTGCACAGCCTGGCGCCCTGGAGCGGTACGGGTCTCTGGGCTCCCCAGGAGCCGCTGGTCGGTTCCAGCTGGCTGAATCGGCCTTATCATGCCGACATGATTGTGGGCGGCCTGTTCACCGACAATCCGCTCGGCAGCCAGGTCCGCGGCGGGGCTGGATTTCTCGGCGGCATAAGAATTGGCGCCGACATGGCCGACAGTTGGGGCGTCGAGGCCCGCTACGCGATCGCCGATACCGACATTGGTTATCCCAATGGACCAGCGCCGCGGCGGAATGAAGTGCAGTTCTTCGACTTCCACGTGGTCTACTACCCACTGGGCGACGATCGCTGGCGGCCCTACTTTTCTCTGGGCGCAGGACTGGCCCAGTTCAACTTTTACGATGAGCAGGGCCGGCACTACAGCGAAAGCACGTTCCAGTTACCGCTTGGCGTCGGTATCAAGTACTTCTGGAAACCCTGGGCGGCCGTTCGCTTCGACCTGCACGACAACATTGCGTTTGGCGGACCGAACGTCAGCATGATGCAGAATATCTCGCTAACCGCCGGCATCGAATGGCGTTTCGGCGGTCGCCGCCGGAGCTACTACCCGTACAACCCTGGCGTCTATCTCCGCTAACGGCTTCCTTCTAAGCTGTCGCCGTCGACTCTGACACTCGTGGTGCCTCAAACCATAAAATCAGGTTTCTCTCAATCAGCCGCCGGGTCGCTAGCCCCCGGTTTTTTTGGCAGCACAGCAGCACGGCCGAAATCGCTCACTCTAAGATTGAAGATTGACGCACCACTAGCCTTCAGGGAACACGGTGGTGGACTGGGCCACAAGTTCCTTTGCCTTCATGCTCCCGCACCAACTTGCAACCCAGTCCTCTGCCGAAGAACTTGCACTAGTGGTGCGTCAAGTTTCCATTTCAGGTTTGGCCATTTTCGCGCGAGCCGCTGTTCCTTTTAGTTAACCGTGGCTATCGCCAAAACGGCTAATTGGAAGAACCCGAACTCTTTGCCTTGACGCAGTACTCGTGGTGCGTCAAACCATAAAATCAGGTTTCTCTCAATCAGCCGCCGGGCTCTAGCCCCCGGTTTTTTTGGCAGCACAGCAGCACGGCCGAAATCACTCACTCTAAGATTGAAGTTTGACGCAGCACTAGCCTTCAGGGAACACGGTGGTGGACTGGGCCACAAGTCCCTTTGCCTTCATGCTCCCGCACCAACTTGCAACCCAGTCCTCTGCCGAAGAACTTGCACTAGTGGTGCGTCAAGTTTCCATTTCAGGTTTGGTCATTTTCGCGCGAGCCGCTGTTCCTTTTAGTTAACCGTGGCTATCGCCAAAACGGCTAATTGGAAGAACCCGAACTCTTTGCCTTGACGCAGCACTCGTGGTGCGTCAAACCATAATAACAGGTTTCTCTCAATCAGCCGCCGGGCGCTAGCCCACGGTTTTCTTGGCAGCACAGCAGCACGGCCGAAATCGCTCACTCGAAGATTGAAGATTGACGCACCACTAGCCTTCAGGGAACACGGTGGCGGACTGGGCCACAAGTCCCTTTGCCTTCATGCTCCCGCACCAACTTGCAACCCAGTCCTCTGCCGAAGAACTTGCACTAGTGGTGCGTCAAGTTTCCATTTCAGGTTTGGCCATTTTCGCGCGAGCCGCTGTTCCTTTTAGTTAACCGTGGCTATCGCCAAAACGGCTAATGGGAAGAACCCGAACTCTTTGCCTTGACGCAGCACTCGTGGTGCGTCAAACCATAAAATCAGGTTTCTCTCAATCAGCCGCCGGGCGCTAACCCCCGGTTTTTTTGGCAGCACAGCAGCACGGCCGAAATCACTCACTCTAAGATTGAAGATTGACGCACCACTAGCGGCCGAACATGAAATAGTTGCGGGCGTAGTCGCTGCGGACCGGTTCCGGCTGGGGATTGGCGAACGAAAGCGGCCGTCCGCCGACGACCTCGGGACCGGCCACATTGTCCGGGTACGGGTCATGCAGCGTGGCGAAGCGTTGCTGCTGTTCAATGCTGCCGGGGTAAAAGATATTGCGGGTCATGCCGCAACCGGCGGAGGCGGAAACTGCCAGGATGGTAAAGGCGATCATCAGGAGCCGCATTGTCGTTCCTTCGCAGAAATATTCAGTTCCTCGCCAGATCCCGGTCGGACCGTCATTCAGCCCAGGGCTTGCTGGCAATGCTATTATCGACAAGCGGCATACCCGGCCCGCTCTTTATCCGTCGCCATCGGTGAAGAGGGGAAGGATTGCCGCGGATTATAGGCGCCCCGGTCGAAAAGGCGGAAGGCCAGTTCCGACCGCTGGCTCCTGGCTCGCTTTTTTGCGATAACCACAGGCAGTCGGGCGGCGGTTGACCTTGCACAAGCAGTACGTCGGCGCTTCCGCTTTGGGTCGGCCTGCCGGCCGGAAAGAAATCAGCGAACCAGAAGAGAATCGCCTTGCGGCGAATCCTGTCCCATGGAGCGGTCGTTCATTGAGTACCTGCAAAGGAACGAGCCGGCGGACGATCGCGTGCCGGTCGGGATTGGCGACGACGCCGCGGTGATCCGCCTGGGCGGAGACTGTGTCGCCGCCGTCGATATGATTACCGACGAGGTTGACTTCATTCTGGCCGAGTGCGACCCCCAGCGGATCGGGCGGAAAGCGCTGGCCGTCAACCTGAGCGACATGGCGGCCATGGCGGCGCGGCCCGTGGCGGCGCTCGTTTCCCTGTTGTTGCCGCGTGAAGGCGGCGGCGTCCTGGCCAAACAGCTGTATGCCGGCATGGCGCCGTTGGCGCGGCAGTATTCCACTTCTATCGCTGGCGGCGATACGAACAGCTGGAACGGCAAACTGGCGATCTCTGTCACCGTGCTGGGGGAACCGACGCCGTGCGGCTTGCTCCGCCGCAGCGGGGCCCAGCAGGGCGATCATGTCCTGGTCACAGGCGATCTAGGCGGCAGCATTCTGGGCAAGCACTTTGACTTTATGCCGCGCGTAGAGGAAGCGATCACGCTGCGCCGCGATTACCAGGCATCCGCGGCGGCCGACATCAGCGATGGCCTGCTGATCGACCTCGACCGCCTCACGCGGGCCAGTTCGCTGGGGGTGGAGCTAGACCTGGAAGCGATCCCCATCTCGGCCGCAGCGCGGGAACTGGCGGCCCGCGTAGGTCCGTCGACCGCACTTGACCACGCGCTCGCCGACGGCGAGGATTTTGAGTTGATCTTCACCGCCCCACCGCGGGCGGCTGAGCAGTTGTTGCGCGACCAGCCCTTGGGCGTTCCCGTCACGCGGATCGGCGTTATGATAGCCCGACCCGGTTTGTGGCGACGTACGCCGCATGGCCGGGAAGCCCTGGAGCCGCGTGGGTTTGAACATCGTTTCACGGAGTAAATCACAGCATGAGCGCCGCCGCATCCCCTTATTTGTTCGAGGCCCATTCGCTCGCCGACACGGATCGTGCGGGACAAGCACTGGCGGAGGTTCTGCCGTCGGGATGCGTCGTGGCGCTGCTGGGCACCCTGGGCGCCGGCAAGACGCGACTGGTGCAAGCGCTCGCTGCGGGGTATGGCGTGCCGCGGCACGAGGTCGTCAGCCCGACTTTTGTCCTTTGTCAGCACTACCAGGGCAGCCGTCGACTGCATCACTTTGACGCCTATCGACTGAACGACGACGATGAATTCCTGGAGCTTGGCCCCGACGAGTACTTTGAATCCGACGACATCACGCTGATCGAATGGGCCGATCGGGTCGATGCCTGTCTGCCGGAGGAGCGGCTTGAAATCGCGATCGAAGTCAGCGGCGAGAACAGCCGACGCTTTGCGTTTCGTGATCCTTCCGGCTGCTACGCCGCCGTGCTGAGCGGGTTGGCGGAACGTTTGGCGGGGTAGCCCGCCTGGGAATGTGCCGACGAAAGAGGCCGGCGGTTCATTCGCCCTGGGCGGTTGCGGGCGTGGTCAGGTCGCTCCATTTCGACTGGAGCATGTCTTGCATCGACACCCGCAGGCGATCCTTTTTCTTGGCGATTGCTGCGTTGATCTTTTGCACCAGCTTGGGCTCGTAGTCCTCAAGTTTCTCGCGCAGCACCCCTTCGGCCGCTTCGCCAATTTCGTTGGCGATGGCCCCGCCAACCTTGCTGATGCGATCCAGTCGGAAGTCCGACAACGTCAGTCGGGCCGCCGTGGCTTGCGGCAGCAGCACGAAGTCGGGCGGCAGTTTGGACGGGTCCAGTTGCACCCGCATTTCGCACCGGACTTCCAGGCGAATGGTCGCCCGGGCATCGGCGCTGATCGACAGCAGTTGCACGCCCTGCACCCATTTGGCGTAGCGACTGTGGACTTGCAAAGGGGTCGAGAAAATGGCGTCAAAGGCAACACTGCCATCGGCCTGTTCGACCGGGTTCTGGAACCGCACCAGCAGGTTTTTCTGCGGCCCCAGCAGGGCCGCTTCGTGGCGCCACCAGTCGCCGTCGTTGACGACTTTTTTCCTTCGCTCTGTTTCGATCTTTAATCCTTCCCGTCGCAAGCGAATGCCGGCCCAGACTTCTTTGGTGCGGCCCCATTTGCGTTCGTCCTGAAAGGTGTGCGGCACATTGGCGCGGACAATCGCATTGAGCAGGGAGTTCAGTTCGTCGCTGAACTGGAAGGGGGCGACGCCTGCCGGCGGCTCTTCAGGTGCATCAGGCGGGGTCGCCAGCTTCGGCTCCTCTGCTTCGGCTTCTGGGCGGAGCAGAAAAGGCGGAGGCTCCGGTAACGTCCGCAGTCGGGGTTCCAGTTGCTGCGGGAGCGCCGGGATGGCTGCCGCCGGCGCTAGCGCTGGCGGCGCGGATCGCAGAGCAGCGACCGGGGCGACCGGGGCGACCGGGGAGAGCAAGGGCGGCGGAGTCAGATCGGGCTCGACTGCCAGGGCGGTCAGCGAGAGCATCCCCCAGGCCAGACTTGCGAGCCCGGTTCCCCGTTTGAATTTGGAACGCATGGAAAGATCCTCGGTGGCAATGGCGTCCCGGCAGGGGCCGCCGCTTGATGACGTTTCCCTTCGGCCGCGGTAGATCGCAGCTGGAGTCCGCTTCCGGCTGGCGTGTCGCCCCGGTCGGATTGCAACGGAAGCATCACGCCGTTCGTTTTCGCAATCTTCTGGGCCGGGCAAGCGCGCAGGGCGGACCGCCAGAAAACGTACGCCTTTCGTCCCTTTGGGAAAAGAGCGTTTTCCACCAGGATCGGGGGCATCAGCGCGGTCGACGTGGTTTCTCGCTCTCTCTTCCCCAGAATCGAACAGGGGGGCCGGCTGGCCGTCGCCGGTTGTGGTAACGCCAGGAAATCGGTAGTTTGCGAAGGACGTTTAACTGTTTTCTCAACTCTGCTGGAACCCATCCCCTTGTCGACCATTCTCGATAAAATCGTCGCCACCAAGCGTGAGGAGATTGCCCAGGAAAAAGTCGATCGGCCGGAAAAAGAGCTACGAGCCGCCTTGGCCGATGCTCCGCCGGTGCGCGACTTTTTCGCCGCCCTGTCGGCGCCTGGACCGATCCGGCTGATTGCCGAAGTGAAGAAGGCCAGCCCCTCCAAAGGGGTAATCCGGGAGGATTTCCATCCCGTGGAGATCGCGCAGATTTACCAGTCGCATGGTGCGAGTTGCATCAGTGTGCTGACGGATCGCGCGTTTTTCCAAGGCGACCTTGCCTTTTTGTCCGCCATCCGACAGGCGGTCGATCTGCCGCTGCTGCGAAAAGATTTTATTCTGGATACCCACCAGCTGCTGACGGCTCGACTGGCGGGAGCCGACGCGGTGCTGTTGATCGCCGAATGCCTCGACGACTGTTCGCTTCGCAAATTGCACAATGAAGCGATCGAACTGGGGATGACGCCTTTGGTGGAATTTTACGAACCGGACAATCGCCAGCGGGTCCTCGACGCGGGAGCAACCCTGGTTGGCGTAAATAATCGGGATCTAAAAACCTTTCAGACCGATCTTCGGCACACCGTTCGCATGAAAGAAGGATTACCCGACGAGTGCCTGCTAGTCGGAGAGAGCGGAATTCATAGCGCCGCTGATGTGGCTTTTCTGGCCAGTGCCGGGGTTGATGCGATTCTGGTTGGGGAGCATTTAATGGCGAGCGACGACATTGGAGCGGCAGTCGACAGGCTGCTGGCAGGACGCCAATCCGCTTGAATCGCGGTTAATGTCCATATAACTCCAACAAACGGCGCAAGCCTCATCATTCGGCAAAGCAGGCGAAATCGGTCGAAAATGGCCGATTAATAATCATAACGTACAATTACTTAGTTTCCTGCTTAAAGTCGTGTATTGCGCCTGCGTTTCCGCTTGCCGTTTGGCTTCACCCGAACGGCCTGGCAGCCGCGCTGCCAGCATTCATGTTTGGGAGGTCCACCATGTCGGCCATCGAAAATGTCAAAACGCTCAACAGCGTAGTGCGCACTGCGCTCGCCACGGCTCTGCTTGCGGCGGCCGGTGTAGCCAGCTGGATGGGCTTCAATACGTACAACGCTTCCAGCAACCAGGCGGCGAAGACCCAGCAGGAACTGACCAACGCCCAGGAGAAGCTGGAACAGACGGCAACCGCCCTGGCGGAACGGGACAAGCAGTTCCAGGCGGTGAAACTGGAAAGCGAAAAGAAAGACGCCGTCATCGAAGACCAGGTCGGCAAAATCAGCGACCTGACCATTTCTAACGCAAAAAAAGACGTCATCATTGAAGAAAAAGACGCGGTGATTGTCGAGCAGGTCGCCGAGATTGAGCACCTGGACACCGCCATGCGTCTACTCAAAGTCGACCATCGTCTCGCTCGTCTGAAGGTGCTAGGCATCTCTAAAGGGGACGACGGTATGGTGCACACGGATCTGGAATTTACGGAAATCAACGACGAAGGCGAACCGATCGACGGCATCCGTCGCTTCCAGGTTAATGGCGACATGGTTTACGTCGACGCCTGGATTGTCAAATTCGACGATCACTACGTCGAAGAAGCCGACTTGGCTCGGGCGACGTCCCTGGTGCTGTTCCATCGTATCTTCGGTGAGAAGCAGTCGCCGCAAGACGGCTTCTCTCTCGATGTTCCCGGCACCCGGCCTACCGCTTACGCTCGCGGCACTGCCATGTCAGAGTTTGAGAAGAACATCTGGGACGAGTTCTGGACGATCGCCAACGACCAGGAACGGGCCCACGCCATGGGTATCAGGGCCGCCCACGGTCAGGCCGTTTCGATCAAAGCTGAGCCAGGGAAAACGTACCTGATTGAACTGCGAGCCTCCGACGGTCTCAGCCTGAAACCCGAAGACGCCGTGCTGCCCTCCCGCAACCCGCAACTCGGCGTGCTGCTCCGCTATTAATTTCGCGTACAACCGCCCGGCGGTAACGCGGATCGAGACGAAAGAGCCCAGGCCATAACGCCTGGGCTTTTTCGCTGCGTCCCCGCGGAGGCGGGCCGCGTTGCCCTCCCAGCAAGGTTGCCGTCGACAACGTCCAGGATGGCGACCGGTGAGGGCGTTCTGGCGGCGTTGATTTGCTCCGGGAGATTCGTCCAATAAAGGCGAATAGAACTGCTTGCGTTTGCGACTCAGGAATCTGCTTTTGTTCTTTTTCCTGCTAAATACTGGTAGAGAAAATAGACCGGAATCCCCAGGGCGATCAGCATCAGGCCGGTGTGGGATTCCAGCGGCTTACTCCAGTAGATTTGCCAAAGGAACCACACGTAAACCGCCAGAAACGCCGCAGGCGCCAGCGGATAGCCCCACGCTTTGTAGGGCCGCTTTAGATCTGGACGGCGGATCCGCAGCACGATCACCGCCAGCACCGTCAAGGTATAGAAAATACTCGCCGTGAAAATCACGAAGTTCGTTAGCAGATCGAAAATTGTATCCGCCTGGAGGCTGGCGATCACCTGCTGAGCCAGGTTGCTACGGAAGCTCTCCGCAGACAGGTCACGCAGGAGAAACTTCGCCAAAGCAACGGCCAGCACCAGCAGGAACGCCATCAAAGCATTGACCACAATCGCTACCGAGGGCGTACGATAAACGGCATGCACGGCTCCCAGAATTCGAAAGAACACGCCGTCGCGGCCCATTGCAAACGTGATCCGCGGCGCCTGAAGAAAGTTGGTGTTGATCGCCCCGAAAGTGCTGCACATGATAACGGCCGACATGGCGGAGAGTCCCAGCGATCCAAACAGGCGGTACAACATCTGTTCCGCAGCGTGATCGCCGGCGTCGGCAATCTGGCTCATCGATAGCACGCCGTGGTAGGCGAAATTGGCGGAAACATAGAGCACTACCAGGACGCCAATCCCGCCGAACAGGGCCAGCGGAATATTGCGACCCGGGTCGCGGATCTCTTCCGCCAAGGGAGTCACCCCGTCCCAGCCGTTGTACGCCCACATGACCGCTAACAACACCGCCCCCACCTGGCCCGCCAGCGTTGTTTGCCGTGGGACAACCGTCGTGGCGTAATTGGCCAGTTCGAACGTCGTTTCGCTGAACGGCAGCACCAGCAGAGGGGAAAGGGCGACCAAGGCCAGAAACGCTACCTTGATCACGGTGACGACCATCTGCAGGCGTCCGCCCCAGATGACGCCCAGGATATTGATCCAGGCGACCGAACCGATCAAAAGGCCGGCCAGCGCGGCCTGCCCCGGCGACGACAGTTGCCAGTTGTTGGCCAGCGCCAGCGAGCCCACAAACGCCACCGCGAGCGCCCCGATCGAAGCCGGGCGGCTGAAGAGAAACTCGCTCCAGCCAAACAGGAAAGCAACCGGCCGGCCGTAGGCTTCCCGCAAATAAACGTACATTCCGCCCGCCTGTGGCAGCATCGCAGCCAGTTCCGCAAAGCACAAAGCGCCCAGGAAGCAGAGAACGCCGCCCAGCACCCAGACGCTGATGATGATCGGAAAGCTCCCGCACTCGCCGGCAATGTTGCCCGGCTTGAGAAAAATTCCTGATCCAATCACATTGCCGACCACGACCGCCATCGCAATCCGCACGCCCAGCACCCGCTGCAGCGTGTGCCGAGTTCCCGCGAAGGACGATGGATCCTGTTCCAAAGGCGAAGCGCTCACGCAGTTGTTCCCGCGAAGAAAGAAAAAAGAGAAAGGCAAGTCGCTCGTTTCCGATTGTCAAGACTCGCCGCCGGAACCTCGAAACGGCCAGTCTGGTCGTGGCGCGACGGTGAACGAGCCGGACCGCAAAAAGATCCCGGGCGGGCGCGGCGATCAAGGGGACTTCTTGGCGGGCAGCCCGACGGGCCGCCCCGGCAGCGAGCCTGTCATTTGGCCCTTGTGCAACACCAGTTCCCCACCGACGATCACATGTTCGACGCCGACCGAATACTGGTGCGGCTTCTGGAACGTGGCCTTGTCGCTAATCGTTTTCGGATCGAAAACAGCCAGGTCGGCCCAGGCGCCTTCCCGCACGATTCCGCGATCCGTCCATCCCAGACGCTGGGCGGGCTGCCAGGTCATTTTGCGAATCGCCGCTTCCAGGGATAGTAACTGACGCTCCCGCACATAGTGGCCGAGCACGCGCGGAAAACATCCGTAAGAACGCGGATGCGGGTTCCCTTCGCCAAACTTAAAGACGGCGCCGTCGGAAGCATGCGACGTCAACGGATACTGCATCACTCGGTCAACATCGCCGCCCGGCTGCGCGTCGAGCGTATGGTTAATGCCAACCACCTCCTGGCTCACCAATTCAATCAGCAGTTCGGCCCCGTTGGGCAAGGTGACGGCCTCGCCGCGCGCCTGCAGCACCTCTGTGAGGTTCTTCCCTTCAAACTGCGGCGTCTGCTTTGCGCGGGCAATCTGCAGTCGAGCCAGGGCGCGAATGTTGTCGGCTTCGTTCCTGGGACTCTGGCCAGGCTCATAGAGTTTGTCCAGCAGCAGGACTTCAATCTGGCCGGCGATCTTGCGATGCTGCTCCGGGTCGGCGATCCGCTCGCGGAAAGCTTCGATCCCGCCCGAGAGTGAATCCTGCGGCACATACACGGCCAACCGGCTGCTGCCTGCTCCGTACGGATACTGGTCGAGCGTCACATCGACGCCGGCGGCCCGCGCTTTCTCAATCCGTTCCAGCGTCAGACGGGTCAACCCAAACACCGAAGCCGACGCAATCTTGTGATGCGAGATATGCACAGGCGTTCCCGACAGACGGCCGATCTCCAGCGCTTCCTCAATCGCTTCGAGGATTTGCGATCCCTCTTCGCGCATGTGGGTCGCGTAGAACCCGCCATAGGGAGCGAGCTCTTTGGCTAACTCGGCAATCTCCTCGGCGCTGGCGAAGGCCCCTGTTCCGTAGCGGAGACTGGTGGACATGCCGACCGCGCCGTCTTCCATCGCCTTGCGGATCTCGCGTTTCATGGCCGTCATTTGGGCTTCGTCGGGCGCTACGTTGCGGCTGCCGACGATTTTTTCTCTTACGCTGCCATGTCCGATCAGCAGCGCGATATTCGGCCCGGTTCCGCCATCGCGGAGTTTGCCGAAGAACTCCGCCACATTGGTGGGCGACATTCCACAGTTGCCGCAAACCAGGGTGGCGACGCCTTGCCGGATATAGTTCTCGGCGCTGCGATACTGCAGAATGCCGCGATCGGCGTGGCTGTGCAGATCGATAAACCCAGGGCAAACGACAAGTCCGTCGGCGTCAATCTCGATCGTTCCCTGGGAAGCTTCGAGCGCCCCGATCGCCGCGATGCGACCCTCGCGGATGCCGACATCGGCCCGGGCGCCCGGCTTGCCGGTCCCGTCGATCACCAAACCGCCGCGCAGCAGAATGTCAAACGCGGCTTCCGGCGGTGCGCCCCGCGCCGGGACAGTGATACAGCCGAGTACGGCGAGAATCGAAAAAACGGCCAAACAATGGCGGCGGATTGGAAGACACATACGGCAGTCCTCGCGGAGGAAAAAGGCAGGCAGGTTTGCCCCATTGTAAGCGACCGCCGTCCGCTGCGGGCTCCCGGGCCTGTGTTAACGTTCTGTCACGAAAGTGTGGGTGTTCCGGCCGCCATCCCGACATCAAAATGGCGCCGGACGAACGGCGCCCAGCCGTTACTTTGGAACTCTGCTGGCAGAAGAGCGGTGCGACTTGCATGCGTTCTGGGCCGCTACCAGCATGAAGGAAAGCGTAGTCGACCGGGGCGGCAGGCGATTTCCCGCGTGACATCCCGTCCTGGAGCCGGACCAGCGCAAGTTTCCAAAGCGGCCAATGACGTCGCCGCCTGGCAGCGGTTTGCGGATCCGGATGCGCCGCAGGTCATGGATGGGGAAACGGAGCTCACACGATTTGGTGCTTGCTGGCGAGCCTGTCATTCTCCATAGTAAGCGGGTTGAAAACCCCGTCCGCCGTCGTCACGATGCAAGCAGGGGTTCATGTTTCCTCATCAAAATTTCTCCCTTCGGCCAGGCAAACCACCTTATGCGAATGCTTCTTTCTATGATCCTGCTTCTGGCGACCGCCGGCGCGACGACTGCGGCGGATCGCCCGAATGTGATTCTGATTTTCATTGACGACATGGGCTACGGAGACGTCGGCTTCAACGGCGCGACAGGGCCGAAAACACCGAACCTTGATCGGATGGCGACCGAGGGGATGCGGTTCAACGACTTCTATGTCGGGTGTGCGGTCTGCTCGGGTTCGCGAACGGCCTTGATGACGGGCGCCCATTATCAGCGGCTTAGCATGAACGCCGTGCTCTTCCCCAACAGCCAGGCAGGACTTCACCCGGAGGAAGTCACCATCGCCGAAGTCCTGAAGCAGGCCGGATACAAAACCGCCTGCGTCGGCAAGTGGCATCTGGGGCACCTGCCGCCCTGCTTGCCGACGATGCAAGGTTTCGATTCTTACTATGGCATTCCGTATAGCAACGATATGTGGATTGATCCGGCCAACAAACTGGCCGACGACATTTTGCTGCGAGAAGGTCTGACCCGGGAGCAATTGCAGGCGGGTCATAAACACCGGAACTGGGTTCCCCTGATGCGGGGCGATGAGGTAATCGAGTATCCGGCCGACCAGACGACGCTCACCAAACGCTACACCGAAGAAGCGATTCGTTTTATCAATGAGAGCGGCGACCAGCCTTTCTTCCTTTACCTGCCGCACACCATGGTCCACCTGCCGCTGGCCGTATCCAAAGAATTCGAAGGCCGAACCGGCAAGTTGATCTGGGACGCCATTGAAGAAGTCGATTGGTCCGTCGGGGAGATTCTCAAAGCCGTGCAGGAAGCGGGCATTGACGAACAAACGCTGGTGATCTTCACCAGCGACAACGGCGCCGCGGTCGGCTCGTCGCTTCCCTTGCGCGCCAAAAAAGGCAGCGTTTACGACGGCGGGATCCGCGAGCCCACTCTGATGCGCTGGCCGGGAAAAATTCCTGCGGGCTCGGTCTGCACGGAGGTCGCCGCTTCCATCGACGTTTTGCCGACCGTCGCCAGGCTGGCCGGGGCGAAACTGCCGGAGCGCAAGATCGACGGTCTGGATATCTGGCCGCTCATGTCGGGAGAGAAGGGGGCCAAGAGCCCTCACGAAACCTACGTCCTGATGCACGGCCCGGGCACGGTGCGCAGCGGCAAGTGGAAATTCTATCCCTGGCGTGAAGGAGAAGGCGGCCGACGCCGAGGCCAAACGGTCGAGAACGCTTCCAAAGAGCCGGTGCAACTTTACGACACCGTGGCGGATATTAGCGAAACGACCAACCTGGCCGCCGAGTATCCCGACGTGGTCAAGCAGTTGCAGCAGGCTTACGATACCCACGTCGCCGAGATCCAAGCCAATCGCCGACCGACCGCTCCCCTGATTCGGCCGAAGAGTGCGACCACCTCGGAGCGTCCCTGACGGACTGCAACGCGTTCAAGGCTCGCTGGCGAAGCTTAACGGTCTTATGTCAGTTTTCTCCGGTCCGAATATTCGCTGGCAAGGTGCGGTCCTGTGACCGCGCCTTCCTCACTTGGATGAAATGACGGGCTCGAGTTCGCCGCAAAGGTCCAGGGCTCGCATGGCTTGCGCCGTGGCGATGTAGGTGGTGAAATGCCGCCGTTTGTCGCCGGGGGTGTCACCCGGCTTGCGGACCGGGAAAGTAAGGCTCTCCAGCCACCAGCGGCCGCTTTGTCGCTGGCGGCTCTTCAGCCAGGAGATCCCGCGTTGGATCTGCCGGTCTGCAGTCGGGACGCCCGATTCGCGGAGCAGCACAATCGCCAGCCCGGTCATGTAGGCGTCGCTGCCGGGATTCAGGGCGTCCGGTTTGCTCTGCAGCGTTCCGACGAGGCGAGGATCAAGCCGCAGGGACCAGTTACTTGGATCGGACATGCGGCGCGTCGACCAGCCGCCGTCGTCCAGTTGTTCACGCCGGAGCATGGCGATGGCCTTGTCCCGTTCCTGCGGGGTGACAACTCCGGGCAGCAGGGTATCCACCCTTAACATCAACGCGAGCTCGTAGTCATGGCGAGGTTCGTGTTCGCGGAGATAGGTCTTCAGGCGTTCGACACCCTGACGCAGGTCTTCTTCTTCCAGGTTATCCAGCCAGCCGGGGGCGGCGGTCACGGCCCGGGCGGCCTGCACGGCCAGCTCGAAACGGGTGGTGACATGGGGGATCTGTATCCGGCGCTGAGCCATGTCCCAGGTTCCGTCCTCTTGCTGTCGCGAAAACATCTCTCGCAGCGCGGCGGCGGCAGGTTCGGAAAGCTTGCCGGTAACATGCTTGTCCCACTGGGCCAGACCCAGGCTGCGCCAGACGTACCAGAAGTCGCCCTTGGAGGCGGCTTGCGTGTTAACGGCGTCGGTGAAACTCTTCAGCATTTCTTCTCGAGGCGGACCGAGCGTTTTGGTCAGGACCGGCCGTTCGGCCATATACGTGCCGCTGGTGTGGCAGGCGATGCACCGATAGGAATTCGCCCAGGCGACGGCGCCATCGTCCAGATACTGCACGGCCGCTTGCTGGCTGAAGATTTTTGCGAGAGGTTCCTCCGCGTTGGCGTCGGGAATCTCAATCCCTTCGGCTTTGTACTGCGGAGGGCGGCCCACCAGCGGCTCCGCAGCGGACAACGTCACGTACAGGTGATCGACGACCGCTTTCAGCTTGCCAGCGTCGGGCCGGGGTTCGTCTTCGGGCGGCATCTTCTCATTTCTCAGAGCATTGAAGACACGATGCCAGTTTCGTATGGACTCCTGGGTGCTGAGTTCGGGACCAAGGTTATCGAGCCTGAGGTCGCCTTCGGGATCGCTCGCCCCGTGGCATTGCAGGCAATGTTCTTTAATAAACCCGGAGAGTAGTTTGGAGTTGACCTGCACCGTCTCCTCCGCACACGCGAGTGAGCCGAAGAGCAACATAACGATGACCGTATAAAATGCTTTCATGACGAATTTCTTCTGGGACTTGTCAACAAGATCGTCAGCGGCGCCAACGGACAGGAAGCATTTCGATGCTTCGGATACCCATGCAAACGAGAGAGCCCGCTGCAATCAGGAAGAGGCTGCAAAAGCTCATCGCGAAGCAGGCGGCGGATCCCAATTTTTAACGTAGCTCCCCATTATTATATCCGGGAATCGACGAACATGCGCGGTCGCCTCGCTGGTGTGCGGGGGACGGCGAAGTTGGATGTCTCATTCCCAGGAATTTGGTGCGGCCGGGAGAGCAACTCGGGGTGCTTTCGTCGCCGGCGACTTACCCAGGTAGAACGGCCAGGCGATCGTGCGTATCCCAGAACTGGTCGACGCTGTCGAGTTCGGCCGTTTGATAGGCGCCGGGCGAAAGTCGGACAGGGCGGTCGATCTCCCGCGAGACAATTTTCTCGATTGCTGCCTGGCTCAACACGCCCGGCGGAGCCTTAACGGTTGCTAACGCCGCCGCGCGACCGGACGGATTGTCAGCGCCCTGGTAGTAGCAGGGGGGAAGGAAAATGGCGCCGTTGTAGAAGTCAACGGCGAACGCCACCACACCGGGTACAAAGAAAAAAATCAACCCGACACCGTCGAGCGCCACGACCTTCCAGTCAAGCGGCCCCCCGCGCGGCTGCCCCACCCTTTCGGGATACAGGATCGAGCCGCAGCCGACGACGCTGCCTCCGAGCAGGAACACGGTGGAAATGGCGAAGAATCCGCGTCGCGAGTATCGCTCTGTCACAGCACCGCTCCGTGGCACAAGATCAAGTCGATTCAGGAATCGCGCGGACTCTAGCAGCTCGCCCGCCAGAGCTCAATCGCAGATGCTAGCGCTCAACACCAAACGTTTCGCGCAGTGATGACCGAGCAGCTGCCCTCGGTTCAACGGAAAACGGCAATCCCGGAAGCGGTTTAGATACCCGCCCGAAGTGGCGGCCTTGCCGCTTCGCTAACTTGCTCGGCGGTTAACAGGCCGATCGACCTCCCCCAGCCGGCGACGCGGGCCCGAATGCGGAATGGACGCGCCGCCCTGCAGGTGAAATGGCCCGGATTAACGGGCCATTTCTTCGGTCGACTATTGGGGTGCGAAGCGAAGTGTTAGTTCGTTTCGGCCAGCGTCGCACTGGTGGATGTGCGATACAGAAAGGCATCGGACGTGAGCAGCGAAGTCAGCAGGGCTTTCATGCTGCCGCCGTTCTCTTTGTAGGCTCGATGGGCTGCCTGGAGAACAGGAGCGTCGTTGAGCGTTTCGTTGCGGCCCATCCAGAAGCGGAATGCATGACGCACGAAGACTTGCTCGGCACGCTCGCTGCTGGCGATTTTCTCTATCAATTCAAGGGCGTTGGCTACTTCGCCGTCAAGGGCGGGATCGCCCGAGTCGATGATTTCGCCGCTTGTGTCAACTGGCTGGCCAAGTTCGGTTTCCCGGAACAAACCTGCATGGTTGTACATTTCAAACGTCAGCCCCAGCGGATCCATCTTTTTATGACAGGTCCAGCAATAGGCTTCCCGGGTGACTCGCATCCGTTCCCGGAGGGTGTTTTCGGGTTCGTCAGGCAGCATCGCATCGACCGTGATCGGTACGTCAGGGATGCCTCCGCCGAGCAGCCGTTCGCGAATCCAGCGTCCGCGTCGGATGGCGTGGTTATCCATCGCATCGGAGTGGGAAACGAGCCAGCTGGGATGGGTCAGGACGCCCAGCCGCTGTCCGGCGGGAGCCGTCGCCAGGATACGATCCGGCTTCATCGAGCCGGCGCCAAAACTGCGGCGACTTACGCGGGCCCAGATGTTCGGCCCGGACAGGCTGGCTTCGGCCACCTGGTGATTGATATTTGGGCCTTTTCTTTTGGCTTCCTGCTGGGGAGGTTTCTTGCCGGGGTTGGCCTTCTTCCAGGCTTCGAGCTGAGCCTCTGCTTTGGCGGCGGCGGCGGCTTCGGCCTTTCTGGCGGCGGCGAGGGAGGCAGCGACTTCTTCTTTGGATCGTTTCTTTCCGAAGTAGACCTTGTCCGCGTTCGTGGCCACCACTTTGTCCGTCGTCAGCAAACGGCGGAAGACATCCTGGTCCTCCTGCAGGAGGAGTTCGATCAGACGATCGGTGCTCGCCGTGGCGTCGAACATGGCCCGGTAGTGGGAGGCGCCACGATTGCTGACGCCGGTTTCGCCCAGGGCCTTGGCGTCTTTACAGATGTAACCGCCCATGTCGTAGTCGAGGTAGTCGCGGAAGAACTGCAGGATGCGAGGCTTGCGGATGCTGTCGTCGGCCAGCATTCGTTCCACCTCGCGTTTGACATCAGCCTTTGTCCGCATGCGTCCTTCCAGGACGGCTTGTCGCAACTCTTTGTCGGGCCGGAGATAAGACAACGCATGATTGACCGCCAGACCGAGTTCCCAGTCCTGCAGCATCACGCGGCCGCGCTCATCGGCCTGGCCGCTTTCCACCAGTTCCGGTCGGAAGAGAGCGTCACGATCCAGAAAGATCGAAGAAAGCCCGAGGACCACGCCGTCTTCCTTGCCCAGTTTGGCCGCCGACTGTTTGACAATCGTCACGTAATCGTCGGACTCCTGGCTGCTTGGAGGGCGAAATGTCAGCGCCTCGAACAGATAAATTACTGCCGCCCGGACCCGTTCCTCACTCAGGCCCTCTTCCTGCATCAATTCATAGACGGGCGTCAGGGGGCGGACGACCTTCGTGCTGTAGACGATACTCGTCGGCAGGCCGCGCAGGTCGCCCTGCATTTTGTCGGCGATCGACTTGGGGTCGTCGGTGATTTGATACGCTTCGGCAATACTGAGCGGGCCATACGCCATGTAGCGGATGATATCTTTCGCGATGCTCAGGATCTGCGTCGCTTCAGCGCTGTTGACCGTATAGAAGTCGGGGTAGTTCTTTAATCCATGATCACGCGCCGAGGAAAGCACGGCGGGCGTGCTTTTGACGGAGGTGGCGTAAGCGACCGTGCCCCCCTGCCACTGGATAATGCGATCGACGCCAAAATAGAGCTTGAGTTCGCCGCCGTGGTTTGTCGGAACCATATCGCCATGGGTGCGCAGACCTGGTCTGGTCGGATCGAATTCTGGCTCGGTATTGATCAATTCATTCAGCCGCGTGATGTGTTCCTGCGGCGTCACGCGCCACAGGCGCGCCGGCGACGAGGTTGGCACGAGCTGGACGCCGTCAGGCAGCGGCCCAAAGAGCAGCTGGTGGTCGACGAAGTTGCCCTTGTTGGGATCAAGGTGAGCGCGAAAGCCGCCTTTGTCCCGCATCTCCCGGGTGAGCTCCTCGACGATCCATGCGGAAAACCGAAGTCGCTCCACGACGCCGGGTTGCTCCGCGTCCTCTGGCGGCATTTCCTTCAGGGTGACCTGCGCCCAAACGCTGGTCCACACGCCGGCGTTGATGGCGTCCACCGGCCCCAGATCCTCCAGCGAAAGGCCTCCTTCGGGATCGCTCTCGCCATGACAATCGACGCAGTGGTTCTGCAGGAACGGTCGGGCGAAGCTCTCATAGTTCCCCGCGACTTTCTGGCCGGGCGTATAGGTCTCGCCTCGAACCGGAGAAAGCCAGCCCAGCGCCAGGATGATGGTCCACGCAAACGCGGTCTTGCTCAGGGTCATGCCAGCACTTCCTTCAGCGGGCCCGTGCTGGAATCGAACTTCTTGGCGAGTTTCTCATCCATATTGAAGCGATCACAGGGAGCTCCGGCGGCATGCAGGAGCGACGTGAATAGCGCATTGAGAGGTCGCTTGCCGTCCAGTTGCGTGAAGCAGCCGGTTTTAAAGGCGCCATCGAGGTTGCCCAGCAGCATGACGGGCCAGTTGGCGCCGCTGGTGTGCTGCTTGTCGGCGTTGTTGCTGGTGTAAACGATCAGCGTGTGGTCCATCATGGTGCCGCTGCCTTCGGGCACGCTCTCCAGCGAATCCACAATCCGTGCGAGCATACGGCTGTTGTACTGGCGGATTTTGATCCAGATCGGGTTGTCGGGCTGTCCCATGTGCCCCAGGTTGTGGCCCTGCTGCTCCACACCCAGCCCCTTCCAGGCGCCGAAAATCTCGCCCCGGCCTGAGCCGATCGTCAGAGTATTGGTGATCCCCGAGGCGAGCGCCGAAATGCCCAGGTCGAGCAGCACATCGTGCCAGTCGGTCTCGAACTCGGGGTTGGTGTATCGCTCGTCCACCTTGGGGGCGAATTTACGCAGTCGATCGGCGACGGTTTCGAGGCGGTCGCGCAGGCCATTCATATCCCGGAAGCCTTGAACATACTGACCGTATCGCTGCTGGTCCGCCGTCGGCAGGGATCGTCCCTTGGCGGCGGCCAGGCGTTCGATCTGGTTGAGTACGTTCGACTTGGCTTCGTGCTGCAGACGAATGTCGCCGGTGGAGATGCCGCCATAGAGCATCTGGTAAAGGTGATTCGGATTCGAGTGCATGAAGATCGGCTGGCCGGCGCCGCTGGCGGAAAGCGTGGCAATTGTCGGCTTGGTCGTCATGTTCTCAATCGAGTCCATGCCAATGCAGAGGTGCGGCAGCAGCGTCTGCGGCAGAGCTTTGCTCAACTCATGATCGATCGTTGACGCACTGGGCGGAACCCCGTCGCCGCCTCGATAGCCGCCGAGCGCCCCGAAAAACGCGCTATGCGACGGGCTGGTGTGCATGCCGTGCAGACCGTTGATGATATGCAGTTTCTCTTTGTAAGGCTCAAGCGCTTCGATCGGCTCGGGAAGTTTGGCTTTCGCCAGCGAGCCGCTGCTGGTCATCCCCTTGGGAATGCAGGTGGCCGGATCAAAGCCCTGGTTCTGCATGAAGAAGACGATGCGCTTGGGAGTCCCGTTTCCGGCCCCTGACGCCAGAAGTCGTTCGGGAAAAAGCGAGAGTCCCAATGCCGAGCCGGCGCCTGCCGCCATTCCCTGGAGCATGTTTCTACGGTTAAGCATGATCGACCTCTGGAGGAGATTAACGAAGAGTGAAGGGGGGATTGATGCAAGTGAGGGGTTGAATCGAACCGCCATTAGTTGCGTATTGGAAACCCCAATATAAATAATCTTTGATTGATCGTGTAGTTGAATCGCCCCCAACGAAAAATTTTCTCGCGTACTTTTTTACCAGGGGAGGGATCGAAGGGAATCGCGAACTTCCATCCGAACGACAAAAATATACCAATGTGTGCAAAAACACCGGTTGCGGCGACCTTTGGGGCGATTTTCCGAAAAAAACCCGGCAGGGCCAGCATTGGCTGGCGGGAGCCGGCTGCCGGGACCTGACCGACTTGTGCTGCGGCGACCGTGCTGTCGACCAGGTCGGCGTACAGACGCAAGACTGGCGTGGACCGTGCGTCGCTGGCAATGTCGCGACCGTCGTCGAACAGGGGGCGGCAGGGGAGCCTGGCTTGCGTACTGCCTGTGGCGTCGTCTTGGCGGAAGGCGACGGAGTGGCGAACCTCAGCCGCTCACTTCGATTTCTCATTCAGCTCGCCCAGCATTTCTACCAATGCGTCTACTAATTTCTCCGAGGCGTCCAGTTGCACCTTGTTGACGCCGATCCAGGTTTCGTATCCGCCCAGCCGGTGCTGATAGGGCGTCGGCAAGTAACCGTGCGCTCCGTTGGCGATCGAGATGTTCATCAGCGGCTGGATCGGGCTGCGCTGTTTGAGTTCCAGGCCGATCTCGGCGAACACCTCGAACGGCATGGCGGCCACGGCCAGGTCGCCAATGCGATGCGTCTGCACGACAACGTCGATGGTTGCGGGCATCTCTGGCGAAGCGTAAGCCAACACGGTGCTGTAGGTGCTGTAGC
This sequence comes from Lignipirellula cremea, assembly GCF_007751035.1. Classification (NCBI taxonomy): domain Bacteria; kingdom Pseudomonadati; phylum Planctomycetota; class Planctomycetia; order Pirellulales; family Pirellulaceae; genus Lignipirellula; species Lignipirellula cremea. The sequence goes on along the minus strand of NZ_CP036433.1, from coordinate 5,229,182 downwards.
GACTGGTGCTCATCGGCTTGATCTTCTTGGCCTTGACCGCCTCGGCCCATTCTACCTCCTCTTTGGTTGGGTAACGCCGCTCAAACGTGAGGGTCCGCTGCACGGAGGAGAGGCGCACATGATCATGCCACTTCAGCGACTTGTGCGCCTGGAACACCTTCTCCGCGCACAGGTGAGCCACTTCCCGGGCTTTCTCGAAAGGCTGGTACCGTTTCTTCGGCTCCCGCTCGCGTTTCGCCAATTCTTCGTCGGAGTAGCGAGCCAGGTTGTTCACGTCGCCGCTGGTTCCGTTGGCCATGACGCCGACAAACGGAGGATCCTGATGTCGGTCGGCCCCGAGAAGCTCGCCCACGCGGTCGGCGAAGATGGCGAAATAGTCGGCCGAAATCGTATTCGCCGGCACGCCGCCGACGTAGTGCAGCCCATAGGAAGCCAGCAGCGCGATCGGCTTGCCGGTGGTGGACTGCACGGACAGAAACGTGATCTGCGGATCAACCGGACCGGCGGGCCGCAGCAGACCGCTGTAACCAGGATTTGTGTCGACCTGTTCAATATTGTCGTGGGCGCCGAAGATCGGACCGCGTCTGGCTGTCAAGAACCAGCGGCGGTTGAAGACCTGCGTCGGTTCCTCAGCGACGCCCCAGCCGATCCGCGCCGGCTGAAGCTGATTCACGGCGCGCAGCACGCCTTCGGCGATCCGCCGGGTCAGGAACGCGCGGTAATCGTAATATGGCTCCCCCTCACGCTCTTCCAGCCTGGCGCCGGTCGAGGTGTGCGTATGCGTCGCGGAGACCAGCACGCATTCCGGCGGGATGCCGGTGGTCCGCTGAATAATCTCCTTGGCGCCGACCACGACCTCGGCCGAAATATGCCGCAGGTCGCAAACCACTAATGCCAGGCGGGACTCGCCGTCATCAAGCACCAGGCAACGGGCGTGCAGTTCGTCATGCACGTGCGTCGCCGGCGGCTTGCGGGAGCGAACCGTTGGATCCGATCCGATCGCCGGCGTGATGTTGCTCGTCGCAGCGCCTGCCTGAAACAATGGCTCGGCGGACATCGCGGCGTCGGCCAATCCAAGCGAAACCAAGGCCAGGCAAATGCCTGAGAAGATGAGTTGACGTGGGGTGGGCATGCTGGTCGTTCTTTGCATCATGGTTGAGAAAGTGCGAAACAACGAAGCATTCTAAAGCATTCCCACGCATCCGTCACATCGCCGACCAGGCCGCTTGGACGCGCGTGCGGCAGCGACGGGAAAAAACGATCGATCGCCTGCAGTACGGCCAGAGATCGCAGGCCAAGGAAACAATTTATGACGGTGGAAAGAAATACCCATCGGCGCCGAATGTAAGCATCGCGAGCTTCGCGGTCGCGGTCGCGGTCGGCGCGACCGTGGTGCATGTGCCTGTGACTCTGGACCGGGCCAGCCCTTTGGCGATTTCCTCGAGATACATCCATGCCTGTTCGGGGCAGGTGAGCAGGGCGTAGATCGCGGCCTGGCGCACCATGATGTCGGAGTGGTCGAGCAGTTCGCCGAGCACCTTGCTGACTTCCTGCGGATCGCCGTCGATCTTTTCAGGGCAGCCAGCCCGGCAGAGAAGGTCTTCATTACCTTGGGGTGAACCCAGCCAGGGATTTTCCGCAGGATGACGACAAGGAACGGGGCATGTCGGCCTTCGACGTCGACAACAATCTCATTGAGCACTACCCCTTTTATCCCGACGATAAAACCTGCTTCGTTCTTCAAACGGGCAGGAGCGGACCGCGGAAGCGGGACAGGAAGTTCAAGCCTCCGGTCGTCACCACAGTTCCGATTCAAGTGGAATGCGACCGGCCAAATCTGTGTGGTCTTCACTTCGCGCGCTGCCGTGCAGTGGGTCTTGGCGTTGGTGGATCCGGGCGGGTGGCTGCTCCACATTGCGGAACCGCACAGCGAAGAGAACACGGCGTTCTTTAGCCTGGCGACTTGGATAACCAAACGCAGGAGCCAAAGCCGATGAGCCGCTGGCCAGCTTGTTGGCGCAATGGCTCCTCCCTTTCGTCGCCAGAACGAGGAGGTCGACCCGCAGGGCATTTTGGGACTCGTCCGCGACCGAAGCGCCCTGGCTCGCTATAATGGCCGGCCTTCCTGCACTTCCCTCGCGCCGAGAGTCATGCCATGTTTGTTCGCCAGCGCTCCCTGCCTTTCGCTGTGGCGCACGCAATCGCCCTCCTTGCGATTCCCGTCGCGATCTGCGCAGCGACTCGCCTGGCTCATGCCGGCGACTGGCCGATGTGGCGCTGCGATGCACAGCGTAGTGCGCAGAGCAAGGAAGAATTGCCGTCGGACCTGACGCTATGGTGGGTTGCCGACTATCCGGAGCTGAAGCCTGCCTATCGCGCAAAACGGCTGCAGTTCGACGCGGGCTACGAACCGGTCGTGGCGGGGAAGACCCTTTATCTGGCTTCGTCAAGGAATGATTCCGTATCCGCACTGGACGTGGACAATGGCAGCGAACGCTGGAAGTTCTATTGCGACGGCCCGGTTCGTTTCGCGCCGGTCGCCTCCGGGAATCGTGTCTACTTTGGTTCTGACGACGGATTTTGCTACTGCCTCAACGCCGTGGATGGCGCTCTGGTCTGGAAGTATCAAGCCGCTCCTTCCACGCGGAAAGTGCTGGGCAACGGACGATTGATCTCCTTGTGGCCGGTGCGCGGCGGCCCCGTGCTGCATGAGAAACGCCTTTATTTTGCGGCCGGCGTCTGGTCGTTCGAAGGCGTATTTATCTATTGCCTTGATGCAGAAACGGGCGAGCTAATCTGGCGGAACGACGAAAGCGGCTTTGTCTACGGTCAGCATCCACACAACGCGGAAGCCTTTGGAGGCGTTACGCCGCAAGGGTATCTTGTCGTCAACGGCGACGAACTGGTCGTGCCATGCGGCCAGGCAATGCCGGCGCTATTTGATCTGAAAACCGGCAAGCTGCGATCCTTCGAGCTGCCCAGCCCGGGCCGACTTCCGGGCGGCTGGTTTGCATCGGCCGAGTTGAGCCGCGCCGTGCGACGGGGCGAGGTTCTGCTGGATCGCGAGGTGAATCGCGACTTGCATGAAGGCAACATCTCCCAGGGCCCTGGTACTGCCGATGTTCGCAACAAGATCACGGTCGGCGAAACAGACTTTCTGTTTGACGCCCAGAAGCAGCGGGTCGAAGGGGAGATCCACTCGATGCTGGCCGCTGACGGCAAACTGTTTATCGTGACTGTCGCTGGCAGTATTTACTGCTTCGGGGAAGCGCGGCAGGAGGAGCCCCAGCTCCTGCAGCACGCCCGCCGCGACTCCCTGGATCCAGCAAAAGCATTGACACCAACCGTGCTACCCCCGTTCGGCCTGGAGCTGGCGCCAGTCAAGCGCGGCGTCGCTCTGGTTTGGGGCGCCGAAATCGAATCCCTGCAGAAACGGCTGGCGTCTAACCAGTATCAATACGTCGTACTGGAAGCCGATCCGGAAAAAGTGGAAACGTTGCGGCAGCACTTCGATGCCCAGGGGCTTTACGGCGGCCGAATCGCGATCCATACCGAGGCATCCGGCGAGGTGGGCCTGCCGCCTTACCTGGCGACCATCGCCTTTATCGATCAGGCCGCCACGCAGCGGCGGTTCCAGAAATTCGACCCGGAAAAATTCGCGTTCCTGCGGCCCTATGGCGGGCTTGCCCTGTTAAGCATGTCGGCTGAACAGTACAAGGTTTTTATCGCCGACATCGGTCGCGACGGCCCGGCGGGATTCGAAATCGAACGGAACGGAACACGCACGATCGTTCGGCGCCGCGGCGCACTTGAGGGCGCCGTCAACTACACAGGCGGCTGGTCGAGCCCCGACGACCGGGTGCGGGCGCCTTTGGGCGTGCTCTGGTTTGACGATGCGTTGGGGCACTTCAAGCGATCGCCGCAGCCCTGGTTTGTCGATGGGGTGATGATTTCTTACCCCAAAGACTGGATGGAACGCCATCGGGCCCAGCGCGAGCCGCCGTATCGGTTGCTGCCGCCGGTCTTCTCCGACGTGTACACCGGACGCATCCTCGCAGCCGACGAGCCGGCGGTAACGCAGCTGGAATTCCCCCGCCGCGATCTTAACGAGGTCCAGCTGCGGCAGTATCGGCCGCCTACGCAGCGTGATGACTGGAAGCCGGAGCAGCCGAAAGTCGGCGAGCGGATCAATCCGTTGACCGGCGTCAAAGAACCGCGGGCCTTTCCGAAAAGTTACGGATGCGATGGCGGCGTTGACTACGGCAACTTCTTTACCATGCGCAGCGGCACGCCCGCCTATTACGACAAACGCACGGAAAGCGGCGTGTGTAACATCAGCGGCCCACGGTCAGGCTGCACCAACAGTATCATCCCCGCGTGCGGCGTGTTGAATTTGCCGTACTTTTACGAAGGCTGCACCTGCAGTTATCCCCTGCCAGTCGGCCTGGCGATGGTCAGCATGCCGCCCAGCCATGAGCAATGGTCGTCCTGGGGCGAGGGGACCGTCGAAGGCATCCAGCGCGTCGGCGTCAATCTGGGCGCGCCGGGCGACCGCGTGACAGAGAAGGGAACGTTGTGGCTGGAGCATCCCCGGCGTGGCGGTCCGTCGCCGCAAGTGAAGGTCGCTCTCGAACCGGCAGAGGTCGAATTCTTCTATCGCCATTCCTCGTGGCTGCAGGGCGGCCAGGGCTGGCCCTGGGTGGCGGCCTCCGGCGCAAAAGGCATTCGCGCCTTGACGGTCCAGGACTTGAAGCCGCACAAGACGTATTCAGTTCGCCTGTTTTTCCTGGAGCCCGATCCGATCGAGCCAGGGCAACGCGTGTTCGACATCGCCATCAACGGCGGAGTTGTGCGGAAAGACTTCGACATCGCCAAAGAAGCAGGCGGCTCGATGCGATCCGTCGTGATTCAGACCGACCACGTTCCGGGTAGTGATTCGTTGCGTATCGAATTGACGCCGCGCATTGGAGAACCGCAACTCAGCGGAGTAGAGATCGTCGCCACCGGGCTCAGCCAGGACGAATTTTAACGGAACGAAAGGGCGGCCGCGGCCAGTCGAACGGCTCACGTCCGGCCCGCCCAGTGTTTCCCCAGAAGCGAACGGCGACGGCGGAGACGTCCTCACGCCCTCGCTGGCTAGTGGTGCGTCAAACCATAAAATCAGGTTTCTCTCAATCAGCCGCCGGGCGCTAGCCCAATGGCACTCACTTTGGCTCGTTTTCGGGTTGGTTCCAGGGTGGAGATCTTTTTTTAAAATGCGAGGATTTGGAGCGGCGTTTGTAGCTTTCGCGGGAGTAGCTCCGGCCGGGGCGGTTCGGCAATTTCTCTCGCGCTGCGTACTTGAGCGCTCGTGCGTAAGCCGTGCGCCAGGCGCCGGCGTCGGGGAATGTTTTTTGGAGCAGGAAGATGCGGAACACGTCCCACACGCCGGTGAAGCTGAGCCGCCGCGGCGGTACGTTGGCCTGTTCCGCCGCCTGTTTGCGGAACTGGATCGTCAGGTTATAGGCCACGATCGACGCCATCAGTTCTTTGCGGAACATCTCAGGACTCTTGGCGAGGATGTTCTCGATGTCGAGCGTCACCTTGATCTGTGAGAGATCTGTTTCCACACGCCACTGCTGACTATACAAATCGGCGATGACGTCCAATTCGTCGGTCAGGTCGGTCGCCAGATAGATTGTTTCGCCGTGGACGCTTTCGAACACGTGCAGCCGAATCGGCAGCGAGAAGTCCTCCGGCAATTGAGGATTGTCGCGCAGCTCGCGGCGACTGGGCGTCCATTGTCCTCGATACGTTTTCCAGTCCTCGCCTTGTTCGATCAACTCGGCGTCCTTTTGCAGCCGGCGAAAGCGGTCCTTCTTCATCCGCACCACGAAGCGTTGATTGGCCGTGTGGAACTCGTAGGCGACACGCGTAATGCCGTAAGCTGTGTCGACCAGAATCACCGAATCGGCCGGGATGCGTTGTAAATGATCGTGGATCAGGCTGGTTTCCGAGACCGCCTGGTCGCCGTACATCGCACCGATTTCCGGGGGCAACGCCGCTCCACTTTCGACCTCATGAGCCACGACCAGATAGGCCATCGGCCAGGCCGACTCTCCGTACTGATTGGAAGCGGGCGGGAAGACGTCGTACAGTTCCCATTCCGGTCCCAGCGAGATCGTCGTGCCGTCCAGCGCGAACACGCGTCGCCCGCCGAAGGTGGGCGGAGCGTTGTCGACCAGCGACCGCCAGACGGCGTTGCAGAGCCACATGACGGTCTCCAGCGACAAACGGCTCCGGCCCCGGGAGTACGCCGCGGTGCTGGAAGAGAGGGTCGCTTCTTCGATGCGTTTATTGTCGGGCACGATGTCCGGGCACTGCTCGATCAAGGCCTTGACCGCCTCGGCCATCGAGCAACCGCCGCGTAATCGCTGCCAGACCAACAGCCACAGGACGACGCCAGACGTGTAAATCGTTTGGGCGTGGGAGGGCTGCAACTCATCGGCCTGGCGGAGATCCACGATCTCTTCCAACTGGGCAAACACGGCGTCAAACTCCGCCGCCCGCGCCTGCTCAGATTTCTGTGCTTTCTGCTTACGTTTCTGTTTGGCCGCCATCGCAAGACTCCTTATCAATGAGTAAGAGGTCAGGAAGGGGCGCAAATTTCATGCCAAACCATGCGGCGCAAAATTCATGCCAAAAACCACCCCAGGCAACGGATTTGGTAAAAACAGTGCCATTGGGCTAGCGCCCGGCGGCTGATTTAGAGAGACCTGATATTATGGTTTGAGGCACCACTAGCCAGGGAAAGAGACGGAAGCGATCGTTCGACCTCCACAGACGTTCCCCCAGCGGGAACGTCTTTTTCTTTGATCGAGGACGCAGGCACAGTAACGTTCAACGCCACTGCCTGCCCGATTTAGTCGATCAGCAGTTGCCGCTGGGCGCTGCCGGAGATGTCGGTCAAGCGGAAGTCGCGGCCCTGGTGGCGATACGTCAAACGCTCGTGATCCAGGCCCAGGCAATGCAGGATCGTCGCCTGCAGATCGTGGATGGAAACGCCGCCGTCGACGATGTTATAGGAGAAGTCATCGGTCGTCCCCCAGGTGACGCCCGGCTTCACGCCGCCGCCGGCCAGCCAGATGCTGAAGCAGCGAGGATGATGATCGCGTCCGTAACTGTCCGCCTGCAGGTCGCCCTGGCTGTACACCGTACGGCCGAACTCGCCTGCCCAGACCACCAGCGTATCCTCCAGCAGGCCGCGCTGCCTAAGATCGCGAACGAGGGCCGCCGACGGCTGGTCGGTCTGCTGGCACTTCTCCCTGATCCGGCTGGACAGTTTGGAATGATGGTCCCAGCCGCGATGGAACAGCTGCACAAAGCGGACGTCGCGTTCCAGCAGGCGACGGGCCAGCAGGCAGTTGGCCGCGTACGTCCCGCGCTGGGATGCGTCGGGTCCGTACATTTCCAGCGTAGCGGCCGACTCTTGCGACAGGTCGAACGCTTCCGGCGCCGCCTGCTGCATCCGCTCGGTCATTTCGTACTGCCGGGTCTGCGCTACAATCCCGGGATCGCCGTTGGACTGGGAAGCGATCTGGTTCAAGGCCGCAATCGCCTCGATCATGCGGCTGCGATCCTGCCGGGCCACGCCGGGCGGGTTGTCCAGGTACAGCAGTCCATCGCCGCGGAACCGCACGCCCTGGTACTGCGTTGGCATGAAAGCGGCGCCCCACAAGCGACTGTATAAAGGCTGGTCGCCCGGTTGCCCGCCGGAGACAAACACGGCGTACGCCGGCAGGTCGGCGTTCTCGCTTCCCAGAGCGTAATCGACCCAGGCGCCAATGCTGGGCCGGCCCGGTTGCTCCACGCCCGTCTGCAGGCAAGTGACGCCCGGGTCGTGATTGATGGCCTCGGTATGCAGGGAGCGAATGATGCACAGCTCGTCGGCAATGCCGGCCGTGTACGGCAGCAGCTCGCTGATCTGGGCCCCGCTTTCGCCATGCCTGGCAAAGCGGAATTCCGACGCGGCGATCGGTTTCCGATCCTGGTTCGCCGTCATCGTCGTCAAGCGTTGACCGCGACGAATCGAGGCGGGCAGCTCCTCGCCCTGGCGGTCTTTCAGGCCCGGCTTGGCGTCAAACAGATCGATCTGCGACGGGGCGCCGGACTGGGTGAGCAGAATGACGCGTTTCGCCCGGGGACGAAAATGCACGCCGCCGGCTAACCCTTCCGCTCCCCGCAGGAACGACGAACCGTCTGAGCGCAGCAGCGTCGCCAGGGCGGCCGCCCCTAGCCCCAGGCTGGTCTGGGTCAGGAACCGTCGGCGATCGGCAAGAAACGGGAAAGTCTGCATAGGAATCCAGAACAAAGCCAGACGGCGCGAACAGGTCGATTCCTTTTATTCTACCATGCAGGGCAAGGGGAAGCGGTGAACCTCGGCGTGCGGGTCGCTGCGTCGGTTTGAAAAACGATCGAATGTCCCGTTTGTGCCGCGCGGCCCGACCATGTCGGGGGCGAGGGCGGGGCCGCATCTTTCCTTTGTTCCCGTCATGCACGATTATAGGGACTGCACTGGCGCCTTTCGTCCCGAAGGATTCACCGTTGAAAGCAAACGACACGGAACCGACCGCGGCCCCGCCTTTGCTGCAATTGAAAGAGGTCGGCCGCACCTTTGCCATGGGCGAAGTCTCTGTCGAAGTGCTGCGCAACGTGTCGCTCGACATTCGCCGGGGGGAGTTCCTGGCGATCGTCGGGCCCAGCGGATCCGGAAAGACGACCATTTTGAACCTGATCGGCGGGCTCGATCAGCCAACCGTGGGCCGCGTGCTGTACGCCGACCGGGAATTAACCCGGGCCTCCGCCGCGGAGCTGACCCGCTATCGCCGCACCGAAGTCGGCTTCATCTTCCAGTTCTATAACCTGGTTCCCACGCTGACCGCGCGGGAGAACGTGCTGATCTCGACCGATATCGCACGCGATCCGCTCGATGTCGACGAGACGCTGGAGATGGTCGGCCTGCAGGATCGCTCCCGCCATTTCCCGGGACAGATGTCGGGCGGCGAGCAGCAGCGCGTCGCCATTGCCAGGGCGATCGCCAAGAATCCCGAGTTGCTCCTGTGCGACGAGCCGACAGGCGCCCTGGACTTTGAAACGGGGAAGCGCGTGCTGCGGTTACTGGTCGACATGAACCGCAACCTGGGAAAAACGGTAGTCGTGATTACGCACAATGCAGCCCTGGCGGAAGTGGCCGATCGCGTGGTGCATTTGCGATCGGGCGAAATCACCGAGATCAAAACCAATGAGCAGCCGATCGCGCCTGAGGATGTCGTCTGGTGAACACGCTCAACCGGAAACTGGCGCGGGAGATCTTTAACGCCAAGGGACTGCTGCTGGCCATCACCAGCATTATCGCCGTCGGCGTGATGTGCTTTGTCACGCTGCAGTCGGCCTACCAGAACCTGAGCTACGCCAAACGGGATTACTACCGCGACAGCCGGATGGCCGATTTCTGGATCGATCTGAAAAAGGCCCCGCTCAGCGAAATCGACGCCCTCTACCGGATCCGCGGCGTCAGTGAAATCGAGTCGCGTATCTCGTTCAACGCCACGGTTGATCTCGAAGGCGTCGTCAAACCGCTCAATGGTTTTGTGCTGTCCCTGCCGGACCAGCGCATGCCGATCCTCAATGAAATCGCGCTGCAGCAGGGCGATTACTTCTCCAGTCGTCGGGCGAACGAGGTCATCATCAACGAGTCGTTCGCCCGGGCCCATCGCCTGTATCCGGGGCAACGGCTGCATCTGCTGATGAACAACCGCCGGCAAGAGTTGATCATCGTCGGCACCGCGCTCAGCAGCGAGTTCGTGTACGTCCAGGGGCCAGGATCGCTGGTGCCGGACCCGTCGACGTTTGGCGTGTTCTATATCAAACGGTCGTTCGCTGAAGACGTCTACGATTTCCAGGGCGCCGCCAACCAGATCATCGGCCGCCTGGCGCCGGAGGCCCGGGACCAGATCGACCCGATCCTGCAGCAGGCGGAAACGCTACTGGATTCTTATGGGGTATTCAGCACCACGCCGTTGCGGCTGCAGACTTCGAACCAGTTTCTGTCGAATGAAATCAGCGGCCTGGGCGCCATGTCGACGATCGTCCCTTCGATCTTCCTGGCCGTGGCCGCCGTGGTGCTGAACGTGCTGCTGACCCGCCTGGCCCGGCAGCAAAGGGTGGTCGTCGGCACGCTCAAAGCGCTCGGCTATTCCAGCGGGCAGGTGTTCTGGCACTTCCTCAAGTTTGGCCTGGTCGTCGGCCTGATCGGCGGGCTGATCGGGGCCGGATTCGGTTACTGGGGGGCGACCGGCATCACTCGCGTGTATCGCCATTTCATGGATTTCCCCGATCTGGACAGCCGCTTTTATCCAGGCGTGATGGCGGTCGGCATGATCGTCAGCCTGGGCTGTGCAGGAGCGGGAGCTTTTTACGGGGCGTACACCATGCTGCGATTGCTGCCGGCGGAGGCAATGCGGCCGGAGCCTCCCCGTAGCGGCGGGGCGATCTGGCTGGAGCGGGCGACGTGGTTCTGGTCGCTGCTGAATGCTTCCTGGCGCATGGTGCTGCGGACCGTGTTCCGGCAGTACGTGCGGTCCGGCGCGAACGTATTCGCCTCGATGATGGGCGCCGGGCTGCTGGTCACGGGTTTCATGCTGAGCGCTTCGCAGGACTACCTCCTGGAGTTCCAGTTCTATCGCGCGGTCCGCAGCGATATCGATCTGCAGTTCAAGGAGGTTGAGGGACGCCCCGCGCTCGACGAAATTCGCCGCCTGCCGGGCGTTGATCGAGCGGAGCCGTTGCTGAACGTAGCGTTTGAGTTTGTCCACGGCCCCTACCGGCGGAAAAGCGCCGTGACGGGATTGTCGCCAGGCGCCGTGCTGACGATTCCGCGCGACGCCGCTGGCACGGCCATGCCGATCCCGGAGACCGGGCTGGTGATTACCCGGCGACTGGCGACGTTGCTGCATCTGCAGCAGGGCGATCAGGTGACGCTCATTCCTGTCCAGGGAGAACGACGTCCCTGCCAGGCGGCCGTGGCCCGGATCGCCGACAGTTACATGGGGCTGGGAGCCTATGCGGAGATTGCTTTTCTCAGTGGGCTCGTGCAGGAGGAGTTCGCCCTGTCCGGGGCCCAACTGCTCGTCAATCATCGACCGCACGACATGCGCCGACTGTATCTGGAACTGAAACAGACGCCCGGTATTCAAGGAGTCACCGCCCGGGCGGACACGATCAGGAATCTGGAAAAAGCGCTGCTGGAGAATCAAATGGTTTCCGTGATTACCATTATTGTGTTCGCCGGCGTGGTGTTTTTCGGCAGCATTGTAAGTTCGTCGATGGTGAACCTGGCGGAAAGGCGGCGCGAAGTGGCGACCTTCAGGGCGCTGGGTTACACGCCCTGGCAGGTGGGCGGGCTGTTCTTTCGCGAGAGCATGCTGACGAATCTGCTCGGCTCGTTGCTGGGACTGCCGGTGGGCTACGGTCTGGTCGTGCTGACGGCCTGGAGCTACAACAACGACCTGCTGCGACTGCCGGTGGTGACGCCGCCCTGGATCTGGTTCGTCACGCTCGGGCTGGCGACGATCTTCGCCCTTTGCGCCCAGGCGGTGGTGCAGTGGAGCATCCACCGGATGGACTTTGTCGAAGGGCTGAAGGTCAAGGAATAAGGGAAACTGCGGAGTCGCTCGCAGGGGTCCTTCGGTCGAAATGTAGGAATCTGTACAGACAGAACGGGCCGACGTGCGACAATGGAGGAGGGATCGTCCTTACCGCTGCGCGATCCTGCTGTTGGTGGTTTTCTCCCTGCGGAATGGATGGTGCCTATGTTCTTCCATAAAAAGCGGCCGCATGATCCCGATGGCAAAGAGACGCCGCGGGATGTGTTTATGAATCGTCGACGCTGGCTCGGCGTGGGGCTGGGCGCGAGCGCCGGAGCTATCGCGGCGGCGGCCGCTTATCGCTGGCAGTTCTGGAACTGGGGCGGCAGCGAAGAGGAAGTGATTGGCGCCGGTTATCTTTCGCCGAATTCGCTGGCGAAGTTTTCGCCGCACTATCCGGCTGCCAAAGCGGCGGAGTTTGCCTACGGCCGGACGGAAACGCCGCGATTGGATGCGGCCAAATACTGCAACTTTTATGAGTTCACCAACAAGAAATGGGTGTGGCGGTATGTGGAGCCATTACAGCCGTATCCCTGGACGATCACGGTTGAGGGGCTCTGTCGCCAGCCGTTTACGATCGACCTGGATGAGTTCTACCGTCGTTACGGCGACGATCTGGAAGAGCGGCAGTACCGTCATCGGTGCGTCGAACGCTGGGCGATGGCCGTGCCATGGACCGGCCTGCCGCTGGCCCGGCTGCTGCTTGACGCCGATCCGCTGCCGGAGGCGACCTTTGTGCGGTTCGTCTCTTTCAACCGTCCTGACGAAGCGTCCCGTCAGCAGGACGCCAGCTATCCCTGGCCGTACACCGAAGGGCTCACCATCGCCGAGGCGATGAACGACCTCGCCCTGCTCACCACCGGAGTTTACGGAGAGCCGCTGCTCAAGCAGCATGGCGCGCCGTTGCGGATGGTGATCCCCTGGAAGTATGGCTACAAGTCGATCAAGTCGATCATGCGGATCGAGCTGGTGCGGTACGAACCGTCAACCTTCTGGACGACCTTGAACCCCACCGCCTATCCGTTCCAGTCAAACGTCAACCCGCTGGACGTAACTCCCTGGCGGCAAGACAGCGAGTGGATGCTGGGGACGCGGGAAGATTTTCCGACCGAGTATTTGAATGGTTACGCGGACCAGGTAGGCGAGTTGTATAGCTAGCGATTAGCGGTCGTGCGAATTGGATCGAAGGGGGGCGGGGCGTGCCTGTTACGGCACCGGGGTGAGGGCGCCGTGAGGTTTTAGCGTCCGGCGTTTAGACGACCAGACCGATCACTTGCTGGAAGGCCGGGTGATGGCGGATCGGGTCAAAATCCGACTCGCCGGCGACCATTTCTCGATAGTCCGGATCGAGATCGAACGCCTGTCCCAGATATCGGGCGGCGCTGGCGGGGTTCTTCGCCAGGCTCCAGTAACAGGCCAGGTTGTAATGCACGATCGCCTGTTCGGAATCGATCTCCAGCGCGTTCTCCAGGTCGGAAATCGCCAGCGACAAGGCGTTGACGCGTTTATGACACCAGGCCATCGCCAAGTGAATGTGCAAGTTCCGCGGAGCAAGGTCGCTTGCCTCCGCCAGCGGAATCAAAGCAGCTCCATACTGGCCCATCGCCCTGAGCGTCTGTCCTTTGAGAAACAGCACGTGCGATTTCCGCCAGTTCTCTTGCTCCAGAGTGTCAATCGCTTCCAGCGCTCGCAGGGCAAGCGGGTCGCGAACGTCAGCTGGCAGCGTCCAGTTCTCGTTGAAACCGAGGATCAGTTCCAGATAACCTTCCGCCTGGGAAAGCAGCTGCCGCCGGCGAATGCGATTCAAATCAGTTGCAGGCACGGTCATGAGTAAACCTCCCTCGCCGCGGGGAGAAAAGTAACGTGAACTGCTCATATTTTACCTGCGTTTGTCGTGGGACCCAAGTCGCGATGCAAAAAATCTGACGACAACGGAAAAATGCTCGTCGCTGGAGACACCTTGGCGGAAGAAAAACGCCCTCTGTCGCCGAGAGAAAACGTCCGTCACCTGCATAGACGCGCCCGGGCTGGTGAGAGTTCGCGGCGGCAATAAAAAAGCCAGGTCCCGCCGGACATTCTGGGCGGACGAAGCCCAACGCCTCCCTTCGGAACGCGCGATGCAAGCAGTGGCGTCATGTCGCAGCAGGCCAATCAGGCGTTGCCAGCGGACGAGGGATTTGAGATAGTTGGAAGGAAAGCCTCCGACGTAAACGCGGCGGCGAGTAGAGTTTGCATTACTTTAGCAGATGGTTGAAATGGCTACGGTTGAACGCCCCCACTCGACATCGTTGATCGAAGAGCTACTTGAGGATCGCATCCTGGTCCTGGACGGCGCGATGGGCACCATGCTCCAGCGGCTGAAGCTCACCGAGGAAGATGTGCGCGGCGAACGCTTCGCCGGGCACACCAAGGATCTCAAAAACTTCTGCGATATCCTCTGCCTGACGATGCCCGAGGCGATCACCGATATCCACCGGCAATACTATGCCGCCGGGGCCGACATTGTCGAAACCAACACCTTCGGCGCCAGTCCGGTCGGCATGGTCGAGTTCGACCTGCCCCTGGAGCTCGTCCGCGAGATCAATACAGCGGCGGTCCAATGCGCCCGCAAAGCGGCGGACGAATACACGGAACGCACGCCGGACAAGCCGCGATTCGTGGCCGGTTCGATCGGCCCGACGACCCGCATGTTGACCATTTCGACCAGCGATGATCCGGCCGCCCGGCCTTCGACCTTCGACGAAATGGCTGCCTCGTACTACGAGCAGGTCGCCGCCATGGTGGAAGCGGGCGTCGATATTATTCTACTGGAAACGTTCATTGATACGCTCAACGTCAAAAGCGCGTTGTTCGCCATCGCCAATCATCGGCGGGACTCGGGCCTGATCGTACCGGTCATGGTGTCCGGCTGCTTTAACGAGAGCCAGACGACCTTTGTCTCGGCCCAAACCGTGGAAGCGTTCTGGAACTCGGTATCGCACTTCCCGCTGCTTAGCGTCGGCATGAACTGCGCCGTGGGCCCCGCGGCGATGCGGCCTTTGCTGGAAGACTTGTCGCATTTCGCCACCGTGCCGATCAGCTGCCACCCCAACGCCGGCTTGCCGGACGACATGGGCAAGTTTGTGCTGACGCCTTCCGATATGGCCGGTCAGGTGGGGGAATTCGCCGAGAACGGCTGGGTCAACATTGTGGGCGGTTGCTGCGGCACTTCGCCGGAGCATATCTCGGCGATCGCGGAGCGGGTCAAGCGGACCCGGCCCCGCGGCCGCATCACGGTGCCTTCGTTCACGCGTCTTAGCGGCAGCGAGGCCCTGACGATCCGCCCCGAGTCCAACTTTATCATGGTCGGCGAGCGGACGAACGTGACCGGCTCGCGGAAGTTCGCCCGACTGATTCGCGACGAAAAATTTGAAGACGCCCTGCACATTGCGCGGGAACAGGTCGAAGGCGGCGCCAGCATTATCGACGTCAACATGGACGACGCCCTGCTCGACGGGCCCGCCGCCATGACGACCTTCCTCAACCTGATCGCCAACGAGCGCGATATCGCCTCGGCGCCGATCATGATCGATAGCTCCAAATGGGAGATCATCGAAGCCGGCCTGAAATGCGTGCAGGGCAAGGCGATTGTCAACTCGATCGCCATCAAGGACGACCTGCCCAAGTTTATGAAGCAGGCCCGGCTGATCCGCCAGTACGGAGCCGCTGTCGTAGTGATGGCCTTTGACGAAACGGGCCAGGCGGTCGAGATCGACCACAAAGTCGCCATCTGCAAAAGGGCGTTCAAAATCCTGACCGAAGAGATCGGCTTCCCGCCCGAAGATGTGATCTTTGACCCCAATATCCTGACCGTCGCCACCGGGCTCGAAGAGCACAACAACTACGCCATCAACTTCATCGAAGCCGTCCGCCAGATCAAAAAAGAGTGCCCCGGCGCCAAGGTGTCCGGCGGCGTCAGCAACGTATCGTTCTCGTTCCGCGGCAACGATGTCGTCCGCGAGGCGATCCACTCGGCCTTCCTGTATCACGCCATCCAGGCCGGGCTCGATATGGGCATCGTCAACGCCAGCCAGCTGGAAGTCTACGAAGAGGTTCCCAAAGAGCTGCTCGAAAGGGTGGAAGACGTTCTCTTCAATCGTCGGCCCGATGCGACCGATCGCCTGCTGGAGCTGGCCGAGTCCGTCAAAGACACCGGCAAGGTCAAAGCGGCCGCCAACATGGAATGGCGCGAGCAACCGGTCGAAAAACGGCTGCAGCACGCCCTGGTCAAAGGGATCGACCAGTTCATCGAGGAGGACGTCGAAGAAGCCCGCGCCAAATATGATCGCTGCCTGCGGATCATCGAAGGCCCCATGATGGACGGCATGAACGTGGTCGGCGACCTGTTCGGCGCCGGCAAAATGTTCCTGCCCCAGGTGGTCAAGTCGGCCCGCGTGATGAAAAAAGCGGTCAACTACCTGCTCCCGTTTATGGAGAAGGAAAAAGAAGAACACGGCGAAGCCGAGCAGGAATTCCGCGGCAAGATCCTGCTGGCCACCGTCAAAGGCGATGTGCACGACATCGGCAAGAACATTGTCGGCGTGGTGCTGGCCTGCAACAACTTTGAAGTGATCGACCTGGGCGTGATGGTCTCCTGTGAGAAAATCCTGGAAACGGCCATCGCCGAGGGCGTCGACATCATCGGTCTGTCGGGGCTCATTACCCCCAGCCTTGATGAAATGGCCCATGTCGCGCGGGAAATGGGACGGCTGGATTTCCGACTGCCGCTGCTCATCGGTGGAGCCACGACCAGCGCCAAGCACACGGCCGTGCGGATCGCGCCCGGTTACACCCAGCCCACGGTGCATGTGCTGGATGCTTCGCGCAGCGTCGGCGTGGTGGAAAAACTTCTCAGCGACGACCATCGCGAGGAGTTCGTCCAGAAAAACCTCCAGGAACAGGAGAGCCTGCTCAATTCGTTCAACAAACGGCAGCAGGTGACGCTCACCCCCTATGCGGAAACGTGCGAACGAAAGTTCGTCACCGACTGGAGCAGCGTGTCGATCCCGCAGCCGGCCTTCCTGGGCGCCAAAGTGCTGGACAACGTCCCGCTGGAGCAGCTGCTGGAATACGTCGACTGGTCGCCGTTTTTCCAGGCCTGGGAACTGCGGGGCAAATACCCCGCCATTTTGGAGGACGAAGTCGTCGGGCAGGCCGCCCGGGAACTGTTCGCCGACGCGCAGACGGTCCTCAACCGGATCCTGGAAGGAAAACTACTCCAGGCGCGTGGCGTGTACGGCTTCTGGCCGGCAGGCTCCGACGGCGACGATATCTGCCTGTTCACCGATGACACCCGCACGACAGAGCTCACCCGGTTCCACACGCTACGGCAACAATGGGAGCGCAAGGGCCAAAGCTGCTTCCGCGCTTTGAGCGATTACATCGCTCCGCTCGACAGCGGCCGGCAGGACTACCTGGGCGCCTTTATCGTGACGTCCGGCCACGGCTGTTCCGATCTGGCGGCCGAATACGACCGCGACGGCGATACCTACAACTCCACCATGGTCAAAGCACTCGCCGACCGGTTTGCCGAAGCGTTCGCCGAATACCTGCACGCCCAGGCGCGGCGTGACTGGGGCTTTGGCGTCGACGAAAGCCTTACGCCTGAAGATCTGATCAAAGAAAGGTATCGCGGCATCAGGCCGGCGCCCGGCTACCCCGCGCAGCCCGACCACACCGAGAAGCGGATCCTGTTCGACCTGCTCGAAGGCGAGAAAACGGCGGGCGTTGACCTGACCGAGCACTTCGCCATGTGGCCAGCTGCCAGCGTCAGCGGCCTGTACTTCGCCCATCCCGAAGCGCGGTATTTTTCCGTCGACCGGATCAGCAAAGACCAGGTCGAAGACTACGCTCGACGGAAAGGGATGTCGGTCGCCGAGATCGAACGCTGGCTCGCCCCCAACCTCGGCTACACGCCGGCCAGCTAATTTTTTCACAGCGTCCTGCTGGCTGGCATTACAATCGTGTTTCTCCCGCCGAGGAACGCGAGGGCGTCGCCGCTGGCCTGTTGGTTGTATACCTCGATGTCGCCGGCAGAGGGCGGCATTCTTTGCGCCTGGAGATCCCTGACGATGACAAAAACGAACCGGATTCTTGCCCTGGCAGTGGCGATGACCCTGGGAAGCCTCCCGGCCCTTTCCGCGGCTGAACCGCCATCCCCTGGGGGACTGATTACGCGTAATCAGGTGCGGCTGAATCTGGCTGGCGCCCAGGCCGCGATCGCCGCCGCCCTGGTCAAGGCGGAAGAAATGCAGGTTCAGGTGAATATCTCCGTCGTCGACGACGGCGGGCATCTGCTGGCGTTCGCCCGGATGGACGGCGCTCGACCCGGCAGCGTGTATACGTCGATGACCAAAGCTACCACGGCCGCCACCAAACGCGGCGAAACGGGTCCGCTGCCGCCCGGTAAAGAAGTCAACACGCAGTTGAGCCTGGCGGTGGAACAGGCGGCGGCCGTCAGCGGCGGGAAGTTTACCAGCCTTAAAGGCGGCGTGCCGATAATGGTCGACGGCCAGGTAATCGGAGCCGTCGGCGTCGGGGGAGCCACCGGCGAGCAGGACGCAGAAGTCGCCCACGCCGGAGTGGCCGCCCTGGTTCACGCGATCCAGATAGCGGAAAAAGGACGGTAGTTATCGTCCTTCGCTTGGGGACGTCGAATTTAGAAGCGAAGGAAATCGAAGGACAGTCATCCTTCTCGCTCCTCCCTCCCTGCACGAACCGGGAACCGTTTCCCGGCCGATTGTCCTGCGTGCGGACGGACTACACTTCGATCAGCATGCGGGCCGGGTCTTCGATGGCTTCACGAATGCGCTTGAGGAAGGTGACCGCCTCGCGACCGTCGACCAGACGGTGATCGTAAGTCAAAGCGACATACATCATCGGCCGGATCACCACCTGTCCGTTAAGGGCGACAGGGCGCTCGACAATGGCATGCATGCCCAGCACGCCGGACTGAGGCGGGTTGACAATCGGCGTCGACAACAACGACCCATAAATGCCGCCATTGCTGATGGTAAAGGTGCCGCCGTCGAGTTCATCGGGCGTAATTTTGTTCGCTGCGGCCCGCTGGCCGAAATCGGCAATGGCCTGTTCAATTTCGGCAAAGCTCATCCGTTCGGCGTGCCTCAGCACCGGCACGACCAGCCCGCGTCCGCCGCCAATGGCGACGCCGACATGATAGTAATTGCGGTAAACAATATCGGTTCCCCGCACCTCGGCGTTGACGGCCGGGAACTGCTTGAGCGCGTCGACGGCCGCTTTGATAAAGAACGACATGAAGCCGAGCTTGATATTGTAACGTTTCAGGAAATTTTCCTGAAACTGCGAACGGAGCGCCATGACGGCCGTCATGTCGATTTCGTTGAACGTGGTCAGCAGCGCGGCCTGCTGCTGGGCCGAAACCAGCCGCTCGGCAATCCGGCGGCGAATCAGGCTCATGGGAACGATCTCTTCCAGAGCGCCGTTGTTTTCGCTGCTGGCCTGGTGCTGCTCGACATGGCGTTGCACGTCTTCTTTCAACAATCGGCCATGTTCGCCAGTCGCTTTGACTTCGTCGGCGGTCAGGTGGTGCTCCCGCAGCAGGCGTCGTACGGCCGGGGAAACGGCCGGATCGTCGGAATTCAAATCGCGGGATTCGGCGGGCTGGCTGCGGTTCGTCTGGCCTTTGTCGCTGGCGGAACTGCTGTTGCCGGCGGGTTTGCTCTTTTCAGCCTTGCCGCTATTGCCGGCGGTGGGCTTGCCGTTGGGATCAATATGGCCGACCGTTTCGCCGATCGAGACCATTTGCCCCTTCTTTTTGAGGATTTTGGTGAGTACGCCGGATTGCGGGGCAGGCAACTCAACCGACGCTTTGTCGGTTTCCAGCTCGACGATCGTCTCATCCTGTTCGACGTAGTCGCCCTCCTGTTTCAGCCATTGTCCGATCTGTACCTCTTGGATCGACTCGCCAACTTGGGGAATATTCAGTTCGATGGTCATAAAGTTAGATCGAATGGAAAGGTTCTGGAAGAAAGCAAAAAGGATCGGTACGGCAAGTTTGCCAGAGAAACTTTACCACGATGGGACGTTTGTTTCACCGGCGGGCGCCAGCTTCTGTCGGTGGTTTTTCCGCACAACCTTCCTATCGGCGGCGGAACCGGTTGGACTGTGGCTCGCCTCCGGCAATCCGGGTCGCAGGAGCCCGAGGCTGGCCCTTTGGCCCTGCAGGAAACGGTTTATACTGGCGACAGCCAGGATTCGGAACGCCGCAGCACCAAACTTCTGACCTATTATCCTCGGCGGCCGCATCCTCGCAACGGGAACGAATCATGAAATTGTTGACCTGCCGCAGCGATCGGGAGCACGGACCGCCGCTCGTCGCGGCGCTCCTGCACGACGGCCAGACGGTCGTTTTCCTCAAGGCGGCGGCCGAGGCTCATGGGGAAGCTTCGACATCCCATTTTGCCAGCATGCTCGCTCTGCTGGAAGCGGGGCCAGCCGCGATGGAAAAAACTCGCGAACTGGTCGCCCTGGCGGAAGCAGAGCGACCGGCCGCCTGCCTGGCGCCTTTGGCGGACCTCACGTTGCTGGCGCCCTTGCCGCGGCCCTCGTCGTTGCGGGATTGCCTGTCGTACGAGCGGCATTTAACCCAGTGCATGCAGACGGCCGCCCACTGGCGGTCGCCCGCGCTGGGCTGGGTCAATCGATTGTCCCGCTCGGTGCTTCGCCGACCGTTGTTGCGGCCGCCGGCGGTCTGGTATGAGCGTCCCTTATACTACAAGGGGAATCCGCGTTCGGTGGTCGGTCCCGAGGCCGAAGTCGTCTGGCCGTCGTACACCGAGAAACTCGACTTCGAGCTGGAATTCGGCCTGTTTATCGGCAAGCAGGGCTACAATATTTCGCCTGTGAACGCGATGGAGTACGTTGCCGGTTATTCCCTGTTTAACGATTTTAGCGCTCGCGACGTGCAGCTCCACGAGATGCAAGGTCGCCTGGGCCCCGCCAAGGGGAAAGACTTCGACACTGGCAACGCCATGGGTCCTTATCTGGTTACGACCGACGAAATTGATAACCCCTATCAGCTGACGATGCAGGTCCGCGTGAACGACGAAATCTGGACCGAATGCAGCACGGCCGAAATCCAGCATCGCATCCCGGAAATCGTGTCGTACATCTCGCAGGATGAAACACTCTACCCGGGCGACTTCATCGGCGTCGGAACCCTGCCCGGCGGCTGCGGCCTGGAACTCGATCGCTGGCTGTCGCCCGGCGATACGATCTCTCTGGAAAGCGCCGAGCTTGGCGTGCTGCGAAATACCATCGCCATGCCGCAAATGCGGAGCGACTGAATCGGCTCCCTCTCCTGGCGGTTATCGCCCTGCGCGTTTGCCGCCAGGGCCGTCCCCTCGCATGCCCCCTGGCCCTGCTGCAGCAGGGCCGCCCTTGCCAGCCTGCTCCGGTCGGCCGATTTTCGGTATAATCGAACGTTTGGCCGCAGCGATTATTCCTTCCCCTGTTTCCTTCCCCCTGGGGGTGTGCGTGCAGTTTCAATTGCAAGCCCCGTTTGAGCCGGCCGGCGATCAGCCGCAAGCCATCGACAAGCTGACACGGGAGCTCCAGGCAGGCAAGCCCACCCAGGTATTGCTGGGAGTCACCGGTTCTGGCAAGACGTTTACCATGGCGAATGTCGTGCAGCGTCTGCAGAAGCCGACGCTGGTAATCTCGCACAATAAAACGCTGGCCGCCCAGCTGTATTCCGAATTCAAAGAGTTCTTCCCGCTCAACGCGGTGCATTACTTTGTCAGTTATTACGACTACTACCAGCCGGAAGCGTACATCCCCCAGCGGGATATCTATATCGAGAAAGACGCCTCGATCAACGAGGAAATCGACCGCCTGCGGCTGGCTTCGACCAGCGCCCTGGTAAGCCGACGCGACGTGCTGATTGTCGCCAGCGTGTCGTGCATTTACGGTCTCGGTTCGCCCAAAGATTACAAGGCGATGATGGTCAGCCTGGTGCGCGAGCAGGTCATCGACCGCGACACCATGCTGATGAAGCTCATCGATATCCAGTACGAACGGAACGACGTCTCCTTTGAACGCGGCAAGTTCCGCGTGCGGGGCGACTGCGTGGAAGTCTGGCCGTCGTACGAGGAATTCGCCTACCGCATCGAGCTTTGGGGCGACGAGGTCGACAAGCTCTCAATCATCAATCCCGTCTCCGGCGAGGCGATCAGCACCGAAGAACAGATTTTCGTCTATCCGGCCAAGCACTTCGTCATGCCGGAGGACCGCATTGGGGCCGCCGTGGAGGAGATGCGGAAAGAACTCGAAGGGCAACTTAAGCTGTTTCGCGACCAGGGCAAGCTGCTCGAGGCGCAACGCCTTAACGCCCGGACCCGCTTCGATATGGAAATGATGCTGGAAACGGGCCGCTGCCCCGGCATTGAAAACTACAGCCGGCTGCTTTCAGGAAGACAACCAGGCGAGCCGCCGGAAACGCTGTACGACTACTTTCCCGACGACGATTTCCTGGTAATTGTCGACGAATCGCACGTCACGCTGCCCCAGATCAGGGCGATGTACGCAGGCGATCGCAGCCGGAAAACCACGCTGGTCGATCACGGCTTTCGACTGCCTTGCGCGCTCGACAACCGTCCTTTAAAATTTGAAGAGTGGGAGAAACGGATCCCTCAGGCGGTGTTCGTCTCGGCGACTCCCAACGACTACGAACTGAACACGACCGGCGGCGAAGTGGTCGAGCAACTGATCCGCCCTACCGGCTTGCTGGATCCCGTCATCGAAGTGCTGCCAGCCCGCGGCCAGGTGCCCCACCTGCTGGAGCAGATCCGCGAACGGTCCGCGGTCAACGAACGGGTGCTGGTCACCACGCTCACCAAACGCCTGGCGGAAGATCTGTCTGCCTTTCTCAATGAACAGGGCATCGCCTGTAAATGGCTGCACAGCGAACTCGACGCTTTTGAAAGGGTCGAGTTACTCCGGGAGCTGCGCGAAGGACGTTTCGAGGCGCTGATCGGCGTGAACCTGCTGCGGGAAGGACTCGACCTGCCCGAAGTGTCGCTGGTCGCCATTCTGGACGCGGACAAGGAAGGCTTCCTGCGCAGCGAAACCTCGCTCATTCAAACGATCGGTCGGTCAGCCCGTAACGTTAACGCCAAGGTGATTCTGTACGCCGACCGCGTGACGGAATCCATGCGGCTGGCGATGGAAGAAACCGACCGCCGCCGCGCCCTGCAGCAGGCTTATAACGAAGAGCACGGCATCACGCCGGAAACCATTCGCAAAACGATTCGCGGCGGGATCGAGAACGCGGCCGCCGCCCACCGCCAGGCCGCCGCAGCCGCTGGCAAGAATGACGAAACCGAATACATCACCGACGAATTCATCCGCGAACTGGAAGCCGAAATGCTCGCCGCCGCCGAGGCGTTAGAGTTCGAAAGGGCGGCCGCCATTCGGGATCGCGTGATGAAACTGCGTGACTCGGTCGGACAGCCGCTCGACCAGGCCCCGAACGAATCGTACAAGCCCCAAGGAAAACGGGGCCGCGGCCGCGGGTCGAAAGGCAAACCCAAAGGCGGTTCGCACATACCGCGACCCAAAAAGTAAAATCCGACCATGTGGAAGAAAATCCTCCTGCCGGCAGCCGGGCTGACGTTTGTCCTGGCCGTGTTTATCGGCGCTTCGTTTCAGCCGCAGGACGAGTTCGCCACGCCTCCGCCGGATCGCGAGGTCGTCACTTTCTGGCATTTCTGGGGAGGCGCCGACCGCGATGTGGTCGAGAACGTCGTTCGCCGTTTCAACGCCAGCCAGGATCGCTACTACGTCCAGCCGCTGGCGATGCCCGGCAACAATCTCGATGTGAAACTGTTCCTCTCCGTGACCGGCGGGGCGCCGCCGGATCTGGTGAACCAGGACGACCCGATTCTGGCCGACTGGGCCAGCCGCGGCGCGATCACGCCGCTGGACGAAGTCGCCACGCCCGCCGAAATGGCAAGCCTGACGACGTTCCTGTTTCCCGCCGCCAGACGACTGACGACCGACGCCGAGGGCCGCATGTACGGGCTCTGCAATGGTCTTGATATCCGCGCGCTGTACTACAACCAGACCCTGCTGGACGAGCTGAACCTGGCGCCGCCCCGGACACTGGCGGAGCTGGACGCCCTGTCGATCAACGCCTCGGCATTCGACGACCAGGGCCGCCGCACGCGGATCGGTTATCTGCCGGACTCCCGCCGGCTATGGGCCTGGGGGGCCGTGTTCGGCGGCGATTTTTATAACGAGCAGGCGCAGCGGCCGACCGCCGACAGCCCGCCGATCGTCGCCGCCCTGGGCTGGATGCAGGGCTACGCCAAGCGCCTGGGAGCGGAAGAAGTGCAGCGTTTTCGCGCAGGCGACCAGTCGTTACCCGGAAAAGCGTTCCCTTTGCTGCCCCAGAACGAGTCGCCCGGCTCGGGCCGCTATGCGATGATTCTCGATGGACAATGGCGAACCCGCGACATCGCCGCCTCCAACGCAGGGCGTGTCGCGCGCGGCCTGGCGCCGATAGCCTATGGCGTGGCTCCTTTGCCGCCGCCGCCCGGCGGCCCGATCGATGCGGGCTGGGTCAATGGGAACTTCTTTCTGATTCCGCGCAGCTCCCGGCATCCGCAAGGCGCCTGGGAGTTCATGAAGTTCTGGACGGGCCTCGGAGACCATGCGGCGGCCGCCGCCGAAACCGCGGCCGCGGGCGGTTGGATTCCCGTCTCGCAGCAAGTGGTCGACCAGCCTCGGTTTGCCGAGTTCCTGCAGCAGCAGCCGTTGTTCCAGGAGTTCATCCGGCTGGCCGCCAGCCCGAACCAGCAGCCAGTCCCGGTGATCCCCGGAGCCGCACTTTACGACCGGGAGATCAAGACAGCAGGCGCCGCAGCCATGAGTCAGCCGGAAACGTCTCCCGCCAAACTGCTGCAGGTTGTCGATCGCCAGGTCGAACGGCATCTGCAGTTCGTCCGCAGCAAGGCCGGCGTGGACCAGGCGACTGGCGACAATTAGGCTCCGTCGCATTGCCTGACAAACGCCGCCGGTTGCTTGCCCCCCATTCGCTAGTTGCCGCCGGGGGATTGCTGGTTCACAATAGAACTGGGCTTCCTTCCCTCCCTATCACGCCAGGCTCAACATGCACCCGTTACGAAACCTGATGTTCCTGGCCGGCCTGCTCTGGCTGGGCGGTGCGGTCGCAGCTGAAGAAGTCCTGCCGTCGGGCGCCATCAGCCGGCTGCAGGCAGGGTCTGATGCGGAACCGGCGCAGGCCGTGCTTCGCCTGGCGTACTCGCCCGACGGAAAGTTCCTGGCCAGCCTGCACGAGGATCGCCAGGTGCGTGTCTGGCGGACCGAGACAGGCCGCGTCGAATATACGCTGGCCCCGCATCGCCAGGCGCTGACCGCGTTGGAGTTTTCGCCCCAGGGCGACCGACTGCTGACGGCGGCAGCGGGACCGGAAGAATCGGTGAGCATCTGGGACGCCCCAACGGGCAAACTGCTAACGAAGCTGGCCGTTTCCCACCAGGGCGCCACGGCCGCCCGCTTCATCGACGGCGGCAAACAGGTAGCCTGCCTGTCGCCCCAGGGCGGCGGCTGGTTCGATTCTGCGACCGGGGAACAGGTCCGCAAGAGCGTCGCCGAGACGGGGCCGATCGCCATTTCTCCCGACGGCAAATCCGTAGTGCGGCTGCTGACCAATCCGATGCGTCTGCAGGTCGAGGAAATCTTCGACCAGGAAGCGGTCAGCATCATGCTTTCGGCCGGCGTGCAAGGTCCAGCGGTGGTGGACTTTTCCCCCTACGACGGCGAGCGGCTGCTGATCGGAAAACGCGGCCAGCCCGACTGCATGCTGTACCGGGTTTACGAATACAACGGCGACGTCGCGCTGGATTATGCCCCGCTGGAAGGCCACGAGAAGCAGGTCCAGGGATCGGCCTTTTCCGCCGACAATCTCTGGGTGGCGACCGCCAGTTCCGACCATACCGTGCGGATCTGGGAACGGTTGACGATGCGTCCCGCCGCCGTGATTTCGCTCGATGAGCTCGAACCGACAGCGGCCGCATTTTCGCCAGGCGGAGGACGTCTGGCGGTCGGTTTCCAGGATGGCGGAATCCTGCTGTGGGAGGTGCGTCGTACGCTCTTTCCCGCCCCCACCGAAATCACCGAGCCGACGCCCGAGCAAATGGCCGGCTGGTGGTTCGACATGGCCAGCGATGAACCGGCCCATGCCTTCAAGGCGGTAGGCGCTTTCTGCTCGCATCCCGCCGCGGCGGCCAAATACTTCACAGGCCAGCTCGACTTTTTGAAAGCGGGCGCCGCTGAGGCGGATCTCCAGCGCTGGATCCGGGAACTGGACGACAACGAATTCGCTGTTCGCCAGGCTGCCGACGAAAATCTGTCCGACCTGCGGCCTGGCATCGACCTGGTGCTGCGGGCCGCCCTGGAGAAATCGACCTCGGCCGAACCGCGGAACCGACTGCGGCAGATGCTGGCCGCTCCCATGTCGCAAGGCGATCTCGACGACGCCCAGCGACTGCAGCTGATGCGGTGCGTCCTGGCTTTGGAAACCATGTCGCCTGCGGGTCGCGCTTTGTTGACTCGCATCGCCGCCGTTCACCCGCAACCCGAAGCGGCGGCCGCCGCCGGAGCCGCCCTGGAGCGGAATGTCCTCAACGACCTGGAATGAGCCAGGTGAACGGCGAGCAACTTTCTCCTTGAATCGAGCGTCCAGGCGTCGACTTTTTCGCCGGGAGAGAACGCAACTCACTCAAAGACGTTACATTCTCGGAGTAACACACGGCCAGCCTGGCGATACCCTGGCGCTGGCCCTCCCGCTTCCTGCGAGCTAACGCCCGGAAATATTGCGACGCATGTTCGACCATTTGGAAATCTTCTACGGCGAAACCTCCCGGATGCGCACGCGTGTGTACGCCACCACTCCACGGCCCGAAACTTCTGGCCCGTGGCGCCTGACAGGAACGGTGCAAGGACCGTTTCGCCCGGGTTCGTACACGTTGCCGGCGACCTTTCGTTTTCGCGATCTGGGACCCGGCGCGTCGCTGCTGGCGGAGGCCGAGGTGATTGATCCGTGCCCCTGGTCCCCCAAAACGCCGTCGATTTACCGCGTGACCGTGGAAGCGTACGAAGGCGATCAACTGCGGGGCAAGGTACAGCGCGAGATCGGCTTGCGCACGCTGGGAGCCAAGAATCAGAGTTTTTACTGGGAGGGACGCCGCTGGGTGCTCCGCGGCGTGAGCTGCCCCTCCGCCGATACCGAAGAGCTGGAGGCGCTCAACGACCAGGGCGGCGTGTGCGTGATGGCGAACCCGCCCGACGACTTTTGCCAGGCCGCCACGGAGCAGGGCGTGCCCATCATGGCGATGCTGGAAGCGGGCGCGGGCGACTTCATCCCAAGCGCCCAGCGTCTGGCGCGGCATCCGTCGGTCTGCTTTCTGGCCGTGCAGGGCGATTTTCAGCAGCTCGACAAACCGAAGGCAGCGGCCCCCAATCCGGTCTGGCTTGCCTGTGTCGATCCGCAACAACCGACGCCGGCCCCTGACTGGGCGGACGCCGTACTGCTCGATGCAACCAGCCTGCCGGCCTTTGCCGAGTACGCCGGCGAAACCCACCTGCCGATCGTCGCCCGCCGCAGCCCGCCCCCGACGGTCGGCCCCATTTCCATCGAACGCCAGCGGAAAGCGTGCGACACGCTCCAGGGCGACGTCTCCACCATCAGCGACTTCGCCGGCTTCGTGGTCTGACGATGGATTTCCCAGGTAATGGATCCTGGCCGACCGTTACGGACGGAAGTCTTCGTCGTCGGTCAGACTGCAGGCAAAAGCGGCCAGCAGGTTGGCGGCGTTTTCCAGATCGGCGAGCGCGACCGTTTCCACCGCACTGTGCATGTAACGGTTTGGCGTGCCGACCAGACCGACAGCCATCCCACCGCGATTCACCTGCAAGGCGTTGGCGTCGTTCGGCACTGCCCGGCCGACCGCAGCAATCTGGTGCGGAATCTCCTGCTCCCGACTGAGGCGAACCAGGCGTTCGGTCACTTTCAGGTTCATGTTGGGGCCACGGAAAATGACCGGCCCTTTCCCCAGGTTGATCTCTCCCCGTTGCCGCTTGTCGATGGTGGGACAGTCGGTCGAATGGGTCACGTCGACCGCAATCCCGACATGCGGATCGATCGAAAACGCACTCGTCCGGGCGCCACGCAGTCCGATCTCTTCCGCGACCGTCGACACCGCATACAACGAGCAGGAGACCCCTTTGGCGGCCGCCCTGCGGGCCGCTTCGATCACAATCCAGACCCCCGTTTTGTCGTCCATGCCGGGGGCATTCGCCATGCCGTTGCGGAGCTTCTGCATGCCCAGCTGCAGCGTCACGGGATCGCCAATTTCGACCTGGCTGGCGGAATCGTCGCGGTCTTTGGCGCCAATATCCAGCCAGAGTTCTTCCAGCGGCACGACCTGCTTCCGCTCGGCGTCGTTCAGCAGATGGATCGCCTTCCGGGCGATCACGGCGGCGACCGGCCCGCTGGCGGACCAGATCGTCATCCGCTGGCCGATCAGCTGCTGCGGATCCCAGCCGCCGATGGTCTGGGCGTAAATGTACCCCTGTTCGTCGATATGGGTGACGATCATGCCAATCTGATCGCAGTGGCCCGCATACATCACGCGCAAGGGAGAGCCCGGATTGACGCAGGCCACCAGGTTGCCGTGCAGATCAGTGGTGACTTCGTCGGCAAAATCGTTCACATACTCGCGAACGACCTCCTGGATGGGGCCCTCGAAACCAGACGGACTCGGCGTGGTCAGCAGTTTCTGCAGGAATTCGAGAGGTCGCGGCTCCATGGAGTGTCCTTTCGCGGGATATTCAGATCGGGGGGAATTGACTAGGATGTCAATCTCGCTGACCCCCGCCAGGTTTTCAACCGGTCCGGGCTAAGATAATTCAATGTAGATGGTAAGGTCATGGAAACAACGAAGGTCGCCGTGGTTGGTATGGGCACCGTAGGTTCCGGCGTTGCTCGGCTGCTGCTTGATCATGGAGACCGCACCGCCCGGCATGCAGGTCGCACGCTGTGGCTGGAGTCGGTCGTCGTCCGTGATCTGGCCAAGGTTCGCGATGCGGACTTGCCTGCCGGACTGCTGTCCGACGACTTGAGCGTGATCACCGACAACCCGGAAATTCGTGTGGTGGCGCAGTTGATCGGCGGCCTGGAGCCGGCCCGTACGATCATGCTGAAACTGCTGGAAAGCGGTAAAGATATCGTCACCGCCAACAAGGCGCTACTGGCCGAACACGGTCCGGAATTGTTCGACCGCGCCCGGGAACTAGGCCGCTCGATTGCGTTCGAGGCCTCCGTCGCCGGCGGGATTCCGATCGTCGCCAATATCAGCCAGTGCCTGTCTGCCAACCAGGTGCTGTCGCTCCGCGGCATTCTGAACGGCACCAGCAACTACATTCTGACCCAGATGGAAGAGCAGGGCGATAGCTACAACGCGGCCGTCGCCGACGCCCAGCGTCGCGGGTATGCGGAAGCCGACCCCACGATGGATGTCGACGGAGCCGACGCCGCCCAGAAGCTGGCCATTCTGGCCCACTTGGCGTTTGGCGCCCGGGTCCACTGGCGGGACATCCCCCGAGCCGGCATCGACACGCTCGACCTGACCGACCTGTCCCACGCCCAGGAACTGGGCTATCGCATCAAACTGCTGGCCGTGGCGCAACTGCTGGAAAGCGGGCTGGAGCTGCATGTCTCGCCGACGCTCGTCAAACATGGCTCGCCGCTGGCGGAAGTGCGCGGCGCGTTTAACGCCGTAAGCGTGGTCGGCGATGCGGTCGGCCCGGTCTTTTTCCATGGTCTCGGCGCCGGGCAGATGCCAACGGCGTCGGCAGTGGTGGCCGATATGATCGACACGGCCGTGGGGCGAACGAACATCACCTTCCGCACGCTCGAACTCTGGTCGCAGCAGGAAGCCCGCGTGCAGCCGTGCGATCCGGCGCAAGTGCGCAGCCGCTACTACCTGCGGCTTTCCGTCGACGACCAGCCGGGCGTGATGGCCAAAGTGACAGGCGTCCTGGGCGATCACGGCATCTCCATCGCTTCGATTGTGCAGCACGAGCCCGACGACGAAACGCCGCACGCGGTGCCGCTGATCATCATGACGCACGCCGCCAGCGAACAGGCCTCGTCTCCCGCGATGAAAGCGCTCGATCAGCTCAGCTGCGTCCACCCGCCCAGCGTCTGCATGCGGGTGCTGGACTAGTGGTGCGTCAAACCATAAAATCAGGTTTCTCTAAATCAGCCGCCGGGCGCTAGCCCCGGTTTTTTTGGCAGCACGGCCGAAATCGCTCACTCTAAGATCGAAGTTTGACGCACCACTAGCGAAGGCTTGCAAGGTAGTGGATTTGGCCGCAAGTCCCCATGTGGATCTGGCTGCAGATCCCAGAAGGCGCCGCGAAGGCAAAGGGACTTGTGGCCAAGTCCCCTACCTTTGCCCTGCTAGCCTGGTGAAGCGAAATCCTGTACGATTTGCCGGGCGGTGAGCAGGCCGTCGACGGCGGCGCTGATGATGCCGCCGGCGTAACCGGCGCCTTCGCCGACCGGGAACAGGCCCGGAATGCCGGGCGTCTGTCGGGACTCCCGTTCACGAGCGATGCGGACGGGCGAACTGCCTCGCATTTCCGGGCCGACGAGCGTCGCGTTCTTGAGAAAGTCGCCCCGCCATTGCCGGTCCATCACCGGCAGGCCGGCCCGCAAGGCCGAGATCACGCTGGCGGGCAGCACGCTGTCCAAAGCGGCCGGCGTCACGCCGCGGGGGTACGAGCTTTCCAGCCTCTCCGCCGGATCGGGAGCGCGACTGGCCAGGAAATCGCTGGCCCGCTGGATGGGCGCCTGGTACGTCCCTCTTGCCAGCTCAAACGCGGCCGCTTCGAACTGGCGTTGCAAGTGCACGCCGGCCAGCGGATGGTCGCTGCCGAACTCGCCCGGCTCCAGCGTGACCATCACGCCGGAGTTGGCGAACGGCGTATCGTGACGGGAGTTGCTCATACCGTTGGTGCAGAACATCCCAGGCTCCGACACGCTGGGAATGACCATGCCGCCCGCGCACATGCAGAAGGTGAACAGGTCGCGTTCCCCGCGGCAGGACAGCGTGTAGTCGGCAGCGCCGAGGATCGGCTCGTAAATATCCCGCCGGTACTTGTGGCGATTCACCTGCTCTTGCGGCTGTTCGATCCGCAGCCCCAGCTGGAACGCTTTGCGCTCCATCGGCACGCCCAGGCGATGCAGCATTTCGTACGTGTCGCGCGCGCTATGACCGATCGCCAGCACCACGACCGAGGTGCGGATATAACCGCTGGAGGTGTTGATCCCCTGGACGCGACCGTCGACCAGGTCCAGCTCTTCCATCTGACAGCGGAAGCGATATTCGCCGTCGAGCTCTTCGATCTTCCGGCGGAAATTACGGACCAGCATCGGCAGGCGATTGCTGCCCAGGTGGGGCCGTTGTTCATAACGGATCTCCGGCTTGCCGCCGCATTCGACGAACCGCTCCAGCACCCAGTCGACCTCGGGCCCGCTCAAACGACAGGTCAGCTTGCCGTCGCTGAATGTGCCGGCGCCGCCTTCGCCAAACAGGTAGTTGTTCTGTCGGTCGACCGGTCCGCCAGAGTCGAAATCACGGATCGCCGGGACACGCTCTTTGACGGGATCGCCCCGTTCCAGGATCAACGGCCGATAGCCGCGGGCGGCCAGGTAATAGGCGGCCAATAGCCCAGCCGGACCGGAACCGACGACGACCGGCCGATCGGGAAGCGGCGTGGACCCGGGCGGCGGATTCACAAACTGGGTCGGCTCGAAACGCTCGACCCCTTTTTTGCCGGCATGACTGGCCAGCCAGTCGGCCTCCCCCGGCCAGGAGACCGTCAGCGTGTAGACAAACCGCAATGCGTCCCGCGTGCGGGCGTCCAGACTTTTACGCAGGATACGCCAGGTGAACGGTTCGCTGGCATCCAGGTCCAGCCGGGCGGCGATCAGGGCGCGCAGCTTCTCTTCGGACTCTTCGACAGGCAATTCGAGATTGGTAAGGCGGAGCGGCATGCTCGAATCCTAACCGATTTCCGCCGGGACGGGACGGCCCCGCCGACCGGTTTTTTACCGACGCCAGAAGTGTCGCGGCAAGAGGGAAGGCAAACCCGGGATGCCCATTCTAACCGGCGCCCATTCCGCCGGGCCGCCTACTCGCCGAAGGTCGCTTTGCGGCGGAGGATGTGGTGGTAGTGCTGGGCGAAACGATGGGCTTCGTCGCGCACGTACTGCAGCAGTCGCAGGGCGAAGGCGTTGCGGCTGAGCTTCAGCGGTTCGCTGTCGCCCGGACGGAAGATTTCTTCATCCCGCTTGGCCAGCGACAACAGCGTGGGCGGTTCGATACCCAGCTCGCGGAATGCGGAACGGGCCGCGTTGAGCTGGCCTTTGCCGCCGTCGATCAGCAGGATGTCGGGGAACGTTTCGTTCTGTTCGCTCAGGCGATGGAAGCGGCGGGAGACAACTTCGTGGATGCTGCGGAAGTCGTCGATCCCCTGGACGCCCTGGATCTTGTAGCGTCGATAGCCGGGCTTGAACGGCAGGCCGTCGAGAAACTGCACCAGGCTGGCGACGGTCTGGCCGCCGCCCAGGTGGGCGATGTCGACGCCTTCGATGGTGCGCGGCGTTTCACTCAGCTTCAGCACCTTGCGCAGTCCCGCCAGCCCCTTTTTGGGGTCAATGTAGAACACCTCCGGCTGGGCGTGGGTGTCGAGATCGCCCCGCTTGTCGAGCGTTTCCAGCATGCGGATTTCGTCGCGCAGGCGGGCCGCTTTTTCAAACTGCAGCGCTTTCGAAGCGTCCAGCATTTCTCCCCGCATTTGATCCAGCAGGTGCTGTTTTTTGCCGTCGAGGAACAGCATCAGCCGTTTGATATCGCGGCGGTATTCGTCTTTGCTGATCCGCAGATTACACGGGGCCGTGCATTGTTTGATACTGGCGAGCAGACAAGGGCGGAACCAGCGCCAGCGGTCGTCGTGTTCCTCGATATCGAGAGAGCAGGTGCGAAACTGGAAGATCCTTTGCAGCACCTGCACGGCGCCCCGCAGCTGGCCCACATTGGCGAACGGGCCGTACAGTTTGACGCCCCGGTCGTGCGGTTCCCGAGTGACCTCCACGCGAGGAAAATCCTCGCCGGTGGTGATCATCAGGTACGGGAAGGTTTTGTCGTCTTTCAGTTCCTTGTTATGCTTTGGCTGGATGTCTTTGACCAGCCGCGACTCGGTCAGCAAGGCGTCGACTTCACTTTCGCAATCCATGTAATCGACGTCGCAGATCTCATGGATCCAGGTCGCCGTGCGGGACTCTTCCTGGGCTGCTTTGAGAAAGTAGCTGGCGGCGCGGGAGCGGAGATTCTTGGCCTTGCCGATGTAGATCACCAGGCCGGCGGAGTCCTTGAACAGATAGACGCCCGGCGTTTGCGGAAACTCCTTGACCTTGGCGGCCGCTTTGCGAAAACCGAACGAATGCTCCGGCGATTGCCCGCCTCCCGTTCCGGCCGCGATCGCTTCCAGGGCCGGAGCCGGATCGTCGCCGGCAGTTTCGATCGGCAGTTCGCCAGGCGGATCAACCGGCAGACCGTCGCCGGACGCTTCCGTGGGAAGAGCGTCGTCGGTCGGCGGCAACGCATCGGCGGGCTCGTTCTTCATGAACGCTTTCCTTCGATTCCATCAACTGCACCAGGGAACGGCAACGATACCCTTCATTCTACCGCTCCCCGGCTTTTCGGCAATTTCGCCGCCGGCAAGCGACGGGAATCGCGTGCGGCGCTGGGAACGGCGCCGCGGAGGGGGAAGGACTTGTGGCCAGGTCCAGAACGCGGGGAGCGGACGGCCAGACTGCTTTCGTGGTGCGTCAAACCATAATATCAGGTTTCTCTAAATCAGCCGCCGGGCGCTAGCCCCCGGTTTTTTTGGCAGCACAGCAGCACGGCCCAAATCGCTCACTCTAAGATTGAAGCTTGACGCAGCATTAGTACGATTTGCCGAAAATGGCCCGGCGGCTGGTTGGCTGGCCGGTGAAGACACACTGGCCGGGCGTTTGCTCCAGGTCGAACGGAATGCAGCGCGGCGTGACTTTGAGATCCTTGAGGATCGCCTGGACTTCGTCCCCTTCGCTGAAATGGCAGACGGCGAAGCCGCCGTGGATTTCCGGCTTGTTGGCATTCTCGGGGGTGAAGAACTGGCGGAACTCGTCGAGCGTGGTCACCGTGCGGGTGTTGTCTTCGCGGAGCTGGCGGGCTTTTGCCAGCAGGCCGTCCTGCATTTCGGTCAGCATGGCGACGGCCGTGCCAACGAAATCGGCGCGACTGAGCGACTGCTTGTCTCCTTTGCCATGGCCGCGATCCCGCCGGGCCAGGAACACGCTGTCGCTGGCCACGTCGCGGGGGCCAATTTCGGCTCGCAGGGGGACGCCGCGTTTGATCTGCTGCCAGTTCTTTTCGCCGCCGCGGAGGTCGCGATCGTCGACTTCGACTCGCAGCGGCAGGCCGCCGTAGACCAGGGCTTCCAGCTCGCTCTTGACCTTGGCGCAGAACTCCAGCACCTGGGATTTTTCTTCGTCGGTGCGATAGATCGGCAGCAGCACGATTTGCTGGGGAGCCAGCCGAGGCGGCAGCACCAGCCCGTCGTCGTCGGAATGCGTCATCAGCAAGGCGCCGACCAGACGGGTCGAGACGCCCCAGGAGGTGGTCCAGGCGAAAACCTCGGCGCCGTTCTGATCCTGGAACTTGATCTCCTGGGCTTTAGCGAAGTTCTGCCCCAGAAAGTGCGAGGTGCCGGCCTGGAGCGCTTTGCGGTCCTGCATCATCGCTTCGATGCTGTACGTGGCGACGGCGCCAGGGAACCGCTCGTCGGCTGTTTTTTCCCCTTTGACGACCGGCATCGCCATGAAATTCTCGGCGAAGTCGGCGTAAACTTCGAGCATTTGCCGCGTTTCTTCCTGGGCCTCTTCTTCGGTGGCGTGGACGGTATGGCCTTCCTGCCACAGGAACTCGGCCGTCCGCAGGAACATGCGGGTGCGCATTTCCCAGCGGACAACGTTCGCCCACTGGTTAAGCTTGATCGGCAGGTCGCGATACGACTGCACCCAGCGGCTGAAAGCGGCGCCAATGATCGTTTCGCTGGTGGGCCGCACGATCAGCTCTTCGTCGAGCTTGCCGGCCGGGATCAGCTTCCCTTCATCGTTGAGTTCCAGCCTGCTATGCGTCACCACGGCGCACTCTTTGGCGAAACCTTCGACGTGCTGGGCCTCTTTCTCCAAAAACCGTTTGGGGATAAACAGCGGGAAATAGGCGTTCTGATGGCCGGTCGCCTTGAACATTTTGTCCAAGGCTTGCTGCATGTGCTCCCAGATCGCGTAGCCCCAGGGCTTGATGATCATGCAGCCGCGTACGTCGGAGTTTTCGGCCAGGTCGGCCGCCTTGATGACTTGCTGGTACCACTCCGGGTAATCATCGGCCCGGGTGGGGGTAATCGCACTAGCAGGTTGTTTCGCCATGAGTTGTTCCATACCGCAAAGAAGAATCCGTGTCGGGCCATTTTAGTGGTCCGGGCGTTCGGCGACGACCCGCCAACCGCCTGCCTGCGGCATGAAATTTCACCAGGACCGAGAAGGATCACTTTCCCCGCAGAACAACCGGCCAGAAAGCCGTAGCCGAACTCGCAAGAGTTAAGACGTAGATTCCCTGACCTGGAAAACGCCATCCAAAGTCTGGCGACTTCGGCTACATGCTGGCGACGACGTGCGCTCCAGGGATAGCATGCGCTGGGGGTTTACGGTTGCCGGAGAAAGCTGTCGGCGGCAAGCGGAATCACTTCGCCATGGACGGAGACCTGGTGTAGCTGGCCGTTCTGGAATTGAATGTCGCTGTCGCCCGGCAGGTTCAGAAAGGGGACGATTTCCGGCCTGCCGACGAACATTTCGTAAAGCGACAGCGTTTCAGGCTCCGTGATGGCGGCCAGTGCATCGGGATCGTCGTGGCATTCAAACCGCCAGCCGCTGTCCCCTTCGTCGTTGGGATCGACGCGAAACAGGCGCCAGTTCTTCGCCGTCTGATGCGCGCCGTATGCCAGCACGGCCTGTCGCATGTGGGGTGTTTCGGCTTCGTTCGCTTCCAGGCCGAGCGTCGCCAGGGCGGCTGCCTGCAGGGCGGACTGGGCCAGACTCTGGGCGACGCCGGGAACATACGCAATCGGCCAGCTTTTCATGTCAGGCTCAAAAATCGTGAGCCGCACGGCGTCAAATTTTTCCACCCGCAAAATGACCCAGCTGAACTGCAGCGTCTGGCCGGCCTGGAAAGAGGCTCCGGAAGCGACCATGTTCTCGCCGATCGCCAGGAATTCAATCAGCGATTCCAGCGGCGAAAGTTCAACCTCCGCTTCGTCGGTCGGAGGCGAGGCGTGGGCAGGCAGGGACGCCAGCAATTGCTCTGCCGGGAGGGCCGCCGGGAGGACGAATTCCGGGTGCCCGAACAGGCCGCAGCGTTTGGTGCTGAGCAGCGGCAGGCCTTCCTCGCTGGTCTCGGCCGTAGCGAAATCGTCGACCGTGACCTGCGCCAGCTGCTGCGGCGCTGGCGACAGTGCAAGCGTTTCAAATTGCTCTTCTGTCGGATAGCCGAGCGTTCGCAGGCGCGGCGGATAACATTCCTGCGGCTCCGCCAGCCCTGCCAGAACCGCTTCCAGTCCGGCTTCCAGACGCTGCCAGGCGCAACGGCCGCGCACCTGGGGCTGGCCGTCGACCATGCCGACGAACACCACCTCGTCGACCTCCGGCAGCCATTGCTCAGCCCCTTCGATCCACAAGCAATAGCTGGTCAGCGACTGGGACTCCTGATCCAGCCGGAACTCAAACCGGGCGGCGTTGCGCGTGGCGCCGGACTGTTCCGCCAGTTGCCGGAACAGATCCAACTGCTCGCGGTAATTCCGGTCAAAATAGCGCACCTGCAGGCGTTTGAAATGGTGATACAACGGGCTATCGACATGCGGCAGCCAGGCGGTCCACTGGCCTTCCTCCAGCGTAAAGGCGAGTTCCGCAATCAACCGGCCGTTGAGGGTCGCCTCGCCGGCCAGTTCCACCAGCAGCCCCAGCCCCTCTTCATCCTGCGAGCCCGTGATCGCCAGCGTTTCGCGATTGGGCAGCATGGCGATTGGCGCGCCGGCCACCGCTAGTTCGGCGATGGCGTCCTGCAGAACGATCCGCGACGCATCGTAGCTGTCGCGACAGTCGGCCAGATACACGCCGGGCCGCGGCTGGGCAAAGATCGGCTCGCCCAGGTCGCGAAGATTCGACAACGCCGATTCAAACGCTTCATAGGCCGTCACGCCCCACTGCTGCAGGTGCGTGTCGCTGATGAAGTGCATCGTTTCCTGCTGGTCGTAGACCAGACCAACGCCCAGGTGTTCGCCCACCACCTGGTGCGGCCAGCCGGCGTCGGAGCCCGCTTCTTCCAGCCGCAGATTCAGCTGGATGAACTCAAAGTAAGAAAGCGGACGCACGGCCGGCAACAGATCGGGAGCGACCTCTTCAAAGGTAGCCGGGATGTCGGTTTCCCCGGCGGTCCAGCTCCGCGCCACCCGTTCAATCACGCGGTTTTTATGCTCGTCGTCGGAGTCGGTGTACTCGCGATAAAAGTTATCCAGGTTGATATATAGCAGTTCTTCGTCGCCGTCGGGATAAAGGCGAAAATGCTCCCGGTCGTACCGCACCTGGCGGAGTTCGCCGCGGTCGCGCAGGGCATCCATCACCAGCATGGCGAAGCGGTCGGCGTCGGTGGCGTTAGCTTTGAGGGTCGCTTCCAGTCGCCGCACTGCAGCGGCCGCATCCTCGCATCCCAGATCCAGCGCCTTGCGGCGCCAGGCAAGAGCCTCATCGTAGTCCTGGCCAACGCCGTGGCCCGTCTCGTACATGCGGCCAATCCGGTTGGCGGCAAAGCCGTCCCCCTGGGCAGCCGCGCGGCGATACCACTCCAGCGCCACGGCATGGTCCTGCTCATAGACACGGCCGAAGTAGTAGAAGTAACCGACCGAATTCTGCGCACTCGCGCAGCCCTGTTCGGCGGCGGCCCGATACCATTTTTCCGCCAGCGCAAACTGCGGCTCCGCACCGAAGCCTGACTCGTAGCAGTTACCCAGATTATCCTGCGCCTCGGCCAGGCCTTGCTCCGCCGCCTGAGTGAAGCAGGCGAAAGCCTGGGGATAGTCGGCCGCCACGCCATAGCCTTCCTGGAAGAAAACGCCCAGGTTGTTCAACGCCCAGGCGACGCCCTGCTCGGCCTGCGAACGGATCCATTCGACCGAAGAAGGCGGCGGGCTGGGATTCGCTCGCAGTTCTTCCACGGCCTCGGGAGCCGGCCTGGCAAGGCTATCAGAAGCAGCGCTGTTCCAGCATCTTTCCGCCTGCAGCGGGTCCGCGTCGACTCCCAGTCCTAGCGCAAAGCAGTATCCCCGTTCCCATTGGGCCAGGTTCAGGTCAAGGTCCGCCGCCGCACTTAGCAGTTGCTGGGCTTGTTCCAGATCCCGCGGCAGCAGATGCCCTCGGAGATGGGCCAGGGCGAGCAGCGCCATCCCATGCGGCATTTCATTGTCGGCTGCCAGGCGGTAACAGGAGACGGCCTGCTCCCAGTGGATGTCGACGCCAACGCCGTATTCGTGGCAGCAACCCAGCTCGCAAGCCGCGGTCGGATCGTCGCCGGCAGTGGACTGGGTGAACAGTTCCACGGCCCGTTCGGGATCCTGCGGAACGCCCAGGCCGTGCAAAAAGCAGCGTCCCAGGCAGGCCGCCGCCGTCAGCGAACCGGCCTCCACCGCTTGCTCATAATGCACGACCGCCTGGGCATAGTCGGGCAGGTCGTCCAGGAACAATTCGTAGCAACGGCCCAGCTGCAGATGGGAGTAGCCGTCGTCGGGCAAGTCCAGGGCGATTGCTTCCTGAAACCATTTGATCGCCTTGTTGAAATCCTGAACGACGCCCAGCCCTTCCAGGCAGCAGTCGCCCAGTCGGCTGCGGGCCAGGCCGTTTTCTTCGTCGAGGGTGGCCGCTTTTTGATAGCAGCGGTAAGCTTCGCACTCGTCCTGCTCGGCGCCCCAGCCCGCCCGCAGGCAGTCGCCCAGGTTGACCAGTCCCGGGACGAACGATCGCTCAGCGGCGCGGCGGAACCAGGAGACCGCCTCCTCTTCGTGGGGCTCGACGCCAATGCCATGCAGCAGGCATTCGCCCAGCATGTTGCAGGCCTGACCGTTGCCGCGAACGGCCGCCTCGCGAAACTTTTCCGCCGCCTGGGCGTCCTGGCCGCCCGGATGAAAGTACTCCTCAAACGCCTGGTCCAGGATAGCTCCCGCATGCCCCAGATCGGCCGCCTTGCCGCGCCAGTAGGTCGCTTGCGCCGGGTTCTGTTCGACCCCGTCGCCGTCGCGGTAGCAGTAGGAAAGCATGAGCATGGCGTCGACATGTCCTTGCTCGGCGGCCTGGATCCAGTACTCGACGGCCCGACTCATGTTTTGCGGCACGTACTGGTTACTGTAGTAACACTGCCCCAGGAGGAACAAAGCATGCGGCTGGCCGGCTTCGGCGTCGGCTTCCACCTGGCCAAAGTCGAGCTCTTCGATCTCCGACAGGTCGTACTCGCCCGCCACAGCGTTAATGGCTCCCTGATGCCCCTGGGCGGCAGCCAGCTGATAGTAGCGCAGTGCGGCCGCGTAATCGAGCACGGCGCCCTGGCCCGTGCGATGGGCTTCGGCCAGATGGAACTGGGCGTGAGGATTTTCCTGCTCCGCCGCCAGTTGATACCACTGGGCCGCCATTTCCCGGTCCGTCTCCACTCCCTGCCCGGTGCGATAGCATTCGCCCAGCAGATTCATGGCGTAGCCCTGGCCCTGGTCGGCAGCTTTGCGTAACCAGGCGACCGCCTGGGCGTTATCCTGGGGCACGCCCTGGCCGCGGTAGTAGCAAACGCCGAGCGAAAATTGGGCGTCGGCCAGTTCCTGCATGGCGGCCTTCTGGAACCATTTGGCCGCAGCGGTGTAGTCCTGGCCGACGCCGACGCCCATTTTATAGCAGTCGCCCAGCATGAACTGGCCCAGGGGATTCCCGCTCTCGGCCGTCTTGCGGAACCAGTACAAAGCAGTGCCTTCGTTGGAATCGACGCCTTCGCCGTAACGATAGCAAACGCCCAGCATGGCCTGTGCGTCGAGGTCTCCCAGGGTGGCGGCTCGCCGCAGCAAGGCGAATGCCCTTTCGGGATCTTCGTTCACTCCCACACCGGTGCGGGTGCGCACGGCCAGTTCCCGCAGGGCGATCGGATCATCGGCTTCGGCCCGCTCCATCAGCTCGGCCAGTTCGCGCGACAGAGGATGTTCGGTTTCGGAACCGGGCGGCAACACGCTCACGTTGACCTCTTGTCCCTGCGAGTCGACAAAATCCACGAGCCGGCCCTCTTCATCAGCGACGTGGAACCGGCCATGGGGATCCTGTTCGGCAAGCACCGTCAGGGCGGACTGGGCCAGTTCGAATTGCGATCGCAACACCTCGGGGTCGAGCGATTCCCAGTAGCCGCCTTCATCGGAGACGCTAAAACGTTCGAAGTACGGCGCGATCTCCTGCAGGAGCGCGACCAGTTCGATATGGCACTCGGGTCCGGCAAACTGGGTTTTGACTCCCTGCTGGATATAACCGTCAGCGTCGAACTCCAGCCGGATCGGTTCACAGTCGGGGTGCGGGTAGATCGCCACCCCTGACACGGGCCCCTGATACAGATTCTCAAATCGCTGCTGGGCGGACCGAATCGAGGTCGTTTGCACGTCGAGCGGTTCATGCGGACCTGCCAGTCGTCGCAGCACGCCTGAGGGCGTATCCAGGGATTCCGCGGCCCAATCCATGTGCGCTGCATAGGCGCGCGCAGCGGCAATGACCTGCTTGACTGCTTCCTGGTCGCGAAGTTGACCGGCAAAAAATAGCGTCACGCCCATCTGGCTTGTCCATCGTTTTCTTGAGTTCGCCCGTATCGCGTCGGAGGCGTTGCACGCCGATGCCGACTACGCATTCTTGCGCAGGGCTGGAAAGTTCGCAACCACGTGTCGCCAGGATGATGGCAAACTATCGCATGCAGGGAGAACGGACCGGAATGGTCTGCCCCCGTTTTTTTCGTTTTGGCGGTTGATTCGACAGGAGATTCAAGTACGCTGCGTCCTAATCAATACACGGTCTCAATATCTATAACGAGATTCGCGGTCTTCCCTGCCCCTTTTGGAATTAGCGATGTTTCTTCAACTGGAACTAGCGATGCCTGCTCTGCCTTCCCCTGATTCTCCCTCATTGGTTCGGTCCCGTCCCCTGCGACGCGGCTTCACGCTGGTCGAACTGCTCGTGGTGATCGCCATTATCGGCGTCCTGGTCGCCTTGTTGTTGCCGGCCGTGCAAATGGCCCGCGAAGCGGCTCGGCGTGCTTCCTGCTCCAATAATTCGAAACAGCTCGGTCTGGCGCTTTTGAACTACCACGACTCCCATCGGGTGTTCCCGCCTTCGGCCGCGATTGAATACGGCTCCAGCCCCTGGTCGGCCATGGCCCGCTTGCTGCCTTATGTGGAAGCCGAGAATCTGCAGAGCCTGATCGACTGGAGCCAGTCCTACGGCGTGCAAGGAAACGTAACCCGACAACGCATCAACACCTATTTGTGCCCCAGCGAGACAAGCGACAAAGAACGCCCCGACGGCGCCATTGTGCAATATCCGCTGTCGTATGGGGCCAACATGGGCGTCTGGTTTGTCTTCGACCCGACGACCAACACCGGCGGCGACGGGCTGATCTTTCCCAACAGTCGCACCAGCATCGCCGATGTGACCGACGGCGCCAGCCAAACGCTCGCCTTCGCGGAAGTGAAAGCCTTTACTGTTTATTTCCGCAACAGCGCCAATCCCAATACCGCGAATGCCCCCATCCCGGCCGTGCCTGCCGACTTGCTACCCTTGTTGGGCAGCACGCGGAAAACGTCCGGCCACACCGAATGGGTCGACGGACGCGCTCACCAGACCGGATTCACGGGCGTCTTTGGGCCGAACACCCTCGTCCCCTACGACAACTCGGGCGTAATCGAAGACGTCGATTTCAACTCCTATCGCGAAGCCGAATCCAACTCTCGGATGACGTACGCCGCGGTCACTTCGCGCAGCTATCACCCCGGCGGCGTCAACACGACGCGGGTCGACGGCTCGGTCGCCTTTGTCTCCGAGTCGATCGCCTTGCCGATCTGGCGGGCGACCATCACCCGCGATGGGGATGAAAACGTGCGCGAATAGGCATGGCCTGCGGGAAGTCGAATTTCTCCAATCATGACGGGAGTTCCCCTCCCCCTGCTGTCCCGCAAAATCCAAGACTGGCCGCAGCGACCAAACGTGGTCCCCGTGCGGAATCGAACTGGCCGGGTTATATTTTCAAGCCACGGAGCGGCCTGGAATTCGTTTCGTGCGGCTTCCCCCGCCGTGCGAGCGGGCCGCGCATCTTTTTGCTGGAGCCCGCGCCATGAATCCCTTGCCGCAACCGTTGACGCAGCGTCCCGCCTGGAAAGCCCTTGTCGAACATGCCGCCAAGCAGGGCGACGCCCACCTGCGCGACCTGTTTGCCGCCGATCCTGATCGAGGTCAGCGTTTGACGGCCGACGCGGTGGGCGTGTACCTGGATTATTCCAAGAACCGCATCACCGACGAAACGCTGACGCGACTGGTCGACCTCGCTGAGGAAGCCCATCTGCCGGCGCGAATTGCGGCCATGTTCCGGGGCGAAAAGATCAACGTCACCGAAGGCCGCGCGGTGCTGCACACGGCGCTCCGGGCGCCGGCGGATGCGGTCATCGAAGTCGACGGCGAGAACGTTGTCCCCGCCGTGCATGCGGTGCTGGACCAGATGGGCAAATTCGCCGAGTCGGTGCGGTCCGGCCAGTGGCGGGGTCATACAGGCCAGCCGATCAGGAACGTCGTCAACGTTGGAATCGGCGGCTCCGACCTGGGCCCCGTCATGGCGCACGAAGCCTTGCGGTTCTATGCCCAGCGCGATCTGACGATGCGTTACGTTTCCAACGTCGACGGGACCGA
Source organism: Lignipirellula cremea (assembly GCF_007751035.1). Taxonomy (NCBI): domain Bacteria; kingdom Pseudomonadati; phylum Planctomycetota; class Planctomycetia; order Pirellulales; family Pirellulaceae; genus Lignipirellula; species Lignipirellula cremea. The sequence goes on along the minus strand of NZ_CP036433.1, from coordinate 5,186,270 downwards.
CTTCGCCGAGGCCGTGCGCGACCTGAATCCGGCGGAGACGCTGTTCATTGTCGCCTCCAAGACATTCACCACGGTCGAAACGCTGACCAACGCCCACTCGGCCCGCAGCTGGCTGCTGGAAACGCTGAAAGACGAACAAGCCGTCGCCCGGCACTTTGTGGCGTTGTCGACCAACGAAGCCAAGGTGCGCGAGTTCGGCATTGATCCGGCCAACATGTTCGAGTTCTGGGACTGGGTCGGAGGGCGATATTCGATGGATTCGGCCATCGGTCTGTCGACGATGATCGCCATTGGCCCGGAGAACTTCGCCGATCTGCTGGCCGGCTTCCACGCCATGGACGAGCACTTCCGCACCGCTCCGCTGCGCGAGAACCTGCCGGCGCTGATGGGCCTGCTGGGCGTGTGGAACACCAACTTCCTGGGCGCTGAAACGGTCGCCGTCCTGCCGTACTCGCAGTATCTCAAACGCTTCCCGGCTTATCTGCAGCAGCTGACGATGGAAAGCAACGGCAAGCGGGTGACGCTCTCTGGCGCCGAAGTGGACTACTCCACCGGAGCCATTTTCTGGGGCGAGCCCGGCACCAATGGCCAGCATTCTTTTTACCAGCTGATCCATCAGGGAACGCGGCTGATTGCCTGCGACTTCATCGGTTTTGTGAACAGCCTGAACCCGATCGGCCGGCATCATGATCTGCTGATGGCGAATCTTTTCGCCCAGACTGAAGCCCTGGCGTTTGGCAAAACGCCGGACGAAGTGGCCGCCGATGGAGCCTCGCCGGAACTGGTGGCGCCGCGAACGTTCCCCGGCAACCGGCCGACCAACACGCTGCTGCTGGATCGAATGACGCCCGCCGCTTTGGGAAAACTGGTGGCGTTGTATGAACACGCGGTCTTCACGCAAAGCGTGATCTGGAATATCAACGCTTTTGACCAGTGGGGCGTGGAGCTGGGAAAAGCGCTGGCCCAGAAGATCACGGTCGAGCTGGAATCCGAGGAGCCGCCGGCCGCGGACCACGACAGTTCCACGAACGCCCTGATCGCCCGGTATCGCCAGCAACGCGGACGTCGCGTGTGAGTGGGAGAGGTTCCTGGTTCCTGGTTCTTGGGAGTGGGGCAGGTCGTGTTGTGAAAAAAGCGGGTCCGCTGCTGCGAACCCGCTCTTGTTTGGCGATCGTGATTTTTAGAGGACGATCGCTATTTGCTGTCGGCGCTCTTGCCGATACAGAACAGGTGCTTCTCGCCGCGCAGGAAGATTTGTCCCTGCGAGATGGCGGGCGATGACGAGCAGAACTCGCCCAGTGGGTTCTCGGCGACGACTTCGAGTTCCGGTCCCGGCTTCACCACTTTGGTCAGGCCGTCGTCGTCAACAAAGTAGGCCAGCCCTTGCGCTGCGACCAGCGAGGCGTGGTAGTGCGGCGCCAGCCGTTCTTGCCACAGACGTTCGCCGGTTTTCTTGTTATAGCAGTTGCCCGTGCCGCGATCGTCGGCGACCAGCAGGTAATCGCCCACCACGACCGGCGACGGCACGTAGCATTTGGCATTGGTTTCATGCCAGACAACATGCGTATCGGTCACGTCGCCGGAGCCAGTCGGGTCGATCGCCATCACATGATGAGTGGGGAAGCCGGCCGACATATAAAACAGGCCGTCGTCGTACACCATCGAGGCGACAAACTGCTCCGTCGGGCCTTCAATTTTCCAGTGCACTTCGCCGTTATTCGGGTCGAGGCTGACGACCCGCTTGCTGCCGGAGAACACCATCTGCGTGCGGCCTTCGATCTCGCGAATCATCGGGGTGACATAGCTGCGAATGCCGTATTCACGCGGCGTTTTCCAGATTTCTTCCCCCGTCTCCTGGTCGAGCGCCACGACGTACGACTTGCCGTCATGATCACCGTTGACGATTACCATGTTCTTGTACAGCACGGGGCAACTGCTGAAGCCATGGGCGCTAACGAACGGCCCGGGGTACTTGAGCCACTTCAGCTTGCCGTCGAAATCGTAGGCGGCGACCGCCATCCGGCCGGGAGTAATGTTGCGAGACTTGCCCACATTGGGAGCGGGCACTTCTTTGCCGTCGACTTCCAGAAAGGAGACGAATACTGTTTTGCCGTCGGTCACCGGCGTGCCGGAGGCGTACGAGTTTTGCGAGTGCTTGGATTCCAACGGCGACTTCAGCACCGTGCGGTTCCACAGGATCTCGCCGGTGAGACGGTCCAGGCAGGTGAGCACCCGTTCTTCGGTTTCCAGTTTGCACGAGGTCACGAACACGCGGTCTTCCCAGACCACCGGGGAGGAGTAGCCGTCGCCGGGGAGCTCGGTCTTCCAGGCGATGTTCTCATTCTTCACGGCGTCCCACTGGGTCGGCACGTTGGTCTCGTGGCTCACCCCGTTGCCGTCCAGGCCGCGCCAGCCGGGCCAGTTCTCCGCCTGGGCCGACGGACAGACGCAGCAAAAAATGACCGCCAGCGCAGCGACGGGAAGATACTTTGAAGAGTTTCGCAACACGTGATTTTCCTCGGGGATCATTGGGGGCAAGAGCCCAGGGCCGCGAAGGCGATGTCGCCTGATGCGGGCAGGGCCGAATGGAAAGGTAAAAAGGAGTGGGAATCAGCGGGGCGCCGGCTGCTGCGACTCCTGGGGAGTAAAGCAGAGCAACTCGCCATTTTCCAGCGTGAGATAGATTCTACCCTGATTCGCCACCGCCAGTCCTCCTTTGACGGCCGCGGCGGGCAAACTCTTTTTCCAGCGATCATTACCGCTGGCGACTTCCGTCGCGACCAGAAAATGAGCGTCCGGTTCCGCGTCGGGATGACCAGCGGACAGCAGCGTTTCTGCCGTCACGGCAAAAGCCGTGAACCGGCGATCGGCTTTGTCTTGCCACAGGGTCTTCTGCACGGGTCCGCCTCGGCGACGAATCCAGCGGGCCTCTTCCTGCGGCTCCAGCTTCACGCCGGGCGGCAGGGCGTCTTTGAGGGCCATGTTCACGAACTGGCTGCCTTCATAGCTGGCGTCATGCACCAGCGAGCAGCCGTTGGGGCAGCTGAAGTCCAGCGATACGTACTTGCTGTACTCGGGATAGTACGGGTAAAAGGCCGTGCGGAATTGCGACGTCACCTGCACCAGCGGATCGTTCAGGCACTTCAGGCTGTCGAGATCGTAGCGTGCCGTTTCATAAACGCCGCCGGCCAGGAACCGCAGTTCGTTCCCTTCGATCCGCAGGTTCCCCTGCAGGCTCACGCCGTTGTTGACCTCGGCGGACAGCACGCCGGACGTTTCATTCCGGGCCAGCAGCTGGCCGGTCACCGCGTCGAGGGCGACAAGGTACACGCCGTCGTAATGGGTGATGCCGGCGGCGGCGTAAACGCGGCCGTTCCGCACCGCGACCCCTCCCGCCACCGGCCAGGACGAGATCAGTTTGTCGTAGACCGGAATCAGCTGTTGCCGCGGAGCCACGCGGAACGACCAGAGCGGACGTCCCGTTTTGGCGGCGAACGCATACACGCGACCGTCGGCCGAACCGACATACAACCGATCCTGCGAGATCTCCGGCGGATAGTAGACGGGCCCGCCGACGTACGTTTTCCAGACGCTTTCTCCGTGAGAGTTATACGCCTGGACGCAGCCGGCTCGATTGGCGACAAACACCATGCCGCCCGCGGCAACCGGGGCGGTCAGCATTTCATGAGGAGAAGCCTGCACCCTCCAGGCCAGCTCCACGTCGGACGGGATCGTCCCGGCAGCCAGGTCATTCCGGGCGTGCGTACCGCGGTAAACGGGCCAGTCGTCGGCGGCGATCGGCAAGGGTTCGACCGACTGCAGATTCGCTTCCGCGGCGAGGGCGTCGGCGTAAATATTCGATTCCGTGTCAGAGCCGGGTGCAGTCGGGAGTTTCGCTTTGACGTCGCTGTCAGAGGCGACCGGAGCCAGGCCGATGTTGCCGTACAGCGACAACTGACAGCCGCACATCCAAGGGCCCCAGTACAAATGGCCATGCGCAACCAGCACGCCGTCCTGGCAGGGCGGCCGCATCGGATCGAAATGCTGGGCGACGTTATTCTCGGTCAGCACGCGGACCGTGCCGCCGTTGGCCCGATAGAAGATGCTGTCCAGGCATCCAGTCGCCCGGGTGCAGGCCCGACGGGCCGGGAACTTGTTGAGCACCTCGCCCGTAGCGTAATCCAGTTGCACGCCGGACTCGGACGCTTGCGGTCCGGCCGCCCAGACCCCATCGGGGCGCAGCACCAGCTGCAGGTTGCCGATCGGATACGTCCAGGCGAGGCTGCCGTCGGTCGCCTTGGCGGCGACCAGTCGTTCGCGCTGGGGCCCGGCGAAGAACAGGTAATCTTCGGTGCACTTGGCGTAGCAGGTCGTGGCGTATCCGGTGGTGTAGTGCTGGGCCTTGCCGCCGGCGCCGATCGCCTGGAGCAGCTTTTCATCAGCGTTCTTCCAGCGCAGCGAACCGTCCCGGGGGTTAAGGCAGGCCAGGAACTTGCCGGGCGTAAACAGGTACAGGTTCTCGCGATTCATGCAGACGGCGCGGGCGTCGAGAAACTCTTCGTCCCGGTAATTCCACAGCAGCTTCTTCGTGGTCATATCGATCGCCACCAGCGTGCGACCGTAGCCGAAGGCCGTGCGGGGATCGGCGTAGTCGTGCCCTTTCCACATGCCCCACGGCCAATGGCCCAGCCCGCGGCGATCGGATTTCTGGGTGTCGACCTGGATCTCCAGGTTACCGACCAGACCGTAGAGCACGTTGTCCCGCAGGGCCATCCACTTCCAGACGGGGCCATCGGTCAGCTCGGGATCGATCGTAATTTCCTCCCGCACCTTGCCGGTCCGGGCGTCGATCACCTTGCACGATTCATGATCGCCTAGCAGCAGGGCGTCCTCCGTGGCGATCATGGTGTTCCGGTGGATCATGAAGCCCGCCGGCAGCGGCCGCCGCCACAGCACCACCCCGTTATAGGCGTTGATGCAGAGCAGCGTGTTGAGCATGTCGTTCTGGTTCGCCTTGTGGGCGATGTGACCCATCGCCTTGAAAATGCGGCCGCCGGCGATGACGGACTGCTCGGGCATCGGGCTGAATTTGGGGTAGCCAATAAACTGCGTGCGGAAGGCCCCTTTTACCAGCTGGTCTTGTGATTGCGGGTTATTGTCGGGTCCGTGGTAAGGATGACTCCAGTCGTCAGTGCCGGCCGGCGATTCCTTCACGAGTTCCCGATCGGCGTGACGGGCGACTCCTCCGGGACGCAGCACGTGGAGCACTACGGCGTCGCTGGGGCTCTTCGCAGGAGAGGTGTGGACGAACACGGCGTCGGCCACGTTAGCGGCCAGATGGATGCTCTGAGGGCCGCCGACCTCCACGACCAGTCGTCCGCCCAGCAACCCAGCGGCGTCGGCCTGTTCGCGCAACTGGCGGGCCTGGGCCGCATCGTCCAGCTGGACGTAAAATGTCAGCTCGTTCCCTGCCGCCAGATCGATCGGGTACTGCAGGTCGCCGTCGGGCAATCCGATGACCGCCACAATCCCGCGTTCCAGGTCCAGGCGAGCCCGATCTCGCCTGGCCGTTTCGCTCGCAGATAACGACAAAGGAAGGCAGGCGGCAAGCAGCAGCAACGCGACACGGGGAAAAGTGGATGGCATGCGAAGGGTTCCTGCGATCGGGTGGCCTGAAGAGCGTGGGGTCCGACTCCGCCATCAGTTTGACAATTCGAAGCAGAATGTCCAGCAAAAACCCCGGACGACCGTCAGAGAGGTCTGCGTCGCGCTGCCGGGAGCGATGCCATGGGTTTGAAGACGATGGAGGCGCAGTAAAGCGATCATCTCCGCTGGTCGTACTTCGATTCGCCGCGTCAAATCGGCTCGATCCGTGTCTGGGCGGCGGCCGTCATTTGGCGTGCTGCTCCTTGACCGAAGCGACGGTTTTTTGTACCACACAAAATATACAGCTTGTTGACCCGACGGAGGGCCCTGGCTGAAGTCATCCCTAATTGATCTACGAGGAAGCAAAACTGTGACTATTACGCGCGTAGGAACCAGCAAGGAATACGCGGACGGTTGGGATCTGGCGTTCGCAAAGCCGGAAGAAAACACCAAAGCCAAGTCGACCGCCAAACCCAAAGCAAAAGCAAAGAAAGCTGCCGCAAAGAAAAAGACGGGAAAAAAGAGCTAGTCTCCAGGTCTTTCTGCCCGCCGGCTCGTTTGGCGTACAGCGCCCGGCCTGCGACGCTCACCAGCCCGACGCGCGAGTAAGGGAGCGTTTCTGTTCTCCCTTGTTTGCGCGTCGGGCTTTTTTTGAGTCGATGGTCCCGACTAGCCGTTGCACGTTTCCCGCCGACGATAACCGCCTGGGGGATGCTCTCGCCGGGCAGGAGAAGTTGTGAACAACCCGATATTTCCGGAAATCCCAATAATCGTTAATCTCTCCTGAGAACACCACCGATCGCAGGTGTACTAGGTAAGCTCGCTTGAATTTGTCAAAATGGCGGGCTAGTTTCCCTACAGACGCATTGCTGGCTCTGCCCGACCAGCGGTACGGTTCCCCGATATGGGCCTGATTTTCCGATTCTTTCGCTTCTGAATGGGTGGCTTTTTGAGTCCGGTTCGGGCGATCCATCCGGCAAGTCCTTGAAAGATTGCCTGCAGAATCCTTTCCCCGGTGCGGCGGTAATGGTGCAAAAGCGAGAAGTGGTAGTCACCGGTGTTGGGATGGTTTCGCCGATTGGCATCGGCAAGCAGGCGTTCTGGCAATCTTTGGCTGAAGGCCGCAGCGGCATTGTCCGCCGCGGCATGTTCCCCGGTCGCGACTGGGCCTTTGATATCGGCGGCCTGATCCAGGACTTCGACGGCAAGCAGTACGTCAAGCCGCGAAAAGCGATCAAGGTCATGTGCCGTCCGATCCAGTTTGGCTACTCCTCGGCATTCCTGGCAATGGAAGACGCAGGGATTGAAAAAGGCGGCGTCGACCCCGATCGCCTGGGCGTGGTCTTTGGCGGCGAACTGTATTACTGCGAGCTGGAAGAGTTCGAAGACACCTACCGCCATTGCCTGGAAGACGGTGAGTTCCACTTTGATCGCTGGGCCAAATCGGCCATGCGCGACCTGTATCCGCTATGGATGCTCAAACACCTGCCCAACATGACAGCCTGCCACGTCGGCATTGCGTTCGACGCCCGCGGCCCGTGCAACACCATTACGCTGAGCGAAGTCTCCGGCTCGCTGGCGCTGATTGAGTGCTCCGCCATTATTGAACGCGGTCGGGCCGATGTGATGATCGCCGGTGGATCGGGCGAGCGGACCAATCCCACGCCGATGGTGTATCGAGGCATGGCGAACCTGTCGCATCGTATCTACGACCCGACCGGCGCTTGCCGCCCTTTTGACGCCAATCGCGACGGCATGGTGATCGGCGAAGGCGCCGCCTCCATCGTGCTGGAAAGTCGCGACCACGCTCTGAACCGCGGCGCCAACATCCTCGCACAAGTCAAAGGCTTCGCCCGCACCCAGCAAACCGGCGGCGAACCCGCTGGCGGAGCGATCCGGCGTTCGATCGCCCTGGCCCTGGAAGACGCCGGCCTGAAAGCGTCCGACATCGGCTACGTCAACGCGCACGGGCTCAGCACCGTCAACGAAGATCTGGTAGAAGCCCAGGCCATTCACGATGTGCTGGGCGATACTCCCGTAACCGCTCCGAAAAGCTTCTTTGGCAATCTAGGCGCCGGCGGCGGTGCGGTGGAAATGGCTGTCAGCCTGCTGGGCCTGGCCCATGGCGTAGCGCCGTTCACCCTCAATTACGAAACGCCAGACCCGGCCTGCCCCGTGAAGGTGATCGCAGGCGAGCTCAAAAAGAATCCCCAGGGCGCGGTGATCGCTCTCAATCAAACGTACACCGGCCAGGCGACCGCGGTGATTCTCACCGCCACCTGATCGCCCGCGGTGTTGACGATTGCCGCCCGCGGGCAGGCTTCCGCAGGCGACCCGCTCACGCGATTCAGGCGATGCCTGTTCCTTGCCGGACGCTGCTGCGTCCCGGCGGAGACGGGGGAACTGCCTAAGCTTGCTAGCTGAGTTTGGCTTTCGGTTCCGGCTTGAAGACACACACGCCCAGCGGTGGGAAGTTGACGGTGATCGACCAGGGACGTCCCTGGGCTTCCTCCTGTTTTGCTTCCTGCGGCATCCCGTTGCCGACATCGGTTCCGTCGTAAAACTTGGAATCGCTGTTGAAAATCTCGCGGTACAGGCCGGGGCCGGGCACGCCGATCTTTCGCTGGGGACGCACCACCGGGGTAAAGTTGGCGCAAACCAGGACAAAGTCACTGGGATCTTTGGCCTTCCGCAGATAAGCCAGAATGCTCTCGTCGGCCGACATGCAGTCGACCCATTCAAATCCGGCTTCTTCAAAGTCGACTTCGTACAGGGCCGGTTCGCGGCGGTACATGGCGTTCAGGTCGGCGACCATCTGCTTGAGTCCGCCGTGGGTGCCCCATTCCAGCAGATCCCACTGCAGTTCGGTGTCGGCGTTCCACTCGGTCCACTGGCCGAATTCGCCGCCCATGAACAGCAGTTTTTTGCCGGGATGGGTCCACATGTAGGAATACATCAAACGCAGATTGGCGAATTTCTGCCACAGATCCCCCGGCATTTGATCCAGCAGGGAGCCTTTGCCGTGCACGACTTCATCGTGCGAGAGCGGCAGCATGAAGTTTTCCGTAAAGGCGTAAATCATGCTGAACGTAAGTTCGTTGTGGTGATGCCGGCGATTGATCGGATCCTCGTGCATGTAGCGCAAGGAGTCGTTCATCCAGCCCATATTCCACTTGAAGGTGAAGCCCAGGCCGCCGATGGAGGTCGGTCGCGAAACGCCGCCCCAGGCCGTGGATTCCTCGGCCACCATCAGCACTCCGGGGAATTCACGATGGGTGTGTTCGTTGACTTTGCGGAGCAGGTCGATCGCCTCGATATTCTCGCGGCCGCCGTACTGGTTGGGGATCCACTCTCCCTGTTCGCGGCTGTAATCCAGGTACAACATGGAGGCGACCGCATCGACGCGCAGGCCGTCGATGTGGTACTTGTCCAGCCAGAACAGCGCGTTGGAGATCAAAAAGGTGCGGACTTCGGCTCGACCATAATTGAAGATCATGGTGCCCCAGTCAGGATGCTCGCCCTGGCGCGGGTCCGCATGTTCGAACAGCGGGCTGCCGTCAAAACGACGCAAGCCATGACCGTCGCGGGGGAAGTGCGCGGGCACCCAGTCGACCAGCACGCCAATGCCGTTCTGATGGCAGTGGTCGACAAAATACATGAAGTCTTCCGGTGAACCATGTCGACTGGTGGGAGCGAAATACCCGACCGTCTGATAGCCCCAGCTGCCGGAGTACGGATGCTCGCTGACCGGCAGTAGTTCAATGTGCGTATAGCCCATCTGCGTGCAGTAGCGGACCAGGCGACGGGCCAGGTCGCGGTAGTCGATCCAGCCGTTGGTTTTCCCTTCCTGCTTTCGCCAGCTGCCCAGGTGTACTTCATAGATCGAGATTGGCTGCGACAGCTGATTGGTCTTTTTCCGCTTTTCGACCCAGTCCTGATCGCCCCATTGGTACTGGGACAGGTCGCGCACGATCGACGCTGTGCGGGGCGGCAGTTCGGCGGCAAAGCCGTACGGGTCGGACTTGTCGACCGCTTCGCCGTGTTCGGTCGTCACCCGGTACTTGTAATGGGCGCCGGCTTCCAGCTCGGGGACGAACAGCTCCCACACGCCGCTGGGGATGAGCTTGCGCATCGGGTGACGGCGGGCGTCCCAGTCGTTGAAGTCGCCAATCACGCTGACGCTGCGGGCATTGGGCGCCCAGACAGCGAAGTTCACGCCGGTCGTATCGTCGACCGTACGCATCTGGGCGCCGAATTTTTCGTAGGCTTTGAGCATCGAACCTTCACCAAACAGGTAAAGGTCGAAGTCCGACAGGTAAGGTTCAAAGGCGTAAGGATCGTGCATAGTTTTCACTTCGCCCCCGGGGCCGGCGACGCGTAGTTGGTAGTGGGGACGGCGGGCAACGGCAGGTATCGGACAAATCGCTTCGTACAGGCCAGCCGGATGGATCTTCCGCATGGCTCGTGGCGGATCCGAGGGAGCATCCAGGATCCAGGCTTGCTGCGTTTCGGGAAAAAAGGCGCGAACCGCCATGGCTTTGCCATCGCCGCAGTCGATCTCATGCGGCCCTAGAACCGAGCCCGGATCTCCGTGACGTCCTTCCATCAACGCGCGCACGCTTGCCAAAGATACGCTCGTACGCATGCGGGTTCTCCCTGATTACCTCTTTTACGAACGCTCGCCGCGTTGGTGTCGCCAGGCAAGCATTACGACGACCTCCAGGCCATCGCAAAATCAATCGACGCAATTCCAAAACTGTCGACCGCCAAACGACGATTCAATTTTGCCCCGATTTACCAATCGAGTAAAGGCCGGTCCGCTGCAGTAGCCGAACCAGGCCTGGCCGAAAGTTTTTCTTATCGGTCGATGTCGCCAAAGAGGTGAGGGAAGAGCCTGGCGAAAATCCCTAAAACAGCTCGGCAATTGGCTGCCCGCCGTTTTGTACGATGTAGTGGGGTCGCCCGCGTGAATCCAGATAAGTAGCGTCGAGAGGAATATTAAAGTATCGATAAATTGTCGCCGCCAGATCACCCGGGGTCACTGGCCGCTCTGCAATCTGCCCGCCGTCGCTGTCGCTGGCGCCAATCAACTGTCCATGACGCAGCCCGCCGCCGGCCATTAGCATCGACATGACCACCGGCCAGTGGTTCCGCCCGTCGGACGAATTTTGCGTGCCGATCTGCGGCGTGCGGCCGAACTCGCCCATCGCAATCACCAGCGTATCGTCCAGCATCCCTTGCTGCTCCAGGTCGCTGACGAGCGTGGTAAACATATGGTCAAACACTGGCAGCAGCGGACGCAGGCCTTTTTCAATGCCCCCATAAACAGTGAAATCGCCGTGCGTATCCCAGGTGCCGGAAGCCCGGTGATGGCTCAAATCCAGCGTGACAAACGGACAACCGGCCTGCACCAGCCGCCGGCCCAGCAACGCCTGCTGGCTCCATAAATGTTTCCCGTAACGCTCGCGCACCGCTGGCGATTCGTTTTTCAGATTGAACGCCTGCTGCGCCCGGCCGCCCGTCACCAGCTCGATCGCCTGGCGTTCGTAGTGATCGAGCGCTTCCATGGATCCGTTCAGATCCAGATCGTGTCGCAGGCGATCGAACTGGCGGCGTAATGATTGCCGCTGGGCCAAGCGCAAGGGTCCCAGATCCGCCGGACCGGCCAGCACGCCCGGCCCCGTGGTGCGGCCCGTATCGACGCCCACATCGGTGTAGACCGGCAGGTCGACCGCCTTGTCGGCAATGAACGGGTCGTAGCGTTTGCCCAGCATCCCAGCAAACCCCAGGTGCGAGTCATGCTTCATAAAGGCCGCATACGGCGGCATCGACGGATGATTGGCGCCGTGGAACTTCGCCACGATCGAACCGATCGACGGGATCAGCCTGGCCTGGGGATTGGTGCGCGGGGCCGCTTCCAGATGGCCCGTTTGCATCACGACGTTTGGCTGGTGGTTGCTGTGACGACAGTCGACACTGCGAATCAGCGTGCACTGGTCCATCATGGCCGCCTGCAGCGGCAGGTGTTCGCAGATCGCCACTCCGGGCAGTTTTGTCGAGATGGTGTCGAACGGGCCGCGGTTCTCGACCGGCCGCCCCGGTTTGGGGTCCCACATATCCAGGTGACTGGGACCGCCCGCCATCCAGAGCAGGATCAGGCTTTTGCCGCCATGCGCCGGTTCCGCGGCCGACGCCCGGCGCCGGAGTAGTTCGGGGAGCGTCAAACCCGCCAGCCCGGCCATGCTTGCTTTCAGCATGCCTCGCCGGTGGCAAACCGTGAGCCCTTCACGGGTGCGGGCGGACCAATTCGAAAAAGCATGCGATGATTGGGCCGGCGGCAGTGACGGTTTCATGGGCGTTCCCTGCAGCGTTCCAAAAAAAGAAGGGGCGAATCCTCAGCCTTAATCGGGCGTTAACGGTGACTCGGTTAGATTAAAACCGATTCAGGCGAACGAATCCACCGCACCTGGCGAGTTCCCGTCGTACGTGGCGCGCTTGCGACAGGGAAACTGTGGCGGGCGAGCCTGGTTACGCAGTCGGCTACCCCTTTTTCTTTCCCGCGAGGGTCCAGTATGATTGGGGCGGTTTCATCGGGCCAATCTTTGGTTCGAGCTTGTTTTGTGCTTTTTGGTTTCACGAAATCATGACGCGTAAAGGTTCCGCATTCGCTGGCCTGTCGGTGGCGATGGTCACGCCGTTTAAAGACGGTGCGGTCGATCGCGCCAGGTTGCGCGAACAAGTCGAGTTTCAAATCGCCGCAGGGACAACCTGCCTGGTTCCGGTCGGAACCACCGGCGAATCTCCGACATTGACCCACGACGAACACGAAGAAGTCATCTCCGAAGTGGTGCAAACGGTCGCCGGCCGCATCAAAGTTATGGCAGGCGCCGGATCCAACAGCACCGCCGAAGCACTGCGTTTGACACGCTGGGCGGAAAAAGCAGGCGCCGACGCCGCCCTGCTGGTTGCTCCGTACTACAACAAACCGACCCAGGAAGGCTTCTATCAGCACTACCTGACAGTCGCCGAGGCCGTTGAAATCCCGATCTGCGTCTACAACATTCCTGGCCGGTCGGCCAAGAACATCGAGCCGGAAACGATCGCCCGCCTGGCGGAAATTCCCAACATCACCCTGGTGAAAGAAGCCACCGGCTCGCTCGACCAGGCGTCGCAGATTCTGGGCATGACCGATCTGACCGTCCTCAGCGGCGACGATAGCCTGACACTGCCCCTGATGTCGATCGGCGCCGAAGGCGTCATCTCGGTAGTAGGCAACATCGTTCCGCAAGATATGATCGCCCTGGTTCAGGCGTTTATCGCCGGCGATCTGGCGACGGCCCAGAAATGGCACCATAAGCTGTTCCCGCTGTGCCGGGATATGCTCGGCCTGTCGACCAATCCGATCCCTGTCAAAATTGCGATGAAACTGCTCGGCCGCGATACGGGCGAAATGCGTCTGCCAATGACGCCGCTCAATGCCAAGGACGAGGCGTTGCTGCAGAAAACACTGTCCAACTACGGTTTGAAATAGCACCCCCGGGGCGTGCTCGCCGCCTTCCTTCATTTAACGCCTGGCCCATGTACGAAATTACTCCCAAACACGATTTTCTTGTCGGCATTGACTCTGATGGCTGCGTCTTCGACACCATGGAGCTCAAGCATAAAGAATGCTTCATCCCCAACATCATCAAGTTCTACAAGCTGCAGGCGATCAGCAAATACGTTCGCGAAGCGGCCGAATTTGTAAACCTGTACTCCAAAGGCCGCGGCATCAATCGCTTCCCGGCGCTGGTCGAAGCGCTCGAGTGGCTGCAGAAACGCCCCGAAGTGGCGGCCCGCGGCGTCACGATTGAAATCCCGCAGTCCCTCGCCGAGTGGATCCAGGTCGAAACCAAGCTGGGCAATCCGGCCCTGGAAGCCAAAGTCAAAGAGACCAACGACGAGCAGCTTCAGCTCGCTCTGGCCTGGTCCAAAAAAGTTAACGAAACAGTCGCGGAGATGGTCGAAGGGGTGCCGCCGTTCCCGTATGTGCGAAAATGCCTGGAAAAACTCTCCGGCAAGGCCGACATGCTCGTTTGCAGCGCCACCCCCAACGAAGCCCTCAAGGCAGAATGGGCCGAGCATAACGTCGACGGCTTTGTGGAAGCGATCTGCGGTCAGGAGTCGGGCAGCAAAAAAGAAACGCTCGCCAACGCCGCCAAATACAAACCGAACCATACGTTGATGATCGGCGACGCCCCTGGCGACTATCGGGCCGCCGCCGCCAACCAGTGCCTGTTCTATCCCATTAACCCGGGCGAAGAAGAAGCCAGCTGGCAGCGGTTCTACGAGGAAGGGATCGACAAATTCCTCAACGACCAGTTCGCCGGTGATTACCAGCAGAAGCTGCTCAACGAATTTGATGCGTTCCTGCCCGAGAAACCGTCCTGGAAATTGATCAGCTAGTGGCGCCGCGTCGCCGTTTTGCCCGCCGATTCGGCAGGGCGGAGCTGGCCTCCGGATTGGCGATATCTACAGTCAGGCTCAACGCCTTTTAGGAAAATGACAACATGAGCGAGAAATGCGATTTCGGCCTGATCGGCCTGGCGGTAATGGGCGAGAACCTGGCTCTCAACGTAGAGAGTCGCGGCTACAGCGTCGCGGTGTTCAACCGCACCACCGAAAAAGTTGATGACCTGATCAACGGCCGGGCGGCCGGAAAAAAGTTCGTCGGCTGCCATAGCATCGAAGAACTGGTCGATAACCTGGCCAGCCCCAAAAAGGTCATGCTGATGGTCAAGGCCGGCCCCGCGGTCGACGCTTTGATCGAACAGCTGATTCCGCTGCTCTCGCCCGGCGATGTGATCATCGACGGCGGCAACACCCACTACGCCGACACCGAGCGCCGCACCAAGTACGTGGAAGAAAAAGGCCTGCTCTTCGTCGGCACCGGCGTATCCGGCGGCGAAGAAGGCGCCCTGAAGGGCCCCAGCATGATGCCCGGCGGCAGCGAAGCAGCCTGGCCGATCGTGAAACCGATCTTCCAGGCGATCGCCGCCAAGGTCGGCCCGAACGACGACATCCCCTGCTGTGAATGGGTGGGCCCCCGCGGCGCCGGGCACTACGTCAAAATGGTGCACAACGGCATTGAATACGGCGACATGCAGCTGATCTGCGAAGCCTATCAGATGCTCTCCGCCGGCCTGGGCCTGTCGAACGACGAAATCTACGAAGTCTTCGACGAATGGAACCGGGGCGAACTGCAGAGCTACCTGATCGAAATCAGCCGCGATATTTTCAGCGTCAAAGAAGGCGACGACTATCTCGTCGACAAAATCCTCGATGTCGCCGGCGCCAAGGGCACCGGCAAATGGATGAGCCAGCTGGCCCTCGACCTGGGCGTTCCCAGTACGCTCGTCACCGCGGCCGTTTACGCCCGCACCCTGTCAGCCGTCAAGGAAGCCCGCACCCGCGCCAGCAAAGTTCTGGAAGGTCCGACCGCCAGCAAAACGTTCTCCGCCGACGAGCGGAAGCAGTGGGTCGAGAAAATTCGCGAGGCACTCTACGCTTCCAAAATCTGCAGTTACGCCCAGGGCTTTGTCCAGCTCCAGGCGGCCGCCAAAGAACACGACTGGCCGCTCAACTACGGCGACTGCGCCCTGCTGTGGCGCGGCGGCTGCATCATTCGGGCGAAGTTCCTCGATCGCATCAAAGAAGCCTTCGACGAGAACCCGCAGCTGGAAAACCTGCTGCTCCACCCGTTCTTCACCACAGCCGTTCACGGCGGGCAACAGGCCTGGCGGGATGTCGTGGTGCTGGCGACGGAACTCGGTTTGCCGGTTCCCGCGTTCAGCACGGCCCTGGCCTACTACGACAGCTACCGTCGCGAACGCCTGCCGGCCAACCTGCTCCAGGCCCAGCGTGATTACTTCGGCGCCCATACCTATCAGCGGGTCGACAAGCCCGGCACGTTCCACACGGAATGGCTGGAACTGCGTCGCACGCCGGCTGAGTAATCGGCAGATCGAGCGAAACGAAGAGTCCGTTCGCGAACCACTGTCGTTGTGACGGCTCGCGAGACGAACACAAGGCGATGCTTTCCCGCCAGGAACGCATCGCCTTTTTCAATGACTTTATCGCCGCGTGACCTCAGCAATCCACGCGATACCGGGCCAGCTTCTCGGGGTCGATCCGCACGCCCAGACCGGGGCCGGTGGGGACGTTCATCTTGCCGGCCTGAATGGCGAATCGCTCGGTGATGATGTCGTCCTCCAGTCCGTAATACGTCGTATCATTGGCCAGCGAGTACGCCGGACAGGCGGCGGCGATGTGCAGCATGGCCGCCGTTTTGGGGCCCAGGTCGTGGCCGCAGTGCATGATGCAGGGCAAGCCGCCGGCTTCGGCGATACGGCCGATCGTCACGCAGGGCTGAATCCCGCCAGCGATGTGCGTATCGGGCAGCAGGAAATCGGCGGCCTCTTCGCGCAGAATCTCCAGCACGCTGGCAGGGCCCACCACGCTTTCATTCAATGCGATCGGCGTGCGGCTTTGGCTGCGGAGCCACCTCGCATCGGCAAGCGGCTGTTCGGGCAGCGGCTGCTCCAGGTACTCCAGATCAAACGGTTCGAGCTGCCGCGCCAGTTCGGCTGACTGCTCGCGCGAGTAGGCCTGGTTAGGATCCAGTCGTAATTTCAGGCGAGAGCCAACAGCGTCCCGCACGCCGCAAACCATCTCCAGATCCTGCCGGATTTCGAGGCCCGCTTTCGCCTTGAGCGTCGTGAATCCCTCCTCCAGGAAGTACGTCGCCAGTTTGCCGGCGTCGGCGTAGCTTTGCACGCCCATGCAGGCGGCCACTTCCACCTGCGTGCGGACCATGCCGCCCAGCAACATCGCGACAGAAAGCCCCGCGGCCTGGCCCGCCAGATCCCAGAATGCCATTTCGACGCCTGACTTCAGGTTCGCCGGGAAGGGACAATGCGTGTGAAACCAGGCAAGGTTCTGCGGGTCTTTTCCCGGCAGCCAGTCACTGGCCTGCTGCTCCAGGCGGCGAGCGCTGAATCCCTCGATAAAGTTCACATTGAACTCGCCGCAGCCGGTCAGACCTTCGTCCGTTTCCACTTCGACGATCGCGCTGCGGGTGGCGGAACTGGTCCTCAAACGGGACTTGTACGGAGCAACCGGGTGAACCTGGGGGACTTCGACAAGGGTCAGCCTCAGTCGGGTTACCTTCATGGTCGTTTTCCGGCACAAACACTGCCAGCTTGCTGGGCAGGAGGTGGAGATGGAGATAGTCGCTGGACACGAGGTCGCATCATACGACTCGACCAGTCAGGAGTCGAGCTTTGCTGCGAGTTTTTGCCGGCCAAAATGGCATTCTGCGGCGCGACTGCGTTCGCCCCGGAACCGCCAAATTTTTTCGACTTGCCGGGAGACGCCCTTTGCCACTATGATATCGCTAGCAGTGAAGTGACGGCGATGCCAGCTTCACCTGGCGTGAACGGAATGCGACCAGATTGTCCGCTCGATGGGTCAATAATCGCTCAGCCACAGGACGGCCGCGCATCAAAATGAGACTCGGATTCTCACTTTGAGCTCGAATCCTCTCTGTGGTCAAGTAGCGACGACCCCAATTTCCCTACGGAAAGGGACGCATAACGCGAGGATTCGCACAAATCTGCCTCATTCCGCGAAAATAATTTCGCAAGCGGCACATTTTGTGCAGTTAAATTCTCCCAAGCCCAAGGAATGAGTCGTAGAGACTCGCGGCTTGTTCGCAATCCATCCCGCCTGCTAGCGGTGTTTTCTACAGAGCGAATTTTTTCACGGAAGGAAAATCCATGTTGGTTCTCAGTCGCAAAATCGGGGAAGAGATCGTTATCGGCAACGGGGTGCGGATCGTGGTGAACCGGATCGCCGGTAATCGGGTTTCGATCGGCGTGACTGCTCCTGGCGATGTCAGCATCCTTCGCGGTGAACTCGAAGCGATCGCCAATGCTTTCTCGGACGCCAGCGAAGGCCCAGAAGAAATCGCGGAAATGCCCGCGGCTCTTTGCCGCCCGGCTCGCTAACCGGCGACCTGTCTCGGAAGCAGATCGCCTTTACGGGTCAGTCTTCCAGATCTTCGCCCAGCAACGTCAGCGCGATTTTGCCTGAGAAGCAGGCGTCGACATCAGATCCCGTGGAACGCAACCGTTCGTGATACAGCCCCGAATATCGAAATCCGTCTGGTGTGCGGATAAATTCGACAGGCAAGGGCGCACGTTCGACATGGGTTACCACCATCTGCTCGACAGCCATCGCTTCCGCGGCCTGATCGTCGTTCAGATTATCAGGCAGGTTCACGTTCCAGAATCGGCCAGCGGAGATCTTGACTGGCAACAGTCGCTGCAGCACCAGGGCGGACAATCGCTCTGAGTGACTCCAACGACGTTCGGCTCCGCGTTCCCGGAATTGAGAGATGGCGAGCGCAGGCTTGCCAAAGAAAGCAGCTTCCCGCGCGGCCGCGACGGTGCCCGACATATAAATGTCGACGCCAAGGTTGGCCCCTTCATTAATTCCCGACAAAACATAGTCGGCGTCGGCAGCCAGCTCCCGCAAGGCAATCCGCACACAATCGGCAGGCGTACCGTCAATGCGGAACCAGCCGGGACGAATCTCGCTGACGGCAATCGTCTCATGCGTGGTGGTCTGATGCCCACAGCCGGAAAATGGCCGGGCCGGAGCGGCGACCGTCACCTCTCCCAAAGGCAAGGCGGCCGCATACAGCGACGCGATCCCCGCCGCATCGATACCATCGTCGTTGGTAATCAGGATTTTCATCAGGCGTTTCGCGAGTTACAGAGTATGGGAACCGCCGGCAGACCAGGCGAAGCGGAAATTGTTATGGGGAATTGGGGGGAGAAATCAGGCTAAGCCGAGAGCAGACCATTGACAACCTTTCGCACGGCGGCGGCGGCCCGATCCAGGACGTCGTCGTTCTCCAGCAGGATCGGATGATGCCACACCAGCGTCTGCTCGGCCGCCAGACGAGCCTGCTCAAGCGACCCCACGCTGCGACAGCGTCGGGAACTGCGGCCCGCAAACCCGCGAAAACCGGCGTCAATCGCCAGTCCTTCCGCCTGGGCCGCGGCAATGAACGCGGCTCGCGGAGCCTGGCCGCAGGCCTCCGGTCGATACCTCATCCCCAGTTTATAAAAGGCCGGCGAATCGTCGGAATCCAATGCGACCAGCGTCAGGCACTCCATGCCAGCCAGCCCCGCGGTCAATCGGGCGACAGCCGCAAGTCGCCGTGCATGTCGCTGATCGAACTGCTCCAGTTGTGGCAGCAGCACGCAGGCCTGGAGCTCGCTCATCGGGAAGGCGTCGTTTCCGCGGTCGCGAAAGATGGTGATCCGCTGCATGATCTGCGGCTGGGACGAGAGCACCGCGCCGCCGCGACCGGCCGTCAGCAGCTTGCTGCCGCCAAAACTCAACACAGCCGCATCGCCCCAGGCTCCAGCCGGTCGCCCTTGCACCGTGGCGCCGGGGTTCTGGCAAACATCTTCCAGCACCGGCACGCCGGCATCGCGAGCCAGCTGGGTAATCTCCCGCATCGGCGCCAGACCGCCATGCAGATGGGAAACGATGGCCGCTTTCACGCCGCTGGTGATTGCCTGCTCAAAGGAGGCCAGGTCGGGCGTCCAGTTGCGGGGGTCGATGTCGATCAGCACGGGCCTGGCGCCGATCGCTTCAATCGCGCGGAAATTGCCGGGAAAGTCATACGCCGCCAGCAGCACTTCGTCGCCCGGCTGAAGATGGAAGCCGCGCAGCGCCAGCTCGACGGCGATGGTCCCGCTGCAGCAAAGTTGCACCTGGTCCACGCCGTGCCGGCTGGCCAGCCGTTCTTCCAGTTTTCCGCAATGGGGACCGTGGTACCGGCCCCAGTCGCCGCTTGCCAGGGCGGCGGACACGGCGTTCGCTACCTCAGGTTCCGCCTGCGGCCAGGTCGGCGGACCGTTGGGGAAAACGGGCGGGCCGCCATGCAGCGCCAGGCGTGAATCGGTCATGGGAACTCTCGGCAGGGATCGCGGGCTGCAGCCAATGCCGGCTGGCTTGGGTGGCGGGGAACGCCTGCTTTGGGCGAACAGGGCGCCGACGACGGAAGTTACTTCTACTATAATCACCCAGGAGTGACCACCAGCGGAACCGACGCGCGAACGGAGTACCATGCCTTGGGCGATACACGAGTGCGATTTGTCATGATCGGCGGCTTTCTTGGCGCCGGCAAAACGACCGCGATTGCTCGCCTGGCGCGCCAATACATGGCCGCAGGCAAGAAAGTCGCGATCGTCACCAACGACCAGGCCTTCAATCTGGTCGATACCGAATCCTTGCGCGCCCAGGGATTCGACGTGGGCGAGGTACCCGGCGCCTGCTTCTGCTGCCGGTTCGACGAACTGGTCGAAACGGCGGAAAAATTTGATTCGGCGCCCGACGTGATTCTGGCCGAACCGGTCGGCAGCTGCACCGATCTGGCGGCGACCGTACTGGAGCCATTACGCGAGATGTTTGGCGAGCGGTACGAGCTGGGACCGCTGGCCGTCCTGCTGAAACCGGAACACGGTTTGAAAATCTTGCGGGCCGAACAAGGCGTCGGCTTCTCTCCCAAGGCGGCCTACATCTTCCTGAAACAGCTGGAAGAAGCCGACATTCTGGTCGTCAACAAAATCGACAAGCTCAGCCCCGCCGAGCAGCAGGAACTGATCGATCTGGTGTCCAAAAAGTACCCTCAAAAACAGGTCCTCGCCGTGAGCGCCCGCACCGGCGAAGGTTTCGACCGTCTGGCGTTGCTGCTGGATCAACCAGGGCAGCGACGGGAGTCGTTCATGGAGGTCGACTACGACGTTTACGCCGAAGGCGAAGCGGAGCTGGGCTGGCTCAACTGCACGATCGACGTCACAGGCGAAGCCCCCTTTGCTCTGGATAAGGCCGTGCTGCGGCTGGTGGAAGCGATCCGCCAGCGGATGCAGGACGGGAAGCTGGAGCCGGCCCATCTGAAGGTGCTCGGCCAGTCCGGCGAAGCGACGGCGATCGCCAATCTGGTCGTCTCCGGTAGTGAAGCCGAACTTTCCCAGGTTTCCGGCGTCGAGACCGAAAAGGCGGCGTTTATCGTGAACGCGCGGGCGGCCGGCGATCCGGAACAGCTGGAGCAGATGGTCGTCGCCGCCGTCGAAGCAACCGCCGCCGAACTTCACCTGCAGGCCGCCGTGGCCGACATGCAACGTTTTCGTCCTGGCCGTCCTGTGCCCACACATCGAATGAGATAATGGAATGCAGGTAGGCCTGTTTATCCCGTGTTACGTTGATCAGCTTTATCCGCAGGTCGGCATGGCGACCGTCGCCGTGCTGGAGCGTTGCGGCGTCGAGATTGAGTTCCCCCGTGCGCAAACCTGCTGCGGCCAGCCGATGGCGAATTCCGGTTGCACCACCGAAACGCGACCGCTGGCCGAACGGTTCCTGCAGATCTTCGCCCCGTATGAATACGTGGTCGCCCCGTCCGGCAGCTGCGTGGCGATGGTCCGCCACCATTACGAAGAATACCTGGCCGACCAGCCTGGCTTTGCGGAGCTGAAAGCCAAAACGTTTGAGCTGAGCGAATTCCTGGTCGACGTACTCAAACTCGACGCCTGGCCGGGTTCCTTCCCACACAAGGTGGGCCTGCATCAAAGTTGCCATGGATTGCGTGAATTGCGGATGGGCTCTTCCAGCGAAGTGATGGGGCCCAGCTTCAGCAAAACACGTCGCCTGCTGGAAATGCTCGATGGCGTAGAGTTTGCCGAGCTGATGCGACCCGATGAATGCTGCGGTTTCGGCGGCACCTTTGCGGTGGCAGAAGAGGCCGTCTCCTGCATGATGGGGCTCGACCGCATCCAGGACCACGAACAGGGCGGAACCGAAGTTCTCACCGCCGCCGACATGTCCTGCCTGATGCACCTGGAAGGTTTCCTGCGCCGGCAAAACAAATCCACCCGCGTCATGCACTTCGCCGAAATCCTGGCCGAAGCTGCCGCGCACGCATAGCGTCAGAAAGTGCAATTTGGGTGCAGTCCCGCCAATAGCCCAACCGAAACTCTGGAGTCCCAGCGACCATGGCGGATCTTGAACTGCGGTTCCTCACGGCGTTCAATGAGCTGGAGAACTAGATGCGCCATCAGTTGGATGCGCGCGACTCGGAAACCTTTATGCAACTGGTGGGACTCATGTCGCGCGGGGCAACTGTCGCGTCAGCATGTTTGCACCCGAATTACGGCAACTCGCCAAATTGTGGAATCTGATCGTCCACTATTACCATCGCCATCAACCGCAGGCCATTCCCACGTTGCGATCCGTGGAACAGATGGAGCACATCTGTCAGCGACTGGTGCACTCCAGCGATTTGCCGCCGCACTCATGCCAGGACGACGTTGCGAGAGGTCGCTGGGAGTAGGCCGGCATACATGATCACGGCAAAAACTAATTGACACACGCAAACCTGGACGGTTAAGATCTCCTTTAAAATACGCCTCTCTTTAGCCGATTTAGCAAACTCCTTCCCCATCGCTCTCGCCCCGTTCTGACGGGCGTCGTAGTCCTTCCTACTCCCGCTGCTGCAAATGGTTTATCGCATCGCTTTCGTCTCGATGGCGTGTCTGTCGTTGTTCACACCGCCGGTTTTTTCGCAGACGATGGGCGGCGTTTCGATGCCTGACGGTCATCGCGCGTTGCTCAAGTCGCATTGCTACAAATGCCACAACAGCGAAGAACAGAACGGTCAGGTGCGGCTCGATAACTTGCCGTTCACCATCGATAAAATAGAAACGGCAGAGCGTTGGCAGAAGATTCTCAACGTGCTTAATTCGGGGGCAATGCCCCCGGAAGAGGAAGAACCGCTGCCAGCGCAGGCGAAGACCGACTTCCTCGACGAACTTGCCAACGTCATGGTCGACGTACGCAAGCACCTGGGGGATCAGGGCGGCGCCATCACCATGCGGCGACTCAATCGGCGCGAGTACCGAAACACGCTGCGCGATTTGCTGGGGGTGAAGATTAATGTGGGCGAATTGCCCAGTGATTCGGGAACGGGCGGTTTTGATACTGCCGGGCAAAACCTTTTTATGTCGGCGACCCAGATCGAGCAGTATCAGTCGCTGGGACGTGAGGCGCTGGAAGAGGCTTTCGCTTTAGCCGCAGAGGCCGAATCCGAGCAGTCCTTCCGCTATCAGGCGGAAGAGTCCAACGAACGGATGCGCCGATTAGCCGATGCCGCAGTCGCGACGGAGCAGGAGCACGAAGCCGACGCCGATTCCATGCGTCCCTATTATGAGTACCTGCGCGGTCTCCCGCACCAGGACGAAGGCGCCTGGCTGTCCCCCCTGGGAGGCGTCAACACCGCGATGCATTTGATCGTGCCCCCAAGGTGGAATGGAAAGTCGCCGGCGGATTACCTCGTGCGCATCCGACTGGCCCGGGCGGACGACGCACCGCCAGAGAGATGCGTTATTGAGTTCGGAATCGATCCGCCAAACGGACAGATTCTTAGCACGCACAAAGTAACGGGGTCCCTCGAAGAACCCAGCGTCATCGAAATCCCGCTTACGCTGACAAGTGAGCACCAGAAGATCGAAGGCCTGCAGGTCTTCATTCGTGAAAAAGACGCCGCCGATCACACCGAATCCCAGCGATTGTTCGCAGCGGCAAAACAGCAGAACGGCATCGGACCGCAGGCCGCGATCTGGGTGGACTGGATGGAAATCGTGCGTCTCCCCCTCGCCGCGACGCCGGCTCCCGCAGGTTTCCGGGTGATAGCGAACCGACAGCTTGCTCACGTCTCAGCGCAGGGACTGCGGAGTTTTCGCTTCGAATGTGAAGAGGTGAACGACAAGGTTGCGGAGTATGTGGCGAGTCAGAAAGACGATCGACAACGGGCCGAACGCTGGGCCGATGCGGTCGATGCAGCAGCCGCCCGACCCGAGAACGCGGCGATCGTTGCGGAACTGAAAAAAGCGTCGGCCTCGCAAGCCGTCTTGCGACGCTCCTGGGCGAAGATCCAAGGGGCCCCGTCACCGGAGTCGTTCGGTTTTCAAACCATGGAAAATAACGCCGACAAGGCGAACGTCGCGCTCGGCCCTAACTGGCAGCAGTACCACGAGTACTATCTCTCCCGGCCAGCGTTGGACCGGGGCGCTTATCTGGGCGTCATGACCCTCCATCCCTCGCGGATCGCCCTGGATCATCTGCAGTGTCCCGTGCCTTCGGCGTGGAAAAGCGGAGACTACCTCTTTCGCGCGCGAGTGGCGGCGACGGAGGACTCACTCCCGGAACAGCGTTTTCTGCAGGTAGGGATGCATCCTCGCAATGGCCAGGTGCAAGCCACCTTTGAAGTGACGGGGACTCTGGACAACCCGCAAATCATCGAAATGCCTTTCAGCTTGACTCGGGACATCGCGGGTGGGGATCGCATGCTTTGGCTTCGCGAGAAAGGCGCCTGGGAAACCAATCAGGAGGGCGGCCGCAAACGGTCAGAAGCCGTGAAGCGAAACGGCATTGGCCCGGTGCTGGCGCTGTGGATTGACTGGATGGAGATCGAGCGGGTAAGTGAAGCAGCCAAACCCATGCCGCCAGCGCTGGCCGCTCTCGACCTGCCCGCCTCAGGGGGAACCGAAGCCTACGCCGCCGAGGATATCAAGGCGGCGCTCACCCGCTTCGCCACGGTTGCTTTCCGCGGTCGTGAGCCGTCGGAGGGTTACATTCAACGCCTGGCTGAAGTTTACGACGCCTACCGGACAAACGGCGAGGATTCGACCACGGCCCTGAAAGACACCCTGTCGATCATCCTGGCCTCCCCCCAATTCTTGTACCTCTCGGAGCCAGCGCAGGGCGGAGAATCACGCCAGCTGACCGATCTCGAACTTGCAACCCGTCTTTCGTATTTCCTGTGGAGCGCGCCGCCCGATGAGACCTTGCTCGATCTCGCCAAAAGCGGCAAGTTGAGCCAGCCCGCAATCCTGGCGGGCCAGACTACGCGACTCCTGGACGATCCCCGAGCGGACGAGTTTGTCCACGGCTTTCTCTTCCAGTGGCTCCAAATGGAGAGGTTTGACTTTTTTGAAGTCAATCGTCCCTTGTACCCGCGGTTCGACGACAGCACCCGACTGTCCGCGAAGAACGAGGTGTACGAAACGTTCGCTTACCTCGTGCGGCAAAACGCGCCGGTGACCGATCTGCTAAAGGCTGATTATGTGGTCGTCAATCGCGTGCTGGCCGACTACTACGGCGTGCCCAGGCCCGCGGGCGACGGTTTCGAAAAAGTCCTTCTGCCGGAAGGCTCGCCACGTGGTGGTTTACTGGGAATGGCCGCCACCCATTTCATGGGCGGCAACGGCGAACGTACGAACCCGGTCGAACGTGGCGTTTGGGTGCTTCGTAAATTGCTCAACGATCCGCCGCCGCCAGCCCCGGCCAACGTGCCTCAAATCGAGCGTCTGGCGGGAAAGGTTCTTACGACCCGGGAACGCATGCTGGCCCACCAGGAAGATCCGCAGTGCGCTAGTTGCCATCGCAAGATTGATCCCCTCGGCTTCGGCCTGGAAAACTTCGACGCCGTCGGCCAGTGGCGAACCGAGGACGCGTACCAGGTGAAGGATGAGAACGGAAAACCCATCCCGGGATCCCGCAAGGAGTGGACCATTGACGCTGGCGCCGCTTTCTATGGCGGTCCCTCTTTCAAGAATTACTTCGAGCTGCGTGATCTCATCGCTGCCAAATCCGACGACTTCGCCGTTGGCTTTAGCGCGGCGCTGGTCGAATACGCCTTGGGCCGACCCCTCGGTTTTGGCGACCAGCCGCTGCTAGAATCCATGGTGGAGACTACCCGACAGAAGAACTTCCGCACGCGCGAGTTCATTCACGCCGTCGTGCAGAGTGAGGCCTTCCGATCCAAATGAAGATTCGCTCAACGAGAATCCGATCATGAACACCCGCCGTCAATTCCTCCGCTCCAGCACCGCGTTAATCGCTCTGCCCTCGCTGCCTTCGCTTGGCTACCGCGCCTTCGCTGCGACGCCTGCGCCCGAAGCGGCGCCCAAGCGACTGATTGTCCTGGGCTTTGGCTGGGGCGTTACCGAAGAAACCTGGTATCCGAGTATCGAGCAGCCAGGCGCTGATTACGAGTTGCCTGAGGGTCTGTCGCCGCTCGCCAGACACAAGGCCGATTTCAGCATCGTCCAGGGATTGTGGCACAAGCATTCCAACGAAGGGCACTGGGGCAGCACCATGTGGCTGACGGGCGCCAATCGATACGCTCAGCCTGGACAAAGCTTTCACAATAGCGTTTCCTTCGATCAGGTCGCCGCCGCCCAGATGGGATTGAAGACGCGTTTCTCTTCCCTGCAGCTCAACGCCGCGGACCCCAACATCATTGGCTCGGGTCATGGCCCTGGACTCTCGCTGGCCTGGGACTCTCGTGGGAAACCGGTCGCTGGCCAGAACGGTCCGCTGGAGGCTTACCACCGCCTCTTCTCGCGGGACACCACTCCCATCGAACAGCGCAGGGCGCTATTGGCGCAGCGAAGGAGCGTACTGGATACGGTGCTGGAGAACGCCCGGGACTTGCGACGGGGACTCGGCAAACGCGACACGGAGAAGCTCGACGAGTACTTCGAAGGCGTCCGCGACATCGAAACGCGACTCGGCAAGGAAGAGAAATGGATCGGCGTTCCGACGCCGCAAACAACGATGCCGCAACCGCCGGGCGAAGTCGAAGGCTTCAAAGAGATCGAGCTGATGTACGATCTGATGATCGCGGCTATGCAAACCGATTGCTCGCGGGTGCTGACCTATCGCCAGCCGGTGCGGACCCTGCTGTCCAGCATCGGCGTCAACGTGAACCAGCACGACATGAGCCACTACCACACAACCCGGGCCGAAAAACTTGCCGCTTCCCGCAAGCGCGACCTGACGCAGAGCGAGCTCCTCTGCGGGTTTCTCGACAAGCTCAAGGCAACGCCAGAACTCGACGGCAG
Organism: Lignipirellula cremea; assembly: GCF_007751035.1. NCBI lineage: Bacteria > Pseudomonadati > Planctomycetota > Planctomycetia > Pirellulales > Pirellulaceae > Lignipirellula > Lignipirellula cremea. Next base: position 5,159,607 of record NZ_CP036433.1, on the reverse strand, counting down.
CCGCATGTTTGACAATGTCTGCCTGGTCTACGGCAGCAACATCCGGACGGGCCATTCGCTCAGCAATTGCCCAACCGTGCTCAGCGGCGGCGCCGCCGGAATCAAACTGGGCGAAAATATCGTCGCACCCAAAAACACCCCGCTATGCAACGCCTGGCTCACCTTGCTGCAAGGCCTTGGCGTTAACGCGGAACGTCACGGCGACAGTACAGGGCCGCTCAAGGAAATCATCGCCTGACGCCGACGCGGGCATTCCGGCTTGCCAGGCTCCGGCGACTGCTCCGATAAAAGCAGTGACAACCACTGCCGTAAAGAGACGATTTGAAGCTCCATCCCAGCGGAGGTTCGTTCCCAAGGAATTGACCATGTTAACCGCGCCCTGGTACGCCAGCCCGATTCCATCGCCCCGTTGCCAGGCCGAATCGCGACTGTCCACTTTGACGCAGGCGCCGGGATTCAATCACTACGCATGCCGGCGCGCTGCGATCTTGCTCTGCTCGCGACCAGGCCCAGGCTAGTTCGCCAATCTGTCGCTCATGCTTGGGAATCAGGAGGAGTGGCGGCGTCGCGTTCGACCTGAAATTCGCCTTTACTCCACGCGGAAATGCCTGCTGCTATCCGAGTTCCCACACGACTCCCGTGCTAGCGCCAAAGTCCTCAACGGAGATTTCCATCTGGTGCAGCATGCGTACAAAGAGGTTTGTCAGCGGAAACGCCTGAACTTCTTTCCCCACGAGTTCCGACGAAGTTTCGTCGGCAGCGAAACCCACCGAGGTAATGCCGCTCCAACACAAAAAGAGAAGCACCCATGTTCTCATCGCATGATTCCGATCAAGAGAGTCAAATCCTCACGCGATGATTTCACTGAACTCGCCCGCGTTGTCCGCGAATCGCTTCACGGGGATGTCCAGGCGGTGCAGCATGGTGACGAACAAGTCGCCCAGTGGACGCTCGGCCGGTTGTGTCAAGTAGCGGCCGTGTCGCAGTCCAAGGTCCTTGCCGCCTGCCAGGATCAGCGGATAGTTGCGCGCGTTATGCGTGCTGCTCGTGCCGCTGCCGTAGAGGGCCAGCGTGCGGTCGAGCAGGCTTGTTCCCCCTTCGTGGATTGAACTTAGCCGCTTCACGAAATAGCCAAACTGTTCTGCCAGAAATCGGTCGTACTCGCCCCAGCCGGATTCTTTTGAGGGATTAGAGTGGCTGAGGCCATGGTGTCCCTTGCCGAAACCGAGGATCGCGGGGAACTTGTCGCAAATGCCGTGGCCGTCTTCCGACCCAATCTGGTAGGCCGCCACCCGCGTCGTGTCGGTCTCGAACGCCAACACGATCAGGTCCATCATGGTGCGAATGTAGTCGGCCGGACCGCTCTGCGAGACATCCAGGTTGATTGACTCGCGATCGACCGACGGCGCAGCCCGGCCCAGCCACATCTGGGCGCGGGTCAGTCGGTTCTCGACTTCATTCAGCGAATCGAGAAACTCGTCGAGCCGCTGCTGGTCCGGTCGGCCGAGCCGATTGCGGAGCGAACGCGCATCGTCCAGCAGAAAGTCAACCCGCCGGCGACCCGACGCCAAAGCACGCCGGCGCGTTGCCAGATCCTCGTCGCTTGGCCTTTCGAACAGGCGTTCGAAAATTCTGCGAGGATTGGATTCCGCTGGAATCGCGCGGCCCTGCGCGTCGAAAGAGATCGTCGTCGCGCGGCTCTTCATGCCGGCTCCGCCGTTGCTCGACAGCACCAGCGACGGGATGCGGGTCTCCTTGCCGAACTTCCGAGCGATCAACTGATCGAGGGAAATCGAATTGTTGAGATTGAGGCGAATGTCGGCGCCGCTGAGCCAGACGTCGCCGGTGTTGTGACCGATCAGATGCCGGCTGGTGGGATGGGAGAGCTGGCCAAAAATGGTGAGGTCCTGCTTGTGCGGCGCAAGCGGATCCAGGGATTTTGTAAATTGGTAGTCGGGTCCGTCCGTGCGAGGAAACCAGTTCCAATCGGCCGTCGGATGATCCGGTTTCGAGAGCGCCACCCCGTTGCCAAAAAAGAATGCACAGAACCGCTTTGGCTTCGGCGAGTTGTCGGCGGCTGAAGACATCGCCTCGAGCCACGGCAAGGCCAGCGTTACGCCGGCGCCCCGGAGAAATGTCCGTCGATCCAAACGCCAGGAGAATTTGGGCATGTTTGACCCTTTCACGTTGTGTCACTTCGTCTGAAACGGTTCGCTCGCCACGATCAATTCAATCAGCGCGGAGAGGCGATCGCCGCGGTCTTTCAAGGCCGGCGCAAGAGCGTCGATCGCTTCCCTGTCACGGAGTGTCAGCGATCTGCCTAAGGCGTACGCGGCCACCTTTCGCAACATCGCCCGTCGGAAGTTGTCCGACTGCGACCGGAGTAATTCTGATTTCAGCTCCTGCAGGCCGTTTACGGTTTCGCCGGTGGGGAGGTTGGCTACGGAGTCAATTGGATGCGATGTGCGTCTTTTCCGCAACTCCGCTCCGATCCCCTCACGCTGCCAGTTGCCGACCGCGTCGTATTCCTCGAATGCGACGCCCCAAGGATCGATCTTGACATGACAGCTATTGCACGAGGCGCTGGAACGATGCAGCGCGAGGGCTTCGGGAACGGTCAGGCCGCGGAGTTTTGGATCGTTTTCGCGATCCAGTTCCGGCACATTCGGCGGCGGGGGAGGAGGCGGGTCATCCAGCAAGTTTTTCAGCAGCCACATTCCGCGTTTGATCGGATGGGCGTCGCTGCCGTCGGAAAGGCCAGCGAGGATACCGGCGTGGGTCAACACGCCGCCGCGATGGAGCGCCGGGTCAAGCGTCACCTTGCGAAAATTCGGACCCTGTACCTCGGGAATCCCGTAGTGGGCGGCCAGCGTTTCGTTGACCAGGGTGAAATCCGAATCGAGGAAGCTCAGGATGCTCAGATCGGCTTGTAACACCTCGTGAAAAAAATGAATCGTTTCCAGACGCATGGCAGCGAGCAGTTGCAGTCGCTCAAACGGATCGTTGAACTGGGGGTAGCGTTTCGGATCGATGATGACGCGTTCGAGTCGATCCAGTTCAAGCCACTGCGCGGCGAACTGCTCGGCGAATTGCCACGCCTGGCGATCCTGGATCAGGCGGCGAACCTGACCGGCCAGAACGCTCGGATTGCGCAGCTGCGACTCGTCGGCGAGTCGGAGCAACGTTTCGTCTGGCATGCTGCTCCACAGGAAGTACGAAAGCCGCGCCGCGAGTTCGTGATCAGAAAGTCGCTGTTTACCGCTGTCTTCGGTGCGGCTCGCTGGCAATGCGAGGAAGCGCGACGAGGTCAACGTCAGGCTGAGCGTATCGCGAAGGCTGCTTTCCAGCGAGTCCGACTCCTGACGTGCAATCGTCCAATACTCCATCAGCCGGTCGAGTTCCGCCGGCTTGACCGGGCCGCGAAAGGCGCGAGAGGTAAAGCGTTTCATCACTTCACGGGCGTATTCCGGCTCCGCCAGCCCTGAGTCGTCAAACAGGATTTTTTCGTGCGACGGCGGCGGCCAGGACTCGAAGAACGGACTTTCGAATTCAATCCATTCGATCTTCAGTTTTGGTGAACTGGCAGGGTTCGCGCCCGCCTTGGCTGGGTTCCAGACCATAAAGACGGTCGAGTTCCGGCTTTCCAGCCGACCGGGATTGGGCAGCGGATAGTCTTCCATCCGCACTCGAAATTCATAGTCGCGAAACTCCGTATGCTCGACCACGATCGGCTCGCCGATGTTGCGCAGTTCGACGCCATGCATGTTTGTGCAACCGATGCCGATGGCCAGCTGCGGGAAGTGGGCGTCAGGCCCGGCATCGCCGCGGGCGGCTCGCACCACCAGCCGCGTCTCACCTTTGCGATAAGCATGGTGAAGCCGAAAGCCGTAGCGGAAAGCGGGCCTCTTCAGGGCCGCTTCCTGGAACGGACGCGGGGCGGCGGGCAGCAGCACGCCAACGGCTTCTTTGCCGAAATCACAATCGGCGCTAATCGTGAACCTCTTGTCATTGGCCGCATAATCCAAGGTCTCCCCCGCGCCGCCCTCCGGTCTGGGAAGGACGGACGGAGGCTGATTCGCCGTCAGCCGAAAGCGATGCACCTCGGGGGGCGGTCCACTGACAATGGCTTCGGCGAGCGCCTCGTCGGCGATCTGAAGGTACATCTCGTACTGCAACGGCGACATCCGCAGGGCGTCGCCGTCGTTGCGGAAGCCTTCCTTCGACTTTCCGTCTTCCGGCAAACGCGAGCCGAATTCGATGGGCAAACCCAACAGGTCCTGCATCGTCCGTTCGTATTCGCGGCGCGTCAGCCGTCGAAAATTCGCGGCCGGATGCGAAGCCTGCGCGGCGCGGCGTTGTTCCTGCACGATCCAGCCAGTCAGCAAATCACGGTCGGCCGCCTCCAGCGGCGGCTCGGTCCTGGGAGGCATGTCGCCAAAGTGGAGCCGATCGAGCACTTCGCGCCAGTGATCGCCGTCGTCGCCCTGGATCAGATCCGGATTCAACGTGTCGATGCGCAGGTCGCCTTTTGGCTTCTCCGCTGCGTGGCAACCGTAGCAATGCTTTTTAAGGATCGGGGCCGCCTTGCTGAATGGAATCAGCTCGTCGGCAAGGCCGTTCGCCGCCGCGCACGCTGCAAGCATCGCCAGCAGGCACCGAAACTTCCATCGCCCGATTGCGTTGAGCATGCTTACCTCACCTCGGATCCCATTGACCAGCGCCAAGTTAATGTTCTGGTTTACCGGGCCGCTTGGATTGTACTTCTGGAGGGTTGGGTCTTTCACCTGGTTCAATCGTTTTAGTCGCATGTCGCCAGGTTTGCAACTTGCCGCTCCGGTTGCCGATGCTGACGGCGGATTGCACGCACTTCTTCCGGTTTGCGATCGCACTCGCGGAATTGGCAGTCAGCTTCCATCAGGTCCGCGGCTAAAGCGCAAGGCATGCGAGTATTCCGAAACAAAACGCCGTGTCGGAGGACCCGCTATTGTTGAATTTTGACACGTGCAAACGACTGCGAATCGAGTATGATTCACAGGATGACCCGTCCCTCACATCCCCTCCGCACAACAATACTTTCGGCCACATTGTGGCTCGTCGCATTGTTTTTGCCAACGCGCTGCACCACGGCATTGGCGGGCGACGAGGTTGCGTCTGCGTTCTTCGAAAAGTATTGCCGAAGTTGCCACGGCGGCTCGGAACCCCAAGGCGAATTCTCGCTCGACGCCCTGCCGTCCGACTTCGCTGACCGGAATCATCGGGAGGGCTGGTTGCGAATCGTGGAACAACTCCGCACCGGCGCCATGCCGCCGAAGGAAAAACCGCAACCAACAGCAGACGAGATTGCGTCGGTCGTGGAAGCGATCAACAGTCGGGTTGCTGCGGCGGAATCGGCCGTAATCGCCGCTCAAGGACGTACGGTTCTGCGACGGTTGAATCGGGCCGAGTATGTCAACACCGTTCGCGACTTGCTGGCGGTTGACGTGGAGCTGAAAGACCTGCTGCCGGCCGACACTTCGATTACCGGATTCGACAACAGCGCGGAATCGATGCACATATCGTCGTACCTGATGAAGAGTTATCTGGACTCGGCGGAGCGGGCCATCAACGCCGCAATCGCTTCGGGGCCAAAGCCCGATGTCGTCAAGAAGCGCTTCGACATCAAGAACGAAAAAGCGGTCAAGGCGACCGGCAGCGTGTATCGCCACCTCGACGATGGCGTGGCAATCTTCAGTTCGTGGGTCTCGGCGAATATACAGGTCACGCTTTGGCAGTTTCATAGCCGCGTGCGGGGCAAATATCGTTTTCGCATTTCCGGCTATGGTTTTCAGACACAGAAGCCCGTCACGTTTCATATTATGGCGGGTCCGATGAATGCGGCGGCCCAGCAGGATTTGGTCGGTTACTTTGACGTCCCCGCCGACAAGCCGACCGTCGTCGAGTTCGAATGGTCGATGGAGCCGAATCATACCATTCGCATCATCGCCGACGACCTCGGCGCGACTCCTCCCGCTGTGGAGAAGGTCGGCGCGGAGAACTACCAGGGACCCGGACTTGTCGTGCAATGGGTCGATATCGAAGGACCGCTTCTCGATGCGTGGCCGCCCAGGAGTCATCGACTGCTGTTCGGCGATATGCCACAAGAACACACCGGCGACCGTTCGGGCCGACGCGAAGTCGTTTCCCAACAGCCGCTCATCGATGCCGAGCGAATTCTGCGAGACTTCACGCGCAGGGCGTTTCGCCGCAACGTGACCGATTCCGACATCAGGCCGTTCCTGGCTCGGGTGCAGACAAAACTGGACGAGAATGCGTCTTTCGAGGAAGCAATGCGAGTCGGTTTACGCGCCGTGATGGTGTCGCCGCACTTCCTGTTTTTGCGAGAGAGACCGGGAAAGCTCGACGACTTTGCCCTCGCCTCGCGGCTGTCGTATTTCCTGTGGAGTTCGCTGCCCGATGAAGAGCTTAGGGATCTCGCTGAGCAGGGACTGCTGAATCAGCCCACGACGCTCCGCCAGCAGGTCGAGCGAATGCTGCACGATCCGAAAGCCGCAGCCTTCACGGAAAACTTCGCTGGTCAATGGCTCGGCTTGCGCGCGATCGACGCGACGACGCCCGATCGGATGCTGTACCCTGAATACGATGACATCCTCAAGGTGTCGAGCGTCAAAGAGACGCTGCTGTTCTTTGACGAAATTCTAAAACACGACCTGAGCCTGACGAACTTCGTCGCATCGGATTTTGCGATGCTTAATGGCCGGCTGGCCGAGCACTACGGCGTCCCGGACATGGAAGGGATGGAGTTCCACAAAGTATTGCTCCCGCCCGGCAGTCATCGCGGTGGAGTGTTGACGATGGCGAGTGTCTTGAAATTGACCGCAAACGGCACGACCACCTCGCCAATTCTTCGCGGAGCCTGGGTGCTGGATCGGATCCTGGGCGAGCCGCCGCCAAAGCCGAATGTTGATGTGGAAGCCATCGAACCTGACATTCGCGGCGCCGTCACAATTCGTGAACAACTTTCCAAGCATCGCGACATCGCCGCCTGCGCCAGTTGCCACGTCAAAATCGATCCCCCGGGTTTCGCCCTGGAAAACTTCGACGTGATCGGCGGCTGGCGCGATCGCTATCGCAGCATCGGCCAAGGCGATCGGGTGATCATCGACGGTCGCCGGCAACGATACCTGCACGGCCCGGCCGTGGACGCCGCCGATGTGCTCGCAGACGGCAGAAAATTCAAAGACATCGACGAGTTCAAGCAGTTGCTGCTCGAAGACAAGGATCAACTGGCCCGGGCTCTGGCGGAAAAACTTTTGACTTACGCCACCGGTTCGGTCTCAACGACGTCCGACCGGGCGGAGCTTGATGCGATCGTAGATCGTGTGCGAGACAAGAACTACGGCTTTCGTTCGTTGATCCATGAAATTGTTCAAAGCGACGTGTTTCAGAGCAAGTAAGCGCAAGCTAGCCGCACAAACGGCCGTCGGACCTCCGCCGCACCAACGCGATCAAACCAAGCCGCGGCAAGCGCCGCCGGCCCCCAAGAGGACATCGCATGAGATTTTCCCGCCGACAATTCCTGCGCGCCGCTGGCGTCTCCTTGGCGCTGCCTGCCCTCGACGCCTTTACGCCGGCGCGAGCCTCAGCGAGTGCGGATCGGGAGAAACGTCGCATGGTCTGCATCTGCGCGCCGCTCGGTTTTTACCCGCCTAACTTCATTCCGGAACAGGCGGGCCGGAATTATGAACCAACGACCCACCTGGAGTTGCTCAACGATTTCCGAAATGACTTCACCGTCATTTCCGGTTTGATGCACACGGGGAACAGTCCCGGCTTCGCTCATCAGGCGACCGCCAGTTTTCTAACGGGAGCCGAAGGCGCAGGCCGCCCCGGATTCCGCAATTCGATTTCGCTCGATCAGTTTGCGGCCGAGCAGATCGGCGAGCAAACGCGATTTCCCACGCTGACGTTATCAAGTGAAGGACTGGGACTGGCGTGGACGCGAACCGGCGCGCAGATCCCCGCGGACAATTCGCCTGCACGTGTGTTTGCCCGCCTGTTCCTCAAGGGCGCCGACGACGAAGTCCACACGCAGCTGAAGCGTCTGGAAGAAGGCCGCAGTATTCTGGACGACGTTCGCGGCCAGGCCGCCGATCTACGCAGCTTTCTTGGCGTCAATGATCGCGAAAAGCTCGACGAGTACATGACAAGCGTCCGTGACCTGGAGCGCAGTCTGCACAACGAGGAGCTGTGGTGCAAAAGGCCCAAGCCCGCCGTGGACGCCGCCCCGCCCCTTGATATTGCGAACGCCTCGGATCTCATCGGCCGCACGAAGTTGCTGTTCGATCTGACGCATCTCGCCCTGCAAACGGATTCAACACGACTCGTCACGATCATGCTGCAGGGATCCACCAAGGCGCCGCCGATTTCCGGCGTGTCGCTGGGCCATCACGACCTGTCGCATCACGGCAAAGACCCCAAGAAGCTGGAGCAACTGCAGATCGTCGAAGTCGAAACAATGAAGACGATCCGCGACCTGCTGGCGAAGTTCAAACAGTCGCAGGAAGACGACTCTAACTTGCTCGAACGGACCACGATCTTTCTCGGCAGCAATCTCGGCGACGCCAGCAGCCACTCGGTCAAGAACCTGCCGGTGCTGTTGGCCGGCGGTGGATTCCGACACGGCCAGCACCTGGCATTTGATCCCGACGCGCCACCGCCGTTGTGCAACCTGTATGTGAGCATGCTCCAGCGTTTGGGTATCGAAACGGGCGGCTTCTCCAACGCGACCGGAACACTCACCGGACTCGAGACTGCCTGAACACGGCTGAAACACTCGCAAGTCGAGGCCAGCCGCTTGGACTTCCCTCCCTGTAACAGACTTATCGGGAAGCTTTGAGCTTTGCGATCGTCGCCTTCAGCTTTACTTGTTCGTCTGGATTCTCTGCCAACGGTTTATCGCCAAAGGCAGGGAGCAACTTGTCCCAGACAACGTTCAGTTCGGCTTGCATGTCGCGCGTGTTCGCAGTAATCGCGATGACGGCGTCTTGCTCGGGAAGCACCAGGCAGAACTGTCCATCTTTGCCGTCGCCGCGATAGGCTCCATGGCGACAACGCCAGAACTGAAATCCGTAGCCCTGATCCCAGTCGCGACTCGGATCACTACCGTTGGAAACCTGTTTGGATGTCGCTTGCTCGACCCAATCCGACGGCAACAGCCGCTTCCCATTCCACTTGCCTTTCTGCAGGTACAACTGGCCAAATTTGGCGATGTCCTCGGTGCGAAGGAACAAACCGTAACCGCCAATCGAGACGCCCTGCGGGCTGGCGTCCCACTTCGGATCCTCGATCCCCAACGGTTCAAACAGTCGCGGCGTCAAGTATTCCAGCACGGTCTGCCCCGTTACTTTTTGCACGATCGCCGACAGCATGTAAGTTGCGGGCGTGTTGTAGCGGAAGTGCGTGCCCGGTTTGTGCGGAACAGGATGCGCCAGAAACGCCTTGACCCAGTGGTCCGCTTCTCTCAAGTTGACTTCGTCCTGATGGCCTGTGTTCATTGTCAACAAGTCGCGAATCCGCATCGCCTTCAGGTTGGCGGAAGGCTCCGGCGGTGCGTCGTCGGGGAAGAACTTGAGCACCTGATCATCAACGCTCAGTTTCCCTTCGGCCACGGCCAGTCCCACGGCGGTCGAGGTAAAGCTCTTGCTCAGAGACCAGAGCACATGCTGCTTCTCGGCCGACTCCGGCTCCCACCAGGCTTCCGCAACCACATGCCCGTGTCGTACGAGCATAAAACTATGCATCGTATTCACTTCCTGATTGGCCGTTTCAACGAACTCGCGAATCGCCGCTGAAGAAACTCCCTGAGCCTCAGGCGTGCTGCGTGGCAAGTTGTCGCTTTGCGCCAAAATAGCAGCGGGACCAACAAAGGCCGCAACGGCGATAACAATCGCCAAAACAAACTTTTGCATCATGAATCTTTCGGTTGGTTTGCCTTACGTGTCCCTGATCGAGTGGTCGGCTTTCCTCGGAGGAACTCCGTCAAGGGCCGGTCGAAGTGGGAAGCCGTGTATCGTTTGACAAAGTCGCCTTATGCTACCATATGGACAATCCCATCGCGTAGGGCGACTCCAGCGACGATCTGCTTCATCCTGAATTGCAGCGGCGGGGCTCGCCAAAGTACAATTCGCTTCGCCAGCTGCAGTCCGTTTCTTTTCGCTCCCCAACCGAGAAGAAACCGACGGCCGATTCCGGCAAGGGCGGCTTTCTCGGATCGAACCGTATCTTGCGTGCCAAGGACGGAATCCAGGGCAAGACGCCGTCAGGCGGGAGAGCGCGTGGAGACGATCGCTTTCGGCCGCCCCCATCAGAATCAAGGAAACGCCATGCGACCAAGAATCTCCGCATTCCCCAAGTGCTATCTTGAACAAATCGCTGGCGAGCGATCCATGTCGGTTTTTGACTGGATCGAAATGGCAAGGCCGCTGGACGCCGATGGGCTGGAGATGTACGACGGCTTTTTCACCAGCCTGGAGGCCGACTATCTTGACCAGGTGGGCGAGGCGATATCTGCGGCCGGCTTCCTGATGCCGATGCTATGCTGCTCGCCCGACTTCACCAACCCCGATGCAGACGCGCGAAAACGAGCGATCGAGCGGGAGGTTGCCATGATCCGCGTCACCCATCATTTGGGCGGACGAGGGGCCGTCTGCCGCGTGCTGAGCGGCCAACGCTATCCTGACGTCCATCGCGAGCAGGGAATCGCCTGGGTCGCCCAGTGTATCGAGCAGGTATTGCCAGTGGCTCGCGAACATGGCGTGATTCTCGGATTAGAGAACCACTACAAGGATGGCTTCTGGAAGCACCCGGAGTTCGCCCAGAAACAGGAGGTGTTCCTTGAGTTGTTGGCGGCGATTCCCGAGCGAGAGTTCTTCGGCGTCCAGTACGATCCCTCGAACGCCATCGTGGCTGGCGACGACCCGCTGGATTTATTGCGGCATGTGGCCGATCGTGTCGTCAGCATGCACGCCAGCGACCGCTATCTGGCGGAAGGAACGACGCTGGAAGAATTGCGACAGAGCGACGGCACGCTGGGCTACTCGCCCGACCTGCGCCATGGCGTCACGGGGCAGGGATTGAACGATTACGATGCAATCTTCAGCATCCTGGCGGGTCATAACTATCAGGGCTGGATCAGCATCGAAGACGGCATGAACGGCCTGGACGAAATGGCGCAGTCCCTGGCGTTCCTTCGCAGAATGGTAGCCAAACATTTTGCCCCCTAGTTCGGCGTTCCATCGGCGCCTGGGCGCCCTTGCTTTGATCCCGCGAGTCGAACCACAAGAGCGATCATGAGACGAATCAAAACCGCGATCATCGGCTGCGGGAAAATCGGTCAGACGCATGCGCAAGCGCTCAGCACGCTCGCCGAATCCGAATTCGTCGCGGTGTGCGACGCGCAGCTTTCCCGAGCGCAATCCTTCGCGGAACAGTACCGCGTCCAGGCGTTTGACTCCGTGGCGGAAATGCTAAGCCGAGCCGACGTTGAGGCAGTGACCATCTGCACGCCGCATCCGCTCCACGAAGAACCCTGCCTGCAGGCGGCGCAGGCCGGCGTTCACGTGTTGATCGAAAAGCCGATGGCGTCGTCGCTCAAGAGTTGTGACGCCATGCTCGAAGCGGCCGATAAAGGCCAAATCAAACTGGGAATCGTCAGCCAAAGGCGGTTGTTTGAGCCTGTTCAACGGATGAAGGCCGCGATCGATGCCGGGAAAATCGGCAAGCCAATCCTGGGCGCGTTTTCCATGTTTAGTTGGCGCGACCAGGCCTACTACCAATCCGATCCTTGGCGCGGCAAATGGGAAACCGAAGGCGGCGGCGTGCTGGTGAACCAATCGCCCCATATGCTCGACATGCTGCAATGGTTCATGGGCGAGATTGATGAGGTGTCCGGCTACTGGTCGAATCTGAATCATCCTTACATGGAAGTCGAAGACACGGCGCTGGCGATGATTCGCTTCAAATCGGGCGCGCTGGGCAATGTTGTGGCCAGTCTTTCGCAAAAGCCAGGGATCTACACGAAGATTCATATTCACGGAGCCAACGGAGCCTCGGTCGGCGTGCAGACAGACACCGGCGCCACCTTTGTGGCCGGCATGAGCGGCGTCACCGAACCACCGCTGAATGACGTTTGGACCATTCCCGGCGAAGAGCACCAACTGGGCGAGTTCGAAGCTGCCGACCGTCAGAGCTTCCAAACAATCGACGTCGCCACGCACTATCACGCCTTGCAAATCCAAGACTTCCTGCGCTCCATTCTGGAGGACCGCTCCCCGCTGGTAACTGGCGAGGAAGGCCGCATCGTTGTCGAAATGTTCACCGCCATTTACCGCTCCAACGAACTCGGCCGGCCTGTAAGGTTTCCCTTATAGAATCGTCCTGGGTCAGATAAACATCCCGCCTTGGTTGTCCTTCGCGGTGTCGCCTCGTTAGATCGCTCACGTGGTCGACGCCGAACGGCGTTTGGATCCTGCTTTTTAAAACATGCAACGGCTCGAACGGCTTCCCTTTCAGAACGGAGGACCGTTTGCCCCTGCCGCAAAGACGGATAGGTCGTTCCGCCAACGCACCATATTATCGCGACGGCTTTTGCTGCCCTCGCCCTTCGCCAATCCCTGCTCGCAGTCCTGGATGCAGTCCGAACAAACCCGCGCCACCTGCCACTGGCGGCTTCCTTGCTCTCCTTCCCGCGAATCCATTCTCCCTTCTCATCGAACAAGGGCGCCCGCTTCTTCGAGCCCGGCATCGTGCAAGAGCCGCAATCCGCCTGCTTCCAATGCCAGACCGCCCCCTGATGCTTCCCCTCGCTCTCTTCCGCAAAGTTGACCGGCCCACATCTCGACCCGATACTGGGAAGACTCTCTCGCCCAAGGTTCGCCCCCAAGGAATTGCTCATGTTAGCCGCGTCTCTTGCACGCCAGCCCAATTCAATCGCCCCGTTGCCCGGCGGAATCGCGACCCTCCTGCTGGTCGCGTTCGCCGTGATACAGTCGATCGGCGCGGGAAACATCGCGTCCGCAGCAGAAAAACCTGCCCGGCCAAACATCGTGTTCATTCTGGCGGATGACCTGGGGTACTCAGATCTGGGCTGTTATGGCGGGGAGATTGCTACGCCGAATCTGGATCGTCTGGCGAGCGGGGGCCTGCAGTTTGTGCAGTTCTATAATACGGCCCGTTGCTGGCCCACCCGGGCCGCTTTGATGACCGGGTATTACGCACAGCAGGTGCATCGCGATGCGCTGCCCGATCTGCGGGGCGGCGGTTCGGGAGTGCGGCAGTCGTGGGCTCGGTTGCTGCCGGACTTTTTACGGCCGCATGGCTATCGCTCGTACCATAGCGGCAAATGGCATCTGGACGGCAAGGTGCTGGACGCGGGCTTTGATCGGTCGCTCAACGTGAACAACCAGGGAAACTATTTCTCCGCCAAGGGGAACTGGATTGACGACGTCCCGATCAAAGAAACGGCCGACGAACCGTATTACACCACGATCGCCACAGTCGATCATGCGGTGGATTGCCTGCAGGAACACGCCCAGAAGTACGCCGATCGGCCGTTCTTTCATTACGTAGCTTTCATCGCGCCGCACTTCCCGCTGCATGCGTTGCCGGAAGATATCGCCCGTTACCGCGACGCCTACCTGGACGGCTGGGAGGCGACGCGTGCACGTCGCTTCGCCCGACAGCAGAAATCGGGGCTGCTAAAGACCACGCTCTCTCCGCTGGAACCCACGGTGGGGCCGCCTTACGCCTTTCCCGACGCGATCGCTAAACTGGGACCAGGCGAGGTCAATCGCCCCTTGCCGTGGGACGAACTCACTGACGAACAGCGTGCGTTCCAGGCGACCAAAATGGCCATCCATGCCGCCATGGTCGATCGAATGGACCGCGAGATCGGCCGCCTTTTCGAGCAGCTCAAGGTAATGGGAGCGTACGACAACACGCTGATTTTCTTCGCCTCCGACAACGGGGCCAGCGCCGAAATTATGGTCCGCAACGGCGGGCATGATCCGCAAGCAGAGCCCGGCAGTGCGGCCACGTACCTGTGCCTGGGCCCGGGTTTTTCCAGCGCGGCCAACACCCCGTTCCGCCGCCACAAAACCTGGGTGCACGAAGGCGGCATCAGCACCCCATTGCTGGTGCACTGGCCAGCCGGCATTGCCGCCCGCGGGGAACGCCGGCACACGCCAGGGCATGTGACGGATATCGCGCCGACGATTTTCGATGCCCTGGGAATTGAGAAGCCGACAGATTACAAGGGCGAGCCGATCCCGCCCGCGCCGGGCCATAGTCTGCTCCCGGCGTTTGCAAAGGACGTCGTCATCGACCGCGAATCGATCTGGTGGCTCCATGAAGGTCATCGGGCTATCCGCGTAGGCGACTGGAAGCTGGTCGCCGCCAAGGGCGATCCCTGGGAGCTGTACGACCTGCGCACCGACCGCGCCGAGTCCAACAACCTGGCCGACGCGCAGCCGTCCCGCGTCGCCGAGATGGAAGCCCTCTGGAATCGCCAGACCGAAGAAATCCATCGACTGGCCGCGAAAACGGCCGCCGCACCGCCCCGGAAAAAGCAACCGCAGGCCGCCGGAAAAAAAGCTCCTTGAGTCGGCAATCACTCGCCGACTGAACAGCCGGCAAGCCTTCCTGGGCGTCGACAGTTGCTCCTTGTCGCATGGCCGGCGCCAATCGCTTATAGTACGCATCCCTTGCTCGATTGCCGCCGCACGGCGACGCCGCTGCGGCTTGTTACAGGTCCGGGCAGGGCTGGTTTTGCCATCGCATTTCAGGAGTTAACAATGAGTTTTCGAAAGAGTATTGTCGGAACGGCAATCGGCATCGCCCTGGCCTGGGGAGCCGCGACCGCCCAGGCGGAAGTGAAGCTGGCCTCGGTCTTTGGCGACTCCATGGTGTTGCAGCGCGAGCTGCCTGTGCCGGTCTGGGGATGGGCCGAACCGGGCGAAAAGGTCACGGTCCAGTTTGGCGACCAGAGCCAGTCGACCGAAGCCGGCAAGGACGGACGCTGGCAGGTAACGCTCACGGCCCTGAAGGCCAGCGACCAGGGCGCCACGCTGACGGTCTCCGGCGCCAACACGATCGAACTGAAAGACGTTCTCGTCGGCGAAGTCTGGATCTGCTCTGGCCAGTCCAACATGGAGTGGAGCCTGGGCGGCGCGATCAACGGAAAAGAGGAAATCGCCGATTCGGATCACCCGCTGATCCGGCTGTTTAATGTGCCGGGTCATTTGACGTCGCCGACTCCGCTGAGCGAATGTCCGGGCAAGTGGCAGGTGTGCGGTCCGACCACGTCGGGAAGTTTCTCGGCCGTTGGTTACTTTTTTGGCCGCCGCCTGCAGAAAGAATTGAATGTGCCGATCGGCCTCATCGGGTCCAACTGGGGCGGCACCCGCATTGAACCGTGGACGTCGCCGGCCGGTTTCCACAGCGTCCCTGAGTTGAAAGAGATTGCCAATACGGTCGACGCCTATGATGAAACCACCCAGGTCGCCGGCGGCTCACCGTCCGCCATCTACAACGCCATGATTCACCCGCTGGCTCCCTTCTGCATGCGCGGGGCGATCTGGTACCAGGGCGAATCCAACGGCGGCGAAGGGGAATCGTACTACCACAAAACCAAGGCCCTGGTAAACGGTTGGCGCAAACTGTTCAACCCGGACCTGGCCTTTTACTGGGTGCAGCTGGCCGACTTCCAGGCCCCGAACGACGATCCGGCCGGCGGCAACGGCTGGGCCAAACTGCGTGAAGCCCAGCGAAAAGCCCTCGATATCAAACACACCGGCATGGCCGTGATCATTGATATCGGCGAAGCGAAAGACATCCACCCCCGCAACAAGCAGGACGTGGGCGATCGACTGGCCCAGTGGGCTCTGCACCAGACCTACGACAAACAGGATCTGGTTGCCAGCGGCCCGTTGTATAAAGGCCAGAAGGTCGAAGGCGACTCGATTCGCCTGATGTTCGACAACGTGGGCAGCGGGCTGATCGTGGGCGAAAAAGAAGGCCTGGAGCCGACCAAAGAAGTCAAAGACGGCAAGCTCCAGCGCTTTGCTATCGCCGGCGAGGATAAAGTCTGGCACTGGGCCGACGCCGTGATCGATGGCGACACCATCGTCGTCAAATCGGCGGAAGTCGCCTCGCCCCAGGCGGTCCGCTACGCCTTCTCGATGAATCCCGAAGGCGCCAACCTTTACAACCGCGAAGGCATTCCGGCCTCGCCGTTCCGCACCGACAACTGGTAAGCGGCATTGACTGCATCCGTTTTCGTCGCGCAGCTTCTGTGCGGCGAAAACGGCGGCGTCCCTCTTCTTCCGTCGTCGTTATTCAAAATCATAAACGGTGACGGCGACTTCGGCAGGAATGGTTTCGCCGAGGATCTTCTCGATCTCGCTCCATTCGCCGCCCGCCAGACCGCAGCCGATCCGCGGCATGTGCAGACTGGCACTCCTCCGCACGGCATGTTCGCCCACCTGCCGCAGGCATTCGCGGACGGCCTCATAACGAATCGGCGGCTCGCCCTGCTTCGATCGCGTACCGTGCTGGCCGATCATGTTGGCGACTTCGATCATGTCGGTCGCCGGGACAAACTGCACAGCGCCCAGGGCAAAGTCGTTCTCTTCCCGGTGCTGATACCAGTCGCGATACGCGTTCTCCGGCGCCTTCCAGCGGCGAGAAATAGCGACGACGAAGCCTTTCCCCCAGCCGCCCGTATCATTACAGATTTGACACAAGATCTTCGGGCCGTCTCCCGCCGGTTCGGTGGCGTCGCCTTGGAGATACGTGATCATGCCTTACTCTTTCGATTACACCTGGTTTCGTAAAACACCAGGCGTTGAGTCTAGCACGTTCTCTCTCTGCGATTAGCGAGGC
This sequence comes from Lignipirellula cremea, assembly GCF_007751035.1. Classification (NCBI taxonomy): domain Bacteria; kingdom Pseudomonadati; phylum Planctomycetota; class Planctomycetia; order Pirellulales; family Pirellulaceae; genus Lignipirellula; species Lignipirellula cremea. The sequence goes on along the minus strand of NZ_CP036433.1, from coordinate 5,142,669 downwards.
GCCGGAGCCGGAGCGAGCGGGCGCGGCGTGGCGGGGCCGGTTCGCTGGACGGGCGATTGCTGACCAGGAACGTTCGTTCGGGCGACCGGAGCAGCGCTGGGCTGCGGTGCGGCTTCGGCCCAAAGCTCATAAAGGCTGCGCGGCCGCTGGACCGGCGAAGCTTCGTTCGCCAGGGCGCCGGGCGGCAAGGTCGGCTGGTACTGGGCCAGCAGGCGGCGGGAACGGGCCGCCACCAGGTGGAACGGCTGGCGATCGACGGCCTGGTAGTAGGCTGTTTTCTGGATCTGCGGTTCGGGCGCCGGGATCGACTCCAGCTGGGCGTCGGGCGACGGCAAGGGGAACTCGGGACGCGGCAACACCGAGGACGGCGAGACCGGCTCTTCGCCGCCGCAGGAAGTCATACAGACGTTGAGCGCGCAGATGGCGGCCGAACGCACCATTGGCGAGCGTTCGCTGGGATGGCCGTCTTCCTCACTGCCGGACACGCTGATATTCAGTGCGGCGACAACCGCCTTGGAGCAACAACAGCCATTGCTCAGGCTCTTGGCCGCCTCGAACCGGACGCAGTCGCTAGTGTCGGCACGCAAAGCGGCGATCAGCATCGCTTCGGCTTCGGGAAAGTAATGGCAATCCACCAGGCCCAGCTCTTTCACGGCTGCCTGTCGGGCTTTTGCGTTAATCTGTTCAGCCTTGATCTTGGCCGCCACGCCCACGGGCCCGCCTGCGGCCAGTTCGGCTGCGGTCGGCGGCACGATCCCCGGAATACCGCCCGTCAAAGCCTGCAGCGGCTTGGTCATCTCTTTCAAAAACCTTCCAATCGCCGAATTGCAAAAAGCAACCGTGCCCGCATGCAAACATTCCCCGCAGGAGGAGATCATCGTTGGATGCGGCGGCGGATAGGCGCCTGCGCCGGGAAACGGCAGCGGAGACCCGCCCGGCGCTACATACCCGGGAGGTCCGGGAATACCGGGCGTCTGGCCCCATGCCATGCTGGGCGAAACACTGATTGCAAACAATAGCAGGAGCGCGGAGCACGCTCGCCAGAAATGGGAAAAACGACGGTGTTTTCTTCGGTTTTTCATAGTTCTGTCAGCCATCAAAGAACGCGCGCGACGGCGCTCGGAGGAGCCTTTTGAGAGAACCGGAATTACTCTTTCTGGGCGGTCCGCGTCAAGACGAATCTTGCTGTTTTTCAAGAATCCGTCGTGTCCATTCTTTGACAGCGATTAACCGACCATGCTAAACTGCGCGCATGCTCATCTTACCGTTCTGTGTGAGTGCGGCGATTTCTCCCGCAACACGGAACAACTCAAATCTCCGCGGGTTTTCCGGCAAACCTGAACGCTGGGCAAACCGGCGTAGAAGCAGGAGGACAGCATGGCGAACGTACTTGGAACCGTTTCGGTAAACGCGGCGTTTCTGCAGGAAATCAAGGAAGACAACGCCGAGTTGCGGCGCGACTTTAGCGACACGGCTGAGCTTTTCTCCCGACTGGGGGAAAGCGTTGTCGAGCCGCAACAGATCAGCGATTCCGCCACTCGACTGCGGGACCAGATCGCCATGCATTTCGCCCTGGAAGAGTTCTTCGGTTATGTCGACGTCGCGACGGAAACCGCCCCGCGCCTCTATGACAGGGCCGAAAACCTGCGGGCCGAGCACGAGGTGCTGTACCTGCAGATTTGCGACCTGGTCGAACGGATCGAACGCTGGGTCTACCGGGAACCACAGGCCGACGGCGCCGCCGTGCTGGCCGATGGCTTTATCGAGTTTCACACTCGTTTCGCGCAGCATGAGAATGCCGAGAACGAGTTGATTCTCGACGCCATGGACAGCGATATCGGCGTGGGCGATTAACCACGCATGGCGTACTGGGAAAAAAAAACGGCCATCGTCACCGGTGGATCTGCGGGGCTCGGGTTCGTGATGGCGCAGGCCCTGCTGCATGCCGGCGCCAACGTGGTGATTGCCGCTCGCGATCCCGCACGCCTGAACCAGGCAGCCATCCAGCTGGATCCTTCCGGCGAACGGATTCTGGCCGTCGCCTGCGATGTGGCCCAGCCAGGGGAAGCCGACCGACTGGTCCAGGAAACGGTTGCCCGCTTTGGGCAAATCGACCTGCTGGTCAACAACGTGGGACGTTCCCACCGGGGGCGCCTGATCGACGTTACCGTAGAGCAGCATCGGGAGTTCTTCGATACGAACGTGCTGACGGCTGTTCGGTGCAGCCAGGCCGCGATCCCGCACCTGGAAGCGTCCCGCGGGCATCTGGTCAACATCGGTTCGCTCGCTTCCAAAACGGCTTCCCGTTTTCTCGGAGCGTACGCAGTGAGCAAGTTCCCGCTGGCCGCTTTCAGCCAGCAGCTGCGCCTGGAACTGGCCGAGACGGGCGTGCATGTGCTGCTGGTTTGCCCGGGTCCGCTGGCCCGACCTGATGCGGGCCAGCGCTACGACCAGGAAGCGGCCGACCTGCCGGAATCGGCCCGGCGGCCCGGCGGCGGCGCTCGGATCAAGGGGCTGGATCCAGAACGCGTGGCCCGGCGGATTCTCACGGCGTGCCAGAAGCGGCAGCCCGAACTGGTGCTGCCCGGCAAAGCCCGTTTGCTGCTGATCCTGGCGGCCATCTCACCCCGCTGGGGCGACTGGCTGCTGAGGAAGATGACCAGCTGACGGCGTGGTCTCAGGAGTAGCTGGCCAGCAGAAAAAACACCCCGTTGCTGACAAATTGCACCAGCATCAGGAAGCCTAGAGCCAAGGCGGTTTTCCCCAGCCAGGCAATGACCTGTTCCAGGTCGTCGGCGCTAAATCTCCCCCCGGGCTGGGCAGCCAGGCCGCCCAGCTGCTGGGAAAACTGCCACAGTGAACCAGCCAGCAGCAGCCAACAGACGCCGATAAAGAGAGAAACCAGGTTGGAAATCAGAAACATCCCACCGGATTCCCAGTAGTTTTCGCGATAAAACCAAAACGACACCCCCACCCGGGAAATCGTGATGAACGCGTAGAACAGGAAGACGACGGCAGCCGCCCAGAGAATCCAGCTGGTCAGGCGGAGGCGACTGCAGGTGACAGCGGAAAGCTCCAGCTGCGGCCCTTGCGGCTTCGCTTCTTCAGGCGTCACCTGCTTCCAGTCCAGCGGCGCCGGACTCGCATAGGGATTGGGGTATTCGTTCGTCATCGGATTTGCCCGCTAGTAAGAGAGTCGGGAAGCAACCCCGGCGGAACGGGCTGCTCTCCTTGCGCGCCAACCATGATACCGCATCGACTCCGCCTTCGACACCTTTACCGGGGCGGCATGCGCAGGGCGCCATCAATGCGCATGACCGAGCCGTTGAGCATGCGGTTTTCGATCACGTGCAGCACCAGCGCCGCGAACTCCTCGGGGCGGCCCAGTCGCGGCGGGAACGGGGTGGCGGCCGACAGCGTTTCGCGGATCTCGGCGGGGGCCGCCTGCATCATGGGCGTATCAAACACGCCGGGCGCCAGGGCGATTGCCCTGATGCCAAAAGGCGCCAGGTCGCGGGCCATGGGCAACGTCATCGAAGCGATGCCGCCTTTGGAAGCGGAGTAGGCCGTCTGTCCGATCTGGCCTTCGAATGCAGCGACCGATGCGGTGTTCACCAGCACGCCGCGCTCCCCTTCTTCGTCGGGCTCTTGCGCATTCAACGCGGCGGCGGCCAGACGACAGACGTTAAACGTACCAATCAGATTGACCCGCACGACTTTCTCAAACAGCTCCAGCTCGCACGGGCCCCGGCGTCCCAGCGTGCGGGCCGCTCCCAGCACGCCGGCGCAGTTGACGACGCCGCGGAATGGCCCGGGGAAACGGGATGCCAGGTCTAGCGCCTGCTGCACGTCGGCGGCATCCGCCACATCCGCCGTCACGGCGACGACCGCCGGGCCCAGCGGCTCGACGGCTTCCCCCAGTACAGTGGCATTAAGATCGACGGCAATCACATTAGCGCCGGCGGCGACGAGCGCCTCCGTGGTTCCTTTGCCCAGACCCGAGGCGGCTCCTGTCACCAGGAACGTATTCCCTTGGATTTGCATGCCTGTTTCTCCGGCGGCGGTCGAGGGGAGAGGACAGCCGCCGGGCCAGAGACTGGCTTAACTCGCTTCGCGAATGCGGTTCAGCAAACGAACGCGGTCGGCGTGCTGGGGTTCTAACTCTAACACCAGTTTATATTGTTCGACCGCTTGCCGCCGCTCACTGGCGATCCAGTGCGCGTCGCCCAGCATCAGGTGCAGCCGGGCGGACAACGGGGTGACCGCGACGGCCTGCTGCAGGTACTCGCTATGTTTGGCCGTGTCGCCCTGCTGCTGGTGCCGCTCGGCGACTGTCACCAGCGCGTCGGCTTTGGTCGGTTTGTAAACTTCGGGATCGGCGGCGATCGCTTTGTCCAGCCGCACCAGGTACTGTTCCAGGTCGTCCATTCCCAAAGCGGCCTGCGCCCAATAGTACCAGAACAGTCCGGCGTTCGCTTTGGAGACTTCTTCCTCCAGCTCGGCGTACATCGGATTGGCGCGGGCGTACCGCCGGGCGCTCAGCCAGATGTTCGCTTCCAGAAAGCGGATGTCAAACACATCGACGCCCAGTTGCTGGGCCTTGGCCGTTTGATAGACGGCGCTTTGCGGCGGACACACATAGAAAAAGTCCTTCTGCCCGGGGACGGGGTCCAGCAGGTACAGCTCGTTCTTGATCTGTCCCGTCTGGCCGCCGATGATCTGGGCCGCATGCACGGCGCCCAGGTAGTTGTGCAGATTGAAGTAAACGCTGGCCAGCTTGAAATGATACACGCCGGTCGAAACGCCTAAATCTCCCGCCCGTTCGTAGGCGACGGCCGCTTTGGCGAAGCGCTGCTGCGCCAGATAGATATTCCCCAGCTGGTAATGGTCGTCGGCGTTCTGGTCGTTGAGCCGGGTCGCTTCCTCGTAGTAGTGCTGGGCTTTCTCGAAATTCTCTTTCTGATAGTTGGCCTGGGCCAGCAGGTGGTACAGCGGATAATCGTGCTTGTACTTCAGCAGCGGCTCGAGCACGCCAATGACGCGATCGGATTCTTTGAGCGGGTCCAGCAACTCGGCCAGTTCGATGCCGGCTTCCACGTGGCTTCCGTTCTCGCGGAGGATCGCTTCAAACACCGCGATCGCCTTTTCCGGTTGCTGGCCGTAACGGTGGGCCTTAGCGAGCAGCAGCTTGTACGACGTTTTGGCCGGATTGCCAGCGACTGCTTTCTGCAGTTTCTCGGCCGCTTCGAGGTACTTCCCTTGAAAGAAAAGATTGCGGCCGGCCTGGAACAGTTCCTCGGCGGCCTCGGCTTCCTTGGGAGAGACGGCGGGAATCGGCGCCTCTGCCAAAGGCTGTTGCGCTGGCGAGACCAGGCATGGCAGGCAGAACGCCAGGGTGAGAAGGAGGGTTGAGATTTTCATCGGTAGATATCCTGTATGGTGCGAAAGAGCGTCTGGCCCTGTCGGATGACGAGTGGGGAAACGACTGCGTCGGGCGGAGCCTATTTACGGTACGCCTTGATCCAGTTGATCTGATCGGAAGCCAGGTTCGCTTTGGCATGGCCGGCGAACTTCTGGCGGAAGATCTCATAGGCGTCCATGGCGTCGTTCCATTTGCCTAACTGTTCGAGCATTTCGGCCAGGGCGAACTGTGCGTCGGCGACGCGACTGCTGGCCGGATAAGTCCGGGTGAATTCGCGAAAAGCGCTAGCCGCTGCGGCGAACTGGCCTTCCTGTTCGTAAAAGGCGGCCACCTTCCAGGCGGCGTCTTCGGCGACCGGCGTGCCGGGGAAGAGCTCGACGACGCGCTGGTAGGTCTTCATGGCGGCCGCGCGATCTTTCAAACGCGTCTCATAGATCTGAGCGATTTCGATGAGTGCGTCGTCGGTCTTGTCGCCCAGCGGATATTCCGTGGAGACGCGGCTGAACTGGGCCACGGCTTCGCGGTACGCTTCGTTGATGCGATCCTGCCGGTTGGCCACCTGCAGGGCGCTTTCCGTTTCCGCTTGCTGTTCGGCCAGCTTGGCGCTGTTGCTGATGTTATCAAAGTTGCGGCCGTTGTAGCGGAAGGAGTTGGCCGCTTCGTCGAGCCCCAGTTCGACCGACTTGCCGGCGCCTTTGAGCTGGGCCCGCCGGGCCGACTGCTCTTTGGCTTGGGCCTGGACGACATCGTTAAACTGCTGATAAGCCAGCTGCTGGTTCCGCTCATACGCCCTGGCCCAGGCCGTTTCGCTGGTGACAACCGCCAGGCGTTCGGCCTGCTGCTGGTAACTGGAGCCAATGATATACAGGGCGTCGTCGGCAAACGGGCTGCCCGGGAAGTTAGTCGCCACCTTGGCCAGTTCGGTGCGGGCCTCGTCGCCCCGATCCAGGGCGAGGAGCGTCTTGCCGATCTCCAGCTGGGCGTCGTCGCCCAGGTCGCTGCCGGGGAAGTTGGCGGTGACCTTGCGGAACTCGGCGATCGCCTTGACCTGGTTGCCTAACTGGTTGAGCACGATCCGGGCAATCTGGAACTGGGCGTCATCCTTGTTCCGATCGACTTCTTTGTCGGACAGCAGCGTCTGGTAGCGGTCCAGCTGCTTGAGCACGGGCGAGCGGCCGGCCACCATCGCGGCCTGGCCATGTTCGGGGTACGCCTGGGCGAACTCCTCGTACAGCTTGCGAGCCTTGGCCCATTCGCTCAGGTTGATGTAGCACTCGGCGATCGCCAGTTTCACATCGGGCAGCGAGGCGCAGGTCGGGTATTCGTCCAGCACGCGCTGGAACGACTTGAGCGCTTCCTCCCAGGCTTCGTTCGCCTGGTGGGTGCGGCCGATCCCTTGCAGCGCCAGGCAGGCCCGTTCGTCGGTCGGGAAACTGTCGACGAAAACGTCGTACACATGCAGCGCTTCGAGGTAACGTCGACTGGCGGCGAGCCGCTCGGCGATGTCGTAAATCTGGTTCGAGGTCGTCGGATCCGCCCCGGCCAGGTTGAGATACTCCTGGTAGGTTTCCACCGCCTTGAGCGGATTCGACAGCCCCTGGGCATGCAGTTCGGCAATCCGCCGCACGGCGAGGCTGGCGTTAGTGTCGAGCGGGAAATAGATCGGAATCTGGCTGAATACATAGATGGCCCGGTCCCGCTGGCCCAGGCGATGGAGATGCTCGCCAATGTTCCACAACTGCTGCGGGAAACTGGCCGCCGCCGGATGATCCGGTTCGCTGCGCAGCACCTCGAGCAAGGTGCGGGCCGCCTGGACCAGCAAACCGCTGGCACGTACGGAGGAGACCTTGGCCGCCAGTCGGGCCTCTTGCTGGTGGCTTTCGACCTGCAGCATCTGAGCCTGGCGACGCCAGTGCTTGTCGCCAAGGTACTTGGCCATGAAGACGGTAATCTGTTTCCGCGCGGCGGCGAACAGCTCGTGCCGCTGGTCCAGAAACGCCAGGTCGATCCGGTCGCTGGGGGACGTTCGTCCGGCCCAGTGCAGGCGATCCTGCAGCAACTGGTACGCGAGCGCCGTCTGGGCCGGGTCGTCGGGCTGATCGGTCAGATAGCGTTCGATCCAATTGGCCGCGGCGTCGAACCGCTGCTCTCCTTCGAGAAAGCCGAATAGCCAAAAAACCTGGCTGCGGGCGTCAGCGGCAGCAGTCCGCGACTCGGGCTCCCCAAGCAGGGCGATCAGCAGACGGTACGCCTGGTCGGCGGCGTCGTCCTGCCGTTTCATTTCCGCTTCCGACAGCACCGTGCCGGCCGTCGTGGCGATGGCTGTGCCGTCGAGTTGCTGCATCTCCTGCTGCATCATCTGTTGCTGGCCTTGCTGCGGCGCGTTCCCCTGCTGCCCTTCGTTGGCAGCTTCCATATTGGCGACGTTCGCCGACTGGCGGCGCTGGGCCTGCTGGATCATCGCCAGGGCCGTATTCTCCGGCCGGGAGGGAGCCGCATAACCGTAGCCGGATGGCGCAGGGCTGGTAGACGGGTAAGGTTGCGGCGCGACGGGTAGCGGGGGCCCGGCGTTGGGAGCGTCCATCCCAGGCTGCCCGGGCTCCGCCGACGGGACAACGGTGGGAGTCGGAACGGGACCGGAAGCGGGATAGGTCCCCGGCGGACCATACGATTCGCCCAGTCGGAGAGCGGGCGGAGCGAAGCCGGACGCCGTGTTACTGGCGATAGCGCTATACGAAGCGTCGCCATAGGCCGAATCGCCGTCGCCAGGGAGCAGCCCGAGCTGGAAGTACTCCAGGGCATGGTCCCGGTCCAGTTCGCCCAGCCAGGCGACCGCGGTGAGCAGTCGCAGACGTGACGGATGACGGAAGTCGGGAGTCGCATTGCCAAACTCCGCGATCACCGTGCGGGCGGCCGCCCAGGCGTTGATCTGGCCGTAGGTTTTGGCGACGTCGAAGATGCGCCGCTCTACCTGTGCGGAATGCGGGCCGGCGGGATGCGCTTTGAGCCAGGCCGCCGCGGCCAGCACGGCCGCTTGATACTCGGCCGACATGGCGACAGGCGGCGGCTCATGGGGGGCCGCTTCTTCAAAGGCAGCCTCAGCCCGGCGGAACAGGACGAGCAAGGCCTGGTGCTCCAGTTGTTCGGCGGCGAGCAGGCCAGGGTGCTTTTTTACGAAGGTCGTAAGCAGTGCTTCCGACGCCGCAAAGGCCTGGTGATGTTCATAAATCTGCGGAATACCTGCCAGTGCGGAGGCGGCCGGGGCGGCGAAGCGACTGCGAGGATGCTGGGTGAGCAGTTGGCCCAGCAGGTCCATCTCTTTCTGATGGGCCGGGTGCGGCTCCAGCTTGCGGCCTTTTTCGAACCGACTGGCCTGCGCCTGGATTGCTTCGGCAGCGGTCCCGGCCAGGAGTTGCGACTCGCTCCACAGCGCCCAGTCGGCGGCCGGCGAATCTTCCTTGCCGGCAAGCGCGGCGATCATGGCCCGCGCCAGATCCAGGCGCTCGAGCGAAGTGTAGTGCGAGATCATCGGATCGACCGACGCCAGCAGACGTTCGCGTAAAGGGGCATCGCCGTCGGCCGGCAGGGCGGTCATCGCGGCCGCGAGGACGGTCGTGAGTTCTTCCGGCAGCTTCTCCGCCAGCTGCAGCTGGGCCGCCAGGCGTTGCTGGTCCTGCGACTGCTGCCGACGCAGCAGGATTTGCGCATTCGCAACTGCGGCGGCGGCCGGATCGCGTTCCTGGAAAAAGGCCGCGACGGCGGCCTGGGCGGCCGTCCACTGACGACGCTTGGCGTAGAGATTGACAATCGCCTGCACTTCCTGCGGCAGGGCCAGTTTGTCGGCAGCTGCCGCAGTCGCGCGGGACTCCAGCACCAGGGCGATCGCATCGGCCCGGGCCAGCGGCGCGGCCGGGTCCACCGTCTGGGTCGCCGGCGGATCAAGCTGCCGGGCGAGCGACAGGTAACCGGCCGCCGCATATTTGAGCAGCAAGCGTTGCGACGGGCCGTCCGCCATGGTGGCGAACGCAGAGTGCAATTGCACAGCCGTCGGCGCGGCGTCGTCCGCCAGCACGACGATCCGCTGCAGTAACAGAGCGAGCGATGCGTGCCCTGCGTGCGCATCGAGCAGCGATCGCACCTGAACCACGACGGCGTTCCGCGCCGTTTCGTCATCGGTCGTCGATGCCAGGCGAGCCAAGATCGACAGCTGCAGATCGGTCCCCGGCGAGAGTTTTTCCGCCGGACCCGATGCGGTCGACCGCTGGCCAGCGGTCCTCGCCAGTTCCAGCAGACGTTCGCTGTAATCGAGGTGATGTTCTGCGCCCACCGCCAGCAGCAGATCGGCGGACCAGGCAAGCGGCGCCAGATCGGCCGCCGTCAACGGGCTTGCGGTCGCTGCACTCGGTACGAGCGCCGCAACCTGAGCGACGAGCGGCAGCAGGTTGTCCCTGCTCGGCATGCGGCCTGTGATCCAGCCGGCCTGCCAGTTGAGTTCCGCGGCGGCCCCGGCGGCAGGCGTATCGCCGGCGCTGAACATGGGCCATAAAATGGCGAGTGCTTCGTCCCGGCGACCGGCTCCGTGGGCCGATTCGGCCTGAGAGAGCAGATCCTTAACGGCGGGAATGGCCCACCATGAGAATACGTCTTTCGGCAAGGCGTCGGCATGTTGCCGCAACTGGCGGGAAGCGGCGACCGGATCGTCGCCCGACAATGCCAGCTGGGCGGCTCGCGCCAGGACAGCCCGGGCCGGCCAGGGAGCCGGGAGTTTGTCGGCGCCGGAGAGCAACGTGTCCAGATCGGCTGACTTGGATTGAACGCTGACCAGCAGCGCGTCGAGCACCTGGGCCGCTCCGCGAATGTTGGGGTCGCTTGAGCGATACGGGCCGTCCTTGTGAAAGTCGCTCATCGCCGAGTTCTTGGACTTCCCTTGCGTCAAGGTAAAAAATTTCGCCGTCTTGAGTAACAGGCGACTGCGATCGAGTTCCTCGTCGCTGTACGGTTCCCAGATTACATGCAGCAGGATCGCCTGGGCCGCGAGGTATTCTCCGCTGGCGATCAACTGTTCGGCATACGCGAACTTGCTGTCAAAGTCTTTCTCCTGCGATGCCAGGGCGTCGATGATCTCTTTGGCCCGTCGATGGTTGGGACTCAGCGCTCGCACCTGGCGAAAGCTGGCGAGCGCTTTCTCGATCTGCCCCAGCTGCAGGCGACAATCGCCCAGGGCCAGGTGGGCTTCCACCGACGCGGGCAGCCCTTCGGCGGCGGACTCCAGCAGCGGCAACGCGGCGGCCGCTTCGCCGGCGGCCAGGCGTTCGACTCCCTGCTTCAGGTCGGCCGGTGCGTCGGCTGTGGCGACGTTCGCCAGCAGGCAGACCAGGCAGGCGGCTGCGATCCCATGTTGTATACCTCTCACGACCAGTCTCCTCAGCGCGTTCCAGGGTGCGGCGAAATGGAAGGCGACCACCGGCCGCCAGTCTATGTTCTACACGCTCGCCCCCGCCCTCTGGGTAACAAGCTGGTAACAATCGGAACCACGCTACGACAGCACTGCCAGCAATGCACAAGGCGGCGCCCGGATTCGGTTTGATCTGGTATCCTGAAGCGGGAAGGGACGGACGTCTTGCTGCGGGTTCATTCGCCGGAACAAACCGCCCCCCGTCCCGTTGTTAGTACGCCCATCCAACGAAAGGCTCGTGTCTCCTCCCGATGCCGGAACTACCAGAAGTCGAAACGATGCGGCGGGGACTGCTGCCGGTGGTTGGCGCCGTGATCGCCGACGTGGCTCGTCCGCCGTGTGCCTGCAGACCGATTACGATCGAACCGGAGCTGACGGCCTTTCGCCGTCGGGTGGTCGGTCGCACGATTGTCGCGATCGATCGGATCGGGAAACGGGTGGTCGTCCGTTTGAGTTCCAACGACTGTATCATTTTCGAGCCGCGGATGACGGGGCTGGTGCTGATCGCCGACCCGCCCGGCGCCGAGCATTTGCGGCTGCGGGTGGACCTGGAAGGCTTCGAGCAGCCGCTGCTGTTCTGGGACCGACGGGGGCTGGGTTCGGTGCGGCTGTTGTCGCCTGCCGAATACGCCGTGCGGCTGGGACCGGAGAAGATCGGCCCTGATGCCTTGACCCTGACGGCCGAACAGCTCCAGCAGGCGTTAGGCGGCAGCCAGCGCGAGATCAAGCCGGCGCTGCTCGATCAGAAACGTCTGGCCGGCGTTGGCAATCTATACGCTTCTGAAGTGCTGCACCTGGCGGGCGTGCACCCCCAGAAACGCTGCGACCGGATGACGACGGCCCAGTGGCGCCGGGTGCATGAGCAGCTGCTGCACGTGCTGGAAGAGGCGATCCTCTATGAAGGATCGACGCTGGGGGACGGCACCTATCGTAACGCCCTGAATCAATCGGGCGGCTACCAGAACCATCATCGCGTGTACGATCGCGAAGGCGACCTGTGTCGCCGCTGCGGCCAGGCAACGATCGAACGGATCGTGCAGACCCAGCGATCGACGTTCTTTTGCCCTGCCTGCCAGACGAAACGCTGACAGGAAAGCGTCACTCTGTTTGCGCCGCTGCGTCGCGGGCTTCTTGCTGGTTGAACCAGGCGCCGACGGATGGCTCGCCGGAGACGTACCCGAGCGACTGCAGAAAGCGGTCCATTTCCGCGGTGGTGGCGAGGAAGATCTTTTTGTTCTTCGCCATGTCGGAAGGTTGCGAACCGCGATCGAGATTGAAGAAGCCGTGCGACTCGCCCGGGTAGATGACCAGTTCACAACGGTTGTCGCCGGCCTGCATCCGCTGCTGGTAAATGCGGGCTCGCTTGGGCGGGAAGACGACGTCTTTTTCGCCCAGCAGGATGAGTGTCGGCGGCACTTTGCCTATGAGGTTCTCCATCGGCGAGATGGTTTTCCAGTAGTCCTTCATCCGGTCGAAGCCGGCGCCTTCGGGGCTAATGTCGCAGGCCGGATTGTAAAGCAGCAGGGCATTGGGAACGGGGGAAACGGACAGATCGTCGTCGGGGCAATCATAAGCCTTGACGGTCGCCGCCGCGGCTGCCAGGTGGCCGCCGGCTGAACCTCCGCCGGCCGCAATTCGCTCCGGATCAATGCCCAGTTCGCTGGCATGCTTTCGCACGTACCGCAGGGCCGACTTGGCGTCTTCCACGCAGTCGTAAGGCTGAACCCCGTCGATTTTTTTGATGCGATAGTCAGGGCAAATGGCGACCATGCCGCGACTGGCCAGGTATTTTGCCTGGGCGTAGAAATGCCGCGTGTCCCCTTTGGACCAGCCTCCGCCAAAAAAGAAGACGGCCGCCGGCCGGGTGTCGGACGCCTTCCAGTCGGCAGGCAGAAACAGATCCAGTTTCAGCGACCGGTCGTTTATCCTTTTAAAGGTAACAACCTTGTCGGGCGTGAAACCGCTTCCCCGTTGATAAATGCCGGTCGGCTCCGCCGCAGTCAGCGGAGCGGACAGCGTCAGTATGGCAAGCGTTAATACCAGGCGGATGGTTGGTTTCATCGTGGGGCCCTGTCACCTGAAATGCGTCACGGGAATTCCGTTTGCGCCGTTGCGACTAGACGGAGAACAGCCCCGGCAGGGAGCCGTCGCTGTCCGCGAAGCGTTCGACCTGGATGCCCGTTTGTCGCAGCATGCTGAGCCACAGGTTGGCCAGCGGGGTGTGATCCTCGGTGTACACATAGTGCCGGCCCTGGTCGAGGCCGCCTCCGCCGTGGCCAGCCACGAGCGTAGGCGTGTTGCGCAGACCGTGACCGTTGCGGATGCCGCCGCCGTAGGCGATCATGCTGTTGTGGAAGGCCGATTGCCCGTTGACATCCTGGATGTTCTTCAGCTTGTCGATGAAGCGGGCGAGCAGTTCCATCTCTTTGATATTCTTGGCCAGCGAAGCGCGATAAGGATCGCTGTCTTTGCTGCAGTGGGTTGTCTGGTGCCCATCGACTTTGAAGCCGGCTTCGGCCATCAGGCCGACCGTCGGTTGCCGATAGGAGATCACGCGCGTCAGGTCGGCTTCGATGGCGGCCGCCATCAGGTCGTACATGACGGTCAGCTCTTCTGAAGTCTTCATCTTGCCGGCCGGTCGCTCAAAAGGGGCCGGCGGCTTGGGGATGTCCAGCCAATCTTCGGACCGGCCCAGGCGGGTTTCGATATCGCGGACGGACTGGAAGTATTCTTCGACCTTTTCCCGGTCCCGGCGGGAAATCTTGCCGTGCATCGCCTTGGCGTCGGCCATCACGGCGTCGAGGACGGAATGATCGCGGCTGAGCATGAACTTGCGCTGCTCAAGCGAGACTTCTTCGGCGCCGAACAAGCGGTCGAACAGGCCGATCGGGCTGGTTTCGCCGGCGACCGGACTGCCGGCCAGCGACCAGGACAGGGATAACCCCTGGCCGAAACCGCCTTCGTTGGGGCAGCTGAGTTCCAGCGAGGGAAAGCGTGTCTGCCCGCCCAGGTGGTGCGCGGCGAGTTGATCGACGGAGACGCCGTTCTTGACCGAGCCAGAGCCGTTCACTTCGGCCGATGTCAACCAGGTCGTGCAGCCCCAGTGGCCGGCGGTCGCCCGCTTGTTTGAGAGATTGCTCAACACGGAAAAGTCGCTGCGATGGCGGGCCATCGGCTCCAGGCAGCGGGTCAGGGCGTAGTCGGCGCCTTCGGTCTCGGGGAACCAGTCATGGATCGGCACGCCCCAGCCGTGGCCGATAAAGATCATGCGCTGGGGGGGCTGCTCTTTGTCAGGCGTCGCCGAACGGGCCACCGATTCCAGCAGGGGCAGGCACATGGTTGCCCCGACGCCGCGCAGCAGGGTCCGACGGGTGATCGAGTTCGTAATTTTCATCGAAGGGGGAACCTTAGCGGGTTTGAAAGGCACTGCTTTTAACAATTTCATGGAGCAGGGTTCGCAGCCCGCCCCCTGCCGTCGACGCGGCGTCAACAATACGTTCGACTTCCACCTGGTCAGCATAGCCGATTTTTCGACCGATGCCGTAGGTCATGATGGCCTGGGTCAGGCCGGTGGTGAATTCGTCCTGATCGTTCATCATCAGCTTTTTCATCTCGCCCGGAGTGGCGAAGCGGCGTTCTCCATCAGGCATCAGGCCGGCGGGTTCAATCGGGAACCGCGTCGACTTGTCGGCGGACAGGACCGTTTCTCTCCATCGGCCGACCGGATCAAAATTCTCCAGTCCGAAGCCCAGCGGATCCATGCGGCGATGGCACGAACTGCACTGCGCCTTGCTCATGTGGATGCTGAGCGTTTCTCGAATGGAACGGTTTCCCAGCCCTTCTTCTTCCAGCATCGGCACGTTGGCCGGGGCCGGCGGAGGCGGACGATTCAGGATTTTTCGCAAGACAAAGGCCCCACGCTCCACCGGCGAAGTGCGTTCGCCGGTCCCGGTAAGCGTCAAAATGGCCGACTGACCCAGCAGGCCGCCACGGGGAGAACCGGCCGGCAAGGGAACCCTGCGGTACAGGTCGCCATGCACATCGGGAATGCCGTAAAAGTCCGCCAGCAGGCTGTTCACCACCACGTAATCGGCATCGATCATGTCGCGAACAGGCTGATTCTCCTGCAGCAGATAACGGAAAAAGGCGAACACCTCCCGGCGGGATTCTTCCTGCAGGGGACGATCGTAATCCGGCGCCGGAGTCGCTTCCGGGCTGACGCCGTCGAGACGATCCAGCTCCAGGTACTGCGTGACAAAATTCACGACGAACTGTTCCGACTTCTCGGATTTCAGCATCCGATCCAGTTGCCGGGCCAGGCCGTCGGGCGACGCCAGTTCCCCACTTTCCGCCGCCTGGTACAGCTCTTCGTCGGGCGGACCGCTCCACAGAAAGTAGGACAGTCGCACGGCCAGTTCGAGAGGGGTCAGCTTTCGCTTTTCCCCTTCGACGTTCGGTTCGTACAAGAACAGAAAGCGGGGCGAAGCCAACACAACCTTCAGGGCCTCACGCGTGGCGACGTTTGCTTCGGCCCCATTCTCCCGCGTCTGCTGGTAAATATCGAACACGCGGTCCAGGTATTCGGGCGACGGCGGCTGGCGACGGAAGGCCGCCAGGGCGAACTTCTCGATCATCGCCCGGGCTTCTTCGTCGGTCGCCCGGGTAGGGTGCAGTTTCACCAGCGACGGGTCGATCGTTCCTTCAAATCGCGGAAACGGCCCTTCCGTTTCGATCCAGTCGATCCAGACATTGGGCTGCTCGTCATCCGCCAGATACGAGATCTCATTTTTGGCCGTGATCGAGGAACCACGGGCGGCGATTGCCTGAAACCGCTCCAGCGGTTCCTGACGGGGCGTCCGCCTTGCCAGCGAGATCCAGTTGCCGACGACGCCGTCGACGACGGCTTCAAATTCGATGATTTGCGGTTCGGCGATCGTGCCGCGAACTTCGACGCAGTTAATGTGGTCGATGTTCGATGTTTGTCGAGGAACCCGTCGCACTTCCAGGAAGACGCCGTCGACCGGCTGGGGGCTATCGACGCCGCAGCGTACACGTACCTTATAGACGCCGTTGCGACCGAGAACGTTGGTCTTGGATTTAACGAACGGGGTGATGCCGCGGAACGGAACCAGCACGCCCTGGCTGGACGCCGGATGGGCCAGGTAGTCGGTCAGCAGCTGATGCTGCAGCACCACAAAGTCGCCATTCCCGACCTGGCCAGTCGGATCTCTCCGGAGTTTTCTGTTCGATGCAGGAAGTCGGCCGGCCAGTTTCTTCTGGCTATTCCTGATGTCTTCCAGAAGCCCTTCTTCGGGTTCATATCGCAGGACTTGCGATTCCTGCACACCGAACCTGCGATCGATGAACGTCTCTAGTACGGCGGAGCCGGTGCTCAGATACCGTTCCAGGTGCAGCGATGAGAACGAATGGGCCTGGGCGATGGTGTCAAAACCGTCGAGCGTGGCGTCGTCGGGGACGGAGTCGATACCGATATCCAGGCCGAGGAGGTCGCGGATCGTGTTTTGATACTCCCGACGGTTGAGTCGCCGCAGCACCATCTGGCCGCCCGCGTCGTTGAGCCGCTCCCGACCCTCGCGCAGGTTTTTCGTAAGCGTTTCCAGCACCAGCGACAGCTCGTCGTTGTCGGGCTGCTTCTCGTCCTCAGGCGGCATTTCATCCAGGTTAAGGGCGTCGAGAATATCCTGCCAGCTCTGGGCGATCGTCTCATCGGCCAGCGATACCGGCATGGTGTCAAAACGCAGCGAGGCGTTTTGTTTCTCGGGCCCGTGGCAGCGGACGCAATAGCTGTTCAAAAACGTCACGACGGATCGATCGATCTCTGCTGTTTCTGCAGAAACCGTACCGGGTAGTACGGCAAACATTCCCGGCAACAGGACGGCCAGCAGGAGACAGGAGGACGAAGGAGAGAGGGGTCGCTTCATACGTAGGAAATCATGGAGATAGTGGCTGCCCAGGTAAACCTTTCAGGATACCCGAATTGCGTTTTCCAGCAAGCGTTTTTTGGGGAATGCCGAAGCTGGTCGCCGCCCCCAGCGACAGGCCCTCAACACGTCGAAAACCAGGTCGATCCGCATCGCCAGCCCCAGATCTCGGGGACTTAGCCTTGCTCCAAGGAGTCGCGCCCAGGCATGTTCGTGCCTGATCCGGCAAAAAACGCCTGCGGAATTGCCGCTTTCCCAGCGATTCTCATGAACACATCGGAATTTCTTGATATTGGCAAAGCAACTCGCTAAACTCTGTGTCTCCTTTGAGTTCTCCCCACAAGGCGCCTTATTGGCGTGTGGTTTATGAAAGCTCTCCGCGTCCTGCTCCCGAGTTCGGCCTTGTTGGCGCTGCTGCTCGCTGGCATCCCGTTAGCCGTCTCCGCCGAACCTCCTTCTGCGGAGACCGCGTCCGCCCTTCCCGATCTGCGAGACGACGCAAAACCGTTCCCGCTCAGCGACTTCTTCCGGCGGCACTGCAGCGATTGCCATGGACCGCAAGTTCAGGAAGGCGATATCGGTCTGCACTTGCTGGGGGACCAGCCGCGATCGGAAGTGGAACTGGCGTTGTGGAAACGGGTGGTCGGGCAGTTGGAAAGCGGCCACATGCCGCCTGACGACGCCTCGCAGCCGTCGTCGCCAACCCGACGCCTGGCGATCGAGGCGATCTACGATCGACTCGAACGGGTGGGCGTGATTCGCGAAGGGAACGAGGTCGATCACGCGGCCCTGTTCTCCGGCAAGCCGTCGGCCGAATCACCGACTGCAGGGCGGTTGTGGCGGCTCTCGCAGCCCGCTTATGAGAATCTCTTTCGGCAGAGCTTTGGCGGGGTGAAGTCGGCCTCGCGATTACGAGCGCCGTGGGAAATGCTGCCGGACCCCAAAACCGGATTCAGCGACTTTGCCGCGGCGCATCGCATTGGCGAAGCAGAAGTAGAGCACCATTTGCGCAATATCCAGCCGATCGTGCGCGAAGTGATGTCCGGCCGCTCCCTGGACGACGAACTGAAAACGCTCATCACGGCCGACAAATCCGCCACTGCAGAGCAGATCGACGCCGGCGTATCGGCCGTCTTCGACCGGGTTCTGCAGCGTGCACCGACGGAACAGGAGCGGCAGCGTTACGCGGGCTTTGTCAAAAAGAACCTGCAGCAGGCAGACGCCCCGGCGGCCGTAGAGCAGTTGCTGCTGGCGGTGATGATGCACCCCGAAGTGTTCTACCGGGTCGAGGTGGCCCGCCAGGCCCAGGAGCTGGCGCCGCATCACCTGGCCAGGGCGATCGCGTATTCACTGACCGACAAGGGCCCCGATGAGAAGCTGCTCCAGGCGGTTGCCGACAACCAGCTGAACACGGCCGAAGAAGTGCGCGGGCAGGTGCTGCGCATCCTGGACGATGCGGAAACTTCGCCGCTGCGAATCTTGCGATTCTTCCAGGAGTATTTTGGCTACACCCGGGCGACCGATGTCTTCAAAGACGCTCCGACCCTGCAGGCCGAAAGGGTCGTCGACGACGCCAAATCCACCAGTAAAGAAGGCGTCTGGGCCGAGGCCAGCTACACGTTCGTGCGCGACGCCGACTGGCTGATCCTCGACATCCTCGCCCAGGATCGCAACGTCCTGCGGGAATTGTTGACCACCCGGGAAACGTTCACGCTCACCAAAACGGAACGCGGGCCGCGTCCGATCAGCGTTGCGGAACTGCTGCGGCTGAAAGCGAAACACCGTCAGAACAGCACCACTCGTGGGTTCTTCCGCGGCATCCCTGTAGAACTGCGCATCTATGAACTCGACGAGCTGGCTCTCCGACGCGACGCCTGGGCGCCCGATCGACGCTACGCCATGCCGGTCGGCCACCGGGCCGGAATCCTGACACATCCCAGCTGGCTGGTGGCGCACTCGGGCAATTTTGACAACGACCCGATTCATCGCGGCAAATGGGTGCGTGAGAAACTGCTTGGCGAAAAGATGCCGGAGATTCCGATCACGGTCGACGCCCAACTGCCCGACGAACCCGGCCACACGCTCCGCCACCGGATGCGTGTCACGCGCGAAAACTACTGCTGGAAGTGCCACCAGCAGATGGATCCCCTGGGGCTGCCGTTTGAACGCTATGATCACTTTGGCCGGTATCGAGAAACCGAACTGGGCGAGCCGGTCGAAACGTCCGGCTTCCTGGCAGGGACGGGCGACTCCAAACTCGATGGCCCGGTGACTGGCGCCGTGGAACTGATCGAAAGGCTGGCGGCGTCCGAACGCGTCGAACAGGTCTTTGTGCGGCATGTCTTTCGGTATTTCGTCGGCCGCAACGAAACGCTGGAGGACGGCCCGGCCCTCGCCGCGGCGCATCGGGCGTATGTCGAAAGCGACGGCAGCATGAAGGCCCTGCTGGCGTCGATACTTACTTCGCCCGCTTTTCTGCAGCGTGCAGCGGAAGGGCGGATCGGCCATCCCTCGAAGAACGAAGCTCCCTCCAACGACAGGAAATCGCCATGATCAATCGACGACAATGGCTTACCAGGCTGGCGGCAGGCGGTGCGTTGATTTCCCCGTTCGCCCAGGCATTAGCGGCCCAGGCGGCGGCTGCCGTGGATCCGCCGGCGGCGAAACGATTCCTGTTCGTCCTGTTTGAGAACGGCCTGCGCGAATACGAAGTGCAGCCCCACGGCGTGCCGCTGGCGACCGATCAGCTCCGCATCCGTTCGCTCGAAGCGCTCAAACTGCCCCCGTTTGTGATCGATCCGTTTACCCCGTTCAAGGACCGCATGACGATCCTGCAGGGGCTGCGCGGGTCGCACCTCAACCCGAACCATGGAGCAGGCTACGGCGCTCTTTCCGGCTTGCCCCAGGCGCCTGCTGACAAACGACGGGTTCGGGCCGAGTCAATCGATGCGGCGCTGGCTCGGGTGTCTCCGGGCCTGTTTCCCGCCGTCGTGCTGGGTATCAACGGCGGCGACAACGACACGTCGACCGCGTACGGTATTTCAGCCTGGGACAAAGGGAAGCCGATCCCGATCCAGTGCCGGCCGGAACTGGCTTATGAATCACTCTTCGGCAGCACCGGCGCCGGGCCGAACGATTTCCTCGCCCGGAAGAACCTGCTCGACTTTGTGTCGGACGATCTGAAACACCTGCAGGCAGGGCTGGGATCGGCCGGACGCCAGCAGCTGGAATTCCATGTGGACGCCCTGGAGTCGCTGAGCAAACGCTGGGGCGAACTTGGCGATCTGAAAGACGAAGGCGCCCTGGCCCGGTTCGCTCCGCAACCATTCGACACGCCGCCGCGACTGATGCCCGACGTTATCGCCGCCCAGTTCGATATCGCCGCCGCCGCTTTGTCGGCCGGCCTGACGAACGTCGCGACAATCAGCTCCGGCCTGGGAGGCCTGGCGCCCAACTACAAAGGCTTCTCCAACATGGGGCAGCACGGGGCCGGCCATGGCAATCCCGATCCAGAGCTGGGCGTCCGCGGCCACGAGATTGTACGCCGCGTCCATCGCTTCATGGCCGAGCGCACCGCGGCGCTGATGAAACGACTGGACAGCATCCCCGAAGGGGACGGCTCCATGCTCGACAATACGCTCGTCGTTTTCATGAGCGATAGCGCCGAACGACAGCACAGCCACGGCTCGCAATGGCCGGTCGTCCTGATGGGCGACCTGGGCGGCAAGCTGAAAACGGGTCAGCTCGTCAGCTATCCGATGGAAGCCCGAGAGGTCGAAAGTTACGGCGAAACGCTGGAAGCCGGCACAGGCCAGCCAACCAACCCGACGCTCAACCGTTTGTACTGTACCTTGCTGCATGCGGCCGGGGCGCCTCGCGACAACTTCAATCTGCCCGTCGCCGGCCTGGATAGCGACGGCCCGCTGGAAGAACTGCTCGTCTGACAAAATGCTCCAACGCGGCGAGGACGCCTGTTCCTCGCTGCGCTGGCTGGCGTACTCGCCCGCGACAATCGCCTGCACTCCCTGCGACCTGCACCGCTGAATGCCATGATGTGAATGCCATGATGAACAGGACGACTGCGCAAGCGTATCAATCCCTGGCGGCCTGCCTGGCGGTTACTGGCGTGCTTCTGTTGCTGCCCGTCGCTGCCGGGGCGGAAGAGCTAGAGCTCATCGCCAGCGAGCCGGTTGTTCTCGTCCATCCGCATATCAACAAGAGTATCGGCAATCCGGTCCACTGCCTGGCGTTTGTGAGAGATGGCGAGTTTCTCGCCACGGGCGCCGCGTCGGGCGTGCTCATCTGGGACGTCCCAACCGGACAGCTGAAGCATACGCTCGCCGTCGACGAACGGGCCGTCGATTCGCTCGCGCTCCATCCGGACGGATCACTGCTGGCGGCTGGCGGGGCGTCGGGCGGCATCAAGATCTTTGACGTCCGTTCCTTTCAGACGGTGCGCACGCTGGGGCCCGCACCGGGAGCCGTCCGTGCGATGGCGTTTTCTCCCGACGGCAAGTTGCTGGCGACTGTCAGCCCGAATGGGCAGGAAGAGATCGGCGACGAGCCATTCGGCGTGCTGCTCTGGAAGGTGGCCACCGGCGAACTCGTGCGCAAGATCCCTCTGCCGACGCCCGACCTGGGGGCCGTGTCGCTCACGTTCCTGCCGGCTGGCAACCAGCTGCTCACGGCGCAGGATCGCACGATCCGCGTGATCGACCTGGAGCAAGGCGACACCGTGCAGACGATCGAACGGCCCGACCTGCCGCGGACGATCGGCTCCCTCGCCCTCTCCCCGGACGGACGCTGGCTGGCGACGGGCTCGCTGGAACCGCGGGTCCGCCTCTGGGACACGCAGTCCTGGCAGCAGCGCACCTTTGACGCCCACACCGAAGAGCCGCCGCCGCGTTCCGGCCTGGCAAGTATCGGTCTTTCCCCCGACGGCCGCTTTGTGCTGACCGGCGGCATGGACTGCAAGGCGTGCGTCTGGGACGCAGCGACAGGGCGACGATTGCTGCAGCTCGACGCCCGCGGCGATGTTTCATCGCGCTGGATCACCGGCGTGGCGATGTCGCCCGACAACCGCCTGTTCGCCGCCTCGCACTTTGGCGGAACGGCCAGCCTGTGGCGGATCTCTGCGGGAAAGTAATCGCCGACGCCGGTTGTTCCGGGGCGGCGCCACCGGTCCTCGTGCGACGGCGCGGACGTTACTCGCCCTTGAGCTTCTGGATCAGAAAGTTCGCCATATGTCCGTACTTTTTGTCCTGATGGTCCGGGTAGTCGACGACGCACTCCAGGCCCAGCTCTTTCATCTTCTCCTGCAGTTTCAAGCCGAGCAGCGGGTGATGCACCCAGACCCCGTCATTGGTTTCCTTGGTGACTTTGACATTCCCGCCGCGATAAGTCATGAAGACGGGCGCATCGTCCTGCGTGAGATGGGTAATCGCCGCGGCGTCGGTCATCAGATTTTTTACCCGATCCGACTCCCAGTCCGCAGGCTCCTTCACGGCGTAAAAATCGGTCAGGGCCGGGTGCGGCGCCAGGTCGGGAACGCCAAACCATTCGCGGAACGTTCGCATGTCGTAAGTCGATTGCCCGTTCGACGTGGCGGCCGCCAGGATGCGGGTCGACTGCCGGGCGACGGGATCGTCGGAAGTCGGATCGGCCAGGTCGTCGTGGAAGGCCAGCCACAGCGAGATCCCCGCTCCGGCCGAACCGCCGTAACAGACGACCCGTTCCGGGTCGAGATTCCATTCTTTTGCCTGGGAGCGGATGAACTGCAGCCCGCGCGCCGCATCGTGCATGGCGATCGGGTACGGATGCTTGCCGCCTTCGCTGAGCCGGTATTCCATCGAAGCGAACGAGACGCCCTGGCGAAGATAGCCGGCCGGAGTGTCTGCGCTGACCCGTTTGCTCCCGCTGCGAAAGCCGCCGCCATGGATGTAAATGCAAAGCGGCGTCGGCTTGCCGTCCTGGGACTCGGCCAGCCAGATATCAAACCGCTGCTTCGGGTGCTCGCCATACGCCACATCAGCATGCGTGGGCATGGGTCCGTCCCCGCTGCGAACGCGACGGGGCTGTCGCGTTTGCTGGAAAGCGCGCATCTCTTCCAGGGTCAGTGTGCCGTCCTTGTTGGCGTCGCTGGCCGGGTATCGCTTCAGGAACTGGGCCAGTCGCTCCGCGGGGCTCGGCCGCTCGGGCCGCTCTGGAGGCTGGGCCAATAGCGAAGAAACGGCCAGCAGCAGGAGCAACGCGCAGAGTGCAGGGAACTTCATCGGGGAACCTGGAAGGGTAGAGGAGAAGTGCGGGAATAGCCGCATCACGCCGGGAACTGTCCCGCACGCGACGCTTGCCGGCCGACATCGCGCAAAGACATCCGCGATCACCATGACCTCCATTTTAGATCGACCGCGTGAAGCGTTACAAGTCTGCAGTTTTCCCCCTCTGCATTCTCTGCCGAACTTTGCGAACCGCGGTTGAATTCCAACTGGCGAACGTCCACACTTCTGGGACTGCCGGACGTGACAAATCCTGCTCTCCTGATAAAAAAAGGTGAACGCCATGAAACGAATCCTCTCTCTGGGACTGCTGCTGGCGCTACTGGCTGGTCCGCTGGCGACGCTCCAGGCCGCGCCGCCCGCGGTGAGCGAACCGACCAATGCTGCGGAAGCCGCCGCCCAGAAAGCGGCAGCCGACCGCCTGCTGGAGGAACAGTACCAGGCCTGGGTCAAAACCCTTACGCCGGCCGCCCAGGCGTGGGAAGTCGTACTGCAGGAGAACCTGGGCGGCTTCTACCTGCCGATCCACAAACGCCAGAAGGTCGCCGGCCAGTCCAACGCCTGGGATTACGTGCAGGACGATCCGCGTCTGCCGCGCGTGTTGCTGATCGGCGATTCCGTGTCACGCGGCTATACGCAGAGCGTGCGCAAGGCTCTCGCCGGCAAAGTGAACGTCCATCGAGCTCCGGCCAACTGCGGCCCGACCTCGATGGGTTTGAAGAAGATCGACGTCTGGCTGAGCGACGGCAAGTGGGACCTGGTCCATTTCAACTTCGGCATCCATGACCGGAACACGCCGCTGGCCGACTATACGCAGCGACTGGAAGCGCTCGTCCAGCGGATGCAGAAAAGTAGCGACCGGCTCGTCTGGGCCACAACCACGCCCATCCCGGACGATGCGGCCAAAAAGCAGACGGCGGAATCGATCGTCGCACGGAACGCGGCCGCCGCCGAAGTCATGGCGAAAAACGGCGTAGCGATCGACGATCTGTTCGTCGACGTGACGCCACAGTTGGAAACGCTGCAGAATCCAAACGACGTCCACTTCAACGCCGCGGGTTACGAATTCCTCGGCCAGCGCGTCGCCGCCGCCATCACCGCCGCCCTGCAACCGTAGCGGATTTCGCCAGAAATCCCCGCACTTGTGGAAGTTGCCGGCCGCGCATCGAAATACAGGTTTGAACAGGAATTCTGACGAATTCCGCGAGGGGAGTGCTTCCTTTGATTTAGATTTGCGACGCGGCCGTTTCGTTTCGGGCGCTGATCTGTTCGTTCAGCGTAAGCAGATCATACAACAGACCGATTCCGACCAGACCGCCCGTCAGCAGGTAAAGCACGCCCGTCATCGGCTTTCCCAGGTAAAAACGATGGATACCCAGCGGCCCCAGGAAGCAGAGCAAGGCCCAGCCGATCGTATAGTCATACTCGCCGGCCCGGTAACGCAGATCGGCGTTGCGGTCCATGCTGGGAATCAGAAACAGGTCCACAAGCCAGCCAATGAACAGCAGACCGAGCGTGAAAAACCAGATCACGCCGGTGACCTTCTTCCCGTAGTAAAAGCGATGGGCGCCAAAAAAACCAACGAGCCAGGTCAAATAGCCAACGGCTACGGAATGGGTGTTGTTCGAATTCATGAGGATTCTCCTACCGGTTGATGGCGAAGGATTCCGGCAGCCGCCGACGCATTGCTGCGACAGAGATTCCGGCGACGCTGCTCTGGTGAGCATTATAGAGCTTTCCCGCCGCCCGACGACCGGCCCGCCTTCGACACAGGACGTCGCCAGGTGGGAAATGCCGCCGCCGACCGGGCTCTTCCCCAGGGGCGCCGTATCGACGATCCAGTACGTGTGCGATAGTATTGCCGTCTCGCTGGAATCGCCTGGGAGTTCGCCGTGCGTTTGAACGATTGCTTGACACCCGCCGCCACGGCGATCAGACGCAAAGCGGCTTCGTCGCGCGAATTGCGTTCGAATCTCCGGGCCAGCTGGGGCGATGGCGTGGCGTTCGGCGGGATGGTTGGTTTTGGCGAAACGTATCTGGCGGCGTTTGTCCTGGCCGCTGGACTGGGCGAACTGACGGCCGGGCTGGTGGGCAGCGTGCCGCTGATCGCCGGGGGCGTCATGCAGATGGTCTCTCCCCTTCTGATCCGCCGGCTGCATTCGCACAAACGCTGGGTGGTGCTGTGCGCCCTGGTCCAGGCGGCCGTCTTTGCACCGCTGGGTTATGCCGCCTGGCAGGGCTCGATCAGCGCGCCGGCTGTGCTGATCCTTGCCACGTTGTACTGGGCGTCGGGGCTAGCGACCGGACCGGCCTGGAACACCTGGATCGGCACGCTGGTGCCGCCGGGCGTTCGTCCGCGATTTTTCGCCTTGCGGACGCGGGCTTCGCAGGCCGCCGTCTTTCTGGCATTCCTGGCAGGCGGAATCACGCTGCAGCTGGCCGGCGGCGGGCCGCACCTGATGACGGCGTATGCGGCCCTGTTCGCCATCGCCGGCGGTTGCCGGCTGGTGTCGGCCTGGTATCTGTACCGTCACACCGAACCTTCGCCGATGCCCGCCAGCATGCGCAATATCTCCTGGAGAGAACTGCTGGGACAGCTGCGCAGCGGCAATGGAGGGCGACTGCTGCTCTACCTTGTCGCCGTCCAGGCGGCCGTGCAGGTCTCTGGCCCCTACTTTACACCGTTCATGTTCCGCAAGCTGGAATTGAATTACGGCGAGTACGTCGCCCTGATTGGGGTGGCGTACCTTGCCAAAGTGATCGCGTTGCCCTGGTGGGGCAGCATGGCGCACAAAGTCGGCGCCCAGCGCTTGCTGTGGATCGGCGGGGCCGGCATCGCCCCGGTGGCGGCGGCCTGGATGGTGTCGGGGAATCTTGCCTGGCTGTTGACCGTCCAGGTGCTCAGCGGCGTCGCCTGGGCCGCTTATGAGCTGGCCTTCTTCCTGCTGTTTTTTGAGGCGATCGCCCCCGAAGAGCGCACCAGCATGTTGACGCTCTACAACCTGATCAACACAGCCGCCTGGGTCGCCGGCGCATTGGGCGGCGGCGCGATCCTGTTCCTCACCGACGCCAGCCATGCCGGCTACCTGATCGTGTTCGCCGCCTCCTCCTTTTTCCGAGCGCTGGCCTTACTGCTACTTGCGCGACTGCCCGCGATTGAAGCCGAAGGGGAAGAGATCGGACTGCGGACGCTGTCCGTCCGTCCCAACGCCGCCTCGCTCGACGCCCCCGTACTGCCCAGCCTGCCGTCGCAGGCTGAGTAGGTGGTTCTGAGCCGACGGGGCCGTTTTTGCCGCGAAACCGGCGGAAAACCGCAACCCGTTGGACGTTGGATCGCGGGAAAACCAGGCAATGCGGGGCCTGGCAAACGGCAATAACTGCCTATAACAAAACAACTGTCAAAAAGTTCTCCCCTTACCACATGGCGCTTGACCGCCTGGACAACCAGGCAGATCCTGAGCGTCGGTTGTCCAACGTTCCAACAAGGCGAAAACTGATTATGCCCAGGCTTGCTTCCTTCGCCCGATTGCTTCTGCTTCTTCTCCTGCTGCCGGCCGCTTCGCTGCGGGGGCAGGACGTCCCTTCCTGGAACCAATGGCGGGGCCCCAACCGGGACGGTATCGTTCCCGGCGACGACTGGCCGGACTCCCTGGCAGAGACGGTTCTCACTCGCTCCTGGCGGGTGAAGCTGCCTCCCAGCTACTCGGGGCCTGTGGTCTCGGAATCCTCCGTCTTTGTGACGGGAACCGAGGACAAGAAATCCGAGGTCGTCTACGCTTTCGATCGCCAGACAGGAGAAGAACTCTGGAAGGTCAGCTGGCCGGGCGCGATGACGGTTCCGTTTTTCGCCGCCTCCAACGGCAGCTGGATCCGCGCGACGCCTGCCTGCGACGGCGAGAGCCTGTTCGTGGCCGGCATGCGGGATGTGCTGGTGTCGCTCAACGCCAAGACGGGCGAAGAACAATGGCGAATCGATTTCGTCGAACAGCTAAAGACGCCGCTGCCCGCCTTTGGATTCGCCAGCTCTCCGCTGCTTGACGGACCGTTTCTGTACGTCCAGGCGGGGGCGTCGTTCGTGAAGATCGACAAAAAGTCGGGCAAGATTCTCTGGCGCACGCTCGAAGAAGACGGCGGCATGATGGCCAGTGCTTTTTCCTCCCCCATCCTCGCCAGCGTGGCGGGCCAGCGACAAGTGATCGTACAGACCCGGCAGAAGCTGGCCGGCGTCGACCCCGACAACGGCGACGTTCTGTGGGAGCAAACCGTCCCCAGTTTCCGCGGCATGAACATCTTGACGCCCGCCCCCTTCAACGACGGCCTGTTCACCAGCTCCTACCAGAACAAGTCGTGGCTGTTCCGCGTCAACAAAACCGACGACAAGCTCCAGGTGGAAGAAGCCTGGGAGAACAATGCCCAGGGCTACATGTCGACGCCCGTCATTATCGACGGCCATGCCTACTTGCACCTGCAGAATCAGCGGTTCACCTGCATCGATCTCGCAACCGGCAAGCGCACCTGGACCTCCCAGCCGTTCGGCAAGTACTGCAGCCTGGTTGCCCAGCAGGACCGCATCCTGGCGCTCGACGAGCGAGGCAAGCTGCTGCTCCTGCAGGCGAACCCTCAAGAATTCAAGTTGCTGGAGGAACGCACCGTCAGTGAGGAAGAAACCTGGGCGCACCTCGCCGTCAGCGGCGACCAGGTCTTTGTGCGGGAGCTGGAAGGGCTTAGTGCGTTTCGCTGGAAACGTGTTGAATAACAGAGCACATGAAGTTGGTAAGCCGGGCAATCCTTTTAATCAGGTACAAAGTTCGTACCGAATTTGCCGCCTGGCGAGTAACTGGTACAGAATTCCCTTACAGAATCAGCCGCCGATACATGCGTCTCCCGCAAGAAAATCGAGCTAGGCTTCCTGAAGGGAATTCCCGCGGCAGGGGGCGAGGTGCAAGTGCGCCGCGTCGTCGATTCAGGGAGAGAAAATGATTTCTTCAGCGACACTCATTCTAGGTGTCTTTTTAAGCGTCTTGAACATCCTGTTAGGTTACTTCCTGGGGTCACGATCCAGGAGGGAACGTGACCGCGACGCAAGCCGCACTCTCGACGCCGTTAGCAAACTGTCCGATGCGGTCGCGAATGTCAGCGATGAATTCAGTAGCCATACGACGCATCATGAAATGCAAGCGATGGTGAAGAAACTACAACGCGCCCACGATACCTTCGTATCAACGAAGAAGCAGTTCCGAACGCTTGATCGGGCGTCGGAAGACCAGCCTGGCGGCCCGGAGCTCCGGCGATCTGAGACGGATTTCTCTCAGGTTGCACGCGATGATCGAGGCCATGGGGTACACAAGGATGTAAACGAAAATCAACGCAATGATGTACGCAAAGAAGATCGACGCAATAATGCAAGCGATGATCTTCGCCAAGATCGTCGCGATGACGTACCCGAAGATCGACGCTTACAGCGAGAGCATATTCCCTTAATTCCTCGCGAGACGTTTATTGATGCGGAAATAGATCTTGACGGAATCGAGGGGGAAGAAATACCACGGAACAAGCGATACTCTTATCGTCGACTCGCTTTAGTGGCGCCGATTTTTCAGGACGAGTTGCCTGCACTCGACGAATTCCAAACGGTTGACTGCTGGGATATTTCTGCAGACGGGATCTCGTTCCTTTTCCCCGAGCGACCGGAATGCGAGCAATTTGTAATCTGCATTGGGCACGGCATAAATGCCAAGTATGTCGTTGTCACCGTCAAGCACACCAGGTTGTTCGCCTACGAGAAAGGGACAGCTCACCGAGTTGGTTGCCAGTTCGCAACGCGCGTCGACAATCACTACCAACAGGCAGTCTAGTGGTGCGTCAAACCATAAAATCAGGTTTCTCTCAATCAGCCGCCGGGCGCTAGCCCCCGGTTTTTTTGGCAGCACAGCAGCACGGCCGAAATCGCTCACTCTAAGATTGAAGATTGACGCAGCACTAGTCTTCCCAAAAGGATCGATAAGCAGTCCCCGTGCGACCGCGCTTATCTCGGCCGAGAAAGTCTGGCTCTTCATCCAGACACGCAACTCACTTCGCCCAATTTGCGTACGACCAAGCCAGCCGCCCAAGTTCCTCCGACAGAATGAACGTCCGACCTGCCCGGCTTTCTATTGAGGGAAAGCGGGCGTCTGCGATGCAACGTTCGTTCCAAGGGTTGCCGTTCTGCGTCAGATCAACGAACCTGGTATTGCAGCAGCGGATCGCCAGACTTGGGAGGGAGTCTCCTGGAAACCGTTGCCAAACTCTGGCGAGTTGAGCTATGGCCGACGCAACGGTTAACGAAAAAGGGCCGCGAGAAATGTCTCGCGGCCTTTTCAATTTTTCGTCGTCGTGGCGGCAAGCCGCTACGGTTTACGGCTGGTTGTGTTTCCACACGTGCATCCAGTGGCCGCTGCCGGCTTCGGTTTTGAAGCTGGTCGGACGCGGCTGGCCAGGGGCGGCAAAGACGCACTGGTACTCGTTGCCGTGCAGCTGGAACAGACCCAGGCAGGTTTTCCCTTCGTTGGCGCCGGTGGTATTGGTAATGTCGATCGTTTTCGGATTGGCCGTCAGGTCGACCGTCTGCACGCCCGTCATCGTGCCGATGCTGGGTAGCGTGACGGTGTAGTTCGAGCCGTCAATAACCAGCTTGCCGCCGGTGATTTCCGAATCCGACAGCACTTTGCCTTCGGCTTCTCCACGAATCAGCGTCCAGGTTCCGTTCAGTACGCCGTCATTGGCCGCAACCGCCGAGGTGAACAGCATGCAGAACACAAAGCTCAAAACCAATCCAAGTCGCATAATCATTGTCCAATAAAAGTTGATGGTTACATTTTTCAGGGCAAGAGAACTCTACGTTGCGTCTGGAGGCCCTGCCATGAATCGTTGCGGGACCTCCTTTTTCCCTCCCTGACAGGTCTGACGCTTTTGATGTTATCAGGCAGATTCAATGTTCGGCCTGGCTGCTCTCGCTCTCACCAAGAGAGACGCTGCCGGCGGAGGGAGGCTGCCCCCGGGCAAGCGGGGCCTGGATTGACAGGCTGACGGGTTGCGTTCATGCTGGCGGCGAAATGCGGATCGCCGGCGCTCCCGGTTGGGCCTTGGGGGCGACGTCGTCGGGAGCGACCGGATACCTTGCTGTCGCTTTGAAAGCTGCCATGAACGCCGTCCATTTTTTCCTGCATCCCGCGACCATTCTGGTATTCCTGCATGTCGCCGTCGTGCTGGCAGTGTCGCTGCGGGTCATTATGAAACGGCCGCCGACCGGGGTGGCCCTCTCCTGGCTGATGCTGGTTGGATTTATTCCATTTTTCGGCGCCCTGGTGTATCTGATGATCGGCGAACGCCGGATCAATCCCGAACGGGCCCGCGGCATCGGACAGCTGCGCACCGACTACCAGGCGATTTTTGCGGCGGCGACCAGCAGCGGTTTGACCCATGTGGACTGGTCGCGTCACGCGCCGGCCGCCCAGCGCATGGATCGGCTGGGGGCCCGGCTGACCGGTTTCTCGACCGTCCAGGGGAGCCGGTTCACGCTCTTCTCGGATACGCAAGAGATGCTCAAGGAGATCGCCCAGGATGTGGACAGCGCCCAGACCAGCGTGCTGATGGAATTTTATATCTGGAACGAAGGCGGCGCCGCCGACGAGGTGCTGGAGGCTGTCATCCGCGCCGCCCAGCGCGGCGTCTCCTGCCGCTTGCTGATCGATGCGCTGGGAGCCCGGCCGTGGTGGAAGGGGAAACAGCCGCAGCGTCTGCGCGACGCGGGCGTGCAGCTACGCGCCGCTTTGCCGGTGGGGCTGTTCCGCGCCGTGGTCGGCCGGACCGATCTGCGGCTGCATCGGAAGATCGTCGTCGTCGACGGCAAGGTGGCCTGGACCGGCAGCATGAATCTGGTGGATCCGCGATTCTTCAAGCAGGACTCCGGCGTCGGCGAATGGGTCGACGCCATGGTCCGCCTGCAGGGCGCGGTGGTGGCTCCCCTGGCCGCGACCATGTTTGGCGACTGGATTCTGGAAACCGAGGAGCTAGCCGCGGATATCGTCGCCAGTGCGGGACTGCATCTGGTGGAGTCCGAGGGATCGGCCGATATCCAGGTCATCCCTTCCGGCCCCGGCCAGACCGACGACGGCCTGCTGCAGATGCTGCTCGCCCTCGTCAATGCGGCCCAGGACGAACTGACCCTGACCACGCCATATCTGATTCCCGATGAATCACTACTGAGAGCGCTGCGGGGCGCGGCCTGCCGGGGCGTGCAAGTCTCGTTGATTGTGCCCGAACGGGTCGACTCATTTCTCACCCGTTACGCCAGTCGATCGTACTACGAAGATTTGCTGAATGTGGGCGTGGAGATTTACTTGTACCGGGCGGGCCTGCTGCATACGAAGTCGATCATGGTCGATGGGCGGATGTCAATGTTTGGCACCGTGAACCTGGACCTGCGCAGTTTGTGGCTGAACTACGAAGTCGCACTTTTCATCTACCAATCGGAGTTTGCGGCCGAACTGAAGAAGCTGCAGCAAACCTATCTCGACGACGCCGATCGCGTCGATCCGGGCCAGTGGCAAGCGCGACCCTACCAGGAACGCTTGCTGGAAAACACGCTGCGGCTGGTGAGTCCGCTGCTTTAACCTCCGCTGACCAGGGCCGCTGCCACCCGGCTCGCAGGAGACCCAGGCCGATGCCGCACGACGACTCGACTTTTCGTTTTCGCGTTGTGACCTACAACATCCACAAAGGGATCGGCGGCCTTGATCGGCGCTACCGCCCCCAGCGGCTGGTCGAAGCACTCGAGTCCTGCCAGCCCGATATCGTGCTGATGCAGGAGGTCGACGACGGGGCGCCGCGATCCAACAGCGATTTCCAGGCCCAGATGCTGGCCGAAGCCTTGCAGATGGAGCATCATGCTTTTCAGCGGAATGTGACGCTCCGTGCGGGACACTACGGCAACGCCATTTTAAGCCGTTTCCCTTTGACCGACGTCGACCATGCGGACCTGACAATCCCGCTCAAAAAACGTCGTCGCGGTCTGCTGGCGACCTGTACGCTGCCCTGTCCCGAAGGGCCGCGAGCGTTATTGATCGTCAATGTTCATCTGGGGCTGGCCGCATTCGAACGGAAGATTCAGCTGCGCCGGTTGCTGCAGCACAACGCGGTCGGCCAGGCCGCGCAGCAGGACCCGCTCATCATTGCAGGCGACTTTAACGATGTCTGGGGGACGCTGGGTCGCAAAATGATGGCGCCTGCCGGATTTGACGCGGCGGGCGAAGCGGTCCGCACCTTTCCGGCCGCGGCGCCGTTGCTCGCACTGGATCGCTTTTTCTATCGGGGCGATCTGCATGCCGAGGAAGGCTTTGCGATCCGCAATCCGGCGTCCCGGCATGCTTCCGACCATCTGCCGCTGGTGGTCGACTTTCAGCTGCTGCCGGCTTCGTACCGCTCCCTGGACCGCGAGGGAACCGACTGACACGCCTGGTCCGGCGCGACCGCTCAGCTGCTGATGCTGGCCGGCGGTTCCAGCCCTTGTTCGACGGCCAGCTTTCCCAGTTTGTGGAGGGCCCGCTGTTCGAGCTGGCGAACCCGTTCCCGACAGACGCCCAGTTCGTCGGCCAGGCTCTGCAGGGTGCGCGGCTTCTGGGACAGGTTAAAACCGTACCGCGATGTAATGATCAACTGGTCGCGGTCGTCGAGTTTTCCCACCATACGGGCGATGGCGACGTCGGTCTTGTCTTGCCGGCCGTCCGCTCGCGGCGGTTCCCGATAATCCTGCAGGCTGTCGGCCTGTTCCAACGGACTGATCCGGCTGGTGCGGCGCTGCTCTGTTTGAAAGTAGCGATAAAAGGCGCGGCGAATCGCATGCGTGGCGTAAGTGCTAAAGCGGTAGCCGCGGGCTGCGTCGAATTTCTCAATCGACCGCAGTAGAGCCAGACTGCCTTCGCTGGCCAGTTCGTCGGCCGGAAATCGTTGCGTGGCGTACATGCGGGCGTTGGCCGCGGTCAGCGGCGTCAGTTCGCGGGCGATCAGGTCGCGCAGGCGCCGGGAATCAGCCAGAAGGGCTTCGATCTCTGCGAGAACGGCGGCCGGTGCGCGGCTGCGGCGGAGCGTCGACTGCCAGCGGGCGGCCCGCTGCTTGTAGACGTTCATGGCGAGGAAAATCGCCTTCTCTGTTTCGGCGTCCAGGGTGGAAGCGTCGCGGCAAACGCGTTCCCAGGCAAGCAGTTGCTGGCGACGCTGGCCTGCGCTGGGAAAAGGGCGAATGGCGGACGTCGGAACGTATTCAACGCGCGGCGGGTTATCGACTGCGTGCGACGGGGATCGTTCTGCGCCGGATGGGGCTTCGCAAGCGCGCCCAGGCGGCAAATGGACGGGCCTGCGTCGTCGGGATTTTTCCATGGGTCCGTATTTCTCGCGCGGCGTTATTCGGGCGCTCGCTTCCGAAGTTTTCGTTGCAGCGAACGGCGATGGATGCCTAAGCGGCGGGCGGCTTCGGAAAGGTTGCCTCCACAGTCGGCCATCACGCGATGGATATGCTCCCACTCAGCTCGCGCCAGCGAGGGCGTGTCGTACGGCTCCGTGGCGGGCTGCGGAATGCTCGCCTGGACCCGATCGAACGCCGCCAGAATGTCGTCGGCGTCGGCCGGCTTGGGCAAGTAGTTCGCCGCGCCCAAACGAATGGCGTCGACGGTTGTGGCGATACTGCCAAATCCTGTCAGAACCAGCACCTGGATCTCGGGACAACGGGCTTTCAAATCGCGGAGCAGTTCCAGCCCCGACTTCCCCGGCATGCGCAAATCCACGACCGCACGGGCGGGCGGCTGACCTTCAGCCAGAGCCATCGCCTGGTCGTAGTTGGCGGCGGTTGTAACCACCAGGCCCCGGTCGCGGAGCGCTCGCGCCAAACGTTCGCGGAGCGCATCATTATCGTCAACCAGCAGCAAAGTGGAGTCCGACGCCTCAAATGTGGGAGTGTCGGTCATCGCATTTCTCATTCACGTAATGCTGTAGTCTATTTCGCGAATCCCTTGCCGAAAATGCGGCAAATTGTCGCAGCACGGTTTCTCGCACCGCTTACGGGGCCGGTTTGACCCCGTTGTTTGCCTTTTCAATGGCGAAGTCGACCAGCTCCTGGCAGTGGAAAAAACCTTCCCAGAAGTTATGGCCTTGCCCTTTGGCGATGACCAGCTGAACAGCTTCGCTGGCGTCGGCCAGACGATAGCGTTCCGCCAGGGCGGCGGAGTTTTCCTTCAGCGGCACGACCGTGTCTGCATCGCCATGAATAATGAAAACGGGAATACGCGCTTTGGCCAGGACGTCGATCCGGGCGATCGGATTCTGCTCCCGCAGGTTCGATTCCAGTTCCTGCGTCGTCATGCCATACGCAAACGCCGCACGGGCCAGGCCCGGATAGGCGCGCAAGTCGAAAACCGGATAAATCCCGGCAATCCCGGCGACCTGATTGGGGTGGGCGATGGCCCAACTGCTGACCCATAATCCTCCGCGACTGCGGCCCAGCAGACACGGCCTGGCGGCGAATCCGCGTTTTTCCGTCAACTCCTTGTGCAGGGCCGTCATCAACTTCTGGCCGTCGGGACTGCCATAGGCCTCCCCCGCATCGATGCCCGCCACGGCGATCCCGGCTGCCAGGAACTGCTCGTGCATCCATTTCTCATGAATGTCGGGATAGGCTGGCAAAGTCGGGGCGTAAAAAATCCAGGGCTGCGGATTCTGCCTTTTCTCGGCCGGCGGCAACAGGACAAAGGCCGGTCGCCCCTCCACCTGAAACGACTCGCCCGGCAGATTCGCTTTCCGGACAAAAGTTCCTTTCAAAGGCGGCTCGCCGGCCGTCAGGGATGTCGCCAAGGTGGACAGAAGAAGGCAGCAGAAAAAACAAACTGGCGAACGCCGCATGCGATTGACCTGTGCAAAAGTTAAAAACGATCCACCCTCGATTGTAACCCGCAGGCGCCGCTGCTGATGATCACGGTGCCAAAAAAATCGGCCCCTTACCCGTCTTCTACCGCCGGGAACTGGCGAGGGCGTCCTGCCAGGGCAGACGGGGGCACTCGCGATTGGCCTGAGATCGCCCTGATAAATCGCGTTGCAAGACAACGTTCCGCCGCGTCATCCTGCAGCAATCGCTACCCAAACAGACGCAGCTGGTTATCGCGTCCCAGCACGCGAGCATCGTGGCCCAGGGCGATTAACCGGTCGGCGAAACTCTCGGGGCCATGGGTGCAATAGATCACGCGGGGATTGGCCTGCTCGACCATCGACAACAGTTCCGTGTAGTCCGCATGATCCGAAAGCGGCAAGGCGTGATCGACCTTCATCCGCCAGGGAACGCTATTGTTGAGCGCCCAGCCGGTAAGAAAAAACGTGCGAACAGGTCCCAGACCCGACAAAGCGACGGCCCGTTTCTGGGAACGTGGAGGCGCCATCACCACGGCGCCCGGCGGGCAGGAGCCTTCATAAAGGCGGTAGTCGCCCAGCGGACAGCCGCACTTTTCGTACAGCTGACTGATTTCATAAATCAGCGGATGCTGATAGACACAAAGCCCGCGCTGGGTCAACAAACGGGTAATCTCTTGCGCCTTGCCCAGGACATAAGCATGCACCAGGGGGGTAAGACCGTCGTTCAGTGTGTCTTCGACCAGACGGAAGAAGCGTTCCAGCGTGGCCGTTCGATCCGGCCAGCGATACTGGGGATCCCCAAAGGTGCTCTCCATCACCAGGATATCGACCTGGGGAATGGCAGCTCTTTCCGCCGTGGCGGAGTGGCCCAGTTTGAAGTCGCCTGTGTACAAAAGTCGAAGTTTATCCGACTCCGCCAGCAACATGGCGGCGCCCAGGATGTGGCCCGAAGGCAACGTGGTGAGCCGCAAATCGCTCCACTCAAGCGTTTTGCCAAAGGGCATTTCGGCGACCTTGCGATGTTCGCCCAGTCGATGGCGATACATGACAGCGGTGGCCGGCGTACAGTAGGCCGTTTCATGCGGAGCGATATGATCCGCATGGGCGTGGGAGACAAAGCCTCGCGGCTGGCGTCGACGGACATCGATCGCCAGATCGATATCCGTCAACTTGAGTCCGCGATCAAAGTGGAAATTCACTACTCTTCCGTAGTCGAGTCGTCCTGTCCATTGGCTTCTGCGACGGCGCCGACGGCAACCGCTTCGCCTTCGCTCTCTTTGGCCTGGACCAGCCCGATGGCGACCCACAGGTCGTTCATGGCCGAACCGGCGCGTTGCACAATGGCGTCGCGGGTCATGCCTTTGAAGTTCCGCGGGTGGGGGAATACGGTGACCGGTCCGTCGTAGTCGGCGTCTTTCAGCCATTCCAGAACTTCGACCGCGTTGGTTTCGCCCGATTCGCCCGGCAGCAGTCGATCCTGTTCGCCAATCGTAGCGAGGTCGGCGCCTTCGGGAACATCGTTCGCCCGCACGGCGACGACTTTGTCGGCGCCAAATTCACGCAGCTGCGCCATGGTGCCG
The DNA here is from genome assembly GCF_007751035.1 of Lignipirellula cremea. Lineage (NCBI taxonomy): Bacteria > Pseudomonadati > Planctomycetota > Planctomycetia > Pirellulales > Pirellulaceae > Lignipirellula > Lignipirellula cremea. The sequence goes on along the minus strand of NZ_CP036433.1, from coordinate 5,106,064 downwards.
CCGCCGACTTTCCAGTTCCACAGATCGAGCAGCAAGCCGACATTGTCCGCACCGACGCTGCTGATCAATTTGAGCAGTTCCGCGGCCTGATGGATGAATTCGTGGGTTTTGCCTTTACGCTTTTCGGCTGCGGCCTGCAGGCCAACGCCCAGCTTCAGTCCGCCTTCGGCGAGCACCTCGGCGACCTGTCCCAGCCGGGTGCGGTGCAGTTCGAAGTTCTCCGGCAAAGCAAGCGTATCACTGAACGGATCCACCACTACCAGGCAGCGGTTCACGCCGACCGAAGCGGCGATCGACTGCTCTTCGCCCTCGGGCGTATTGACCCACACGCGAAGCATTTCCAGCGAGGCGCGGAAGCCCGCTTCTTCTCCCTTGAGCGAAAACGGCAGGTCGAAACCGCCAATTTCAAAGCCGTCAGGGCGCTTCTTTGCGCTCAGCACGAAGCGTGCGGAATGCTCAATGCCATAGACACTGGCGCGGCGAGCATACTCGCCAAAATTCATATCAATGCCGTGAAAGCCGTACGTGAGAGCGAGTTCAATGATTTCGCTTTGCCGGCCCGAGGTGCCCAATGCTCTGGGACTTAAGTTCTTAAACATGCGGTCCTTCCACCCCCCAAATATGCAACGCCAACATGGCGACCAGGTTTTTCATCGGAAAGACCCGGTATTATGGCAAATCCTTTGGAAGCGGCAATGGGGCAGGCCGCCCAACCGTGCGACCTTCTCGAAAATTCCCGCCCCAGACGGCCTGCAATTCGTCAAACGAACTGGCTTTGCGGCCGCCAGTCCCCAGCCGCCGCGGCGCAGGAGCCTGGTCTGCGCAAACAGGGTAAAGCAGGGGTGCTGGATCTTGCGGGAACCTGCATTGTTTGTTTTGGAGCAGGTGATTATCCTGCCGCGCTGCGAACGAGATCGACCCTTGAAGCCGCCGTCTTCGCCTGGAACGGAATCAGAACTTTTTTGTATGGATGCCCGAATGAATCCCTCTTGCCCTGATCTGCATCGGCCTGGGCAACACACTTCCTCGCCCGAACGGCCTGCGTATTCTCCCGATTTTGCCCGCACCAGCGCATTTCGAACGGCCCTGCGGATGACAGTTCCCGAAGGCGGCAGCGTGCTTGAGTTCGGCAGCGGCGCGCGTCCATTGGCGGTATTTGCAACGCAGAAAGCGGCTCGCATCTACTATGTCGAGCCAAACTCGCTCTCAGCGGACGTCGCAGAACAGCGTTTTCAGCTGGCGGCCGGCAAGGCCCGGGTCCAGGTTGCAAGGGCCAGCATTCTGGACTTCCTGCCGCCGGAGCCCGTCGATCTGGTGATATGCGAACCGAACTCGCCGGCATTACTGCAGGAGCCGCCGCTGCACGCGCTCGCGACGTTCCAGGCGAACTACTTTGCCCGATTTGGCGGTCCGCTGCCGGTGATGGCTCCCTGGGCCTCGCAGCTGGCGGTTCAGCCCGTGGAGCATATTTTCTGTCAGCCAGCCTGCCAGACGCCCATGCCGCATTACCAGTCAAGCTCTCCGCTGCTGGCCACCGACAAGCCGCTGGCGGAACCGAGACAGTACGCCATGGCGAACTACCGCCTGCCCTTGCCGCGAGCCTTCGACTGGGAGGGCGTCGTCCAGGTGCAGGCGGCAGGCAGGCTGAACGCCTTGCGTTTAACGACCCGCCATTTGCTGACCGAGACGCTTGCGGAGAAGGGGCCGTTTGCTGACGCCAGCCAGGTGCTGGTCGCCCCGCTGCGGCAGGCAATCCAGGTTCAACCCGGAGACGGTTTGCGGATCCGACTGCAGTACGCCACCGGCCAGCCGATTCACCAGCTGATGTCCCAGATCGAGGTGGAACGGCTGACGCCCAACCTCCTGCAGAGATCCGCCTGACCGTCGGAAAACCAGGCATGCATCAACAGCCCGAGCGGAAAACATTCTTCAAAGGCAGCCGGTGCGCAAGAAAGCAAAGCGCACGCGAATAGAAGCGACGCACATTCCCCCCTGAACACGCAGGGCGAGAGATCGGTCGGCTGTCGTGTTTCCTTTGGCCGTCGCGTTTCACAGCGATACGCGACCGCAAAGCGATTCGATCCGCGGTTTAAGACGCGATGTCTTCGCGCACGTCGCCAAGAATCACCGAGGCGTTGTGTCCGCCAAAGCCGAAGCTATTGCTCATCACCACGCGCAGGTTCCGTTCTTTCGGCTGATGCGGCGTATAGTCGAGATCGCATTCGGGATCAGGCGTATCGAGATTGATCGTCGGCGGCACCACGTTTGCGACAATCGCTTTGGCGCAGAGCACCGCTTCGATGCCGCCGCTGGCCCCCAGCGTATGGCCCAACTGGCTCTTGGTGCTGGAAATGCTCATCTTGTACGCGTGCTCGCCAAAGACCGTTTTCAACGCAACGGTTTCGGCTTTGTCGCCCAGCGGAGTGCTGGTGCCGTGGGCGTTGACATAGTCGACATCGGCCGGATTGAGCTTGCCATCAATCAGGGCGGCTTCCATCGCCTTGGCGGCGCCGGCTCCGTACGGATCGGGCGAGGTAATGTGGCCTGCGTCGCCGCTGGAGCCGTAACCGAGAACCTCGGCATAAATCCGAGCGCCCCGCTTCCGGGCGTGTTCCAGTTCTTCAAAAATCAAGATGCCAGCGCCTTCGCTGAACACGAAACCATCCCGGTCCCGGTCAAAGGGACGGCTGGCCTGTTGCGGCGCCTCGTTCCGCGTAGAAAGCGCCCTCATGTTCTGAAAACCGCTAAGTCCCATGCGCGTAATGGCCGCTTCGGAACCGCCGGTAATCATGACATCGGCGTCACCCAGTTGGATATACTTGAAGGCGTCGCCAATGGCGTTGGTCGCACTGGCGCAGGCGGTCGCCACCGAGAAGTTGGGACCGCGCAGATTAAACTTGATCGACAGGTTGCCGCCTGCTGCGTTGAGCATCATTTTGGGGACGGTCAACGCAGAGACGCGGTTAGGGCCTTTCAAGATCAAGCGAGCCATTTGCTCTTCGATCTCATTCAGGCCGCCGATTCCAGAACCTAGAATCGCACCGCAGCGGTAACAATCGTACTGAGAGAAGTCAATTCCCGAGTCGTTAACAGCATCGACCCCCGCCACCAGGGCGAGTTGCGTAAAGCGGTCGAGCCTTTTGACTTCTCGTTCCGGTATATAGGCGGAAGGATCCCAGTTGAGGATATCGCCGCCGAATTTCACTTTGAATTCGTCGGTGTCAAATACCTGCAACGGATGAATTCCGCTTTCGCCTTTTAGCACGCGGTCCCACAAATCGTCGACCTGAAGGCTCAACGAAGTGACCACGCCTAAACCGGTGATTACGACCCGGCGTTTCATAATGTCGCCTGTGATTCCCTAAAAGACAAAAACGCTGCTTGAGAGTGAACCCCAGCAGCGATGATTTCGATTGTTAGGAAGGACCGGCAGCTCAGTTACGAGCTTTGTCGATAAACTCGATCGCCTGACCAACGGTTTGGATTTTTTCCGCAGCGTCGTCGGGGATGTTGATATCAAACTCTTCCTCGAGTTCCATCACCAGCTCAACGGTGTCGAGCGAATCCGCACCCAGATCGTCGACGAACGACGTTTCCGGGGTGATTTTCTCTTTCTCGACGCCGAGCTGTTCCGCAACGATGTCAATGACTCGTTCCGCAGTATTCGCCACCTTGGCTGCCTCCCTAAAAGGACCGTGTCGCCGCCGTAAAACAAAGAATTCACGAGGCTGAATGATAACAAGCACACAAACCATGGAAGGCCGCAATCGCACCTGGCCAGATTCTGTGTCACGTTAAAAAACAAGGTGAAGCAGAAAACTGTCAAGAGAATCGGGTTACGACGTTTCCCCAAACCAAAATTAGACCATCTTGCCTTTGGTGAGGCAAGATAACCTAAGCGGCACAGAATAGTGGATATTTGGGGTCTTGGTCAAGTGAGGTTCGCGATTCAAATCCTTTTGACCGCAAGGAATTGGAATCCAAGACCCCAGCGACCCTGCTGGCCCCCTTCACCCTGGGTTTCACGCCCCCTTCTTCGGAACCGGATGGAGGCATGCACCAGCGAAATCCCCTTGTTTTCTTCCCCAGGAAACTATTCCGCCAGCGAATTGCTTACGGCCGATTTGCTCGGAGATTCTTCCAGCAACTCGCCAATCTGACCCAGCGGGGTGGATTCGATCGGCGAGGGACCTGCGTTCCAGCGGCCCGGCGCGCGGTTGAACTTTACCGGTCCCAGTTCGCCGCGGTTAATCCGATCCGATGTCGCCGGGGCCTCCTTCCGCGATTCTTCCGTAAAGCCGGCTGCTTCAATCGCATTGCCTTCTTCCACGTTTTTGCCAGTCGTGGACGCCAGCGGCCTGGCGTCGGGGGCCGGCTGGATTTCCCGGGCCGGTGGTGCGGATGCACGGACTGCCGGGCTCGGCGGCTCCTCTTCCAGCACGGCGATTAAAGGCCTGGCCTGCGGTTTCGGTTTTGCCTCAGGTTTTGCTTCCGGTTTGGTCGAAGCGATCGGGCCGGGAGGCTCGTCCGCGGCGGGTCGCGCATTCTCGGTTAGTTTTCGGGGCGCCGGAATCAGGTCCGAAGGCGAAGGCTGGTCGTTCGGCGGCGAGCTCGGCTTTGCTTCCGGGGGAGTAGGCGCCGGAGTGCTGAAGCGGGGATCGGCATCGCGGCTGGCGATGAGATCGTGGGCCGGCGCATCCTTCACGACGGGACCGCTATGCACCGAGAACTTCCGGCTGGCTGCTTTCGTCCCGGGCGTTACCCAGATATTGCGGAACCGGACCGGGTCGCGGTGGTTCTGGAAAAGAATCGGCAATGGCTGCGGCCCTTCCGCCTTGCCGGCTCCCGTCTTGCTGACAATTTCGACGTCATCGTGCACGGCGACGCCGTTGTGATACAAGCTCAACCGGGCATTGGCGATCTTCTCGCCCGCGTCGTTAAAGTGGGGCGCCTGGAAAAAGATGTCGTAAGTCTGCCAGGTTAGCGGCGGAAACGCCATGTTCAGGTCGGGACGTCGCTGGCGGTAAAGCCCGCCACATTCATTCTCCACACCTGGGAGGCTGAACGAATCCAGGATCTGCGTTTCATATCGCTGCTGGATATACACGCCGCTGTTGCCGCGTGACTGGCCCCGCGCCAACGGCATGTACGGCGTACGAAATTCCACATGCATGCGAAAATCATTATACGGTTCTGCTGTCGTAAAACCGACTTCCAGCAGACCATTCTCGTCAACCACTGGCGATGCCAGATGATGCGGGCTGCCGTCGAACAGCACCACCGACTCCGAGGCGGGACGCAGGCCTTCGGTAGGGCTGCGACGAATGACTTTGCGTAAATCGCCCAGGTGCTCGCCCTGGACGTCCAGCACCTGGCACTTGCCGCCGGCCAGGACAAACTGGCCCGTGTGGTCCGCGCTGGTCAAACGCACTGAAGTATCCGGGCCGGTCCAGCGAGAACCTGTCAATTCCGAACGCAACTCTCGGTCCCAGCCGCTGCCCGGCAAACCACCGCGAAACAGGGCGCCGCGGAATTCGCCGTTCCCTTCGGCCGAAACCTGCAGGCCAATGGGAATCGCTTGCCCGTGCAGTCCGCGAATCGAACCGCGATACTCGCCAGCGTCAAGGAAGTCGACATCCGACTGGGCGACTTCGGGGTCGACGATCGCCGCTTTGTCGGCCGGTCCCGCCGCCGACGCCAGCATGGGAGCGCCGCAGAATAGCCAAACGCCCAGCGGGAGCATTGCGGAAAATCTCTTCAAAAAGCGACGCATTACCAATGCTCTCCACAAGGAATCAAAACAACTGCGGCGAAGTCAACTGAGGGGAATGCGACCGTTTTTAGTCGCCACTTCGTCGAATAGGGCAGGGATACAATTTCCCCAATTGTACTTATCTCCCACACCGAGGCGAGTAATTCGCCTGTTTTTTCCGCGGGAATCTCCTGGCGCGTCGACACGGCTATTCTGCAGCAGCAACCCGAGCCAGACTGGCGGCCGTCTGTCGGACCTGTTCGACCGCATCGATCCGTGCAACGCCAGCTGGCGGCAGTCCGCCTTCCCCGTTGGCCGCTCCGTAAAGCTGGCCCAGCAGGGACGCATTCGTATCGGTATCGCCGCCGCATCGCACCAGCTGTTCGAACGCCTGCTCCAGGCTGGTCGCCTGGGTCGCAGCCAGGATCGCCAGCGGCGCCGAATCCACGACATAGCCGGACGCGCCGAAGCGCACCGCATACTCAGCCACGGTCATCGCCCCGGGTAGAAACGTGAGCACGCGATCACGCACCCGCGAGTCAGGCAGCGATCCCGCCAGCATCGGCCAGACGGCTTCGTCCAGGCGGCCGCCCGACAGCACGTGATGCAGCGTGCTCACGATGGCCAATGCCCCGCAGTACGCCTCGTCGTTCCGGTGGGTAATCCGGCAGACGTCCCGCAAGGTCTGGCGATCCGCATCGAGTTCCGGATCCAGAAAGAATGCCAGGGGAGCAATCCGCATCGCCGCTCCGTTCCCGGCCGAGCGTTCGCCCGTCGCGCCGACCAGCGCCCAGTGGCCGCCTGCATCCAGTTCAATCAGAGCCTTGAGCGTGCTGGAGCCCAGGCCGTTTAATCGCCGCGATCGAAACCACTGCAGGAAACTCGCGGCAATCGACGCGGGCTCCACTTCGCCGACTGCAACGATCGCTTCACACGTGGCCAGCGTCAGCTGCGTATCGTCGGTCACCTGCAGATCGGTCGGCATCGTATACGACTCAGGCGGAGGGTCGCCTTCATAGTGCGCGCCGATCGCATCGCCCAGGGCGCCGCCCAGCAGGCAGCCGAGAATTCGATCAGGGAGCGACAAAGTCATCGCTCAACTCGCTGGGGAAGGCTTGGGGCAGGCGACGCCGCCCGATAACAGTCGCCATGCATTAACGTTTGGTCAACACCAGGCAGACGGCCAGCACCAGAAATACCAGCGGCAAAATCCACACTGGAATAAACAGTATCGAGCCGCCTGTGTGGGGCGAAACAAATCGCCACTTCGAGAACCGCGGTTCCTCCCGGTATCGCCACCACAAATCCAAGATCATGACCAGGATCACGGCGCCAAGCATCAACACTCTGGCCAGACGGTACGACACCGGATCCACGTAAGTCATGATGAGAGTGGACAACAATGTCAGCCCCAGGACGAGGGTCAAACCCATGACGTTGAAACCGTTCACAACAACCCGCGTCCACATCTGCCTGCTCCTTGTTTCGCGATTCCAGCCTGGCGGCAAGCAAAGGACGGCGTTGCTCGCGCGGCCATCCATTTTCCCCTCCAGCCGGATGGTCGAATTCTAAACCACGAAGGACCGCCTGGCGAACCCGCAGCAGGCCGCCCAAACTCCCCCGCAATTTACTCACTCCGCCTGCCGATTCCCTCTGGACCTGGCCCGGCGGCTGTCGTAGCCTTATGTCAAGGCATTGGTGTATACTGATGCGTAACGCCCACCCGCTCCTCGCCTGATCGACGGGCGCGTTAAACTGACTACGAATGGTTTGGACTTTCAGCCCTGGAAACAGCCTGGCGGCTTTCCGGGGGAATCCTTGTGCGGATGCTTTCCATGTCGCGACCTTTTCCCCGCTGTTCGGGCCCGCTTTCTCGCCGTTCCTTTTTAACTGCCGGCTCACTGGGGCTGGGTGGATTGGGACTGGCGGACCTGCTGCGATTGCGCGCGGAAGCGGCTGCTCGCCAGCCGGCTGGGAAAGACGACGATACGGCCATCATTTTCGTCTGGCTGCCGGGCGGGCCGCCGCACATGGAGATGTACGATATGAAGCCGGACGCCCCGGCCGAGTATCGCGGTCCGTTCCGTCCCATTGCGACGAACGTCGCCGGCATCGACGTTTGCGAGCTGATGCCCCGTCACGCCCAGATCGCGGACAAATACAATATCATCCGCTCGGTCGCCCATGAATTTTCTGACCATGGCGGCGGCCACAAGCGGTTCCTGACCGGCCGTGATCCGCTGGAGCCGACCGGATTCGTCAACGACTTTCCGATGGCTGGCTCGGTGGTCGCCAAGGTGCGAGCCAACCGCCGGACCGGCGTGCCGAACTATATTTGCGGCTCCTCCCGCAACAACGCCAACGTCGACGCGTTCAGTTTTGGCGCAGCCTACCTGGGATCGGCCTACACGCCGTACACCTTCACCGGCGATCCGTCCGATGCGAAGTTCAAGGTCCAGGATCTGGCGATGGAAGAAAGCGTCGCCCTGCGGCTGGAGGATCGAGCCCAACTGCTCAGTAGCCTTGATCGCATGCGGCGACAGGTCGACAACACAGGCGCCCTCGACGCGATGGACAAGTACAGCGCCGAAGCGATCGACCTGCTGCTGAGCCCGCAAATGCGGAACGCGTTTGACCTGTCGCAGGAGTCGGATGAACTGAAAGACCGCTACGGCCGGCACGCCTGGGGCTTTCGCGCCCTGCTGGCTCGCCGGCTGGTTGAAGCCGGCAGCAGCTTTGTCACGGTCGTGATGGAGAACGCCCACGTGTCGCCGATCCGTTACCCGAAAGACGGCGTCTTTAACTGGGACTCGCACGCCGTGAACGGGCATATCTTCAACGACGCCCTGGTCCGCCTGCCGATCTACGACCAGGCGATCACGGCGCTGGTGGAAGACCTGTACAACCGCGGCCTGGACAAGCGCGTGCTGCTGGTCGTGACGGGCGAATTCGGCCGCACGCCCCGCATTTCGTACGGCGTCGGCTCCCGTTCCGGCGTGATGCAGCCCGGCCGGGACCACTGGCCGCAGGCGATGTCGATGCTGGTCGCCGGCGGCGGCATGCGCACCGGTCAGGTGATTGGCTCGACCAACGCCAAAGGGGAACACCCGCAGGATCGGCCGCTCACGCCGAACGATCTCTGGGCCACCGTCTATCGCCATCTGGGAATCGACTACACGCAGTCCTTCCCCAACATGGCCGGCCGCCCCATGCCAATCCTGCCCTATGGCGAACCGATCTCGGAACTGCTTTAACGACTGACGATCAACCGTCGGTAACGATCGGCTGGCCGTCTTCCAGCAGCCAGCGGTCCTGGGCGTCGAGGAAGTGGAAGTTCCCGCGAAAGGCGAACAGATCCGCCTGCCGCAGGCGAACTTCCAGCCGGACGATGCGGCCCAGCAGATCCTCCAGCCGGCCCGTCTTCCAGCGCAGCGGAAAGGCAAGAGCCTCGTCGCTGGCCAGGGGCGCGCACTCCTCCAACGTGAAGCCGGCCACCGGTTTCCCATCGAGATCGGTCAGCTGGTATTGCACCTCGCCCAGCAGGGCCGCCGCGTTCATGGTGAGTTGCGGCGACAACAGCGTGAGCGGTTTGGTCAGGAAGCGGCCCCAGTCGCCCTGGTTGCGAAGGTGCATCAGGCCGTCCTTGCGAAGCGTGTGCAGCAGGATCGAGGCGTTGTCGGTCATGCCGCGAGAACGGGCTTCGCTGCCTTTGCCGTGCTGCAGTTTTGTCGCCGCGGAATAGATACGGATCTCTTCCTCAGTCTCCACCAGACAGGAAGGCTGGATCGCCCCGCAACCCGGTTCGCCCTGCCCGTTCACCGGCACGAACGGTTCGCGCAGGCCGCGCGTGAACCGACTCCCGTCGCGGCTCAAAGCCAGCTGGCAATCGATCGGTCCGACAAACCGATTGAACCCGCGGACCGGAGCGGTGGAGTGGCAATGGAAAATCCAGAGCAGGCCGACGTACCCATCGCCATACGGAAAAACCGGCATACCGTAATGTTCGATCAGTTCCGTATCAAGCAGGTCAGGCTGCAGTAGCAGTTCCGGCCCTGACCAGTCGCGAAAGTCGGTCGTCGACTGCAGGCACACCCGGCGGTCGCCCCAGCCGGGACGAACGGTCATCATGTGTCGCTTCTGCCGTTGATTATAGTAGCCAAACAGGGGCGGTTCCGGGTGCCAGTCCGGCATCGACCAGCACAGATCGTAGCGTGACTCCCAGTGCAGGCCATCGCGGGATACCAGCGTGAGCTCCTGGTTGAAATAACGCGCTTTCGGGTCGCGTTTCGCTGCTTCATGCCAGCGATGCCGCGGGTCTGCCAGCGCCCGCTCAACCACCGGCGATCCCTGCTGATGGACGTACGCTTTGAAGGGAAACCCGTCGCCCGCTTCCGTAAGCGCTTGCGGATCGCGGTACACGCCGCCTCCGCTGCCGCCGGGCAGCGTAAACAGATGATGCGGCGCCTTTTTGCCGCCAGCCGGCTGGATGTCGGGCTGCGGCAGGGGACTCCAGTTGCGGCCGTCGGGACTGTCGGCGACCATCAGCGCGTACGGCTTCCAGTCGGCCGAGTAGAGCATCCGCCAGCGGCCGGAAGCCTCATCGCGGTACACGGTCGGCCAGGCGGACAGCGAACCGATGAACGGCTCCTGGTAAACCGCGTCCCGCTGCCACACCGGCTCTCCCTGGCGCAGCTGCAGATTGTCGAGTTGATCGAACGGCCAGCGATCGAAAAAATGCCAGGTGCGTGAAGGATCAAAAGAGCTGCCTGTGCCGGCGGCGTGTTTGGCTTCCGCCGCAACCGCGATCGACCGCGGAGCCAGGGCCAGGCTGCTGATGCTGGCTGCGCCGGCCGCCTGAAGAAAATGACGACGATGCACGTGTGTTCCTTTCTCTCGGGTCGCACAGACGACGAGTAGCGATTAAAAACTGCTGTCAGCCAGTTCGGCGACCGCGGCGACAGCCGTGTCGATCTGCTCGATCGTATTGAACAGTCCCGGCGAGAAACGTACGGCCCCGCCGGTTGATAGCGTACCGAGCGCCCCGTGCATCCGCGGAGCGCAGTGGATACCGGCCCGACACTGCAGGGAGTAAGCACTGTCGAGCATGCCCGCGACTTCGCGAGAGTCATAACCGGCCAGGTTAAAACTGACGACCGCCACCCGTGGCCCATCCGCGGGCGGCCCGTACAAGGTCACCCCTTCGATCGCCGTCAGGCCGTCCAACAGCCGTTCGATCAAGGCCCGTTCATGCTGTTCGATTGCGTCGATCCCGCGTTCCTGCAGATAGACGAGCCCCGCGTGCAGCCCCGCGATGCCCGCCATATTCAGGTTGCCCGACTCATACTTTTCCGGCAGTTCGGTCGGCTGGCGATCCTCGTCAGAGTGCGTACCCGTGCCGCCCTGGCGAACGCTGGCTAGCTGCGATTCGACGCCGGGGCCAACATATAAAAAGCCCGTGCCCAGCGGACCGAACAGTCCCTTGTGTCCCGGCGCGGCGACCAGATCGGCCGACAGCTGGCCGACGTCGACTGGCATCCGGCCCAGCGACTGGGCCGCATCGACCACGAACAGCACGCCCTGCTCACGCGCGATACGGCCGACTTCGGCGCACGGCTGCACGGCGCCCGTCACATTCGACGCCTGGGTGAGGACGACGAGCTTTGTATCTGGTCGAATCGCCGCGCGGATATCGTCCGGGTCGACCCGTCCTTCCGCATCGACCGGCGCACAGTCGAACTCCACGCCAGCGGTTTCCGCCAGAGCGTGCAAAGGGCGAAGCACCGAGTTGTGCTCGGCCACGCTCGTCACCACATGACCGCCGCCCGCGAGCAGCCCATGCAGGGCCAGGTTCAAAGCGTCGGTGCCATTGAGCGTCCAGATAATCCGTTCCGGCCCGGCCGCTCCCAGGAGTTTCGCCAGGCGGCTGCGTGTGTCCCGCAATAACCGCTCTGACTCGCCCGCTTCACGATACGCCCCGCGTCCGGCCGGCGCGCCGAGTTCCCGCAGGAAATGATCGGCCGCATGGTAAACGGCTTCGGGTTTGGGCCAGCTGGTGGCGGCGTTGTCCAGGTAAATCCGGTCAGGCATCGGCGGAAGGCGGCGGAAAGGAGGGGGGACAGAAGGCATCCGCCATTGTCGCCCGGCGCTGCCAGCAGGTCAAACCGACATCGCCGCGATTGGCCCGGCGATTTCTGCGGGGACGGTTTGGATCGCGCCCTTGGACCACTCCCTGTCGCAGTGACACGTTTCAGACATTATAACAGGGGAAGCGGCAGCCGTTGGCTGCGTCCTTTCTGGAGGATCGCGTCCCGTGGCAAGAGCGGGTCGTTCTCATCGGAGCAAATTGCATGAAAGTTAAAGAAGGCGGATTTGAGTTTCAAGAAGAGGCGGAAGGCTGGGGCGTGTTCTATCGCCGAAAACGGATCGGCGAGATTGTCGGTATGAAGGAGCCCAGTGGGCGCCACTGCTTTCGATTAGGCTGCGACACCCGCAAGGAGCCGCGGACTTACCGCGGTAAAGTCAAAGCGGCCGAAGCCCTGCTTTCGCTCTCCCAGCTGCAGCGCGAGGCGGCAAAAAAGAAGTGGTCGCCCGAAATGCTGATCCTCAGCGCCTGGGACAACCGCCCCCGCGTTTCCGAATCGGTATAGCGGAACGCTGCTGGGTCGAAACGGCGTCGTGGGCGTGCGGGAGGGTCGTCCTGATACCGACGGCGCAAAAGCTATCTTTGGCTTGTTCCATTGTCTAAACTCATCGCTTCCCGCGGTGGCTTTTTGGCGCGACGGATCGGTCTTTGACGGGCCTGCGTCGCTGCTGGCCCGACCGTTTTTTGAGGAAGTACGATGATGCTGGCGAGCCGAAACCTCTCTCTGTCCTGTCTATCGATCTGTTTCGCGGCGGCCTTGCTGGTCGCTGTGCCCGGCAGGGCGGTCGAGTTCCCGTCGCACCCGCCGCAGCGACCCTTGCCTGTCCCTTCCCGCCGGCCGTTGCCGTCGGGCGACCTGCGGTACGTTTCTCCCACCGGCGACGACTCCGCCTCGGGCGAGCAGGCTCAGCCCTGGCGGACGATTACCTTCGCCATCCGCCAGCTGCAGCCCGGCCAGACGCTCCTGCTGCGCGGCGGCGTCTACCATGAACACGTCGTCTGCGAAGCCCAGGGCACAGCGGAGCAGCCGATCACCCTCCGGTCGGCGCCTGGCGAACTGGCCATCATCGACGGCGGCTTGCCGGAGTTCCTGCTGCAGCCCGAAAACGCCTGGACCCCGGTTGCCGATGGCGCCCCGCATGAGTACCGCTCCGTGCGTGCTTACCCGAACCTGGGCGCACGGGCCGACACCACGAACCTGCTGGGGGCGTTCGCGGATTCGATGGTCCCGCTGCATGGCTACCGGTTCCTGACCGATCTGCGGTCGGACAACGAGTACTTCTCCGCAATCGAAGCCGGCAAAACGGAAGCCGGCAGCGGCATCTATTGCGGGCCCGGTTTGTTTTACGATGCGGAAACAGGCCACATTCATGTACGGCTGGATCACACCACGCAACTGGCGCTCAAATCGGATAATTATCGCGGCGAAACCGACCCTCGCCGCTTGCCGTTGATTGTCGCCGGCATGGCGGGCGGATCGCCCTTGTCCCTCCAGGGCGCGCGGTTCGTCCAGCTGCAGGACCTGGTCGTACGCGGTTCCCGGTCGGCGACCGTGTCGGTCTCCCGCTGCACCAATATCACGTTCGACGGCGTCACTTCGTATGGCGGCCAGGCGGCGATGGGCGTGGTGGATTCGGCCGGCCTGCGGTTGTGGAACTGTGCTTTGCGAGGGATCGCGGCGCCCTGGACCTACCGTGGGAGTCTCAAGTATCGCGCGATTGAAGCCCGGATCTTCTCGGCCAGCAGTTGGGCGCCAACCGGTTCCGATAATCACGATTTTGAACTGGCGCATAGCGAGTTCACCGACTGTGTCGACGGCGTGTTCATTGGAAATGTGAGGAACGTCCGCTTTCACCATAACCTGGTCGATAACGTCAGCGACGACGGGATCTTTCTCACGGCGACCACCGCGTACGACGGCACAACGCCCGGCGGGAATGTGCGAATTTACCAGAACCGGTTCGCCCGCTGTCTGACCGTGTTTGCGTTCGGCGTGGGGCACGGCCGGCAGCGGATGACCGAACACGGTTACCAGACCGGCGCTGGCGTCAGCATTTATCGAAACCTGTTCGACCTCCGCAGCCCGGTGATGTACCAGCAGCCAATCAAAGAAGCGATCGATATCGGTACGTTCGGCCGGCTAGCCGGCGATCATGGCGGCCCGCTGTGGGAGCCGATGGCGATCTACCAGAACACGATCCTGCAGCATGAGGGTCCCTTTCGCAATTACTACTGCGGCGGCCTGGGCGGGCACCTGGGGCCAGGCTCCAAGAGGCGCGTCCTGAATAACCTGCTCGTCCAGGAAGTCGGTTCGCTGGGCGGAGTCCTGCCGCCAGTGATTCCTCCTGTCGACAAGAATCCGCCGCCTGCCGTACCGGAAGAACCAGACGATCCGCTCGCCGATCTGCTCGATCCAGAGAAACCGCCCCGCCCCAGCCTGATCAATCCCCCGCCTGACGCAAAGCCGCCGGGCCTTCTCTCGAAGGTCCCGTTGCCGATTGACTTTCAGGCCGACGGCAATCTGCAGTGGTGTTACGGCGCGCCAACGTCGGCCGAAGTCTTGCTGGGACGCTTTCGCCGGTCGGCCGCGTTCGAGGCCAGCAAAGTCTGGTATCCGGCTGGCTGGACCTCGCACGACCTGGTCTTCGATCCGCTCTTCGTCCACTTCTCCCTGTTTGATCCTCCGAACACGCCGTGTGATCCGCGGCTGACGGACAAGAGTCCGGCGATCGACGCGGGCGTTCCCCTGGCCAGCGACTGGGAAGATCCGCTCCGCAGCCAGGATGCGGGACGTCCCGACATCGGCGCCTTTCCGCTGGGATCGACGGCCTGGGACGTTGGCGTCAACGGCCGGATGCGCGTCGATGGCGTCGCGGTCGATGCCCCGTCTGTCACGCCGTCGCCCGACGGCTTTGTGCTGCAGGACCCGGCCGTGCTGGGCGAACGCTTTGCCGCCCGGAACGAAGTGAAGGTGGCGATGGTGGAAGGTTATCCGGCATTCGACGCGCCGCTGTTGTCGTATGTGTTGCGACGACAGGGAGCCACGGTCGAGGAGTTCGAAAAAACCTGGCTGCCGACGACCGAATACGCCCAGTACCACGCCGTGGTCATCACGGGCGATCTGGCCCGGGCGAAGATGGAGCCGCACCAGTTCTCGGCCGACGATCTGAAACGGGTGCGAGCGTACCTCGAAGGCGGCGGCGTGCTGCTGCTCACCCGGGGCGGCCGGGCCTTATTCGCCACGGCGGAGGGGACGAACTTCCTCGTCGAACATGCGGGCGAGAAACCGCAACGCCTGTCGACCGACCCGCTGCAACTGCTCCTGCCGAAACACGCCTGGACCAGTCACCTGCAGGGCCGTACGCCCAACTGGATCAACGACCGGAACGTGTCACCGCTGAAGGCGACACAGGGAGAAAAGATCATCGGCGGTCCCGACAAAGCGACCCTGCTCCGGTTGCCGCTGGGGAAGGGCAGCCTGATCTACGTCGGCTGGGAAACAGCCGTCTCGCTGCCCAGCGGCCGCGACGGTTCCTCCGTCCCCGAAGAAACAAGGTATGAAGAGCAACTGCAGGTCCTGTCGAAGATCGCAGCGGCAATCGTCGACCGGTAAAAAGCGGCGCCGCCTCTTCGTTACCTCACGTTTGCTCCGTGGCGGCGAGCGGGCCGCAGGCGGTGGCGGCCTCCATGATTTTCTGCTCGGTTGCTTCGGCGCGGGAGAACTCGCCCGTCAGACGGCCTTCGCACAGGACCAGAATCCGGTCGGCCACGGTGAGCAATTCGGGCAGCTCACTGGAAGTCAGCATGATGGAGATGCCTTCGTCGCATAGCTGGTTCATCAGTCGATAGAGTTCAGCCTTGGCGCCGACATCGATGCCGCGGGTGGGGTCGTCAAGCAGCAGCACGCGGGGTTGCGTAAGCAGCCAGCGGCCGATGATGCACTTCTGCTGGTTGCCGCCGGAAAGGCTCGTCACGGCGGCGGAGACGCCGGCCGTTTTCACCGCCAGTTGGTCGACCATGAGGGTCGCCATCTGCCGCTCCTTGCTCCCCAGCAGGAACGGCCCCAGCGTGGCCTGGCGGAGCGTACAAAGCGTGATGTTCTCCCGTACGTTCATCTGCGAGAACAGCCCCAGCCGCTTCCGATCCTCGGTCACCAGGGCGACGCCCGCCTGGGTGGCTTCGGCCGGATGACGGAAGCGAACTTCCTGACCATTCAACAGCACGCGGCCTTCATAACGGTCGGCCGCCGCACCAAACAGGCACTCAAACAGCTCGGTGCGTCCGGCCCCCATCAAGCCGGCAAAGCCCAGAATTTCTCCTTGCCGCAGGCTGAAGCTGACATCCTTCAACCGCCACTTGCGGGCATGTCCCGGCCAGGGCAGGGACAGATGATCCACCTGCATCACGGTCGGTCCCGCCTGCCGATGGGAGGACAACTGCAGCGATTCGATCTCGCGTCCGACCATCAGATGTGTGATCTCTCGGGGCGTTGTTTCGGTCCGCTCCAACGTGCTCACCCACCGGCCGTCGCGGAGCACCGTGATGCGATCCGAAAGGCGGAAGACTTCGTCCATCTTGTGCGAGATGTACAGGATCGTCACGCCCCGTTCGCGCAGTCGTTCGATCACCCGATACAGCCGCTCGACTTCGGTTTCGGTGAGCGCGCTGGTCGGTTCATCCATGATGAGGATCTCGCTCTGCAGGGACAGCGCCTTGGCGATCTCCAGCAGTTGCTGATCGCCGACGCGGAGCGAGCCGGCCAGGGCGGTCGGATCAATCTCGCACTCCAGCTCCCGCAGCAGGGCCCGGGCGGCCGTTTCCATTTGACGATGCGCCAGCAGCCCCAGTCCGTTGCGCAGCTCCCGGCCGAGAAAGATGTTGGCGGCGGCGGAAAGCTCTTCGACCAGGTTCAACTCCTGGTGGATGATGCTGACGCCGGCCTGCTCGGCCTCCCGGGCGCTGCGGAAGTTCGCCGTCCTTCCGCAGACCAAAAGCTCGCCTTCGAAGTCCGGGATCACGCCGGAGAGAATCTTCATCAGCGTACTTTTCCCGGCGCCGTTTTCACCGCAGATCGAGTGCAGCTCGCCGCGAGCAACATCGAACGAGATCTGGTCAAGCGCGCGAACGCCCGGGTACTGCTTGCCAACAGCACGAATGGAAATGATCGGCGGCGCGCCCTTCACAACAGGCATTAACATTTCTCCCACAGGTCGATTTCCACCAGGTTCCGGTTGCAATCGTAATCGGTCCCGCAGGGCGGCGGCAAGCATTGGAGAGAAATCGTTATGTCGCCCGCCATGCAAGGGGGTGAAACTCGTCAGGTTCGGCGATCTTCAGAAAACGAGATCGGACCGTCGTTTCCTTTTTGTGGAGCAGGTTTTTCACCTGCTTGTTCACCATGCAGTCGCTGGGAGCGATGACAGGTTGCAAACCTGTCCCGCACGAAATCGCTTCTCTGGCGAAGTTATATTTTCGTCCAGGCGCCAGGTCTGTTAGACTCGAAGAGTTGCAACGGCCCTTCCAAGGGCGTCACTTTTCACCTCTCCTTTTCTGGAGCGAACCATGGCGGATTCGACTTCTCCCTGGGTGGATGGACTCACCATTGGCCAGGTGCTGGCCGGGACGGTCGCCCGATATGGGGATCGCGATGCGCTGGTTTTCCCCGGCCTCGGTTTACGGTGGACCTGGCGACAGTTTCAACAGGAAGTCGACCGCGTGGCCTGCGGTCTGGCCGGGATCGGTCTGGGCAAGGGCGACCATGTGGCCGTGTGGGCGACCAACAAACCGGAATGGGTCCTGCTGCAGTTTGCTACCGCTCGGATCGGGGCGGTGCTGGTCACGGTGAACCCGGCATACCGGCCGTTTGAGTTGCGGTTTGTGCTGAAACAGAGCGATGCGAAAGCACTGTTTCTGGTCGACCGGTTCAAGACGTCGGACTATTTCGCCATGCTGGCGGAGATCTGCCCCGACCTGGCTCACGCGGAACGCGGCATGCTGCAGTCGGACGAATATCCGCACCTCAAAGCGGTCGTCGCGATCAACGGCGAACCGCCCGCCGGCGTGCTGGGCTGGAGCGATCTGCTCGACGCGGGCTCGGCCCTGCCGCTGGAAATGCTGGACTCGGTCGGCCGCACCCTGGACCCGCTGGAGCCGATCAACATCCAGTACACCTCGGGCACAACGGGCTTTCCCAAAGCAGCCATGCTGAGCCACCGAAATATTCTGCTCAACGCCTACTACATTGGCCAGCGTCAGCGGATCACGGCCGAGGACCGCATCTGCATTCCCGTGCCTTTTTACCACTGCTTTGGCTGCGTCCTGGGCACGCTCTGCTCCGTCGTGCACGGCGCCGCGATGATCCTGCCAGCTGAGTACTTCCAGCCCGAAGCGACGCTCGACGCCATTGAACAAGGAAAGGCGACCGTACTTTACGGCGTGCCGACGATGTTCATCGCCCAGCTGCAGCATCCCACGTTTGCGGGCCGCGATCTTTCCTCTTTGCGGACGGGCATCATGTCGGGAAGCCCGTGTCCGATCGAAGTCATGCGGCAGGTGATCGACAAGATGGGCGCCAAAGATATCACCATCGCTTACGGCCAGACGGAAGCCTCGCCGGTGGTGACGCAGACCGATGTCGACGACCCGATCCAACTCCGCGTGGAAACTGTCGGCAAACCGCTGCCCGGCATCGAAGTGAAACTGGTCGATCCGGAAACGCAGCAGGTGTGCGGCGATAACCAGCAAGGAGAAATCTGCAGTCGCGGGCATGTCGTCATGCTGGGCTATTACGGCGATCCGGCAGCGACCGCGGCGGCGATCGACAGCGACGGCTTTCTGCACTCGGGCGATCTGGCGATCCGCCTGCCCAACGGCTATTACCGCATCACCGGCCGGATGAAAGATATGGTGATCCGCGGCGGCGAGAACATCTATCCGCGGGAAATTGAAGAGTTCCTGTTCACCCACGACGCCATTGAACAGGCCGTCGTGCTGGGCGTGCCCGACGAGAAGTACGGCGAGGAGTTATGCGCCTGGATCAAACTCAAACAGGGCGCGCAGTTGGATGAGGCCGACGTGCGGGAGTTCTGCCGCTGCAGCCTGGCCCACTACAAGGCGCCGCGCTACATTCGCTTTGTCGCCGAGTTCCCGCAAACCGTAACCGGCAAAATCCAGAAGTTCAAAATCCGCGAAACGATGATCAAAGATCACGGCCTGGCGGAGCAGGAAACCGCCTAGAGCTGCAGAAGGTCTTGTCGTGGACCTGGATCAGGGGCGCAGAAAGAACGGCGAAGACCAGGCTTCGTTCCCGTCGACCTGCGTCAGATGGAAATAGACAAAGTGCGAGCCGGCCAGGTCCAGGTCGTGGGCGATCTCAATCTGCTTTTTCAACGGAGAGAACTCCTTCACCACCTTCCCGTCGACGACCAGCTCTACGCTACGGATGATGTCGGTTCCGGTCGCCTTGAGCCGCAGCGGCGGCAGCTTGCCGCCGGCGATTTCTTCCCCCATCCAGTGCTCGCCGGCCTGGGCGATCAGTTCAATCCGGGCCGTCGCTCCATAGGTGCGGCGGGCTTTGAACGCGTCAAAGATAGAGGGCCGCGTCGCCTGGGGCGCCCAGACACAGGCGTAGCTGGCCGAGGTCGAAGAGTGGTCGCTGCTGGCGATGAAGCCCAGCAGAAAACCTTTCCCCAGTCCGCGATGGGCGTCCTCTTCGATCGACGTATCACGGCAACCCTGGAAGATCTCCAGCAGCGGTCGCAGGGCGTCGTCCTGGTACTCCCAGGTGTTCCGACGAATGGGCTGGTGGGGAATGGTGATGGTTTGTTCGTCAAGCTCCTTCCAGAACTGCGGCACCGGATACGTGTGCGGCCGCAGCATGTCGCCGCGGAGCGAGATCACGTTGTGGTCGGCCGTGTCGCCATGGCTGCGCTCGTACGCATAAAAGGGAAGAAAGACATCGCCTGCCTGGTGGCGATAGACCTCCTTCCGGCTGCGCCACCATAACTGGCTAAGCGGATCGCCCTGCGCGATATCGCGGGAGTGATCGGTGATGCCCAGGAAATCCAGCCGGGCCACATCGCTGGCGTAGCGGTAAGCGTCTTCGATGGTGCCATCCATCGGCACGCGACAGAGCGACAGGTCCGTATGCCGATGCAGGTCGCCAAAGAACAGCTGTTGCTGCTGGCCGGCGATGGTCGCCGTCGGCCGGACCGGCGGGCGGAACGGATGGAAGTCGGCTTCCACCAGCGGCGCTCCCGGCGGCAGTTTCAGCTCTCCTGCAGCCGGTTTGTCTCCAGCCAGTCGAGCCAGCACGACGCCGCGGGGACGCTTGTCAGGCGTGCGATGCGTGCGGCCGGTGGTAAACGCCGCGACCAGCCCGTCGCCGGACGGGGCCAGTTCCAGCCGCTGCATGCCGTCGCCCTGGCCGATGTCGAACTGCTGGAGCGGGGACCAGCCCTGGTCGCCATAGTAACGGGCGTAAACGCCCCAGCCCTGCTCGACATGTCCCTTGTGTTCAACGCCAAGCCACGGCGTATAGAAGTGGCGATAGGCGAGCCAGACCCGGCCGTCGCCATCGACCGACAGGCGCGGTCGCTCGTAAAAGGCGCCCGTGTGTTTGATCTCCCCCGACGGATGCTTCCGCCTGGCCGCCGCATCCCACTGCGGCGCCGGCAACGGTTCTGGCAGTTGCTGCAGTCGTCCCGATTCCGACACGATCGCCACGTGCAATCGACGGTAGCGATGCAACGGGCCCAGCTGATCGTTAATCAGCGGAGTCAGAATACCGCGGTACGGCCGGCCCCAGTTGTCGCCGCCTTCTTCCCAGGCGACCCAGCGTCGATCCTGCCGGTCGATGGCGATCACCGCCCGGCCTTCGAAGGTCGGGCCTGCAGCGACGGCCAGGGTGGGGCCCCAGGCGTCGTCGGCAAAGGACCGCAGGTAAACGTTATAACTCTCACCGTCGAAGCCATCCCAGACGACCGACAGCTTTCCCTGGGAATCGATGGCGGCCTGGGGATTCCAGTCGCCCCGATCGTTCCCGCTGACGCGAAAGGCGCGGTTCCAGGTTTTGTCGCGCGTGTTGAAGCGACGCGCGACAATATCGAACTGGCCCTGATTGTCCGTTTGCCAGACGAACCAGAGTCCGCCCTGCCGGTCGGCCGTAACCGTGTGACGCGTGTCTGCCGGCCCTTTGGCGGGACTCACTGGCAGCGGCTCCTGCTGCGGTTTTCCCTGGTCATCGATGCGTACGGCGTACACATCCCAGGCGTTATCAACGCGGGCCTCAAAGCTCAGCCAGAGCCGATCGTCGGAGTCGCGTGTCAGGTTCGGGTTGGCGCAGCCGTCCATGTATTGCCGCACCTTCTGCTTCACGGTCCAGGCGTCGTCCTGCCGGCGACCGACCCAGAGGGCGTCTCCCTGTTCCGGCACAAACTCCAGCCAGGCGAACCAGACTGCCTCGCCTACCGCTGCGGCGGACGCATCATAGGCCAGGGGATTCTCCAGCAAGGTCGCAGCGACCTCCACCTCGGGCTTGTCGTAAACGAATACGGCCGGCGGTTCGTCTTCATCGGGATCATGTCCCGGGTGCGCCTGCAGGAGCGACCCCTGAAGTAGCAAGCCTGCCAGCAACCACGCCGCCAGTTTATGTTTCATCGAAAGCCTTTTTTCGTCGTCAGCCTGGATAAGAAAACGTCCTTGGTACGGCGCAAGTTGTTGCGCCAGACAGAGCACGCGATCTTAAAGGACCACAGGCGCCCTGTCCAATTCTGCAGTGTGGCGTTCGGTCGAAACCCGGCGACTCCAGCGGCGACCAGAAGTCCTAACGGTCGATCGCCTGCACTACGATCCGGGCGGCGTCGATCTGGCGGGGCGACAGATTCTGTCGGCCGATTTCTTTCAAGCGGCGGTCAATAAGCGCGAGCTGCTCCCCCGATGCGAACGGCTGGGCCACGGCGTACCACGCCAGGGCGCGGCTGTAGAATCCCTGGAAACTGCTGTCAGAGAATGCCAGATTCCGCCACGCTTCGGCAGTCGCGATCCGTTCTTCGGCGGTCATCGGAGCGGCAGTCTCCCGCGCGACGGCCTGCACGGCCGCCTCCACCCCCGAGTTGCGGAGCAACGGCAATCCGCGGTTCCAGTCGCCCTGCACCAGGCACAGGTAACGACCGCGATGCATCAGTGCGACCGGGTCGTCTGGGCGAACCGCCAGCGTGGTGAGAGCCGCCGTGTTGGCCTCCTCCAGCTCTTTCCAATGGTCGATATCTGCCAGCGTGTCGCGGGCCTGGATCTGGAACGGACCGCTGCGGGCCCGGCGTCCCAGCGACAACGCCAGTTCGGCTGCCGGCCGGGCGTCGTCGTACCGTCGCAGCTCAATCAATTCGTCGGATAACACCAGGCCGCGCTGAGCCAGCTCCAGTCGTTGCTCCGTCGTCCTGGCGACTTCGGCCAGTCCCTGCAGAGCCTGCCAGCGACGAGCGAACGGGTCGCCCTGGAACTGTTCGTTCAAGCGTTCGACCGTTTGATGTGCGACGTCGGTATGGCCCGACTTCAGAGCCAGCTCGAGCGCCAGCTGCCAGCGAACAAAGCGGTCGGCCGGAGCTTCCAGGTTGAGTGCGTCCTCGTACAGCAGCTGCGCCAGGCGAGACTTCTCGTCTGCCGGCAGCGGTTCGGTCAGTCGCTCTCCATATTTCTTTTCCAGGGCTTCATTAGACCGGATCAAATCGCTGGCGCCAGGCAGCGGCGACCGCACCCTGGCAACCGGCGGCCTGCTGGCAACCGGGGGAACCGTTGGAGCTGGCGCAGGATCTGTGGGGCTCGCTTCCGCGGTTGATGTCGGAGCCGTCGCCGCGGCGATTCGCGACGGGTCCGGTCGCGAGGCAACGTGTTCACCAGCAACATCGCCAGTAGCGAGAGCGAGCCCCGTGTCAGCGAGGGACGCGGGAGCGGCGGAAGTCGCCGAATCCGCCTGGGTTTCCACGACGCCGGCAGGCTCGTCCGTTGGCTCACGATCATGGGCGAGGTGTTGCTCTCCGTCCCACTTGCGAGTGTCGCCAGTGTGCGGATCTCTCGCGGCATCGCCGGTGGCCAGGGTTGCCGGCTGGCTGTACAGCGTTAGCAAAAGCCCCAGCAACAGGAAGGCCGCCAGCCCGCCCAGGACGATTGCCCAGCGATTCCACCGACCGCCCACAAGAGAACGCCGACGAGCGGCACGCCGCGGGCCCGACCGTGAACCGGTGGATGGCTCGTTCGCCGACGAACCCCCGGAAGTCGACGCCGAGCAAACAGGCGGAGGCACAGGCGGCTCAAAGGGCGAAGCCAGATCCAGAGGAATGGGACGCTGAATGACGCCAGGAGCCCCCGCGACGGGAGACGACCGTGTCTCGCCCGGGGAGGGTTTCCGCGGCACGGGCGTGGTCGCATTCTCCGCAGTAGGCGACGACGGAGGAACGGGCGCTGGATTGCTGGGCGCGCCTGGGGAGGCTGGCGAGGCTTCTTTACCAGGCAAAGGCGGCGGGAGTCGCGCTTCACGCGGGAGCGGCGGAGGCAGATGACGTTCGCCTGATGGGGACGGTTGCGGCGAGGGCAGTGGTCGCTCGGGCGGGACTTCCCGTTTCCCTGGTTCCGCATTACTCACTCCGTGCCCCCTTTTGAAACGCTGGACTCTTCTGAGTACGTAGTATACGCAACTCGTCAGCAAACCCCAAAAGAACCGGCGGAGGTCCCATGCCCGGTAACCAGGCGGACGCCATGACCGGCGAGTTAATCCGCCTGTCTGGCGCTGGGTGCGCCCAGTCGGAGCGAATCGAAAAAGCGGCTGGTCTTGTCGTCGGCGGATACGCCCTGGGGCAGGAACACGGTCGCATGCACCTGGCGATCGTCCAGCTGGTAAATCCGTGTGCGGACGGTTACCGGCTGTCTGGCAGGGGTGTCGGCGTATTCCAGAGAGCGGCCGACCCGTCCATCGAGCAGCAACTCGACCCGATGCGTCACCTGGCGTTGGCGGGCCACCTGGTCGCAGTAGGCGTCGAGCAGTTCGTTCTGGTCATTGAGGATCGACAACTCCGGCAGCGCGTACGACACCACCTGAAAGACGGCGCCGCTGGGGTCGTTTGCACGGACGCCCGTAAACGGGGCGTCGCCGCCGGTGAGCTCGGCCGTACCTTCTTCCACCGAAGGCGGCAACGGGAAGTCGGCCGTGAACTTCCCCATGGCCGAAGCGTATCGCCGCCCCGTGCTTGCCGTTTCCGACAGAGGATCCGGTTCGACCGCGACCGCGCCGGCGGTATTCTGCAGAAGGGTCGGCTGCGGGGCGGTATCGGGATCCGCATCGTCGCTGGAAGCAGGCAAAATCTGGACGGCAAGCAACACCAGAAAAAGCAGGACCAGCATCCCACAGCCTCCCATCGCGGCCGGAAGAATCCAGCGAGGCAGATCTTGCGAAGAGTTTGCCATTGCGCCGGAAGCCGGCCAGACCGCAGGGGGCGGCGGAGGCGTCATGCCGGAGGAAGCGACAACCTCATCAAACACATTGCCGCCAGAATGCCGCACCGGTTGCCGAGGAATCCGGATCGTCCGCTGACAGCTGGGGCAGGCGACCTCCTTGCCAGCCAGATGCGGTTCTGCTTGAAAACGCTGCCCGCACTGGCAGGCGGCAATTAGCTTTGCACCCGGGGCCGCCGGCGCAGGAGTCCGACGACGCGGAACCTGCAGCCAGGCCTGGCAGGCCGGGCAACGCACTTTTTTCCCTTCCAGATGCGGCTGGGCCAGGAAGCTCTTTCCGCACTGGCATTTCACCTGAAGCGTCATCGCGAGCGCCGGGTTAAATTTCTTTGATTTCCGGCAACATTGCCGGGATGTCTGATAACTGACCCGAAATCAAAATCAACCAGATAAAAGCCGACAACAACAGAACGAAACTCACACAGTACAAAATGGTAGGCGCCGCAGCCTTTTTGAAGTGCATAAAGCCCAGCACCAGCAATCCCAGGCCGGTCACGCTGCAGATAATCCCATGTACGGGATTGATCTCCCAGATCACAACCGAACCCCACAAATAGCCCACCAGCGACAAGACCTGGGCAAACCACATGAACCACAAAAAGACAATCCAGTGGCCCACATCGTCGGCCGGCACGACCAGTTCGATATTATGGTTGTACATGACCGTAATGCCGGTCATGAACAAAAAGTACGAAGCAAAGTACATGGTCGCGGCGAAGCCATTCTTGTTGAATGTCATAATCGCATAGTAGTGCGAGTACAGGCCGCAGGTGAGAATGTTGGCCATGCCCTGGGTGATATTCTCTTCAAGCGCTTGCATGCTCAAAGAAAACCAGCCGATCGCCCCCGCCAGCGTGGCGAAAAAGTAAATGAGCAAGGCCAGCGTCACCAGACTAAAGCCGTCCTCCATAATGCTCGCCACAATGGCTTCCTGGTATGCAATCAGACGACCGCCCCAGAACAAAGTGATGACGACGGCCAGGATAAACAGCAGCGGCAAAAACAGCAGCAGCACCCAGGTCCAGGCGCTGCTGGCGTCGCCAAAGTCGCTTTCGTTCTGGCGAGAGTCGGGGTTGGCATCGATATCCCGGCGAGCCTTTTGCACCAGGGCTTCGGCCATGTTGGCCTCGGTGGCTTCGACCGACGCCACCCCCTGCAGTCGGGCCCCGGTTTGCCGGTTATAACCGCAGCTGATGCAGATCACGGCCTCCGGCGACATCTGGGCATGGCAGTTCGGACAAGTCGGAGACCCCTGCACGGGAGCCAGTCCGATATCGTCGAAAAGATCGTCGAATCCGCCGCCGGCAGGCGGAGCCTGCGGCGGGGGCGGAGCCTGCGGTTTGACCGGCGGTTTCCTGGGGGCCGGTTTCGCTTGCGACGGCGGCCTGGTTCCTGCGGCCGGTTTAGCGCCTCCGGGAATCTGTAGCGCGTTGCCGCATTTGGGGCACTTCACAACCCGACCGGCGAGTTCATCTTTGGCGGTGAGGTTCTGCCCGCAGGAGCAGGTGACTTTAATCGGCATAGATCACGAACAACCGACAAACGACTAGAAACACAAAATGGCGGCGCGCCGCATTCACGAAATTTAATTGTGCGCCGACGTCGCGTGCGCCACAAGGCAAGCGCCTGCCCGTCCGCGGGAATTGGATCAAATTCAGCCGTTTCGTGGCGAACGATTCCCCCTCAGCCCCCAGAAAGGCCCTGTTGCAGCCAGCAATATTCGCCAGTTGCTAACCGTTCATTCATGCGAGGCCGCATCAACCTTTCCCTGGCGGTCAGGTTCATCAGGCATCCAAGCCGGCGTTCAGGGACGCGACGGCTTCCGGTCCAGCATGGCCTTTTGCCAGGCGGCCTCAAAGGTCTCCAGATCCTGGCCGACGAACCGTTCGAACCGGGGGATCGGATCCTCTCGTGCAGCCTGCGGCGAAACGTAACCAGAAAGCGAGTCGGCGCTGAGCAGGTCGCGATCGAATGTCAGGTACCAGGCCACGCCCCAGGAATAAAGATAGTATCGCTCCGAAATGTTCGGGTCGTGGCGCCAGGCCAGGAAGGCGTTTTCTTCCGACGTCAGCAACTCCCGCAGGCGAAGCGGCTCCGGTCCGCGCAGGTCCTCCTGCAGGGCGAGCAGCGATTCGCGACTGGGAGCGTCGATCCGCAAAGTATCCGCCTCCAGGTGGCCCGTTTCGAAAATCTGGGCCAGACCTTCGTGTAGCCAGCGGGGCGTGTCGGCATTGCGCTCGGGAAAAACGTAGTTCTCATACCAGGCGTGGAACGATTCGTGAAACAGCCGGGCGAAAACCCGCTGCAGCAATTGCCCGCTGCGCGTTTCGTTCCGACGGTTTGCTTCCAGGATACGGGTCATGGCCGCAGTCCGTTCGTTCGTCCAGGCGGCCCGGCGCAGGCGAATCTCGGCCTGGATATCCGTCGGCTGGTATCCATTAGCCTTCAGGTCGGCGGCTAACTTTGTAATGCGTTCCTCAAAGTCGGCGTCAAGAGCATCATAGCGGCGGCGGACCTGTTCATTCTCGGCCCGCGTATTGACCAGCTGTTCCGCGTAGACCTGCAGGTCGTCGCCCGCCACGATCAGGTTCTCTGCAGCCGAGAAGAAGGCCGGATTCTCAATCTGCAGCTGGCGACGGGCCAGTTCGGCGCGGTACTCGGCGCGCGTTCCCAGCAGTTCAATCGTGACGGGTTTATTTCGATCCAGCTGCGGCGGCAAGATCTGCTGATAGGCGCGAAACATCTGCTCGAGCCGGACGACGGCCCGCCGCGTGGTGTCCTCGTCGGCCGTGCTTTTCAGAAGAAACGAAGGCGTCGAGGCTTGCCGCCAGACGACTCCCTCGACGGTCGACTCCCGCAGCTCGACGACCTCCATCCGGCCTGCTTCAATTCGCCGACGATTCTTGTGCAGCAGCAACGGCCCGATGCGCTGGATCAGTTCCCGGCGGTCCGGGGGATCAAGCTTCGTCCACTTCTCCACCGCACCAGGCGCATAGTAATGCACGACCAGATACAGCGGTTTGCCGCTGCGCCGGACCACCTCGACGAATTCCATTTCGCGCCGCGTGATCTTTTGCATCAGGCCGTACAGCGTGCGGCCGTCTTTACACTTGAGGGTTTCCATCTCCCAGTGGGCCGTTTGTTCGATCCGGCTGCCGGGCTCCGGCTGGGGATCCTCGGCCCGCAAACCGGCAGAGGAGGCCAGCAGCAAAAGGAGGAGCGTTGACATTGCCCGAGGGACGAAAGGGGTCATGGGATTGCCTTGCAAGAGGAAAGATCTCTCCAGACTCCCGCGCCAAGGCCTCGCGGTCAAGCAAGGGTCGCGTATGCAGCACCGCCCAGGCCCGGCCCGGAATGCAACAAGCCCTGCAGATGCAGGGCTTGTTGACATGACTAAAGTTATCGCTGCGGAAACCCTACGGGCCTAGCGGCGGCGGGTTGTTCATCAGGAAGTCGCGGGGCGCCCGGGTCGTGTAGTAAGGATACGCCACGGCGCCCGTTGCGGGGCCGCTCGGTCCGGCATACGGCCCCGTGTACGGTTTGGGCTCGTGCATCCCCGCGGCGCCGCCGCGGCAACGGCCGAGACATCCCGACAGCCAGCCACGACAACCGCCGAAGCAGGCTCCCAGGCGATGGCCGCAATGGCCAAAGATGCCGTGGGCTTCGCCGTCGTGATAACCGCCGTGCCTGCCTCCAAATCCACGGGCATGGCAATATCCGCCCTGACAGTGATTACATCCCTGGCAGTTACCGCCCTGGCAGTTCTGGCAGCCTTCGCTGTAACCATTCGCTGCACCAGCTTCGGCTCCCCCTTGCATCGGCTGCTGGGGATAAGCGGCGTACTGCGGCGGTGCGTAAGGATTCGGGCCGGCCGCATACGGATTGTATCCCTGGGCGGGCGGGTAACCCTGACCATAAGGGTCGGCTTGCGGCGGAGCGATGGGAACCGCACCGCTGAGCCCTTGGCGACCCGAGCCGACTTCTTCGGCGTGAGGCGCTAAGGGAGCCGGAGTACTGGGAGCTGGAGTGCTGGGACCGGCGCTTCTGTTACCGCTGTTGAAATCCAGTCCGCCCGAGTCATCGGCCAAAGGGGTCGGCGGCGGCGGACCGTCAAGAGACGGATTCGCTTCCCCGTCGTTCTGGCGAAACACCACCTGGGCGCCTTCATAGGCTTGCGTTTCGGCAGCGCCATTTGGGCTGACGACCGCTTCTTCGTTTACAAATTTAAAGATGCCGCCCGGCGAATCAACGCCCGGCGCAACACAGCCAACGCCGCCAATAATCAACAGCACCGCTGCGGCGCCCCAAGGGAGTGCGCGTTTCATGGGTCGATTTCCTCTGAAGGTGGCTCGCGCGAAACATCGATGCGGGTCGACAAACGCACGCGACTACCGGCAAGGCGGAACCAAGCCGGGAAAGAGGTTTCCACCGTCTCACTGCTTTGCGGGTCAGCGCGGCGGAAGCCTGGATGTGGGATTGACCCGGCACGATTCCGGCGCCGGGTATAACCATCATCGGCGGACGAATCGGGAAAATTGAGCAATTCGGTGCAACCGTTACCTGATGGCCCTGGTTCGCGCTACGGGCTCCCCATTGCGTAAACCGACCCGCACCCCGCAAAGTCAACGCAGGTTCGCCAGAGTGCGAACCGCTGAGAAAGAAGAGCCGCCAAAGGCGCCGGAAACATCCCGCCATGCCCCGAGAAAGCCGTCCCGCAGCATGACGCAGATAAAACTCCGCCGGCGAACCCGCGGCATCCTGCATCAGCAGTTGCCTTTTACCTACAGGGCAAGGTCAAGGCTGGCGTCGACCTGCTTGCCGGCCACAACCGTCACGTCGGCCGTTGCTTTCCGGCTGGGAAACGACTGCTCCGCCCAGACAGTATAGGCGCCCGGTTTGGCCTGGTTGAAATCGAACCGGCCGTTGGCGCCCGTCTTGGTCGAGGCCACGACTTTGCCAGCGGCGTTGATCAGCCAGACATCGAGATTCGCCTGGGGACGACTTCCCTCCACCACCACGCCGGCCACTCCGCCGACCGGAGCAGGCGGATCCGCGTTAAAGTTGACCACGGTCGTGACAAAGGAGAACAACCCGGCGCCGTCGGTAAAGCGAGCCGTAATGGCGGTCGGTCCCAGCAGTTTGCTTGGCGGCAATTGCACCGTCCAGGCGGCTCCGTCCTGGTCCGCCGGATACAGCACGGCGGTGGCCGGGACTTTCTTGTCGACCGGCTTGCCGACAAAGAAATCCACCTGGGCGACGCCTGACAAACTGTCAAAGCCGGCGGCCGTCAAATTCAACGGCTCCTTGTCGGAGGCGTACGCCGGCGGCGCCACAAAGTACAAGTTCTGCGGCGGGCTGTCGTCGATGATGACGGGTTGCTGGGCGATCCCCAGCTGTCGTCCTGCACGATCCAGCAGACGGACCTGCACCACGCGTCGGCCAACGACGCCGGCGATATCCAACTCCGGAGACCAGTCGTTGACGCCGCCGGAAAACATCCAGGCGCCGCCTTTGCCGAAGGGGCTAAAGCCGATCTGGAACTCTTGCGGAGTCGACAGATTCATGACGGACTCCGCCAGGAATCCGGCGTCGGAATTCTGGCCGATGGCAACCTCGAGCGTGGAGTCGTCGGGCCCATTGTCGACCTGCAGCTGCACCTGCATGGTGGGAGCGGCGGCCAGGATGGCGGGAGCCGACATCAGCACGCGAGGCGACAGCAGCCTCCGCGGAGAGACGGCCGTACCCTGGCGAGCGAAGGTCGTTTCGTACACAAACACGCGGGGAGCGCCGTCGGCGGCGATGCTGAACTCGCCGTTGGGGCCGACGCCGGCCTGCAGCTGCATGTCCTGGGCGAAGAGTGTCAGACTTTGTCCTTCCTGCAGCGCCCCCTGGAAGAGACCTGTCTTGATGGAAGACAAGCCCGGAATGTTATCAGGAGACGCCAGCAGTTTCACCGCGCACGGTCCGCCTGGCGGCAAGCCTGCCACGGTAACGACTGCTTCTAGCCGGTTGCGGGTGGAACTCTCCGGAAGAAAGCGGACGTCGCTGGCTCGCACATAGTTGCGGGGGGAGAGCACCGTCGGCCACAGGGCGCGGCTACCCAGCGGCTGGCCGGATGCGGCGTCGACCACCCGAACCACGACGGGTTCTTCAATGCGAGGCAGCGGCGCTTTTGGCTGGGGCGGGGCCCCCACAAACAGGATCGGTTTGGTTTCGCCGGCAGCAAGGCTCAACGTGACCGGACCGGCGCCTTCCATTTCAACGCGGCAGTTCTGGGGATCGCCCGATCGGTTCCTGGCAAACAGATAGTACGTACGCGGAGCGCCCGAGGGCCGCACGTCAAGCTGTTCGATACTTTCGGCCGGCGGCGTTGTGGTCTCGCTAACCACGACCGCCACCTGGTCGCCCTCCAGAAGCGAAGAGGACGCCAGCCGGTAGTGATAGGTTTTTCCATTGATCAGAAAACGGACCATCACGCCCAGCGGGGTTTCGCCCGGTGCGCCAGCGACGGCCGGGTGACTGGTCAGCGCCACCAGCAAGGGACCATTTGGATCGAGGGTTTTATTCAGGACTTTAGCGGAAAGCGAATCCGACTCGGCCAGGATGTCGACTTTCACGGCGCCTTTGACGGGCGCGGCGCCGCCGGCGACGCGCCATTGAATGGCAGCGACCAGCGTATCGGAACTTGCCGTATCGATCGGGGCCGCGCTGCTGGCCGGGGCGGGCGCTAAAGGATCGGTCGACGCCAGCGGATTCAGGGCGGACGTTCCGGCCCCAGCCGCAGGACCACAAGATAGCACCTGGACGAACGCTTCCGGCGGCGCCGGGGCGAGCGTCTCATAAAGGCGAGCCGTTTCGGCGTAAAAGTCAGGACGAATGCAATCCCGCGCCGCATAACGGTAACGTTCCGACAGCCAGCTCCAGCGACGGCGGGCCTGTTTGGCGTGTTGCTGCATCCGCGGATTGCGGGCGGGGTCGTCGAGAGCCGGCATCGGGTAATAGGGGGTCGCCACCCAGACCAGGCGGGCGGCCGCCATGGTGTTCTGATCCTGTTCGATCTGCAGAGCCAGCAAGTGCCGCCAGATCTGCTGCAGTTTGGAAGCCGCTTCGCGGGCCGCATCGAACTCGGTGCACGATTCCTTCTGGGGGTCATACGACAGCACCGGCAACTGATCCAATGGCCAGCCGGCCAGTTTCAGGATCGCGGCCGCACGCTGCAGGCGACGCCAGACGGCGTTCATGCTGCCGTTCTGCAGCAAGTCGCCCTGGGTGATCGAGAACACGAGTTTGGCAAAGGCCTCTTTGGAAATCGGGCCTTCCTCGTCCAATTTTTGCGTGGCGAGGTTCAGTCGATGAGCCAGGGCGTTGCGAGCTTGCCAGGCCGCCAATCGCTGGGGGGCGTCCAGTAAAGGCGTACTCAGCACCGCGTCGAGCCGCTGGACCTGAAGCGGACCCGCCAGCTCTGTCTGGGCCGCCTCACAAAGGCGATCAACATTGGCAGGCAGGAAGGGACGTTCCAGGGTGTTCAGCTGCATAACGGCGACGGCCGTCAGCCGGCGCAGGCTCTGGACTCTTTCGGCTACTGCGCCTCCGTGTTTCTGGTCGCTGCCCAGCTCGTCGCATAACTGGCCGACCGCAGCCAGGGCGGCGCGCCAGTTGTCGTCCGAGACTTCGTGTTCCAGGTAACCCGCATAGGCCTGCAGCAGGCGGAAGCCGCGATCGCACGTACGCACCGCCAGGTCAACCGTGCGGGACGATTCCAGTGCGGCTGAGAACCGCTGTTCGGCGACGGCCAGCAGTCTTTCCACTTCGCTTGGCGCGGCGAACCCCGGCGACCACATCAACACCTCTCCGTTGTGGCGCTGCTGGGCCGCAAGGCTGAGAAAGTCGCCTGACCAGACAAATGCACAAGGATCGCTGATCGCCTGTTCGCCCAGTCGCACCACTCTCAGCAACGCGCGCACATTCGCAGCAGGCCATTGGTCGTCGGGCACGTCGAGTTCGGCCAGGCGTCGAATCACGTTGGTCTCTTCATACAGGGGCCGCGGCTGACGCGACCGCAGGACACGGTCCAGCCAGCGAATGGTGTCGCGTGAACCCGTTGTGTCGTTGCACAACGCGATAAAGACGGCGATCGCCACCGCGGCGTCGGACTCCTCCTTGGCCTTGACCATAAACTCCCCGGCCAGCTTGTCGCGCAAGGCGGGCCACGAGGCGGCAGGCGCCTGGGAAGACTGGGCCTGGAAATCGCTCAGCATCACTGCCAGGGCGGCTGAGGCTTTGGTCGCGTCGACCGGCTGCAGTAATTCAAGCTGGGCCAGTGAAAACGGACGCGGTTCGGTCAGGTAGGACTCAAAGCGTTCCAGCAGACGCTTGAATTCGGATTCACGCAGCACATAGTCGGACTGCACGGTCGCTTCGTCCGCCCCGCTCCGCCAGCGCAGTTCGGCCTGGAGCAAGGCAGCTTCCAGACGCCGCGTCAGCCAGGGGTACGATTCCAGCTTGCCGTCGGCAACCATCTTGTCCCGTTGTTCCCAGCCCTCCAGCAGCCATTTGGGATACTCTCGCAAGGACTCAGACAAGTCGGCCGGAGGCTTGAGCGGCAACGAATACGCCGCCAGATCAAAGTCGACTCCGTCGCCCAGCAGTCGCGGCGTTTGCCGCAGGCCGCGATTCAGCATGGCCCAGCGATCGACATGCATCTGCAGGTAATTGGCAAGCTCGCGAACCATCACGCGACCATCAAAAGTGTGGGAGTCGTT
Source organism: Lignipirellula cremea (assembly GCF_007751035.1). NCBI lineage: Bacteria > Pseudomonadati > Planctomycetota > Planctomycetia > Pirellulales > Pirellulaceae > Lignipirellula > Lignipirellula cremea. Next base: position 5,072,904 of record NZ_CP036433.1, on the reverse strand, counting down.
GCAGCCGTCTGCGGCGCCTGCCATGCCGCGGTCGAAGTAGTCGCCAAAAACAGTGCGGCCCGCGGCCAGGTTGTTAAAGGCGTACTGCCCTTTGGAAGTGGAGCACAGCACCAGGCGACGCTGGTCGGGAACGTTCTTGAGTTCAATATCGATCAGATCGTTCGCAATGGCCGGGAAGAATCCCGATTCGATTTCATGCGCCGGCCAGACGATATCAAGCACCAGCAGTTTCTTCCGCGCAGGACAATCCTTGATTTCGTCCAGCACGGAATGCAGCGTGATGGCGGCCGCCCCTGCATCGGGACGGGCATGACGCAGCACAATGTGGCCGTCGCTATTCAGCCCGGCGCTGCACGACAAGTACAGCACGAGCCCCTTGTCGGAATTCTCCGCCAAAGCCGACAACTCTTCCTGAAAGGCATGCTGGCTGCGGGCGATGGTGCGCCGTGAAAACGAGGCGAGCGCCGCCCCGGATTTAAGCGCTTCATATTCGCGGGCTGTGGGGTGATCCAGCGTAAGAGCGCCCTCGGGCGCCAGCGTGCTGTAATAAGCGATGAATAACGGATCGGGAGCCGTGTCGATCAGCGAAGCCACGCCCAAAGCCGCCCCTGCCAGACACAGGCAGAAGGCCAGACCAACCACCAGACGGCGTTTCACCTTGCGTTTGGCGGCGTCGCGGACCGGGGGAGTGGACCGCCAGAGCAGTTCAGTTGTCGACTCGTTCATCGTGGAGATCACTTCGTCGGAGGGACGTCGAACGGAACGGCCTCGACCTGGTTCCAGATCAAGGCGTCCGCACAGAAGCGGCAGGCAGGACTTCGCAGACGGTTCGAATGACGAAACCGCCTGCGATCAGGGAGACGATCCAAGGGCGACGTTACGGCCCTGTTTACGGATGGGTCGAATAGTCGGGGGCCGGACGGGTATCGTTCGGGTCCGGAGCAACCAGGTCCTGGAAGTCCAGGAAGTAACCGCGACGTTCGGCCTGGCGTTTGAACGCTTGCATGGAGAGCAGCGACACGCCCTGCAGCGTCATGTCCGCTTCGTCGGCCGTGACGGGCCAGAACAACGCCGCGTAACGACCGACCGTCGGGTAATAGCGGTGCTCTTCACCGGCCGCTGCGACCCCTTCCAGTCGGACCCGCAAGGCGTCTCCGTTATCCTGGGCCATTCGCACGACCAGGCAGGATCGTTTCTCTCGCAGGTTGGGACCGGTCTGCACATAGTGCTCTTCGACCGCAATGCTTTCCAGCACGGCCCGCTGCTCCAGGGCGGAAACCGCCAGGTTGTGCAGGCTGGCGTAGTTATCAAAGTCGCGTCCGCGTTGCAGCAGCACAGCGGCAGGCGTTTGCTCATCGGGGCTCCACCAGACCTTCAGGTCGGGACGGGCGAGGTCGCCTTTCTTATCACCGGTCGGCCAGCTGGCGGCGGACAACGTCCAGGCCGGAGCAGCGTAGCCAAACTCCCGGCGCCACTGCACCGCAATCGGCTTGCCGGCCTTGGCCGGGGCGGCTTCCACCCAGATATCACGCGGCTCCCATTGCTGCAGCACGTCCTGCGATTGTCCGGCCGCTTCGAGCGTCATCAGCATTTCCAGCGTGCGGTCGCCCGTGCGCTGGTTCTGCAATACGGCCGCCTGGAAGTTGCCTTCGGTCCGCGAGGGTTTCCACGACCAGAACGTTTTGGCGTACGGAATCCGTGCGGCATTCAAGCCTTTGGCCGTGCGGTTCGCCTGCAGCAACAGCAGGTCGCCGCCGCGGATCAGCACGGGCGTCTGTTTGGCGGACTGTTCACTGAAACGCAGCTGGTAACCGCCGGGGTCGGCTCCGCCGGGCAGCCAGCGAAGATTGGAGTTGGGCTGGCTCACATCGAGTCCGTCGGCCGGCAATCCCGGCAAGGTGCGGTTATCGTAGTTCTGCACCCAGTAGCGCAGGTGCGGCGCCGCAGCGGCGGTCAATTGCGACTCCAGTTCGCTGGCCTGACTGAGCAGGTAGTACTTGCCGGGCGGCATCCACGTTTCGACCACCTGGAACTGCTTCTTCGCCTGTTCCATTTCCTGGTTGGCGACTTTGAAGCCGAGCAGGTTCACCTCAATGCCCGAGTTGCGAAACGCCTGGTTGAGAGCCTGGCTGACCGTTTGCCCGCCGGACTGCGTCTCAAACCGGTTGTCCACGCCGTCGGTAATGACGACCATGCTTTTGAAGCCGGGCGCCGTCATCAGATCCTCTTTGGCCTTGAGCATCGCTTCGATCAGGGGGGATTCGTTCCAGGGCTCGATTGCCGGGTACTGGATCGCCCGCAGCAAGGTCTGCAGCTGGGCAGGATCTTCAGGACTCCAGACGGTCGGCGGCACCACGCGGTGAATGGTCTCTTCCGGGGTGAGCGTGGTCTTCTGGGGTCCCCATGCCTGGCCAAACACCCAGACGCTGACCACCACGCCGCGAGGCAGGGAGCCCATCATCTGCTGGATGGCCTGACAGGCTTCGGCGTACTTGGTCTGGGCCGAGAAGCTCTCGTTGGCCGGCGGCCCCATGCTGCCGGATGCGTCGAGCACAATCGTAATGGCGCCCTGGGCGACGCCGTCCTGGTTAGCCAGGCTGGCGGAGCCTTGGACGGCGATGCTGCCCTTGGCGGGCCGCGGCTGTCGGCTGACCAGCAGTTCCGGCTGCAGATGAATGGATACAGGAATCTGCCTCTGCAGTTTCTGGCCGCGAAACAGGGCGGTCAGCATCAGGTTCGAAGGAGTCGCCGTCGGCCCCTGGTCAAAGGTCGATTCGGCCTTATCCAGGACCGGACTGCGAAGCGTGCAGACAAACTGCGACTTCTCATCCTGCTGGCCCAATGGCTGGGCGATCCGTTCCTGCGGCGCCGGCGAAACCAGATTCAAAGAATCGCCCGCTTCCACCCAGACGGTCGGATAGCCGGGCGGCAACGCGGCTCCAGGGCCCGGCTCCAGCTGGCAGGCGACCTCCAACTGCTGCTGGCTTGTCAGGTCCAGCCGCGACGGGGTGGCAAACGCCAGCACGCCGTTTTGCTGCAGTTTTTGCTGCAGGGCATTCAGTTCCTGGTGGTGGCTGTCCAGCTGGCGGGCGTCGTCGAGAAACGTGAGGCCGGCGGTTCGGTAATACGGTTCAGCGTTCGGATCCTGCGCCGACCAGTGGTCGCGCCAGGTCCGGTCAGCCTGCCACAACAGCAGGTCCTGCAGCAGGAGCTTGCGCAACGTGCGGGGAGCATTGACGGTCACCGTCGCGGCGTCGCTGATCAGTCGACAAACGGCCGAGGCGTTGGTCGTTTCCGCGATCATTTTCTCGCGAGTCTCATGGTCGGCATTCTCCTTGGTCGAGGCGACCCAGGCCGGCAATTCCAGGTAGCGGCCGCGAATCTGCTCGCCCGCCCGCGCCAGGGATTCCCACCACTGCTGTTCGACATCGAAAACTTCCACGCGGCGTTGCACCTGCTGGAAATTCTCCCAGTCCTTCCCCTTGACCAGGTCGAAGTTCTTCGGACCCAGCATTGCCAAAGCCAGCCGACCCTGGCGAGCCGCGTTCCGTTTGGTCGTTTCACTGATCGGGGGCGGAGTCGCCATCCGGTTCACCGCGCACTGCGCCGCCATAGTGGCGGGCATCGCGCCGTTGGCCGAACGACGGGCTTCCCACAGCTGCGTCCGTTCCGGCATGGTTCCCAGCGGAACCATAAGCGCGCTGCCGGCTTCCTGCCAGATATCATCGCTGCGACCGCTCACCACGGAACGAGCGTTGCGGGCGTAACTGCTGTGCATCGCCGTCAACTGGCGACGAACCAGATCCGCCCGGGCTGCCAGGCTTTGCGGCTGCGGGTCGACAAACGATGCCGGCGGGGCTTCGTCAATCCAATGCGAGTTCGGCTGCTCCAGCTGTTCCGTCAAGGCATGCGTTGAAGTCCATAGTTCCAGCAGATCGTTCACGGGCGAGTTTTCACTTTCCGTCAGCGAATCCTGATCGCCGCGGGAAGCCAGCCATTCCGAGTAATAAGGCGCCTCGCTCAGAGCCTGGTTACGCACCTGCAGGGCCGCACGCACCGTGTCCGACTGCGTCAATGCGCGTTCGTATTGCGTTTGGGCTGCTTTCAGTTTCGTTTCGGCATCGGCCCGGGCTTGCGGTCCGGCCAGCAGCATGTCTTCGCCAGCGCGACGATCTTTATCGGCCGCGTCGACCAGATCACGAATCCAGGGAGAAACCTCTTCGCTCAATGCGTAACCGCGTCCGGCGGCGGCAGCGGCCCTTTCAGCCACCCGACGAACTTCAATCGCCAGGCGAACGCGATCCAGGTCCTCCGCAGAAAATCCCGTGATGTCGAGGTCGCGGTTCAGCATGACCACAAAGTGGATTTCGGCAGGCAGCGGATGCAACGGGTCGCCGGCCAGGGGAGCCAGTCTGGCGGCAGGCGCCAGGTTCCGCTGGGGGTCTTCGGCCGCCCTGTCGATCAGTACGTCAAACACCGACAGACGGAACAGCCGCAGCGCCAGGTCCGGATTGGTCGCAGCCTGGCTGATGATCGTCTGGGTCTGTTTGGTCCACAGGTCCGAAGTCTGGGCCGGGGGCGCCGTCCACAACTGGTTGACGGTCGCTTCAGCCTGACGGCGATAAACATCGCGGTCGCAACCTGCCACCGCCGGCATCGCCAGGGTGTTCTGCATGCTGGCCAACGAAATGGTGCATTTTTGTTCGATCTGAAACGCCAGGTCTTCCAGTCGCACCCGCAACGCGTCGGCCGATTGCTGATCGCCCAGGTAAATCAGCTGCTCATACCGCACCAGCGTGTCAAGCATGATCCGCCAGAGCTGCGGGGCGTAATCGCAGGGAGAGTTCTGCGCCGACGACAGCTGTTCGCACCGCTGCCAGGCTTCGTCCAGCGGCTGTCGGCCAACGACCGCGCGGGTCGGAGGCTCGACGGGTTTGTAAGAGCGCGAGATCACGCCCAGGTCGATCGCCGAAGCCCGTTCCTGGCCGACGTCGCCCTCTGGCAACAGCAACGGGGTCTGCGAAGCCTGGCGATTCGACTTGACCCAGCCGGCCACGGCGGACGCCGTGAAGTCGAACAGTTCGTACGCATTCACCCGTCCGTCGTTGGAATCGTCGAACGCCGCCCCGCGCAGACCTTCGATCAGAAAGTGCGAGAAAATCGTGCGTCGCTGGTCGTCGTAGGTCCACGATCGCTGATCGATATCGCTGGCGCAAATAACGACGAGATTTGGAATCGACGAAATGCGGTCGTTCGCCAGCCGCAGTTCGCGGGCGAAATCGTTATGCAAGAATCCCCAGCGCCAGTTTGCCGCTACGCCTGTGCAGTCCAGCAACAACAGCTTATGTTTTTCGGCCGGCAGCTCCGCCAGGCGATCAAGCAGGTCCGTCAGACGCAGGCGGTTTTGCGGATCGGCGGAATCATCGGCGTTCTGCGGGATCAGGTAGGCGCCATTCGTGTCGCTGGCTCCGTGCGCATTGATCATCATCACCAGGGTCGGCTCTTCAAAGTCCTGCATACCCTGGTCCCACGGTTGTCCCGCCATCAGGCGTTGCGGCGGATGGGCTTGCCGGAGCAGGTCTCGGCCCCAGTACGTCAGACCGTTCGGCCCTTCGGTCAACTGAGCAAAATCCAGCACGCTCTGCCAGCCGAACACGTTCTGCGGAACATCGAGGTTATCCTGGTATCCTGCGCCCAGCAGCACCAGGCAGCCGGGCCGCGGAGGCTGGAACCAGGTCACCGCCCAGATGAGCGCCGAAGCCAGAGTGAGCAAGCCGATCCAGCCCGTAATGTGCAGCATGCGGTTCAAACGACGTCGACGACAGGGAGCGTCGCGCCATTTGTCAGACTCAACCGCCGGGGTATACACTTCGTTCGACAGGGGAATATCAAGATCCTGCATCGAGCTATCTCTTCGGTTGCGGGGAGCTTTCTGGCGGCGACCGGGGAGGCGCCGTGTCTCGTCGACGGGGGCAGGATTCTTCTTCCGGTCAGGTCGCCTGGGCGATCGCCATGGGAAGAATCAGATTCGGTGGGAGCGTCGGGTTGATCGGCTGTCGCGCAATCTGACACCGAGGGAAACCTAGGCCGCATGTTGCACTCTGGCAAACGACGATGTTGCTTTTTTCCTACATCGGCCCCCCGCAGGGTCGCCCTCAACTGACGAGGTCGGCCCGATCGCTATAATCGGATCATGAAGGCCGACTAGCATCTGGGGATTCCCTCAGGGAAACCGGCGCGGCGAACGGCAGCCGCGGCCAACTCGGACTGGCGTACTTACGCGGCGTTCCGATCCTTTTATAATGATCTGCCCGGCTGGAATGAGCTGCGCCGCCACGACCTGGATTCTGTCTACGGGTTGCTGGTCGACTGGTTTTTCTGGTCAACCTGCTTTCTTGTCGACCTGGCGCCAGCTGCCTTTGCTGCGGCGTTCCTGATGCCGCGTCAGAGCGGCGTTCCCCGAATAAAATTCCTTAAAAGTGATTCCCCCAGGAGAGGCGATAATTATGGCGATTGGTTTCGGGATTATCGGATGCGGCATGATTGCCAGCTTTCACGCCAAAGCAGTCGGCGATCTGCCCGATGCGCGGGTGGCGGCCTGTTACAACCGCACGCCTGAGAAAGCCGACCGCTTTGCCGAAGCGCAAGGCTGCAAGGCTTACTACGACCTGGACGAAATGCTGGCCGATCCCGACGTGCATGTGGTCACCATCTGCACGCCCAGCGGTGCCCATCTGGAGCCCGCCCTGGCCGCCGCTAAAGCGGGCAAGCATGTCATCGTGGAGAAACCGCTTGAGGTCACCCTGGACCGGTGCGACGCGATCATCGAAGCCTGCGAAAAAGCCGGCGTGGTGCTCTCCACCATTTTCCCTTCCCGCTTCCATGAGTCGTCGCAGCTGCTCAAGCAGGCCGTCGACGGCGGTCGCTTTGGTCGGCTCACTCTGGGTGACGCCCTGGTCAAGTGGTATCGCAGCCAGGAGTACTACGATCAGGGAGCCTGGCGCGGCACCTGGGCGCTCGACGGCGGCGGCGCCCTGATGAACCAGGCGATCCACAGCGTCGATCTCTTGACCTGGCTCATGGGGCCGGTGTCAGAAATTGTCGCCGCGACCGACACCCTGGCTCACGAACGGATCGAAGTCGAAGACGTCGCGGTGGCTGCGGTCCGCTTCGCCAACGGCGCGCTGGGAGTGATCGAAGCGACCACCGCCGCTTATCCCGGGGCGCTCAAGAAAGTGGAGATCCACGGCTCCCGCGGCTCCGCGTCGCTGGAAGAAGAAGATATTAAAACGTGGGACTTCGCCGAAGCCACCGATGACGACAAGGCCCTGCTGGAACGAATGACGGGGAAAACCCACACCGGCGGCGGCGCCGCCGACCCGGCAGCGATCGGCCATCATGGCCACACGATGCACTTTGCCGATGTGCTGAAAGCAATTGAGACCGGCGGCAAGCCGCTGATCGATGGTCACGAAGGTCGTCGCTCGGTCGAGATCATCCTGGCGATCTACAAAGCGGCCGAAACGGGCCAGGCCGTCAAGCTGCCGCTGGAAAGCGATCCGGTGCTCAAGGCGCGTCCCCTGCAATAACGCCTGCCGCCCGGGACTGCGACAAAGGGGGAGTCGCTGAACCGACTCCCCCTGTCAAGGACTTGATTTGCCGACGGTTAGTCGTCTTCGCCTTCTTCGTCGCCATCGACATGGACGACCTGCTCCACGGAGATTCCCAGGCTGCGGATTTTGTTTCGCAGGCTGCCCCGGGTAATGCCGAGCACCGAGGACGCTTTGGTCTGGTTCCCGTCGGTCATCCGCAGCACGCGTCCTACCAGGTAGCGTTCCATCCACTCCAACGATTCCGCGTAAAGATCACTGGTGTGGCCGGCCAGTCGCTGGTTAATAAACCGTTTGAGGCAGGTGGTGGAGTCGTCTTCATTATCCACCGTGCAAGGCGAAGCGGCCCGGCGAATCACGTCGGGCAAAAAGTCCGGCGCGACCACGGACCCCGTGGTCTGCAGAATCGACTGCTTGAGGATGGCCTGTAGTTCCCGCACGTTGCCCGGCCATTCGTAGGTACGGAGCAGTTCCATCGCCTCGTCGGAGATGCGGACGATATTACGATTGAGCGATTTGTTGAGACGGGTCAGGAAGTATTCTACTAGCAGGTCGATATCGCTGCCTCGATCGCGCAGCGGCGCCAGTCCCAGGGTGAAGCCGTTCAGGCGATAGTAAAGGTCGGCGCGGAATTCGGCTTTGTCGACCATCGCTTCCAGATCGCGGTTGGTGGCGGCGATGACGCGAACATCGACCTGGATTGTTTCATTTCCGCCGACCCGTTCAAAACGCTGCTCCTGCAGGATACGCAGCATTTTGCTCTGCAGCATGGCCGGCATATCGCCGACTTCGTCCAGGAACAGCGTGCCGCCGTCGCATTGTTCAAACTTGCCCAGGCGACGGCGATCGGCGCCGGTGAAGGCTCCTTGTTCATGGCCGAACAGTTCACTTTCCAGGAGCGACTCCGGGATGGCGGCGCAGTTGACCGCCAGGAATGGTCCTTTGGAGCGTTTGCTATGGTGATAAATGGCGCGAGCGACCAGTTCCTTGCCGGTGCCGCTTTCGCCGCAAATCAGGCAGGTGACGTCTTCCTGGGCGACCCGGCCGATGGCTTTGTACACATCGAGCATGGGCAGGCTGCTGCCGACCAGCTCTTCATGGGCCGTTTCTTTGGACTTGTGTCCCGGCACGGCGACCGGCTCCAGCATCAGGCGCCGGATCTCAATCGCCTGTTTGACCTGCTTCCGCAGCTGGTTCAGGTCAAGCGGCTTGAGCAGGAAGTCATGGGCGCCAAGCTTCATCGCTTCGATCGTGGTGTCGCTGGCGCCGCCGGAGGTGATAAAGATAATCGGCAGCTTGGGGTCAAGCTCGTGGATCTGCGGGAACATTTCCAAACCGGAAGTTTCCGGCAGCATGATATCCAGCAGGACCACGTCGGGCTGCTGCAGGCGGATGACTTCGAGTACTTCAGCCGGGTCGCGCACGGCGATAATGGAAACGGCGGAATCATCGAACGCGCGTTCGATCATGTGGAGAATGGTTCGGTCGTCGTCGACCACAAGTAATGACGCCATGGTTCCCTCAGTAGCAGGCAGGGCTCCTACCAACTGGCGATGCAAGGCATCGGCGACAGTCGAAGTGAGCAATCAGTTGTAACAGGATAATCGTCGAGAGAGTGTGTGATCGGCCCAGCGCCAGGCGGCGAATTCTAGTCCCTGGACTGGCGATCGGATAGGAGTGTGTTCACGATCAACACCACCGCTCCAATCGCGGCGAGCAGAAAGAAAACCGTCGCAATGGCCGGGTAGCCCAGTAGCGTCCAGCTGGTTTGCACCTGCGTCATCAGCGAAGCGCCAATAATCAGCGAGGCCAGGAGCAGGCCGATGGTAATCCGGTTGGCGACCTTTTGGATGCCTTCGACAAGCTGCCTTTCATCGATCGCGTCGACATTCACGCGAATCTCATTTTCTGACAGCATGCGCAGGATCTTGTTCAGCCGCGAAGGCAAGGTCGTCGCCAGTTCGTTCATTTCGATCAGGGACTGGTACAGCTTGCCCAGCGACATTTCATTACGTGTGCGGCGGCGGAAAATGGCGGTTACATGGTTGCTGACTGCTTCATTGAGATCCATTTCGGGATGTAGACATCTTAGCGTTTTGTCCAGGTTGAGAAGCGTTTTTCCCAGCATGGTGAAAGATTGCGGCAAACGGATCCCGGTTTCGGCGGCCGCTCGCTGGATCTCAAACAGCACGCGTCCCAGCGATATTTGATTCACACTCAGGTCGCGATTGTCAGAGACCAGATCGCAAATCCGCCGCAGGAATTCTTCCTTGTCGAAATTGCGACGGCGATACCCCATGGAAAGGACGATGTCCGCCGTTTCTTCCCCGCGGCCTTCCGCAATGGTGAGCAGCACTTTGAGCAGATTCGCCTGCAGACGCGGCGGCACCCTGGCGACCATGCCCAGGTCGATCATCGCGAGTCGGCCGTCGGCCGCTAACAGAATGTTGCCGGGGTGCGGATCGGCATGAAAGAATCCGCTGACCAGCACCTGGTGCAGGTAGGCTTCAAACAGGTCTTCCGCCAGGGCTTCTCCGTCGATACGCCCGATCCCGGCTTCCTCAAGTTCGGTCACCTTGACGCCATCGATGAACTCCATCACCAGCATGCGACCGGTTGTTAATTCCTGCTTCACCAAGGGGGTCGTCAGGTGCGGGTACTTTTCCAGGGCTTTCCGCAGCGACGCATAATTGGCCGCCTCGACCCGGTAATCCAGTTCCAGCAGCAGCGACCGTCGCAGGGAGTCGAGCAAGCGTTCAAATTCGTACTGCTGACCGATTTCCGTATGATGGTCGAGCAAACGGGCCAGTTCGCGGAGAGCGTCGAGGTCGTCGATCACCATCTCCCGGACACCCGGTCGCTGGACTTTGACGGCTACAGGAGCGCCGTCCCGCAGCACGGCCCGATGCACCTGTCCCAGCGACGCCGCCGCCAGCGGTTCCCGGCAAAAATCGGCGAACGTATCTTCCAGCGGGCCCTTGAGTTCCTGTACGAGAATGGCTTCAATCTGGTCAAAATCCAGCGGGTCGACCTGGTCCTGCAGACGCTCCAGCGCTTCGCGATACGGGGCGCTCACTACATCGGGGCGGGTGGACAGCAGTTGGCCCAATTTGACATAGGTCGGACCCAGCTTTTCCAGATCAGCCGCAAACTCTTCGGCATTCGCATTCGAAGAGCCATCGCGTTCCCAGGCTTCATCGTTAAACGCCTCCGCCAAACCTGACTGCTTCACGAGGTCGGAATGGCCGTATTTTATCAGGAGCCAACCGATATCGCGAAAGCGTGTTAAATGTTTGGGTTGAAGCGAAATCACGAACGCCTTTCCAGGTTAGTACGGGGGATGTCCACCGTGCAGCCCACATCTTGCAAAAATTGCGCCACTTCCTTCCAAAAAGAACTCGACCCGACGGGATCTGCGTAAGTTACTGATAACAAGCGACTTGCAGAAATGCGAGAACCCGCCAAGATGACTTGCCCGATCCGTCACGTGATCGCAACACGGCCAGAGCGATCGCACAACGATCACCTGGTTGCTTTTAGACCACGGCGATATGCTCATCCATTAAATACAAAAACCCTACCATGCCATAGGGCACTACCCCTCATATAATAAGGGATTCATTCACACAGGTTTGTTTGCTCCCGCCACGAATCAGGAAGGGCCAAAGACAGGGAAGCCGGCAGATTCCCCCCTCGCTTGAGAAATCGAAACGCGATATCTTGGGGGCACCTGGTGAACTTTGGGTCGGCGGATTCGCCTCTCAGGTCAAGGAAGAGGCCACCGATGCAATTTGATCCTGTGATCGTCAGCTTCACGTTATACACCTTCGGAATTATTGCGCTGGGTTTGTATAGCGCCCGTTTTTCCAAACAAACGGATTCTGATTTCTTTCTGGCGGATCGAGGCCTGGGGGCCTGGGTTTCGGCGTTGTCGTCGTCGGCTTCCGCGGAGAGCGGCTGGGTGACCCTGGGACTGGTCGGTGTTGCGTATCAAACGGGACTGGGTGCGATGTGGGTCGTGCTGGGAACCTTTGTCGCTTTTCTTTTTAACTGGTTCGTATTGGCCTGGCGGTTACGCGACACGGCGGCAAAGCAGGGAGCGTTGACCATTCCCGATGTGTTGTCGATTCCCTACCACGGCCTCGCGGGACAGCTCATCCGTTGCGTGGGCGTGATGATCATTGTCTCGATGCTGGTGCTCTATGTGGCGGCCCAGTTGAACGCGGCCGGCACGACGTTCAATGGGATCTTTGACTGGAAATATAACAACGGCGTGCTGTTGGGCTTCGCAATTGTAGTGGTCTATACGGTCACCGGCGGCTTTCGGGCGGTCGCCTGGACCGATGTGGTCCAGGGCGGTTTTATGATCTTGACGATCGTCGCGCTGCCGATTCTCTTGATCGTAAAAATCGGCGGTCCCGTCGCCTTCTGGGAAGGGCTGGCGAACGACCCGGCCGGCGCCGTTTTGACCGACCCCTACGCGGGGAAGTCGGGCCTGGCGCTGCTTGGTTTTTTGACGCTCTGGCTGGGAATCCCGCTGGGAAATGCAGGACAACCGCACGTGATGGTGCGGTTGATGGCGGTGCGCGATCGGGCGGCCGTTTTGCGGGGCGGGGTGATCGCGTCGGTGTGGGTGCTGATGCTGTTCAGCGGGGCCGTTTTCCTGGGCATGGCGGCGCGGGTGTACTTTAAAGGGGGGTTGGACAACCCGGAGCAAACCCTGATGGTGATCGCCCGCGACACGCAGCTGGTGCCGGGCTTTCTGGGAGGGATGATTGTGGCTGCCGTGCTGGCGGCGATCTGCTCGACCGCGGACTCCCAGCTGCTGGTCGCCGCATCGTCCGTCAGCCACGACCTGATCGTGCGAATCTTTGGGCTGGACCTGAGCCGGAAGGCGCGCATGATCTTGGACCGATCGGCCGTCATCGGGATTGGGCTGCTCGCCCTGTCGATTGCCATCGGCAACCAGCAATCGGTTTTCGACTTTGTGCTCGACTACGGCTGGGCCGGCCTGGGAGCTGGTTTCGGGCCAGCCCTGATTCTGACGCTGCTCTGGCGTCGGACCACGGGCTGGGGCGTACTCAGCGGGATGATCGTTGGCGTCGTCACCGCGATTGTCTGGCGCTGGCAGCTGCCGGAGTGGCATGCCCAGGTTTATAACCTGGCGCCAGCGTTTGCATTTTCGATGCTGACCATTCTGGTTGTAAGCCTCCTGACAAAGCCGGAGGAACCGGCCGCGGATCGCAAGCCGGAGAAGTCAAAAGCTTAAGGTGAAACGTCCGAGCGATTATCGCCCTCGGTAGGGTGCGTCAGAGGCCCGGCGCAGTCGGCCCAGAATAGCCAGGTGCACCGCTCCGCAAGTCGAGACCGCCGTGGCCAGGTGGTGCATCATTCGAGACGATCCGGCGCCGCTCTAGCCGACCTGCACGAGGTCCCGAGGCCGGCCAAAGCGGTGGAGGTCGTCGTGCAGGCTACGGAGCTCCGGGTAGGTCCAGTCTTCGAGCTTCCAGTCCGCCGGGATTTGATGCCCATGCATGCCGCCATGCAGGTGGGAGATGACAACCTCCTGGATCGGGGCATGGTCGCCGATAACAATCCAGTGTCCGTTGTGGGACGGATACACCAGTTCGCGGGGCGGGATCTCGACGTCCGGCGCTGGCCGACGGTCCGTGCCGGTTAACAGCCAGACCAGCGTCCAGCGATCAAGTTCTGCCTTATCGCTGGCCTGATAGACGCGAACAATTTCGCCATGCGTCAGACAGCCCACCCAGGGGAAGTCGTTAGCCTGGTAGCGGGCCACCAGGTCGGGGCGTTGTTCCACCGAGATCAGCTGCAGGTGGTCGTTACTCTGCTGGCCAATTTCCCAGCCGCGATCCGCCAGCAGGGCAAACTCGCCGCCTGGCTGCTGCAGACGGGCTAGCTGAGCCTGCGAAGGTTCTTCGTTCGTGCTAAAGAACAGCAGTCGCGGTTCGCGGTAATGCAGATACTTGAGCGGCGGTCGGCGGGAAGGCTGAGGCTTCTCGGGAACCCGCATGCCGCGTCCCCCCGTTTTACCGGCCCAGACATCCTGGGAAAGGAGGGAGAAACTGCCGGCCACAAGCGAGGCCAGCAAATGACGGCGGTCCAGCATGGTACATCCTTTACCATTCATAGTTTCCAGGCAGATAGTCAAGTCGCCGCAGTCCGCCTTGCGGGTTCCCCCCCATCATCGGATGGCGGCGCCCAGGGATAGAAAGAAAAATCGGCAGGACCGGGCAGTATCATGCAGTCCGTTCCGGTTTTAGCGATTGCGAGGTAATTTTCCGCCCAGCGGGAAGAAGCGGAAACGAACCGGCCACACAGTGGCGTTGGCGGCCGGTTTCGTTAGAATACCCAAGGCGGCGTTACCAGCAGGGAATTTCCCGGCGTTGGTTGCGTCGTCGCCAGATCGCCAGAAACAGATCGCCCAAACCAGGGAAACGCCTTTTCCCGCCCGAATAATTAACGCTCGGGGCGGGCGGCCGTTTCTTCCAACCTTTGTCGCCGAAATCTTCCCGCGAGATGCGGCGCCTTCCCCCAAGCGGATCCACCTCATGCGTAGCTTTTTAGCGTCCTTACCCTTTGCGGCGTTGACCTTTCTCTGCTGGGGGGTGTACGGTCCTCTGCTGCACACCGGCGGAACGGGGATGGGGAAGAGCCGGCTGGCGTCGTTTATCTGCGTCGGCCTGGCCTATTTCGTCATCGCCGTGATCGTGCCGATTCTGTTGCTGCAGCTCCGTGGCGAAAAAGGCTACTGGTCGATTTCCGGAACGGTCTGGTCGCTGTTTGCGGGATCCTGCGGGGCGATCGGCGCGCTGGGGATCATTATGGCCCTGGGGCTGGGCGGCAAGCCTTTGTATGTGATGCCTTTGGTGTTCGGATGCGCCCCGGTCGTGAATACGATCGTCAGCATGTGGATGACGAATACCTTTAAAGACGCCAGGCTGATGTTCTTCGTCGGTATCGTAATGGTTGCAGCGGGCGCCGCGGGTGTGATGTTCTTCAAGCCGGCCCATAAACCCCACGCTCCGGAAAAAGCCGTAGCGACGACCGCGGGCGAGGAACATCCAGAACACGATCCGCCGGCGAAAACGGTCAGCGCCGAAATGAGGACGACGGCCGCCGACCTGACGATCAATGAATTTATTCCTGTGCTGCTGAGCATTGGTTTGACGGCCCTGTGCTGGGGTACTTACGGATCGGTGCTGCACAAAGGGCAGCACCTGCTGGGCGACAGCCGCTTGCGCGCTTTGCTCTGCGTGGGTCTGGCCTACCTGCTGATTGCGGTGATCGTTCCCTTCGGCCTGCTGAAAACTGTTTGGCCCGCTCCGATTGCCTGGGAATGGTGGGGAGCCGGATTTGCGCTAGCGGCGGGAGCGGCGGGAGCCTTTGGGGCGCTGGGAATGATTCTGGCGTTCAACTTTGGCGGCAAGCCCATCTTCGTGATGCCGATGGTGTTTGGCTGTGCTCCGGTGGTGAACACCTTTGTGGAAATGACCGCCCAGAAGTCCTTCTCGCAGATTTCGATCTGGTTCGCGCTCAGCCTGTTGCTGGTGATCAGCGGCGCCGCCACGGTGCTGATCTTCTCGCCCAAGCCGAAGAAAAAGCCCGGCGGCCCGGCCCCTGCCCCGGCGGAATCGCGGAAGCCAGCGCCAGCGGATTCCCACGTGGCGACCAGCCGCGACAGCAAATCTTTTGACGACGACGATGAAGAGTCGACGGCCGACGCCGCCTCTCCGGTTGAAAAATCATGACGCCGGTCGAGTGCATGCAACGGGTCGATGCTCTGCTGAGTCACGTGTGGATGATCCGCACTTTTCTCAAGCACAGCGAAGAGGCCGAAGAAGACGAAGAGCTGTGCGAAGTGCATCGGGCTCTGTACGACTACATGCACGCTCTCGGCGGTCCGCTGGCGGCCAACAATCCCGAGGCATACCTCAAACAGGCCCGGAAAAAGCTGAGCAAGCTGCGCCGGGCGAACGAATTGTTCCAGGAAATCCAGCCGGAAATTTCCTCCCATACCAATTTTCAAATGGCCGCCCAGTCGCTGCAGACGGCGGTCCGCGAACTGGCCGAGTTGCTGGAATCGGCCTGATTTCTTGACACCCGCCCGCTGCGAGTCCCAAGCGTATGACAGAGTTCCGCAATTTAATGGAAACCTTTGAGAATGAGTTTCCGGAACGCGACTACGAAATCAAAATTATCTGCCCCGAGTTCACATCGGTCTGCCCCAAAACGGGCCAGCCGGATTTCGGCGTACTGACGTTTTTTTACACGCCTGAGAAATGGTGCGTGGAGCTGAAAAGCCTGAAGATGTACCTGCAGAGCTTTCGCAACGAAGGCATTTTCTACGAGAACATCACCAACCGCATTCTCGACGACCTGGTCGCCGTGCTGGCTCCGCGCCGGCTAAAGATTGTCGCTGACTTCAGTCCCCGCGGCGGCATTTCCACGGTGGTCACGGTAACGCACGAAGCCCAGGCGTAGTCGCCCGAGGCGTCCCACTGGTTCCGTGGTATCAAATCGCGAATTCTTCGCTGGGGTATCAAATCGCGAATTCTTCGCATGGCGAGACTTTCCTCGCTTCGGCATCGGGCGGCGGTCGTTCCTGCTTCGTCGCCATATCTTGCCGCATCATCGGGAATGGAAAGTAGTTACCGCGATCTGCGACAAGCCTCGCAGCAGCGACGTCGGCGGAGACCTTCGGCGGGAGCGGGAGTGGAAAGACGCCTGCACTGGAAGCGAGTCTGCGCCCGGCCGGAGCCGATCGCTGCAGACGTGAAAACTCACGACACGTCAGTGGGTCCGCCCCCCCGAGCGGGATCGGAAGTGCGTTGCCATCGGGTAAGGAAAGATAGAAGCCGGGCCCGGCCAAATCAAGCAGATCCTTCCGGATCGCCCGTCGTGCGGTCTGGGAGATGTCGCGGTGCGTCTTGCCGCCTGGCCGGAGCTGATGTTCCTGCATCAAATCAAAGCGGTTCTTTTTAGCTTGTACCGTACCGGTGGGCGGCTACTGGAGGTAGATGGCCCGTTTCTCGATAGAGAGCTTGGGCGGATTCACGGGTACGGGGCAATCGGTTTCGCAAACAAAGGTGCGGTTCCGTCCATAGTTTTTCGCTTCCTGCAGCGTCATTTCCAGCCGTTCCAGCAGGAGCTCGACCGTGTCCTCTTCCTGGATCGCGACCACAGCGGCGCAGGTCGTACAGGCAAAAGAGTCGTCGCCGTCGCGGAACTCCGTATGTTCCAGACTTTGCCGCACTTGCTCCACCGACTGGGCCGCATCGTCGACGCTGCGACTGCAGCACAGCAGCAAGAATCTGCGTCCCATAATCCGGGCGACGGTCGTGTCCTTTTTGAACTGGTCTCCCACTTTTCCGGCGAGGTTTTCCAGCAGGCAATCGCCCACGCGGACGCCGTATTCGCCGACGATCTTCGTCAGGTGGTCCAGGTCGAACAGTACGGCCGTATGCGACGTCATGTTGACTTCGGGATCGGCCTGCTGGGCGGCGAAAGCAATTTCCCAGCCCAGTCGACTGGCGATTTTGGGGAAGCGATCGACCTTGAGTCGCGCTTCGATCGCTTCCGGCTTGCGTTCGGCGAGCAGGATCCCGGCTACAGATTCTTCGAGCAGATCCCGCATCCGGCAGCACGTTTCCCGGATCCGTTCGAGCGAGCTCGCCAGGTGAGGGAGTCGCGTTTCTATTTCGGCAGTCGCATGTTCTTCCAGGTCAGCCAGCGTGGTGTTGGTTTCCACCACCGCCAGGTCGACGCATGCCTGGGCCTGGGTGCGGATCTGCAAGAACCTTTCACTGCCTTCGTATCGCAGCAGCGGTTCAATTGCACGGTTCAAGCGTTCCAGGTGAAGGTAAGTCTCGGCGCTGAGAAGTTCCGCAAATTGAGCGGTCGCTTCCGCGGCCGGTTCCGCGACCGCCAGCCGCAGTCGGTCGTCAAGATTCGCCATCTGGATATCGGATCGGTGGAGTTCCTCCAGGATCTCGCCGCACCGGGCCATCACCGCGTCTTTGTCTACCTGGGCCGCCACCGGAGGCGGCGTTGCCGAATCGGGTCCTGCGACCGCATCTGTTTCTTCCGGCGGCTCAACGCGCTGGGAAGGGACCACCATCACCCTCCGCGGGGCCAGCGCCCGCTGCAGTTGTTCCTGCGTGCGCGGACCTATTCCCAGCAGGGCGGTGACCGCATACCCTAGAGCAAGGTTGGCGACCCCGATCAGCAGCACCAAAAACAGGATAAATATTTCATACATAGGTGCAAACCGCGGCGGAGCTTCCCAGGGACCATCAAAAGTTCGCAGGGCAAACCCGCAAGGGAAAGACGTTAACAGCAGGAACCCTGTATACTGATCCCTGGAAAGTATAGGTTGTGCTTCCTGTTGCGAAGCGACGGGGGAAAACCTGAGTTAATCTTGCGATTCCCCAAAGGAATCTAAAACAATGAATCGAACGGGAAAATGGACGGTCGAAAAGATCGCCGGCCACGACTGCGATATCTACGAACCCTCGGTCCGCAACCCGCAGGGGTACGTGGTGCTGTACCTGCATGGCGTCCACCTGCAGTCGCTCACCGATAAAACCGCGTTTATCGAGCAGTTCGAAAAACATGGATTGCCCTGCATAGCGCCGCATACGCAGCGCAGCTGGTGGACTGATATCCAGCTGGATGAATTTGATCCGCAGTTGACGGCCGAGCAGCACATTTTGAAGAATGTATTGCCCTTTATTCGCGAGCGGATGGGGGCCGATTCTTCGAAACTCGCCCTTCTGGGGACCAGCATGGGCGGCCAGGGGGCGCTGCGACTGGCGTACAAGCACCCGCAGCTATTTCCCGTGACAGCAGCCATTTCGCCAGCGGTCGACTACTACAAGCGTTTCTACGATCCCGACGATGAAACGATCTCGCAAATGTACGACGACCCCGAGGCGGCCCGGCAGGATTCGGCCACCTTGCATATTCACCCGCTGAACTGGCCCCGGCACCAGTTCTTCTGCTGCTGCCTGACCGACGACCGCTGGTGGGACAGCGTGGATCGACTGCGCATGAAGCTGTATTCCCTGGGCATCCCGCACACGTGCGAGCTGGAAACGGCCGGCGGCGGGCACTCCTTTGAGTACTACAGCCTGATGGCGCCCAGGGCGATCGATTTCATTGTAACGAGCCTGAAAAACGAGCGGCTGCGCATCATCACTTGAGCCAGAGCCGACAGTCGACTTTGCATTGCCGGCTGTCGATATCTCCGCCGTACGGTTCGTAGACAGCGAAACGGTTTGACCAGGACTCGTTCGTTAGCAGGCCAGGCCAGCGAAGTAGTTTCTGGCGGCCACGTCGATCGTTTCTACGTTCAACAGGTAGCCGCATTCCAGGAACTCACAGTAGTTCTTCACCTGGGTCAGCAGGTCGCGGACATGGCAGTAACGCAGCGGGCGATTGAACGGCCGGTAATGGTGCTCCAGCAGGTAGTCGAACACCTTGCTGTCGAACTGCAGCTCAAAACGGGGCGCCTGGCTTTCGAACAGCGAGCGGAACTGATCAATCGTCGGGTCGACCACCTCGATCTTGTAAGGCAGCCGGCGGAGAAAAGCCTCATCGACCAGGTCGCTGGGCTCCAGGTTGGTGGCGAAAACCAGTATCTGGTCAAACGGCGTCTGGATCTGCCGGCCCGAAGGCAGCGTTAAAAAGTCGTAGCCTTTTTCCAGCGGAACGATCCAGCGGTTCAGCAGCTCGACCGTGCTCACCCGTTGCCGGCCAAAGTCGTCGACGACCAGCGCGCCGCCGTTGCTTTTCAGCTGCATGGGCGCTTCATTGATGCCTGTCTGCTGATTGTGGGTGATCTCCAGATGGGCCATCGTCAGTTCGCCGCCGACGACGACCGTGGGACGGCGAATGCGAATCCAGCGGCGATCGATCTCTTTCGACGCCAGCTTCTCGTCCGGCTGGATCGGGACTTCTTCGTGATTGCTGGGATCATAAAGGCGAATGATTTCCCCCGTGACGGTAATCGTGCGAGGAATCCACAAGTGCTCGCTGATGCCGCGAATAACGCGTTCCGCGATCGTCGTCTTCCCATTGCCAGGCGCTCCGTACAGGAACAGCCCTTTGCCGGCGTGAATCGCCTGCCCCACCTGGCTCAGGACGGCCGTGGACAGCACCATGTCCTGGAAAGCCTCGGCGATCTGCCGCATCTTGGGACGGGTCTGCCGCACTGACTGCTGCTCGATCCCCCAGATATAATCCTCCAGGGCGACGGGAGCGGATCCGAAGTACGTACAGCGGCCGTTGCACGCATGGGCTTTTTCCACCCCGCTGGACGACAGTTCATACTCATAGTCGCTGGCGCCGGCGGTCCCCCGATAAGCGACCAGCATCTGCGTTTTCATCGCCTGGAACAGGTCGCGGAGCAACCCAAACGGCAAACGAATTTGATCGGCGATCCGGCGGCCGCTGCTGGATCCGGCGAACAGCAGATAACGAAGGATGAGCGTTTCGATCTCGGCCGTGGGGATCCCGATCTCCTCCAGCGAACGAGGAGCCAGCGGGACGAACGGCGTTTTCGCCACCGGCCGGCCATCCGCCGCTTTCGGCGTCGGTTCGCAGCCGGCCCGCCGCAAAGCGGCGGCGGAGCGCAAGCGCGTTTCCGAGGGGGAGTCTCCCTGCGTGCGCAGGATCCCCTGGGCGATCAGGTTCGGCGTCGAATCTGCATGCGTCGGCATAGTCGTCACAATAGTCATTTCCGGCAGGCAAGGTTGCGATCAAATCACCAGGCAATACGGAAGTCTAGTTCACACCACAGCATCAGGCGGTCAATTGCAGCAGGAGAACGGGCCCCCCGACGAAAACCCCCGACGAAAACCGGCGGCCAGTTCCACCAGCCGGAAGCTCTGACGAAAGCTCTGACGAAAGCTCTCGCGGAATCGTACGCCCGGGAGGAATCACAGGGCGCGATCGCCGGACTGCTGCACAAGAAAGCCAGGTCCGTACGCCGGTCGTCGGCAGTGGTGAAAAAAGAGGACGAAGCTGCCGATTGTGACGCCCTCAGGCCGACGCATGGGAGGTAAAAACCCACACGTTCAAGCTCCGGCGCCATGGTTGTAAGGTACGTTCCAATGTACATCGTCTGGAGATTCTGAATGATACAAGTGCGAGAACTCGTAAAATCCTACGAAGACATCCGTTCGGGCCCGTTTACCGCGGTCGCCGGAGTGTCGTTTTCCGCCAGTTGCGGACAGATCTATGGGCTGCTCGGCCCCAATGGCGCGGGCAAAACGACCGTCCTGCGGATCCTGAGCACGGTGCTGCGCCCCACCCTGGGCAGTGTCCGTGTGAATGGTTTCGATGTGCTGACCCAGCCCTCCCTGGTGCGGCGGCATATTGGTTTCGTGTCGACCAACACGGCCGTTTACGACCGGATGACGGCCTGGGAAATGGTCGAGTACTTTGGTCGCCTGTTCGGCCTGGAAGACGACCTGCTGCATGACCGGATGGAACACATTTTCAAACGGCTGAAAATGATGGAAATCCGAGACATGCTTGGCGCCAAAATGTCGACCGGCATGAAACAGAAGGTTTCCATCGCCCGCGCCATTGTGCATGACCCGCCAGTTTTGGTGTTTGATGAGGCGACCTCCGGACTGGACGTGCTGGTCGCCAGGGCGCTGCTCGACACGGTGTCTGAACTGCGCGACCAGGGGAAGTGCGTGATTTTTTCCACGCACATCATGCGGGAAGCAGAAAGGCTGTGCGACCGGGTCGCCATCATGCACCGCGGACACATTCTGGCGGAAGGGCCGCTGGAGGAACTGGCCGAAAGACACGAACAAGACGACCTGGAAGAGCTGTTCTTTCAGCTAATCTCCGAGCGCGAAGAAGCACACTCGAAAGCGGCAGGTTGCAAATGAACTGGTCGAATGTCCGACTGATTTTCCATCGCGAGTTGCGGGATCAGCTGCGTGATCGCCGCACGGTATTCACGATCGCGGTGTTGCCGTTATTGCTATACCCCCTGATGGGCATGGCAATGCTGCAGGTCTCGCAATTCCGCCGCGACCACCCGTCGCAAGTCTGGCTGATCGGGGCCGCCGGTCTGCCCGATGACCCGCTGCTGGTCGGCGGGGAGAGCTTTGCGCCGTCGGTCTGCACCGACTCCGAAGCCGAAATGCTGGCGATCAAGGTCTCGCCGACGCTTCCCGTGGGACTGGATCGCCTGGAAGAAATGGCGGAGACAGCGATCCGGAATCGATCGGTCGATGCGATCGTCTACTTCCCTCCCAACTTTGGGGCGGAGCTCAACCGCTTTCGATTCTCCCTGAAAAATCGAGACGGCGCCGACGAAGTCCCCCTGCCGGAACCGGTGCTGTTTGTCGACTCCGCCAACGACAAGTCCCGGATGGCGGCCGAACGCGCCCAGTCGATTCTCAATCGCTGGCGGGCCATGATCGTGAACGACAGCCTGCGGGAAAGCAGCATCCCCGTGGCGGCCGCTTCGCCGTTTAATGTGGTCAATTCCGATGTCGCCCATGAGGTCTCTCGGCGGGCCGCTTTCTGGTCGAAAGTGCTGCCGTTTGTGGTGCTGATCTGGGCGTTGACGGGCGCCTTTTATCCGGCGATCGATCTGTGCGCCGGCGAGAAAGAACGGGGCACGCTGGAAACCTTGCTCAGTAGTCCCGCCGGTCGGAACGAGATCGTCATGGGCAAACTGCTGACGATCATGACGTTCAGTATGACCACCTCCTTGCTGAACATGATCAGCATGGGGGCGACCGGCAGCTTTATCTTCCAGCATATGCAACAGGCCTCGGGCATGTCGGCGTATCAGATTGGACCGCCGCCGCTGGTGGCGCTGGGCTGGCTGGTGCTGGCCCTGATTCCCATCTCGGCCTTGTTCAGCGCGCTGTCGCTGGCGATTGCGGCCTTTGCCCGCAGCGCCAAAGAGGGACAGTACTACCTGATGCCGCTGATGGTGGCCTCGCTGCCGCTGATGCTATTGCCGATGCTGCCCGCCGCCGAACTTGACCTGGGCAGCAGCCTGATTCCGGTCACCGGGGTGATGTTGCTGTTGCGGTCGCTGATGGAAGGCCAGTTCCGCGAAGCGCTGCCGTTTGCTCCGGTGGTGGTAAGCGTGACGGCCGTCTGCTGCGTGCTGGCGATCCGCTGGGCGATTGACCAGTTCCAGAATGAATCCGT
Organism: Lignipirellula cremea; assembly: GCF_007751035.1. NCBI lineage: Bacteria > Pseudomonadati > Planctomycetota > Planctomycetia > Pirellulales > Pirellulaceae > Lignipirellula > Lignipirellula cremea. The sequence goes on along the minus strand of NZ_CP036433.1, from coordinate 5,050,081 downwards.
TATTTTCCGCGAAAGCGAACGCTGGGGACTGGGGCTGTGGCTGCGGCACCTGATGCGAGATCGCGATGAAACGCCGACCTTTGGCGAAGCCATTCTGTGCGGCGTGCTGCTGCTGTTGATCCGCTTTTTTGCTGGCTTCATGGCAGGCATGCCGCAAAACTGGTACGGGTTTGCCGGAGTCACGATTGTGACGCTGGTGGCGCTCATTGCGACGCCCGTGCTGCTGATGACGATCATGTTGACGCGCAGCCCGGCGAAGACCTTGAACCTGACCTGGCCAAAGTGGAAGGTGCTGGCAGGCGCTGGCTTGCTGGCCGCCTTGCTGCACCCGGCGGGGATGGCTTTCTCGCACATGATCCACGAGCTTTACCCGTTCTCAGGCGAGGTGGCGAAACAGCTGGGACTCATCAACCAGCTGGTGGCGAACGCGCCCCACTTCTGGATGGTGCTGGTCGTGATGGCCTTGCTGCCGGCGATCTGCGAAGAACTTGCGTTCCGCGGCTTCATCCTGTCCGGGTTGCGGCACATGGGGCACAAGTGGGCGGCGATTGTTATCAGCAGCCTGTTTTTTGGAGCGGCCCATGGCATCCTGCAGCAGTCGATGTCGGCCTGTCTGGTCGGCATGGTGCTGGGATATCTGGTCGTGCAGACCGGCAGCTTGTGGACGGGCGTGATCTTCCACTTCGTGTACAATTCGCTCAGTCTCACCCTGGGACTACGCGGAACTGAGGTCGTCGAGGCCTTGCCCGCACTGAGTTGGGTGCTGGAACCGTCGGCAGGCGCGTTTGGCTACCACTGGGCGGTGACGCTCGCCGCCACCTTCCTGGGAGTCCTGCTGCTGCTGTGGTTCCGCAGTCTTCCCTACCAGGCGACGGCCGAGGAGAAGCTCAAGTCGGCCCTGCATCACCAGACGCTGCAGGGTTCCCACTAAGAGCGAGCCTTGCGTCAACCTGGAAGCACAGCGGGCGAGAGCCTCTGTGCCGGCCCGACCGCAGGCTGCGTCGGGCAAGACACCCGACGCGAAGAAATGGCGGAAATCCGCTCGCCTGATCGGCTAGCGAGGAGCGTACGGGTTCGGCCCGCGAGCCGTATTCGTGGCAGGACCGCTTTGCGGCTGGCCTTGACCGGGCTGACCTGGTCCCGGTCCCGCGCCAAACTGCTTCTGTACGCGGACCCAGCCAGCCGGCGTCGCCGGATCGAAGAAGGCCTTGCTCCACAGGTTCAGCTCGCGCAGCTTCTCTTTCAGCGAGTTGACGTTCCGGTTGTCGAACATCAACACCGTCCGCTTCGGGTTTTCCACCTCGTGGTAGTTAGGCGGATACACCTGGAGCGCCTTCGGCAGGAAGTCGCTGGAATCAATAATGATGTGGATCTTCTGAAAGTTAGCCGCGTCCTCGCGATACTTGGGGAACGCCTCGAGCCAGTACTCGCCTTTGGTCGTTGTCGGCGTGATCACGTGCACCCAGTAACGGGCTTTGATCTTCGCTGCTTCGGCGCCAAACATAAAGGGCAGCGGCCCATCCACGATCGCCTTGCCTTGCATGGCGGGCGGCAGCTGTGTTTCGTGGAGCTCTTTCTGCGAAGCCTTGAACTCAAAAATCGTCCGGCCGTCGCAGATCCACTTTTCGCCGATTTCCCCGTCGATGCTCAGGTATTGCGGCTTGTCGCCCGGTTTTTCCGGGGCGCGGTAATGGTAGATCTTCTGCACTTCGAACAGCCCTTTGTCCGGATCGGCATACTTGATAATGCCGGTGCTGTAGGTCATGTGCTCCACTTTGGGGCCCCAGACCGGGTCGTAATCCCAGCGACGGAACTGGCACTCGTAGTGCTGAATCTTTTTGCTGTTGTATTCCCAGTAGCCTAACACCTTGTCGAGGTATTCGGTGTGCTCGACGGTCAGCGGTCCAAACGGCGCCGGCATCAGACGATTCTGCGTCTGCTGCTGCAGCTGACTGTTCTGGGGAAACGGCTGCCCGAGGGCGGCGCCCCCATTCGCAACCGCTTGCGTTTGCGGACCCTGGTTACTGGGGTAATTCTGCGGATAGCTCTGCTGGGCAATCGCCGGCGCGGTGACAGCGACCAGAAGGCCGATACCCACGCTGAGGGTCCCAAGGGTACGGACGAAAGTCATGGAGCGGTTTTCCGAAAAGAGTCTCAACGAGAGTGTGATCCGCCAATCGAGTCACAGCGCGGCAGATAACGTCCGCCACTGACTGGGTCTCGAACCGAGTGGGGCGGAAGTCTAGCAGGAACCTAAAATCGCCCCTAGACCGATTTCTGACCAACTCCCGCAGCGGAAGACTCGGCCCTTCCCCCCCCCTAAAAATACGGGATCCATCGCATTTTCTAGCACTTGACTCCGTGCCAGCCGGGCGACCAGCTACGGGACGTACAGGCCGATACTGGAACCGATCGACGCCTGTTTGTGGGTCGGAATTTGCGATCGTTCGTAACGCTTGGCGCAATTGCGCCGTTTGCATTGACGCCACCGCGAGGGTCGGGAGTCGAGTTTGTTTGACCGGGAGGCTGGCGAGACCTACGTTTGGGTGGCGTATTCACTGATGGGCATTTCTGCCGGGTAGAAGCGGGCTCATTTCGCCAAAAGTCAGACTAGCGCGTCCAATAACGAGGATGTGATGCCCAACGAGAATCCGAAAAGTTTGCTGGCCCAGCTGACCGGTCGAGCGCGGAAAGAAGGCGCGTCCGCATGGTCCGTTTTGACGACGCGGTCTGGCGCGCCCGATTCCCCGTCCGATGCCATGGCGGAACAAGCTCCCGCGGCGGAACCCTCGGATCAGCACCTCGACGAGCGATATGTCGACGAAGCTCCCGCCGAACCGTCCGCGGAAAGCGAAGCCGCGGCTCCGGCTCCCCAGCGCGCTGACGAAGCCCGTCTGGATAGCTTGCTGGAACGGATCAACCGTCTGACTTCCGCAGGCGGCGAACAGGGGGTAAACGCCCCGACGGCCCCCCTCGCGGGGACGCCCGCCGTCCATTCCGGACTGGCGCCAACGGCTCCCATGCCCGCCCACCCGTCGCCCCCGGCGTCGACCGCCATTCCGGATTCGTTTGTTCCAGCCGAACCGACCTCGTTCCGCGCCGCGGGTTTGTCGGATAGCGACGTCGAAATGCTGGTCATGAAATACCTGCTCGCCCGGGGCGACGCCAGCGGGCGAGAAATTGCCGACCAGGTCAAGCTCCCCTTTATGCTGGTCGAGCCGTTACTGCGTCAGCTGAAGCAGGATCAAATGCTCGCCTATAAAGGCTCCGCCATGATGAACGATTACGTTTGTCAGCTGACGGAGTTTGGTCGAGAACGCGCACGCCGTTATACGATCGACTGCACCTACTTTGGCTCGGCTCCTGTTTCGCTGGACGATTACATCGCCAGCGTGAAGGCCCAGTCCATCGAAAATCAGCATCCCACCCAGGACGACCTGGAGCAGGCTTTCGCCGACCTTCTGATTAACAAGAAGATGTTCTCCCGGCTGGGTCCCGCCATCAACTCAGGCCGCGGCATGTTCCTTTTTGGCGCGCCGGGCAACGGCAAAACCAGCATCGCAGAACGGATTACTTCCTGTTTCGGCACGGCGATCTGGGTCCCCCGGGCCATTGGCGTCGACGGCCAGATTATCCGCCTGTTCGATCCCATGAACCACGAACTGGCCCCGCTGCCCCCCGGCGCCGGCATTTACAACGATACGCGCATCGATCAGCGCTGGGTGCGGATTCGCCGGCCGACGATCATCGCCGGCGGCGAACTCACGATGGACAGCCTGGAAATCACCACCAGTCCCACCACCAACATTAGCGAAGCCCCGCTGCAGCTCAAAAGTAACTGCGGCACGCTCGTGATCGATGACTTCGGCCGCCAGAAAATGGGGGTCGACGAGCTGCTCAATCGCTGGATCGTCCCCCTGGAAAAACGTTACGACTTCCTGAATCTGTCCAACGGTAAAAAGATCCAGGCGCCTTTTGACCAGCTGATCGTATTTTCCACCAACCTGGAACCCCGGGACCTGGTCGACGACGCGTTCCTGCGGCGTATTCCTTACAAGATCGAAATCATCGATCCTTCCGAGGAAGAGTTCCGCCAGCTGTTCGAAGTGATGTCGCCGAAAATGGGTTTTGAATACAACCCGGCGACCGTCGACTACCTGGTGGAAACGCACTACAAAAGCTGCAACCGCCCTTTCCGCTGTTGCCAGCCGCGTGACTTGCTGCTGCAGGTGAAAAACCATTGCCTGTATGAGCGAATGGAGTTGCGGCTAAGCAATGAAAGCTTCGACTACGCCGTCGAGAACTACTTCGCCGTCATGTAGTCGGCGCGCTGTGGGTGCGGAAACATCGTCGGCCGCCCACCGCAAAATGGCGGCCCGCGTCATTCGCTACTCGGACGGATCGTCGGTGCGCCGAGTAAACCGAATATGCCCGCTGGCTGCGGCCGACTCGCCCGGGGCAACGTCGCCCAGTTGCGGCGCCGCATGAATGCAGCCGTGGTCGTCTTCCCAGTTGTTAAAGAAAAACGCCGCCGGCTGGTCGATCACGCATTCCAGCGTCCACTTCCCGTCGACCGAGTCGACGCCAATCCGGTCGCCGGCCAGCGTTTCTTTCGAAGTCACTGCATACCGCGAATAGCGTTCAAATTCAGCCAGCGGCAGCCCGCCCCGGGCCGGATAGAATTGCATGGTGCGCGGCCCTTTGGTTTTCTTCACGTCTGCCAGACGCACCCGCTGCCCCTTCGCCTCCGCCACCCAGGTGCGGTTCATGCCCAGGTCCTTGAAGGCCGGCGCATCGACCAGATTGAAGCAGTTGAACGCAGCGACGTCGGTCAATTTTCGCCTGGAATCATTCGAGAATCGGATCGCCCAGCGCAGCTCCGGGCCTGTTTCCGTCAGCCGATGCTGGACCTCCATCCGGAAGGCCACTTCGTCCTCCTGCCAGGTCGCCACTGCCGTGGACCCGGTAAGCCTCCATTGCGGACGCACATGCCAGCTCGCTTCGCGGCCGGTGATCCATTCCGGAAAAATCAGCAGGAAATCATTCTCGGGAAACTCCGTCAAACGGAAGCCGAGCGGCTTGAGGCTTTGATATCGATCTGGCGTAAACCATTCGATCCCTTCGCTCGCTTGCGTGACGGCCGAGAACGCTCCCCAGGCCCCGCTGCAACCCAGCGCGACGAAGATTACCAGCAAATAACGCACGGCGTGTTCCCCTGTGTACGATCGGCGGCGACGGTCTCCCCGGCATCTGTTCGCCAACAGTCGTCCTGCGGAGGACACTGCAGCCGACAGGGCAAACCCTTTGACCTATTGAAACAAGCCGGCCCGCAGGAAACAAGCGCGTTCGTCTGTCAGGCGCTGGCGCCGGGCCAGTTGCTCCACCAGGTACGAAACTGTTTCCACTGGGATTCCAGGTATTCTCGCTGGCTGCGGCTGAGGCAGTCGCTGGCGTGGACCTGGCGGTCGTAGGCCGAATGTCCTTCCAGCACCATCAGGTGCTTGTAAAAAAGAACCAGATCAGGCCCTTCGTCAAAGGTGGACAAGACAAGCAGAGCGTCGCCCAGTTCGCTGGCCAGGCGACGTGCGGCCGCGTCGCCTTGCGCCGCTTGCTGGCACAATTCGACCAGCCGAAGCACCTCTTTCGGGAGAGCGTTCCCGACCCCGGTGATGGCGCCGACGGCCCCGCAATTCAGATAGCCGTGGACGACCTGCGTATCGACGCCCACCAGCAGCAGCAAGTCGGGATCGCAGCCGGTGATATGCTGGGCCGCATAGCTGAGCGAGTCGGCGCCGCCGAACTCTTTAAATCCGACCAGGCTGGAATGATCGCGGCGCAGCTCAAAGAACAGATCAGCCTTCGTTTCAAAACCGTAGTAAGGGCTGTTATAAATCACGGCCGGCAAGTCGCCGCCCGCTTTCAGCACATCGGCAAAGTGGATTCGCTGGGCGGCGGGGGAACTGCCGCGGGACAGCACGCGAGGGATCACCATCAGGCCGGCCGCACCGACTTCGCGCGCGTGCGCCGCATGGGCAGCTGCTGTCCGCGGGTTCTGGGCGCCTGTTCCCACAATGACGGGAACGTCGGCCTGGACCAGTCTCGCCACTCCCTGGCGCCGTTGCTCGTCGGTCAGCAGGGGCCAGTCGCCCATCGACCCGCAATAAACGACGGCCCGCATGCCGGCGGCAAGCAGCTGCCGGGCCGTATCCACCAGCGTGTCAAAGTCGGGCTCGCCGTCGGGCAGCCAGGGCGTCATGAGTGCAGGCGCACAGCCGCGGAACACGTGGGAACGGTCAGTCACCGGGATTCTCCAAAAGTCAAAGTCAGATCGTTAGCCAGGCCGCGATTCGCCTGCGGCCTGGGTCAGGGGACCGCGTCGACGGAGCGCACGCGGAAGGCTACAGTGTACGGTTCTGCCTGCCGGTTGTCTTGACATTGCATCGACCGACAGGCAGGTTTTGCCAACAATGAGGAAGGTCGCGCGCCTGCGGTCAATCCGGGAAGTCCACGCAGGGACGACCCGACATTCCGGCAACGAGCTGCTTGCCGTCTCTTGCAAATTCCCAGGGGACGAGCCGCCTCGATCAAGACACTGCCCGTTTTCGACGGTAACATACGAAAGATCACGACCGACCCTGCCTCCTGCGATCGGCCTGCGGAGGAAGGGTCAGGCGTCAACGTCACACCCGACGGCCGGCCGACGTCGGTCGCCGCGCACTCTCTGCTCGATTCGCAAAAGGCGATCATGCGCACTATCGACTCGCCTGCCTGTATTCGCCTCGTCGACCTGCCTGGGGGAGCCGCCGTATGAACCCGGAAAGCTCCAGCAAACAGGCCTTGGTGGTTGGCTCAGGGATCATTGGCATCGCCTGCGCCCATTACCTGTCGCGCGCTGGGATCCGAGTGACGGTGATCGACCGCGGTCGGATCGCCGGCGCCTGTTCTTCCGGCAATTGCGGCTACATTTGCCCCAGCCATGTGCTGCCGCTGACCGAGCCGGCGGCGCTACGGGCCGCCATCAGGTCGCTTTGCAACCCCCGTGCGCCGTTCCGCGTCAAGGCAACGCTGCGTCCTGCCTTGTGGAACTGGATGTGGCAGTTCGCCAGACGTTGCAATCGCCGCCAGATGCTGTCTGCGGGACTGCATCTCAAGGCGATTCTTGACTCTTCCGCGAGCGAGTACCGGCAACTGATGGCGACCGAGAACCTGGCCTGCGAGTGGCGCGAGAACGGCCTGTTGTATGTCTTGAAAACCAGGCACGGCATGAGCGAATTCGCCGAGACGGATCGCCTGCTCACGGAACACTTTGACACGACCGCCCAGCGGATCCAAGGCGCCGATCTGCCCGACCTGGATCCGGCCCTGCGCAGCGGTCTGGCCGGCGGTTACCATTACCGGGGCGATGCTTCGGTCCGGCCCGATCTGCTGAACTCGGAGTGGTCCCGCCGACTGCAGGAACAGGGAGTGCGTTTCATCGAGAAATGCGAACTGCTCCATTTTGAAAAAGAGGCAGGGCGGATCACCCGGCTGCAGACTTCGCAGGGGCCGATGGAGGCCGACTTTGTGATTGTGGCGACCGGCGCCTGGAGTCCGCATCTGGGCGGGGAGCTGAATTGCCGGATACCGATCCAGCCGGGCAAAGGTTACTCGATTACCACGCTGCGGCCCGACCCTTGCCCGCGATACCCGATGCTGTTTCCCGAGCATAAGGTGGGCGTTTCGCCTTTTGAACAAGGCTGCCGCCTGGGTTCGATTATGGAGTTTTGCGGCTACGATACTTCGCTTCCGCCCCGGCGGCTGCAGCAGCTGCGGGATTCGGCGGCCAACTATCTCAAGGTCCCGTTGCCCGACGAAGTCCAGCAAGCCTGGTACGGCTGGCGCCCTATGACATGGGACAGCTTGCCGATCATCGGCGCCGCGCCGGGCCTGGCAAATACCTTCCTGGCGACCGGCCACAACATGCTAGGCCTCAGCATGGCGACCGCAACCGGCAAGCTGATCGCCGAACTTGTCCGTGGCGAACCGGCCCACATCGACATCAGCGCATTTTCACCCGCCCGTTTCCAGAGCAGCCAGCGAACCTCGTAGTGGGCTTCGCCTGACGTCCTGCGGTGCGCTCACCCGTTCGCCAGCAAGGCATCAACTGCCCTGCTGCTGTCGCTTTTTCCATGCTTGCCATGTTCGCCAGGCGATGTCCTGGGCGGCCGCGGTGTCTTCCTTCTCAAAGGTCACTTCCTTCTTTTGATCAAACGCCGCGCGAAACTCCAGGCCGACCGGACTGCGATCGTACAGGGCGGCGTAAATCGTGCAGGCCGCCAGGTAACTGCCAAAGGGGGACTGGTGCGTGCCCGTTTTGTTCAAGGCGTACTTGCCGTCGGTGCGGTTGTCCAGCAACGCCAGATCGGGTCGCTCCTGGTGGCATCGCTGAAAGGCCAGGGCCACCGGAGCGCACGAGATCCCCAGGGCGTCAGCCTGATCGGTATACATAGCATCCAGCGTTTGGACCTGATCTTCCGGAAACTTTTCGTTTCGAAGAAAGCCCATATAGAACAGCAGCCGCGTCGACTTTTTGGCGGCGAGTTGCTGGTACTCTTTCGTCACCTGGACGAATTCCTCACGCGACTCGGCTGACAGGGACCGCCGAGAGCTGTCCTGCAGAATGACCAGGTCAAAATCCCCCTGTTCGATCACCTGGGCGGCCGTCAATCCTGCTGTTTTGCGGGCATTGCTCCAGTGCCAGGTCAGATCCTTGCCGCCGGCGAAATGGGTCTTGAGGGTCAATTCGCGATCCGTCTCGGCCGCAAACCGAGCCAGGATCGCTGGAATGTTATAGGTGTAAGTCAGGCTGTTCCCCACCATCAAAACATGGTGCGGCTCCACAACCGGTTCCGCTGCAATCGCCGGCGATCCCAGCGCCAACAGCAGCGCGATCCATCCCAGTTTTGTAACGATTCGCATCAAAAGTATTCCTTCGAGGCAAGGCAAGGGGATCGTGAACCAAAGCGCCTGCAGCAACCGCTTGACCCGCCAATTTACTCCATTCGAAAACAGCAGGCACAGGCGAATCGCGGAATTCCTCCTGGCGCCGCGTCACAACCAGGTATCAGGGCGGGCCGTAGCGGACGTGGCTGCAGGTCGGTTCGGCATCACGGAGGAAGAGGAACTTCTGGCGAAGTCCACTACCCGGGAATCAAGCATGGACGCCCCCTGGTGCGCCCGCTCCTGCAGTCAGGAGAAGCAGGTAACAATCGACAACCCCTTTTCTCCCTGCGTCCGGCCCGAGCGAAGCAGTGCTGGTTTGAGATTCGGCAGCAACAGGGAATGTCACGCAGCCGGATTTATCCTGGCGAGAACGTTGAATTGCGGCAGCAAAGAAACTAGAATTCCCCACAGAAGACGCTCTTTTTCCAGGCTCCCCCTTCCTCGGCCTGAGAGAGAGCACCTCGCCTTGTCTTCTGCCAGACACCCTTTTGATTTCTTTTTCCTTCGTCGTCGGCCAGGCTTTCAACCCGGCCGACAGATTGTAGTCCGGCCCGCCTCCGGTCGTTCGCGACTTTCCGTTTGACCACGAGGACTGCAGCCTCCCTTGTCGTTTCCGCCGACCTTTGCAAAGAACCTGCCTCCTCCCTGCCTGTTTCTTCGAAATCATTCAAGGCAACCTCCATGGCGAAAACCCTTCGCGAACTAACTCGCTTCGTCGCCCTGCTTCTGCTGATCACCCCCGCGCTCTCGGCCGCCGAGTCCGTCGCCCCGGGCGGCCCCGCTGTCGAAGCAGAGCAAGAGCTCCAGGCAGGCCACTCGCTGCATGGCGAAGCCTTTAACGAAGGCGCCCGCCAGGCTGCCTATCCGATGGCAGGCACCGGGCCAATCCGCTTTGCGGTGACGTCCGACAATCCCGACGTGCAGAAGTTTGTTGAACAGGGCATCGGCCAACTGCACGGCTTCTGGTATTTCGAAGCCGAGCGTTCCTTCCGCCAGGCCGCCATGCTCGATCCCGACTGCGCCATCTGCTACTGGGGCATGGCGATGGCCAACTCGGGCAACTCGAGCCGCGCCAAAAAATTCCTGGAAGAAGCAATCGCACGCCGCGGCCATGCGACCGAGCGGGAAGCGATGTACATCGACGCGCTCGAAGACTCCCTCAACGGCAAAGGCTCCGCCAAAGAAAAGGCGATCCGCCAGGTGGCAGCGTTCGAGGAAATCGCCGCCCGCTACCCGGAGGATCTCGAAGCCAAGGCCTGGCTGGGTTACACGCTCTACAAGAATCGCAGCAACGCCGGCAAGTCGTACGAAGACGTCGACGCCGCGCTCAAGGAAGTGCTGGCGATCGAACCGCTGCATCCAGTGCATCATTATCGCATTCATCTGTGGGACAGCAAGGACGCCAAGAACGCCCTGGACTCGTCCGCCAAATCGGGCGAAGGCACTCCCGCCATCGCCCACATGTGGCACATGCCGGGCCACATTTACTCCCGCCTGAAACGCTACGAAGACGCCGCCTGGCAGCAGGAAGCGTCTGCCCGCACCGACCACGCCCACATGATGCGCGACCGGGTGCTGCCGGACGAGATCCACAATTTCGCCCATAACAATGAATGGCTGATTCGCGATCTGGTCTTTGTCGGCCGCTGGCAGGACGGGCTCGACCTGGCCAAAAACATGATCGAGCTGCCGCGGCATCCCAGCCACAACACCATCAGCCGCCGCCGCAGTTCCTACTATGGCCGCGTGCGATTGTTCGAAGTGCTCAAGAAGTATGAGCTGTGGAGCGACCTGATCGCTTACACCGACTCGCCGTACCTGGAGCCGACCGACACCGATACGGAACAGGTCCGCCGGCTCGAACATCGCGGGATCGCGTTCGCCCATCTGCATCATGTCGACAAGGTGAAAGAAACCGTCGCCGACCTGCAGGCCCGGCTCGATAAGGTCAAGGCCAAAGCAGCCGCAGACCTGCGCAAACACGAGGAGGCCGTCGCCAAGGCCAAGAAGGAAGGCAAGAAGCCTCCCGTTCAGAAAAAAGCCATCGGCGCCGATCCGGTCAAATCGCTCGAAGACAGCATCGCCCTGATCGAAGGACGCCTGCTGGCGGAATACGGCGACTTCAAAGCCGCCTTCACCATGCTGAAAAAGGCGGACGACGACAAAAGCTACCTCGCCCGCCTGCAGTTCCAGGCCGGAGAAAAAGAGGAAGCCCTGAAACTAATCGCGGACGAAGTCAAATCGCGCGAGAACCAGGTGCTGCCGCTGGCCGTGCAGATTGATCTGCTCTGGCAGGCCGGGAAAAAGAAAGAAGCGAAAGATGCCTTCGTCGCCCTGCAGAAACTTTCCGGCTCTCTCCAGTTGGGCGTCGAAGTCTTTGATCGCCTGACGCCGATCGCCGCGGAGCTGGGCCTGACTTCTGCCGACGGCGACTGGCGAATTGCCCGGACCCCGGCGGACGACTTTGGCAAACGGCCCGAACTGGACGCCCTGGGTCCCTTTCGCTGGTCGCCCAGTCCGGCGCCCTCCTGGAAGCTGAGAGACCATACCGGCAAGGAAGTCTCGCTGGCCCAGTACCAGGGCAAGCCGGTCGTGCTGATCTTTTACCTGGGCTACTCCTGCCTGCACTGTGTGGAGCAGTTGCATGCCTTTGCCCCGCTGGCGGAGAAATACCAGCAGGCCGGCATCTCGCTGCTGGCGATCAGCTGCGAGAACGTAGAGGAACTGAAAACGTCTCTCGACGACTACGAAGGCGGCATGCCGATCCCGCTGCTGGCTAACAGCGAGCTGGACATTTTCAAAGCGTATCGCGTCTACGACGACTTCGAACAGGTTCCCCTGCATGGCACGTTCCTGATCGACGGCGAAGGAATGATCCGCTGGCAGGATATCGGTTTCGAACCTTTCAAAGATCCGAAGTTTCTGCTGGAAGAATCAGTGCGGCTGCTGCACCAGTCGACCCAGCCGCTGCCTTCCCGTTTGACGGTGGTCGACCTGCCCGAGCGTCCCCGTCCGGCCCCGGTCGTCGTCAAAATTGACGATCTGCCGCGGATCGATCCGGTCGGCGTCGGCGGTTCGCTCGTCGTCGCCGGCAGCCAACTGTCGGACGCCGCCGTCGATCGTTTCCTGCAGCTTGCCCAGGGAGAAAACAACGCCCCGGGACAGGCGATTCTCCTCGCTCTGGATCGCTCCGACGCGACCAGGGCGGCCACGCGGAAACTGCTGGATCGCTGGAACGAAGGCCAGCTTGGCGAGATCCGCGTCGTCCGGCTGGACAATGCGAAGAAGCTCGCGGCCCAGACCTGGCCCGCCCTGCTCCAGCAGGCGACAGGCGTCTGGATCGCCGGTAACGATGCGGCCCAGCTCAAAGCGCTCGCCAGCATCAAGTCGGCCCAGCAAGCGCTGGCCCGGTTCGTTTCGCAAGGGAAGGTCGTCGGCGCCGCCGGCGAAGCAGGCGAGTTCCTGGCGTCGCTCGCCTTTGTCGACGCCGATTCTTCCGCCCTGGCCGAATCGACCCTGGCCCTGCTGCCCGACGCGATCGTCGACACGCACGCTGTCGGCAAAGAAAGCCCCTCCCGACTGGACGCCGCCCTGGAGCGACAGCCTTACGCCATTGGCCTGGAACTTGACGCGGCTGCCGCGCTGGTGATTAACGGCCGCCTGCTGACCAAAGTCGGCGAAGGCGACGTGCGGATCAAACGCCGGGGCGACGACAACGCCGCGGCCGCGGAGATCGTGCTGGCGACCAGCGAAGACCAGGCCGACTTCGTCTCGCTCCGCAGGGCGGCCCGCGATATCGTCACCGGCAATCGTCCTCCGCAGCAGCCGCGGCCCGTCCAGGTCGACAAGGGGACGCTTATCATCATCGGCGGCGGCGGGATGCCGAAAGATATCATCTCCCGTTTTGTCGAACTCGCCGGCGGCAAGAAGGCGAACATCGTCGTGCTGCCGACTGCTTTGGCCGATCCGATTCCCGCACGGGACAGCATCAGCGAAGCGTTCCGCAAAGCGGGAGCCGCGAACGTGACCGTCCTGCCGGGACGAACCCTGGAAAAAGTGCAAAGCGACGAATACCAGACGGCCCTCAAGAACGCGACCGGACTCTGGTTCGGCGGCGGTCGCCAATGGCGGTTCGTCGACGCTTACCTGGACACGCCTGCGGAGAAGTTAATGCACGATGTCCTGAAGCGCGGCGGCGTCATCATGGGCAGTTCGGCCGGCGCCTCGATCCAGGCCGAGTACCTCGCCCGCGGCAACCCGCTGGGGAACCTCGACGTCATGGCCGATGGTTACGAACGCGGCCTGGGATTCCTGCCTGGCGCCGCGGTCGACCAGCATTTCTCGCAGCGGAAACGCCAGCCCGATATGGTCTCGCTGGTCACCCGCTACCCGCAACTGCTGGGCATCGGCATCGACGAATCGACCGCCCTGATCGTACAGGGCGAAGTCGGCGAAGTCGCTGGCAGCGGCGGCGTCTACTTCTACGACACGGCGAAAAAAGCGGACGGCGAACTGCAGCCTGACAAAGTCACCGACGGCCAGTTCTACAGCCTGACCGCCCGCAAGGCGATCGACGCGCCTGTGAAGCAGGCCGCCGAAGCCGCCTTTGATTCGCCGCCGGAACCGGTGCGAAACTAAACCGCGGAACATACTTCGACCGCTTGTCGCCCGTCGTCCTTCTGCTGCCGTGGCAGAAGGACAGCGAGGCGGGCTGCCCGGATATGCAGCGCAAGCTGGCTGGGGCTTCGGCCGTCCGATTGGCAAAGTGAATCTGCTTCCCTCGCGCCACCCCTTGCTCGCATGGCCGATAACCCCTATCGAAGTCCGGCCGAGGCGCCAACGCCGCGGTTGGCGGCGCGCCGATCGGAAAAGCTGGGAAATCTGCTGGCGGAGTATCGTGTCCATCCGGTCGTAATCTGGTCAAGTCTCGCACTCGCTGGCTGCGCAATTGGCATCTGTTGCAATGGAATATTGGAACTCTTCACGACCAACACCGACCACATGGCGGAAATGCTGGCGATCGTCAGTGGGATTTCCCTGATTGCAATTCTCGTCGCCGCCTCCGCCCTGCGAAGCCGCATGTCGGTTTATGATCGCGGCATCGTGTACGCGAATGCTTTTCGTTCGTTTACCTTCCGGTACACGGAACTGGCGGACCTTCGGGTCAGCTCCAACGCCCTGGCCCCTCTTGGCAAAGTCTGGAATCCGCTGCAGCGGCATCTGGTTCTGTCGATCGACTCGCCCGTTCAGAAAAGATACTACCTGTGCCCTTTCCTGCTATCTGACGTCGGCCTGTTGGAATTGGCCGTGAACACCTGGGAGAAGGCCAGCCGGAATCCAATCGCTGCCCCTGGGAGCGAGCCTGCCCCCGGCCGATCGTCGCGGGAATGAACACCGTTTATTACTCGCCGGCTTATTACTCGCCGGCGCCGATAGGTTGGATATCCCAAAGGTGGCGTGGGCCGCGCAAATCGACCTGCTTGAGGATCTTTTCGGCCTGACCGATAACAGGGGGAACCACGAAGGGTATCCAGTCAGCGAGTTCCATCTCTACGCCGGCGACGAAGAGACCGACGAGCCGGACGCCCTGATCGACAGCCTGCACGAGTGCCTGAACTATCTGGACGATTGAAACCAGGTCTTCGCGGCGCCGCCGTTTTTCCCTGGCGGACGGCGACAGGGGAAGGAAAGCCGGCGAGTTCCGGCCAATCGCCCCTTTTTCGGGAACCGCGGGCCCAGGCATGCCGCGTTTCTGCTTCGATAAAGGGCCGTGGCGGTAGCTTTCTCCGCCAGAAATTTCCGCCGCTTGCCGGAAGCTTCTTTCAACGGGGTTCTATGCGGGGTTAAGATACAGATCAAAGGTCGTTTTCGAGATAGCGTACTTCCTGTTCAACTCCCCCCGATGATTTCAGAAACGAAAACGATGATCAAAAAGTCTGTATGGATGGCGTGTGTGGCGGTATGTCTTGGCAGTTCGACTGGATCGCTTTACGCGCAGTCGACCCCCTATAATCCCTATGCAACAGGAGAGATATCCTTTGCTTCGCCGGTAGGTCCCAATGGCGAGCTCCACTGGCCGACATTCTATCGTTCCGCCAAGATGAACGATTGGTACCAAAGGCTCCTGGCCCTGGGCGCTTGCGGCGGCACGCGCAAGGACATCATGATTCCGGTCGCCAAGAATCGGGTCGACATCGACAAGCTGCCGGTCGGTAAAGTCGATGGCCGCGTACTACGCGTCGAGCAAGGCGTCGTCCTGCTGCAGGACGAAAGCGGCAAGCTTCACATTATCGCCACGCATCCGGCAGGCGTTTCCCGCATCGGCGTGACCGGCGACATGCCGGCCGAATGGCTCAAGCCCGGTATGACCGTTCGTCTGCTGGGAGAAGTCGACGCCACGGGCCACTGCGCCGTTCCGCTCCGTCAGATAGACGTTGTCAGCCTGGAGCCCGGCTTTCAGCCTCCTGGGGTCGAACCGAACAAAGTGCAGTCGATTTTCGGCGTGGTGACCAGCCTGCGCAGCCATCACCTCACGTTGAAAACGCCGGCCGGATCGATCCATCGGTTGTGGTTTTTGATCGACGATCAGGCGATCGCCCATGTGAACTCGCACGACCTGGCCTTTGCCGCCGTCGGCGATACCCTGACGGCCGAAGGCCACCTTTACACCGGCGAACAAGACACCCACCTGGTCTTCGCTTCCGACGTTACGGTCGTCAAACCCACGATCGAAGCCGCGCCCTGACCGGGTATTCACCGGCCAGCCGTTCCTCGCGATCTACTCTGGAAAAGAGATGCAATGCGACACGCGACAACTTCTCTCCTGCTATTGATGATCGCACTCCACGCTGGCTGCCAGGAATCAAAAGACAACGGCGCCCTCTCCGTGAAAGAGACTGGCGGTCAGCTGATGAATGACATCGGCATTGCTGCGTTTCCCACGCCTGGCGGCTGGGCGCCGAATCGTTCAAACCGCAATACTGCCGTGATTCTTACCCGACAAGGGGCAAATCCTGCAGCGTTAGAGGAGATGATCTCTATCGATATCGGCACGCCTGTGGCAGGCGACGTCAAAGGTTCCGCAGATGCCCTGGCAACGAAGTTTGGCGGTGCTTCCTCGAAACTGCCGTTCGCCATAGCGGGAGAGGAGGCGTATCGTGTGTCAATTCCCCCCGTCTACGAAAAGATTATGCCGCGTGAATGTATCGTTGTGCATCACGGCCAGAAGGTGTGCTTTCTGTTTGGCGGATCGAAATCCAAAGCCGATATCTGGCCCGTTCTCCACACGATCGCACAGTCGTGGACCTGGAAATAAAAGCGCGGCATCTCCGCGCCGGCGCCCGCCTGCGGAAATTCGTCCCTCGTCGATAGCGTGACCGCTGCAGGGCGCCCAACCGCTCTTCGCCTCCGACCTGACGTCGCCTGTGTGATCGCTTTCCCAGGCAGGAGTCTGCGCAAAAATTCCGGTTTTCGATGGAAAGTGAGCGAATCGCCGTCCTGAAAACAAGGTGCGGTCAGGCAATCGAAACAGGCATGGGAGCGCGTCGAAAACCTGTCGGTTACGTCCAGCCGATCTGCTGGATTTGCTCGCGCAATGCCTCTCTGCCGATCGCTGGGTAAAAAATAATCGGATTCGTCAGGTTTGGCTGGCAGTGTCGAAAACGAATACCGCGTTTGAAAATCCCAAGGATCGACGTTTCTTCGAGCCCTTGAAAATTGTCCCGGTCGATTCGGAACGATCTGCCTGAGGCGCTCAAGATAAGCGTTGCCCGATTGACGGCCAGTTCCACCCCCAGCTGCGCGGTAAAGAAACCCACTCGCAGGGATCCACCGAATGTTAGCAGTTCTGGTTCTGTTTCCGAGTTTGTCATGGGGATCCTGATCCAGGGATTTGGGTCAAATCAAGTATAATCCAAAGTCCGACCAGGTCCGACCAGGTCCGACCAGACACCCATGATCTTCCTGGGAGACGCCAGGCGTCCTTCGCCCGGCTTCCCAGGCGGCCAAAAAGTCGGAGTGTGGCCGATTCCGCCAAGGTGGGTGTCTGCGTGAGGAAAAGTGGGTGTCTGGCGACGGGCGGGTGTCGGGGAAAACATGGTTTCTGCTAAAATCGGATGCAGGCGGTTGAACCGGCGGCGCGGAGGGCGTGGCGGGACCGCCTGGAATTGGTTTCTCAAAAGTGTTACCGTGCGGGACTCCGCGCGTTCGGCCCCAAGTCGTTGAAGTGAGCTGTTTTATGGGAAGAAGTTTCGAGAATAGAAAAAATGCAATTTTCAAGACAGCGGCTCAAAAATCCAAGCTGTACTCCAAGTACGGCAAAAAGCTGTACGTGATCGCCAAGAATGGCGTGCCGGACCCCGACGGCAACCCGGCGCTGCGCAGCCTGATCGAAAAAGCCAAGCAGGACCAGGTGCCGTCCCACGTGATTGAGAAAGCAATCGACCGGGCCCGCGGCGCCGCCAGCGACGACTTTGTTCTGGCCCGGTATGAAGGCTTTGGCCCCGGCGGCTCTCTCGTGATCGCCGATTGCCTGACGGACAACAACCAGCGCACCATTTCCGAAGTCCGCAGCTGCTTCACCAAAACCGGCTCCAAGCTGGGGCAGTCCGGTTCGGTCGCGATATCGTTTGACCAGCTGGCCGTGCTCGCCTTCCAGGGAGACAACGAAGAAGAAATCCTGGAAGTCATGATGGAGGCCGACGTCAACATTGAAGAGATCGAAAGCAAGGACGGACGCCTGACGATCTTTGCGCCGCCGGAAGAATTCTTCAAAGCAAAAACGGCGCTGCTGGAAGCGTTCCCGGAAACCGAACTGCTGGTCCAGGAGATCACCTTCTTCCCCCAGCAAAGCAAGCCGCTGGAAGAGGAAGACCTGGCCATGTTCCAGAAGTTCATCAACATGCTCTACGATTGCGACGACGTGCAGGACGTTTACCACAACGTCGAATTGCCCAGCGAGTAGCCCGCACGCGCTCGCCCACCCATTAACCGGACGTCCGCCGCGAATCGCCCTGCTGACACGGCGGCGTCTGCCGACGCCTCTTGATTACCGCCGGCAGTAGATCACCGCGCGGCGGTAACGGGTCAGGGCCGGTTCGCCGTTGTCGGTCAGAACCAGCAGCACGTGGACCCTTTTTCCGTCGGCGTCGCCGGGAAGGGTCACGACCGCTTCCGGCGATCTGGCGCCCTGGATCGACACGTCGCCCTGGTAATCTCCCGGTTCGGGATAGTAGATCCACTCGCACGACAACCCCTGCTGGTCGGGATCGGAAGAGCCCTGGGAGGATAGCATGACGGCTTCGCCAGGAGCCGCGATGATCTCCACCGGCGACGGTCCGGCCGACCCGTTGAGCATCGGAACGGGCGGATGATTGGCATGGGCGTAGTCCGCCACGCACCAGTCCAGCCGGGCTTTGAAGTCGTTCTGCAGGTGCACGGCCCAGCGACGCAGGGTGTTGTCCCGGTTGCTCTGGCCGTTCCACTGGTCGCGGGCGTCGCTCCAGAAAAATCCCTCTCGGCGAAAACGATCGGTGCGGGGAACAAACCGCCCGGCCCACGATCCCCAGTCCGGATGGGACACGTCGGACAGCCCGTTCGGAATCAAAAACATAAAGCCCGGCGTGTCGCCTTCTTTGGGAATCGTGTAGTACGAACCGAGCCGGCCGTGCCCCGTTTTGACATCGCGCGTCAGATCGAAACCGCCTGCCTTGGCGGTCAACGGTGCAAACCGGTGATACCAGCGATCGGGGTTTCGGGTGTCGACCCACTGATGCAAATACGGGATATGTTCCGTCACGTGGTAAGTGCGATCCGCATCGCGAGAGAAGCAGAGCCGATCGGCAAAGTGACGATACGCCTGTTCGGTCCGGGTCGCTTTCACATGGTCAAGCGCCTGGCGCATCGCGGTCAAATTGCCGTCGTTCGTCCCCCAGTTCACGTACCAGATCCGCCGAGGATCCTCGCGATCCACCGCGGCGATCAGGGCGTCCCGGGCCGTGGTTCCCCGGAACGCGGCGTAAGTGATCGACCGCAACTTTTCCGGCGAAGGATAGCCGGGCGCGTGCTGGCGAAGTTTTGGCCAGGCTGCGGCGTAGGCATCGATAAAACGGAGCAGACATTGCTGGCCGTCTTCTTGGTTTCGTGACTGGTCCGCACGCCGGGTGCAGAAGATGCCTTCGACATCCCATTCGTTCAGATAAAGAAAGAAGCGAACCAGCGAGCCTTCGTCGTCAGGGTCGCCGCCGGGTGCGTCGGTTTCGATCATCACCCGCAGTCGCTCCGCCCCCCAGGCGACGTTCGCCAGGCCAAACATCGACCCCAGCAGGCAGGCGGCCAGGCAAAAGCAGACGACTCGCATGATGCAGATGGCAGGGGGCATGGCGTCGGTCGTCGCGCGATGGAATCGGATCGGGGATCTACCCGAACAGTTCCAGCAGCGGTTTGCCGGTGGTGATGGGCCGGGAAATCCCGCTGTTGTTTTGCGGTTCGTTAAGCGGGATATCAAGGGCGTGGTAAATGGTGGCGGCCATCTCCTCGGGACGAACGGGGTGGCTCTCGACATAGGCGCCATCCTTGTCGGACTTGCCATAAACGGCCCCGCCCCTGATGCCGCAACCGGCCATGATCGCGGAAAAGCATTTGGGCCAGTGCTGCCGTCCCGGCGGTTCCTGCGTCAAAATCTTGGGCGTACGGCCGAACTCACCCATCACGACCACCAGCGTGTTCTCCATCATGCCGCGATCCTTCAGATCCGTGAGCAGCCCCGCCAGCGCCTGATCCAACCGCGGCAGGCAGAAGCCCATGCCGTAGGAGCCTTCCCCGAAGGCATTGCCCATGCCCATGTTGCCGCCGTGCATGTCCCAGCTGCTGCTGGGCGGACCGGCCTTGTCGTGGGTCGCTTGCCCGGTCCAGCCGTTGACGGTGACGAATCGCACGCCCGATTCGACCATGCGGCGGGCGAGCAGCAGGTTCTGTCCCAGCGGATGCATGCCGTAACTTTCGCGGACCTTGGCTGGTTCGCGGTCCAGCTCAAACGCCTGACGACCCTCGGGCCGGGTCATCGCTTCGTAGGCTTTCGCCCTGAGGTCATTCCAGTCCTTGCCGACCGCGTCTCCGGCCAGCTGCTGGGATTCAATGCGGCTGAGCAGATTCTTTCGCCGGTTAAAGCTGACTTCGTCGACCGGATTGTAGATCTCCGGCGGGGTAAACGTCGCCATGGCGGGATGGTTGTCCGCACCTCCAACAAACACCGGTGCGTACGCCGAACCCAGATAACCGCCGATGCCGATGTTCGGCGCACAAAAAACCGGCGGCCCCACGCACTTGATCAGCCACGCGTTGGACACCAGATTCCGCTCGCTGGGCCGGTGCTTGGCGACGAACGAGCCCAGGTAAGGCTGGTCGTCGGGCACGCCCTGCTGCACCCGCTTGGCCGACTGGCCGCTGAGCAGGTTATGCATCGCATCAAAGTGATTGCTGATACCGCCGGGATGCGTCATGGAATTGATCAGCGTGAACTGATCGGTCAGGCCGGCCAGACGGGTGTGCATCTCATTGATGCGCATGCCCGGCACTTTGGTGGCGATCGGCTGGTAAGGCCCGCGGATCGACGCCGGAGCGTTCGGCTTCATGTCCCAGGTATCGACATGGCTCGGACCGCCGCACAGCAATACAAAGATGCACGACTTGTCCGAAGCGACTGCTTGTCCGTTGGCGTCGACCTTGTCGCTGCCAATTACCGAGCCCGGCATCCCCAGACTCATGGCGCCCAGGCCGCCGACCAGCAGGGCTTGCCGCCGGTTCATTTGGATATCGTTCATACAGCAACTCCGTGGAAGCTTGACTTTGGGCCAGCATGCGTCGGGGAATGGGAGGAAAGTCGGCAGAATAAGTGCGGATTGAAAAACGGGCGCGCCGGATTTCCAGAACAGATCAACAGGCGTTAGTGTACCCGATCGCAATGCGTTCGCACCAGCTTTTTCAAAGGCGAACGCAAAAATCTGGTTCCTTTGGCGGTGCGGCAGGGAAAACGGGACCCCGTGCTTTTTGCGGGAATAAATAACCCGGTTCCCCAGGAATAACTAGCCAACAGCGTGACTGCGCGTGCCCTGCCGGAAGTTTTTCCAGGGGCATCCTGCAGCAAAACAGGAAGGTCCGGGCGAGATTGCCGGACAGGGAACCTTGGTCGCTTGTAGCATCAGCAAAACGGCTTGTACTTTCTGAACCGACGACTACGTCTGCAGGAATGGGCTCCCTCCCCCATGCAGGGAAAAAAACGTTTGCCATGCCAGCCTGATTCGCTTAGGATTTGCTGATGGGAGAAATTTAATTATGGAACAGAATTCGCAATCAAAAACTGCTCGCGTCCCGATGAAAGCCCCTTCCAATCGCGACGGCGCTTCCTCAGCCGTCGCGGATGAGGAGCTCAACGAAGACGCGCTCGCGGATCAGGCATCCGCCGACGACGACGCCGAGTACGAAGAGTACGAAGAAGCGGTGCGTCCCATGACCCTGCGCCGCTGGCTGGAGCAGGGCGGCTCTTTCGGCAGCTCGGTGCTGGTGCATATGCTGCTGTTTCTGTTGATGGGCTATATCTCCGTCGGCCCCAGCGAAGAAGAATTGTTGCTGGACCTGGATCGCATTCGCATTGAAACGCCGCCGGTCTCGCAAGAAGAGCCGCTGCAGGCCGTCGATTTTAACCAGCAAGTGCAGTCCCAGGCGCAGCAAACCTCGGCGACTTTTGCCTCGCAAAACAACCTGGGCGAAGGCGGCGAGATCGGCATGGGCATGGGGCTGCCGTCCGTATCGCTCGACCCCAAAATCCTCAGCTCCAAGCCGGCTGGCGGAAGCGTCAGCGTGGATCGCTTGACGCTGGATATGCCCAGCGCGAACGTCATCGCCATGGGCGTGCCCGATGGCGCGTTCGGCGATCCGCACGCCGTGGTGGAAAATTACGACCAGGCGTTTGACCGGATTACCGAAGAACTCCTGTTCATGCTGTCCGAGCAAGAGGTGCTGGTCATCTGGATCTTCGACCAGTCCGAAAGTATGAAAGACGACCAGCAAATGATCCGCGAGCGGATCGAAACCGTGTATGCGGAGCTGGGCGTGGTAGGCGAAGGACGAAACGCGCGATTGACCACCGCCGTGGCCAGTTTTGGCGCAAGCTATTATCTCCACACCAAAAAGCCGACCGCCGACGTCAACGAGATCAAAGCAGCCATCGATCAGGTGCCGATCGACCCGTCGGGCGAAGAAATGATGTGCCAGGCGATCGGTCGCTCGATCGATACCCATGCCAAACTGGCCGCCGCACAGGATCGGAAGATCGCCCTGATTGTGGTGACCGACGAATCGGGCAATCGCCAGAACAACGACCAGTACCTGGAACAGGCGCTGGCCTACGCCAAGGCTTCCAAGTCCCGCATCTATGTGCTGGGTCGCGAAGCGGTGTTCGGTTATCCGTACGCCCATCAACGCTGGCGTCACCCGCAGACCAAGCATGTGCACTGGATCAAAATCGATCGCGGGCCGGAAACGGCGCTGGTCGAAAACCTGCAGACAGACGGCTTCCGCAAACGGTACGACGCCCATCCTGCGGGCTTTGGTCCTTATGAACAGTGTCGCCTGGCGAAAGAGACCGGCGGCATCTTCTTCATGCTGCCGGGAATCGAGGTCGACATCGTACGCGGCGACGACCGTGAGTACGCGCTGGAAGCGATTCGTCCCTACAAGCCCGATCTGCGCAGCCGAGCTGAGGTCATCACGGCCATGCAGGGCAAGCCGCTGCAGCAGGTGCTGACCAAGATTGTGCAGGACCTCAACCCGTACCGAGAAGGGGCCGCCAAAATTATGGAGGCTCGCATGCTGTTCTCTCCCCGGGTGGATCAACTGGGCGTGCAAATGGCCCAGGAACTGGAAAAGGCCCGTATCTTCCTGACGTACCTTGATGCGGCGGCCAAAACGCTGGAACAGGCGAAAGTCCTGCGCCACGACAGCGACCGCCGTCGCCAGGCCAACTACGACCTGATGTACGCCCAGGTGCTGGCGTATACGGCCCGCCGTTACGAGTACATTGCCGCCTGCGATCACTTTGTGCGAAACCCGCCCGAAGCCCCGCCGATGGAGAAGCCCGGCTTCCTCCGTTTCGAAGGCTGGCGCGTGCATGGGAACAAGGAGCTGCTTGCTCCCGACGTGACGCAGTCGTACGTCGATCGTTCCACAGAGATGTTCAACCAGATCATCGCCGAACACCCGGGATCTCCCTGGGCGGCCCGCGCCGAGTGGGAACTGTCCCGCGGCTTCGGCATCACGGTCAAAGCAGGCGGTTACGACTATTACGGTCCCGACCGGAATCCTTTCACCGGACCCAAGATCCCCGTACCCAAGCTCTAATGGGCCAGACACAAACCCAAGGTTTGCACCACATGTCGCCGTCCCCCTGGCCGGCGACCAGTAGGGGCAATCCGCCAGAGAAACGGTGCGCGGGTTTCTCCTGGTGCTGCGTCAATCTTCAATCTTAGAGTGAGCGATCTCGGCCGTGCTGCTGTGCTGCCAAAAAGCCGTGGGCTAGCGCCCAATGGCACTGTTTTTACCAAATCCGTTGCCTGGGGTGGTTTTTGGCATGAATTTTGCGCCGCATGTTTTGGCATGAAATTTGCGCCCCTTCCTGACTTCTTACTCATTGATAAGGAGTCTTGCGATGGCGGCCAAACAGAAACGTAAGCAGAAAGCACAGAAATCCGAGCAGGCGCGGGCGGCGGAGTTTGACGCCGTGTTTGCCCAGTTGGAAGAGATCGTGGATCTCCGCCAGGCCGATGAGTTGCAGCCCTCCCACGCCCAAACGATTTACACGTCTGGCGTCGTCCTGTGGCTGTTGGTCTGGCAGCGATTGCGCGGCGGTTGCTCGATGGCCGAGGCGGTCAAGGCCTTGATCGAGCAGTGCCCGGACATCGTGCCCGACAATAAACGCATCGAAGAAGCGACCCTCTCTTCCAGCACCGCGGCGTACTCCCGGGGCCGGAGCCGTTTGTCGCTGGAGACCGTCATGTGGCTCTGCAATGCCGTCTGGCGGTCGCTGGTCGACAACGCTCCGCCCACCTTCGGCGGGCGACGCGTGTTCGCGCTGGACGGCACGACGATCTCGCTGGGACCGGAATGGGAACTGTACGACGTCTTCCCGCCCGCTTCCAATCAGTACGGAGAGTCGGCCTGGCCGATGGCCTATCTGGTCGTGGCTCATGAGGTCGAAAGTGGAGCGGCGTTGCCCCCGGAAATCGGTGCGATGTACGGCGACCAGGCGGTCTCGGAAACCAGCCTGATCCACGATCATTTACAACGCATCCCGGCCGATTCGGTGATTCTGGTCGACACAGCTTACGGCATTACGCGTGTCGCCTACGAGTTCCACACGGCCAATCAACGCTTCGTGGTGCGGATGAAGAAGGACCGCTTTCGCCGGCTGCAAAAGGACGCCGAGTTGATCGAACAAGGCGAGGACTGGAAAACGTATCGAGGACAATGGACGCCCAGTCGCCGCGAGCTGCGCGACAATCCTCAATTGCCGGAGGACTTCTCGCTGCCGATTCGGCTGCACGTGTTCGAAAGCGTCCACGGCGAAACAATCTATCTGGCGACCGACCTGACCGACGAATTGGACGTCATCGCCGATTTGTATAGTCAGCGGTGGCGTGTGGAAACAGATCTCTCACAGATCAAGGTGACGCTCGACATCGAGAACATCCTCGCCAAGAGTCCTGAGATGTTCCGCAAAGAACTGATGGCGTCGATCGTGGCCTATAACCTGACGATCCAGTTCCGCAAACAGGCGGCGGAACAGGCCAACGTACCGCCGCGGCGGCTCAGCTTCACCGGCGTGTGGGACGTGTTCCGCATCTTCCTGCTCCAAAAAACATTCCCCGACGCCGGCGCCTGGCGCACGGCTTACGCACGAGCGCTCAAGTACGCAGCGCGAGAGAAATTGCCGAACCGCCCCGGCCGGAGCTACTCCCGCGAAAGCTACAAACGCCGCTCCAAATCCTCGCATTTTAAAAAAAGATCTCCACCCTGGAACCAACCCGAAAACGAGCCAAAGTGAGTGCCATTGGGCTAGCGCCCGGCGGCTGATTGAGAGAAACCTATTTTATGGTTTGACGCACCACTAGCCCGCTGGGCGAAATCGCATATTAGCGAGCCCGCGCTGGCAGGCATTCCGTCCCTTCCCATCTGGCCTTCTCCGGCATTCCGGCCTCCACGACGCTCGCCGTCGCACGGCTTGCTACCGCACTTCGCTACTCAGATCATCGCCAGAATCCTTGACGGGTTCGCAGGCTCGCCGATTTGCAGAGTGAGATCGGCAACGCGCGATCGCAACACGCCTTTGCGACAAGACGGCCTGAAAAGGGCCGATTCGACCTCCGCCAGGACGCTTCAGATTCTTTGGGCTTTCTTGCCCGTCGCCGGGAGTGAGTGAAAGACGCTTTCATCACCCCATTCGGCTTTCCGCTCAGCACGCGGGACGCGTACTGCCTCCGCGATCGCTTGGGCAGCGCATGGGGTTCCGCTTGCCAGCAGGTTCGTCCGTTACAACCGCCCTCTTTGGACGCGTTCGTAGTCAGGATCGCTGAGGGATTCCCCCTAATTAAACGATAAAAGATTTTCCCCCCGGTCAAGGATGGTGGGTGAACTATCTTTTTTGAGGAATCGACCCGCGCCAACTGGCCGTTTCGAAGTTCCTCGTCGCCTGGGGGCGATACCATTCGCGAGAGCAGACTCATCGCCATGACATCGCAACAGCAGCCGATCGCGGGGGCATACGATTCATCACACAGGATGCCTGCGCCTGGGTGGTCGTCAAAATCGCCAGAACGCGCTCGCCGCTCCCTGCTGCAGCTAAGCGGCGCCATCGCTTTCCTGTTCTGCAGCGGAGCAACGATAGCCGGAGGGGCTGACCTGGCCCCCACGCCAACGGAGGTGTTGCCAGCCGATGTTTACTGCGAAGTCCTTTACGTCCATGGCGAAGTCGAGCGAATCAGGGCGCACATGAATCGCCCCGTCGTAGAAGGCGTGGTCTTTGAAGTGCAGGACGCGGCCCCGCGCGAGGTCTACTTTCAAGCCTTGGCGATGTTCCGAAAAGTAAATCGCCTCTGCTTCGAATCCGTCCGTTCCACCTCATCAGAGCCCGCGCCGCCAAAAGGAGAGATCCGGCCTTACGATGTGCGGCTGATGGTGCTGGCGGCTGCCGAGCGTTTACAGCGAGTCAAACAGGAGTTTGGCATCGTGGAAGAGTCCGTCCGTCCGCCGCGAGATGTCACGAAACGGCCGACCGATGTGTTTCATGCTTTGATTGCCGTTAATCGCCAGCTGAACCTGCTGCTGGATGAAAAATTCGCCCCGTGCGATGTCTATGAACAGATCACGCTGGCGATGAGTTACGCCAGCCGATTGCGCAGTCGCTTTCCGGGATCGCGTATTCCCGATTCGCCGCCGCTGGTCGAGGGCCGCACCTCCGCCGATGTGTATCGCGGTCTCTTGGCTTGTTTTCAGCAAATCGAGATCATTGCGAATGAATCCGGACTCAAGATTTTGAACCTGTCGGATCAAGCCGCTTCCGGCGACGAGGCGGCGGCCAGCGACCTGTTTGATCTGGCGGCCCTGCTGGTGGGCGAACTCCGTCACCTGCACGCCAGGTCCGACGCCGGCGGCCCGCTCCGCGAAGCTTATTATCCCGGAGAGATCAGCTTTTCTCAACTCGATCGACGTGTCGGCTTGCTGCACGCCCAACTGCAGGAACTCGCCCAGCTGACGCGAGCCGCACGAGAGCAAGGGAGTGCGGAATGACCCATCGCCCTGATCCCGCTCCCGCGGCAGTTTCCGAAGACCGGCCGGATGCTCAAACCCTCCGTTCGCAATTACTCCGTTCGCATCTGCAGATCGCCGGCGTCGGGTTGGTATTGCTAGCGATCGCCCTGATTTCGCTGATGTGGCTGCGTGATCAAACGGTCCACCTGGCGACGGTCAGGGCGCCGCTGGTCGAAGCGGCGAAAAGCGGACAAAACGGGATCCAGCGTTCGCTCGCGGCGCTGCAAAGCTGGGCCGCGCTCGGCGATGAGCGCTTTCGGGTCGATCGTCAGTACGCCTGGAAGGAAGAGATCCACCCGGCGATTGCAACCTTGAAGCGCTTTCGCGGCCAGAATCCGGGCGAAGACTACGATGCTCGGATCGAGGAACTGCAGCTTCTTCTGGACGATCTGGAAGAGATTCAATGGTGGATCGAAGACGTCGCCCGCACGCCCGGCAATGAGCGGGCCCGCGCTTTGTTTCTGTTACAGGCGTTACCCACCGGCGAGGAGATCCTGAAGGAGATCACCGCCATGATTAACGAAGAACGGAAACGCAACGAACTGCCCGAGCATCTGGAGTTGCTGGGGCATATGTCCGACTCGCGCAACCATATGACGCGGTCGGTATTTTTGCTGGGCGATTCTTCCAAGTCGGCGTCGGCCGATTCGGGTCAAAAATTTGTGGAGGACTTTGCCGCCGGCCGCGCCAGTTTGCAGCGCATCGCGGCGCACCGGGACCTGTTGACGGAGTCGCAGTCACGCTCGCTCCAGGCAATCGAACGCGATGTCCTGGCGATGGATCTTTTCGCCACGGAAATTTTCACCATTCGCCAGTCGCCGAAGGCCAACTTATCCCAGAACCTGCTAACGGAAATGACGCCGATCAGCCGCCGCGTGACGGAACTGCTCGACGAAATCTCAAGCGACCAGGCGGAACGCTTCCATCGGGACGCGGCTCGCACCAATACGATTGCCACCGTCGAGGTCGTGCTGCTGGCGACGATGCTGGTCGCCATGATCGGCGGCGCCTGGCTGTTCTCGTTGCGGAACGCCGCCCGGGTCTGCCGTCCCATCCTCGGCCTGGCCCACGCCACACGTGAACTGGCCGAAGGCCGCCTGCAGAAGAATCTCCCGCTCTGCAACGGCGTTGAAGTCAACCAGTTAATCACCTCCTTCAATACAATGCGTGAGTCGCTGGAAAAAGCGGCGCAAGAACGTTGCGAGCAGATCGCAACGCTGGAGCAAACGCAGTTCAAGCTGGAAACGCACTCCGCCAAATTGATCTCGCGCACCAATGAACTCCAGCTTGCCCAGGCCCAGGCGGAGCAGGCCAGCCTGGCCAAAAGCGAGTTCCTGGCGAATATGTCGCACGAGCTACGCACTCCGATGAACTCCATCATCGGCTTCACGCAAAGGTTGCTCAAAAAACTCGGCCCAGCCCTGGGCGAAAGGGACCTGGACGCTCTGCAAACGGTCGACCGCAATTCCCTCCATTTGCTCCGATTGATCAACGACATCCTCGATCTTTCCAAAATCGAAGCGGGACACATGGCTCTGAAGCTAAGCCGCTTTGATCTGTCGACGGTGGTGCGAGAAACGGCCGACCGTTGTCGCTCGCTGACCGATGGAAAACCGGTTGTTCTGGAACTGGAGGCGCCAACCGAAGAAATTCTTTGCGAGGCCGACCAGCTAAAATTTGTACAGATCGTCACCAACCTGATATCCAATGGCGTGAAGTACACCGAACAGGGCGCCGTCGCAGTGTCCCTTTGCCGCGTAGAAGATCCGGAACTCGGGCCCGCGGCGCGCATCTGCATCAAAGACAGCGGAGTCGGAATCCGAGAAGAAGACCGCAAGCAGTTGTTTCGCAAGTTCTCCCAGTTGACCACCGAGGAAACCCGCGTCGTGGGCGGCACCGGACTCGGGCTGTTTATCACCGCCCAGTTTGTTCAGCTCCACGGCGGACGAATCCATGTCCAAAGCGAGCATGGTCAAGGCAGCGAATTCACGATCGTCGTTCCCCTGGAGCAGAAGCAGCCGCATGAGCCTGCCGCAGGGCCGGCGCAAGCGATCCGCGCCACCAACGAACATTACGGCGGGGGCCTGTCGGTCCTCTGCCTTGACGCCGACGCAGAATCACTGCGTCGCATCCAAAAAGCGTTCGAGGATCAAGGCCACCACACCCTCGCCGCCAGCGGCCTTGACCGCGCTTGCCAGCAGGCGTCCCTCTTTCAGCCGGATCTGCTGTGCGTGTCCCTCCCGGAATTGAAGAAAGACGCCTGTGAACTGTTGACGACGCTGCATGCCAGCGAACCGTTTGCAGCGACGCCGATGATCGCCATTTCCGGCGATCACGACACGGAGGAGTTGCTCCAGGCCGGCGCCTGCTGCGTGTTACCCAGCACGGTCGAGTCGCGCGAACTGCAGCAAGCCCTGCAGGACGTCGTCGCCGTGGGATTGAGCGATGTTCTCATTGTGGACGACGACTTCGACAACGCGAGACTCATCCAAGAGGCGCTACGCGAAGCAGGCATCAGCTCCCGCATTGCTGCCGACGGCGCCCAAGGCCTGTTCGCTTTGAAGGAGCGGCAGCCCAGCCTTATTCTGCTGGACCTGATCATGCCGAACGTGGATGGCTTTGGCTTCGTGGAACAGGTGCGCCAATCCCCGTCATGGCGAGAAACGCCGATTGTCGTACATACCATGAAGACCCCCACAAAAGCGGAAGACGACTACTTGAACCAGGTTTGCGCCGCGGTGTTGACCAAAGGCTATGACGACACGTCGACCGTGGTCAATGCGATTTTTCGAACCTACTGGCGCCATAGTAAAACGGCCGCGACGGCCCTTTAGGCAGCACTTACCCCGGTCGGCCTAATGGCGCCGCCCCGTCCACATTCACAGCCCTATGCAAGAAATAAGCAAATTTCACCGGTCCCTGGTCGAGATCATCGGCGGCGCCTGCCTGGCGGCCACCTTGACGATTCTCGTCACGTCCGACTCCGCAGGCAGCGGAAAAACCATGCTATATGCGGCGATGCTGGCTATCTTGCTGGGGCTCATTATTCTTCGCCGGGTGCTCGGCGCGACGGCTCACTTGCACGAGAACTCGGGCGGCGTCCGCGCCCAGAACGGTTGGACCGTGGGAGCGCAGAAAACACAAGCGCCGCAGACTTCGCAAACTATCGATGCCGCCTGGCTGCTGGTCACCTCGCGTATTGTGTTGATGCTTGCCTTGGGAATTTCGCTGGTCGTCATGGCGGCCTGGCCCGCCCATCTGATCGAGCTGCGATCCCTGATCGACGGTCTGCCGACGATGAAATTCAACACCGCTTTGGCGCTTGCGCTGCTTTCCTTCGCAGGACTCTTGCGGACCGCGACGAACCTCCCCAGTTGGGCCCGGCGTCTGCCTCTGGTGCTGGCGCTGGTGGTCGCGGGCATCGGGGTCGCGAGCGCCGCGGAATCGTTGTTCCATATCGAACTGGGGATCGACACGCTGGCCAGCTTGGACCCTGAATCGACAACAAACGGCAAGTCGCCGGGAAGAATGTCGATCGGCTCCGCCCTTGGCATCACCCTTCTGGCGCTAAGCCTGGTGGCTTGTCTTGCCGGCGCCCGCCGCGTGGGACATGCGTTGATGACGCTAGGGGGACTGATCGGTTTTGTGGCGTTAGTGCTGTTCATCGTGCGTGCCTCGGGGTTGCGCGACTTGGGCTTGTACTCCACAACCGCAATCCACACCGCACTGCTGCTGGCCGCGATAGCGTTCAGCTATATGCTGACCTCGCGAGGCTTGCGGCTGGCCTCAATGTCGAACGTCACCCATGTGGTTCAGGGCGAGATCTGCCGCGCCAGATCGATGATCACCATTGTCGCCGGGACTCTGCTGCTAGGGCTGGTCGTAACGGGCGGCCTGGTGATGGACGCGCAACGCAATCTCCGCGAGGCGAATCGCTCACGGTTTGACCACCTTTCCCGCTTGTTGACGGAAGAGGCCCAGCGACGCATCAATCAAACAGTCTATGGCCTCAAAGGCGCCCGCGGTCTCTACGCGGCCAGCAAGTCGGTCGAACGACAGGAATTCGCCGACCATGTCGCTTCGCGCGATTTACCGGTCGAGTTCCCTGGCGCGCAAGGGTTTGGCATGATCCAGCGGGTGGAGCGTTCCGACCTGGAATCCTGGCTGGCCGCTGAACGAGCCGATGATGCGCCCGACTATACGTTGAACACCACCGGCGATGCTTCCGATCTCTTTATCATCCAGCACATTTACCCGCTGGAGACCAATCTTGCGGCCTGGGGCTATGATATTGGCTCCGAGAAGACGCGTCGCACCGCCGCGGAACTTGCCGTTCGCAGCGGCGAACCGACGATCACGGGCCGCATTGAACTCCTGCAGGACAAGAAAAAAGGGAGCGGCTTTCTTTACTTCGTGCCGGTTTACGTCAACGGCTCTAACCCGACGACGCCCCAGGAGCGCGAGGCGGCGCTCGTCGGCCTGCTGTACGCGCCAATCATTCTCGATGTGGCCATCGGCGATCTGGCCGATGTCGCCGACGGCTTGCTGGACTTTGAAGTGTATGACGGCTTGCAAGCCAACAAAGCAGCCCAGCTTTACGATTTCGACCAGCACCTGACCGCGAACGAAGCCGCCCTCCGCGCCCCGAATTCTCACGATCGCATGTTTCGTTCGGAGACCATGGTCACCGTGGGCGGACGTCAGTGGACGATCGTCACCAGCAGTTCGCCCAAGTTCGAGGCAGGCGTCGATCGCGTGACGCCGGCGATGATCGGCGTCGGCGGAGCCCTCCTCAGTGCGCTGCTGGCGGGGATTGTCTGGTCGATGGGACTCAGCCGCACCCGCGCCATGGCGTTTGCCGAAGACATGACCCAGGAACTACGACTCAGCGAAGAAGCCGCCCGGTTAGCCGCCAGCAAGTCGGAACGCCTGGCGGAGATCGCCCGCCGCACCAGTAACGCCGTGATCATTACCGATGTGGCCGGCAGAATTGAGTGGGTCAACGACGGTTTTACCCGTATCAGCGGTTATGTCCTCGACGAGGTCAAAGGAAAGAGACCCGACGAATTTTTTCAAGGGCCAAAAAGCGATCCGACGCAGGCGGTCCGTTTGACCAAAGCCATTCAGAACGCCCACGGCGCCACCGCCGAATTGGTTAAATACACGAAAGACAATACCGAATACGTCGCCGCCGTCGAAATAGAACCGTTACACGATGGCCAGACCCTCACCGGCTTTATGGCCATCGAGAGCGACATCACAGAGCGTTGCCAGGCCGAAGCACGCATTCTCGCGTCGAATGTGGAGCTGATTGAAGCTCGCCGCGCGGCGGAAGCCGCCAGCCGCACCAAAAGCGAATTCCTGGCGAACATGTCGCACGAACTGCGCACCCCGATGAACTCCATCATCGGCTTTACGCAACGACTGCTGAAAAAGCTGGGTCCAAGCCTCAACGAACAACACCTGGACGCTCTGCAGACAGTCGACCGCAACGCCCGGCACTTGCTGGGGCTGATCAACGACATTCTCGACCTTTCCAAAATAGAAGCCGGTCGAATGGAGCTGAAACCTCAGAACTTTGATCTGGTAGCCGTGGTAAAGCAGACGGCAAATCAGTGTCGCTCCCTGGCCGACGGCAAGCCCGTGACGCTCGCTTTCGACTTGCCGTCCGAGTCGATCCCCATCGAGGCCGATCAAATCAAATTCACCCAGATTGTCACCAACCTGGTCTCGAACGGAATCAAGTACACCCCGGCCGGAACCGTCGTCGTTTCTGTCCGCACGGTCGAAGATCCTCGCCTGGGCGCCGCCGCCCGCGTCGCAATTCGCGATACCGGGGTGGGCATCAAGGAAGAAGATCTGGAACGACTGTTCCAGAGGTTTTCCCAACTGGATAACAGCAACACGCGGTCCGTCGGAGGCACCGGCCTGGGCTTGTTCATTACCGCGGAATATGTCGCCATGCATGGCGGACGAATCGAAGTCAACAGCCAGTTCGGGGAGGGGAGCGAATTCGCCGTACTGATTCCGTTCAAGCGGGCCGCAACCGAACGGGAAAAAAAAGACCCGAACGTAGAGCCCAGGGCGAAAGTCCTTACGCCTGCAACGCGTCCGGAAACTCCCCGAAACGGACTCCGTTTGTTATATGTCGACGCCGATTCCCAGTTGCTCGGTCAACAGCAGCAGGTGCTGGAAGCCGCCGGATACGAGGTGGAAACGGCGGACGCGTTCACGCCGGCGCTCCAGCAATTGGCATTACGCCGACCCGATGCGGTCGTGATCCGCACGCGAACCGCCGACGAAGAAAACGTCGATCTGATCAGGGCGATCAGCGCCAGCGAGCCCTTCGGTTCCTTGCCGATTGTCGCCATTGCCGACGACGCCGCCACGGCGGTCCGGGCGGGAGCACACTCTGTTCTGAACGATCAACGACCGGCCCAGGAACTGCTGGAAACGCTGCGGCGCGTGCTGCTGCAGAGCATCGGCGAGTTGCTAGTGGTCGACGACGATCACGACACGGTCAAACTGGTGGGCCAGCTAATGCTCGAAAACGGCGTCGCCGTGCGAAGCGCCGGAAACGGGGCCGAAGCGTTGGCGCACCTGGAGAACTTCATGCCGGGAGCCATCATCCTCGATCTGGTGATGCCCGTCATGGGCGGGATGGAATTTCTCGAGCACCTGCGGGAACGGCCTCGCTGGAAACAGATTCCCGTTGTTGTCATGACAGTGAAAAACCTGTCGGAAACAGAAACCCAGCAAGTGAATACGCTATGCGACTTCGTGGTTGCTAAAACCCCTGACGACGCCCGAGGAATCCTCCAGGCGGTGCTCCAGGCGGTGGCCTCTTCCCGTCGAGGGAACCCGCCCGAATCGTCCCGACTTTTCGACTCCTCCGCCGACACAACTTCGTCTTCCTTCAACACCGCCTCTCCTCGTTCCTCTTCCGTGCCAATATGACCATTTCGATCCTGGTTGTTGAAGACAACGCCGATAATATGAAACTCTTCCGTTGGACGCTGGAGGACGCAGGTTATGAAGTAACCGGCGCTGCATCGGCGGAAGATGGATTTGAAGTGCTGAATCAACGGTCGTTCGACCTGATTGTGATGGATATTTCCTTGCCCGGAATGGACGGCAAAGAAGCGACACGCAGGCTGCGAGCCGACCCGCTTTACGCCCGACTGCCCATCATCGCCGCCACCGCGCACGCCATTACCGAGGAAGCGAATGCCATTTTAGCGTGCGGCGTTACCTCGCTGGTGACCAAGCCGATCGACGAGGAAGCCTTTCTCTCGGAAATTGAATCCTGCCTGCATACGACGACTTAGCCGTTCTTTACAGGCGCACCAACAGAGAATTACCACAGCCTGGCGGGCGTATCCGGCGTCAGGCCGTCTGAAGTTCACGGAGAAAGCAATGCCAAAAATACTGGTGGTGGATGATGTCCCCGACAATGTCAAATTGCTCACGCATGAACTCTGGGACGAATGGCATTCAATCCGCGTAACTCTTTATTCTTTGCCGGGTTGGTGGCTGTGACGGGGCTTGGTCATGAGCTTGTACGGATTGGGCCGGCGTTTGCGGACTCGCGGTTCGTAGCGGTCCGGGCGATTGCCAACGACATGCTGCAAGCAGCAATCATAAAACACGTCGCAGAGCGGATCGGCGTCCCCTGTCATGCACAACACCGGCAGCAACTCGTTAAGCGTTTGCATCGTCCCCTTAAAGCTGATTTGCCAGGGTTGCACGTCGCCGCGGATCGCTGCCTCGCACATCATCTGACGGACCAAGTTATAGGCCGTGAAGTGAGCTCGGATTTCGTTCCGCACACGATGGGGTTGCTTGCAGCGCAAGTGGTCCATTTGCATCACCGTTTTCAACGATCTTAGATTTAATTCTGCTTGCCACCGCCGACGATAAAGAGCCGCCAGATCCTCCTTGTTGTACTCGATGTCGTCGAGCAAGTTGGTCACAATGATGACCTCACGCGTGCGAAAGCCGGGCGTGGCGATCCGCACCCGGATCTCACGCAGTGTCAGGAATACGTCATAGCCGGCGTACTCTTCTGCGGTCATCCAGGCAGGCCGTGGCGGCTTGTCCCAGAACACCGCGTGTTCGTCTTTGCTGTAGCGCACGCCGGTGCGGAAATCGGTCCTTCGCGATTGATGTTTTCGCAGCACCACATGCACCCCTCGGGCCAGCTGCCGGGCGATGTCGAACCAGCCAGAATAGGCTCGATCTGCGAGATAAACGTCGTCTTCTTCGAGGATTTTGT
Organism: Lignipirellula cremea; assembly: GCF_007751035.1. Classification (NCBI taxonomy): domain Bacteria; kingdom Pseudomonadati; phylum Planctomycetota; class Planctomycetia; order Pirellulales; family Pirellulaceae; genus Lignipirellula; species Lignipirellula cremea. The sequence continues at coordinate 5,014,965 of NZ_CP036433.1, read as the reverse complement.
CGATCTCACGGAACAGGCTGACCTCGGCCGTCAGCTTGCCTTTATAGCGACCCATGGCGGCTTCCAGCACGACGCCGGTGGCCAGGCCGAAGAAGACCACCATCCGCATGATGGGAAATCCACAGCCGGGTTTTTGCCCCGCCATTTGCGGATAGGCTTCTTGGTTTTCAGGAGTGTCAGCCATTGTCAGCGTGCAACCGTCGCCGACGATAACGCGATGTCCTCGCCAGAGCCATTGATCGGGGACGGAATCTTCGATCGCGGCGCCAGAATCTGTCACCAGGCGGTGCATGCCGGCTTCGTTAAGTTTGTCTCGCGCCATGCAGTAGGCGCCGCTTAGAGCGGCAGGAATCGGCAGGCCTTTAGCGGCGCGAAAGGCGATCAATTTGGCAACCGCCTGGACGCAGTTGTGGCCGGAAGTGAGGGTTTGCGAGAGGAACACCCAAACGGTGACGGCGGTGTCGTAAATTCGCGCGGAATCGAGGATTGTACTTGCGTCGCCAAAGCTGGATCGGATAGTCTGTTGATCGATCAGCGCAGCGAAGAACAGTTGATCATCACGTCGGGCCGCAGCCAACCGCGAGCGAAAAGAATCGAACATCGAAGGGGCCTCCTTGCCTTTGAGAATTTGAGCGTTCCCAAAGAATATGCCCGCGAGGCCCCTTCCTTGTCGATATCAACTTATCCGCTAGCCCGAGAAGGACTTAGGCGGATTGAGTGCCATTCATGTCAGAGTGTCAGGCTGATAACCTTGCAGTCTACAGGTAAAAGGGTGATCGTCCTGAAAACAAGATACGCCGACAAAGTAGTACTCATCACCAATGCAATTTTCGATTCGCGATTTGATGCTATTGCCGGTACTCGTACTCGCCGCAGGCCCGGTTGTCGGCGCCGCGTCTTCCATTGGACTATACCTTGGACCAATGGTTTTACCGGAATTCATAACTAATTTATCTGAAATCCGTCATTGGTTCATCGATCGCGGCTTCTCCATCGATTTCGTCACTGGGCATGTGGTATTCTTCGTTAACCAGATTCCAACGATCCTGGTTCTGGTTTTGTTCGCCGTGTTTCTATTCGCCATGCGAACGCGAGTTTGCGATCAGGCTGCGGTTGTGACGATAGCATCACTTCCCTTTGTCGAAGCGATTCAAATTCACACGATGTCGGAGGATTTCGGTGTCGATAACCTAGGATGGCGTTTTCTGGCGACCCAGCCGTTGACTGGCCTGACGCTAGCGGTGATCATCGTGGTTTATGTGCTGGCTCGACGAAAGTACCCGAACCCGATTCCCACACGTACGCGTGTTGTGACTTCTGGGCTTTCACTGGCAGCGATACTTGCGTTCTCGGTTGCGGTTTGGATGTGACGTAACCACGTCATGAACCGGAGATCGCCGTGACGCGGTTTCAAAAAGACAGTACATTGGGCGATCCCGGTTATGGCCAACGTTATGCCTCCAGAGAATCACACGCCATGAACGAACAACCGCCAGAGCATTCCGAAACAGACGCGTATTCCAGGAAACTCACCCGAACGGCATTCGCGTTTGCGGTATTCGGCGTGATGGGCGCATTGATCACGATTGGGATTCAGTATTCGTCCGTCGATTCCTTTAGCGACGCAAAAGCATTGTTCCTCTCTCCGTTCACGTTTGGCGCAGCCGGATGGTTCTTGGGATTTTCCTTTGCCTTTTTGTGTGCGCCGACTTCCTATTTGCAAAGTCCCTCTGGACAAAAATGGATGGAGTTGGTGGGGACAAATTCGATTTCAGGTGCTCGCGTTGTGTGCGCAGTCTTGACGATGATCACCGTCGGCTTCTTCGGCGTGCTCGTCTGGGCAACCATCACAGGGCAATTCTGAGCACCACCTCGCGCTGCACGTTGTCGTTCGGCGCAGGCGCACCGATTACGACAACGGCAGATGACCGACAGACGTTGACGTCGACCCGAACGCTGAACCAGGCACTGAACCCAACGATCGGCGACTTACAGCACAAACAGATACAGCAGTACGGCGATCGTGATCACCGCGAAGCCCAGGGTGACGGCTGACATCTGCGACATGTCCGCCTCCCGATCGAAGCGGCCGGGCGCGACGCCCTCGTCGAACGCATGGCCGCAGGCGGCGCAGTTCGCGTAGAACGCGGGACGGAACGCTTCATCGCAATCGGGGCACATCAGCCAGATCCGATGCCGCGGCAACGGCAGCGGGCGTCCGTCGTAACCGCGGGGCGTTGCTTCCTCCATCTGGTAGCCCAGCGGAAAGTTGTCCCCCGCCGCCCGGCAACTGGGACAGACAGCCTGTCGCCGGCGTGCGCACTTGGGGCAAACGGGCCATTCCTGCCATAACTGGTCGCTCATCGCTCCCTTTCCCGCCGAGTCGTTCCTGCGCTGCTTCCCTGAGTTGATTCCCGCCTCGCCAGCCCGCATACTTGGGGGCAAGTTGCTCGCGCACCGGGCGATTGCTTTCGCCCTGCATTTTACGGAATTATTCCCGGCAGTTTTAGCCGCCTTGACGTGAAACCTGCCGTCCCCCCCATCCAGGAGCCACCCCATGCGACGTGTGCTGTTTCTTTCCCTGAGTCTGCTGGGATTGCTGTTCGCTGTCTCTTCGGCAGTAGTCCACGCGCAATCGCCGCAAGTTCTGAAGCCGGGCGAAAAGCTCCGCGATGTACGTCTGGAGCCGCTGAAAGACCTGAACGGTTACTTCCCCTTTGAAGTTTCCGAGTCGCCGCAGGACTGGGAGAAACGGGCCGAACAGGTCCGGCGCCAGCTCAAGGTCGCGCTCGGCGTCTGGCCGATGCCGACGAAAACGCCGCTGCAGAAGGTCATCTACGGCCGCATCGAGAAGGACGGCTATACAGTCGAAAAAGCGTACTTTGAAAGCTTCCCCGGCCTGCTGGTGACAGGCAACCTGTATCGCCCCACCACACCCGGCCCGCATCCGGGCGTGCTGTGCCCGCATGGCCACTGGAAGGACGGCCGCTTCTACGATGTCGGCGCGAACGGCGTACGCGAGCAGATCGAAATCGGCGCCGAGAAGTTTGAGGAAGGCGGCCGCAGCCCGCTGCAGGCGCGGTGCGTGCAGCTGGCCAAAATGGGCTGCGTGGTGTTCCACTACGACATGCTAGGTTACGCCGACAGCCAGCAGCTGTCGTACGAGCTGGTGCATCGTTTCGGCGTCCAGCGTCCCGAGATGAACACTCTGAAAAACTGGGGGCTGTATAGCGCCCAGGCCGAAGCGAACCTGCAGTCGGTGCTGGGGATCCAGGCGTACAACTCCGTCAGGGCGCTCGATTTTCTGCTGGAACTCAAAGACGTCGACGCCGATCGTCTGGCCGTCACCGGCGCCAGCGGCGGTGGTACGCAGACCTTTATCCTGGGCGCCATTGACCCTCGCCCGGCCGTGGCCTGGCCGTCGGTCATGGTGTCGACCGCCATGCAGGGAGGCTGCACTTGCGAGAACTGTTCTCTGCTCCGCGTGGGCACGGGCAACGTCGAGATTGCCGCCTTGTTCGCCCCCAAGCCGATCGGCATGACGGCTGCCGATGACTGGACGAAAGAGATGGAAACCAAAGGTTTCCCCGACCTCAAAAAACACTTTGCCATGATGGGCCAGCCCGACCACACCACGCTGGCCGCGCTCACCCAGTTCAAACACAACTACAACTATCCCAGCCGGGCCGCCATGTACGTCTGGTTCAATCGCTTCCTCGATCTGAAAGCCGACGACAAACTGGTCGAAGGGGACTACGAACGGCTGACGACCGAGCAGATGACGGTCTTCGACGACCAGCATCCCCGGCCGCCCGCCGGCGACGACTTCGAGCGGAAGCTCCTCGCCTGGTGGAAAGCCGATGCCGATCAACAGCTGGAAGCGCTGCGCCCTCGCGACGCCAAAAGCCTGCGAGCCTATCGCGAGGTTGTCGGCGGCGGCATCGATGCGATCCTGGGCCGCGTCCTGCCCGATGCGGCCAACCTGACCTACGACCAGCCGCACAAAGCGGAGCGCGCCGACCATATCGAAATGGCCGGCCTGCTCACCAACACCGCCCTGAAAGAACAGCTGCCGGTGCTCTTTCTCTACCCCAAGCAGTGGGACGGCCAGGTGGTGATCTGGCTCAGCGAACAGGGGAAGGCGGGCCTGCACGACGAGCAGGGGAAACCGACCGCAGTCATCCAGAAACTGCTGGACCAGGACATCGCCGTGATGGGAATCGACCTGTTCCTGCAGGGCGAGTTCCTGGGCGGTGAGAAAGCGCCGGAGCAGACCCGCAAGGTAGAAAACAAGCGAGAGGCGGCCGGCTTTACGTTCGGCTATAACCACTCGCTGTTCGCCCAGCGGACGCACGATATTCTTACGGCGATCGCCTTTGTGCGCAGCCACGAGCACACGCCCCGCCAGGTCGATCTGGTCGGGCTTGGCCCGGCCATGGGGCCCCTCGCCGCCGCCGCCAGGGCCCAAGCCCGGGGCGCCATTGATCGCGCGGTGATTGATACCGGCGGCTTCCGTTTCAGCAATCTGACCGACTACCGCAGCCCAGCGTTCCTCCCCGGCGGCGCTAAATACGACGACTTGCCTGGCATGCTCTCGCTCTCGGCGCCCGACAAGCTCTGGCTGGCCGGTGAAGGGAAGAAGTCCCCGCCCGTCATCTCCGCCAGCTTCCAGGCGTCCGGCGCCAGCGACGCCCTCACGGTCTACGCCGGCGACCAGCCAACCGAGGCCGCCGTGGAATACCTGCTGGGCAAGTAGCGTTCATCCCCCTTCGTAGAGCAGGTTTTCAACCTGCACATCAAAAACGAAAGGGCTGGGAACGAAGGCAGGTTGCAAACCTGCCCTGAACACGGCACGAATTTTACCAGGAAAATTCGTGCCGTCGGGCGGGCTGCGGTCTCTAACAGGCATAAGGGATTGAGGTTCACTCGCTCCACGGCCGCCCGGCGGGCCTGTTCAGGCATGCCGGCGGCCCCTGGTTTCTGGGAGAAAAACGCCATGTTCCGTGCCGGAATTCTTGCGCTGGCGGCTGCGCTGCTGGGAAGTGGAGGGACGTTCGCCGACGAGCGTCCTTTCGCCCAGCCGCCGCTGAGTGAAAGCGATCCTCTTTTCGAGGCCCTGCAGAAATTGCAGCGCGAAATCAACGAGCTGCGCGGCGAGGTTCGCGGAGTCGAGCCGCGCTCGCGTACGACCGATGTCCGTCCCGCGGAACCGATGCCAGCCATGTCCCCGACGCCCGATCCGCAGGACCGGCCTCGGCTTCCTCTGTCGTCAGAACCGACTGCTCCCGCGACCACGTCCGTACGATCCGCTTTGCCGCCGATCTCGCTGGGCCGAACGACCTCGGATCACTGGGCGTTCCAGCCGCTGGCGACCGTCGCTCCGCCGACCGTGAAGCAGGAGGCCTGGCCGCGGGACGACCTGGATCGTTTCATCCTGGCCGGACTGGAACAGGCCAGGCTCACGCCGAATGCCGATGCCGACCGATACGCGTTGATCCGCCGGCTGGCTTTCGACCTGACCGGTCTCCCGCCGACGGCCGCGGAGATTCGCGACTTTGTCGACGACCCGGATCCGCTGGATACAGCCCTGGCCCGCCAGACGGATCGCTACCTGGCTTCACCCCGGTTTGGCGAACGCTGGGGACGCCACTGGCTGGACGTGGCCCGGTACGCCGACAGCGTCGGCCGCAACTGGAACGCCCCGTTCACCTATGCCTGGCGGTATCGCGACTATGTGATCGACGCGATGAACGACGACACGCCTTACGATCAGTTTATCACCGAACAGCTGGCGGGCGATCTGCTGCCGGCCAGCGATCTGCCGACCCGCCGAAAGCGTCTGGTGGCGACGGGCTACCTGGCGCTCGGACCGATCGACATCATCGAGCCCGCTGGCGAAACGCTCGAGATGGATCGAATCGATGAACAGATCGACGTCGTCACCCGCGGCATGCTGGGTCTCACGGTCAGCTGCGCCCGGTGCCACGATCACAAATATGAGCCGATCAGCATGCGGGACTATTACGCCCTGGCCGGCGTGTTCTACAGCACGCATACGCTGTCCGGCCAGCGCCGGGGGAACTATGTGGCCGACGATGTCATGCGGCTGTTGCCGACGGCTGGCGGTTCAAACTTTCCTGTGACCGGCATCCATTCGATGGCGGACGTCACCCACCAGCATCGCCAGGGCGGCTACCGCGAGGTCCTCTTTTCGACCGACCCCAACCTGGCGATGGGGGCCGAGGAAGGCGCGCCGCAGGACTGCCCCATTCGTCTCGACGGCGAAGCGTACCGGCGGGGCGAAGTACCGCCGCGCGGCGATTTCCAGATCGCGGGCCTGGGCGGACTCGGCCAGATTCCGTCCGACGTCAGTGGTCGCCAGCGACTGGCGCAGTGGATTGTCGCGAAGGAGAACCCGCTCGCCGCCCGGGTAATGGTGAACCGGGTCTGGCGGCATCTTCTGGGGCAAGGGCTGGTGGGGAGCGTCGATAATTTTGGCGTCAGCGGCGAATCGCCCAGCCACCCGGAACTGCTCGACCATCTGGCGGTGCGGTTCCAGCAGGACTGGTCGATCAAATCGCTGATCCGCGCGGTGGTGCTTAGCCGCACGTATCGCCTTTCCAGCAACGGCCAGCCGGCAGGCCAGGCGACCGACCCGCAAAACAGGCATTACTGGCGGGTGCAGCCCAAGCGACTGGAGGTGGAAGCACTGCGCGACGCCATGCTGACGGCGGCCGGTCGGCTGACGTACGATCGCCCCCCTGGCATCCAGATCGCCGGCACCGGCGGCAAGGGTCGCTGGGGAGTAACGCGGAGTCTGTTGGGCGTCGAAGCGCCGTACCGGACCGTCTATCTGCCGGTTCTCCGCTCGCTGTTGCCCGACATGTACCGCATTTTCGACTTCCCCGATCCGTCGCAGTTAATGGGACAGCGCGAGGTGACAACCGTCGCTCCGCAAGCGTTGTTTCTGATGAACAGCGACTTCGCCGTCAACTGCTCCGACGACATCGCCAGCCAACTGCTGAATGCGCCCGGAGCCAGCGACGCAGACCGGGTGCAGCGGCTGTACATGCGGCTGCTGTCCCGCCCGGCCGAAGCCAGCGAAGTCGACGCCGCCCGCACGATGATGGCCCGCCTGGAGCCGCCCAGCGGAGGACGAACGAGCGACGAGCTTTACCGCTGGTCCGCGCTAGTCCAGGCGCTAATGATCAGCGGCGAGTTCCGCACGCTGCTGTAACGCTCGCGATTGTCCTCTCGTTTCTATCCGTTCGGAATCGTCCCACGAAATTCAGTTCCAGGAGTCCTGCGATGCCCGCTGCGGCCCGCCTTGAATCGCCATCCGTTTTGAACCGTCGTCATCTACTGCAGCAATCGGCTGCCGGCTTTGGCTGGGTCGCCCTGGCAGGACTGTTCGCCCAGCGGTCGCCTGCCGCCGAACCAAAGCCAGGCAACCCCCTGGCGCCGCGGCCGCCGCATTTTCCGGCCAGGGCGAAACGGGTGATCTTCCTGTTCATGGAAGGTGGTCCTTCGCACCTGGAATCCTTTGACTGGAAACCGGAACTGGCCCGCGCCGGCGAAAGCGGCGCCCATCGGCTGCTGGCTCCGGCCTTTCGGTTCTCGCCGCAAGGGGAAAGCGGGCTGATGATCTCCGACGTCTTCCCGCACCTGTCCCGCCAGGCGGATCATTTGTGTTTGCTCAACGGGATGCAAACCAACAACCCGGGACATCAGCAGGCGATCGTCGCGCTGCATACGGGCAACGAGAATTTTGTGCGGCCGTCGGTCGGCGCCTGGGTGGCGTATGGCCTGGGATCGGAAGGGGAGAATTTGCCCGGCTTCATCACGATCGATCCGATCAGCGACAAAGGCGGGGCCGCCAATTATGGCTCGGCCTTCCTGCCGGCGACGTTCCAGGGGACGCAGCTCCGCAGCGCCAGTCGCGGCGTGCCGAATATTCGCAACCGCCGGCTGAGTGAAAGCGACCAGCGAAAACAGCTCGACTTTGTCCAGCAGGCAAACCGCCGGCTGCTGGCCCGTGATGCGGAAAATCCTGAGGTGGAAGGGCTGATCGAATCGGCCGAACTGGCGTTCCGCATGCAGTCGTCGGTGCCCGAAACGCTCGACCTGTCGCGAGAAACGGCCGCCACGCAAAGCCTGTACGGGCTTGACGATCCGGTGACCGCGCAGTTTGGCGGGCAATGCCTGACGGCGCGTCGCCTGCTGGAAAACGGCGTCCGTTTCATCCAGCTGACCAGCACCGGCTGGGATCATCATACGGTGATCCGGGAGTCGTTCGCCCGCCGGGCCGTCGCGGTCGACAAGCCGATCGCCGGGCTGCTGTCGGATCTGCAGCAACGCGGCCTGCTGGAAGACACGCTGGTGGTCTGGGGCGGAGAATTCGGCCGCGGCGCCCATGCCGATAACAACGGCGGGCGCGGGCACAACAGCAAAGGCTTCAGCATGTGGATGGCGGGCGGCGGCGTACGGGGCGGCATGCGTTACGGCGCCACCGACGAACTGGGCCGCGAAGCGGTCACCGACGTGATGGGCACGCACGATCTGCACGCCACGATGCTGCATCTGCTGGGACTGGATCACGAGCAGCTGACGTTCCACTACTCCGGACGCGACTTCCGCCTGACCGATACGGCCGGCGAAGTGGCTCGCAAGATCCTGCTGTAGGAACGCTGTTAGCGGGCCATTCCTAACGCACCACGCGGCCGGAACCATCGCCTCCGGAAAGGCGGAGAACTTCGGCCTTGGTGACCTTGTTGAAGTCGCCCGGGATGGAGTGCTTGAGGCAGGAAGCGGCGACGGCGAACTCGAGCGCCTCTTGCGATCCCATGCCGTCGAGCAGGGCGCTGGCCATGCCGCCGCAGAAAGCGTCGCCGGCGCCGACCCGATCGACCACATGGATCGTGTATCGCTGGCTCAGGTGAAAGCCGTCGGCGTCAAGCAGGCAGGCCGACCAGTGGTTGATCGTCGCCGATTCGCTTTCCCGCAGGGTGATCGCCACCTTGGCGCAGCCATAACGCTCCTGGATCTGCCGGGCGACGCCCTCATACGACTGGCGGTCGATCTGCCCTTTGGAGATGTCGGTTTTCTCGGCATGGATGCCCAGCACGTCGGCCGCATCCTGTTCGTTGGCGATGACCAGATCAACGCTGGCCAGCATCGGCTCGACCGTCTTCTGGGCGACCTCTTTCGACCACAGGTTGCCTCTGTAGTTGATATCGAAACTGGTCTGCAGCCCGGCTGTTTTGGCCGCTTTCAGCGCGGACGCCGTTGCTTCGGCGCAGGCCGGACCCAGGGCGGGCGTGATGCCGGTCGTATGAAACCAGTCGACGCCGTCGAACATGGCGGGCCAGTCGTAAGACGCCGCCGGAGCCAGCGTGATGGCGGAGCCAGCCCGATCGTAGACGACCTTGCTGGGCCGCTGGGCCGCACCAGCTTCCAGGAAGTAAACGCCCATGCGGCCCGTATCGGATCGCCGCACATGCCGCGGATCCACGCCGTAATACCGGAGCCAGCCCAGGCAGGCGTCGCCCAGCGGGTTGTTCGGCAGCACGGTCGCCAGCGAAGCCTGGTGGCCAAAGGCCGCCAGGGAAACGGCCACGCTGGCTTCGGCGCCGGCGTAGCTGATTTCAAACTCAGTCGCCTGGACAAACCGCTGGTGGCCGGGCGTCGCAAGCCGCATCATGATTTCGCCAAACGTCACTGCAACCGCCATGAGAAACCTCGCCAGGAGTGGAGCAAAAAGAGAAGCTCCCAATGTACAAAGCCATCGGACAGGAGCAACCCGCCCGATTCGCTACGGAGCAACCCGGGAAGCGGCTTCGCGCCCGTTCAATTCAGGAAGTCTCTCAGCCCGAGACAAACGATCAGCACAAACCCCGCCAGCCCACAGAGGACGATGACGAATCCCATCTTTTGCCATATTTTCGCCGACTGAGAGCAAGGCTCGCAGAGAAGCTCATGCCCGACGCGACGTCCAGATCCGGCAAAGGTGCTGTTCAAATGGTGGACGCAGCTCATCTTGCCGCAAGACGGACATTTTGTCGTGGCGGTCGCGGAACACCGGTAGCATTTGGGCCCCGACCGTTTTGGCGCGGCGGCGCGCAGCGGATGCCCGCACTGGGGACAAGACTCGGCCGCGGAGGAAATCTCCCGCTGGCAAACAGGGCAGCTGATAAGGGTCGCCAGGGGCTCTCCGGCAGTCCATCCGGCCGGGGACAGGGAGACCGGCTGCCGATCTCCACACTTGTCGCACTGATCCGTCTTGTTCCATTGATCACAGTTTCTGCAGAACCACATGGGAGAGGCCCTTTACGTTTCCTGCGCCTGGAGTCCGGCGGGATCCAACAAAACTGCGTCGCTGACGCCCTGTTCGACCGGTTACTTGCCAGCCGTCGTCTCCGCTCGCGGCGCCAGTCCGCTATGGCTGCCCTTCCCCTGCATCCACCGCAGCATGGGCGCCACGGCCGGATCGACCATGCCGTGTCCGTAACCTTGCAGTTCATAAAGCTGTACGTCTTTGTGGCCGGCCACTTTGAGCATGCGCTGGTAGTAGGCGTTCTCTTCGTATCGGCCGAGCATTTCCATTTCCCGGTCGCCGGTGATCAGCAGCATCGGCGGGGCGTCGTCGCGGACATGGTACAGCGGGGCGAACTCGTCGACGGTCGGCTGCTTTTGCGGGATGCCTTGTTCCTCGCGCACAGTCATGTGCGTAATCGTGTGGCCGGAGAGCGGGATGAGCCCGGCGATCTGGTCGGCATCGATCTTGCACTCCTGCAGCCAGCGCTTGTCGACGCCGAGCATGCTGGTCAAGTAGCCGCCGGCGGAGTGGCCCGAGACGAAGATTTTTTTCGGGTCGCCGCCGTACTTCTCAATATTGCGAAACGTCCAGGCGACCGAGGCCGCCGCATCCTGCAGGTAAGCCGGACACTTCACCTTGGGGTAAAGGCGATAATTCACGGCGACCACGGCGACCCCCTTCCCCTGCAGCTGTTGGGGGATGGAGCGGTTGCCGCCTTTGAGTCCGCCGCCATGGAACCAGACAACCGTGGCGAAGCCGGTGCGGTTCTCAGGATAGTACACGTCGAGCCGGCAGCGCTCTTGCTGGTACGGCGTGGCGTCTTTTTCCGGGTCGAGGTAGGAAATGTCCGCTTCGGTGCGGTAAGTGATCGCGTCGTCGTTGTCGGCAGCCAGGGCGCCGGCGGCAAGGGACAAGGTCATGCTGAGTGCAAGGAGGCAGCGAAGCATCAGTTTTTTCCTTCAGGAGTGGCAGCAAAGAATGCGGCCATCTTACTCAACCGGCGACCTCGTCGCCAATTCGTGTCCCGCGATTCCAGGCCGATCGCCTGGGCTAACCGCGAATCTCCCCGGCGAACTGTTTCACGGCGGCCAGGTACTCACGACGATTCACCGCGAGGATTGAATTGTGGTTGCCGCGAGGAAAACGAACCAGTTGCTTCTTTGTCGATCCCGCCCATGCGTAATTCCGCTCGGCATGGTCGATGTCGACCAGTCCGTCGTTCTCGGTATGCAGAACGAGCAGCGGCCCCTGGTATCCGGCCATCTTGCGCTGATGGTTAAAGTGTCGCTCGACCTCCGCCAGCACCTGCTGCGGAGCCAGTCCGGCCGCGGCCAGATCGCCGTGCAGCAGAAAACGCTGGCCCGGATCGGCGATGCCGCTTTCCAAGATCAATCCCCCCAGCGACGGCAAGCGATGGGCCAGCTCAATCGCGTACAAGGATCCGATCGAACGGCCCAGGGCGATCACTTCGCCAGGCTCCAGCCCTGCTTCCTGCAGCACGACCTCGCCGTCGCCCAGCATGGTCGTTAGCTGGGCTTTGCCTGTGGAGCCGCCGTACTGGCGATACTCGACGAACAGCGAGTTAAGGCCGATCGCGGCCAGCGCCTCGGCCATGTCGGGCAGGTAGTCGGCGACCGCTTCGCCATTGCCGTGGAAGTGAACCAGCGTCAAAGCGTCGGCGTCAAAGTCGTGACGATAACAGGCCAGCTCGGCGCCATCGACGGGGACCAGGAAAGGCTGCCTGACCCGCCGCGGCTGCGGGAACAGGTAGCGTCCGCTAATGGCCGGATGGTCGAGCAGACTTTCTTTCGGCGGGGCGTGTTTCTCACACGCAGCCAGCATGGCCGCCAGAGGTTCCGGATCGGCCAGCCGATGATCGGTTCCGACCTCAAGCAATGACGTCGCCGGCAGGCCGCTGTTGCGGATCAGCTCTTCACTATGGGCGAACGGCACCACGTCGTCGGCCCGACTGTGGATCAGGGTTGAGTTCGCGCTGATGGCGGTCGCGGCGCCCCACTTCTTCCAGGCAGGGCAGAGCAGGACCAGCGGCTTGCCGTCGACGTGGATGTTCATCGCCACCGCGCCGCCGCGGGAGGAACCGACGATCACGTCCGGCTGGTGGGCGTCGTATTCCGCCTGGGCCGTCGCCACGGCGGCGGCGAAGTCGTTATCGTCGAGGCTGGGGTTCAGTACTTCGTGGCCATGCTTGATCAGCCAGGAAGGTTTCACGCCGCCGGGGACGGAGTTCCAGCCGTGGAGAAACAGGATTTTCATGGCGACTTTCCTCCAGATGTTGACAAACCCTTCCCTACCGCCGCTACGGAGCGGCGAGCCCGGCCAGTTCGTTCAACTTGCCAGAACAAGCGGCCCAGGGGAAGGCCCTCAACGGAACAAGGAACGCAAGAGCCCGGCCAGGCGTTTCGACCAGGCGTGTTGGCCAGGAGCAAGCCTGACCGGGCCGGGGCGGCGTGGTAGCATGAGCAGTCGCCCTGTTTCTATTCCACGTCGTCTCTTCCTGCTGAGGTTTTCATGAAATCAACGTTCCCCCTTCGATACCTGGCAATTGGGCTGCTCGCCTTTCTGGCAGCCGTTCCTCCGCTGGCAGCCAAAGAACCGCAGCGCGATCTGCAGTACGCCGAGGCAGGCGACGTGAAGCTGCGGCTGGATTTGTATATGCCCGACAAGACAGAGCCGGCCCCGCCGCTGCTCGTGTGGATTCATGGCGGCGGTTGGCGGAACGGCAGCAAAGACCGCTGCCCGTTTGCCTTTTTGACGGGCTACGGATACGCCGTGGCCAGCGTGCAGTATCGGCTGACGGAAAAGGCCTCTTTCCCCGCGCAGATCCATGACTGCAAAGGAGCCGTGCGGTGGTTGCGCGCGCATGCGGACGAATACGGCTACAATGCGGACAAGATCGGCGCCCTGGGCATTTCGGCTGGCGGGCATCTGGTGGCGCTGCTGGGGGTGAGCGGCGAGATGAAAGAACTGGAAGGAGACGTGGGCGGGAACCTGGACCAGTCCAGTCGCGTCCAGGCAGTGCTGGATATGTGCGGCCCTACCGACTTCGTCCTGCGTCTGAAGACCAAACCGAAGTCGGTCAATGCGCCGGGCTCTTCTGTCGCTCTGCTGCTGGGCGGTCCGGCGTCGGAAAACCTCGAGGCGGCCCGGCTGGCCAGTCCGGCCCAGCATGTGACGCCCGACGACGCGCCGCTGTTGATCTTTCATGGGGCCGACGATCCGACGGTCAGTCCCGGTCAGAGCGAGCACCTGCGCGACCAGTACCTGCAGCAGAAGCTGGAAGCAACGCTGGAGATTATTCCGAATGCAGGCCATGTGCCGAAGGAATACTGGGACAAGACCCGCCGGGAGATGATGCTCAGCTTCTTCGACCGGCATCTCAAAGGGAAAACGAAAAAGCCCGAGTAAACACTCGGGCCGTCATCGCGATCTGGCTCCTTCCGCCTGGAGCGATCAGCTCTTGGCGGCTTCGGCCTTGGCATGCAAGGCATAGACGATCAGGGAGCCGTTGTGGCTGACGTAGTCTTTTAACTCGACGCCGCCGTTGCCGCCGCGGCCGTTGTTCGTAATACCGGCGACGAGCAGGTGCCGCTGGTCCGGGTGCAGGTGCAGGGAGTACCCGCTGTCGCGCACCACGGCGTGGAAGGACGCCTCTTCGTTCGGCTTCCAGAACTCCATTGCCGAGGAGCTGTTGAGATTCTCAGCCACGCCCGCCAGGATGTCGCCTTCCAGATAAACGACACCCTTGACCGGTCCGTCCGATTTCTTCTGCAGGCGAAGCGTATTCTTTAGCTTGCCGGAGGACCAGTCAAAGACCAGGATCGCCGGCTTGCCTGCACAAAAGGCGTTGGTCGTGGCGTCGGTCATGCCGCCGACTGCCAGTCGCGTGCCGTCCGCGTTAAAAGCGAGCGAGCGGACGCCGCCCACATCGGCCAGGAAATCTTCTTCCCGCGTCGTCAGCACTTTCGCATCGAGCTTCCGCAGCAGCTTGCCGTCGGCCAGATTCCAGACCAGCACGTTGCCCAGCAGATCGCCGCTGACGAGTGTTTTCCCGTCAGGATGCAGGGCCAGACTGTAGACCTCGGTCCCATGGCCGAGCAGATCGGACAGATGCTTGCCATTCGCGGTGGACCAGAGTCGCACCCGGCCGTCGTTGCCGGCGGTGATCAGCTGTTTCCCATCGCGGCTGACGGCCGTCGCCACCACCCAGCCGTCGTGGGCGTCAACAATCGACCAGACCGGCCTGGGTGACTTGTCGGCGTACTTCCAGCAGTGCACGACGCCGTGCAGGTCGCTGGTAAAAGCGTGCTGTTTGTCGGGAGAAAAGGCCAGGGAATGCACCCAGCTTTGATGGGCGGCCAGCGTGGTCTTTTCTCCACTTTCCAGATGCCAACGGTGAACGCCTTCGTCCTGGGCGCCGGCCAGCGCGTACAGGCCGCAGGGGCTGAACGCCGCGGCCAGAAGCGGGCGGTCGTGTTCCAGTTTCTGCGATTCCCAGGTCTGGGAGACATCAGGCGGCGCCAATTCTGTAGCGGCAAACATCAGGCGAGCACCTCTTGGATGGGAGAATAATCGTCGTGGGCGATCGGCAGCGGCTGCCCGTTATTCATGTATTCAGTCGTTTTGGAGTTGATGCCCAGCGCCTGAAAAATCGTGTGGTACAGATGCCCCACATCGTACTGGGAATCATCGCAGGCGACGCCATTGGCGGTGGTTTTGCCGACCACGACTCCTCTCTGGATGCCGGCTCCGGCCAGCACCATTGACCAGGCATTCGGATAATGGTCGCGGCCGATCCGCGTATTGATCTTGGGGGTGCGGCCAAACTCCGACATTAGCACGACCATCACCCGGTCCATCATGCCGCGGTCCGACAGGTCATCGAGGATGGCCGAAAACGGTCGATCGATTTGCGGCACCAGCGCCCTGTGCATGTTGAAATTATCGCCGTGCATGTCCCAGTGATACGACGTGACTTTGACAAACTGCACGCCCGCTTCCAGCAGGCGACGGGCCTGCAGCAGGTGCCGCCCCAGCGGGTGCGATCCGTAACGTTCGACATCTTTGGGAGCGACAGTCGATTCGTCGAACAGGTCTTTCCGCTTCATGAGCTGCTCCGCCATTTTGAAGGAGTACTCATACGCATCGACGGAAGAATCCCGGCGCCCCTGCTCGCGGTACTGGGCGTTAGCGAAACGACGCAGGTCGTTGCGGACTTCGTCGGCCTCATCGCTGATCGAATCCGGCCGGTAAAGGTGGATCGGCGGCTTACCTTCGCCCAGGGCGAGCGCTCCGTATTTGGCGCCGAGGAAGCCGGCGTCCTGGTACTGGAACCCGCCGCGGCCCGGCTTGATGTGCATGTAGGGCGGCAGGTCGTTGGTCGGCCAGGGCAACAGTTTGGCCAGGGCCGAACCCAGGAACGGGTAGTCGACGCCGCGGTTCTTGGGGTCGCCGCGCTGGATCCGTGGGACACCGGTCGAATGGTTCGGGTCGCTGGTCGACATGGTGCGGATCACGGTCAACCGGTCCATGCGGGCGGCCGTCAGCGGGGTCAGTTCGCTGAAGTGGACGCCCGGCACCGAGGTAGGAATGCTGCGGTAAGGGCCGCCGAATTCCGTCTTCGGTTTGGGGTCCCAGCTTTCCAGCTGGCTGATGCCGCCGTCGAGCCAGATAAACAGCACCTGCTTGTCCTGCTTTTTGATTTCGGCGGCCATTGCCGGCGAAAGCATCCCGCCCAGACCGATGGCTCCCCCGGCGCCGGCCAGAGCGCCCAGGACGCGGCGGCGCGAAATTTCATGGTCGCTGGTGCGACAGGCGTAAGGATTGTTCATGGCCGTCGTCCTAATGGTTCAAACGAAATTCTGTCGACGTGATCAACGCCCAGACCAGTTCGCCCAGGGCGGCGGTCCGACGCTTCGGATTCTGTTCCAGGTGTTCCGCCATGCGCGACCTTTCAGCGTCGGTCGGCTGGCGGGTCAGCACATGCAGGTACAGCGTATCCAGAAGTGCGTCGGTCTCTTTCTGCTTGCCAAGCGTATCGACCAGGTTCCCCGGCTGCGGCTCCAGCCAGTTCAGCATCAGCCGTTCATTCATCAGGAACAGCGAGTGCGACATCGACGCGCTGAACTCCACTTCTGCTTCGCCCGGCGAGTTGCCGAACACGCCGATGAACAGCTTGTGCACGTCGGGAATGGTTTTGGGCGGCGCGTCGATCCGGCCGTTGAGATAGTCGTAATAGTTATAGGCGTCGTCCGCCGGCAGGTTGGCGGCCTGCATTGCTTTCAAATTACCGGTCGCCCGCATGACGCTCCAGGCCATCATTTCCGGCGACAGCGGTTTGGCCAGGGCGACCCGGTAGGAATCGACCGGAACCGGCTCATCGCTGCCGGACGGCAGCACGCCCGTACGCTGGTACGCCTGAGTGAGGGCGATCTCGCGGATTATGTGTTTGACGTCAAACTTGTGGGCGACAAACTCCTGGGCCAGCGCGTCCAGCACTTGCGGATGCGACGGCGGATTGTCGGGATGCAGCATGTCCAGCGGATGCACCAGACCTCGGCCCATCATCATGAACCAGAAACGGTTCACGCTGTTCTGCACAAACAGGCTGTTCTCAGCGGTCGGCAGATCTCGGGAGAGCAGCAGGCGAGGGCGATACGATTGGGCCTCTTCCTTTTGCTCTTTGGTGAAGGTCGGAATCTCGACTTCTTCGGCATCCGGCAGGCGGGGAAAAGTCGAATGCTTGCCCGGCACAAAAACCGATTCAAATTCGTTCTTTGCCTGCTCTGGTTTTTCCTGCAGGTAAGAATACAGCCCGTAGTAGTCGGCCTGGTAATAGTGGCTGACCACGGGATGATCGTGGCACTGGGCGCAAGTGATATCGCGGCCGAGGAAAATCCGGGAGACGTCCTGCGTCCGCTGGTGCGGATCCTTGCGACCGGCAGCCAGGAAAAACTTCCTTGCCGGCAGCAGGGCCGGTTCGTCATCGGCGAAAAGCAGTTCCCGCACCAGCTGATCCCAGGGCTTCCCCTGATTGAACGAGGTGCTGAGGTACACGCTCCAGTCGGCGTCGGCGACGGTCGTTTCTTTACGGCGCTCCAGCAGCATGCTGGTCAGGGCTTCTTCCATCCGCCGGCCAAACTCCGGGGCGGCCAGCAAACGGTCGATCAGCTTGACTCGCTTTTGCGGATCCTTGTCGGCGAGAAACGCCTGGGCGTCCGCGGCGGTGGGAATCACGCCCGACAGATCCAGATAGACGCGGCGGACAAACTCCGCATCCGAACTGGCCGGACCCAGCGGGCCGTTTGCCTGGGCGGCGATGGAGGCATCGATCCGCGTATGCAGCGGCTGCGCGGAGGCAGGCGATACCCCGAGGCAAGCCGTTAGTAGAACAACAATCGAAAAGTATCTCATCCAGGCTCTCAGCAGAGATAGAGTTGTTTACCGTCGTGGCAGGGAAACTTTCCTGGCGACCAGAAGATCAGCACCCACACGAAGGTCGGGGGCAAACGCCAGCCCCAAGCGATGGCGCTCGATCAGATACAAAGGCAGGATCAACAGGCAGGATCTGGGCGCCGTAAGGACGGCTGCCACAACCATGGATTGTGGCAGATGGGACCCCCTTTGTCGAGACTCTGGCCGGCGGGATTCATCGCGTAAGCGGGAAGATTTCCCCCTTATCGTCCGCAAAGGTCGGGCATTCCCACCTGATCGCTCACCAGGGCAAAGAGCCGGGCATGCAGATACTCGCCGTTCTTGCGATAGTACTTTCGCAGCAAGCCTTCGTAAACAAATCCGCATTTCTCCAGCACCCGGGCCGACGCTGGGTTGGTCGCAAAAACGTGCGCGGTGATGCGGACCACGCCGCAGTTCTGCTGGGTAAACCGACAGACGCATTTCACCACATCGGTCATGATCCCCTGGCCTCAGTACGGCTGCCCCAGCCAGTAGCCAATCTCGGCTCGATGAAAACAAGCCAGACCTTCCAGACTGCACACTCCCATTAGCGGGCCAGCGGTGGAGCGCACGGCGAAATGCACCGGATGCCCATGCCGCGCGGAGGCGGTGGCTGCCAGCCCGATAAAATCCTGGGCGTCGGCCAGCGTATAGGGATCCGGAATCCGACTGGTATTCCGCGAGATGGCCGGGTTGTTCAGTAACCCAACCAGACAGGTCTGGTCCTCTTCGTAGAGAGCGGTCAGGCGAATTCTATCACGAACCGGTATCTCGAATGGCGCTGAATCGTTTCGCATCTCCCACCCCTGCCGCATCGACCTTCGTCCTTCAGCCTTTCGTGGAACCGCCTATCTTATCAGATTCCCTTGGCGAAAAGAAACTCCACAGCGGGATAGCGGACCCCCGCCAGGCGGTCATGTCTGCGTCGCCGCCGCCCGCACCAGTCGAGCCCTGTCGCCATCGATCGCTGGCCCGACTGAGCTCGACCGCGGGATACAGGCGGTACGAAGCAGATCGCCTTGATGTTTGGGATTTGACAAAAATGCGCAGATTTCATGAAACGT
Organism: Lignipirellula cremea; assembly: GCF_007751035.1. Lineage (NCBI taxonomy): Bacteria > Pseudomonadati > Planctomycetota > Planctomycetia > Pirellulales > Pirellulaceae > Lignipirellula > Lignipirellula cremea. The sequence continues at coordinate 4,996,113 of NZ_CP036433.1, read as the reverse complement.
TTTCCTTTTTTGACGCACTATCAGGCAAGCCGCGGCCAATTCTCGACAGCCTCGCCGCCTGCATGGGCGTCGCCAGCCGGATCGGAGCAAGTACGATTTCTGAATTACAACAGTCGTTCCAGCGGCTTGTCGACCAGCATTACGAATCGCTCTGGGCGTATGTTTCCTGCCTGATGGGCTCCGCACCCGAAGGAGAAGACATCCTGCACCGGGCGTTTCTGGCGGCGTTTGATCGGCTGGACGACCCTACGCAACCGATCCGCGATCCCGAGCTTTGGCTACGGGGAGTGGTGCGCAGGCTGGTAGCGGTCTGGCGGCGGGAACAGCAGCGTCTGCCCCAGGATTTGTCTGACCAGCTCAGCCAGATCGCGGACGCCGCCGATGACGCCGCGACCGATGTGCTGCGCGCGGAACGGAACGCGGCCTTGCAACGCTGCCTGGGGCGACTGACGCCCAACGCACTACGGATGGTGACGGCCCGTTATGAGCAGGGACTTCGCATCACGCAGATCGCCCAGCAGGAGAAAATTAACGAAGCGACAGCCCGGGTCGCCCTGTTCCGTATCCGCAAGAGCTTGAAATCTTGCCTGGAACTGGCGCTGGGAGGAGCCCGCTCATGAACGACCTCCTGGTGGAACTGTTGCTCCGAGCACTTGACGGGGAACCGCTGGAAGCGGGGGACGCAGCTCGCCTGCAGCAGGCGCTTGCCGATCCGGCGATCCGCGCCGAAGCAATCGCCTGGGTGCGCTGGCAGGCGACGGCGTCTGACCAGATGCGGCAGAACCCGGAAACGCTCCGCCGTTCCCGCGAACGACTGTTCGCCAAAGTGATCCTGAGGGAGAAACGCGCCTCGCTGACTCCCCCGCCGGTGCGACCTGTCAACCGTCGCCGACGACCCGTCATTCTGCTTCGCTCGGCGGCCGTCGCAGCGCTGGCGCTAGTGGTCCTGGTCGTCGCAGCCTGGTTCCTGGCGCCGGCCCCCTACCAGTCGCCGCTGACCGAAGGCAGCATCCGCTTGCTGGGATCGCTCCCGGGAGACCCCCGCCACATTGAACGGGAAGACCGCTTTGTGGCGATCGGCGGCGTGGAGATGGAACTGGGCGGCTATTGCGACATTGAGCTGGCGGAAAACACCGAAGTCACCGTGAAAGGCTCGCCGCACAAGGAAAAAATCGAACTGCATCAGGGACAGATCCGCGCCCGGGTGACGCCCCGCAAGGGTCAGTTTGAGGTGCTCACGCCGCTGGGGCTCCTGGAAGTGATCGGCACCGAATTTGAAACGATCGTTGAATACCCCGTAACCACATCAGCCAAGTCTTGGGACCGGGACCGCGCGGTCCAGGTGACCGTGGCCGTGTCGTCGGGCGCGGTGATTTGCCGCCTGAGCGACCCGCCCCTCACGCTGAACAAAGGCGACCGGCGAGTCTTCACCGGCGAACTGCCTTCCGCGCATGGATCGGTCGTCGCCGCCGCCGAAGCTACCGTGACGCTGAAAACGGAAAATAGCCAGTTGACTTTCCATGCGGCGCCCGCCGACAAACTGGCCGTGCGAGAAGCGTCCGCATTGCGGCCGGGCGACCAGGTTTCTATCGAGTGGTACGAGCACGAAGGGCAGCGTTACATCCAGAATGTTCGCGGCGAAGGGACGCTTCGAGGAATCGTCACTGACAAACAGCCACGCGGGATTGAGGTCGCCGTCGAGGGACAACGGCCGCAGCTATTCACGCCGCATTGGATCGGCGGTATGCCACGCGACGGCGGAGGCCTGGACCGCAAGATGCTGCAGCAAATCCGGGCCGCTCCGATCGGCGCCCAGGTGGAGCTGACCTGGTCCATGTCCGAAGGGAAGCGGGTGACAGGGCTGCGAGTCCTGGAACCGGAAAAGACCCGCGAGAAACCGAAAACCCCATTCGATCCCGAGTAAAAATAACGTCTTCCCCGTCGCCTGGCGATGTGGCTAACCGTTTATCCCTTGTCTGCCTTGAGGACTCCCTGATGATTTCCAACCGCCGTCAGTTTTTCTGCGTCGCCGCTGGCGGGGCTGTTTGCTGGCCCCTTGTTCACAGCCTGGCCGGACAGGCATTCGCCAGCGAAGATGGCCAGCCGCTGGCCGTCGCCAGGCGCACCTCCTGGGCGCTCGGTTCCGATGTCTCCATGGTCGCCCTGCATGCCGACGAAGCGACGGCCCGGGCCGCCATTGACGCCGCGTTTGCGGAGTTGGAACGGGTCGAGCAGGTGATGAGTATTTATCGCCCTGATAGCCAGCTCAGCCAGTTGAATCGCACAGGCCGGCTGGATCGCCCGCATCGTTACCTGGTGGAAGTGCTGCGAGAGGCGGAAGACGTTTCTCGTCGCAGCGAAGGTGCTTTCGATATCACCGTCCAGCCGTTGTGGAGCCTGTATTACGAAGCCCAGAAAGCCAATCGCCTGCCAGCGGCGGACGAAGTGGCGGCGGCCCGGCGACAGGTCGACTGGCGTCGCGTGGAGACAACCGCGGCCCGCATCCGCCTGCACGGACAGGGGACGCAGATCACCCTGAACGGCATCGCCCAGGGCTTCGCGGCTGACAAAGCTCGCGACGCGATCCAGCAGCATGGCGTCCAGCATGCGCTGATCAACACAGGCGAAATCGGCGCGCTCGGTCGCACAGCAGACGGCCAGCCCTGGACCGTTGGCATCCAGCACCCGCGGCGTCCGTCGGCGTATCTGTCTCTGGCAAAGCTGGCCGGACGCAGCCTGGCCACCAGCGGCGATTACGCCACGACCTTCTCTCCTGACTTCCGGCAGAACCACCTGCTGGATCCGCATGCGGGATGCTCGCCGACAGAGCTGGCAAGCGTTTCCGTCGCGGCGCCCAGCGCCATGACAGCAGACGCGTTGTCGACCGCCATCGCTGTGCTGGGCCCGGCCCGCGGGGAAGAACTGGCCGCCCAGTTGCCTGGGGTCGACGTATTGCTGGTGCAAAAGGACGGCCGCATCCGCCGGAGCGGGGGCTTTCCGGTTTAACGGTCTTGTCGGATGGCGCCCCCGCTTGCGCCGTGCTTTTCCTTGAATAACATGACTTCGAGAGATGTGATCCCCGCCTGAATGGGAGCAGGCAACCGATGAAGAAAATCCTCACAGGGCTGGCCGCCTGCAGCATGCTCCTGCTGCTGTCCGCCGCCGCCGATGCACAAGACGTCGTGGAGTTCCTCACCGGCGCCCGGGTCGAAGGGAAGGTGGAATCGATCGACCAGACGAAAAAGCTGGTAACCTTCGCCGCGCTGATTGGCGGTCGCTCATTGGACCGCGTTTACACCTACAGCCAGATTCACGCCGTGACGTATCAGGGGAAACGCTACGTGCTGAACCCCAAGACCGACGCCCCGTCTGCCGAGCCGGCTAAACCCGACGCGGGCACAGGCCGAACGACCGCTTCGCCTGCGAAGGTCGACGTCAAATCGATCATCGGCGAGGCCGGCCGCACGCCGCCGGACTGGTACAACAGTACGCCATTGGATTATCCCCCAACGCTGGATCTATCCTGGCCGGAGAAACCGCCGGGCGGCTGGAACAGCAAAAAGAATATGGGGCAATATGTGTGGAGTGAAATCAACCCCAACCCCAGCCACTGGCGCGGCGGCGTCAAGCTATTGCATCATCTGTTGGCGATGCACAAGGACAATGCCGAAGTGCGTACGCGAGTGATACGTTCCCTTGGCAACATGTACTTCAACCTGTTCCAGGATTATGCGCGGGCCGCGTTCTGGTGGGAGCATGGCGGTGTCGGTCCCACCGACCGGCAGGCCGTTTCGCTGGCCGAATGTTACTTCCGGCTGGGCGACAGGGCGGCGGCGGAAGCCTTTTTGCACGACCCGGATCGCAGTTCCAGAACGCCCGTTTCCGATCGGATGATCAAACTGTGGGCTGATATGGGCGAAACCGACAAAGCCGTCAAGCTGGCTCGACTCTACGTGCGCAGCGGCGGTTCCAAGTTTTCCGCCTATCTGTTCGCTGGCGACGCTTGCCGCACGGTGGGCCGTTTTAAAGAAGCAATGGCGTTCTACCAGGAAGTGATCGACTCCCCTAACGGCTCTTATCGCTATGCGGACCGGGATAGAACACGCGCTCGCAACAATCTCGACGCGGTCCGCCGCTTTGAGCTGTTTGACATTTCCAAAGTCGCCGACGGAACGTACACCGCCAGCTCTCGCGGTTACGAGGACGAAGTCCATGTGGAGGCCCGGGTCGCCAAGGGACGGCTGGAATCGCTACGCGTGACGAAGCACAAGGAGAAGCAGTTCTACTCCTCGCTGACCGACGTACCGCAGCAGATTGTCGAAAAACAGGCGGTCCAGGGCGTCGACGCCACCAGCGGCGCCACCATCACCGCCGAAGCTATCATCAACGCGACCGCCAAGGCGCTGTCGCAATAGGGAACGCGAGGGAAATTACAGCACGATATTTGTTCGTCGATCTGCATGATGGCGGGCGCACAAAGTCGCCTTTCGCTCCGCAAAAGTACGGGTCTTTTCACACGGAACGAGAAACTTTTAACTGACGGAAGTCCACGGTTAGTCGTCTTTTGCTCCGCAAAAGAACGCGATCTTTCACGGAGTGAAAGGCGACTGTCCGGCGTCTGTTCTTCCTCAAAACAACGAATCCGTATCCAGCCGTCCTTTCAAGTTCCGAAAGTAATCCATCGCACGTTCCTGGGCGCCTTTATGAAACGAAATCTTGTCGGCCTGCTGCTGATTCTCCTGGGCGGAGCGATCCTGGCTTCCTGTCTGCTCGAAGAGCAGGCCAGCCGGGGGTTGTTCGGTCTGTTCGAGGTCGCCCTCGCCGTCGCGGGCGTACTGGTGAGCGCCGGCGTGCTGGTGCTGGCGACGTCGCGCAGCAACCGTTCCGCGGCTCTGCTGCGGCTGGACGCCTTTCTTCCGTTTCTGAAAAAGAAGAAGAAAAACGCCGAGCTGCCGCCGCCGGGAATCGCCCTGCGCACCGCGCAGGCGGTGCTTCCTGCGTCGTGGTTATCAGATCGCGTCACGGGCAAGCCGGGCTCTATTCGCAAAGCGCTGAAACGGCTGGGCCCCAGCGTGCTCTCGGCCCCGCTGCGGCGCGTGGTGCAAGGCCTCTGCCTGGTGCTGTTTTTGATCCTGTTCTTCTATGTTTGTACGCCGTACGACGCCCGCCCGGCGGCGCCGGGAGAAGTCTCCCACGGCTGGCGACTGCAGGAGATCGAAGCCGAAACGGGCAATCTGCGGCTGACCCAACCGGCCGAGCCCGAGAAAAGTGGCGACGTTGCAACCAGCCCCTGGTTCCGTTCCGTCGACACGGTGCATGTGGTCGAAGAGGGAGCGCTGGACGACATCCGCGGCGAGGTCGGCGCGTTCACGGTCGTTGCCTCGGACGAAAGCAGTGTCACGCTGTCTCCGGAAGAACGACTGACCGATGAGCAGCTGGAAACGTTCCTGCTCAGCAGCGGCGGCTGGGCCCTGCATGAACGGTCCCCCTGGCCGTCGCACTATGCCGAGAACCTGGCCGGCAAAGAATGGGTGTCGGCCGAGGTGTTTCTGCTGATCGATCCGCTGGTCAGCATTTCCACCTCCCTCGCGGGGCGCAGCTGGGCCTGGTCGCTGGCTTGCGCCGCCGTGATCCTGATCGCCTGCATTTTGATTCCGCGAGGATTCTGTGGCTACCTTTGCCCGCTGGGGACCGTGATCGACCTTTTTGACTGGTCGGTCAGCAATCGCGTGAAACGGTTCCGGGTGACCAAAGACGGCTGGTGGGTGCACATTAAATATTACCTGCTCACCGGCGTGCTGGTCTCAGCGTTGCTGGGGGTGCTGGTCTCTGGATACGTGTCGGCCATTCCGGTCATTACCAGGGCGCTGCTTTTCCTGGGCAGTCCGCTGCAGACGGGCCTCACTCGCGGATGGAGCCAGGTCGTCCCGCTGAATGCGGGGCATTTCGTATCGATCGGGCTGTTCTTTCTGGTGCTGGCGCTTGGCTTTCTCAAGCCGCGATTCTGGTGCAAGTATGTTTGCCCCAGCGGCGCCGTGTTCTCGCTGGGAAACCTGTTCCGAGTAACCGAGCGGAAGGTGGAAAGCTCCTGCATCAACTGCAACAAGTGCGTGGAGATTTGCCCGTTCGACGCCATCAAGCCCGACTTCACCACCCGGGTCACCGACTGCACGATGTGCCAGACCTGCGCCGGCGTTTGCCCGACGCATGCCATCAAGTTTGTTGAACGCTGGAACGTGGTCGAACTGAAAGTCCTCAACGATCCGCCGACGCACGAAACGGCTTTGGGACGTCGCGGCTTTATCAGCCTGACCGCTGGCGCCGCTGCCGCAGTTGTGGGCGGAGGAGCCCTGGCGACGATCACCAAAACCTTTGGCGCCGGGCTGGATGCGGGCGACGCCCTGCCGCCCGTCCGGCCACCGGGAAGTCTGCCGGAGAAAGAGTTCCTGGAGATGTGCATCCGCTGCGGCGAGTGCTTCAAGGCGTGCCCCTTCGACGTACTGCAGCCGATGGGATTCTCCCAGGGACTGGAAGGGTTGTGGACGCCGCAAGTCATCGCCGACCATGCCGGTTGCGCTTCGAGCTGTAACTCGTGCGGTCAAGTCTGCCCGACCGGAGCCATCAGGGCGTTGCCGCTGGCGGAGAAGAAGGTCGCCCGGATGGGGCTGGCGATTGTGAACGAGCAGACCTGTCTGCCGCTGGCCGGGAAAGAAGCCTGCCAGCTGTGCGTCGATGAATGTTCGGCGGCGGGGTACCATGCGATCGAGTTCACCCGGGTGCATACCGAAGTCGACGACGACGGCCTGCCGATCGAGGGTTCCGGCTACCTGGCGCCGGTCGTGCTGGCCGATGAGTGTGTCGGCTGCGGTTTGTGCCAGATGAGTTGCTACCAGTTCAACGTGCATCAAACGGGCAAGCTCGGCGCGTCGGCGATTGTCGTCGAGGCGGGCCCCGGCAAAGAAGATCGTCTCCACAGCGGTTCGTACCGCCAGCTCCGCCGCGACGAAGCCCGGAAAAAGGCGATCGAACAGCAACAGCGGCTGCCTGAACAGCAATCCGAGTTCTACGTGCCCGACGACGCCGCGCCGCCCTCGACCAGTCCTCCTCCCAGCGACTCGCCCTTTGGCGTGCCGGCGGAGGAAAGCCCCTTCGGCGTTCCCGCAGAAGAGAACCCCTTTGGCCTGCCCGCGGCAGGTTCAACAGGGGAACCTGACGCGGATCCGTTTGGCCTGGGGCAGCCCTGACCAGCGACCGACCGGCTTACTTTTTGTCGAGATCGTTGGTGCGAACTTCCAGCAGCCGGGCCGTCATCTTTTTAGCAAAGGCGGCGACGATTTCCTGGTGCTCGGGGCTGTCGGCCAGGTTGTCGTACTGCTCGGGATCCTGCTGCATGTCGAACAGCTCGATCCCTTTTTTCGCATCTTCGCCGTACTGGATATAGGCCCAGCGATCCTCGCGGAGGAGCATGCCGCGTCCGTTCACGCAGAACGCCGCGTCGCGCACCGACAGCGACGGGTCGTCGAGCAGGGGGGCAATATTCTTCCCCTGCAGGCGAGCCGGAACCTCCAGGCCGCATAGCCCGGCGATAGTTGGATACAGGTCGATCAGCTCGACCAGCGAGTCGCAGACGGCCGGCTTTTTTCCCGGTACGCGGATGAGGAGCGGCACCTTGGCGGATTCTTCGTGCAGGCTAACCTTGGCCCAGAAGTCGTGTTCGCCCAGGTGATAGCCGTGGTCGCTGGTGAAGATCACGATCGTGTTTTCTTCCTGGCCGGATTCCTTGAGAGCGTCCAGCACCTTGCCGACCTGGGCGTCCATAAAGGCGACCGACGCGTAGTAGCCGCCGACCGCTTTTTTCTGGCGCCGTTCATCCATTTTCATGTTCAGGCTGGTCTTGTAGTTGATGCCGGCAGCGGGAATGTCGTCCCAGTCGCCGGCGACCTTTTCCGGCAAGGTCATGCTGGCGTACGGCAGGAACCGCTCGTAGTACGGCCGGGGCGCTACAAACGGAACGTGCGGACGAACGAACCCGACGCCCAGGAAAAACGGCTCCTGCTTCTTCCCTTGATGCCGCAGCAGCTCCGACGCCTTGGCGGCTGTCTTGCCGTCGGAATGGACCAGGTCGTCGCCTTCGGCTTCCACGACCACAAACGTGTTGCCGCCGACAACCGGCTTTTTCCCGTCGGGATTTCCTTCGAGCGTTTCGCCGTCGCCGGGCGCTTTCCATTCGGGCCCCTGGCTATTGAAGCGTTCCGTCCAGGAGGCCGGATCGTCGGCCCCGTCGGTGCCGGCTTCGATGCCGCCCGGCACGCCCATGTGGAACAGCTTGCTGACGCGGGCCGTGTAGTAACCGTTATTTTTGAAGTGCTCGGCCCACATCGCTCGGTCGCCGATCGCTTTCCGCGGGCTGATATAACCCAGCACGCCGGTGGCGTGGGGATAGTAGCCCGACATGAACGACGCCCGGGAGGGACCGCAGTACGTTCCCTGGCAATACGCCCTGGTGAAGCGGACGCTCTGGGCGGCCAGGCGATCAATATTGGGCGTGCTGCAGACCTGGTTGCCGTAGCAGGAGAGTGCCGTCGCCGTGAGGTCGTCGGAAATGATGAACAACACGTTATACGGCCGGGCGGCGTCCGCTGCCGGAGCGTCGCCGGGCCAAACCAACAGGGCCGCCAGCAGGATCGGGAACAGGGCTGCAGACTTCATGCGGGGGATTCCTTGCGCGGGTCAAAGGGGCATGGAGCGGTCGTCCCGACAAACCTTATCAAGAGCAAACCGCCAGCGCTGGATCTTAACCTGTGGTCCGGCCCGATGCGAATTTTCGCCGCGCTGCGATCGAAAGGCGCCGCAGAAGGGACGACAGCAGCGGCCTTCCCGTGCGGTCGCAAGGGGTGCGTTAGTGCCTGCCCATGCGATACAAGCCAGTCCGGAAAGGTTGCGGTACTTGCGCCAGACACGTGCTCAGGTCTTGCCAGTCTGTGGCGGAAATGGAGGCCAGCACGCCCTGCATATCCGCCAGATCGGTTGTGACGCATTCGACGGGCACAGGGTAAAAGGTGTGCCAGGCCGGTTTACCTAAATCGATAGGGGCGCCGTCGTACAACGCCACCGTAGCCACACGCGTGCCGATCTGGGGCGGTTGCCCCTGGATTCTGTCGAGCCGGGAGCGAATCACTTTCACCGCCAGATAGGTGCCGCTACCCTTGCTCAGATCTGTGCAAACGGCGATTAGCATCGGATTCAACGATACAACCACGCCGGGATTCACACACCCGCACCAGAAATGTTGCCGGACTACAAACCACTCGCGAATCAGCAAAATGAGCCCTGTTATCGACACGCAGCAAAACAACCAATGGACCGCAAAGATAAGCGGTAGAAAGCCCACAAACATCAGGCCATAAACGGCAGGCCATAGCGGATAATGCAGGCAGTACTGAAACGGATTCGCCCGTAGTCTCCCTGGGTTACTCGCCCAACTATCCGAGGCCGCAACGCCGAAGGGGGCCTTCTTCATCTTCCGTTTCTTCGGGGCCGGCGGCGTATAGGTCGGCGGGACATACGTCGGTGTCTGCGGCGCATATCCGCCCTGGGGCGGATACCCGCCTGGCGATGGATAACCGCCCTGGGCCGGGTAGTTGCTCGGCGGCGGCGGAGCGTTGGCAAAGTGGGAACTGGCGGAACCCCGACTGTCGAGGACATCGATTGGTCCGCCGCACGATGGGCACTGAACGCGCTTGCCAATCAGGCGACGTTCGGCCGCAAACCGTTGCCCGCAGGCACATGAAACTTCAACCGACATATCCAGGTTGCCCTGCCGAATTGAGGAAGGAGAGGGGGCATTTCGCTGCCCCCCTAATGAGACCAGTATATCGGGCGGGGAACGACAATCCAACCGCTGGGCTTTCTCCGGGCGCCCTTTCCATGCGTGGGCGTTGGTTTTTTTTGCTCTTTTGGCAGCGGTTGCCCGTCGTTCCTGCGGGTCGCTGATCTGCCAGCCTGATTGCCTGCGGTTCATCCACCCTCGCGTGGCAGTGCGCCCGTTTATCGCTTTTGCTGGGGGAATCCCTGCCATCGTCTTTTTCGGCGCGGCATGCAGCGAGCGGCATGGAATGTGCTTATTTGTTGGGTCCCGTCCTTTTTCTGAGACAGCGGCTCCTGTTCGGTGTCAAACAGGATGGGTTTCGGTTGGTTTCCCCATTTTTGGAGTTTTCGTCCATGTTGCTCAAGCCGCCGACCGACTCGGACGCCGATTCTCCTGGACTGCCTGGCGAGGGGCAGGACGATACCTTTCTCCCGGCGGCGATCGCGCCAGCGGCCGTTCCGGCTTCTGCGGCAGGTACGCATGACCCGATTGAGATTCCGCCCGAAACGCCTACGGCGCGGATCCTGGCGGGCGAGAAAAGCGCTTCGCGTGTGGGCGGCGACGAAAAAGCGGGGGACGTGGTCAAAGGACTGGCGGGGCGGGGGCAATCCGACATCGGCCTGACCGAACGGTTGACGGGTATCGGTCTGCAGGGATCCTGTTTATTGATTCTTACCCTGCTTGCCCTGCTGGCGGGATTTTACTGCGCGCGGGCGGTGCTGTTCCCGATTGTTCTGGCGTTGCTGCTGAACTTTGTTCTGAGCCCGATGATTCGCTGGCTGCGCCGCCGGGGGCTGCCGCCGATTTTCGGGACCGCGCTGGTGCTGTTGGGTTCGATCGTGCTGGTCTCCTTGCTGGGTCTGGCCCTGTTTCGTCCGGTGCAAAACTGGTACGCCGAATTGCCGGCCCATCTGCGGCGGATTGAATACAAGTTGCGCAAGTTGCGTGAACCTTTTGACGATATCGGGAAAGTCTCGGAGAAGATCGACAATATGACGAAGGTTGGCAACAAGGCCGAGGTCGTCCAGGTGGAAATCAAGCAGCCCAGCCTGACGTTTGCCGCCCTGAACGGCGCCGGCGAAACGATCGTCACTGGTTTTCTCGCGTTGGTGATGCTGTTCTTCCTGCTGGCGGCAGGCGATCGCATGCTGGAGAAAATGGTGGAGTTGATGCCGACCTTTCGCGACAAGCGGCGGATCGTGGAGATTGCTCGCGATCTACAGGTGGGCATGTCGCGATACCTGATGACCACCACGCTAATTAACATCGGCCTGGGGGCGTGTATCGGTCTTGGCCTGTGGGCGATTGGAATTCCGAATGCCCTGCTGTGGGGCGTCATGGCGACGCTGCTCAACTATGTGCCGTTTTTGGGCGCTTGTGCGGGGGCGGTGGTGGTCTTTCTGGTCGGGGTGCTGTCTTTCGATTCGCTGTCGTACGCGGCGCTTGCCCCGGCGATTTACCTGGGCGTCAATGTGATCGAAGCGAACTTTGTGACGCCGACGCTGCTGGGGCGGTCGATCAGTCTGAACCCGGCCATTCTGATCATTACCTTTACGTTCTTTGCCTGGATGTGGGGGATCGGCGGCGCGATCATCGCCGTGCCGGCTCTGGCGGTCATCAAAATTGGGCTCGACCATCACGAGACGACCGAACCGTTTGGGCGCTTTCTCGGAGAATAAGCATCGCGTACACTGCGGCCTCTGTTTCCCCTGCGAGGTCGCCATGAAAATTACTCGAGTCAGCGTTTACCAGGTCGACTTGCCGCTTCACGAAGGAACCTATAAGTGGTCCGGCGGCAAAAGCGTGGAGGTGTTCGATAGCACCGTTGTCCAGTTGGAAACCGACGCCGGCGTTACCGGCTTCGGCGAAGTTTGCCCCCTGGGCCCCTTCTATTTGCCTTCTTACGCGGCCGGCGCCCGGGCCGGCATGGCGGAACTGGCGCCGCACCTGATCGGGATGGATCCCACGGAAACCACCGCCGTGAATCGCCGGCTTGATGCGGCTTTGAAAGGCCATCCGTATGTCAAATCCGCGATCGATATGGCTTGCTGGGACATACTAGGAAAAGTCGCTGGCTTGCCGGTCTGCACACTGCTGGGCGGGCGTTACGGGGACGACTTTGTGCTGTATCGGGCCATCTCACAGCAATCGCCCGAGGAAATGGCGGCCAATATTGTCGGGTATCGGGAGCAAGGGTATCGTCGCTTCCAGCTGAAAGTCGGCGGCGACCCGGATACCGATATCGCCCGCATCAGGGCAGCGTCGCAAGTCCTGGAGCCTGGCGACAAACTGATCGCCGACGCCAATACGGGCTGGCTGATGCACGAAGCGGCCCGCGTAGTGCGCGCCGTCCGCGATATCGATGTCTATATCGAACAGCCCTGCGCCAGCTATGAAGAGTGCCTGGCGATCCGGCGGCGGACCGACCACCCGTTTGTGATGGACGAATCCATCGACTCGGTCGAGGTGCTCCTTCGCGGTCGGGCCGATCTGGCCATGGACGTGGTGAACCTGAAAATCAGCAAACTGGGCGGGCTGACCAAGGCCCGCCAGGCCCGCGATTTGTGCGCCAGCCTGGGCATCGCCATGACGATCGAAGACGCCTGGGGCGGCGACATTGTCACCGCCGCCATCTCCCACCTGGCGCATAGCACCCCGCCGGAACTCCTGTTCACGTCGACCGATTTTAACAGCTACGTCACCGTGAGTACGGCCGAGGGCGCCCCCCAGCGGGAGAATGGCCGCATGTCGGCGTCGCAGGCGCCCGGACTGGGGATTACCCCTCGCATGGAAGTGCTGGGCGACCCCGTCTTTGTGCACAACGGCGCCTGATCTTGCCGTCGCCACGGCTTCTACGGGGGTCGATGGTAAAAAAATCGGGAAAATTGCTCCTCGCAACGGTCTCCCATTGCAAGATCATGCCCCAGGGGGAGAATAAGCGGTTGGGCGTTGGTTTCTCCCAGGGCTTCCCTTTAACCACCCCTCACGTTAGCGATCCCCGCCATCAACGGGGAGGAATCGCCCAGAAAACTTTTAACGCCTGGCGCCGCGACTGCTGGGCGTTCGCCAAACTAAGGCTAAATCGTGGAAAAACGCTCGCTTCTATTTGTCGCCGTATGTGTCCTTACGATGGGGACCTACATGTGGGCGAACTGGTATTTCGCTCCGCCGCCCAAGCCCAAACCGGTCGCCCAGGCGGCAAAAGAGAAAGCGGACGAGGCGCAGGCCGACGCCAAAGAAGATGGCGGAAAAACGAGCGAGCTGAAGGCCGATCCGGAGTTTGACTCCCCGCCCGAGCCAGATCGCGAGGGGACCGACACGACTGCGGAAAAACCCGAAGAACCGCCGGCGGAAGACGACACAACACCCGCCAGGCCGACAGAACTGGCCGCGATTGGCTCGCTGGATCCGGCCAGCGGCTACAAAATGCTCGCCCTGTTCACCACCAAAGGGGCTTCTCTCAAGCGTTTGGAGCTGACCGACCCGCACTTTAAAGATGTTGAAATCGAGCATGGCTACCTGGGGCACCTGGAGCTGCAATTCGTGGCTGACGGACTGCAGGTAGGGGTCAATCTGGAGGGAACCGGCACGCCCGCGGCCAAAGCGGGACTGCGGAAAGACGACATTCTGACCAGTTTCAACGGCAAGAAACTGGATTCGGTCAGTGGATTCCAGCGGCTTCTCGCTCGTACGCGTCCCCGCGACTCGGTCGAGTTAACGGTCCGCCGCGGCGACCAGACACTCAAGATCCCGGTTACGCTGATCAGGGCGCCGCAACAATTGATTCGTCCCGATCACGGTATCGATTACGACGATATCCCTGCGAATGCCCCGCCCCGGAAAGACCATCCCTATTCGTTCCGCTTTACGCTCGCCAAGGCGCCGGACGAATACCAGGACAAAACCAAAAACATCGCCGCGCTGCTGACCGAAAACTGGGAGCTGGTTTCTTCGTCGCCCAATGAAGTCAAATTTGAATGGCGACTGACCGAGGACGAAGCCAGCAGCATCGGTCTCGAAGGCGCCTGGCGCGTTGAAAAAACCTTCCGCGTCGCAAAATCGACCACGGTTGAAGGCGCGCCCGCCGATGCGGCCAACGCTCGCCGGACCGCGGCCCAGCATTTGACCTGGGACATTCAGATCCATAACGACAGCGATAAAGAGCAAGTCGTTAATTCCTGGATTGAAGGGCCGACCGGATTGCCGTCGGAAGGCTGGTGGTACTCCTACAAAATCCATCCCAGCATGGGATATTCCGCAGGCGCCCGCGACGTGGTGTTTGATTCGCCTGGTCAGGGATACAAGGTCTGGGGCGCCCGCAGCGTGTTCCAGAACTCCTATACCAAGCCGGAAAAGAACCTGCTGTTCAGCGTGAACGACGCGGAACCGAAACGCGAGTTGGATTTTATCGGCGTGGACACGCAGTACTTCGCCGCGATCCTGATCCCCGGCACGGTGGAAGAACTGTCCTCGGCCGAGTATCGCCGCGGCGAAGCCGTCACCTGGGATGAAGGCAGCAAGCCCCATTTGAATTGGGCCAAAGCGGCCGACATTTCCTTCAACCTGCAAAGCCTGAACTACACCGTCGGGCCGTCAGGCGCCGCCTCGCAGTCGTTTGTGATCTACGCAGGCCCGAAGGATCCCGACCTGGCGGCCGTCTATGGCGTTGACGAGTGCGTCTATTACGGCTGGTTTGGCATTGTTTCGACCCCCTTGCTGCATCTGCTGCACCTGTTCTCCTTCATGGGGTACGGTTTGGCGATCATCATGCTGACGTTGCTGGTCCGAGCCTGCCTGTGGCCGCTCAGCCGCAAGGCGGCCCGCAACGCCCAGATGATGCAAGTGCTCAAACCGGAAATGGACGTCATCCGGGAAAAGTACAAGAACGACATGGAAAAACAGGGCCAGGCGCAACGCGAGCTGATGGCCAAATACAACGTCAATCCGTTTGGCGGCTGCCTGCTGATGTTCTTCCAGATGCCCGTTTTCCTGGGACTGTACCGCGGCTTGTCGGTCGACCTGGAACTGCGCGATCAGCCTTTGATCCCCGGCATCTCCTGGGCGGACAACCTGGCCGCTCCGGATCGCCTTTACAACTGGGGCACTTCGCCGGAATGGATCTTTGGCGAAACGGGCTGGCTGGGACCGTACTTGAACATCCTGCCGCTGGTAACTGTTGGCCTGTTCATCCTGCAGCAAAAACTGTTTATGCCGCCGGCCACCGACGACCAGACGCGGGCCCAGCAGAAAATGATGAACGTCATGATGATCATGATGGGCCTCATGTTCTTCAAGGTTCCCAGCGGGTTGTGCCTGTACTTCATTACGACCAGTCTGTTCAGCATTGTCGAGCGACTGGTGCTGCCGCCGGCGAAACCGCAAGAGAAAGCCCTCGCCGACGCCAGCAAGCCCCAGGGCGAACCCCGACCTTCCTTGCTGGGCATGCTCGGCAAAGGAACCCCGGCCCCGCTGACGCCGGAACAGCAGAAGCAGGAAAAGCGGGATCGCGCCAAGGCTCGCCAAAAGAACCGCAAGTAAACCTGCGGACGGGCAAGTCGCCGCTCCAGTGAATCCATCACCTTCGCCATCTTCGCCACACAGCGGATTTGGCGTCGCATGTCTTCCACTACCGCAATCGCTTTTCTCTCTTTCCGCCAGTACGGGGCTGAGGCGTCCCGACACCCGGCGCCGCGATGCTTTGTCGTCGCCGATCGCTTCTCTTGACCCGAATTGGCGACGCGGGCCTGGCGGGTTGTTATGATGGGGCGGTTCCCCCGCCTCTACTGGTGCGTCAAGTTTCGATTTTAGGTTTGGCCATTTTCGCGCGAGCCGCTGTTCCTTTTAGTTAACCGTGGCTATCGCCAAAACGGCTAATTGGAAGAACCCGAACTCTGTGCCTTGACGCAGTACTACTGGTGCGTACGGTACGCGCCGCCGAAGCCGGGGGCGATCCGCTTTCTGAAAGAGACCCCCATGAGATTACTGCTTGCTGCCTGTCTTTGCCTGTTACCTTCGTCGCTTCTGGCGGACGAAGGAATTCGTCTGTTTATTCTCTCGGGCCAGTCGAACATGGTCGGCCTGAAGCCCGAAGTCAGCTTCACACCCGCCGTCAAAGATGCGTACGCGGGCGAGGAAGTCGTCGTGGTCAAAAACGCCAGCGGCGGCAAACCGATTCGCCTGTGGTACAAAGACTGGAAAGCGCCTGAGGGCAAAGCGACTGCTGCTTTTGTTCCCGGATCCTTGTACGACAGTCTGATGAAAGACGTCAACGCAGCGACGGCCGGCAAAAAGATCAAGTCGGTCGTCTTCGTCTGGATGCAGGGGGAACGCGACGCTCGCGAGGGTTTGGCCAGCGTTTACTCAGCCAGCATGCAGGGCCTGATCAAGCAGCTGCGCACCGACCTGAAACGGGAGGACATACCGGTGGTTATTGGGCGGCTGAGCGATTACCAGAATGGTGAGAAAAACTGGGACGACCTGCGCGCCGCCCAGGCGGAAGCAGCCGACGCCGATCCGCTCACGGTGCTTGTCGATACCGACGACCTGAACGGCCCCAAAGACGGCCTGCACTACAACCAGGAAGGCTACAAAGAGATGGGCTCCCGCTTTGCCCAGGCGGCCATCACTCTGTTGAATCAGGAGAAGAAGTAAGCCCAGCCGTTCGAGCCGGCAGGGCCAGGTTCCCGGGAGGGCGACGCTAGTGGGTCGCCCTCCGGGCAGGAGGATCTTCACGCGGATTCCGCTGACGGCGGAATCGATGCTATTCGCCTTTGATCTGGGCGACAGCAGCGGCAGCGGCTTCGCGAACGTCGCTGCTGGAGTCGGTGGCGGCCTCTTCCAGTGCGGGCACCGCCGTCGCGGCGAGCGGTCCCAGTTCCCCCAGGGCTTTGGCAGCTTCGATACGCACAAATTCGTGGTCGCTGGTCAGCGCTTCCACCAGGAAGGGCATTGCCAGCGGGGCCAGCAGCTTACGATCCGACGTCTGGATCTTCATGATGGCCCAGGCGCTAAGCAGCTTCTCGCGGCGATTCTCGGAATTGAGTTTTTCCTTGAGAGCAGGCAACGCCGCTTGGGCGCCGGGGCCGATTTTGGCCAGAGCGAAAATGGCCGAGCCCTGAACCTCGGGATCGTCGCTGTCGAGCGAATCAACCAGCACTTCGACCGCGGGAGCCGAAGCGGCGCCAATGCGTCCCAGGGCAAACTGGGCCACTTCGCGGAAATCGTTGTCTTCTTTGTCATCGCCGGCCGCTTCCAGTGCTTCGATCAGTTCCGGCACGGCGTCGGCCGCATCGGGACCCAGGCGGTACAGGATTCGGGCGGTCATCATGCGCAGTTTGTCGTTCTCCAGGCCCTCGTCAACCTGGTCGACAATGCTGGGACCCAGGGCGACAATCGACCGCACCGCGTTGCTGACCACTTCGGGATCGGCATCTTCCAGCGCGCTGATAATCGCGGGGCCGATCATTTCGCCTGAGGCTTTGATTTCAAAAAGCGCCCTGGCGGCCGCACGTCGCACGTGCGAGTTGGAGTTCTTCAGGGCCTGAACCAGCAGCTTGACGGCTTTCTTTTTCAGCTCTTCGTTGTTGGGATTGAGCTGGACCAGGGCCCAGGCGCTGGCGACCGCCTGGAAGTCGTCGCCGTGCAGCCCGGCCTGACGGATGGCCGCTTCGCAACTGTCTTTGTCGCCGATGGTGGCCAGGGCGTAGGTGGCGGCGTATTGGACCGACTCCCATTTATCGTTCTCAAGTGCTTTAACCAGCCCGGGACAGGCCGCTTTGGCTTCGGGGCCGATTTTTCCCAGCGCCAGGATCGCCTGGAGCCGCACCACCGGTTCTTTGTCCTCGAGCAGGGCGACAAGTTCCGGCACCGCCGGGGCGGCGACCGGTCCCAGATCGGCCAGGACAAGCGTCGCCCAGTACGCGGCCTTTTCGTTCTTGAGGGCTTCACGCAGGGCGGGGACCGCTTCGGGTCCGCCATCGGCGAGGGTCTGCAGCACAGGCATGACGGCGGCCGGATCGGCCTCCGCCAGGACTTTGGTGAACAACGGGATGGTAACGTCCAGCCCCGGTTTGATGCGCCGCAAGGCGCCAAACACGGCCCGGCGAACCAGCGGGTCGCCGTCGATCGCCTGTTTGACGAGTTCCGGAGCGGCCGGCCGGGCGGCTTCGCCCATTTCGCCCAGGGCATAAGCCGAATAGGCGCGAACTTTGGCGTCGTCGTCGGTCAGCGAGACGGTAAGCGCCGGGACGGCGGTGGCGGAGACGCCTTGGCCAAGCGAACCCAGCGAACGGGCGGCGCGCCATCGAATCTCGACGTTGTCGCTCTTCAGGGCAACGCCCAAAGCATCGGCGGCGGCGGCCAGTTGATCGCCTTCAGCTCCGCCCAGGGCGTCGACTGCGGCGATTTGTACGGAGCTGTCGGCGCCTGCAGCGGCGGCCTGCTCGAGCAATTGTTCAAACGCGGGCTGCGTTTCGATCGGTTCCTGGGCGACTGCGACCGGCGCCAGCACGAGCACCAGGCAGAAAAAAAAGGTTTTATTCATAGCTTCGATGCGTATTCTCAAAAGGTAGCTAGGTTGAAGGGAGAGACCGGGCGAGAGCGGTCAAGCCGGCGGGTTAGTTGTTCACTTCGTATGCCAGGCTGCTAAGAAAGCTCTTCGCTTTAACGTACTGCTGCGGCGGGTAGTCTTTGATCCGCGCCTTGAGCTCTTCGTCCAGTGATCCCGTCAGGCTCAGAATGTCCTGCATTTCATCAAGCGTGACCTGGCCGTGATGGGCGGCCCGATCGGCAAAGAGTTTCTCCAGGGCGGCCGTTTTGTCGGAAAACGCTTTGTCGGTCAGCACGATCGGCCAGGCGATCTGGCCCGTCAGCGGATCAGCCTGGCTGGAACTCAGCGATTTCGGCACGCGCGACTCCGAGTAACGCACCAGATCTTCCTGCGTGGGACGAGGGCCGGCCGCCGCAGCGCGGTACTGCGTGTTCGCCTGACGCATTTGAAAATACGTGTCGGTCGCCTGCAGGCGATTGTCCAGGTACGAGGAATAGGCCTGCTGGTAATTCTGCGCGGCCGCGGAATTCATCAGGTTTGCCGCTCCCGCGGAGCGGACCACATCCGCCATGCCGCGGGCGGCTCCTTCAGCAGCGGTCGAAGCATGGTATCCGCCGCCATAGCCATAAGGATACTGGGCGACTGCGGTACGAGATGCAGCAAACGCCACGGCGACAAGCGCCAGGCAACTCAAGCGATTCATCAGCAATTTCCCCGGTCAATAAAACGAACATTGGCCCCACATCAAACAGGAACGAGCGTCGCTCTGCATGTGGTTTGTAGGCGCGTAGTTGAAAAAGTCTGCTTTTGGAAAGCAGCAAGAAAAGGTGCGGCCCGGCTGCAAAGTCAATCAGGCCGTGCGCGCAACCTCGGCTATCGATTCATCATAGTCGGATCGCCCCGGCTCGCAAAATTCCCCCGACCAAGAAAAGTCAATTTTTAACCGCAATTCCCGTGGATCTTGTCGCCTGCACAAAAATAGCCGGTCTTGCCAGCTGGCAAGGGGGTTCCTCGCCTGTGTAAAATGGATCGGTTAGAATCAAAGGCGTCGTCGACAGGCGACGTGATGCGGCATTGACCGCTCGTTCCCACCGGTGGGCTCCCAAACCCGGGCTCGCCTTCCCGCCCAATGACAGTTTCCGGAGAATCAAACCATGAAGTGGATGCTTCCTGCCGCCTGCCTGCTTTGCTGCGCGCTGTTGTCGCCGGCTTTCGCCGCCGACGAGGCGCCCGCCGCGCTGAGCTTCAAAGTCAAGTCGCTCGACGGCAAAGAGGTGGATCTGTCGCAGTTCAAAGGAAAAGTGCTGCTGGTGGTGAACGTCGCCAGCCGTTGCGGCCTGACTCCCCATTATGAAGGTCTCCAGGCCCTGTACGAAGAAAGCAAAGACGACGGCCTGGTGGTTCTGGGTTTCCCCTGCAACCAGTTCGGCAAGCAGGAACCCGGCACGTCCGCCGACATCGCCACCTTCTGCAGCGACAATTACTCGGTCACCTTTCCGATGTTTGAAAAGATCGACGTCAACGGCGAAAACGCCGCGCCGTTCTACCAGCACCTGACTTCGCTCAAAACGCCCCCCAAAGGCGACGGCAAAGTGGCCTGGAACTTCGAGAAGTTCGTGATCGACCGGAACGGCGAAGTGATCGCCCGCTTTGAGCCCCGCACCAAACCGTCGGATCCGCTGCTGCTCAAAACGCTGGCCGCCGCCCTGGCTGAAAAAGCAGGCGAGTAACACTCGCCCGTAGTAAACTGCGTCGCCGGAGATTCCCTGAAGAACTTCGGCGACGCCCAGCTGCGACGGTAAACCGTTTATCGGCGATACCGTTCGCAGTTGACGATCAGAGGAGCGTCCTCCTTTGCTTGGAACGATCAACTTTCACAACTGACGGAAATTGACGGATTGTTGCCTTTGACGATGTGAATCGACGCCTTGGCTCGATGCAGGACCACCGCCCTCACACGAAGCGTCTGCTTTCGCGGAACGAAAGCCGACTTTCGCTACGACGATCCGAAATCCGGCAGTAAATTTCTTGGCGTCCTTCGCCGCCCACTGGACGCTGGAACAGGAACATCTGGCCCGCATGCGATTTGCTCTGCTCGGTTTCGACGAAGAAACCACGCCGCTTCTGCAGGCCATTCTGGCTTCCCCACAACATAGTCTGACGGCCGTCGCTGCCGTTGGTCCCGCCTGGACCAGCACCTACCCGCGTTTTCCCGGCCAACACCTGACCTGGGAAGAGCTGCTGGTGGAGTCGGACATTGACGCCGTGCTGGTCGGAGCCAGTTTTCTGCCCGAGGCCGACTTATGCCTGCCGCAGCTGGCTGCCAGCGGCAAGCCAATGCTCATCGCCCATCCGGCTTGTGAAGCGATCGAAGCGCTGCACCTGGACATGATCCAGGCCGACGTCCGTGCTCCGCTGATTCCTTTTTCGCCCGGCGCGCTGCATCCGGCGATTGCCCGACTGCGCGACTTGTGCCAGGCGCCTGACTCGCCGCTGGGGAACGTCGATCAGATTGTTTTTGAACGGGGCGTCCCATTCCCCGGAGAACGGAAGGAATCCGAGCGTCCTGCCGACAGAATCCTGCGCCAGTTGACCTGCGACGCACTGCTTGTGCATCAGGTGATCGGCGAGATCGAACGGGTCAGCGCGATGGGCGACGCGACCTCGCTCGCCAATCTGCAGGTCACCATGGAATCGCCGCCGCGGCTGGCCCGTTGGTCGACCCTGCCGCTGGTCAAAGGTGCGGTGCTGCGACTGATCGGGAGCGCGGGGTCGGCCGAATTGCGGATGCAGAATGATCCGTCCGAGTGGGAGCTTTCTATCAACAGTCAGCCGGCGGAGCAGTTTCCCTGTTATGTGGAGCCGATCGCCACCCTCCAGCATTTTGAAGAATGTGTCGCGGCCGCGGCCGACCCAGCCAGCTGGGGGAAAAATGCCTGGCCGCCGCTGAGCTGGTCGGAGGCCTGTGTGGCGCTCGAAGTTGCGGAAACCACGCGCGACAGTTTGCGCCGTGGAAAAGCGATTCCCATGCGGCGCCATCGTCCGTCGGAACAGGACACGTTCAAAGGGATCATGGCGGCCGGCGGCTGCGGTTTCCTGATGCTGACGCTAGCGTTATTCATGCTGGCGATGCTGATCGATGGTTTTCATCCGCCGTTTCGCGACCACCTGCTGTGGCGCCTTTGGCCGGCCTATGTGCTGGCGCCTTTACTCGTTTTTCTACTGCTGCAGTCACTTCAGTTTGTCTTTGTATCGCCCGGCGGGGAAAATCAGGCAATCCAGGCGAATCTGGACGAATCTCCGGCTTCCGACAAATAGAGATCGCGGGTCGAATTTTCCGTTTACGGCAAAGACGTCGCCGGCTCTGGCCGATCTAGGAACTAGTTCCACAACTTCAAAGTTTGTGTGACCAGCCTGGTCGGGGGAGCTTGAATGAGATTGCAGTTATGCAGGATGTCGTGGTGCATCGCCGCCATGCTGCCGGTGGCAGCAATGGCAGCCGACTACGGGAACGAACGCTTTCCGGTCGGACAAACCGAGGCGACGTTTTCCGAGGATGCCGCTTACTGCACTGACCCGTCGCGCCGCTTTGCCTGGGCGGGTCTCCGGGATTGCCTTTTCTGTCGTCCCTGGGCCACCAGTTCCCACCACGGCTCCCCCGGGGGACGGACCTTTCCGCGACCGCAGCCGCGGTTCTTCCCGGCCCCTACGCGGCCTGTTTTCGCACCCCGCGAGGAGATGCCCCCCGCCGCATATGAGCAGCCGATGCGTGCGCCGTCCCCGTCGCCGCGACCTTCCTTTCCGCCAAATCCGCCGAGCCAGCCGCAGTTGGCTCCGCCGCCCATGCTGCCCCCGGATGCTTCGCGTCTGGAGAGCCAGCCGCAGTTGGCGCCGCCGCCTTTGTTACCGCCGGACGCCGCGCGAAGCGAGAGTCGCCCTGCGGCTCCTCCAGCCGATTCACGCCCGGGCGCCGCTCCAGGAACCTCCGGCGGGGCAGGAAATTCGGAAAAAATTCCCGCGCCGGCGCCCGGAATCTTGCCCGATCAGGACGCCAATCCGTTGGCGGCTCCTCCCTCGCCGAAGATTTTTGAAGCCCGCAGTACGCGGCGCTGGAGCGGGCTGGTGCAACCATGAACGGATCGAAAGGGCAGTCGCCGACAACATGTTACGCAGCGCGTGAAAAAAGTGTGAAGTCCGGAGATGCAGAAAACAGGCAGTCCAGGAAGACTTTTCCGGCTGACCTTTTGCCCGTCAAGGCACGTAGGAGCAGAGGCCGATTTACTGCTTTGTTCAAACCAACCGGCGCCACCCAAGCGTCGCTACGCGGCCCACATGATCCGGAACTGGGGCGCGATAATTCCGGCCCCCACATCGACGAGTCTTCCATGCAACGACGACACTCACAAAATCGCCGCTGGGCAGCAACGACGATAATCGCGATCGCGGCTGTCACGGCATTGGGAGGCGGCCACGTAAAGGGCTCCGAGCTGCGCAATACGCCGGAGGTCAAAGCGATCAAGCGTGCGGCGCCTTCGGTGGTCAACATTCATGGCCGCAAGTCGATCCCCGGCGACGCCAGCTATGGCCAGACCGAAACCTTCCGCCAGGTCAACGGCATGGGCACCGGCGTTGTCATCGACGGCCGCGGCTATATCGTGACGAACTATCATGTGATCGAAGGCGTTTCCCGCATCCAGGTCACCTTTGAAGATGACTCCACGGTGACGGCCGAGCTGGTCGCCAACGATCCTTCGACCGACCTGGCCGTGATCAAAATCAATGTCGACCGGGAGATGCCCGTCATTGCGTTCGGCACTTCCGACGACCTGATGGTGGGTGAGAAAGTCATCGCTCTGGGCAATGCCTATGGCTATAACCATACCGCCACCGAAGGCATCATCAGCCAGCTGCATCGCACGGTCCAGGTCAGCGACGAACAGACCTACGAGGATCTGATTCAGACCGACGCCAGCATCAACCCGGGCAACTCGGGCGGACCGCTGCTGAACATCGACGGTGAAATGGTCGGCATCAATGTGGCCGTGAGGGTCGGAGCCCAGGGCATCGGCTTTGCGATTCCCGTCAACCAGGCGTTGGATATCGCCGCCCGCCTGATGAGCATTGAGAAGATTGAGAACCTGGCCCACGGCGTGGGTGGGAAAACCACCACCACGCCCGCTGGCGTTCAATTCCTGGTGCAGGTTGTCGAAGCCGGCAGCCCCGCCCAGCAAAGCGGACTGCAGGCCGGCGATGTCATCACGGCCGCCCGCGGCCTGAAGATCGGACGCCCTCTCGATTTTGAACGAGCCCTGCTTGGCGCCCATCTGGGGGAAGAGATCGAGCTCCAGGTGAAACGGAAGCAGCAAGAGATTCCGCTGAACCTGGTCATCGACCGCACCCAGCCGGCTGTCGGAGCGACGGTCGCGCTGCGGAGCAGCAGTAACAGCAACAACGACACCCGCGGCTGGGACATTCTGGGCCTGCGACTGGAAGCGATTCCGCAGCGTCAGTTCCAGAATTACGGCGCCCGGTATCGCGGCGGTTTGAAAGTGGTCGAAGTACGGGCGGAGAGCCCGGCCTTCCAGCAGGGAATTCGTTCCGGCGACGTCCTGGTGGGGATGCATATCTGGGAAACGGTGACCGCCGACAACGTTGACTACATTCTCGACCGTCCGGAATTTGACCGCCTGCAGCCGATCAAATTCTATATTCTTCGCGGCGGCGAAACCCTGTACGGGCACATGCGAGTCGCTTCGGTTCCGCGTCGCTAGTCACGCCTGTTCTAACGCTCGGGGACTCGCTAACGAGCCCCGCGGGAATCGCGAAAACGAAGGGACCTGGGGCCAGGTCCACCCCCCAGGCAGTCGGCCATTTGCGGTCGCTGCCTGATGTTGTTTAGCCTGATGTTGTTTCACCGGGCAGCTGTGTTCTGTCCGTGAGAAGAAAGGGACTTGCGACCCGGGTCCACGGCGGAGGCTCTTTTCCGGCTGCTGGCCCGGTTTGCTCTCCATTAGAAGCACTGGGCGAAGGTGTCTTTCACTGCCTGCAGGCCGCGACGCATGGCCAGCATTTCGTTCCCCAGCGTCAGCATGCGACAGCCGCGGTCGAGCGATTTCTGGGCAAACTCCGCGCTCGCCGGCAGGGTGCCCCAGTGCTTGCCGTGTTTGTGGCAAGCGGCGGCGACGGCGTCGATCGCCTCCCAGACTTTGGCGTGCTCATACTGGCCCACGCATCCCAGCGACTGCGACATGTCGGCGGGTCCGACAAAAAGCAGATCAACGCCGTCGATCGCGGCGATCGCATCGACCTCGTTCAGGGAGCCTAACGTTTCGATCTGGATCGAGACGAACGAATCCCGATTGGCGTCGACGGCAAACTGCGCCGCCGGTTTGTGCGTGTACTGCGCATCGCGTCCGCTGGTGTTGAAGCCGCGTTTTCCGCGGGGGGCGAACTTCGTCCAACTGACGAATTCTTCGGCATGTTCGGCCGACTGGATTTGCGCGCCCATTACGCCGCCGGCTCCGCTTTCCAGAGCATGGCTGACGGCCCAGTAGCCTTCCGGCGCCACGCGGACAAAGCTGTCCATTCCATTGGCGCGGGCCGCCATTGAAAGCACGATCGTTTCCTGCGTGGTTGTGCCGCCGTGTTCCTGATCAATCCAGAAACCGTGATAGCCGCCAATCAGCGCGTAGTGTTCTACGATGATCGGATGCGGGATCCGAGCCAGGGCAAACACACGGATCAGTTCGTCGCTGGCCAGGAGTTCTTTAAATGAAGGGATCATGATCTTTTCCAGCAAACAGGCAGACGGATGGAAACGGCTCCCGTGCAGCCTGACTCCAGAAGCACGGCGTCGACGCATGGGGAAGCACGGGACATGCACCCCGGGGGCATGCATCTGTGGCCTTTATAAAGTCTGTCCGGAGGGGATTGTAGAGCGGGCGGGCAGAAACTCTGCCAAGAAATAAAAGTGCCCGTGTGATCGGGCAGTAATCACACGGGCCAGTGGCATAACGGGGCAGTCGTTAGCCACCAAGGGCGAGCATCGCCCAGAAGAGACTGGTCAATATACGCTCCTCGCCTGTTGATGCAATAATGGGGCGAAAGTTTTCATAGGTAATCGTTTATGCCGGATTCAACTCCAGTAATCGGCTGCAGATTTGCCGGAATTCAAGGCGATGCCTTGAAAGTGCGAGAGATCCCGTGGGCCAGGGTGGAAGCCCGCACGGCGAAGTCTTTTCTTTTGCTCCACGATTGCCTGCGGCTTGCATCGTCCCGTATTTTCGACGACGATCGGATTGCATGTTTACCATCCTTTTCCTGGAGATCTGGAATGATTCGCTGGTCGTCGGTTACGACAACAACGTCCCTGCTTGCCTGTTCGATTTTTCTGGCGTCGTTAGCTGCCGGGGCGGAGGCGCCCTGGAAAGAAGTGCTCACGCCGGAAGATGGCGAGTTCCCGCTTCCCGCGCCCCGATCTGAAGTTGTGTGGCTGGATAATTTCAGCACGGCATTCCGCATCGCTCGCGCCGAGAATCGCCCGCTCTTCATTACGTTCCGCTGCCTGCCTTGTAAACAATGCGCGGACTTTGACAAGAATGTGCTGGAAGGCGGCGCCGAAATTGACCCGCTGCTGCGACAATTTGTCACCCTGCGTGTCACGGATGCGCGGTATATCGACCTGCGTCTGTTTCCGATCGAAGGCTATCAGGATCTGGATCTGTCCTGGTGGGGCTATCTGGTCTCGCCGGAGGGTCGCATTTACGCGATCTTCGGCGGTCGCGATGAAGTCTCCGACAGCACGCGGATCTCGATCGAGGCATTGTCCAACACCATGAAGCGGGTGCTGCAGCATCACTACCATCCCCAGCGGAAAGCGTGGGACATCGACGGCCCGTTGCCTGACTTCTCCACAGCGCCGACGCCGACCGACTCGCTGCCGGGCTACAAGTCGTGGCAGTCCAGCATGACGGAGAAGCAGACTTGCATCCACTGTCATCAGGTCTCGGATATCCTGCGACAGCCGGCCATCGATGCCCATACGTTCGACAAGAAGCTCGACACGCAAATCTGGCCCCTGCCGGAAAATGTCGGCATCACGCTGGACCGCGACGACGGCCTGAAGGTGACTCAGGTCGATGCGGGCAGCCCTGCGGCAAAAGCTGGAGTTCAACCGGGCGACAGTCTGGCCGCGGCGGGAGAGCGGAGGCTGTTTGGCCAGGCGGACTTCCGCGGCGTGCTGCATCGCGGACCGAAAGGGGACGGCCAGATTCCGCTGTACTGGACACGCGGCGACAAACTGCACCAGGGTGTGCTCGAAGTAAAGGGCGACTGGCGCGAAACCGACCTGGGCTGGCGCCAAAGCATCTCGCAGGGAAACATCGGCTGCGGCCCGGGATTCTTCCCCCTTAAGGCAAATCAGAACCTGAGGAAGACGCTGAAAATCGCCGACGACAAAATGGCCATCGCGCCGTTCATGGGCGAGTACCATCAGAAGTTGCCAGCCTACAAAGCTGGGCTGCGCACAACGGACACTGTGACGGCGGTGAACGGCCAAAGCCCGCCGCTGACTGGTCGGCCGTTCCTGGTCTGGTTCCGCATGAACGTGGACCCAGGCGACAAGGTCACGCTGACGGCCGTCGATCGAAAAGGAACTGCTCGGCCCGTTTCCTTCGTCGCGGAGTAAGCGAGCTTACTTCGCCATTCCCGCAGGGCAGCCGGCGCCGCTCGCCCTGCGGCCATTTCCGCTGGCGGCGATTCAAGCCACGCCGCGTTTCACGAACCAGGCGCTTAACAGAACGGCCAGCCCCAGACGGAATGCTGGCTGTCGGGAGCAAACTTGGCCCGGGACCAACTGCTGCCCAGAATAATGGTGAGGGCAAACGCACCAATGGCCCCCAGCATCAGGATAACCGCGGTAATCCTGGGATCGACCGGCGGCTCCATGCCGTTGGCAATGGGAATGCCCAGCCAGTAATCCCAACAGAAGTGCAGCGTCATGGAGGCCGCAACCCACGCAATCAGGAACGCGGGCCAGGCTTTAAACTGCAGACAGGCTGCTCCCACGCCAAAGCCTGTTAATCCGCCAAACAGCAGATGCAGGATGAGCCGGACGGCTTCCGTCCCGATCAGGAAGGGACTCGGATCGGAGACAAGCGACAGGTAAAAAACCGATTCGCACAGGCCGGCGCCCAGTCCGACAAAGCTGCCATAGACCAGGCCATCCATCGGGTCGTTAAAGTGGCGCCGAAAAATAAAGGCGATCAGCACCACCAGGATCATCTTGGCGATCTCTTCATGGGTCGACGCCACCATCGCCTGCCCGGCAAAGTCATCGTAGCCGATGGAGAGCAAATCAAGCGAATAGTCTTCGAGGAATCCCAGGCTATACATGAGCCCATATCCGCCTGCGAACGCCAGCGCCAGCAGCAAAACGGGCTCACGATCATAAAGATCGTAGCGGTACACCATCGCCGCCAGCAGGGCAGCGCACACGATCACACCAAGGTAAAGCATTTTCTCTTTCTGTCCGTCTGGAAGGTTCGACCGATGCAGCGCCTGGATATTCGCTATCGGCTGTGGCATCCAATGAGATCCCCCCCAGGAATGAGTATACCCAGACCGTGACGCATGTCGAACTGGCGCCGCAAGAAATTCTCGGCGATTGCGATGCCTGCCGACGGAAAGCGACGCCGTCTGACTAGTGCTGCGTCAATCTTCAATCTTAGAGTGAGCGATTTCGGCCGTGCTGCTGTGCTGCCAAGAAAACCGTGGGCTAGCGCCCGGCGGCTGATTGAGAGAAACCTGATTTTATGGTTTGACGCCCCACGAGTGCTGCGTCAAGGCAAAGAGTTCGGGTTCTTCCAATTAGCCGTTTTGGCGATAGCCACGGTTAACGAAAAGGAACAGCGGCTCGCGCGAAAATGGCCAAACCTGAAATTGAAACTTGACGCACCACTAGTCGCGAACCTTCTTTTCCGGCAGGCGGGTTCCACGAAGGAAGTCCAGGTGGAATACCAGAAGCTAGTTTTCCGAGGCCTGCGAAAGTAGTAAGCTGTTGTTTCCTGAGGGTTCGGTCTTAGCTCCTCGCCCGCCCGTCCTCAGTTCGGCAGCCCCTGTGGGAAGTCCCCGCCGACGACTTGACCGGCACTGGCGGCTTAGCGCTGTGGCGATTTGATAAACGCCACAGCCAGCGGTTTACCGCCAGCACCTCGTGCGAAACGTTGTGCCTTTCCAGCCGACCCCGCGTCCGGCAGGAAGGGATGATTCTTTGATGCTTCAGAAGGCGAACCTCATGCCCTTTCCACTTCGACCAGGCAACGCCAACGGATTCTATGTCGCCATCCTCGGCGGCATCGGACTCCTGGCGTTGCTGGGAGTCATGCTCTATTCCATGGGTAATCCGTCCTCGACTACGCCATCGCCCGCAGCAGATGGCGACGCGGGTTCGTCGCAGCAGAATGGCGACTTGCTGCTGTACTGCGCCGCAGGGATTCGACCGCCTGTCGAACAGATCGCGGCGGACTATGAACGCGAGTACGGCGTGAAGGTGCAGCTGATGTATGGCGGTTCGAACTCGTTGCTCAGCCAGATTGAAATCGCGAAAGTCGGCGATCTTTATCTGGCGGCCGATCAAAGCTACATCGAGCTGGCCCAGAAGAAAGGCCTCGTCCGCGAGAGCTTGCCGCTGGCTGTCATGAAGCCGGTCATCATGGTGAAAAAAGGGAACCCCAAAAAGATCCAGACCGTCGACGACCTGCTGCGCGACGACGTCCGCACGGCGCTCGGCAATCCCGACCAGGCAGCCATCGGCAAAACCACCCGGACCCTGCTTCTGAAGTCCGGGCATTGGAAAAAACTTGAAAAGCATGTGACGCAGACCGGCGTGTTCAAACCGACCGTGCCCGAAGTGGCCAACGACGTGAAGCTGGGCGTGGCGGATGCGGCGGTGGTCTGGGACACGACCCTGGCGTTGTATCCCGACTGTGAGGCCGTTAGCGTGCCTGAATTTGACCTGGGCGTGGCGAACATTGCCGTCGGCGTCCTCAGCAATACGCCGCGTTCTGCGGCCGCACTGCGGTTCGCGCGGTACATGGCGGCAAGCGACAAGGGGCAGAAGGTTTTCCAGGAAAAGGGGTACTCGATGCTCAAAGGCGATCCCTGGGTGGAAACGCCTGAGCTGACCTTCTTCTGCGGATCCGTGAATCGTCGCGCGGTCGAAGGCGTCATCAAAGCGTTTGAAGAGCGCGAAGGCGTACGGATCAACACGGTGTATAACGGCTGCGGGATTCTCACCGGCACCATGAAAACGATCCACGACCAGAACCAGACCGGCGGGTTTCCCGATGTGTACATGGCGTGCGACCGGTATTACCTGGATTCGGTCGAGGACTGGTTCCAGGAAGATGTCGACATTTCCGATACCAGCGTGGTGATCGCCGTTCCCAAAGGGAACCCCGGCAACATCCAGAGCCTGCAGGATCTGACCAAACCGGGATTGAAGATCGCCATGGGACAGCCCGAGCAATGCACGATCGGCGCGATCACCCGCCAACTCCTGGAAGCGCATAACGTTTACGACGAGGTGATGGAGAATGTCGTCACGCAGACAGCGACTTCGGCCTTGCTGGTGCCGACCGTGACCACCCGGTCTGTCGACGCCGCACTAGCTTACGCCACCGACACGTTGCCGGAAGCGAGCAAGATCGACACGATTTTTATCGAGTCCAATGCGGCCAAAGCCGTGCAGCCGTTCGCCATTGCCCGCTCCAGCGAGCAGAAGCAGTTGGCCCGGCGGTTCTACGCGGCGATTGCCGCCGCCCGCGATCCGTTTGAAAGCGCCGGTTTCCACTTCCGCATTCCTGCCGGCAAACTGGAATCGCCTTCCACCACCCCATGAGCACCCTGGCAAAAAAATCCGATCCGTCGGACGCTGAGGAACCGCTGTACATGCCGCGGTCCGACGTCCCCTTTTACCTGATGTTGCTGGTGCTGGGCGGCGTTTACGTCGTGCTGCTGGTCGGCATGCTGGCGGCGGATGTCGTTTATATGATGACGTCCGACGGAACGGATACGTTCGCCCTGCCGGCCTGGCTGGAGTGGGCCCGCGTGGTGCTGCGTCCCGTTCTGGGGATGCTGGCCGCGCTCGGCAAGCCCGAGATTCAATACTCCATCAAGCTGACGATGATCTCCTGTTTTTTCACGGCGATCCTGTCGGTGCTGGTGGCGGTGCCGCTGGGTTATTCGCTCTCGCGATTCCGGTTTCCGGGCCGCACGCTGCTTGACGCCATGCTGGACATTCCGATCGTGCTGCCGCCGCTGGTGGTGGGACTGAGCTTGCTGATTCTGTTCCAGTTCTGGCCGTTCAATCTGGCCAGCGGGATGGTGGTCTACAAGATTCCCGCAGTGATCCTGGCTCAGTTCATGGTGGCGGCCGCCTTTGCGGTGCGGACCATGCGGGCGACCTTTGACCAGATCGACCCACGGCCGGAACAGGTGGCGCTGACGCTGGGCTGTAACCACGGCCAGGCGTTCCGCATGGTGGCGTTTCCGCTGGCTCGTCAGGGGATGGTTACGGCCGGCACGCTCTCCTGGGCCCGTGCGCTAGGCGAGTTTGGACCGCTGCTGATCTTTGCCGGCGCCACCCGGAACAAGACCGAAGTGCTGTCGACCACCGTCTTCCTGGAGCTGAGCATCGGCAACCTGGAAGCGGCCGTCGCCGTGTCGCTGATCATGGTGCTGGCGGCGATGATCGTGCTGGTCATCGCCCGGGTCTGGGGGACCGGTTCGCTGGGACGGATCTAACGCGGCCTGACGGCAGGGCTCTATCGGCGCCGCTTCTTGTTCCGCAGTCGCCCGTTTTACGGTCCGTCTACTTGCCGACTTCCAGGCACAGGATCTGGCTGTTATCGCGATCGGAAAGTCGAACAAACAGGCGTCCCTGGGACAGGGCCGGCAAGGCCCGCGTGACGCCATCGGCGATCCGGGCGGTCGCCAGCGGGCGGTATGCTTCCGGCGTGACCTCGGCCAGGGCGATTTCGCCCTCGACTTGAACGATCAGCAGCTTGCCGTCCGCCAGGATCAGGTTGGCGACGTTGACCTCATCGGCCGTCCAGGCGACTTCGCCCGTCAGAGCGTTCACGCAGCGCAACTGGCCGTTGTGAAAGTCCTCACGGCCGTCGCTGCCGTAGAGATAGCCGTCGTGATAAATACTGGTGCTGTACTGGCTGGCCAGTACTTCGTTGTTCCAGATCTCCTGGGGCTCGCCGGTGGCCGGGATCCTGATCACGCGGGAACCGACGCCGTAACTAGAGGAGAGAAAAACATGGTCGCCAAAGACGACCGGCGACGCCGCATTGACGGTCGGTCCCAGCTTGCCGAACGGCACGCTGAAACGCACGGCTCCGGTGGTCGGATCGACCCCCATCGCGTGCATGCGGGTGATAAACAGGGCCAGCGTTTTGCCATGGAGATTCGCCAGCACCGGGGACGAATAGCTGGCGGCTTCGTCGGTTCCCTTCCACACGGTTTTTCCGGTATCCAGCGACAGGGCCACCAGACCGGCCTGCTCGCGAGCGCCGCCCACATTGACGATCAACTTGTCGCCCGCCACGATCGGCGTGCTGCCCGCCCCAAAATAGCCTTCATCGCCGCGGTAATCTGCGTACAGGCCGCGCGTCCAGATTTTTCGCCCCGATTTGAGATCCACGCAGTACAAATCGCCGGCGGCCCCAAAGGCGTACACGCGGTCCCCATGGATCAAAGGGGTGCATCGTGGGCCGTTATCGGGGTTTATCCGAGCCTGGTAACTGGCGGGGAAATCGGTCGTCCATTGCGAACTGCCGTCAGCGATCGAGAGTGCTTCCAGGCGTTCGTTATTGCCTACCCGATGAAAAACGACAACCGTATCGCCCTGAATCACGGGTCCGGCAAAACCGTCGCCGACTTTCGCTTTCCACAGAACTTTCGGGCCAGTGGCCGGCCAGCGGGCGGCCAGCGTTTCGTTACTGGCCTGGGCGTTCCGCTGGGGGCCAAGGATTTGCGGCCATTCGCCTGCGCTGGCGGGCGCGGCGGATGCATACGGCAGGCAAAGGGCGACGGCAGCCAGCAGGCTGGAGCAGAGAGGGGGGAAATTATTGGGCATCGGGGTGATCTTTCGCAAGGTGTTTGAAAGCTTCGTTGGCGGACCATCGGGGGGGCAATCCCCTGCATTCGGCGCCGGGGAAGAGGGCGTCCTGGCCGCTACGACCGACTATCCCCTCGCAAGCTGAACGGGAGCGGGTATAAATCAGACTCCCCAGCGAGTACCTTGGAACCGGTCGGCCTCCGCGATTGGAGTACAATGCCTGGGGCTCGTCAAGTTCGGCAATGCGTTTGCCCCGCTGCAAGCCGCTTGTCCTGTTAGTTGCTCGAACCCCCTCCGTGCGTCCGGCAAGGCGCCAGGATCCAATCATCGTGGCGAGACTATTCTCCCTTTGGCAAAAGAAACGCGGCCATCGCACCACTGGCTCCACGGTTGCAGGCGGTGTGGGGGAAGCGCTGTTTTTTGCCGCCATTTTCCTGGTGGGCGCGATTGCCCTGGCGGCCCTGATCGCCTCGCAGTTGCTGCTGGATCAGGGCGGCCCCATGTATGTCAGCGGCTGGCTGCTGTGGCTGGTGCTGCTGGTGCTGGCCTCGTTTTTCCTGATTGGGGCCGCGGGTATTGTGCGATCGCTGCTGCAGTTTAGTGCGTCGGCGGAACGGCGTTCCGTCATTTCCCGCCAGGCGCGGGAAATCGACCTGCTTTCCGACAGCGATCCTGATTTGCAGACGTACCCCACGATTGATAGCCGGGAGGATATTACCAGCAGCCCGGGCGTGCGTCTGGCCTATCGCTTGCCTTCGGCGGAGACCCCGTTCTGGCGACTGCTATTCATCGCCATGATCTGCGTGGTCTGGAATGTGATCGCCGTCTCGCTGATTGTGCTGGCGGTTAAACGTCATGCCGAAGGAGAGCCCGACTGGTTTCTCACCTGTTTTCTGGCGCCGTTCGTGGCGGTGGGATTCTGGGCCATCTATTATTTCCTGCGGCGGTTGCTGCTGTTCACCGGCATTGGACCGACCAATGTCGAAATCTCCGACCATCCGCTGTACCCGCGGGGAACCTACGGGGTCTTCCTGTCCCAGTCCGGCCAGTTACGAATCCAGCAGTTGCTGCTCACGCTGGTCTGTGAAGAGGAAGCCGCTTATCGGCATGGCACCGATGTTCGTTCCGAGCGGCAGGAGGTCTTTCGGGCGACCTTGCTGAACGAGAAAGACTTTGAAATCGCCCCCGGCGTCCCCTTTGAGAAACAGGTCGACATGACCATCCCTGCCGGGGCGATGCACTCCTTTAACGCGCAGTGCAACGCGGTTCGCTGGCGTCTGGTGGTGCGTGGCCGCTCCCGGGCGTGGCCCACATTTGAGCGCGCTTTTCCGATCGTTGTTTTCCCTTCGCCTCAGGATTCATCGCCATGATGGAGCCGCTCATTAGCCTTACGATTCGCGACCCGCACCATGTGTTTCGCCCTGGCGAAATCCTGGAATGCGAGCATCAGATCGATGCGGTGGGACCGGGCGAGGTCAAGGCAATCGAAAGCTCTGTCCTGTGGTGGACGGAAGGCAAAGGGGACGAAGACTTCGGCGTGCATTACTTTGAGCGACGCACGGCCGGCGACGCCGACGAAGGCGATCTGCGCACGCTGCATCGCTTTCAAACAGCGCTGCCCAACAGCCCTCTGACCTATGAAGGACGCATCGTCAAAATCCACTGGTGCGTCCGGGTGCGGGTCTTCCTCCGCCAGGGAAAGGAAGCCTTCTTTGAATACCCGTTCCGACTGGGCGATCACACCGGAATCACCCCCGCCGCCCAGCCCACGGAATCGGAATCGACAGACGACGAATAAGGGCCGCTGAACGGCCGCATCCTTGAACAAAAGCCGCCGTTTACTGGGCAGTAATTTTCACGAAACGGTCGAACGCGTCGTTCCAAAGTGTGGGATTCTTCGGCTCGTACGTTTGTACTTCGAAGCTCTTGCGGATCACCTCCCGCGCCTCGGCGATCGAGCCGACATCACCTGCGGCGATGGCCTGCATCATGACGTTCCCCAGTGCGGTCGCTTCGACGGGTCCGGCGACCACCCTGCGATTACAGGCGTCGGCCGCCATCTGGTTCAGCAACTGGTTCTGCGTGCCGCCGCCAATAATGTGGATGGTGTCCAGCGTGCCGCCGACCAGTTCTTCCAGCCAGTCGAGCCCCATCCGGTAACGTAGCGCCAGGCTTTCCAGCGCGCAGCGAATCACGGCGCCTTCGGTCTGCGGCGCGGGCTGGCCCGTTTCCTGGCAGAACGCGGATAACGCCTCGGGCATGCTGCGGGGCGATGTGAAGCGAGCGTCGTCGGGGTTGACCAGCGACTGCAGCGGCAGGCTGTCGCTGGCGCGGCGGATCAACTCGCCCCAGCCGTATTCGTGGCCCTGTTCCCGCCAGGTGCGACGGCACTCCTGCACCAGCCAAAGTCCCGCAATGTTTTTCAGCAGCCGCGTGGATCCGCCGACGCCGCCTTCGTTGGTGAAGTTCAACTCCAGGCATTTCGCGTTGACTTTGGGCTGCGGCGTTTCGGCCCCCATCAGCGACCAGGTGCCAGAGCTGATGTAACACCAGTCGGGCCGGGCGGCTGGCTTGCTCGCCGCGGGAGCAGCCATCACGGCGCTTGCCGTATCATGCGTGCCTGGCAGCACCACCTGGACGCCCGGCAGGCCTAGTTCGGCCGCAAGTCCCTCGCGCAGCGGACCCAGCACGTCGCCCGGCTGACGCAGGTCGCACAAAATGTGGGAGGGCAGGTCGAAGTTGTCGAGCAGGTCGGTCGCCCATCCGCCGGTTTGCGGATTGAAAAACTGGGTCGTCGACGCATTCGTCATTTCGTTGCACTTCTGCCCGGTGAGCAACCAGTGGAACAGGTCGGGCATCATCAGAAACGAATCGGCCATGTTAAGCAGGGGCGAATCCTGCAGCTTCATCGCCAGCAACTGGTACAGCGAGTTGAACTCCATGAACTGCAGGCCGGTCGCTTCGAAAATCTCTTCCCGGCTGACAATGCCGAAGGCCTTGTCGAGAATTCCCTGGGTCTGCGGATCCCGATAGTGGAACGGATTCCCCAGCAGTTCGTCGTTCCGGCCCAGCAGGCAGAAGTCGACGCCCCAGGTATCTACACCGATGCTCACAATGGCGTCGCCAAATTTCGCGCTCGCCGCCCGCAAGCCGTTCTGGATCTCGCGCCACAGTCGCAGCACATTCCAGTACATGCGGCCGGCGGCCCGCACGCCGCCATTCTCAAAGCGATGCACTTCCTCCAGCTGCAGCCGCTTCCCGTCGAACAGGCCGGCCAGCACCCGTCCGCTGGAAGCTCCCAGGTCGATAGCAAGGTAGACCCTGGCAGTTGCAGTCATGTGCGATGCATCCTTCAAGTAAAACTTTAACGATCAGTGGGAAGTTTTTTACAATATCGACCCGATGGCGCGCGTCAAGACCGCCGATTCTCGTTCTTTTCCTGAAAAAACGGGATCCCGTCGCGGCATTCTTTGAGGGTGACGCGGGCTTGAACCGTAATGCGGTCCGCCAGCCGTTTAAGAAGACTCCCGCGCCCGACCTTGCGGGTCAGTCAAGGATTCGCGGTTTATACCGCCTCTAACGGCGGGATCGAAAACGTGGAACGTTCGCAGCCGAAGGGGACGATAACACATCGCCGGCGCAGTGCAAACACACGCCCTGCCGCCGCCGAGAACCTTTCGCCTGTTCCAGCCACCGGTCGATAAAGTTCTCACAAAATGATCGCAAATTTCGGGGCAGTCTCGTCCGATGATAGAGAACACCCGCCTTGCGCATTCCTACCGGCAGAACGACTCCCTCTCCCACGCCCTTGCCAGGACTCGCTAACCGTATGCCCGCCGACATCGCCAGTTTAGAAGAGCTTCGTGAGTATGTTCATCAAACTCTTTGCGAGAAAAACGACTTTGAAGTTGGCGCGTTCGAGATCACGGAACGGTACCTGGTCCGCAAAGGCGCTCCGTGCGGCATCTATTTCTGTCTGCATGGACCGCGTAGCGTCAAACTGACCGCCATCTGGGAAACCGACCGGAATACGATCCTGTTTTATGGGTCGACGGGCGAACGGGTTTACAAGACCGAATTGAAACAGGCCCCGGCCCTTGCCAAAGCCGCCTAGAGATCTGCACCATTTGACTACAAGCCTCACTCCGCAGTGAGGAACGGCCCCCTAGCCCACGGAAGCGCGATATTATGTTGGTCCTTTCAAGGAAGGAAGGCGAACGCCTTAAACTCGGCGACTCGATCGTGATCACGGTCGTACGAGTCTCCGGAGAAAAGGTGCGTCTGGGAATCGAAGCTCCAGCCGACTTGCTAGTGCTCCGTGAAGAGCTGGAACCGCACGCGCCGCCCGAAGCAAAAAGCGCCTAGTGGTGCGTCAAGTTTCCATTTCAGGTTTGGCCATTTTCGCGCGAGCCCCTGTTCCTTTTAGTTAACCGTGGCTATCGCCAAAACGGCTAATTGGAAGAACCCGAACTCTTTGCCTTGACGCAGCACTCGTGCAACCGTGGGTCGACGCACGTCCGCCGCTACGCATGCCAGGGCGTTTCCCTGACGGCGCACGACCTCGCCGGGGCTCTGCATTCCTTAAGCCCTGCTTCGGCTCCGCTTCTGTTGACTCGTCACTCACGACTTCATGCGTCGCTCACGGCGAGCGCGTAGGCCGTAGCGTGCGAGCGGCAGTGCGAAATGCTGATCATCATTTCCGTGATGCCCAGTCGCTGGCTGACTTCTCCGGCGCCGCCGCAAAGGCGGATATGGGGCTTGCCGCCGATTTCGTTGTGCACTTCAATATCGCGCCAGGTAATGCCGCGCGACCAGCCCGTCCCCAGTGCTTTCAGGACGGCTTCTTTGGCGGCCCAGCGTCCCGCATAATGCTGCGTGGCCGCTTTGCGAGAGCTGCAGTATTCAATCTCATGGTCCGTGTAGACCCGACCGACGAATAACTCGCCATGCCGCTCGATCATTTGAGCGATTCGCAGGCACTCGACAATGTCGGTGCCGATCCCAATCACATTCATGGCTCACTTTCTACTCGTCCGGGGCGGCGACTGCGTGGAGAACAGCGTGATCGGTGCGGCGGAGGTTCTCTCTCCCTGAACCGTTGGCGAAGGGGCCGCGGTAACGGGCCGTCCTTCCCCTTCGATTGCTGGTTCCAACCCGCATTCCACCGCAGAAGTCCCAGCCTGGGAAGGGGGCGGACCAGATTTGGCTGGGGGCGACGTCCGCTCGACGGCGCGGCGAGCAGAGACCACCGCACAGCCGACGACCGCGCCATGCTACGCGTACGCGACTTCCGCCGCTTTGTAGACGGTTTTCGTCGTGCGAAAACCAAGCCGCTGATACAGCCGCAATGCACCCTGATTCTGGGCCGTGACTTCGAGAAAAGCCCGTTGCATGCCTTGTTCGCGAAAACCGCGTAGAGCATGGTAGATCAAAATCGTGCCCAGCAATCGCCCCCGATGCTCCGGCGTGACGCCGATGTTCTGGACGGAACCGACACGGCTCTTGTCGAGGATTCCCTGAATGGTGCCGCAATAATCCGGCCGATCCAGCGGATGGGAACGCCAGGCCATCAGCCAGGTCGCCTCGGGCATGAAGCCATCCCGCCGGGCGATCTCTCGCATCAATCGGGAACACCCTTCGCTCTGGCCCAGACACGGAAACACACAAGCATCGATCTCAAAGCGAAAGCTGCGGTACTTGGTGTCGGCGTGCGTGTCGACCAGTTCGTCGGACCAGGGTTCCAAAGAGTAGCCCGTCGGCAGCTCCGGCGGCGCAAAGAGCGGCCCCGTTAGATCGTATTCCATGCGGTAACGCTTGAAATAGGTGACGCCCATCTTCGATCCAAACTTGCTGGGTAAAGGAAAGCAATCTCAATCGTATCGGGCGCATCGCCAAGGGTCAACAATCGAGAGGGACAACAATCAAGGCGCCCGTCTTCTGTGGCGGATGCGACGCTTGGGTATCAGGGTCCGCCCATCGCCTGGGCGATCTCCTGACGCACCACGGCATGCATCCAATGGGAATCGTCGATATTGAAGTGATCCACCGACCAGGACTGCTGGGGTTTGGGGATTTTACTCACGTCGATGTTAAAAATGGGAGTGCGCGGATCGTCTCCCCGCACCGGGCTGCCGTGGAACACGCCCAGTGAGTTCGTCACGTACAGATTCACGCAACGCTCCACATTCGACGGCACCGTCGTGAGCGGGTTGGAATCGAGAATAACGATCAGTTTGACGGGGATACCCGCCTGCTGATACCACCGCGCGACATGCAAGCAAAGGCGCCCGCCCATGCTGTGCCCGACCAGAACGATCGGCCCGCGGTCGGCCATGGCCAGGTATTCTTCGCGCAACGTCGCCGCGGGAATCACCCCCATCGACGGCGGAGCGATCTGGGCGTCGTAGCCCGCGTTCTGCAGGTCGCCGGTTAGTTCGTCGAGTCCGAGCGAGAAGACGGTGAAAATCCCGCGAAAAATCAGAACTTTTCCTGGGGGACAGGGCAGAGATTGCGCGTCCGCCGCCAGACCGCCGGGCAGCAGCAGTAACGACAACGCCGCGACTCTGATGGATATTCGGCGAGCGTTCATAGCGGACGGTCCTCAAAGGAAAGCGAACAAGCGCAGCGGCAAGTCGAGCAGCCTTCCTTGGCCCCAAATGGTATTCGTCTGCAAACTCGCCCGGCGATCAGTCCGGCCGGCGAAATAACGCTTGCCCGGATTTCACCACTGACGGCGATCCCAGCGTCGCTGCGCAGAATAACGGAAACGCCGCGTAGCGCAAACAGAACGGCCGCGCAGGTTGTACCTGCGCGGCCGTCGAGGCAATGCGTCGCATGCGTAACCAGCCGCCTGCCGTCAATTTCCAGGTCTTCCTGGATATTCTTTACGCGGCGGGTCGGCAAGCGGTTCTTAGTTTTCGGAAATCACTTCGCCCCCGTTGATGCTGATCATATCTTTCAGCACCGCTTTTAACTCCGACGGCGACATGCGTCGAACGGAACCGTCGCCAAACAGCACCAGGGCGCCTTCGGGATCAAGCGTTCCCAGCGCGGCCACCGGATCGTCGTCCACCGCCAGGTCGGCCGGTTTCGACCACGGGACGGCTTTGTCGGGCCCCGTTTCCACGACCAGGATCGAGTTCGACGTTCCGTCGGTCGCCTCCGCCATGCGGGTTCCTCGCGTTGTCGCAAAGAACGTCGAAGGGCCGACAAACACCTGGAAACGGGTCAGTGGCACGCTGGCGGGATCGGGCCCGTCAGACGGCGGCACAGCGACGGCAGGCTGGGCTTCCTGGGGCAGTTTCGGTGCGGTATTGTTCCCCGGCAACAGCGGCCCCGGCTTGCGTGAATCTTTCGGAGGGCCATAAACGGGAATCATGACCTGCGACGTCTGCAGGTTGTGTTCGCTATTCCAGGGCTCATCCATGTTGAAAGCATCGTAGAGCGTGGTTCCTTCCATGAAAGGGAGAATCGCCACGCGCCAGCTCAGTACCGCGTCTCCTTTTTCGTTGTACAGGGCCGCAGCCGGAAAACGGCCGTTCTGGTCGTGGTAGCTAAGCAGGGCAAGCCCTACCTGTTTGAGATTGTTGATACGTTCCTGCGGGCCGGCGACTTGTTCTTGCCACTTCGCTAGCAAGGGCGCCAGCTTTGTCGGCAGATCAGCCAGACCTTCGGGCGCGGCAATCGACAAAGAAACGTCGGGTCCGTTCTGCTGGATCTCCACGTTCTGCAGCAAAGAATTGGCGGCGTCGAGTAGCGTTACCGCCCCCTCTTCTCCGACTCGCGGCGCCAGATAGTCCATACCGAACAGGCCGAGCGGGGTGCTGATCGCTTCCAGCCCCTGATTCAGCAGACCGCCAATGGCTTCGCCGGCGGCAGGATCTTTTCCTTCGATCAGCACGTTGAGCAGCTTCGCCCCTTCCAGGTCAAAGGTAAGGGTGGCCGCTTTCACCTGGTCAGGCATATTTTCGACACTTTTCCCCTGTCCCGCCACGGAATTGGCGACCAAATCCCGGACAGGAGCCATGTGCGTTACGACGGCGATATCGTGGTCGTAGCCAACCTGCTTCAGGCGATCCAGCAATTCGACCGCCGGCTTCTGGGACCCATTCAGGAATCGAGTCAACCGTTCCGCCGAGCCAAAGACGACCGTCGTTTCGTTAGCCCAGTACATGTGATACGCAGGGTCGCTGGCAACATAAATCGATACGCCTTTCACCTTGGCGACTTCCGCTTTCTGGCCGACAGCCCGCATTTTTTCGGCAGCCTCGACAGAGTCGAATTGAAAAGCGCCAGCCAGCGGCGAATCGCCGTCGCCCATTTGATGTCCCACGACAGCCAGAATCCAGTCGATCGTCATCGGATCGAACGGAACTTCGGCGGGGTTATCTGCCAGTCGCTCCTTTACCATATCGATCGATAGCAAGTTCTGTACGAGCCGTCGATCACCGATCTTTTTCGGGTGCAGTGCAATCGCCACGAAGTAGTCATCGGAAACAAAAGTTGTCGCCGCTTGCGACAAAGTCAATGCCGAAGAGCTGTTTGTCGGAGCAGCAGCCGTGTTGTTGGAAGACGACGCAACGGGAAGATCCGTCGTCGCTGGCTGTCTTGAATCTGCGGTCGCATCAGACGCTACTTTCTTCGGCGGATCAGTCGGCGCATCGGGCGAATCTGGAGCCTTGGTCCCACAGCCAATCGCCAACACGCAGAGCAACGGCGCGAGCCAGATCCAGGAAATCGAACGCATCGCAAAACTCCTTTTTGTGAGGTCATTTCAGCGCGAAAGCCACGCCAGGACTCATCGCAGCCCCCCAATTATGACAGAATCCACCCCACACCGAGACACCCCATCCCCAAAACCAGACACCCACCTTTCTCGAGATCCGTTACCCAATCCCGATACCCACCCTTCCAAGACAGACACCCACCTTTTGCTGCTTTCTCTGCTTTTTCCTTGCAGTATGCCGTTGGTTGGGTATACTCACGTTCAGTTAATTCAAGGGCGTATTTTGGGGAGGGGTGGCATGCCAAGCGCAGCGCGGGCGGAGATTGTGGCGGCGGGGGAAGTCGGGTTTTATCACTGCATTTCGCGGTGCGTTCGCCGAGCCTGT
The DNA here is from genome assembly GCF_007751035.1 of Lignipirellula cremea. Lineage (NCBI taxonomy): Bacteria > Pseudomonadati > Planctomycetota > Planctomycetia > Pirellulales > Pirellulaceae > Lignipirellula > Lignipirellula cremea. The sequence continues at coordinate 4,954,462 of NZ_CP036433.1, read as the reverse complement.
TTGTGCGGCGATGACGGCGTCACCGGGCGGAATTTCGACCACCGCAAGGAATGGGTCCGGCAGCGGATCGGGCTGCTCGCCCAGGTGTTCGCCATCGACGTATGTGCTTACGCCGCCATGAGTAACCACCTGCATCTGCTGCTCCGCATCCGGCCCGATCTGGCCGAAAAGTGGACCGCGGAAGAGGTCGCCAGCCGCTGGCTCAAGCTGTCCGGCTCGGCCACCGCCGAGCAGATTGAAACGCTCGCAGGTAACGAAAGACGGATCGCCGAACTGCGGACGCGACTGGCCAGCCTGTCCTGGTTCATGCGGTATTTGAAGGAGTACATCGCTCGGCGGGCCAACGCGGAAGAGGAGGTCTCCGGCCGTTTCTGGGAGGGACGCTTCACCAGCCAGGCCCTGCTCGATGAGGCGGCCGTGCTCGCTTGCGCGGCGTACGTCGACCTCAATCCAATCCGGGCGGCCATCGCCGAAACCCTGGAGGAGAGCGACTTTACGTCCGTCCAGCAGCGGATCGAAGAGCGGTCGGCCGGCGACTCCCGCCGCCCATCGTCTGTCGTGCGGCTTTGCCAGATCGACGAGCGCGACGGCGGTTTCCTGCCGCTCACGCGTGACGGGTATCTGTCGTTGCTCGACCGGATCGCCCGTCTCCACCGGCCATGCAAGCCGGGCGTCACGCCGGCCGCATTGCCGCCAATTCTCGAACGTCTGAATCTGTCGCCGGACGAGCTACTCGGCTTCAACCCCCGCTTCCATCGCGGCAACCGGGTGGCGATTCTCAAATAACGCCACCTGGCAACCGTCGATCACCCGACCTCCCCACCCACCACCGCCAGCGGTGCGCGCCGACGCTTCTTTTCACGCCGTCTTTTCAGCATTCTGGCGTTAAACTCCTTCCTCCGTCACGCTCTTCCGTTCGCCAATTCCCCGTTTCGCGACCTCGATCCCTTCAGGTCGATCAATCGGTCTGGCCAAAAAGTGGGTGTCTGGGAATCGGGTTATCGCGGGTGCGAAAAAGTGGGTGTCTGGTGATTGCTATCGCTTTGGTGCAGGGAATCTTTTTCTGGAGTTGCAACGCGGAAAGGCCAGGGCAACCTGGGTGGTTGTCCTGGCCTTGTCTTTACGTGATGTGTTACGTTTTTCCCACGATTACTTGGTGCGGGGGAGTATTGGGGTGCTTGATTAGAAGGGCGCCTTTTTGGCGGTCTGGAACTGGTCGGTTACGTCGCCCGACAAATTGATATTGTCGGGGTTCAGCGTTTTTACCGGGGCTCCCGGCGACAGGTCCATCTTCGACAGGTCGGCCCAGATCACGTTCGGGCTCGTGGTCAGCTCGAAGAAGTAGCGGCGCTGGGTGAGGTTCATGACCGTACGGTACTCGGTGTTGTAGATGCCGAAACCTTTGTAAGGCGCGCCGAACGGCACGGAGACGTTACGGGCGATCGCCAGTACGCCGGCGACCGCTTCACGCTCGCTCTTCGGCTGCGGGAGCAGAGCTTCGTAGTAGGCGGCCCGCTGGAATCGGTCGGCGGCGGTCACGTTGCCCGGTAGGGGCGTATCGCTGCTCGGCTTGGAAAAATCCAGCTTGTGCAGCATGGCCAGTTGTTCGTCGTAGGTGGGGTCGTTCGTCATGATGGTGTACTGACGACCGTGGTGAACCACGCGCTTGCCGCCAATGTATTCGATGATGGCGGAGTCTCCGCTGGCGTCTTCAATCGCCAGGTGGACGTTCGTCTTGTACCCGTGGGCTTCGGCCGGGACCACCTGAATGCTGTCGAGCAGGCTCAGCGCTTCGTTCACATCGGCTGCGTTGTCGAGCAGGTACTGACCCCAGAGCGCCGCTTGCACGCCCGGCTTGCTCTCGTCGCGCGGGCCAAAGTCGCAGGCGTTCAGATACAGAAAGTGGACGCCCAGGCCTTTCTCATTCAGTCCGTCGGCCGTGCCCATTCCATACAGGGTCGTGACCAGGCTGCCGTACTTCGAGGTCCATTTCAGCGGATTGACCTTCACCACCTGCTCGGTGGCGACCATGCCGCCGTCGCGATTCATGCCGCGCGGAAAGACGGTCAGGATCGGCTCGGTCGATTCGGGCCAGTCCATCGTCCGAGAAACGACCACGGCCAGCTTGTTGCTGTTCCAGAGAATCCGCGAACAGGTATGACCGGGCGCGGCGACCAGGGCCAGCGTGAGTACGGCCAGACCAAACGAACAGGCAATGCGACTTCGATTCATGAGTTTTCTCTATTCAGGAGGCAATGCAATACGGGCTCGTGCTGTGGGCGAGCCCTTGAGGCAGCAGGGCAGAATTTGGGCGGAGCAGATCGACAAGAAAAGAGCGGAAAGGATCTACACTGGTTGATCTTTTCCGGCTGGAATCCTTACTGCTCTGCTAAACCCTAGCCCGCCATTTGACTTGTGGGATGCTTCCAGGCCTGTGAATTTTCCCAGGTTTTCCTGGAGAGGAAGAATCGTCCTGTTAAAACGGCGATTCACTGAGGAAACTGCCACTGCCGGGGGAACCAGATTGCACCCAGGAGGAAGTTGCGATGTCGCCAGAAAGTTGAAGCCGTGAAGCAACTCCGGCCATATTTCAACGGTCCGCAACGAACCGTACACTGGATTGCCATGAACAACGAAACCCCCGATCCCGATTCGACCGCTGAGGAACCTTCCCAAAAGGATTTGCAGCAGCTTATGGCTACCGCATGGCACGAAGCGGGCCATGCCGTGATGGCAATTTCCCTGGGCCGGCTGGTTCAGAAAGTCACCATCATGCCGGGCAAATCGCAATTCGGCGTCGGACGCCTTGGGGTTTGTGAGATCGGCAAGGGGCGGTCCAAAGCCTCGAAGGATCAGCTGGAAGATGAAATCCTCATCCTGCTCGCAGGGATGGTCGCCGAGTCACGCTTCACGGGCGAATACTGCCAGTCCGGGGCGAGCCAGGACCTGCGCCATGTGCGGCGACTGCTCGCCCAGCGCGCCAGTAGCGAGAACCAGCTGGAACGGCTCCAGCGACGGTTACTCGACAAGACGGAACATCTGCTGGGCGAAGCAGGACATGCCCTGGCTGTCGAACTGATCGCGCGCGAGCTGCTGCAGAAAACAACCGTTAGCGGTCGCGCCGTCCGGCATTTCTTTGAGCAGGCGATCCGGCAGAGCGAAAAGTAATCGGCGGACATGTCGCCGCTTGCTCCCCTCGCGAATTGATCCGTTTCTACTCGCCGAGCACCCGCAACTTGCAGGTCCACTTTTCCCCTGTGGCCCTGAAGGGAACGCTGGGAACAACAAAGGCGAACGGATCGCAGCCGGCAACAAGTGGTTCCAGCAGCGGACTGGTGATCGGGCCAATAACCTGAGCAGGCAGGACCAGGGCGCCATCGATCGGGATTTCAATTCTCGATTCGTAGATCCGGCCGTGGGCGGGAATCACACCGACGGCGCGGTTCTGCTCAATGAGATACTGCACGGCCGCCGACCAGGAGTCGAAATGCTCGGCGAGGTTCGGCGGCAAGGTACGGCTGCCCGTCCCACCAGGGAACGTTTCCACCTCTACATGCAGAGCGGACGCAGAGCCGTTGCCGGGATCGATCCGCGTCTCATAGCGGCCGCCGTCTGCCTGGTGCGTGATCCTTTGCGGGTAATGGGAAGGCAGGCCGTCGCTCATCCATCGGCTGGCGCTGGCGAGTAGCGGATGGCCGATGCACGTCGCAAAAAAGTAAATCCCGTCGCGCTCCGCCGTGTCAGTTTCTGGCTCCAAATAGAACCGCCAATTGCTTTGCACAGGCGAAGGGAACAGCCGACGCAATCGCCCCGCCAGCTCCGGCCCGAAGTAATGATGCTGGTAGCTCAGCACCGTGACAAACGTCAGGTCGCCCAAACAGTGCGGGCGCAGCGGCGGCGGCAGCAGGGCTTTCACGCGATCAGCCGGAACCAGCCAGCTCACGTACACCACGTCGGTGATGTCGCTGGCCAGGACAGGCGCCGGCAGCCCGCCGAACGTACAGCGAGCCACATCCCGCAAACCTGGGCCGGCAGGGAGCAGGCAGCTCCAGAGACTTCCGGCAGGCCAGCGGAAGCGATGCAACGCGTCGTCGTCCCGCGGCCAGCGCTGATGATGGCCGTCGCCCAGCAGCACGGCCATCCAGACCATCCATGGAATCAGTAAGCCGAAGCCGAGCGCGTTGCACGCCAATAATTGATCGGCATAAGGATAGACGCCGGCCGCAGTCGCCGCGGGAACGCTTTGCCAGAGCAACACGGACGCTCCTGCAAACGCCGCGCAGGAGATCAGCCCCACCAGCGCAAACGCCGCTCGCCGCCAGGAAGATGGCGCGGCCAGCACGGTCGCCGCCGTCCATAACAACGCCATGCAAGTGTAACCCGTGTTGCCACAGACGCCCGTCATCAACAGCGCCCATTTCTCGGCCGCGGCAAAGGCATCCAGCGATTCGCCGGACGCCCCGTTCGCCACCGCCGACTGGGCCAGCGGCACATACCCGGTGAGCAGATAGCACTCGGCCCACTGCTCGGGAACAATAGCGGCGACCGTCGCCACTACGCTCGCCATCGCTGCCAGAAACGCCAGTCGCAGCGCCGGCGAATCGCGCCGATGTACGGCCAGATACATGGCAAGCAGGATGCTCACGGCCAGATCCGACGCGGCCGTCAGCTGCCAGGGAATCCATCCCAGACGCCACAGCCAGCCATGCTCCGCCACATACGCGGCCCGCTGCGGGAAGGTCGCCAGAAAATCAAATCCCGGCTGGATCGCCAGCAGCATGGCCGCCACCGCCACCGCATGCAGGACCGCCGACAACAGCACGACAGGCAGCAGCAGTCGGTAGCGAGAAATCGACCGGAAGGGAAAATTCATAGAGGGACGATCTTCGCAGGAGTATCAAGCGGTTCGTTGCAACGTCCGTCGTTAAAGGTTAGCAACGCCGGAAACGACGCGACGTCAAGCGACGTAACCGTGAAAGGTCTTGGACGATTAACGAGAAAAGATCGTCGAGCTACTAGCCGACTACAGGGCCAGACTAGCGTTGAGAAACTGCAGGCATATCCTGGTAGTCGCCGCTGCCTTTGCAACTCGTCAGCGGATCGCAACCTGAATTGCGAAAGCGATCTGCGTTACTTCCCTGCCGGTTCCACGACCACGCCGCGGGTGATGCCGTGGCCGCCTCTTTTCCCTTGCGCCCAAAGCCAGTTGTCGACGGTGAGCATCGTCGGGCTTTTGACCGTGGGGGCGACAAACTTCAGTACGACCGTGTGAACGTCCTGGGCTTTGGTGGGTTTGGCAAAGTCGAGCGTAAAGCCGCCATTCTTGCCCGGGGTAACCTTGAGGGTGTCGCAAACGACCTCGATGGCGGGCAGGTCGCCCTTTTTGACCATCAGCTCTCCCTGCGTTCCCGGGATCTGCATCCGCAATTCGACTGGCTTGCCGGAGGTGAACGTCGTAGCGTTCTGCTCGACCCAGATATCGGTGTGCCGCCCGCCGGAACCGTTGAGTCCGTCGAAGCTGACCACTGGCGCCTGGGGGATATCGCCGGGGGCTGGAGGAGCCGCCATCAGCCCGAGTGAAGAGCCGCCTTCCAGGTCAAACTGGACGAGGTCCTTTCCGATCAATGGCGACGCATCCACATGCACGACCGAATTGGCCGGCGCCTTCCAGGGGCCAGCCAGTTTTGCCTGGCCCCGATAGGCGACGCAGACGATCGTCTGGTCGGAATCGGTTTTGTTGGCAATGGCGTAGTACGGCTTCCCTTCGCTCCAGTACTCCTGAACGAAGATGTTCTTTCGCCAGTCGAGTCCAATCCCGATGATCTCCGCGCTGGCCTGGCGACAGAAGCCGACGGTCAACAGGCAGAACGAAACCAGCACCAGCAACGAACGAACCATAACGCTTCTCCAGGTAAACTCGGCCGACAATTTCCCAAAACAACGATTGTAGCTGGCGCGTCCCGCCATTGCAGCAAGACGCATTTCGGCAATGGGGAAACAGTCGATCGTGCAGCAGGTCAGGGCGAATCCGTTCGTTTCGCAGCCCGGTTGCATCGAGTTGCGACGGTTATTTCAGGGACGGAAACGCGATCTGCGTTGACGGCTGGCTGATCCCGCTCCTTTAACCTGCGAAGGCCTGCTCCGCCAGTTCCTGCAGCTTGTGCCGATCAAACTTGCCGACGCCATTGCGCGGCAGATCTTCCAGAAACAGATAGTGCGCGGGGTTCTTGTACGCCGACAGTCGACTGGCTGCATAGTCGCGGAGTTCTCCTTCCAGCAGGTCCCGTTGGTTTTCGACTGCCGCCACGCAGGCCACCGGAACTTGCCCGTCCCGCCGATCGGGAATGCCGACGACCACCGAGGCGTGCACGCGCGGATGCTCATCGAGGATATTCTCGAGCTCGATCGGAGCGATGTTAGAGCCGCGCCGCACGATCATCAGTTTCTTGCGACCCACAAACCATACGTAGTCATCCGCGTCCCGGTAGGCCAGGTCGCCCGTATGCAGCCAGCCATCGTGAAAGATTTCCGCCGTTGCTTCCGGATCATTCCAATAGCCAGTCATGGCGGAGGAAGTTCGCAGGAGAATTTCTCCTGTCTGATCCGGCGAACAAGCGACTCCCGCTTCATCAACAATCTTCAGCTCGACGCCGGGGGCGGGCAGGCCCAGCGAGCCCCACTTCCGCTTTCCGTAACGTGGATTGGCCGCATAGTAGCAGCCGATCTCGGTCATGCCGGCGCCTTCCATGATTTCCCAGCCAAACAGCTCTCGAAATCGCTGGTGCAAGTCGACGGGAACGGTATCGCCGGAACCGATACCGTATTTCAGGCTCGGCAGGTCCACCGGGCGCGCTTCCAGATACTCGATAAAATCCAGCAAATCGCTGGCCAGCAGCCCATACTCCGTCACGGAAAGGGACTGGAGCAACGCAACCGCCGCCGCGGGCGTCGGCTTCATGGCCAGGATCACCTGGCAGCCGGCAAGGAGCGCTGGCAGGAGCTGCGTCTGCAGGCCTCCCGCGTGGCAGATCGGCTTGCCGACCAGAACAATGTCGTCCGCCTTGAAATCAAACAGCTGTCGCGAGGCATCGATAGCGCCATAAGCGCCCTGGTGTGAATGGACCACTCCCTTGGGACGCCCGGTGCTGCCTGACGTAAAAAGAATCAATGCGGGATGATCCGCTCCGACAGGCTGGTCCTCGAATTGGGCGTGCTTTTGCAGCGACGCGAAACTCTTCGACGAATCCTCGGCGGCGCCGACCGTCACTGCCACTCGCTGGCGATTGGACTCCAGGACAGGCCTGAGGGCCGCGTCGCATGCGACGTCGAAAATGATCACCCGGGGATCGACACGTTCGATGACGTCTCGCACTTCACTCGCGACGTACCGAACATTCAGCGGAACCGCGACCGCCCCCAGGCGGTAGCAGGCCAGCGTTGCCAGAACCGCTTCGATACCGTTTGGCAGCACCCAGGCGACCCGATCTCCCGACTGCACGCCGCATCGCTGCAGACCCGCCGCCACGCGACCCGCCTGCTCGTGCAATTCACGGCAGGTCAGCTGCCCCGCGTCTGTCCGGAGGACGATTTTGTCGGGATTCTCGCGCAGCGGACCGTCCAGCAACGCCTGCAGCGGGGAGCGTTCGTTCATGGGTAACTCTAATCGAAAGGCCCGCTGGGAGCGGTCGATCTGATGCCGGACAATCGTTTTTTGGATGCGGTGTTCGCCTGCCGCCTGCTACTGCTGGAAGACGCAGCCAACACGAAATCGCAATCCAGCGAACTTTATTTTGACCGCGGCGCCATGGAATGGGTGATAACTCCATGGCGGACAACGCAACCTTGCGAGAAGCCCCGGTTCCCTGCATTTGAGAATTTCTTCGCCATGATGCTTTTTCCGATCATCGCCTTTGTGGTCTTCCTGGTTGCCGGCCGCATTCTGGAAGAACTGACGTGGGGCGACATTGGTTTCCTGCTTGTGGCAGCCGTAGTGGTCTTTCTGTCTTGCATCATTCTGGACCTGCATCCGATGTTCTTCTCGGTCGCGCTCTCCCTGGCGGACATCGGCCTGCTGTTATGGATTTTCAATGGCGACCTGACAATCCGCTAACGTCGAAGCCAGCATCCGAGCGGGTTACGCACCGTAAGTCTCGAAGGGAGGGGAGTTCCATAACGTAATGGCAGGCTCATCGGTGCGATGGTGTTCGTAGCCAAGGATGCTCAGCGATGCGGTGCCGAGCAGAAAATGCTGTGCCCGCTCTACTGGGAGTCCGATCCAGCGCGCGGCCAGGACGCGCCCCAGATGGCTGTGTGAAAAGAGAGCCACATTGCCCTCCAGACCGGACAGTCGCTGGACGAGTCGATCCGCTCGCGCCGAAATTTGCTCAGGCGTTTCCCCTTGAGGGCAACCGTCGCGGAAGAGATTCCAGCCGGGTCTCGCTGCACGGATCTCGGCCAGCGTTTGGCCTTCGTAGTCGCCATTGTCCCATTCCGCCAGGTCCGGATCGATTTCTGCCTGATGCAAAAGACCTGCCAGTTCGCAGGTACGGCGAGCACGTTGCAAGGGGCTAGTCAGAACATGATCGAACGCGACCGAGCGAATACGCAGGCCCAGTTGGCGAGCTTCGACTTCGCCGTGCTCGGTCAGCGGAATGTCAGCGCGACCCGTATGTTGCCCCGAAAGCGCCCACTCCGTTTCCCCATGCCGCATGAAGAACAGGCGAAGGGTCATCGCACGCCTCCGGTGGAGGGAAATGCGTCGCGAAAATTGCCGCCCCCTGGCGGTCGTCGGCGGCCGATCGGCGCTGGAGTCTTCATCGAATCTGCTCTCCGTTGTTCCTGCTGCCAAAGCACCCCGGCTACGCGGGGCGCAAGTGCTGGCAGGCTTATCGCGTCAGCTCTTCGGGCAGTTCGCTGAGCGGCTCTAGTTCAAGGATCTGGCTAAAGTACCACGGCTTGCCGTTAGATTTTTTGTACCCGATGCACTTCGCCGGATACATGACCCCGTCGCGCTCCTGCCACTCACTTAGTCGGTGCATGTCCTTTCGCCAGTCGATACGCATCAGGCGATCGTTCTCTTTGTCAAAGTAAAGATCCATCGGCGGATCCATGGTTCCACTCACCCGCAGGCCGTACACGGTCTTGCCGGACTCGGTGATTTCGGGAATCGATTCCACAACGGAAGCGGGATCCGTCAGTGCTCCCAGCGTCCAGGCCCACGCTAAAAACTTGGCGGGCTCGGGGCCGCGTTCGCGTTTCCCGATCCACCAATGATTTGGCGGTTCCAGGATAGACACTCGCTCCTTCCCTTTTTTTTCGGGATCGGAACCGACGCTGAGTTCCTCTCTAATGCGAAACAGTTTGAGCAGTTTTTCTTCCCCGTTCGCCGCAGCAACGATTTTTCCGATGCGCGTTTTCAAGTCCGGTTCCGCGGAGTGCGCCGCCGTCCCCATTAGAAAGACGGACGCCACCGTCAACAAAACAAAGGTTCGCATTTGCAACTCCGAGAGATCGTCATGGATGAGGGACATGGAGGATCACGGCGCCGAAAGAAGATCCTGTAGAGCAAAGCAAACGGACGGCGCTGTGCAGTCTCCGGTCGAACCGGCCGCCGAGTCAGGGTCCTGGTGATCCTGGCCACATTGTAAGGGACGCCCGATCCGGCATGCAACTTCCGATCGTCGAGCCATACGCCCGGCACAGGATCGGCGACTGGCCCAGGCTGGAACAGGCGACAAGGTGGTATGATGTTCGGCGATTGACAGCGCTAGACGCTTCCTGGTCGAAATTCAGCAGCAAAGGAAAAAGATGCGAACGCGTAGATCATGTCGAGGCGGCGGACTCGGTCTGGCAGTAATCGGTCTGGCGGTGCTAGCGACGGCCTCTTGTACGCGACTCGTAGTGGAGGAGCCGCCTGGTGTTTCTCCCGCAGGTCAACCCGCGGCCGTAAGGACCGCTGGGGATCGTCAGGACCAGATCACGCAGTTTTCTGTGATCAACGCACTTATGCTGGGGCAGTACGATGGCTCGTTTACCTTTCAGGAAGTGCTCGAATATGGGGACTTCGGTCTGGGCACGCTCGATCACCTCGACGGCGAGATGATCATCCTCGATGGTCAAGTCTTTCAGGTGCGGGGCGACGGCAAGGTGGTTGAGGTCGATCCCCAGCAGACCACGCCGTTCGCTATTGTCGCCAGGCTGGAGCCCGAAGGGGAGTTTGCGTGCGACGCCCTGGCCGGGCTGGCGGATCTGGAACGTCTTGTCGATCAAACACTGGCACAGAAAAACCATTTCATCGCCATCCGCGTCGAGGGACAGTTTCCCACGATCACCGTTCGCAGTGTTCACCCTCAGCAGCCGCCTTACAAGCCGCTGGCGGAGGTGGCGTCCAGCCAAAGCGTGTGGACGCACACCGCTCAACGGGGCACACTGGTGGGGATACGTTGTCCGACCTGGGTGCACGGTCTCAACGTGCCGGGATACCACTGGCATTTCCTTTCGGCCGACCGAACGGTAGGCGGCCATGTGCTCGCTTGTCAGCTGCGTGAGGCCCGCCTGCAGTACGACATCTGCCGCGACTGGTTGATCAAATTGCCCGATAACCCGCGATTCAACACATCGGACCTGGGCGCCGATTTGCGCACGGAACTCGATGCGGTCGAACGCGCTCGCACCGACAAATCGGCGCAGTAGCAAATTGGCGCCATAGCGACGTCCGGCCAGCACCTTGAAGGTCGCATTCTTCGCTGTCCCAAGGGGCAGGGAGTCTCGTCTGACGAAGACCGCCTGCGCCGCGTGAAACCCCAGTGGTTCAATTACCAGGTCATTGTCAATCACGTCGCGGCTGCCGCTCGACGGTGGAGTGGTAGGATAGGAGGGTTATTCGAGTGCGACGCCAGGTCTCGCTCTTTCCCGATTTCGCTATTCAGGCTGCAGGTAAATCGATGCTCAAGAGAATCGTCGGATCCACGATGATCGCCGCTGTCGTCATCTTCCTTTTGCCCAGCGCCGTGCAGGCCGAAGTGGGCGATCCTACTTTGCAAACGGACCACCCGGTCTACGCCGGCGAAGGCGCCTTTCAGGAGATCGAAGACTGCGTGACGTTCGCCACCCGCGGCGCCAGCACGCCCCAGGACAAGGCAATCGCCATGTTCCAGTGGATCCTGCAGCACCAGTACCACCTGCACTCGCCGCAGGAATGGGGAGCTACCGACCATGCGCCCGACGTCGCCCAGCCGCAGAACGAATTGATCCCTTACGACGCCAACATTGCGAGGTTTTCGTATGGGTACGGCCTGTGCGGGACGGTTCACGCCTGGAATGAACCTTACTGGCGTGCGCTCGGTTTCGAGCCGAGGCGGCGCGCGTTCCCCGGTCATACCAACAGCGAGATTCGCTACGACGGCGGCTGGCATGCCTATGATACAGATATGGCGGGTCTGGTCTTCCGGAAAGACGGCGTGGTCGCCGGGTATGAAGATATCGCCAAGGATCACAGCCTGGTGCGACATTCCCATCCGCCGACCCCCTGTTACCCGTTCGCCTGGCCGTCGGATTTCAAAAGCATGCAAGGCGGCTGGAGTGTGATCGCCAAACAGGGCGCCGACAAGTGGCACCGGTTGTACAGCACCGGCTATGCCGCCCAGCCAGGCGTCGTGCACTTGCGCAGCGGCGAGAGTTTTACCCGCTGGTTCGATCGCGACCACTTCGGCGGGATGGAGAAACGCCGCTTCTGGCACGGCGACCCCAAGAATGCAGGCGGGCCGTTCCGCGACTGGACGTTCGTGAACACGGGCCACGCATCGCATCCGGCGACGATGGACCGGCAGGCGTATCGGGGCGACGCCAGCTACTGCAACGCGGAGTTTGTGTTTACGCCCGATCTGGGCGCCGACTCTTATCGCGAAGGCGTGGTCGAGCAAACCGCCAACCTTGCTGCAGGCGGCTCCCCGAAACTCAAGAGCCGCGACGGCCAGCCCGCCAGCATCGTCTTTAGCCATTGCTCGCCGTACGTGATCGCTGGCGATCCGGTGGATGACAAGAATCCGATGGGTGGCAAGGCGACCGACGGCGTGGTGATGACCGGCCAGGCAATCGGCCAGCTCGGCGTGGAAGTGTCGACCGACCAAGGGCTCAGCTGGAAGCCTGCCGGCAACCTCAGCGGCGAATTCCGGTTGGATCTGACCGAGCAGCTCAAGGGTCGACACGACTGGCGGATTCGTCTGGGGATGAAGGGCGACAGCGGCCTCAACGCCGTGACCTTCGCCACCACTTGTCAAATGAACCAGGCGATGTACCCGCAGCTGCAGGCCGACGGCTCGCAGGTGACGTATCGCTGCGCCTCCCGCGGCGTCGTTGCTGTCAGGCCGAACTTCGCACGCAGCGAAGCAACCATCGCCCAGGTCGAAGCGGTCGCCCTGCGATCGAAAAACATGGTCTTCAAAGGAAGCCAGGTCCTGCGGGACATGGCGTACCAGACCACCGACAACAAGCCAGGCGTGGTGGTCTTCCAAGTCGACTCGCCGGGGATGCTTCGCCAGGTGACCGCCGCCGCGAACTTCAAGGTCCGTTCGCCCACCCCGAGCGGGACCGACTTCAAGCTGGAAGTCTCCACCGATGGCGGCAAGTCCTGGCGCCCGCTGGGCAAGGCCGAACTGCCCACCGACAACGATTACTCCAACGGCTGGATGTACGGCTCCGCGGACGTCAGCGACGCCGACGTCCGCTCCGCCCTGGTCAAAGTCCAGGTCTACCAGGGCGGCTACAGCACGGGCCTGTTCGATGTGCGCCTTTATGGTCTGTACCAAACGAACGTTCCCCAGGCGACGATCGTCAGCTTCGGCTGGAAGGAAGGCGCCCAGTCCAAAACTCATACCGAGCAAATCCCGGCCGGAGCGGAGACGCATACCTTCACGGTTCCCACCGGGAAAGCAATTGTCAACGACTTCGTCCGCATAGAAGCGCAGTAAGCCGCAGGCGGCCCGTGACAAAAACTGGCGACGCCCCCGCACTAGTGGTGCGTCAAGTTTCAATTTTAGGTTTGGCCATTTTCGCGCGAGCCGCTGTTCCTTTTAGTTAACCGTGGCTATCGCCAAAACGGCTAATGGGAAGAACCCGAACTCTTTGCCTTGACGCAGCACTAATGCTGCGTCAATCTTCAATCTTAGAGTGAGCGATGTCGGCCGTACTGCTGTGCTGCCAAAAAAACCGGGGGCTAGCGCCCAATGGCACTGTTTTTACCAAATCCGTTGCCTGGGGTGGTTTTTGGCATGAATTTTGCGCCGCATGTTTTGGCATGAAATTTGCGCCCCTTCCTGACCTCTTACTCATTGATAAGGAGTCTTGCGATGGCGGCCAAACAGAAACGTAAGCAGAAAGCACAGAAATCTGAGCAGGCGCGGGCGGCGGAGTTTGACGCCGTGTTTGCCCAGTTGGAAGAGATCGTGGATCTCCGCCAGGCCGATGAGTTGCAGCCCTCCCACGCCCAAACGATTTACACGTCTGGCGTCGTCCTGTGGCTGTTGGTCTGGCAGCGATTGCGCGGCGGTTGCTCGATGGCCGAGGCGGTCAAGGCCTTGATCGAGCAGTGCCCGGACATCGTGCCCGACAATAAACGCATCGAAGAAGCGACCCTCTCTTCCAGCACCGCGGCGTACTCCCGGGGCCGGAGCCGTTTGTCGCTGGAGACCGTCATGTGGCTCTGCAACGCCGTCTGGCGGTCGCTGGTCGACAACGCTCCGCCCACCTTCGGCGGGCGACGCGTGTTCGCGCTGGACGGCACGACGATCTCGCTGGGACCGGAATGGGAACTGTACGACGTCTTCCCGCCCGCTTCCAATCAGTACGGAGAGTCGGCCTGGCCGATGGCCTATCTGGTCGTGGCTCATGAGGTCGAAAGTGGAGCGGCGTTGCCCCCGGAAATCGGTGCGATGTACGGCGACCAGGCGGTCTCGGAAACCAGCCTGATCCACGATCATTTACAACGCATCCCGGCCGATTCGGTGATTCTGGTCGACACAGCTTACGGCATTACGCGTGTCGCCTACGAGTTCCACACGGCCAATCAACGCTTCGTGGTGCGGATGAAGAAGGATCGCTTTCGCCGGCTGCAAAAGGACGCCGAGTTGATCGAACAAGGCGAGGACTGGAAAACGTATCGAGGACAATGGACGCCCAGTCGCCGCGAGCTGCGCGACAATCCTCAATTGCCGGAGGACTTCTCGCTGCCGATTCGGCTGCACGTGTTCGAAAGCGTCCACGGCGAAACAATCTATCTGGCGACCGACCTGACCGACGAATTGGACGTCATCGCCGATTTGTATAGTCAGCGGTGGCGTGTGGAAACAGATCTCTCACAGATCAAGGTGACGCTCGACATCGAGAACATCCTCGCCAAGAGTCCTGAGATGTTCCGCAAAGAACTGATGGCGTCGATCGTGGCCTATAACCTGACGATCCAGTTCCGCAAACAGGCGGCGGAACAGGCCAACGTACCGCCGCGGCGGCTCAGCTTCACCGGCGTGTGGGACGTGTTCCGCATCTTCCTGCTCCAAAAAACATTCCCCGACGCCGGCGCCTGGCGCACGGCTTACGCACGAGCGCTCAAGTACGCAGCGCGAGAGAAATTGCCGAACCGCCCCGGCCGGAGCTACTCCCGCGAAAGCTACAAACGCCGCTCCAAATCCTCGCATTTTAAAAAAAGATCTCCACCCTGGAACCAACCCGAAAACGAGCCAAAGTGAGTGCCATTGGGCTAGCGCCCGGCGGCTGATTTAGAGAAACCTGGTTTTATGGTTTGACGCACCACTAGCCTCCTCCAGGATGGATTTCGGTCGACCGAAACAAGCCCGAACCGTCGAATTCGCAAGACGTTCCGCTTTCTTGGATGACGCCACGTTTTGGCGCTAGCGCGCTGGTATTCTATCAGGGAGACCGTTTACTTCCTCTCGCACTCGTTTTTGGTGATTACCATGCGCGCCGCCCAGCTCTTTTTCCTGGCCTTGCTGTTCATGTTTCCTGTACCAACTCTTGAAGGACAAGAAGCGACGGCAACTTCCGCTGCGCCGGCCAAGCCTGCTGCCGGGGAACAGGTCGAGCAGCAGTTCGTCAGCAAGAAGAACCCGCAAGCAAAACTGGGCTATCTGTTGTATCTGCCCGACAACTTTGACAAGCAGGAGGCGCCGGTTCTGCTGTTCCTGCACGGCTCGGGCGAACGCGGTATCGATAACCTGGCGGCGGTGAAAAAACACGGTCCGCCGCGGATTGTCGAAAACAAATCGCTGCCTTTTCTGCTTGTCTCGCCGCAATGTCCCACGGACCAACGCTGGGACGCCGCCGTGCTGTCCGAATTACTGGACGAGATCGTCGACCGGTATCACGCCGACAAGAATCGGATCTACCTGACCGGCCTTAGCATGGGCGGATCGGGAACCTGGTCGCTGGCGGCCAGCGAGCCGGACAAATTCGCCGCCATCGCTCCCCTCTGCGGACGCACCGAACTGACGAACGCCAAGAAAGTGGCTGGTCTGCCAGCATGGGTGTTTTGTGGAGCCAAGGACAGACAGGAAACGGTGCAAAACGCCAAAGACATGGCCGCAGCAATCACCGACGCAGGCGGTCAAGCGAAGCTCACGATCTATCCCGATCTGCCCCAAGATTGCTGGACCGTCACCTACGACAATCCCGAGTTTTACACCTGGTTACTCTCGCACCAGAAGTCGCCGTAACCAGCCCGCCTGCGCGGAGATTGAGGTCACTTGATCTGGGTTCCACCACCATCACCGATGCGGGCCTCCCGGAACTGGCGGCGATGCCGCAACTGCGGTCGCTCGTCCTGTTAGTCTCCGACGCGACGCCGGCCGGAGTCGCCGCCCTGGAAGCCAAATTGCCCGATTGCCGGATTCAATACATTGGCAGGTTGAAATAGCTGGAAAGCGAAAGCAGGCGCAATCGTGTCAATCACACGACTGTCGCCCGCACGAACTGGCGTGCGGGACGGCGGCGTGATGCACTTCGGCATTGCCAGCTCGCGGATCTGCCAGGACGGAGAGCCGGGAGTCGATCAGTCTTCCTGGGCCTGCAGCATCCACAGATGTTTTTCCAGCGACGCGGAGACGCCGATCAGAAGGTCTTCGCTGATCGGGTCGAGTTCGCCCACCGTTTCAATTGCCTGTCGCAAACCTTGGATCGTGCTTGCCAGCCGGTCGGCAAAATTTGATACGGTCGCGGCGGTGGACTGCCCGCCTGCCGGGTAAGCCTCCAGGCGAGTGTGTTCGGCGACGGCTGCGCTGCGTCCCTCGGGAGAGACGCCTAGCGTCGCGATCCGCTCCGCCACTTCGTCGGACGCCTCTCGAAGGGAGTCGATGATCTCATCGAGCTGCAGATGGACGCTGCGGAAATGGGCGCCGACCACGTTCCAGTGCGCCTGTTTTCCCTGCAGGGCCAGGTCGACAAGATCGAACAGCGTCTGCTGCAGCGTCTGAGTCGTCTTCTCCTGCTGGCTCTGGGCCAGAATGCTGCGTTTGAATCCCAGCGACGTTTTTTCCTTAGACATCGTTTCAATTTCCTTGGGGCGAGAGAACCTGGGGGAACACGGCTCCCCTTCCTGCCAGGGGAGCCCGGCAAAGTCCATGATCATTTTTCAGGCAGGGACTGGCGAGCGTTCGCTGGAGAATAAGTTACCTGAACTCTTCTGGGACGGACAGCCATTGCTTCGCTGGCCGTTGACCTTCAGAATTATGCAGGACGATCGCTGGATATCCGCAGCCCTGATTTCTTACTCAATCGAATACGAGAAATACCAATGACTTTTCACGCCCTGGTTGTTGAAAAGACCGACGAAGCAACTGTTTCCGCAACCGTGCAGTCGCTGACAGAAGAGCAGTTACCCGCCGGCGAGGTGACGGTGGCGGTGGAATACAGCACGGTCAACTACAAAGACGGCCTCTGCCTGCAGCCGAAAAACGGACTGGTGCGGCAGTACCCCCATGTGCCGGGGATCGACTTTGCAGGGACTGTGGAGTCCTCGGTTGATTCGCGTTACCAGCCGGGCGACAAGGTCGTGCTGACCGGTTGGCGCGTGGGAGAGATCCACTGGGGCGGCTTTGCGCAAAAGGCGCGCGTTCAAGCCGACTGGCTGGTTCCTTTGCCGGAAGGCTTGTCGACTCGCCAGGCGATGGCGGTGGGAACGGCCGGCTTCGCGGCGATCCTGGCGGTCATGGCGCTGGAAGACCACGGACTGCAGCCCGACCAGGGAGAGGTGCTGGTCACCGGCGCCGCCGGCGGGGTGGGCTCGATCGCGACCGCCATTCTGGGCAACCTGGGGTATCAGGTTGCTGCCGTGACGGGGCGGCCCGAGACGGCCGACTATCTCCAATCGCTGGGGGCAAGTCGCATCGTCGCCCGGGAGGAAATCGACTCCGTCTCCCGCCGGCCGCTTGAAGCCGAAACCTGGGCAGGGTGTGTCGACGCCGTGGGCGGGGAAATGCTCGCTCGGGTGCTGGGGCAAATGAAGTACGGCGCGTCGGTCTCCGCCGTGGGACTGGCCGGCGGCGCCTCGCTGCCTGCCAGCGTGATTCCTTTCCTGCTGCGCGGCGTCAACCTGCTGGGAATCGACAGCGTGATGCAGCCTTATGAGAATCGCCTGCGGGGATGGCTGCGCATCGCCAATGATCTGCCGCTGGAGAAGCTGGACGCGATGATCCGTCCCGCCAGACTCGCCGACGTTCCCGCGCTGGCCGCCGACATCCTGAAGGGGCAGGTCCAGGGCCGCATCGTCGTCGATGTGAACGCCTGATTGCCGGATTGAACTCTGTACTCTGCAAGATCTCCGGCGACGCAGGTTTATCAGGCGACGCATGGTGAACGAATGCGGGCTACTTCAGGTCTTCGGGCTGCACAAGGTAATAAAGGTAGTCGGCCCAGATGGCCTGGCAGCCGAACTCTTCGCTGCCGGGCGGCAAGGGGCCGGTGGCCGCGTCGGTGCGCAGCAGGGGGAGCTCTTCTGTCAGCTCGGGCTGACGCCACCAGTGGTTCTTGTCGGTCGGATGGAACTGCTTCCAGCTCTCCTGTTTGGTGACGATAGCATGCTTGCCGTCGGCCGACCGGAACATGGCGGCAAACGAAGGGCCATGCGCTCCGACGGCCGCCTTGACGAGGATCACATCGCCCGGCGCCAGCAGAACGGGCGTCTCGGTCAACCGGTCCGCATCCATCCCTTCGGTGTAGCTCACAAACCAATCGTTGATATAGATGCTGGCGAGGTTCTGCCGGGTTGTCGCATGCAGCACGCCGGCAACTGCACCTGGCTCTTTCTTCCGCTGGGCGATCGGTTTTGCGGGTTTGTACAGGTCGCTTTCCTCGATGACATGGTAGACGTAATCTCCCCAGATCGTGTCGCAGCCGGTGCCGACCGCCTGCGGCGGGCGGGCATGCAGATTCGCGCGTTTGACAGGCGTACGGGGAGGGTTGTCGGGAAGTTCCCACCAGCGGGCCGGTTGGGCGGGTGAGTACTGGAACCAGGTCTGGTGATTGGTCGGCGCAATCACGTGACCGCTGGCCAGCTGCAGCACCATCGAGAACGAGGGCGAATGGGCCACTGGCGTTAGTTTGGCGGTGATCACATCGCCCAGTTGCACGCGGCAGGGGAACTGGCTCGCCTTGAAACCCGCGGCGGCGACCGGCTTGCCATTGATACAGACGGCCGCTTCGTTGCTGCTGTTCATGATGTGCATCACGGCCGGAGTCACCCGTCGCAGCGCGCTGTACGACCGTACGTCGATCGTCGGTCCGCCAGCCGTGTCGCTTGTTTCCGACAGCACCACGGGCAGGTCGGCTGTTTCGCTGAGCCGCTGTCTGGCCGTGGCTTTCGCCAACCCCTCCAGCTCGCCGACAATTCGCTGGTACCAGACGCCGCTGCGAGCGCGGAGCAGATCCCGGACCTGAGGGTCGGGCTCGGCTTCGGCCGCATCCCACCAGGCGGCAGCCAGCTGTTCGCTTTCCTCGGTCGAATCCGGTCGGGCCAGTTCCGACTGGGCTGCTGCGGCCAGCCGCGGATCACTACCGGCAGCCAGGTGTGTGAGGGCCGTCTTCCAGTCCTGCCGGTCGAAGGCCAGGTAACGCCCGACGGCCAGATTGGCGGCCGGATCGTCGGGCGACTGCTCAAGCGTCTGCCAGGAGCCTTGCACTTTCGCAAAAGCGGCCCCTGCTTCGGCAACCGCTTTGCGCTGTTCAGCGACTGCCTTGAGCAGCGGCGTATCACGCAGCGGACGAGCCATGGCCAGCAAACGCTCCGCCAGGGCGTCTGCCTTGGCGAATTGGTTCTCGTCCACAAAGCGATCGACCATTTCCTGGCCCCGCTCGACAATCGGCCGTTTCTGGTCCGACGGAATGCTGGCCTTGGCGGACTCCTCCAGGGAGAGCACGCGGACCGTGTCGGTATCAAAGGCGAAGTTGGCCGCCAGCATATCGATCGCCGCAAAGGACAGGTCGATATTGCCTGCCAGCACCGCCTGTTCGCGGGCCAGATTCAACAGCACAAACAGGGCTGCCGGATCGTTGGTCGTCTCGCGGGCAGTCTCCAGCAACTGCCCTGCCAGCGCCGCTTTCGCTTCGACGGTGCCGGCCTTGCCGGGCGAGAAGATCTCCACAATCTCCGCTCGCTTCTGGTCGCGCAGTCCGATCGCTGGCACCGGCAAGCGGGCCGGGGGTTCCGGTTTTGCAGGTGCGGGCTTGACGACCGGCGGTTCCTGGGGAGCGGCTGGAGGATCGCTCGGCGCGACTGGCGAAGCGACGGGTTCTGGCTGCTTCCCGGGCGATTCGTCAGGCGGCGAGGGAGCCGGATCGGACGATGCAGGAACTGGCCGTGGCGGCGGGTCGACGGGAGGAGTCTCCGGCGGACGATTGCCGGGCGACGTCTCCGTGGCAGGTTTTGCCGGTACGTCGCCAGGCTTCGGCGTGTTGCTGTCGAGCGTCGTGACGGGCGTTTCTGGCATGCCTTTGGCCGCCAGGGGATCTGCCGGGGACGACGTTCTCCCTTGCATCACCAGCCAGCCGATGCCCAGCAAGACCGCCACCCCGACAACGCCGCCGGCGATGAGCGGCAGCAGCAAGTTCGTCTTGCGAACCGGTCGGGGAGCGGGACGCACAACGGGAGCGATCGGCTGCGACGCGACTGGCGACGGCGGCGACGCAGCCACCGGCGATTCCCGTGTGGGGGCGGGCGCCGTTCCGCGGTTCGCCAGGGCGGCCTGCAGCTGTCGGTCGTAGGCGACTTTCTTCTCGGGGTCGAGCAGTACAATCCGTGCGGCCGAAATCTCGTTGAGGATCCGCTGGGAGAACTGGGCCTGTTTGCCGTTCTGGAAACTTCGAACGTGCATCATCTGCCGATCGGCTGCGGTCGAGATCACATCCGGCTCGGTTTCGAACAGCTGCACGCTTAACAGCCGATAATGATGCGGCGGCTGTTCGCCCGGCGGAATCGCTAGCCAGCGATAGTAGGGATCAAACGTGTCTGCCATCAAATACCCCAGCGAAACAACGGTGAGTCGAGAAACGCCCCGGGTCATTATCACCCACTCTGCCGCCCCTTAGCAACACGTGGCCCGCCGCCGCCATTCGCACGGCCACCGAAAGGTCGCCAAAGACGCAAGGCGCCGCCAGTTGTCGGCCCGGGATCGCTTGCGTTCGCCCCTTTTGGGAACCGCCACGTTGCCTCCTGCCTCGGGCGTGCTGCATAATAAGCGGCGCGGCCTGGAGTCGGAGGCGACTTGACAGCGCTCGCACTGCTCCCATTTCGTCGCAGATTCCTCTGGCATGGACCTGACTGAATGTATGCTGCACCTCCCATGATGAACCTGACGGTCATCCGGTCGCCTGACATCGACCGTGCGGCGACGTTTTACCAGGCGATGGGCTTGCTCTTTACCGAACACCGCCACGGCTCGGGTCCCTTGCACTATACTTCCGCCGTCAATGGATTTGTGTTTGAGATCTATCCGCGCGGGAAACATCCGCCGACGACTTCCACGCGGATCGGGTTTTCCGTCGATGAGGTGGATTCCGTCGTCGAGATGCTGCTTGCTGTCGGCGGGACGCTACTTTCCCCGCCGACGGATTCCGAATGGGGACGTCGCGCGGTCATGAAAGATCTGGATGGGCACACGGTCGAACTGCTGACGCCGGCGGATCGCGATCAAATCGTGGCGTCGACAGAAACTTCCACCGGCGTGATAACGAAGACCCACTCCTCTGGCATGAATCCCGGCGACTGCGACCGCCGCTAATGTCCACCGCAAAACTCCCGGCTGCGTTCGCCGTCCATCCGCCATCAATGACCCTGTACGACGGCGTGATCACCTTCGCGATCGTCGCGGTCGTGTGCATGCTCTTCTACGTTGGCTGGCTCACCCTGGATTGCCTGCAGGCAAAGCTCGGCAGTCTCGTTTCTCGCAAGCGGGAAGTCTTGCATGGCGTTTGTTACGACTGCGGCGAAGATTGCCAGGATGGCGTTCGGGACGAGATCTCCCACGGCAACCCCCAGTTTTTCTGCCGAGCCTGCGCCGAGAAACGCTGGCCCTCACGCGAAGCGTAGCCACGCCGCGCGGACGCGCTGAATCGCAAGGAAACGCCGGGCTATCTTTAACGCCCTGACTGCGGCAATGCGTGGCGGCCGACCGTGTCGTGCGGTTCTGTGAGGCCAGGGCCGCCGGCCGCCATCATGCCGTGGCTGGCGCCGCTGGCGTCGGGACTGACCCAGAACGCGTACAGCGAACCGTCCGTCAGGGTGAAACGAATCCGGACCGGCCGGCCCGCCAGTTGAGCGAGGTCCTGCTGGTCCTTCCAACGCACTTCAGTGCAGGTGGAATCGATCGTCAGCGGTTCGCAATCGGCCAGGCCAAAGCCCGGCAGCACGTTCCCCTGGCGGTCGAGCAGTTCGGCTTTCAACTCGCCCCGTGGAGCCTTGAGGTTGACGAACAGATGTTTCCCCTGGAACGCAACAGGCCGGGTGGTGAGTCGCCCAGGCTTCTTGCCGGCGTCGAGCGAGGCAAACCCATCCCGCCGCAGCACGGCCAGGCCGGTGCTGTTGATCTGCACGCCATCGCGCATGCTGCGACCACTGCAGTAAAAGAAAAGCTGGTCGCCCACGACCAGGAAGGCGCCGCCGGCCGATTGCACGTTGCCGCCGTTCCAGTCCGACGGACGCTCTCCCACCGGCAGGAACGGCTGGCGATTGGCTCGGTCCCAGTGAAAGCCGTCCCGGCTGAAACCGACCAGCACTTCGTTCCTTTTATGGATGCCCAGCTCTTTGCACGAGGCGTTCTCGGGTCCCTGCCAGATCGTGAACAGGCCGACCAGCAGGTTCTCGTAGGCGTTCACATCAAGGTTATAAAGCTGGGGTCTGATCTCGCGGAAGCGCGGATCCGGATTCCGCGGATCAAGCCGATCGGCTGCCACCCAAAGCACCGGCTCGCCCTGGGTTCCCTGGCCGGAGGCAATCTCGTCGGAGCTCTGCTTCCAGTCGGCCGCTTGCTGCAGCGTGGCGCCTTCGTGATACAGCCGCAGGCGAAACAGTTCGTCGCGCGTTTTATCATGGCCGCGAATGCTGTACACCCAGACGTTGCGGAACGGATTGAAGAACACGCTGCTGCGATCCCACGAAGGGCCGCTGTCGTCGACTGCTTCGCTCCAATGAATGCCGTCGGCGGACTGGTGCGTTGCCAAGGTAAAGCCCTTGTGCCAGTAGGCTCGAAACATCTTGTACCGGGCGGCTGGGTCTTTGGCGCGCAGATCCAGCCAGACGGTTGAGGCGTCGCGCTTGCCAAGGTGGACGATATTGGTGCCCGGCTGGACGTCGTAATGCGGTTTCTGCCAGCGCACGCCATCGCGGGAGACGGCCAGACAGGTTCCCGATTGGTTCGTCGCCCTGTACCACATTTTGAAGAGCTGATCCGCCGGGTCGTACCAGACGCCGTCGCTGTACACCATCGCCGAGTGCGTTGCTGCGTCCTGTTCCCATGGCTGGTCGGGCCGCAGTACGGGGCTGGCCGGATGATACTTCGCCTGATGGAAAGTCCGCTTGAGAGTCGTTGAATCGATCAGAAAATCGTCGACCAGTAGCTGCCGGCCGCGATCGATCGGGATCACCTCCGGCCGATCCTGCAGGTAAGGAACCGCCATCGGCTGATCATCCAGCAGTTCCTTGCGCTCCGGCGGCCATGGGACACGAAGGCGTATTCCGCTGGGATGCGACGGGTCCCTGTCGGCCCCCATTGCCCCGCTGGGCGTACCTTCCCCAATCAGCAGGCATAACGCTAACAGGCAGGTGGTTCGCAATGGATTCATCATCAAGGAAGGGTCCCGGCGGAGCGTGGCGTTATCGAGTGGGTCTACCATATCGGTCGCCCTGGGCGCTGTCAAACTTGCCGGAGAGAAGAGCCAGCGTCGCAGTATTCGGCCGTATGGACTACTGCGTGGTATCAGATCGCAAAATCTTCGATTGCGAAAAATTGCGAACGTTTGCGATCGCCGTGTCCAGAGCGACAGGGTCGAGAGGAACGGCCCGCTCCTTCGCTCGCACGGGACGATTAACGCTGGCCAGCCGGAGGAACGACGGACTTCTCCCAGGCCTGGTAGTCGGCCGTCAACCGGCGCACCAGGAAGGATTGGCTGGCGGCCAGGTTGCTGGTCTCGGCGGGATCCTGCCGCAGATCGTAAAGCTCACAGGGGCCGCCGTGGATCCGCACCAGCTTCCAGTCGCCCTGGCGAACGGCGGCGGAATCCCCCTGGCGCCAGTACAGCGTGCGTTCCGGCAAGGCTGTTCCTTTTTGCAGATGTTCCTTCAGGCTGACGCCGTCGAGCGGCTGCGCGGTGTCAGATTGTGTCAGCGGCAGGCCGGCCAGTTCCAGTAACGTCGGGCACAAGTCCATCGTTATGGCGGGAATCGAGGAAACGCCCGGAGCGATGCTCCCCGGTTGCCAGGCGATCGCCGGCACGCGGTGTCCGCCTTCGTAAAGACTGTGCTTCTGACCGCGGAACGGGGCATTGCTGGAGATGCGATTCTCTGACGAGACCGGCAGGCCCGGCTGCCGCACGATGCCGCCATTGTCCGACGTAAAAAACAGGAACGTGTTCTCCTGCAGACGCAGCCTTTCCAGGGCGTCGACAATCTGCCCGACGCTACGGTCGAGCTCTTCGATCATCCGCTGCACGATCGGCTGCATCGGTTCTCCCAGGTGGGGGCCGATCTTGCCGCCGGCGTCGTCGGACCTTTCTCCGGCGATCCGCTGCGGCTCGTCTTCCGGGAGCATCCAAGGGAAATGGATCGCCGAATGGGAGACCAGCAGGAAGAACGGGTCATGCTGATGATGCTCCATAAAGGCGATCGCATGCCGGGTAATCAGCGTCGTATTGTAACCCTCTTCCGCGACCGGTTTGGCGTCATGCCACCAGTCCATCCGGCCGTACTTGTCGACATGGGAAATGTAATCCGTCGCTCCGTGCAGATGACCCACGAACCGGTCGAACCCTTGCGCCAGCGGCCCATTCTCTGCGTGATAGCCCAGATGCCATTTGCCGATCAACGCACTCGCATAGCCGGCCGGACGCAGACGTTCGGCGATGGTCAACTCCGCAGGCAGCAGGCCGCGGGCCCCTTCGCCCAGGGCGCCTTCAATGCCGGTCCGCTGCTGGTATCGACCCGTCAGCAAGGCCGCCCGGGTGGGAGAGCAGTTGGCGCCATTGGCGTGAAAGTCCGTCAGCCGCAGCCCCTCCCTGGCCAGCCGATCCAGATGCTTCGTCCGGTTGACGGTGTTCCCATAACAGCCCAGGTCGCCATAGCCCAGATCGTCCGCCAGGATGATGATGAAGTTTGGCGTGCGGGGGCGAGCAGCGGCGAACGACCGGCTTTCCGAACCGATCGACAGGGCCACCGCCGTCGCGATCAGCAGGAGCAGCGGCATCCGGGCTGGCAGGCTGACGGGAAACGCGGGACGTCGCTGGGAAAGAACGGCGTGCATCGACGATACCTTGAAGTTGAATCCGGCCGGGCGAGAGCAGCCAGTATCGGTTACCGATGGCAGACGGTCAACTTGGAACGTCGCCGTCCAGGATGCCCAGCGAGACAGCCGCAGACTGGGGAAGACGCCCGTCGGAAAGCAACGCCAGCGAACCTCTTTCTTTCGATCCGGCCGGCGAAAGTGGGTGTTGGGCTATGTCTGGCGCGTCGGAATGTTCGAACCGTTTGCCCTGGGGAGTCCCCTTCCCGTGGGACACGCAGTGATCATACGTGGTGCTCGTCAATTTAACGAGCACGGGCGTCGGCAAGTCGCTCAAGAGCACTTTCGTCGCGTGTGCGGACGAGTTGGCTTTTTCGATCAAACGCCGGCTGCAAAGGTTTTCGGCCTGGTGCTGCGTCAAGGCAAAGAGTTCAGGTTCTTCCAATTAGCCGTTTTGGCGATAGCCACGGTTAACTAAAAGGAACAGCGGCTCGCGCGAAAATGGCCAAACCTAAAATTGAAACTTGACGCACCACTAGAAGGTCATCGCGGGAACATCGGCCGCGACGAGGCATTGCGCCAAGGATTGGTAGGCGCTGGCCAAAGTGCCATCCGGGCGATACAGAACCACAGGATTGGATTTGTTCGCCGCGGCGAGGCAGTCATCTGGATCGGGAGGGATGACGCCAATGATCTCGCAATCAAGCAGCTCTCGGACTTTCGGCAGCTTCAGGGGAATCGCCACGCTGGCGCGGGAGTTGACGGTCACGCCGACACTCTTTGGACCCAGGCCCATATTATAAGTCCTTGCCAGCAACAGTCGTGTGGCCTCCAGCGACAAGGGCTCCAGTTCGGTGACTACGACGACGTAATCGGACATCGACAGCACTACTTCCAGCGCGCGGCTAGAAGCCGGCACATCGAGCACCGTCAAATCGGCCAGACAGGCGAGACTGTTGACGATAACGCTCCCATGTTCGGGCGTCATTCCGGCGCCCTGTTCCACCATTCCGCTGAGAAGCATTTTCAGACCGGAGGAGTGATTGGTTAATTGACTGCGAATATCATTCTTCTGAATTTTCGCCGCATCCTGGCTGAGCAGATTCGACAGATTTTTGCGCATGCCGACGCCTGTCTGCCAGCCGGTCGTGCCGACGTCGCTGCGCAATTCGCAGAAGTTCACGTTCTGGGAGTCTTTGGCGAGGTTCAGGGCGACATTCAGTGCGGTGGTGGTGGCGCCGACGCCCCCTTTGGCGCCGACAAAGGTCACGATTCGTCCTCGGCTGGTGGAGGAATCCCCCTGGAATTCTGACGGCGAACCGGCGCCGTCCGCGCGGCGCAGGGCGGCTTTTACTTTCGCCCGCAGCACCATGTTGGAAAAGGGTTTGATGATATAGTCCATCGCGCCCGCATTGAGACATTCGCTGACCTGCGTATCCGTGTTGAGCGCGGTCAACATAATGATTTTCATATCCTGTGTCGCAGGCGAGGTCTTGAGCTGCCTGAGCACCAGGAGTCCGTCGATGCCAGGCATCATTATGTCCAGCAGCAACAGATCGGGTCGATGCTCTACCGCGAGCGCGATCGCACTCCGTCCGTCGCGGGCCTGCGCCAATTCGTAACCCTGGTCTTCGAGGGCGTCCATGACGACCGCTCGATTATTTGCATCATCGTCAGCAATGAGAATCTTATACATGGTTCGAATCGGATTGGGAAAGTTGGTTAAGGAACGCTTTGAGTTTTTCGCCCAAAGATGCAACATCAAGCGGTTTCGTAAAATACTCGACGCATCCTGCTTCAAACGCCAGTTCTTCATCACCTTTGAGAGCATGCGCCGACACGACCCAGACGGGGATGTTGCGCGTCGTCGTGATTTGCTGAAGACGCCTGGCGACCTCAAGTCCGCTCAGGTCGGGCAACTGGACATCCATGAGAATGAGAGCGGGTTTCAGCGACTGGGCCAATTCGATCGCCTGGCAGCCGTTCTCCGCGCACGCCAGTTCGGCAGGAATACTATCGAATTCAAAAGCGTCTTCGATAATAGTCCGATTCAGCTCGTTATCTTCTACGAGTAAAACACGGTGCATTTTTAACTCCAGATCGTTTGTTTTCTGTCGAACTCAAGCTCTTCGCCTGATGGCTTTGGCGCTGAGCGAGGGACTTTGAGAGTAAACGTGCTACCGACATTCTCAATACTTGTGACCGTGAGATCGCCGCCCAGCAACTCGGCGAATGCAAGGGAAATGGATAGTCCCAGTCCGGTTCCTTTGAGGGCGGTTTTTGAAGCGTTGCGCACCTGATGGAATTTGTCAAAAATCCAGGGAAGTTGATCCGCCGCGATCCCGATTCCTGTATCTGTCACATGCATGTGCAGGGCGTCCGCATGGTCCTGGAAACGTAACGTAACGACGCCCGATTCGGTAAACTTGATCGCGTTACCGACAAGATTGAAGAGAATCTGTCTGACTTTGGCCAGGTCGGAAGACAGGGGCGGCGACTGCTCCGCGAACTGCACTTCGAAGCGGACGGCCGGTTTCGGCAGCAACAGGCCTTCAGCCATCGTTTGCACCTCTCGAGCGAGCGACTGGACACAGATTTCTGTAAGGTTCACCTCCATGCGTCCTGCTTCTACTTTTGAGATGTCGAGAACATCGTTGATCAGACTGAGAAGGTGTCCGCCGCTGGCGAGGATTTTCTGCAGGCGATCGATTTGATGCGGATTGAGCGGGTGTCGGTCAGTGCGTTCGAGCAATCCTTGTGAGAATCCAATTACCGCGTTCAAAGGGGTGCGCAGTTCATGGCTCATATTGGCAAGAAACTCGCTCTTCGCCTTGTTGGCGTCGTCGGCCGCTTGTCGAGCCTTTTCGAGTTCTTCGTTCGCCACGGCGATGGCGTCCAGGGCGTACTTGCCGCGCAGCGCGGAACGTAGTCTGGCCTCGACCAGCGGAAAATGGAAAGGTTTTACGATATAGTCGTCGGCGCCGGCGTCGAGTCCGTTAATGACATCGTCGTCGGCGTCGCGCGCTGACACCATGATGACGGGAATCGCGCGCGTCGTTTCGTCCGCTTTGAGCCTGCGGCAGACCTCGAAGCCATCCATGCCAGGCATATTGATATCCAGCAGCACGCAATCAAAGGCGTGTTGCGATACGGTCGCCAGAGCTTCGGTTCCTGAATACGCGGCGACGACTTCGTACTTGAGGTCCCAGAGTTGAATGGCACTCAATCCGCCTAAGTCCTTCTCGGGCTAGCGGATAAGTTGATATCGACAAGGAAGGGGCCTCGCGGGCATATTCTTTGGGAACGCTCAAATTCTCAAAGGCAAGGAGGCCCCTTCGATGTTCGATTCTTTTCGCTCGCGGTTGGCTGCGGCCCGACGTGATGATCAACTGTTCTTCGCTGCGCTGATCGATCAACAGACTATCCGATCCAGCTTTGGCGACGCAAGTACAATCCTCGATTCCGCGCGAATTTACGACACCGCCGTCACCGTTTGGGTGTTCCTCTCGCAAACCCTCACTTCCGGCCACAACTGCGTCCAGGCGGTTGCCAAATTGATCGCCTTTCGCGCCGCTAAAGGCCTGCCGATTCCTGCCGCTCTAAGCGGCGCCTACTGCATGGCGCGAGACAAACTTAACGAAGCCGGCATGCACCGCCTGGTGACAGATTCTGGCGCCGCGATCGAAGATTCCGTCCCCGATCAATGGCTCTGGCGAGGACATCGCGTTATCGTCGGCGACGGTTGCACGCTGACAATGGCTGACACTCCTGAAAACCAAGAAGCCTATCCGCAAATGGCGGGGCAAAAACCCGGCTGTGGATTTCCCATCATGCGGATGGTGGTCTTCTTCGGCCTGGCCACCGGCGTCGTGCTGGAAGCCGCCATGGGTCGCTATAAAGGCAAGCTGACGGCCGAGGTCAGCCTGTTCCGTGAGATCGACAAAATCCTCGAAGAAGACGACGTTTATCTCGCAGATCGAGCCTATTCTGGCTGGTTCGACATCGCCCGGCAGCTGGCCCGAGGGGTGCATGTGGTGCTGCGAAAACATCAATCGCGAAGGACCGATTTCCGCACCGGCGTGCGCTACAGCAAAGACGAACACGCGGTGTTCTGGGACAAGCCGCCACGGCCTGCCTGGATGACCGCAGAAGAGTACGCCGGCTATGACGTATTCCTGACACTGCGTGAGATCCGGGTGCGGATCGCCACGCCCGGCTTTCGCACGCGTGAGGTCATCATTGTGACCAACTTGCTCGACGACATCGAGTACAACAAGGAGGATCTGGCGGCTCTTTATCGTCGGCGGTGGCAAGCAGAATTAAATCTAAGATCGTTGAAAACGGTGATGCAAATGGACCACTTGCGCTGCAAGCAACCCCATCGTGTGCGGAACGAAATCCGAGCTCACTTCACGGCCTATAACTTGGTCCGTCAGATGATGTGCGAGGCAGCGATCCGCGGCGACGTGCAACCCTGGCAAATCAGCTTTAAGGGGACGATGCAAACGCTTAACGAGTTGCTGCCGGTGTTGTGCATGACAGGGGACGCCGATCCGCTCTGCGACGTGTTTTATGATTGCTGCTTGCAGCATGTCGTTGGCAATCGCCCGGACCGCTACGAACCGCGAGTCCGCAAACGCCGGCCCAATCCGTACAAGCTCATGACCAAGCCCCGTCACAGCCACCAACCCGGCAAAGAATAAAGAGTTACGCGGATTGAATGCCATTCCACTCTGACATTCCTTGACGGTAAGTTCAAAAGTATCAGGCAGTTGCTCTCATGTCACACGGTTTTTGCGTGCCAGGTTTTTGAGCCTATTGCTCAGCGGGATCGTGAATCAGCTCGTCCGCTGAGCTGCGGATGCCTTCGGATCAGGACTTGCCGCCTTTGCCTTCCAAGTGAAACATCACCAGGGCGACGTCGGCGGGGGTGATGCCGCTGATCCGGCCGGCTTGCGCCAGGCTGAGGGGGCGTACGCGGGTGAGCTTCTCTTTGGCTTCGTTCCGTAGATGCTGGATCGTGTGGTAGTCAAAGGCCGGCGGGATGCGTTTCTCGGCCATGCGCTGGCTGCGTTCCACCTCGGTTTGCTGGCGGGCGATGTAGCCGGCGTACTTGATATCGTAGACGACCTGCTCGGCCACATCCGTCGCGACTTCGGACAGCTGGGGCGCCGCCTGGACGACATCGGCCCATTGAATCTCGGGACGCTGCAGCAGCTTGGAGAGGTTCGTTTCGCCCTGGCGCAGCGTGCGGAGCAGATCACTGACGCGGACGATCTCGGCTTCTTTCGCTTCCAGTCGCTGGAAGCGGTCGTCGTCGCACAAACCGACGGCATGGGCCAGGCGGGTCAGACGGCGGTCGGCGTTGTCCTGCCGTAACATCAGACGGTACTCGGCGCGACTGGTAAACATGCGGTAGGGTTCATCGACGCCGCAGGTGACCAGGTCGTCGACCAGCACGCCAATGTAGGCCTGGTTCCGGTCGAGCAGCAGCGGATCGGAGCCTCGCAAATGCAAGGCGGCGTTGGCGCCGGCCATCAGCCCCTGGCAGCCGGCTTCTTCGTAGCCGGTGGTGCCGTTGATCTGCCCGGCGAAGTACAGGCCGGCGACCGCTTTGGTTTCCAGCGTCGGCCAGAGCTGGTCGGGCGGGCAGAAATCGTATTCGACCGCATAGCCGTAACGCATGATCTGGGCGTTCTGCAGGCCGGGGACCAGCTTGAGCATAGCGTCCTGCACGTCGCGCGGCAGGCTGGTGGAAACGCCGTTGACGTAGACCTCGGTGGTCTGGCGTCCTTCGGGCTCCAGGAAGAGCTGGTGGCTGGTTTTGTCGGCGAAGCGGACGATCTTGTCTTCAATCGAAGGGCAATACCTTGGGCCGCTGCCCTGGATCTGTCCGCTGTACATGGGCGCCCTGTGCAGGTTCTCGCGAATCAGATCGTGCACGCCGGCGTTGGTGTGCGTGATCCAACAGGGGACCTGCTCGGCCGCGATCTGGGCGGCCCGTTCGGTTCCGGTCAGAAAGGAGAACGGCTGCGGCGCATCGTCGCCGGGCTGCTCTTCGGTTTGTGAGTAGTCGATGGTGCGGCCGTTCAGCCGGGGCGGCGTGCCCGTTTTGAAGCGTTCGACGCGGAAGCCGAAGCGGGCCAGTGCTCCGCTGATGCCGGTGGTGGTCCCTTCGCCGGCGCGGCCGCCCGGCGTTTTGGCTTCGCCCGTGTGCATCAGGGCGGAGAGGAAGGTGCCGGTCGTCAGCACGACGGCCCGCGCCCGATAGACGACGTCGCCGCGACACTGCACGCCGATGATCCGGGTGGCGTCGCCGGTCGTTTCGGCCAGCAGATCCTCGACAATTTCCTGCCGCAGCGACAGGTTGGGCTGCAGTTCGACCCGGCGCTTCACTTCCAGCTGGTACGCCTTTTTGTCGGCCTGCGCCCTCGGGCTGTGCATGGCGGGGCCTTTGCGACGATTGAGCAGGCGGAACTGGATGCCGGCGGCATCGGTGACTTCGCCCATGATGCCGCCGAGCGCGTCGATCTCGCGGACGATCTGGCCTTTGGCGACGCCGCCGATGGCCGGGTTACAGCTCATCTGGCCGACGGTGTCGAGATTTGTCGTCAGCAGGGCCGTATTGGCGCCGAGTCGGGCGGCGGCCATCGCTGCTTCCGTGCCGGCGTGGCCGGCTCCAATCACCAGAACATCGTAGTCGTAGGTCGTCATGCGTCGAAGAAATGAAGGGTATTCGTGGTTCGCAACGCCCGGTTGGCGGCCCACGAGGGCGGCCTTACGGCTGCAGGCGATTCACAGGGACGGTTTTTTTCTGGAATGGCGAGGGGCTTTCGGCCTTTGGCTCTTCGTCGCGGATGAACGTCGTCGAGGAACCGGTTTCCAGATCGTAAACCGTCATTGTCGCCAGTTCGCCCTGTTCATGATAGGTGAAGGACAGCAATCGGAAGTAGTCGCCTTCGCCATATTGGGCCAGCCGGAGCACGGGATGGACCAGCCGATCAACAAACAGCGAGCAGGGACGGCTGCCTTCGGCCGTTGTCTCCCGGCAGGCCGGTATGCCCGCCTTGCGAAGTTTTTCGTCGGGATGCAGGAAAATCCGCCACTCGTGATCCAGGAAAGCAACTTCACCGCCGGCCTGCAGGCGAGCCATATCGATCGCCCTCCAGTTTCCCAGCAGTTTGTTCGGATCGAAAGTCATCGTCCCCGCAAGGCGTTGTTCTACTTCGGGATCGGGCGTAAGTTCGAAGGGGGCGATCTTCGAGGTCGACAGGCCGGCGATCGACTCCACCTGGAACAAGGCTCCGTACTTGCCCGGAGGCAGCGGCTGAAACGCCAGACGCATCCCGGCGTCCCAGCGGCAGGTGCTGGCTTTGCGGAGCACGGGGGCGTCCTCTTTGCTGAACCCTTCAAACAGGAACGTAATCTCGGCGTCGTCCGTCGGCGTGACCTGCTGGGCAATGAATCTCCCGTCGCCCTGTTTTCGCCTGATCAGCACCTGCGGATAGCGGCCCCAGGTCCGGCGGCTAAAGTACATTTCGCCCACAAGCGATCCGTGGTCGGGTTCGGCGTACAGTATGGGGATACGCAACCGTTCCGGGTGGCTGATATCGGAACCGTCGACCGTACAGTAGAAAATTTTATCGCCCGAATTGATGACGGCCCGTACTCCCTGGTATCGCATAAAGGCCTCGTCGCGGCCGTCGGGATACACCGGCATGACGAGGTCGATCTTGGCCGCGGGCGACTCCTGCTGTCGCTTGCGATAGTTACTGTCGACCACAAAGGAACGACTGAGCGACAATAGTCCGCCATCGGCGGCCGGCTGGACAATGGTGACCGTGGTCCAGAGCAGGTTGTGTCCTTCGACGACCGTTTTCATGCCGTGCCCTGCCAGCGGCGAAAACTTTTCCAGCGGCTGGCCATTCTGGTCCGTCAATTGGGCTTCCCGAATTACGGGCTCGGTCAGCCCGCTCTCATGCTGCTGGTACAGGGCCTTGAGAAAGGCAGGCCAGCTGCATTTCCGGGCGAACGCCAGTCCGGCGTAGTCCTCGTTGTAAATGGCGGCGGTAACCGGCGCATAGAGGGCGACCCCATTGCTGAGCCGGCGCGCTTTGGACACGAACTCATTCAGGACGAAACGATCCATCGCTCTGACTGCAGCGGCGAACTCTTCGCGGCAGTCGCATGCCGGCAAATGGTGCTCCAGTCGTTTCAACAGATCGAGCATGTCGACGCTCGCCACGGCTTTCTTCCCGCGGTGATGATTTAGCCGATCCGAATACGCTTCCGCGAAGAACAGAGAGCGGCCAATCGCGGGCCAGTGCTCCGCCAATTCGGGTTGGATCTTCGCCAGGAACGCATCGAGCGCGGTAATCACCGGTTCGATCTCCGCCAGGTCCAGCGCGGCCAGCGTCGCGACGTCGGTCGATGCGTACTGCTGTCCATAGGCGCCGACAATTTCCACTGCAATGCGGCGACTGCCGAGGGTGCCCTTGACAAACAGTGGAAGGATCTGGCGATAGGGCCAGCCTTCCCCCGGCGCCACGGCGGCGGAGCTGATCAGGTAGTCGGCCGTACCAGCGAACTCGACCGCCGTCTCCAGTTGCCCCATCAGGCACATATCAAAACCCAGCAGATCCAGCCGGGGCACATCCGCCTGCCGCAATGCGTTTCGCAGCGCGCCGGCCGTATCGGGCAGATTCAGCATATTGCCATTGGCATCGGCCCCTGGCGCCTGGTCGTCGGACAACAGCCCCGACCAGCCGTCGCCATGATCCCAAAGCACCACGGCGTGGCGACGGGCCGGATACTTGCGAAGTGCGGCCGCGACAAACGCTTCCAGGACTTCCGGGTCGCTCATGTTCACTTCACCCAGATCGGCGATCACAGGCGACGCCAGCACGGACAGATTGGTATCCCGCTGCATGTGGAACATGCGTGCTTCGGTCCAGTCGTCATGACTTTGATCGTACCGGTCGGAACGATCAATCAGGGTAATGACGTCGATTCCTGACTCCGGCAACCAGGCCTCGATTTCCTCCATATCTTTGAGGGCTTCTTTCTCCAGATTATTGTCGGCGTCGAAGTAGATGATTAACGTCCACTCGCGATCCGGGTCTTCGTCCGCCGGTCCCAGATTGGCGAGGGCTTTTTTCCAGTCGATCAGCCGCAGCGGCGGTCCGTTCTGAACGGGCGCCGGGCCGGCATGTTCGGCCGTATTGACCTGTTCGCCTCCATTGGCCCCCGCAGTCCCGTTGCTGCTTACGGGTGGGACGGAAGGTTCTTCGTTGGTGCGTTCGGCCGAGTACTCGGAACCATCGCTGTCGATCTTCATCGACGTGAGATTCCTGGCCAGCTCCGCCGTGAAGGGGAAGCGAGTTTTATCGACCAGGAATTCACCTTTGAGCCGGCGTTCGCCGTCGGAGTCCGCCGTCAGGGGATACGCCTGTCCTTTAAAGCGGAGTAGCCCCTGGTAACTTTTTCCGTCGGAGCGGATTTCCAGCCGAATAGCTTCGCCCTCGAACACGCCGACAAACGGATCCGTGGACTGTTTTCCAGGCGGGGCTTTCTCGGCCGGGTCTTCCAGCGGACGGCCTTGCGGTTGTTCGTCATTCCCGTGACTCTCGCCGGTTGGCTGCTCATTAATTCGGTTCGGCCCCGTTTGCCCGTCGGCGGAAGACGTCAGTGCACACAGACAGCAACCAAGCAGGAGCAGAGCGCCGCGCAGGCGAAGCTGCTGAAAGTTTTGATGCATGGAATTTACCCCGTTCTCCGGTTGCTGCCGCGAACCGCTGGCGAAAAAATCTGCGTGGGATTGCGACTACCATTTGCGCCGCCTTCGTTTGCGGCCGCCCGAATATCGCGCATGGCATTACAATGACGCGAGTTAAGACCAGCCGTTATTCTAATCTTTTGGCGTGGGGCCAGGCAGCAAAGTTATGTCTGCCGGGAGAAAATAGTCGCCTACAATGCGGCGATCCAGGAGCGCGGGATCGTGCCGATAAAGTTGGTCTGCCTGGTAAGGACGCAGCTGCTGCGAAGACTCCGTTTGACCCGGAGCCAGGTTGGCGATCGCGGGAACTGCGGCCGGGCTTGAAGTCGGCGCGGCGAACTCGACGGACGCGCGGTTGCCAGCGATAGAAAGCAGCAGTAGCCCAACAGCCGCCAGCCCGGTCAGCAGGCTCGTCGCCAGATACGGCAGCCGAGGCCAGGGCGCCGCCTCTGCGGGTTTGACGACCTGCATCCGCTGGACCGCGTCGCGCAGCTGGATCGTCTGGACCGGCGTCGGTTCGCCCTTCCCGGTCGCCAAAGCCGTCAATGCTCGATCCTGCAGGCCATACCGCGCGTCGACCGCCCGGGCGGCTTCCGCCAGACTGCAGGGAGTGAGCCAGCCCCGCAGCGCGAATATCAGAGGGATGCCAACCAGAGCCAGGATCGCCAGCACCATGCCCAGCCAGCCGCCCAGGAACAAATGCACCAGGCTGAAGCCCAGAGCAAGGGCCGTTCCCAACCGCAAACCGATTGCCCCCTGATAGAGCATGGCTCCAAAGCGCAGCCGGCTGCAGACGGGAGACAGAATTTTGGCGACAGCAGGAGGAGGCGCGCCAGCCATAGCAGGGACCGTTTGAGGAAGCGTTGTTCAAGCAGGAAGAATACGCTTACCTTGAATCAATTAGCCCCTGCGGTCAAGTATCGACCGCGCACGTTGGCAGGAAGAGTAGCGGATCTACCCACAGATCCGGATCGCGGCCCGAAAGGAGCGGGACTTCTGGCGAAGTCCCCTGCGGGCAGGCTTACGGTCGGGAAACGAACACGTCGGCCGATCCCTGGGCCGACGACTTTTCCCCTTCGATGTAGACGCGCACGTGGCACGCTCCGCGGGCGTCTGCCGGCGTGGTCAGGTCGAACTCGAAGTCGCCTGCATTCAGGTCGACAACGTGCCTGGCGTACGTCTGGTTGTTGGCCTGGAAGTAGGTGTTGTCGTACCTGGCCAGATCCTGCGTGACGTATTCGGTGCGATTGGCGACATTCTCCGTCATGCGGTCACGGCGACAAGCGATCTCGACCGTGCAGCGGCCACCCACCGGAGCGACGCCGGTGACGTGCAACTTTTCGCCCGCGACGACGGTTTCGGCGGCCAGCAGGCGAATGGCGGCCGGACGATGCAAGCGGAGCAACGGGTCGCCAATCAGATTGAACAGTTCCAGATGCTCGTAACGTTCTTCGCGAAGGAGTTCCGGCTTGGGACTGATCACGGCCGCCAGCATGTCGATCAGCTGACGCTGCGGATCGTTCGGGCTGGTTTCGACGGCCCTGCGTTTGGCGTTCAGCAGCACCTCGCCCAGGGTGGCGGTCGGCTTTGTGAAATACTCTTTCATCAGTTCGTTGGCCATGATGGTCATGGCGTACGGCATGGTGACGCGCGACCCGCTGATGGCGGCGACTGGCCCGCCGGGGCTGCGCATCATCTCTTCGGCCAGGCAGTCCTGCTCGTAGTCAAAGGCGCCCGTATAACAGGCCAGCATAATGGCGATCGGCGCGCCGGCCGCGGCGGCGAACCGCGGAGCATCGCGGGTGCTCATGATTGGGTACAGACCCTCCGGCGTGCGGACTCCGTCCAGGTGGGTGCGGCTGCCGTGCCCAATATAGACCCAGAACAGGCAGCCTTCGTTCAGGCGATACAGGGCGGCCGCATTGAATTTGCGCGGGTCCGGGCAAAAGGGGCTGCGCCAGCTACTGTACGTCATGGAGGTTTCGTAGCTGGCCGGCACGCCTTCGACCATGAACTTTTTGGTCGCCGTTTCCAGCACCGTATCCGCCACGGCTCCAAAACCGCCGACTCCCGCGACGAAGTTAATCTTCCTGCGCCACAGGCCCAGATCCGGGCTGGTTTCATAAGCGATAATTTTTCGCACCATGGTCGACAGTTCGGCGGGCGAGTCGGCCGGCAGGCGTCCCACTGCCAGATCCGGCAACTGGTCGCCGTCGAGATCGGCATAGCCATTGTCGCTGGCGATTTCTGGTTCGCTTCCCCAGTGGATGTTGACCTTCGCTTTGCTCAGCAGCGTCGGCGTAATCCGACGGACGACGCCGATTGCTTCCAAAGCGGTGGGCGCTGCATCGCCGACCAGCAGGACTGCTTTCAGGGGGTGCTGCCCTGCCAGTTGACGCAGCTGCCGTTGAATTTGTTCGGCTGGTTGACGATTATCCAGCAAAATAAAGCGATGTCCCTGCTCCTCGCGGAACCGCACCCAGGGGGTCAGCGCCGGAATGAAATCCGCGGGACAGACAATCGCAGTATCAATCGCAGTATCCATCGACGACGGATCGGCCGACAGCAAACAAAGCGACAGCAGCAGAATCGGCATGCAGTTCTTCCCAGTCGAAGAAGACGAAAGCGAATCAAACCCCGGCACACCGCGAGCCGGAAACATCTGCCATTTCCAGCAGCGAACCCAGCGACGCCGCAGCAACCGCCTGGAGAAGTCTACCGGCGGCATCCAATTCAAGGCAAGGCGAATCCTGCGGAGGGGAAGCGGAGGCGCCTGCGTTTTAACCCGAATTTGGTCCCCAGGAGGGGCCGCAACCCAGGCTCGCCTGAGGAGGCGGAACCGGCCGATTTTTGTGTGAATGCGGTTCTGGTGCTGACGATTCGGGCCGGTTGCGGTACAACGGAAGGAGTTGGGCGGCTCGATTGCGTGGATCGATATCGCCGCCCGCCTGTCCGTTGAAATTTGTCGAGTTTTCGCCGTACGATGTCTTCTGCTGTTGATTCCGCCGCCTTGCCTGTCATCAAGCCGCTGTGGATTGGTTCGGTCAAAGTCGACCCGCCGATCCTGCAGGCGCCGATGGCGGGATTTACCAACTATGCCTTTCGGCAGATCGTGCGCGAGTTTGGCGGGGCCGGACTGCAGGCGACAGAGATGGTCAACGCCAAAGGCTTTGTCTGGCTGGATCAACAGGCGGAGGAGCACCCTGATCGCTTGTGGGGCGTGCCGGAGGAAGCCCGGCCGCTGGCGGTGCAGATCTGGGACAACGATCCCGAAACGCTGGCTTCGGTCGGCGAACGGCTGGCGGGACCTGATTACGGCGTCAGCGTGGTCGATATTAACTTCGGGTGTCCGGTGAAGGATGTCACCGAGAAAGCCCACAGCGGATCGTACCTGCTCCGCTTTCCCGACCGGATGGGGGCAATCATCGAACGGGTTGTCAAAGCCTGTGCGCCGACGCCTGTCACGGCCAAGATTCGCCTCGGCTGCACGCTCAATACGATCAACGCCGTCGAGATCGCCCAGGTGGTCGAAGGCGCCGGAGCCGCCGCCCTGACCGTTCACGGCCGCACCGCCCAGGAGATGTTCCGCGGTCGCGCCGACTGGGATCGCATCGCCGAGATCAAGCCGCACCTGAAGCGGATTCCGCTGATTGGCAACGGCGATTTAAGCTCGGCCGAACAAGTGGTTGACGTGTTCCGCCGGTATCCGGTCGATGGGGTGATGATTGCCCGGGCCTGCCTGGGACGACCCTGGCTGTTTGCCCAGGCCGCTGCCGCGTTGCGCGGCGAACCGACCCCGCCGGAGCCGACCTTTGCCGAGCAACGGGCCTGCCTGTTGCGACATTTTGGCATGATCGTCGACCGTTTTGGCGAAACCAAAGGCGCCATTTTGATGCGGAAATACGCCGCCTGTTACGCGGTCGGCAAGTATGGCGCCAGGCACTTTCGCAGTGCGATCGGCAGAATCACGACGGCCGCCGAATTCTACTCTGTAGTGGAAGAATTCTTTTTGGAAGGGCCGCCGCCGGAGGCGGCAGAGTCGTCTGCCGGGACGCACGAAAAAACCCCGGCGCCGTGAAAGGTCGCCGGGGTCGCTTGCTTGACCGTGCGGAAGCTCTGCAGCCGATCGCATGGGGTCGACCTGCCGCAGAGTCCGCGTGAAGCATGGTTTTTGATTACTCGGAGCGGATCTCAATCTTCTTCGGCTTTACTGCTTCCCGTTTGGGCAGGGTGACCAGGAGCACGCCGTTCTTGAAGGAGGCATCGATCCTCTCCGGATCGACGGCCTTGGGCAGCGTGACAGACCGTTCAAAATGGCCCCAGCGTCGTTCCACGCGGTGCCAGGTGCGGCCTTCCTGCTCTGCTTCCTGGGCTCGTTCGCCCGAGATGACCAGCTTCCCTTCGAGCAGCTCAATGCTGACGGCGTCGGGCTCGATGCCGGGCAGGTCGAGGGAAATCTCGTAGCCGGCTTCGGTCTCCGAGTAATTCGCGTGCGGAGTATAACTGCCGGCGCCAGCCTCGGGACCGAAGAAGGTATGCAGCAAGCCGTCGATCTCCGCGTTAAACTCGTTCGGCAAACGGTTACGCCATTGGACAAGAGAACGCGCCATGATAATTCTCCTTTTGCAAAGAAAAGAAACGTGTGACCTGCTCGCCGATCGTTCAAACTGACCGGCTGCGAGCCGTTGTTTTTGGGGAGACTTTCGTCTCGGTTCGGGTTATCTTCCACCTGTCGCTGCGTCATGTCGATTTGACAGTGTCGCCGGCGATGGAAGGTAATAAATCGCAAAGTGCGTGCCAAAAAGTGAAAATTCCCTCGTTTTTTCTCCTGCCGTGTAAAGGAAGTCGATGTTCGTTCGACCCGTTTTTCGTTTTGCTGTGTGCTGGTTATTCGTCGGCGGGAGCACTTTCTTGACGGGATATTTCCCGCCAGTCGCATTGCTGGCGGCGGAGCCAGCCGCCAACGAGATGCCCGCAGTCGCCGTGCCGGGCGAGAACGGTTACCTGCGAAGCGAGCTGATCTATCCGCTGGACGACAAGCCGACGCCGCAGTGTCATGCTTCGACACTGGTCGAGACGAAGTTCGGGCTGGTCGCGGCCTGGTTTGGCGGCAAGCATGAAAGAAACGACGACGTCGGCATCTGGGTGTCCCGCCAGGAAGAGGGCGAATGGACCCGACCGGTTGAGGTCGTCAACGGCGTGCAGTCCGACGACCTCCGCTATCCGTGCTGGAATCCAGTTCTCTTCCAGCCGAGCAAGGGGCCTTTGTTGCTGTTCTATAAGGTCGGTCCCAGCCCATCGACCTGGTGGGGCATGGCGACCCGTTCGACCGACGGCGGCAAAACCTGGGAGGCGCCCTGGAAGCTGGGGAAAGACGACAAAGTTGGCCACCTGCTGGGGCCTGTCAAGAATAAGCCGATCGAACTCGAAGACGGCGGGATTCTGTGCCCTTCCAGCACCGAGCATCAGGGCTGGCGCGTGCACTTCGAACTGACCCGAGACCAGGGGAAAACCTGGCAGGTGATCGGCCCCATCCACGACGGCAAGGAGTTTGGCGCCATTCAGCC
This sequence comes from Lignipirellula cremea, assembly GCF_007751035.1. NCBI lineage: Bacteria > Pseudomonadati > Planctomycetota > Planctomycetia > Pirellulales > Pirellulaceae > Lignipirellula > Lignipirellula cremea. Next base: position 4,914,128 of record NZ_CP036433.1, on the reverse strand, counting down.
GAGCATTCTCCGTTACCCCGACGGACGCATGCAGGTGCTTTGCCGCTCGCAGCAGAATGTCATCGCCCAGAGCTGGTCAGAGGATAACGGAGCGACCTGGGGCCCCATGACGGCGACCTCGCTTCCCAATCCGAACTCGGGGACAGACGCTGTCACCCTGGCCGACGGACGGCAGTTGCTGGTTTATAACCATACCACCCGGGGCGTGATTTTCCCGTCCGGCCGGAACATGCTGAACATCGCCCTGTCGACCGATGGCGATGCGTGGCGCACGGTCATGACCCTGGAACGGGATCGGGGCGAGTATTCGTATCCGGCCGTGATTCAAACGGCGGACGGTCTGGTGCACGTGCTGTATACGTGGCAGCGGCAAACGCTCAAGCATGTGGTGGTGGACCCGCGGCAGTTGTCCCAGAAATAAAGGTGTAAAAGCCGGCCAGGCGTCAAGTCGACTAACCAGCCAGGCACTTCCTTGTTACGCTAAAGGAGAAGGCCAGAGGCTGGATCATGTCGCACGGGGAATTGTTCGGATGAGTGAAGAAAAGTGGTACGCCGGCGGTTTACAGTTTGAGTGCACCGGCTGCGGCGATTGCTGCACCGGTACGCCCGGTTATGTATGGGTGTCGGAAGAAGAAATCGCCGTGCTGGCGGCGCACCTGGAAACAGATATCGACAATTTTGAAAAGTTCTACGTGCGGAGAATCGGCGCGCGGAAGTCGCTGAAAGAGCTGCCGCAAGTGAACTTCGACTGCATCTTTCTGGACGAAGCCCGCCGCTGCACGGTCTACGAGGCGCGGCCCCTGCAGTGCCGCACCTGGCCGTTCTGGGATTCCAATCTTAAAACGAAGGAAACCTGGAAGCAGACCTGCAGCGTTTGCCCCGGCAGCGGCGAGGGGAAGCTCCATTCGATCGAGCAGATCGAACACCAGCGCAACACTGTGCACCTGTAAGAGCCGCGGCCTTTCGCATTAACGCAGGGCCGAAAGAGAAGGGGATTCACCCCAGAGATCGTGGAACGCCGCTGAACAGGGGGAGAGGAAGAATGCGGGTGCTTTTTCTTTCCCAAGGCGACCAAACCTCTCGCGGGGATGCGATCGGCTTGCGTTTGCTGTTTTTCTCTCGGTGATCCTCTGTGCCCGCCGCGGTGAACTTTTTTGAGAAGCGTTCACCGCAGGGTAATGGGTGTAGCGACGGATTTTGAGAGTACCCGACTAGTGGTGCGTCACGTTTCCATTTTAGGTTTGGCCATTTTCGCGCGAGCCGCTGTTCCTTGTAGTTAACCGTGGCTATCGGCAAAACGGCTAATTGGAAGAACCCGAACTCTTTGCCTTGACGCAGCACTAGCGAGACAGGGCGCGTTTCACGGCGGCGCCCATGTCGGCCGGGCTTTGGGCGACTTCGATGCCGGCGGCTTCCAGGGCGGCGATCTTTTCTTCCGCGGTGCCTTTACCGCCGGAAATAATGGCGCCGGCGTGGCCCATCCGTTTGCCGGGAGGAGCTGTCCGACCGGCAATGAACGCGGCGACTGGCTTGGTGACATGTTCTTTCACGTAGGCGGCCGCCTCTTCTTCGGCCGTGCCGCCGATTTCGCCCATCATCAGGATCGCTTCGGTCTCGTCGTCCGCTTCGTACAGTTTGAAGAGGTCGATAAAACTGGTGCCGACGATCGGATCGCCGCCCAGGCCGACGCAGGTGGTCTGGCCCAGCCCCAGACTGGAAGTCTGCCAGACCGCTTCATAGGTGAGCGTGCCGCTGCGGCTCATCACGCCGACCTTGCCGCGCTGGTGGATGTAGCCGGGCATGATGCCGATCTTGCATTCTTCGGCCGTGATCAGACCCGGGCAGTTAGGGCCGATCAGCACCGAGTTGCTGGCGCGGACGACTTCGTACACGCGGACCATGTCGAGCACCGGCACGCCTTCGGTGATGGCGACAATCACTTCGATGCCAGCGTCGACCGCTTCCAGGATGGCGTCGGCGGTGAACGGCGGGGGGACAAAGATCATCGTGGCGTTGGCGCCTGTTTGCGCGACGGCTTCTTCCACCGTGTCAAACACGGGCAAGCCCTCGGCAGTCTGGCCGCCCTTGCCGGGGGTAACGCCGGCGACGACTTTGGTCCCATATTCCAGGCAGCCGCGAGTATGAAAGGCGCCCGATTTTCCGGTGATGCCTTGGCAGATAACGCGGGTGTCTTTATTGACAAGAATGCTCATAGCAGCGATCGAGTAATCAAAGGATTGTCGGCTAGGACGGGAATGGGGGGTTACGCTCCGGCGGCGGCGACGACTTTTTTCGCCGCATCGGTCAAGTCGACCGCCGAGATGATATCGACGCCGCTGTCGGCGAGCATTTTACGGCCTTGCTCCACTTCGGTGCCTTCCAGCCGCACTACCAGGGGCACGCTGAAACCGACCGTTTTGTAGGCTTCCAGCAACGCCGCGGCGATGGTCGTGCACTGCATGATGCCGCCAAAAATGTTCACCAGGACCGCTTTAACGTTGGCGTCTCCGAGCAGAATCCGGAACGCTTCGATCACCTGTTCCGTTTTGGCGCCGCCGCCCACATCGAGGAAGTTCGAGGGTTCGCCGCCGTGCAGTTTGATGATGTCCATCGTCGACATGGCGAGTCCGGCGCCGTTGACCAGGCAGCCGATGTTGCCGTCGAGGTTGACATAGCTCAGGCCGAATTCGGCCGCTTTGACTTCGTCCGGGTCTTCTTCGGTCAGGTCCCGCAGTTCCAGCAGTTCTTTGTGGCGGAACAGGGCGTTGTCGTCGAAGCTCATTTTGGAGTCGAGCGCCAACATCTCTTCGCTGCCGGTCAGCACCAGCGGGTTGATCTCGACCATCGAGCAGTCGTAGTCCACGAACTGCCGGCAGACCGTTTTCAGGAACTTGTCGGCGCTACGGGCGGCGGCGCCTTCGATCCCCAGCTTTTTGCACAGCTTGCGGACCTGGTAGCTTTCCAGGCCAACGGCAGGATCATAGTGTTCCTTGAAGATCTTCTCAGGCGAGTGGGCCGCCACTTCTTCGATCTCCACGCCGCCTTCGCTGGACATCATCAGCACGGGCTTTTTCGCTTCCCGGTCCAGCACGATCCCCAGGTAAAGCTCCCGGGCGATATCGCAGCCGGCTTCGACATAAACCTTGTTGACGGTTTTTCCGACGGGTCCGGTTTGCACCGTCACTAGATCGTTGCCCAGCAGGTTTTTGGCGACTTGCTCGGCTTCTTCCGCGCTTTTGACAAGCTGCACGCCGCGCTGATCGGGATTGTTTTTGATGGTGCCTTTCCCGCGGCCGCCGGCATGGATTTGCGATTTGACCACCGCAATCTTGCCGCCCAGTTTGTTGTAGGCTTCGGCCGCCGCCGCCGGCGTTTCCGCCAGATGCCCGTCCAGAACGCGAACGCCTGCCTGGCGAAATAACTGTTTGCCTTGGTATTCGTGGATTTTCATGAGCGTTTCCTCAACGACCGCCGGGATAGGGCAGGTGGCCGATGACAGCGGAAGGTGGCGAACTCGGCGTTAAGGCGGCGATTATATGACTGCCGCGAACCGTCGGCAACCGCCATGCAAAGTTCTGCAGCACGATCGTCTTTACCTTACCCGCCGCCGGCCTTGCTGCGCCAGGCAAATGCTCTGCCGGACAGGTACCGTCGCAAAGGCAGCGAGCGTCGGTCCAATTTCCGGAGGCGCCGCCCCCAAGCCCCGCTATCTGCCTTTTTTCGGTCCGCAACTTTTCTCTCGTCCGTAGCGAAGGCTGCGCACGAAATTTTGAACCGTTATTTTTGAAACGATTCGCCCGCTGGTTAAAAAAGAGAAGGCGATAGGCTACAACGGGGGCTTCACTAAAAGAGGGGCTGCTGATGATTGCTCGAGACTGCGACAAATGCGACCGAACTTTGCCTCAGGGGCAAGGTCTATGCACTGCCTGCGGCTGGGAGAACGACCTGGGATATTTTGTCGATATCTCCGGCAAGAAACAGCCGGAGAAAACGCCCGACGAAGCCAGCAATCTGCTCGAATCCAGAAAGTTTTCCCGCATCTGGCAGAACTGTTTCTCCCTGGCCGGCGGTTTAATCGCGCTGGAGCTGATCATTGGGCTGATCGCGCCCAGTTGGTGGCTACTGCTGTTCCTTACGCCGGTTGCCGTGCTGGTGCAGATTCCGCTGGCAGCGCTTCTGGTCTGGGCTTCCGACTTTTCAAAATCGCAGGTCGTCAAGGCGGAAGGCGGGCGGTTACTGTTCTGGGGGAAGTGCGTCGCCGCGACGCTCGTTTCTTACCTGGTTTATACGCTGATTGCGATGCCCACGTTACGGCTGTTCTACTGGCTGGGATTTCCCGTTTTTGATTTCGGCCTGTGGCTAGTGATTGTGCCGATTCACGTGTTGCTGCTGTCGATTGGATGGTTTCTGGCGGTGCGCCATTACTTTGAATTTTCCGTCGATCGGGCCGTGTTCAATACGGTCGTCATTGCCTGTCTGCAGCTGTCCCTGGTCTTTTCGGTGCTCACCTTGTTCCACTGGACGCTGGTGCAGCCGGTAGAGCCGCTGCATCGACTCGAATATGCCCTGCCGAAGATCTCCCGCATTGAGGCGGTCAGCGGACCGCATTTGGCCTGCGTGATAAGCAGATAGCCCGCAGACCGGAAGGAAAGTCAACGTCTGACCAAAATTCGGCAGCCGGCGTTCAGGCAGAAGGCGGCAGCATGCCAAAGCGATCGCCCGGTTTCAAAGGGCGTCCGCGCAGGAATTCTTCGACAGGCATCACCCGCTTGCCAGCAGGCTGTACGCTGCGAAGCGAGAGCAATCCATCGCCGGTCGCCACCAGCAGGCTGCCGTCCTGGGCCGACACGACCCTTCCAGGTTCCGCGCTGGCTGGTTGCGACAAGACTTCGACCTCGTCAAGCAATATGCGAACCGGCGCGGCGCCGTCGGGCAGCAGGTGCGTGTAGGTTTTGGGCCACGGCTTGAAGGCCCTGATCTGATGGGAGATCGCGAGAGCGGAACGCGACCAGTCGACTTCGCCGTCGGTCTTGGCCAGTCGAGGCGCGCGGGTCGCCAGGGCCGGATCCTGCACCTCGCCAATCGGAGATTCCCGGTCCCAGGCCGCCAGCATGTCGATGGCGGTGAGCACCGGCTCCACCCCCAGTTGCGACAGTCGCGGCTCCAGTTCTTCGGCCGTTTCCCCGGGCAGAATGGCCGTACGTCGCACGACCAGGCAGGGACCGCCGTCCAGACGCGGCGTCATGTGGATCACGCTCACGCCCGTTTCGGCGTCGCCCTCATACAGGGCAGCCTGAACGGGCGAAGCGCCCCGGTGCCGGGGCAGCAGGGAGCCGTGCAGATTGATCCCGCCCAACGGAGCGGAGGCGAGCGTGGCCGATTTGAGGATCTGGCCAAAGTCGCATACGACCAGCAGATCGGGCGCCAGCTCTTGCAACACGGACAGCGTTTCCGGACTGTTCGCATTCTCCGGATCGAAGACGGCCAGGTTGTAACGCAGCGCCGCCTGGCGCATCGGGTTGACAGGCGCATCGCCACGGGTGCGCACCTGACGCTGCGGCCGGGTGACTAGCGCGGCCACTTCGTGGGGCGAATCGAGCAGAGCTTCAAACATCGGTACGGCGAAAGGACCCGCACCCATTACCACCAGTCGCATCGTTTAGCCGCAGTACTTTCGTTCAAGTTCCGCCAGCCGCAGGGCAATGGTTGCGTCGTCGGGGATACCGCCCGTTTGCCGCTGGCTTTCGAAGTTGATTTCAAATTCTTCCAGAATCGGCAAGGCGTCCGCCCGCGAGGTTTCCGACATGCGATCGGGGAAAAGCACCCCATCCAGATGATCGGTTTCGTGCTGCACGACCCGGGCCAGCAGACCGGTAACAGTCGCCGAGATTTCTTCCCCCTGCAGGTTATAGGCGGTGATATTCACCTGCTTGGGTCGCTTCACGGGACCGTACAAGCCGGGAATGCTCAGGCAGCCTTCTTCCCCTTCGGCCATCCCTTTGGGGGCGGAGATCACCGGATTGAGGAAGACCAGCTCTTCGCCTTCTTCGGGGTCGGATTTCAGATTGACGACAAACAGACGAAAAGGCAGGTCGACCTGGTTTGCAGCCAGACCAACGCCGTCGTGTTCGTACATCAGCACGAACATTTCCCGCACCATCGCGGCCAGCTCGTCGTCGACACGCTGCAGGGGTTTGGATTTGTGCCGCAGCGTGGGATGGGGATAATGAATGACCTTCAACAGACTGCCTTGGAGTGGAGTCGCAACACGGGGCGGCCGGGCGCCGCCCCAAACAGGAAATTATACGGCTGCCGGCCGATTGCCGAAAGGAGCAGCCGCCCGTTGCGGCGGGATCGGCCTACTTTTTTGGATGCCAGTCCAGGAGTTTCTCCGTCGCTTCTTCTTTGGCGGCCGTAATCAGCTTTTGCACTGAAACCGGCGCACCGTGTTCCCGCTTGCTCTCATCGGCGGCCGACATAAAAGCGTACAGCTCGAGCGTCTCTTCATCCGCGACCGGGGATTCGCCGGTGCGGAAAAATTTGACGATCTCCACCACCAGCGGCCGGTAGCCTTCGTACTTGCCGATAGTGCGGTGCTCCGTCGTCCCGAAAGCGGTGCCGCCGTAGCCGGCCTTCCCTTCACGGATGCCGCGGAAGGAGCCGATCCGGCCGTCGTTCCACTTGCCGACCGCCATTTCGAAGCCAGGCGACGATACACGCGAGACCGAAACGCAACCCGGCCCCATGACCGTAAACAACGTTTCCACCCCATGGATTCCGTACCAGTAAAGATCGGGATGGGTCTTCTCCAGCGAACACGGACTAAAGGTGTCCGCCCCCACGATCTTGCCAATCGCGCCGTTGCGGCACTCCTGGGCGCCGGACGAATACCGCAGCGACGAAGACGAAAACACCGGCGTGCCAGAACGTTCCGACGCCATGAAAATCGCGGCGACATCGGTCAGCGAAGCGGCCATCGGCTTGTCGATAAAGGTAGGCTTGCCCGCGGCCAGCACCGGCAGCACTTGCTCCAGGTGGGGCCGGCCGTCGTTCGTTTCCAGCAGGACCGCGTCGACCTTTTCCAGCAACGCGGGAATCGAATCAACAATTTCCACACCCAACGCTTTGAGCTGCTCGGTATAGCCGGGCACGCGGCTGACGCTGGATGCAATATCGGGGCTGCCTTCGGGAAAGGCGGCCACCACGCGACAATTGGCGACGTCTTCCGGGGCGTCGGGGTCGTTCAGCACCTTGGTGAATGCGACCACGTGCGAAGTATCCAGCCCAATGACGCCAACGCGGATCGGTTTGGCGGCCTGGGCGGACGCGGCGGCGGCCAGGCAGGCCGTCAATCCAAGCGTCAGAAAAATACCGCACTGCTGCAGAAAAGTAGGACGTCGCATCAGGCCAGGCTCCATAGGGGTCGCGTTCAAAGGGGATCAAAGGCAGGACGGCCGGCAGGCCCTTCCTGCAGCCAGCGCCATCTTAACGGGTTTTTGCGCCGATGCTACTTCGGGGCGAAGTCTCCGCCAACATGATGGCCGGCGCCAGGCATGTAGCCAAAGTCGCCGAACTTGGGTGGGAAGATTCTAGCCCGTAGTAATGGCGGCCAAACTCGGACGAGTTCGGCTACGGGTTCGAAGGGGACCAGACGTTAGTCGCGGTACGTGGCGAAGCAGTTGGGCGTTTCCCACAACTTGACCTCGGTCACCGGGAAGCCGCTTTTGGCGGTGAAGGTATAGATCAAACGGGCAATCGTTTCGGCGGTGGGGTTGTCGTCGATCAGGAACAGCGGCTCGTTTAGTTTCGACAGCACTTCCACGGCTGGGTCTTTCCGGTTCAGAATCATCCGATGATCCAGATTCTCGTCGATCCAGGTGCTGACGACCCGTTTAATGTCGGAGAAATCCATCACCATCCCACGGTTGTCGAGCTGTTCGGACTCAATTGTGATCTCGGCCCGGCCGTTATGACCATGCAGGAAGCGGCATTTGCCGTCGTAATTGAGCAGGCGGTGCCCGTAGCAAAAATCAATGTTCCGAGTCACGCGATACATAAAGGATCCTTCATAGAGGTCTGTCGCCAGGCGAAGCTGCTTCCGGACTTCAACGGCGGCGAGTTTGGTAGAGAAAGCGGGGAAGGTTAAAGTTTCAAGGCCTGACGCGGGAAACCCTCGCAAGCGGTCGAGTTACCGGTTTGTCGCCAGGGCGTAGCGTGTGGGATCGAAGCCCAGGTCGGCAAAAGCCTTCTGGCGTTCGCTGCACTTGTTACAGGCGCCGCAATGCAAACACTGCCGGGGGGCGATGCAGGAAAACGTGAACTCCAGCGGATAACGGCTGCCCAATCGCATCACTTCGCATTTGGAAAGCTGGGCAAAAGGACGCACGATCCGCACCCGTGCGTCTCCAGTCCGATCCAGCACGCCGTGAAAATGATCGAAGAACGCGTCGCTGGCGTCGGCGAAGGGATTCCCCTTGAGCGTCGCCAGATGCAACTCCGGCAGGGCGTGCAGCTGGCACCACAGGGCCGCCTTGATGGCGAGCAGGGCGTTGCGTCCGGGCAAAAAAACGTCGGTGTCGGCCGAATCATAACCGGGAGCGTCCTCGCCGGAAATGCTCCAGTGGTCTCCGTACAGATCCTTGACTGGCATCGCCAGTTCGACCAGGGGCAACAGGCGGGGGCAGGCAAAGGCGGCCAGAAACTTGCGGATCGAAGCCAGCTCGCAGACTTCCCACCCTAGATCCGATCGCACATAGAACGGCTGCACGGTCCGCCCCTGGTCCAACAGCTGGGCCAATAAAATGCAGCTATCGAGCCCGCCGCTCAGCAAGATTCCCGTCGAAAACAGGTTCATCAGGCATTTACCCTGCAGTTGGTCTCGGCGACGACCGCTGTCGCCGTGCTTCATGAAACGGCATCGTATTTCTTAATCAGGGCGAAGGTAACCCCCAACGCCAGCGGCGCGTCTGCACGCGCCACTGCCGCCATCCCAGCCGACCGGTCTGCTCCGGCCTGGCCGGACAAACCCGGAGGACCTTTCTCCAAGCGAAAGAGCATGATTGAGATGCCTTTTGTCCCAAGTACGGGATTCCAAGCTCGCCCGGATTGGCCTTGTGAACCAGGGAATCGACGACTAGACTCCGCGCTTGAGGGGAAAAATCGGGAATAACGCATGGCGGTTCCGACGAACAGCTTCAAGTCGGGGAGCCCGTTTTGGCGGTGCGGTCGCAACGGCTGTTTGTTTCCGGCAAAATTCGGTCTGACTGGCGGCGGATGACGCCCTTGCCCTGGCCGGAGCCTTTCGCAAGGTCGGTGCAATCGCTGTAATCACTTGTCGAGAAAGCGTTTCCTGACACGAAATTCCTTGAATCGCTGACGGGCCCTTCTACAATAGATAGCAGGGAAGGGCTCAATCCACTACTACCAGTATCACCCAATGCTAACGAGTGCCAAGGAAGGCGGGAAAATCGCATGCAGCGAGTTACGGTCACCGGGTTGTGCCTTGCCAGTTGTTTAATTGCCGGGTTTTTAGGAGCCTGGATCAGTCGCCGAGAGGCGGTTGCCCAGTCCCCCAGCCAGGTGCGCGAGCGATTTGTCGCTCCGCGCGTGGAACCGTCCCCTGCAACCACATCGCAAGCCGATGGCGTGGCGGTGGTTACGGTCGACCTGGGAAACGAGCAGCAAATTACCCTGATTGATACCAAAGCGAGTTTGATACGTGTTTATCATGTGGAACGGAACTCTGGCCGCATCGCCCTGAAGAGCGTACGCAATATTCATTGGGATGGCCAAATGGAGGAATTTAACGCCGCGAGTCCTTCGCCGCGGGAAATTCGCTCCCTGGTTTCGCAGCGTTAGGATCCTTCCTGACGTGTGAAATGCGGAAAAAGAGTCGACTCCGCCGGCGCGGAAACGGCTTGCCAGGACGGCAAACACAAGTCCAGCTTGCAATTACACTTATTGCAATTAGTTTAGTGCCAGTGGGGTGCAGTGTCCCTGCAACGCCCGATCCTGTTGGATCAGCACCAAACGAACACGGAAAAAACGAATTTACCTCCTGACTCTTCTTTCTAATTCTGCTGGTTGCTGAGACTCCCCGCCCTGTTTGAAAAACCAGGGAAAAAAGGGGCGACATCCGTGCCGCACGCGTCTTGGAAAAACCTAGAGTTGAGGTTTCCGAGGGTCCCTGGTTTTCTGATCGCTTGCATTGCCAGGCTGTCGCGGTAAACCGGGAGCGGACCCAGAAGCGAATTCGTTCGTGAGACTTTTGCCGTTTTTGAGCATCGCCGTTTATTCAATGAGCCGACTGCCGGAGAGCTTTCTGCATGGCCAATCTGATCGACATTCAAGCAGCTGCTGACAAGCTAGGGCTAACCACCGACCAGGTGAACGAGCTCGTCTCTGAGGGTTCGCTGCGCGGATTCCGTGATGGCTCGCAGATGCGATTCAAGCTCGAAGACGTCGAGAAATACGCCGCCAGCGTCCAGCCCCCTCAGGACGACAGCGAGCTGACGCTTTCCGACGATTCTCTGTCCCTGTCCGATGACTCCCTCTCCCTCTCCGACGACGCCCCCGGCCTCGCCGACGAATTCAGTTTCGACGATGACGACGACGACTCGATCCTGGTCAGCGAAGAATCGCTGGGCCATTCGGGCGAGTCGACCTCCAGCACCATCATCGGCCGCAAGGATCGCCCCACAGGCGACAGCGATATTCAACTGGGCGACGAAGCCGACAGCGATATCGGCCTGGGGAGCGATGTCGAACTGGTGCCCGACGTGCTCGGCTCTGGAGTCAATCTGGTGGCGGGCGAAAGCACGATCAGCAACAAAGAAAAAGGCCTGAACACCGACGCCAGCGATCTGGCCCTGGGCGGCAGCGGCATGCTCGGCGGCGACTCGGATCTGGTCCTGGGCGATTCGGCGATCGGTTCCAGCATCGGCGGTGGTTCCAGCAATCCCAGTAGGGGTAGCTCCAGCAATATCGACGATGACGAAGAGCTTGTTCTGGGCAGCGGTTTCGGCGCCGATTCCGAACTGGATCTTTCCGTCGACGACGATGATGATCTGGTCCTTGGCGGCAGCGGGATTGGTAGCGATCTTGCCCTCGGCGCAGGAGACAGCGGCATCAACCTCAATCCGACCGACAGCGGCCTGTCACTGGAAGAGGAACCGCTTGAGCTGGGAGGTTCCGCCATCGACATGCTGGAACTGCCCGAAGACGATGACATGATCACGCTCGACGGCAGCAGCAGCGATCCCGACGCAGCGACCCAGCTGAAAGCCGACGAAGAATTCCTGCTGACCCCCGTCAACGATGAATTCGAGGACGAAGAAAGCGGCTCGCAGGTCATCGCCCTGGAAGATTCCGTCGGCTACGCCGATGAAAATGCGGCCACCATGCTGGGCGGCGACGCCCTGGATGGACTCGACGGCTACGACGCAGGCGGCGGCGACTACATGAATTCCGGGGCCGGCGATCAATTGGTTGCCGAAGAGCCCGACATGTTCGGCGACGCTTACGGCGGCATGTCGATGGGCGGCGCCGGAGCCGCCCAGATGGCGCCCATGCCCAACCAGGCGATGGCGCCCGTCAGCAACGAACGTCCTTACAGCATTTTCAACGTGCTCTCGCTGATGTGCGTTTGTATGCTGCTCTGTTTTACCGGCATGCTGATGATCGACCTGGTGCGCAATATCTGGGTCTTCGATGGCACGCAGGATGTAACGACCTCTATCATGGACAGCGTGATCGCCGCTTTCCAGATGGGCCCGTAAGCGTCCCTCCGGGTCAAACGAGACTAACCATCGCGGCTCGAACAGGCAGATCCCCTGTTCGAGCAAGACGCGTCAAACCTCGCAGCGAAGCGACGTCCTCTTCACCCGACGATTATCGGGCCATCACTGCTTTGGTGAGCGCTTCCACAAAGAAGAACTCACCCCACATGACCGATTCGTCGACGCCCAGATTCTTGTCGGTATGGTAGACACCATGCTTCAGGATCCCCTCCCAGCCGGCATCGCTGGCGGCCAGGTATGCAGGCGAAACAAGCGCGTCGAGCATGGCCAGCGCCACCCGTTGATATTCGGCCGCCTTGTCCGGCGACTCCGTTTGCCGGGCCAGATCCAGCAGCCCGCTGGCCGCAATCGCTCCAGCGGAACTGTCCTTCTGCGCCCCTCGTGGCGGCGGCAGCGTCAGGTCGGCGTCGAAGTCCCAGTAAGGCACGTTGTCCGCCGGTAGATGGTCGATCCAGTAGCGGGCGTTCCGCTCGGCGATCTCCAGGTGCTGGGCGTCCTGCGTGAACCCGTACACCTGACTGTAGCCGTATAACGACCAGGCCAGACCGCGAGCCCAGGCGCTGTCGTCACGCAAGCCCTGGTGGGTCGTCTGCCGCAGGAACTCGCCCGTTTCCAGATCAAAGATCCCTTCGTGCGCGGTTGAGCCGTCGGGCCGCACGATCGTCCGGGCGGTCGTGTCGCAATGGGCCAGCGCAACCGCCAGCAAGGCCGGGTCGTTCGCTTCCTGGCCCGCGTAAAAGATAATCGGCACGTTCATCATAATATCGATAAACAGCGACTCGGGCGCCACAAAGCTCCGCAGGTACTGACCCTTCTCCTGGAAACGCATCGCCAGCGTGCGGCCCGCCTGGATCAGCACTTCCTGCAGCTGCGGGTCGCCGGTCAACTGATACCAGGGGCGGTAGGTGTTGAGGAAAATGAAGCCCAGGTCGTGGACGTTCCGGTCATGCTGCCGGTGTTCCAGCAGCTTGGAGTAATGCTCGGCCCGCTCCTGCCACGCCGCGGAACCGGTGCGTTGCTGGAACCGCCACATCATGCCGGCCAGGAAGCCGCCGGTCCAGTCAGTCCACAGCTCGCCCGGGTGACGCCACTTCCCTTCGACCGTATAGATCGGGAAGTAATCGGGGTGGTTTACGACCAGGGCGGCAACCTGGCCTTCAGCGAAATCCAGGGCGGTATCATAGGCCTGACGCTGTTCGGACGTGATCGTTTCGGGCATGGCTCTTCTCTTCGATGAAAATGGGGGAACGGTCGCAATCGTACAATGCCCTGGTCTGGGACGAAACCGGTCCAGCGGATGCAATGCCTCCGTCCCCCGCCAGGCCGGAGGCGCCGGCGAGTTTCCTTTAACCGTCGGATGCCAAACCCCGCCTTGACCGACACAGAAGCCTGCTAGGCTGCCGTTCCTGGGCGCCGTAAAATCCTGGAAAATGACCGCTTCTTTCCGTTAACGAGCGCATCATGCCGGGCAAAAAAATCCTCCCCATTCTGACCCTTTCTGAAATGACCGACGGCCAGGAAGCCGACGCTTTTGTGATGCTGGCCGCCAAGGAGGAGTTGGTCACTAAAACAGGGAAGCCCTACTACCGGGTGACCTTTCGCGATGCGGGCAAGTCGTTGACTTTTCCCATCTGGAACGACTCGCTTTGCGCTGAAGACTGCCGCGGTTGGAGCGTGGGGCAGTTCTTCAAGGTGCGGAGCGTATACCGCGAGTCGACCTACGGTCCCCAGCTGGAAATCCATAAGGTGCGCGAAGCGTGCGACGCCGACCGGGCCGACGGGTTTGACGAATGGATGTGTCGTCCGAGGTCGCAGTTTGAACCGGAAGAAATGTTCGCCGCGCTGCTGGCGATCGCCAGCGACCAGATCGCCGATGGACCGCTGTCAGAACTTGTCACTGCAATCCTGACGGAACATCGCGAACGATTGCTGACGATGCCGGCCGCCGTGCGGAATCACCACGCGTTCGCCGGCGGCTATCTGGAGCATGTGCTCAGCGTCACGCGCAACGCCCTGATGCTGGCGGACAAATACAGGACCGACTACCCGGACCTGCAGCCTGCTTTGTCGCGAGATCTGGTCGCGGCCGGGGCCATTCTGCACGATATCGGCAAGCTCCAGGAGTTGGAACAAACGCCTGCCGGGGCCCGTTATTCGCCTGCGGGCGAGCTGATCGGCCATATTCTTCTAGGCCGCGACATGGTCCGCGAGGCAGCGGTCGGACGCGGCCTGGACCAGGAACTGCAGCTCCGGCTGGAGCATATGATTGTCTCCCATCAGCGTTTGCCGGAATGGGGTTCGCCCAAACCGCCGATGACGCCCGAAGCGCTGATTGTGCATTTCGCCGACGATCTCGACGCTAGTTTTCAAATGATGTACGCCGCCCTGGCGGAAGACGGCACCGCCAATCCGATGACGCCCACCAACAAAGCGCTCCGCAGCAAAGTTTTCAAAGGGCTGGGCAGTGCGGCCGAACAATAGCCCATCCCGGGCCATTCGTTTTCTGGAAAGGGAGTTCACGCACTTTCATGGCGGCGAGCTGGCGGCGGACCCTAACCTTCGGGCGTTCGATTGTCTAAAATAGAAACGTCCACGCCCAACTATCAAGGAGTCCGCTATGAGCCGTGCCTATCGGATCAAAATCAGTGAGTCGCTACGGAAGGTTGTCCGGGCTGCCGATCATGTCTGTTCGCAATTAGAATGGCTGCAGGTGCTGCCGAACGAAGAAATGGCCGAATTGCTAGCGGGCGAACTGGAAAAACAGGGATACGAGCGAGACGGCGACCTTTGCGTTCGCCAGGACGGCGACCTGAAAATTACGGTCGATTTGAGAACGGCCGAAGTCAAGGTCGAAGTCGAAGCGGCTCACGAGGTCGACCTGGAAACAACCCGCGAAGGCGTCGCATACGACGACGAAGGCCCCGGCGCCGAGATTGTTCGCGAAAAGATCCGCCGCCAGGCGCGCGAAGCACTCGAGAAAGACTCCCAGCTCCAGGCCGACGAACTGCAGAAGCAGGTGACCGACGCCCTGGAAGGAGCCCTCGGCGATTTGCGCCAGGAGCTAGACCAGGCGGTCAACCGCGCCACCGCCGAGGCCCTCAAAGTGAAAGCCCGTCGCATGGGAAACATCAAGAGCATGACGGAAGACGCCGCGACCGGTTCGCTCACGATCGTTGTCGAGGTTTAGCCGATGCCGCTCATTGCGGTTCCCGTCCCGCGCGCTGAACGCGTCGTCCTTACGGATACCCTATGTCGATTCTGATCGCGGAAGAAGAGCTGCCTGAAGAACTGGCCGTCGAAGACGCCGTGGAGCTGGCCTATGCGGCCGCGCTGGCGGAGATCGCCGGCGATCTGGTGCGAGGTCTGCCGGTGCTGGTCGAGTGCGACAAGGATCTGGCGCCGTACCTGTTCGTCAATCTGCGGAACCGGACCCGCCAGGCCGATGTGCGTTGCTTGTATCTGGACGGCCGACCCCGAGAGGGCGATACGGCTCCCGGCATGCCGATGGACTTCATCAGCATGATCGTGCAGCAATTGCGGACTGCCGTCCGTGGAGCCGTTGAACGCCGGGTCGTCGTGCTGCCGCACCTGGATCTAATGACCACCTCGCAAGGCGCCCTGACCGCAGAGGCCCGCGAGTGCATCGCCTTGCTGTACGAAAATCCGGAGCTGGTCTGGCTGGGCTTCAAGGATCCATCGTTCCCGCTGCCGAAAGTGATCGAGAACCTGTTCCCCCATCGCTACAGCCTGCTGGGCGCGCCACGGGAGCGTCTGCGGTATCTGGTCACGCAGAAGGAAGCCCGCAAGTTCGGCCGCGGATTGAATCCCTGGGCCCTTTACAAGCATGTCTCCGGTATGAACGCCGCCCGGTTGCGGAAGCTGCTGGCGACGATCGAAGGAGAAGACTATCCGGCCAACGACCGTGGCGTGATCCGGCAGATTCGCCAGACCACAGCCCGCGGATCGCTCGAAGTGCCGACGCTCGATCTCGACGCCGATATCGGCGGCTACGCCAAAGTGAAGAAGCGGCTGCGATCAGAAATTCTCGAAGTGCTGGCCATCAAGGACGAACAGACCGAGCCCGACAAAATCCGCCGGCTGGAAGAATTGCTGCCCCGCGGCATGATCTTCTGGGGCCCGCCTGGCACCGGCAAAACGCTGTTCGCCAAGGCGATGGCGACCGCGATCGGCGCCGCCATTACGGTCGTCTCCGGCCCGGAACTCAAGAGCAAGTGGGTCGGTGAAAGCGAAGAGAACCTCCGCCAGATTTTCCACCAGGCCCGCCAGTCGGCCCCGGCCGTGATTGTGTTCGATGAGCTGGATTCGTTCGCCTCGGCCCGCGGCACGTACGCCGGCTCGGGCGTCGAGCATTCGATGGTCAACCAGCTGCTGACGGAGATGGACGGCTTCCGCAAAGAGGAACTGGTGTTTGTCGTCGGCACAACCAACTTCGCCGAGATCCTGGACCCCGCCTTGCTGCGGCCGGGACGGTTCGAATTCCACTTGCACATCCCTTACCCGGACGCCGACGACCGCCGCGAGATCCTGCAGATCTACGATCAAAAAATGGATCTGCAGTTCAGCAGCGAGGCGCTCGAATACGCCGTCAGGCGCACCGGCGAGTTCGTCGAAGGCGCCACGCAGGGAACGCGTTTCTCCGGCGATCATATCAACGCCCTGTGTCGCGCCCTGGCGCGGAACCGGCTGCGGGGAGGGGCGACAGGAGCGAGCGAAAAGGCCGATGTCGAAAGGGCGCTGACCGAGTGGATCGAACGCCCCAAAATGACGCCGCATGAAGAACGCGTCGTCGCTACCCACGAAGCGGGCCACGCCATTTGCGGCCTGTTTACGCCCCACTCCGCCGCCATCGAACGGATCTCCATCCTGGCCGATACGGCCGGCGCGCTGGGCTATGTGAAGCACCAGGATCCGGCGCACCGGTATGTGGTCACCCAGGGCCGGCTGCTCGACGATCTGTGCGTGTTGATGGGCGGTCGCGAGGCGGAACAGCTGCTGCTGAACGATCTGTCGATCGGCTCCGCCGGCGACCTGCAGCGGGCCACGAATATCGCCCGGGCCCTGGTCGAAGAGTTCGGCATGGGGGGCGATCTGGTCGGACTGGGTCAAGTCATCACCGAAAATCGCGAAGTGCAGCGGCTCTACTCTGAAGCCCAGCTGGCCGCCATCGACACCGAAGTCCGCCGGGTGCTGGAAGACGCCAGGCGCCGCGCCGCCGACATTCTCAAAGAGAACCAGGCCCTGCTGGAAACGCTCCGCGACTTGCTGCTGGAACATAAGGTCCTCGATGCGAAAACGCTGGGAACCGTGCTGCCGGATTTCAACCTCGCTCCAACCGCAGACGATTCTCCAGCGACCGCGTCCTCATAAATCATGCAGCCGGGCCCACTTGCCTGGCCGACTTTTGGAAAGAAGCCAATGGCTGAAATGACCCTGCGATTACAGATCGACCCTGTTTCCGGCAAAAAGAATATCGTCGTCAGCCTGCACGCCGACGAAGACTCCTTGCCGCAAGAGCACGAACAGCTCCATCGCCAACTGGTCGACAAGCTCCTCGAAGGCGGCCTGCTCCAGCCCGGTGAAGCCGGCAGCCTGATCATCGAGCGCGAAGAAGAAGGCGCCCCCGCCAAACCCGCCGCGGCGGCCCCCGCCGTCGACGAACGCCAGTCCCAGGCCGAAGGCTGATCGCCCCTTACTGGTCGTGCCGCGGATAAGCCGACGCCAGCTGATCGGGCGACGCTCCCCAGCGATGGGCGGCCAGCAGTCGCCAGTTCCGCAACGTCTGTCGCAGCACGCCGTATTTTTGCCAGCGCCTTGCATTGACATGTAGCGGGCCTGGCAACAGACGTGGCCGGCTGCGTCGCCGCAGCTGCCGCATCAGCAGCAGGTCTTCCAGCAGAGGAACCTCGGGGAAGCGGCCCACCGCTTCAAACGCCGTGCGCTCGACGAAAATCGACTGGTCGCCATAAGGCGATCCCCGCCAGGCGACGCGCCGGCCGTTGCCCCATTCCAGCAGACGATACAGGAGCCCTGCGGCTTCGATCCGCTGGCAAAAGGCGCCGCACTCAGCCCCGCCCGCGATCGCCTCGCGCACCTGGTCAATGGCTCCCGCCGCCAGCCAGTTGTCGGCGTGCTGGAACAGCAGAACGCGACCACTCGCCGCCATAGCCCCTGCGTTCTGTTGCCGGGCGCGGCCCGCCGGACTGGTCACCAGCCGGCAGTCGCTCTGCCCAGCGAGCGTGCAGGTCTCGTCCTGGCTGCCGCCATCGGCCACGATCACTTCGTCGGCTCCAGCCGACCAGGCGCGTTCGATCGCCAAAACGACGCCAGCTTCTTCGTTCCAGGTGGGAATAATGACACTCACGGCGATTTTCATAAGGCGTTTCGCCACCATCCTGTCTGATCGTCGTTTCCGCAGAAATAGCGGGATACGGTTCTTCGTCCGGATCGGGTGGATTTTAGAGGATTCGGGAGCGTCGCTCCAGAACGGGCAATCGGGCGGCGGGGCCGTTGTCCGGCTTTCGACCTGAACCTGCCGGGGCCGAGCATCGTCCTTTACCAACAGCACGTCTCTCCGGGGAAATGTACGCGACGGCGAATTCCGTGATTGCCGGCGCTTCGTTACAATGCCGTGGCACGCCTCGTAATACGGAGTAATTATGACACGCAGGATCCTGGTCACCGCGGCTTTGCCCTATGCCAATGGGCCGATTCATATCGGCCATCTGGTCGAATACATCCAGACCGATATCTGGGTGCGTTTCCAGAAATTGCGAGGCAATCAATGCATTTTCCTTTGCGCCGACGACACCCACGGCACCGCAATTATGATGAGTGCGCGAAAGTCGGGCGTCAGCGAAGAGGAATGGATCGCCCGGGTGCAGGATGAACACCGCCGGGACTTCGCCGGTTTTGATATCGCGTTCGACAACTATGGCAGCACCAACAGCCCGGAAAATCGCACGCTCTGCCACGAGGTCTGGGGCGGCTTGAAAAAGGCCGGCCTGATCGTCGAGCGCGACGTGCAGCAGCTCTTCGATCCAGAAGCCAAAACCTTCCTGGCCGATCGTTTCGTCCGCGGGACCTGTCCCGAATGCGGCGAGCCGGACCAGTACGGCGACAGCTGCGTCAAAGGGCATACCTACAGTCCCGAGGAACTGATCGATCCCGTCAGTACGCTGACCGGCGTCAAACCTGAAGTGCGCAGCACGCCGCACCTGTTTGTCGAGCTGGAGCAACTCCGCGACTTCCTGGAAGAATGGACCCAGAACGGCCAGCACCTGCAGCCCGAGGTGGCGAACTATCTGAAAGGGCACTTCCTCAAGAACGCCTTGCGCGACTGGGACATCTCCCGCCCAGGGCCGTATTTTGGCTTTGAGATTCCGGACTTCCCCGACAACTACTGGTATGTCTGGTTCGACGCGCCAATCGGCTACATGGCTTCGACCCAGCAATGGTGCGACCGGAACAAAGAGAGTTTCGATGACTGGTGGCGCAACGACCAGACGGAGATTCACCACTTCATCGGCAAGGACATCACCTATTTCCACACGCTGTTCTGGCCTGGCATGCTCAAAGCGGCCGGTTTTAATCTGCCCGAAAAAGTCCACATTCACGGATTTTTGACCGTCGACGGCCGGAAAATGTCCAAACGGGACGGCACCTTTGTGAAGGCCGAAACGTACCTGAAGCATTTGAATCCGACCTGGCTGCGTTACTACTACGCCAGCAAGCTGGGCGCCGGGCTTGACGATCTCGACATGAACCTGGGCGAGTTCGTCGCCAAAATCAATTCCGATCTGGTTGGCAAGGTCGTCAATCTGGCCAGCCGCACCGCCAAATTTGTCGAATCCACCGGCCTGTCGGACAGGTATCCCGACGACGGCGGCCTGTTCGCCCAGGCGGCGGCCGTCGCCGACGAGATTGCCGCGGCTTACGAGGCGTGCGATTTCAACAAGGCCATGCGATTGATCATTGAGCTGGCCGACCGGGCCAATCCGTACGTCGAATCGGCGGCGCCCTGGACGCTTCGTAAAGATCCGGAACGCGCGCAGGAACTGCAGGATGTGTGCAGTGTGGCCCTGAATCTGTTTCGCCAGATCATGGTCTACCTGTCGCCCGTCCTGCCGGAACTGGCGCACCAGACAACCGAACTGCTGGGCCAGCCGATCGCGCACTGGGATGAAGCGCAGTCGCCGCTGGTCGGCACGCCGGTCGCCCCGTTCAAACACATGTTGCAACGTATCGAAAAAACGAAAGTAGACGCCATGATCGAAGAAAGCAAAGAAGAAGCCCAGGCCGCCGCCCCGACAGACGCCGCCGCATCCGCCCCGGCGGACGCCCCCGTTTCGGCCCTGCTGCCCGCCGGTGAAGAACCGCTGGCGCCCGAGTGTACGATCGACGATTTTGTCAAAATCGATCTCCGCGTCGCCCGCATCGTCACGGCCGAACATGTGGAAACGGCCAACAAACTGCTCAAGCTGACCGTCAGCCTGGGCGGCGAAGAGACCCGCACCGTTTTTGCCGGCATCAAGAAAGCGTACGATCCCGAAAAGCTGGTCGGCCGCCTGGTAGTGGTCGTGGCGAATCTGGCTCCGCGACAGATGAAATTCGGCCTCAGCCAGGGCATGGTCGCCGCCGCCGGCCCCGGAGGGGCTGATGTGTTCCTGCTGGGTCTCGATGAAGGCGCCCAGCCCGGACAGCGCGTGCACTAGTGGTGCGTCAAACCATAAAATCAGGTTTCTCTAAATCAGCCGCCGGGCGCTAGCCCCCGGTTTTTTTGGCAGCACAGCAGCACGGCCGAAATCGCTCACTCTAAGATTGAAGATTGACGCAGCACCAGGTTCTCGCAGAATTCGTGCGCCAGGTTGTCGCAGAGATAAGGTTTCCCGCAGAAAATCCGGGCCGGATCGCTCCCCCGCCGTCACGTGAGCTAAGTTTAATTACTCACGTTTGGCTGCGCAGCGGTCCCGAGCCCTGATTGAAGAGAAGCGTTGGTGCACGATCTCCAGCTGAATCTACTGGTCACCTACAATCCGTTCTCTATCGCCCCGGAGGCCCCGGTCTCTGAGGCGCTGGCGATGTTTGAGCGGATGGGCTTTCACCATTTGCCGGTCGTTGATCGTAGCGGCCAGCTTCTGGGCGTGCTCTCCGACCAGGATCTGTTTGACAACGGTCGCACGGCCGTCGGCTCGGTGGGCAATCTTGTATCGCGTGAGCCGATCACCGTCGATCACTCTTCGACGCCGCTTTCGGCGCTCCGGAAAATGCTGGCCCATGGCGTACACTCGGCGCCCGTGGTTGATAATGGGCAACTGGTCGGCCTGATTACCTCGACCGACTACCTGCGGGAGTTCTCCTACGGCAGCATTGCACCCGGGCACGAACGGGTTTCCAGTTTCATGACCACGCCGCCGGATCCGATCGAGATCAGCAGCAGCGTCGAGGAGGCGCTCGCCGCCTTTGACGACGGCCACCATGACTATCTGCCGCTGGTCGAAGGCGAGCTGACCCTGGCGATCATTTCCCGCCGCGACGCGGTAAAACTGGCCCGACGCCGCCGCACCGATCCGACGCTGGGACTCCGTAATCTGTTCAGCAAAGCGCCTGGCGTGGCTCCCGGCGAAAGAATGTCGGTCGCCGCCGCCATCATGGAGCAGCACCATGTGCTGGCGATCGGGGTCGTGAACCGGATGGGCCGGCTGCTGGGCATCGTCACTGCGGACACCATGCTGCAGGCGTGGTTCGACCAGGCCGTCTCGGTCGTATAAGCCGTTCGCCAGGTGACTCTCGCCAGGCGGGGCTTTCTCTCTTGCTAGCGAAGAATGACTGGCAACGCCAGCAACGGCGCCAGTGGCTTGCTCTTGCGGGAGATGGGGATTTTTTCTATTGATGTTCTTCGCGCGCCCAA
Source organism: Lignipirellula cremea (assembly GCF_007751035.1). Classification (NCBI taxonomy): domain Bacteria; kingdom Pseudomonadati; phylum Planctomycetota; class Planctomycetia; order Pirellulales; family Pirellulaceae; genus Lignipirellula; species Lignipirellula cremea. Next base: position 4,892,402 of record NZ_CP036433.1, on the reverse strand, counting down.
GCGGCCGCAAGAACGAACGTCCCCCTGCGCTGGAGTCTGGTCGATGGCAGAGAAAATCACGGTGCTGATTCCCTGCAAGAATGAACGGATGAACATCCGTCCCTGCATTGAGGCCGCCCGACTGGTGGCGGACGAAATCCTGGTCGCGGACTCCGGCTCCACCGACGACACCATGGACATTGTCCGCGACGCCGGCGGCTGTCGGCTGATCGAAAGGGAGTTCGTCAATTACGCCGATTTCAAAAACTGGGCGATCCCGCAAGCTTCGCATCCGTGGGTGTTCATCGTCGATGCCGACGAACGCGTCACCCCGGAACTGGCCCAGGAGATCCGCCAGCTGCTGGAAGCCCCGCCGGAAAATCTCCAGGGATACCGCGTGCAGTTTGACGGCCATTTTATGGGTCACCGGATCCGCCACGGCGGCTGGGATACGGTGGACGTGTTGCGGCTGATCCGTCGCGATGAATGCCGTTATCGCCAGGGGCGCGTGCACGAAGGTTTTAATGTGGACCCTAAACGGTTGGGCCTGCTGAAAAACCGGCTGCTGCATTACACGCTCTGGTCGTACGACCAGTACTTTTTCAAGTACGTGAACTACACCCGCTGGGGCGCCCTGGATATGTGGGACAAGGGGAAGCGATCCAGCACGCTCGGCCTGCTGGTGCGTCCGTTCCTGCGATTCTTCCAGCTGTACATTCTGCGCGGCGGCTTTCTCGACGGCCGCGCCGGCATCCAGGTCTGCATGCTCCAGGCGTTCTTTGTGACGTTTGTGAAACAGGCCCGCCTGTGGGAGCGGGAACACGGACTGCCGCAGCCCAACCCGGAAGAAGCAGCCGAAGAGCAACGCCGCGCTGCTTGAGTCACTCGACAGCGTCGGGCGGCTCGCCTGGCCGGTTGGTGAAACTGGCCAGACAGGTGTTCATCAGGTCCGTTAGTTCGTGCGCTGGCATGCTGTGGATGCTGTCGGGAATCGCGTTGTCGCAGGGCGTGAGTCCCGCGTTTCGTGGGTGAAGCGGGGACGTGGACTGGATCTCGGGCCGATAGTTGTATCCGACCATCTGCATCAGGGTTCCCGTCGACGACTTCAGGTCGATGACAAAGAAGCCGTCGATCATCTCCCATGGAGTCTTCTTCTGGCGATACATGACGGCCATCGTAAAGCCTTCCGCGGTCAGCCGTAGATACGTGCTGCCCGGCAGAAACTGCGCCAGGGCCACCAGGGCACACAGCGCAAAAAAGGCGGCAATCGGATACCCCCACCAGTTCTGCGTCGTCATCCAGAGCCCCAGGCCGGTGAAAACGGCGGAGCCCAGCAGGAGCTTAAGCGAGTCCCATTTGCGGGGACGGAGCGTGAGGGAGTACGAATCGTCTTGCATGGCTGTCCTTGTGTGGAACGTTCTCTTGCGGGAAGCCGGGCGGAGGCGATCGCCGGCGACTGACGCTCTTTCCTGTTACGGCGCTTGCTCCAAGGACCGGGGGAAGTCGGGACGAGCGACCGGATTAGGGCTGCCTGCTGCGGCGGGAGACCGGAAGTAGAGCCGCACGGTCGAGGTGATTACGATCTCCGGCTGCAGCGGGATCTGGGCGGGACGGTCGTCGGCTTCCACGGCCAGGCCGTGATAGAACCGCATGCGGGGACGATACGCTTTGATCCGCGGCTTGTCGCGGCTGTTGTACTCGATGTCCTCTTCGAGAATATTCTGGTAGGTCGTATACAACTGCTGCGGCAGAAAGACGGCCGTTTTCTCCTGCACGTTGATTACCGGCGGGCGCTCGGCGAAGACCGCCAGCAGCTGGTCGGCCTTTTTCTGCGCGGCCGCCAGGGCGGCGGCGCGGGCTTCCTCTTTGGCGGCGTTGATCCGGGAGCTGCCGTACTCGAAGGTGACAATTTCTGTCACACCGCACGCGAACGCCCGCTCGACCGCGTCCATCGCCGCTTCTTCGCTGGCGATGGCGATGTGCAGATTCGTCAGCATGCGAAAGCCGTCCCGCTGCTGCACGCGGACCGGTTCGTTATCGCGCAGTTCGTTCCGCCAGGCGTATCGCGGGGTGACGGAGATAAAGTCGGTCACGATCTTGTCGCGGGGCGTGCCGTTGTCGGTCCAGCTTTTCAGTACGTCGGCGATCAGTTTCGCGTTCGTCTGGCGGCACTCGGCCAGCGTTTCGGCTTCCGTGGCGACCGCCATCACCAGGCGAATCTGGTCAGGCATCAGGCGCCGTTCGGCCACGCCGTCGATGGCGATATGGCTTGTCGCCTCGGTCGTCGACAAAGGTTCGCTGTTACTCCAGCGGGTCAGGCCGCTATCAGTAGAACTGGTGTAACCGCCTGCCGCTGGCGCATAACCGCCGCCGCCCTGGGCCACAGCAGGCTGCACGGGGACGGTCGTAACCGCCAGGATGAGGTACGCACAAAGGAACAGAACCGGCCTGATCGAACGCGGAACAGCAAACATGGCGACCTCGGAGAAGTGGAAGAGAGAAATAGCCCCTGCCGGAATTATAATCGCTTGCGGCTCTGCTGACGCGACTCCTTCGGCGAGATCTGCGATGGACGCAGCGCCCTGGAAAAGCGAAGGCGTTCGGCCATTTTTTGTCGGACTGTCGCCGCCAGGAATTGGCAGCGAAAGCTGGCATTCCGGCAAAGCAGGGGAGTAGAATCAACGTTGTCTTATCTACGCAAGTAGCAGCAAACCCGCTCGGGAGAATCGCATGTCGGTCGCCGTGGCAAAGTCCTTCCTCTCCCTTTTTGTCCCGCGCAATCGAGAGAAAGAAGCCTACCAGGAGTTGGTGGTAACCTCGCCGTATGGCTCTCTCGTTTCGATGTACCTGGGTATCGCGATCGACAAAGGGGCCCCGCGCATTAGCTTTGGACTGCCGCCGGGACGCGAACTCCAGCCGTCAGAGGTCGAGGCGATGCAACAGTCGCATGCCGAAATTTGGCCAGAATGCGAAGAGGACGAGCCGGCGCCTGACCCATTGGAGCTCGCAATCCAGAAGAATTTCGATGGCGGATTTCGACGGCGCGATGGACTGCCGGTCCTGCCGGTCTGGCTGGAAATCGACGGGCAATGGGAACTGGAAATTCATGGCTGGCTGATGACGGGTTTTCCCGAGCTGGCGATGAACCTCAGAGATCGACGGGTCGCCTTGGACAAATCGCCGTACGCCGGAGGGAAAGCCGAATGGTCTGAAAATACGTACTTTTTACCAGCCACGCCGGAGGGGGAGCGGGAGTTGGAGCGAGCCTTCGTACGCGTTGAACTGGTGCTGGAAACCAACCACTCGATCACCGTCGAGCTGTTGGAGACGCGTCCGTGGCCCTCAAGCACTCCCGTCTGGTGGCGATACGGAACTGTCTAAGAACGCGTCCTGTTGCTATCCCCTGCGAACTACGGCGCCTGCAGGTAACGCACCATGGCGGCCGCTTCGGGAGCGAGAGAGCCGTCGGGGTTTTCGGCGAGTGTTTTGAACTGGGCGAGCGCCTGGTCGCGATCCCCTTCCAGCAGACTCAGCAGGGCCAGCTTGTAGCGGGACTTGTGCCCTTCTAACGTCGCCGGGTAGTTCTTCACGGTGTCGTTGAAAGCGATCCGTGCCGCCGGGTAATCGCCCAGGCCCAGGTGGGCCTTGCCCAGAAACAGGCCGGCCCGGCTGGCGTTTTGATGCTGGGGATGCTCGGCCAGGAACTTTGTCAGCAGCGGAATCGCCAGGGCGTACTTCCCTCCGGTGACGAGCGTGCGTCCCTGGTGGAAGTCGTCCTGCGCGGGGTCGTCGCCGGCCTGGAGTCGACAGCCGACCAGGACGACAAGGGGCAACACGACCAGGGCCAGGACCAGGACCAGGAACTCGCGTTTATCCAAAATTACCACCGCTTGCGCCTCCGTCGTTGGGGGCGTTCTCGTTCAGAAGCAGTCCGCCCAGTGAAATCTGTTGATCCAAAGCCAGCCCCAGTCCGCCGGCCAGCGTGGCGTACTTGAGCAGGTCGACAGCCGTTCCGCCCTGGTCTTGGTCGGCTTTGATTTTCTTCATCCCTTTCATGCGGGCGATGTCGGTCATACACAAGCCCAGATCGGTAATGGGATGGCCCGCCAGGTTCAGGTGGGACCAGTTCTCGATCCGGTCTTTCATCTGTTCGCCGGAGGGACTGGCGTTATGCAGGAGGAAGACCGGCAGGGTCGGATTGGCGTCAAGCGTTTTCTGGGCCGGCGGCAGCAGGTACAAAGGATAGCCGCTTTCCGAGAAGATCAGCGTGCGCTGCTCGGCATGCAGCTTGTTCAGTACGAACAGATCGACCAGTTCATCGCGTTCGACGATCAACAGCCGCTCAAAGCCGTAGTCGTAAATGTCCTGTTCCTGCCAGTCCGGCGGCGGCTTGTGGAGCGTTGGGCCGGCAATCAGTTTCTCCAGCCCTGCGGCGCCTTTGGCCTGGCGCCACCTTTCAGTCAGCTTCTGCCAGGTGTTGAAGGTTTTGGGAGCCGCTCCCCACTTTACCAGAGCGGATATTGCAGCAATGACGCCGACAATGATCAGGAGAATGCCGAAGAAATCGGAGGCCATGGCATACAGGCCGATCCCCAGCCCCAGCGTGACGGCGCTAATGATGGCGGGCTTAAGCGGCGAGCCTGTGGATCGGCGGCGATGCTCGGCATGGAACTGGTTCATGGTGAAATAGTATTCACCGTTGCTGCTGGCTCCGCGGACGACGGCCAGGAATTGCCCGTCGGAGATGCCGTCTTCCTTGGGGTTAAAGACGAACTCGTACCCGCACAGGCATTTCATGCCTTCTTTGACTTTGTGCTGCTTGCTGCATGTGGGACATTTCACGCGGGAGGCTCCAGGTTGCCAGCGGCCCGGCGTCGCTGGGCGGAAACGCCATCAACCCAGGTACGGTTAAGCATCGGATGATCGTCGTGCGTGGGTCCAAAATCGCTGTCGGGGTGAAAGGCGACCACCGCCAGTTCTTGCTCATGCGTATGGAAACTGTGCAGCCCGTCGGCGTGGATCAGGAACAGATCGCCGACCGCCAGCCGCTGGTCGCCCTCGTCGGTGCGACAGATGCCCGCTCCCCGCACCACGAGCCCCAAGCGAAAGGACGGATGCGTATGCCGGGTCTGATCGATACCAGCTGGCAAATGTAGATAGTTAAAGCACGGATCGCCCCGCATCCCAGGTGGAATTAGCAGGGAGTCGCTGCATCCATCGATGTACTGCAGTCGCCCCGTTTCTTCCAGCGGCCCGCCCAGGTGAAACATGCCGGCAAACCGGTCGACCGAGACCACCATACCTCGAGCCATCGGATCGAGCGATTCGATCGTAGCACCCCCAGCGAGGCAGCCGTACATTCGCGGCCCCACCAAGAACTCGCCCGAGGAGCAACTGACTAGCGTTTGCCCCTGGTCGATATAAAAGTAGTGCGCGGCGTCCTGTTCCAGATCGACAGGATCGGCGTTCCACTCCAGCAAACGCATACTTCGGCCAGTAAACGGCAGTCGCAGCGTCGGCTGGCTGAGCAATTCAAACGTCATCGACATGCGTAGATCGGGAAACCGAGGAGACGGTGCGACGAACAGAGCGGCGATTGCTCCTGAACGCGGCAGGGGAATCTTTCAGCGATAAGGTTTTGTCGCACGGGCCTGGAGCGACGTCAAGCGGAACAGGCTTGGGTCCTGGTGCGATTTCTCGCAAGGCGTGAAACAATCTCCCGCCCGCCGAAACGGCCAAGGGGGGATCTTCCGATCAGCGAACAGAACTTTGCCCGCTGACGTCGAGAGCTGTCTCCCGGAGCGACAGTAAGGTCTGGTCGCGATCTTTCGTTTTTTCCCTGCTCGTTTCGTCAGGGAGGTCCAGTTCGTCCAGGTGGTTCCACGGTACGAGCGTTTGTCGGTGCTTCTTTTTCCCTTGGTCGTCGGGATTAAACCGCCAGCCGTCCAGCAGCCGCTCGGCCATCCAGCGATTGTGCTCTGTTTCGGCGATCATTTCGATCATGTCGGACTCGGAGACCCCCGTTTTTCGTTTGAGGTGATCGGCCATGATTCGCTTGATGATGGCATGGGCGGCCGGACAAATGTTCCAGCGACGATCGGTCTCCGTTGTCATCTCCCAGGATCTGGCCGGTGGACCTGGAGCCTTGGGCGGGTTTTTCGAGTTGTAGTCGCGCCGTATCGCCTTGGCGATGCGCTCAACCTTCGGATCGAGGAAAGTCGCTAACGAGGCTGAATCTTCGCATTTGCCAAACGGATGCAGCGTACAGTGTAGTGGCGGTGTGGTTTCCATGCAGGCTGCTTCCGGCGTCTCTTCAGCCTCCTTCGCTGCTGTGTCTTCGGCCTTCGCTTGCACTGCCTCTAAAGCCTTCGCCTTTGCTTTTACCTCTTCGGCCTTTTCCGCCTTCGCGCGAGCCAGCTCAAGGCGTCGGGTCAGTGCAGCGTCCAGCGACGGCTGGTCAGGAAGCCAGACGTAGAACGGCAAGGGTTTCACACAGCGGTCGATGAGAGAATCGGCCAGGACACTGGCAATCTCAAGGTTCTCCCGGTCATTTTCACTGCAGACGATCACCACGGGTTTGACATGCTCTTCCTGCGTTACCCGCTCCAGCATATTCTGGAACGCACGATCCGAGAAATGGGCCGGTCGCTCGGTAAAGATAGCGTTACAAGCGAACTCGACGCCCGGTTCGGCGACGCGGTAGCTGCAGTCAGGCCGCAGGACGCGGGAATTCCAGTCGTCGCCCTGGGGATTAAACTTCACGTTGCCGTATTCTTTGAAAACACACTTGGAATGCGTGAAAGCTCCGAACTGCGCCCTGAAATTGCCGGCGACGCTGGCGCAGTCCTGCTCAACAATCAGCATCCTTGTCCGCTTGTGGTTCTCGAAATGGGCCAGCTCGGCGATCTGGAGCGCCATCGACTTTCCGGCAGGCCCGAATCCGATCAGCACATAGAGGGCGACTTCTTCGGGACACGCTGGTCGGTGCTTTTCCGCGGCTTCAAAGACCAGCTGCCTTCCGGAATTGGTCGCCGGATTGAATTCCCGCACCTGAATCAACAATTCCTGCGAGACCTCTTCCCAGCGTTTGCGAAAACCTTCGCGGACGGTAGGGTCGCTCAGCTGGACATAACACTTCAAGCGGGGTGAGTCGTCGATCGGACGTGGTTCCGACTCCGCAGACTCGTTTGTCGAGCCTCGATCCGGATCGCCTTCGGGCGAGTTTTGTCGCAACAAATGGAAGCAGTCAAAAGCAATTTCGACATTGCTGGCGTCGTTGCCGGTTGCAATGTAAATCGCCTTCGCTCTCAGCAACCCGACCGTTTCCAGTAATTCCTCATCGGTCGCATCTCCCACCACGGCAAGTCCTCCGCGAAGCTGATGCCTGGCGATTTCGCGGTGTTCCTTCCGCGTTTCAATCACCACGACGCGGGGAAAAAACCAGCCCAAAAAGAACCTCCAGAGACGCTGGTTTTCGAGAAGGTCTTTGGTAACTTGCCGCCCGATTCGGCCGTACCCGCAAATAATATGATGTCGGCGAACAACAAAGAGACGCAGGCTGTCGATCGAGTCGCGAAAGACCGTTATCAAAACGTGGCAAACCGTCACCACGAACAAAATCGACCCCAGAATCCTGGCAAGCATAAGGGTCCAGGGGTGAATGGCACAGTCGTTTTTCTTTCCGGGAAATCGGCGCGCAATTTGATTGTCGGCGGTTGGCGATTTTTGATAAAATGCGAACTGCCGTGAGGTTGTTCTTGCTATGCGGCCTTCCCGGCGCCATAATTTTGGAAGCCCTTCCTGGCTCGTCGTCGCAAACGAATCCAGGGAGGGCTTTTCTATGTCTGGTATAACCATTCGGCCGGCACAAAGCACCTTTAATTTCGGCGATTGTGTTACCGCCTTTCTCACCCAGCCGGGCTTGCCGTTCGCTTCGATTCTTGCCGCGGAACGTATTCGCCGCGTGTTTGCTCTGCACGGCGGGTTGTTCGGACGAATCTACTCCACCGCAATCGTGCTCTGGGCGTTTCTGGGCCAGGTCTTGCGCGACGGCAAAGAAGCCAGCTGCCAGTCCGCCGTATCGCGAATCAGCAGCCACTGTCTGCTCACCCGTGGAGTCGGCGTCGATCCGGACACGCGCGACTATTGCCGCGCCCGGGCCAAACTGCCCGAAGGGGCGCTGCGGCAACTGGCGGGTGAAATTGCCAGCAACAGCGAGCAGGAAATCGACGCCAAATTCTTGTTCAAGAATCGCCACGCGAAACTGATCGACGGCTCGACGTTCACGATGGCCGACACGCGAGCGAACCAGGAAGCGTATCCCCAGCACGCGTCGCAACAGCCGGGCATCGGCTTCCCGATCGCCCGCTTTGTGGTGGTCGTGTCGCTGGCGACCGCGTGCGTGATCGACGCCGCCATCGCCAGGTTTCAAGGGAAAGAAACAGGCGAAACGGCTTTGCTGCGGCAGTTGCTGCACTGCTTCGCCGCGGGCGACGTCGCCGTGGCCGACCGGTTCTATGGCAATTACTGGGTGGTCGCTTTCTTGACGCTGCAAGGCGTCGACGTCTGCTTTCGCAAACATCAAAAACGTCCTACGGATTTCCGACGCGGACGACGGATAGGATACAAAGATCATCTCCTTACCTGGAGCCGCCCCGATCGTCCCGAATGGATGAGTGAAGAACTCTACGCGCAGATGCCATTAACGATACGGTTGCGAGAAATTCAGTATGTCGTTGAGAGAGCCGGCAGAAAACAGTCGCCCTTTGTCGTGATCACGACGTTGTTCCAGGAGCAGGGCGAGCAGGAATTCACCTCTGACGAGATCGCCGATTTCTACGGATTCCGCTGGCATGCGGAGCTCGATCTGCGATCGATCAAAACGCACATGAACCTGCGTCACTTGCGTTGCAAGACGCCGGCGATGGTGCATCGGCAGTTCTGGACGACGCTGATCGCTTACAACGCGATCCGGCTGACGGCCTGCTGTAGTGCGACGCTGTCTGGCGTACCTCCGCGCCGGATCAGCTTCGCCAGGACGTGTGAGTATGTACTGGCCGGCTGGGAACTGCTGTCCGGCGTCGCCTCGATTCCGGCGCACGCCCTACTGCAGTACAGCGAGGAACGGCTCATGCAAATTGCCCGCTGCCTGGTCGGCAACCGTCCCGGCCGATACGAACCCCGCGTGCTGAAAAAGCGACAAACCAACTATGGCCTCATGGTCCAGCCAAGAGCCGTCCTGAAAGAAAGACTCGCCCATGGCGATAACTCGTTTGAGACGAAGTGATTAGAAAAACGACTGTGCCATTCGGTCCAGGGGTTGAATTCCGCCTCCATTCCTGACTCAAGAGTAAAGAGCTGCAGAGTCTTGTAGGCGATCTGGTCGGCCCACAAGCCAGTTTTTTCTAACTCTTCCGAAGTTTTCGACTCGGGCGAGACCCTCATTTCGCTGTAGGCCAGAAGTCCGAAGACCATCACCGCGGCTCCCAGCAGGAACACCAGAAGCGCACGGACCCGCCAAACGAACATGCAGATTCTTTTGCGAAATTTTCTTCTCCCCTCCTGGCGATGAAGGTTCATCTTTTTCAGGTAGTCGATCAGATACATCTCAATGCCCTGGCTAGGATGAGGCTTTAACCGTCGTTCGAATTCGAGGAAATACTGGTCGATGCCCTTGCGGTTCTCGAGATTCATCCATCTGCTCTGCGGTAGTTCTCGTTGCGCGACTCTCGATCGAATTCACCCGACCGCATCGCGGACGGCTGTTCGATTTTGCCCAGAACAAACCATTCATTGCGGGAGCTGGCGGGGGCGAATCTCATAGCCTAACTGCAGAATTGCCTTCAACACCTCCCGTGCGGTCTGGCGATCGTATTCTTTCTCGCTTTCGGGCAGTTCGTCGTAGGGAACCAGACACGGATGCAGTTTTCGCTCATCGTTTCGCTCGGCCCCCAAGGTCCAGCCGTCCTTGATTCTCTGCGACGCCCAGACTTCATGCGTATTTTCCGCCAGTTTTTCTAGCAGCGATTCAAGAGAGCCAGACAAAGCGACAGACGACGTATCCATCGGGTGAGGAATATAGGGCGCCATCAGAGGTATCCATTAGCCAAGAAGGAACGATTCCGCGATTCCGCCGTCGAAAGAGGAGCCTGGTCGACGACCGACGATTCCAGGAACGGGAGTAGATGCAGACGCCCACCATTGTAACTACGGAACGGCCGACAAGGCGCCAGTCACCCCCTGCATTCCAATCCCCACCCCTCCAAGCCAGACACCCACCTTTAGATTCCAAAACCAGACACCCACCTTTCTCGAGATCCGTTGCCCAATCCCGATGCCCACCTTTCCAATACCAGACACCCACCTTTTGCTGCTTTCTCTGCTTTTTCCTTGCAGACCGCCGTTGGTTGGGTATACTCACGTTCAGTTAATTCAAGGGCGTATTTTGGGGAGGGGTGGCATGCCAAGCGCAGCGCGGGCGGAGATTGTGGCGGCGGGGGAAGTGGGCTTCTATCACTGCATTTCGCGGTGCGTTCGCCGAGCCTGTTTGTGCGGCGATGACGGCGTCACCGGGCGGAATTTCGACCACCGCAAGGAATGGGTCCGACAGCGGATCGGGCTGCTCGCCCAGGTGTTCGCCATCGACGTATGTGCTTACGCCGCCATGAGTAACCACCTGCATCTGCTGCTCCGCATCCGGCCCGATCTGGCCGAAAAGTGGACCGCAGAAGAAGTCGCCAGCCGCTGGCTTAAGCTGTCCGGCTCGGCCACCGCCGAGCAGATTGAAACGCTCGCCGGTAACGAAAAACGGATCGCCGAACTGCGGACGCGACTGGCCAGCCTGTCCTGGTTCATGCGGTATTTGAAGGAGTACATCGCCCGGCGGGCCAATGCCGAAGAGGAGGTCTCCGGCCGTTTCTGGGAGGGACGCTTCACCAGCCAGGCCCTGCTCGATGAGGCGGCCGTGCTCGCTTGCGCGGCGTACGTCGACCTCAATCCAATCCGGGCGGCCATCGCCGAAACCCTGGAGGAGAGCGACTTTACGTCGGTCCAGCAGCGGATCGAAGAGCGGTCGGCCGGCGACTCCCGCCGCACAACGTCTGTCGTGCGGCTTTGCCAGATCGACGAGCGCGACGGCGGTTTCCTGCCGCTCACGCGTGACGGGTATCTGTCGTTGCTCGACCGGATTGCCCGTCTCCACCGGCCAGGCAAGCCGGGCGTCACGCCGGCCGCATTGCCGCCAGTTCTCGAACGTCTGAATCTGTCGCCGGACGAGCTACTCGGCTTCAACCCCCGCTTCCATCGCGGCAACCGCGTGGCGTTTCTCAACTAACGCCACCTGACAATCGTCGAATCAGGATTTCTGATCAGCAAAGGCGTTTCCGTGCGCGCTAATTCCTCTGTTTGCGCCGTCGCCACGTTCTAGGCGCGATCCGTCCAGTGAATGGGTTTCTTGCGGTTCGCTTCGCCCCACACCCGCACTTATTCGTAACGTCTTCAAGCCGTTCTTCTGCAAAACGACCTTTCAATAAAGTGGGTGTCTGGTCGAAAGGTGCCTGATTTGATCTGAATTGAAGTGGGTGTCTGGTTTGATTGGTTTGATTCTCGAGTAGAGGGCGTGTGCTCCAGTAAAATCCCGGAAACCGACGCCGGCGGGTTGGCGGCCGTGCCAGGAAATGAGAAGTTGGTGGAGCCCCACCCATCTGACGGAGTCCGCCTTGGCAGGCTGCTGACCTTCAACCAGAAAACGGAGACGCGTGATGTGTATTTCAAAACAAGCCTGCAGGCCTGCGACGGGTCGACGGTGGATCGCTAGGGGAGTTTTCATTCTGACAGTGGTCTTCGCGAGTCTGGATCGCGGCCATGCGCAACAAGTGCAAGACGACCAGCGGCTGAGCGCAGAGCAGCGCCAGCAAAGGCTCGCCCAGCGCGACGAATGGTGGCAGCAGGCAACGGCTTTGGACAAGCAGGGGAAACTCGTTGAAGCCGCCGTGGTAGCGGAAAAGGTGACTGGCATCCAGCAGGAACTGTTCGGCGAGAAGGACCCGGAGGTCGCTTTCCTGAGAGAATGGCTGGCGGTGCGCTACGAAGCAACAGAAAGGTTTGCCGACGCCCGCCGGGTGCGCCAGTCCGTGCTTGATATTAACACGCAGTCATTCGGCAAGGATCATTGGTTGGTGACCGATGCTCGCCTGGCGCTGGCCAATGTTGAACGCCTTTCGTCGCTGACTTTCGAGGAGCGGAAACGCTATGTTCGCGCCCGGCTTTTGCACGCACAATCCGCGACGCACTTCCGGGAAAGAAAATTCAGCGAGGCGATCGCCGCAGCACGTGAAGCCTGGCAAATCCGCGCCGCGGTGCTCGGCGGCGAGCATCCCGATACTCTCAACAGCCTTACCAATCTAGGAGAAATGTTCTCCACAATGGGGGATCATGCGGCGGCCCTGATGTGCCACAAGCAGGTGCTGGCGAGCAACAAAGAGATCCGCGGCGCCCGGCATCCTGCATCGGCTTTTAGCCTCAGCCGTGTGGGAAGACTCCTGATGTCGGCTGGCGATTACGCCGCGGCACGCCCCTACGCCGAAGAAGCGCTGGCGATCCATAAAGTGGTGCTTGGGCCGCAGCATCCCCTTACGGCGAGTTGTCATACCAGCATGGGAAGACTGCTCCAGTTAAATGGGGATCATGCCGCGGCACTGCCATTTTTCGAGGAAGCTCTGGCAATTCGCCAAAAAGTGCACGGCGCCAGGCATCGCGACACGATTGAATCACTCGATGAACTGGAGCAACTGCTCAATGCGATGGGCGATTACGCCGCTGCCCGGCCCTTGCTGGAAAAGTCCCTGGCTATCAGGAAGGCATTGCTCGGCCCACGGCATCCTGATGTTGCCCACATCCTTGGCGACCTGGGTGCGCTGTTCGAAAACATGGGCGACTACGCTTCCGCCAAGACATCTCTTGAAGAGTGCCTGGCAATCCGCAAGGAGGTACTCGGCCTCAAGCATGCTGACACGGCGATGGCGATCAGCAACCTCGGCACGCTTGCTCATCACATGGGCGATGACGCCGCGGCCAAGTTATCTTTCGAAGAGTCTTTGGCGATCTATAAGGAGGTGCTTGGGCCCAGGCACCCCGACACCGCGTTAGCCTTGAGTAACCTGGGTAGACTTCTTCAGGAAATGTACAATTACACATCCGCCCGGCCTTATTTTGAAGAGGCCCTTGCGATCCACAAAGAGGCGTGTGGTCCGAAGCACCCTGAGACCGCCACTGACTTGAACGACCTGGGCTTGCTGCTTCGGGACCTGGGCGATTACCCAGCCGCCCGGACCCATCTTGAAGAGTCCGTCGCAATCCGGAAGGAAGTGCTCGGGCCCAGGCATCCGGATACGGCGGTCGTCCTGAACAGCCTGGGTACGGTGTTTCGAAGGATGGGCAATTATCCGGCCGCCAAGACCTGTTTCGAAGAATGTCTGGCGATTCGAAAGGAGTCGCTCGGCGCCAGGAACCCGGACACCGCAAGAGTCATTAGCAATCTCGGCTTGCTTCTTCAGAACATGGGCGATTACGCCACAGCCCTGGCCTACCAGCAACAGTCCCTGGCACTTTTCAAGGAGGTATTCGGCCTCAAGCATGCGGAAACTGCGACTGCGCTCGGCAACTTGGGTTCGCTTGCTTATTCCGTGGGCGATTACCCGACCGCCAGGACATATTACGAAGAGTCTTTGGCGATCCGCAAGGAAGTGCTTGGGCCCAGGCGCCCAGGCACCGCGAACGCCTTGAATAACCTTGGCGCACTTCTTCAGGACATGGGCGATTTTGACGCCGCCCGCCGGTGTCATGAGGAAGCGCTGGAGATCTGCAAGGAAAGCTTTGGACTGGAACACCCCATGACTGCGGGCAGCCTGAATAAACTGGGCATGCTTTCTTTGGAAGAGGGGGACTACCCGCGGGCAATGTCGCTCTGCGTCCGATGTCTTGAAATTCGCAAGCAGGTTCTGGGGGAAGAACATTTAGATACGGCTACGAGCCTGAATAATCTGGGGGCAATCTACTGGGACCAGGGAGACTTCGCGCGGGCCATACCGCTGTACCAACGGAGCCTCGAAATCAACACGAAAATTTTGGGCGATCAGCACCCCACAACGGCTATCAGTCTGAACAACATGGGGTCGCTGTACCGGGCTCAAGGGGACAACGATCGGGCCGATCTCTTCTACCGAAAAAGCCTCCAGATCCGGGAAGCGGTGCTGGGTAAACACCACCCGGATACGGCCAACAGCCTCAGTGATCTGGGTGCGTTGTATAAAGACCGGGGGGACTTCGCACAGGCCGAGCGACTTTTGCAGCAGAGCCTCGACATCAGACGGAAAGTCTTGGGTGAGGGACACCCGACTACCGCCGCCAGCCTTAATAATCTGGCCGTCATGTATCTGGCGATGCGCGATTATGCGAAGGCCGAACCACTACTCCATCAGAGTCTAATACTGACCCAAAAAGTCCGTGGCGAGAAACATCTCGACATTGCCGTGATCCTTACGAATTTGGCCGTTTTAAATGGGGTGTTGGGCAACTATGCGGAGGCCGAGCCGTTTTGTCTTCGTGCCTTGCAACTGTCGAGAGCCTCGCTGGAAACCACTGCCCTGATTCAGTCCGAGCGGCAGCAACTGGCGATGGCCGACGGATTGCGAAGCCAATTGGATACGTATTTGTCTCTGGCATTGGTTTCTCAAAAATATGAAGAGCAAGCCTTTCGCGAGGTGCTTGCCTGGAAAGGGGCCACGCTGGTTCGGCAACAGCAGATGCGTAAAGTCGTTGAGAACGCCGATGTCGCTCCCCTCTTCAAACGTCTCCAGCAAACCACCACCCGGCTGGCCACGCTGTCGCGGTTGTACCCCGCACCCGAGCAGCAAGCGTCCTGGCGACAGCAGATTACCGATCTGACCGCGAAGAAGGAGCAACTGGAAGCAGAACTCAGCCTGCAGAGCGCAGAGTTTCGAGCAGCGAGAAAGCAGGTCACGCTGGAAGAGATGCTGGCGGCCCTGCCGCAGGATGCCGTACTGGTAGACTTCCTGGAGTATTGGCGATTCAATCCGAACAGCGCACAACAGCTTGGCGCCGTCCAAAGCCTGGCGGTGTTTGTTGTGCGCAACGGCCAGCCGGTGGTGCTCCTAGACCTGGGG
This sequence comes from Lignipirellula cremea, assembly GCF_007751035.1. NCBI lineage: Bacteria > Pseudomonadati > Planctomycetota > Planctomycetia > Pirellulales > Pirellulaceae > Lignipirellula > Lignipirellula cremea. The sequence continues at coordinate 4,877,241 of NZ_CP036433.1, read as the reverse complement.
CCGGTCGCCCCGCTGAGTACAGCGATCGACACCTGGCGGCGGTCCTTTGGAACCGCGCGCGACGGGCTGGCGGCCGGAAGGCTCCTGCGGGTACGAATCTGGGAGCCGGTTGAAAAACACCTTGCACAAAGTAACCTGGTGCTCATTTCCAGCGATGGCGTGCTGGGCCGCCTGCCGTTTAGCGCGCTGCCTGGGAAAAAGGACGGTGCGTACCTGCTGGAAGAATATCGCCTGGCGATGCTGCCGGTGCCGCAACGGCTGCCGGCGATTGTCAGTGCACTGGGTCGCAAGGAACTCTCCGGCGGCTTGCTGTTGATTGGCGACGTCAACTATGACGCCGACCAGGAGATAGCCTCCGCTTCGCCGCGTCAGGAAAGCGGGACGCGTTCCAGCACCGCGATGGTCCGCGGCTCGGAACTCCATTTCTCTCAGCTGGAGGCAACTGCCGGCGAGATCGCTACGATCAAAGAAGTATTCAACGATCTGTTTCAGCATGGTCCCGACGCAGTCAAAACGCTCACACAATCGGATGCCACCGAGCAGCAGTTCCGCGAGGCGGCGTCCCGCTTCGACACCCTGCACCTGGCAACGCACGGATTCTTTGCCGAACCGGAGAAGAAGCCGGCGGCGGCCAGTGACGAACGCCAGAGGTTCAGCGCCATTGGCGACCGGGAGCAACTGATTCGCGGCTTCAATCCGGGCCTGCTTTCAGGCCTGGCCTTTAGTGGAGCCAACCGCTCGCCCGAAACGGACAAAGATGACGGCATCCTGACGGCGGACGAGATCGCGTCGCTCAGCCTCGACGGCGTCGATCTGGTCGTACTTTCGGCCTGCGAAACGGGCCTCGGCGAAGTGGCCGGCGGTGAGGGTTTATTGAGCGTCCAGCGCGCCTTCCAGGTGGCCGGGGCGCGCTCCACCGTAGCCAGCCTGTGGGAAGTAGGAGACATCGCCACCCAGCGGCTGATGGAACGCTTTTATCGCAACTATTGGGAAAAGAAAATGAGCAAAATCGACGCACTCCGGGAAGCCCAGCTTTTCCTGCTCAACCATCCAGAAGCGATCCGCGACCTGGACCATCCCGAAGCCGTCCGCGGCGACAAGCGCGTGCGTCCGGCCAGCCCCCAGGCTCCTGCACGCCTGTCGCCCCAGTTCTGGGCGGCGTTCTCGCTCAGCGGCGATTGGAGATAGAAGCGAAGTAAACGCCAGTCCCATGAACGGCGGTCTCTGGTCCGTATGGTACGCTTCGGGCCGGCTACTTGGTGATGTACGGTTGCCGCATAGCTTGCCAGGAAGAGCGAGTCAGTATCTGCGCGTTGGGAAAAACCTGGAAGACGGCCGCCTGACGTAGCAGATCCACCGTGTGGACCTCTTTCCTCCCGGCACCGGCAAGGTCGAAAGAGACTGCCCCGACGGCATGGTTCCTGGATACGGACTAAAATGAAGATAGCTTCTTCGTCCGCCACGCCAGGTTCCTTGGCGACAGTAACGTGTATAAATCCCTGCCGTCATGGGAAGAACGCGGTGACTCAGCCGGGCGAGCGAGAAACCCTTCCTCCAGTTCCTGGATGCGTGTGTTTTGGGTATGACGCAATAAAAACGGGGCAGAGTTTTTACCCCGCCCCGTTTTGATGGTATCAGCTAACAAGCTGTGGCGTCGTCGCGTTAATTAACGCTCGAGACCAATGGCGAAGGTCGGGCCGAACAGGCCGACTTCGTTGTCGCCAATGCCGAGCAGAATCGAGCTGGTTTCCCAAACCTGGCTCTCAATACCCACGCGGCCGAAAGCGCGGCCGTAGCGGGTGTTGCGGCTGTATTCGACGCCCACGTTGATTTCGTAGACTTTGACCAGGTCGTCGTCGAGTTTCACAATGCCGGGCAGGGCGGGACCGCCGGGGGTGAGGGCGACGTCGATATCGGATTCGCCGTACAGCACCGAAGCGCGGGCGTTACCGTAGGCTTTCCAGCAGCCGCGAAGTTTACGCTCAAAGCCGACGCCAAACGTCAGACCGGCGCCATCAAAGTCGCGAGAGATATCGACCGCACCGCCGCCGATCGTGGCCGACAAGGTCTGATCAATACCACCAATACGCACACCACCGAAAGCCATCAGGTCCCAGCCAGCGAAACGACCGCGCTGGGTCATTTCGAGGTCAACCGTATAGATCTCGGTCGCCTGGCCCAGCGACAAACCGGCAATCAGAGGCGACGGTCCGGTGCTGTCTTCAAACCAGAAGAAGCGGACGCGGCTACCGACCCCGTTGCCCCATTCCGTTCCAGCCCAACCGCGGAACGCGGGCTGATGATCGTATTCGGGCGTCGATAGCCCAAACCCGGGGATGCTGATGGAGGTGTCGTAAACCTTCAGCAAGGGCATTTCCGCCCCCACATACCAGCTGCGGCAGCAGCAGTTTCCACCGCCGCAACCCGATCCACAGCAGCCGCTGTCGCAGCAGTTGTTCCCGCCGCCATCGCAGCAGCCGTTTCCGGCGGAGGCGCATCCGGCGTTGCCGGGCAGGGTTGTGCTGTAACCGGCATTATGGAACTGGGACGAATTCAAAGACGCTTTGAGTTCGGCGATTTCGGCTTCAAGAGCCGCAAACCGACTGTTGTCGTATTCGCTGGCGTTTACCGCAAGGCTGCCGGAGCAGACAACCAGGGCTCCCAATACAATTCGGAGAAATGACTTTTTTAACATGCTTCCCGTCCGTGGCGAAGTTGCTTGTCGTCGGCAGCTACGCGTTGTAGCTATACCCCGTAGGGTTGATATTCGTCCTTCGCCGGACAGTTGCATTGTTTATTCTACATGCGCCCCTTTCACCGTTTTCTTTCTTCATGTCGGCTTAACCGGAAGAGATGGGGCTAATCGTTAAAGTCATCCGCCAATCTGGTACATGGCTCGTTCGGGTCTTACAAAACCAGCTTCATCGATTCCATGACCAGGCTTTTTGGCGGTTACACAAGCCTGAACCAGGTCGGCGATCTGCTGATCGTCGGCCTGCCCGCGCAGCAGAGCCCGGACATCCCATTCCGTCAGGGAGAAGAGGCAGTTCCGCAACTGTCCTTCCGCCGTCACACGCAGGCGATTGCAATCACTGCAGAAGGGCTGGCTGACCGGGTTAATAAAGCCGATACGGCCTCGTCCGTCGTGAAACTGATAGTCCATCGCCGGCTGGCTGGGGTCCGGTCGTTTCGCCGCCAGCAGCGGTCCAAATTCCGCCTCCAGCACCCGGCGAATCTTGTCGCCAGAGATCACCTGGCTGCTGTCCCAGCCGCCTTCCGCGTCCAGCGGCATGAATTCGATGAAACGCAGTTCAAAATCGTGTTCGCGGGCGAACTGCCCCAGCGGAAGAATTTCGTCGTCGGTGATGCCCGAGATCGCCACGGCGTTCAAGCGAATCTGATCGAATCCGGCTTCTCTTGCGGCGAAAATGCCGGCTAGCACCCGATCCAGACCCGGACGTCGGGCAATCTTCTGAAAGGTCGCTTCCCGCAGACCGTCGAGACTTACATTAAGCCGGTGCAGGCCTGCCGCCTTTAATGCGGGTGCCTGCTCAGCCAGTAACAAACCGTTGGTGGTCAAGGCAATGTCGCGGATGCCAGGGATTTGGGCCAATCGTCCGACCAACTCAGACAGGTTGGATCGCACCAGCGGTTCGCCTCCGGTGAGTCGCAGTTTCGTTACGCCTAGTTGTGCGGTGACCGTCGCCAGCCGTGTGATTTCTTCGAAAGTAAGAATCTCGTTCCGCGGCTTGAATCGGATGTTTTCGTCGGGCATGCAATAAAAACAGCGGATATTACAGCGGTCGGTCACGCTGATCCGCAGATTCGTATGCACCCGCCCCAGCGAGTCGACCAACGGAGGGCTTATGGTCATGAAGGAGAACCAGGGGGAGAAGGAGAGTTGTCGCCGGCCGGCAGTCCCGGGTGGACCCATTCGGTAGAGCCGTCGGCCCAGTTTTCTTTTTTCCAGATCGGAACGGTCTCTTTTAAGGTGTCGATCAGCCACTGTCCCGCTTCGAAGGCCGCCCGCCGGTGCGGGCTGCTGACCACAATCGCCACGCTGGCGGCTGCCAGCGGTACTCGTCCCAGCCGATGGGCAATTTCACAAGCGACAAGCGGCCAGCGTGAACGGGCCGCCTCCTCAAGCTCCTGCAGCTTCTTTTCCGCCATCAGCCCGTACGCTTCATAGTCCAACCAGGCTGTGACTCGATCGCCTGTGATTTCGCGCGTGGTCCCCAGAAAAAGCACGACCGCTCCCGCCTGGGGCGAAGTTGCCCGGTCGATCATCGCCGTCGGATCGAGCGGCTCTGTAGTTAACTCCACCATCACAGGATCCATCAGTCAAAGGCGAAAGCGAAACAATTCCATCTTAACAGGCGCCGCGCCCAATAAAAGAGCCTCCCCCCTTGGCCGAAGGCGCCGTCGATGCGAGTTTCCTCCGCCGTTTCGTCCGGTTTTGACGTGTTTAGGTTGTCGAGCCCCGGAGATTATATTTAGTCCAGGCGTCGTCGGGATTCGCCCGTTGACCAACGTCCAACTCCCGGGTAAACTCCCGAAAGTTAAAAAATGAATTGCAGCGGTTCTCTATCTGGATAACCGTTCGCAATCACATGGTGGATGTAGCTCAATTGGTCAGAGCACTGGATTGTGGTTCCAGAGGTCGCGGGTTCGACCCCCGTCATCCACCCCTTTTTAATACGCCGGCTTTCTCGCCGGCGTGTTTCGTTTCTTGCGGCCCCTCTTCTGGGAGCGTGCTTTCCGATATCCGCCGGCCATTGAGGACGAAAAGGGTGACTCAGGCAGATCTCGCTCTATTTACGGGGCAAGATTCTCTCAGGCGACGCCCTGCGAACCGGCAAGGATGTCGCGTCGCCGCAAATTGACGTGGCCTGCAGGCCTGAAATGCGTAAAATAAGGAGAGTTTCCTGGTTCTCATATCTGTCTGGTCAAGCCATGAATAACTCCTCCACCACCAGCGATTCCCCTGCCCAGAAAGATCAGCCATCGGGGCGCCGCTGGCTGATGTTCACCGCGCTGGTGCTGCTTTCGCCCATATTGCTGGTAGGAATATACTGGCTGGCCGGCGGCATGCGGGGCTCCGATTCCCAGCACAGTTCGGTAGAGGTGCTCAAGACTTCCGCCCAATCGGCAGGCCTGCTTTCCCAGCCAAACGCGGAAGCGCCTCTCGCCCAGGCGACCAGCGTGAAGCAGCATCCGTTGGAAGCCGCACTCAAAGAAGCCAGAGCGGGACTCGCAAAAATCAACTCCGATATCCAGGACTACACGGCCACGATACTTAAACGAGAGCGGATCGATGGCGTACTGGGAGAAGAGCAAAAAATGCGGGCAAAGGTACGCCACGAGAAAACCAAGGACGGCCAGGTAACGACCCCGTTCAGCGTCTACCTGGCGTTTGACAGCCCCAAATCCATCAAAGGCCGTGAGGTCATCTGGGTGGAAGGCCACAATAACGGCAACCTGATCGTCCATCCCGGCGGCCTGTTCGATGTCGCCCGGGTGCCTTTGCCTCCCGACGGTTTTCTGGCCATGCAAGGACAGCGTTACCCGATCATGGATATTGGCGTGCGGAACCTGGTCGCCAAAATGATCGAACGCGGCGAAAAAGACCTGCAGTACGACGATATTATCGTCGAATACGACGACGATCTTGTCGTCAATGGACGCCCCTGTCGCCTGATTGAAATCAAGCACACGGAGCAAAAGCCCGAGCACGACTTTTACATCGCACGTATTTACATCGACAACGAACTGCAGATCCCCACACGGTACGCGGCCTATAAATGGCCGGTCGAAAAAGACGGCGAACTAGTCCTCGAAGAAGAGTACACCTATACAGATGTCAAAACGAACGTCGGCCTGACCGACGCCGATTTCGATCCGGATAACAAGGAGTATGCCTTTCCTTAAACAGCCTCCGATTTCTCCCATAAACACAAAACTTCGAACTCACCTCAAGCCGATAAATCCCGGCAGCCAAGGCGAACTTTATCCCGGCGCCCGTGTCCAGGATTCTGCCACCCCGAACTTCCCTGCTGCCCCCAAGCCAATCCCACCCGCAGGCAGCCACTACTGGGGCAAGCGACACAGCTAAAAGACGGGCCTGCAAAACGCAGCCACCATGCAGAATTCTGGTTGATGCGGACTTGCGAGGCCGTTAAAGATTTACTAACATACGCCCTCACAAATCAATCCCCTGTAGCTCAGTTGGTAGAGCAGGCGGCTGTTAACCGCCTTGTCGTAGGTTCGAGTCCTACCGGGGGAGCTTCGACGGTTGTAACCCCAGCCGACCCCAACGTTTACACCAAACGCCGAGAGCCAACCCTCTCGGCGTTTTGGCGTATATTGCGTGTTATGGCAACGGTTTACGTCGACACGCGGCCGGACTCTGGCGCTCTCTCTACCGCCGCGCGAGCGCAGCCAGACGCGCCGATTCAGGCCCTCTCTCCGCCCTTCCCGCCAGACTCTCAACCTCTCGGGGGGTGAGCAGCCGTTTTGGTTAACAGGATCGTTTGGCCGGCACCCCGTAACCAACCTTCTTCGGAATCGGCGAGCGGCGGCAAGTGCACACCGTATCCGGGCATGCCAGGACGGGGTGTGTACTTCGGGCGATACGGTCGTTTTGTAAAAAACGATGGGTTTGCGAAGGCGGTTTACCTTGGTGAATTCCAAGATTGCCGGCCCGGCAGCGAATATCTCGCCAGAACATTGAGACCATGAATTCGCTTGCTCGGCCACGACTTGGCGCTCGGCACAGGCTACATCCAATCCAATCAAACACTACCGACGCGGCGGCGGTACCGTGTACATTCAGTGCGAACGTGCGTAAAGCGGCTGCGCAGAGTCGAATTGACGTTTGATTGCTCTGAATCGCGTGTCCTTCGCCAGCTTTCGGTGTGTTTACTACATCGCGTCTTGTGGCGATGCTGGCATGCTGGTCGACGATGTCCCCGGCGAATCCAACGTCGCCCGCGCCCCACTTCTCCCGAAACGCGGCTCAACGTCCCGAACCTAAAATGAAGGTAGGTGTCACTGAGACTCTGGAGTCACCAAGCACTGCCCGGTTGGGCCTCTTTACAAAATCGACCTGTACCAAACTCTAAGTAAGCCATGTCTCACACCATTTCGGAATCGCTCGCGTATCTCGATGCGACGCGGTATTCACTATCAAAGTTTTTCGAATCGATCATCGCTCAACGCAACAATTCATCCGTTCGGTCAGCTGCGGGTCTTAGGTTATCCGCCATCGCAACTCGCTCATGATCAAACGGGTGCAGTCGGACCAGTAACCGCTGCTTTCAGTTCATGCTGGCGTCGTTGTGGGGAATACTTTGAGTTATCGGCGGCAGCGGGGCGTTCGGTTGGATCAGGCGGTTCCAGATCCGTTGCCAGAGGCGGCTGCGATTTGCGGTGCGGAGGTCGACGATGTATTGGCCTGTCGCGCGATGCCATCGCATGCCGGATTGCTTCAGCCGCTGGTTGAAGAGACTTGGCCCGCAATCATGGACACCTCAACCTGGGTCTGAGCCACGACACCAGTGAGTTCGCGTGCGCCAGTTTCTGGTGGTACTGGCGCCGCATCGGCCGATTTCATTACCCCGATGCGTCCCGAATCCTGTGGTTGTGCGACGGCGGCGGAAGCAACAGTTCGCGGCACTGGATTTTCAAACAGGACCTGTCGCAACTGGCCGATCGCATTGGCTTGCCGATTCATGTGGCTCACTATCCACCTTACTGCAGCAAGTACAACCCAATCGAGCGCCGCTTCTTCAGCCACGTGGGCCGGACCTGCCGCGGGCTATTGCTGCGCAGCGCGAAATTCGCGGCCGAGTTGATGCGGAAGACGACTGTCTAGCGACAACTACTCTTCCCGTTCCGCGACATTTACTTTTCCGGTCTTTTTGAGCGGGGGCGGGATGGGAAGCGACAATTAGAATTCCCGGGCGGCGGGGTTTGGGTCAGAATTGCAACCTCCTATCACCATGGAGGTTGCGATGATTTTGCAGGGACGGGCGCGGAAACTGCGGCGGTTGCTGGCGGACGGTGTTTGCTTGGCCACGGCGGCAAGGAGGACAAACATGGATGAGAAAACGGCCCGCAAGTATCGCGACGATGCGAGCTTGCCAGGACCCAAGGCGACCCGCGAGTGGCGGACGCGCCGGGACCCGTTCGGCGAGGTTTGGCCCGAAGTCGAGGCGCGACTGGAAGGCGAACCGCGGCTCCGGGCGTTCACGCTCTTCGCCTGGCTGCAACAGCGCGAACCTGGCCGCTTCGCCGATTCGCAGCGGCGAACGTTTGAGCGGCGCGTGCGACAGTGGCGAGCAGAGCATGGACCCAATCGCAGCGTCATCTTTCCGCAGGTGCACCAGCCTGGCGGCCTGGCGGCGTCGGATTTCACCGTCATGAATTCGCTGAGCATCACCATCGGCCGGCAGCGGTTCGACCACATGCTGTATCACTTCACGCTCACGTATTCCAATGGGGAGTTCGCGTCCGTCTGTTTCTCGGAGTCGTTTGAGGCCGTCAGCAGCGGTTTTCAAGAGGCCGTGTGGCGGCTCGGCGGCGCGCCGCGAAGGCATCGCAGCGACAGCCTCAGCGCGGCCGTCAACAACCTTTCCGAAGATCGTGAATTCCGCCAGCGCTATCAGGACTTGATGGAGCATTACCAGGTGGAGCCGCAGCGGACGAACGCCCGACAGGCGCATGAGAACGGCGATGTCGAGTCGCTCAACGGCCATCTGAAAACGGCGGTCGACCAGGCCTTGCTGCTCCGCGGTTCACGCGACTTCGACAGCCGCGAAGACTACGAACATTTCTTGCAAACGGTCCTCGATCAACGCAACGCGGGCCGCAAGCAGAAGCTGGCCGAGGAGCGAGCGAACCTCGGCGAGTTGCCGGCCGATAAGCTTGATCATCGCCAACAGCTGCGCGGCGTCAAGGCGCACTCGAGCAGCACGATTCAAGTCAAACGGAACACGTACTCGGTTCCCAGTCGCTTGATCGGGATGCGCGTCGACGTGGTGATCGACGCCGACACGATCGAAGTCCGCCACGGCGATGTCCTGATTCAAACGATGCCGCGCCTGCTGGGCGGCGGCAAACACGCCATCAATTATCGGCATGTGATCGACTCGCTGGTTCGCAAGCCGGGGGCGTTTGAGAACTATCGTTATCACAGCGATCTGTTCCCCACGAGCCATTTTCGCATGGCGTACGACGCGTTGCTGCGGCAGCATTCGCCGCGCGTCGCGGCTCGCGAATACTTAAAGATTTTGCAACTCGCCGCGCGCGACAGCCAGGACGCAGTGCAGGACGCGCTGCGGCTGGCGATCCACGAGAACCAGCCGATCACGGCGGCGGAGATCGAGCTCGCGGTGGAGCGACATCAGCAATCGCCGCCCGTGACAGAGCTTGACATCGAGCCGCCGGATTTAACGGAGTTCGATACTTTACTTACCCACTTCGACAAGGAAGTCCTGCATGAGTACATCCCCGCAGACGAACAAATCATCCGCCAAGAAGAAGACGCGACCGCCGTCGACGCGGCGCTCGCCCGCAACCGCGACGCCGCCTGTCACGACGCCGCCTGTCACGACGACCCTGACCGAGCAACTGCGCGAACTGCGGCTGCCGATGTTCCGCGAGAATTTCGAGGAGCAGGCCCAGAAGGCGACGCAGGAATCGCTGAGCCACACGGCGTATCTGGCCGAGTTGACGGAGCTGGAATGCCAGGCCCGCCGCCAGAGTCGGACCGCGCGGATGCTGCATCATTCGCGGCTCCCGTCGTCGAAGACTTGGAGCAATTTCTGCTGGACGCGTCTGCCGCTGGCGACGGCCCGGCAGTTGGAATCGCTCCGCAGCGGCTCCTTCCTGGATCGTCGCGAGAACGTCCTCATTTTTGGCAAGCCGGGGTCGGGCAAGAGCCATTGCCTGTGCGCGCTGGGGGAGCAACTGATTCAGCAAGGCCGGTCAGTGCTGTTCACGACCTGCTGTCTGTTGGTGCAACAATTGCTGGTGGCGAAGCGTGCGTTGCAACTGCCGAAGTTGATCCAGAAGCTGTCGCGGTTCGAGGCGTTGATCATCGACGACCTGGGCTATGTGCAACAAAGCCGCGAGGAGATGGAGGCCCTATTCACACTGCTGGTGGAGCGCTACGAACGGGGCAGCGTGCTGCTAACGAGCAATCTGCCGTTCAGCAAATGGGAGCAGATCTTCAAAGACGCGATGACCACCGCGGCCGCCATCGACCGCCTGGTGCACCACAGCGTGATTCTCGAACTCAACGTACCCAGCTATCGCCTGGAAACAGCCAAGCAATCCAAGCCCAACCCCGAAGAGCCCGAATCGCCGAAAACAGAAACCCCAAAGAAAGAACCGGAATTATAATTGTCGCTAAAGCGGAAATGTAGTTGTCGCCGAACAGACGACGACAACTACCGGCTTAAGCACGACCGCCCACATCCTGCGTGGCGCCTTTGAACTCGAACGGAAAGCGACCCAGGAATTCATGGACAGGATGCCGATCCACTTCTCCGATCTATTGCCTCGCTTCAACTACACCGCCGTTCCCGGATAACAACGCGTTTTATTGTTTGCGCGTCCCCTAGCTTTCTCCCCTTACGATTTAAGAATAGAGAGCGAGTTCGAAGAACGTCCCACCCGGGGAGCTTCCACATCGGCTCCAAGCCCATCAGGTGCGATCCGTTCTCCGGCTGCCTGTATTTATGATGACAAGGGATATTTCAAACCGTGCAGGGTTGCCAGGCCACCCTTTGTATCCGGATCGCCTGCCTGCGTGACGAATGCGGCGTTCTTTGAACGCAAACGATTACAATTGGGTAAAGCCGGTCCCAGGATTGACCTTCAGGCCGTCCACGTTGGCGTTCTGTTGCGTCGCCCGCCAAGGTTGTCCTCTTCATCGAGAACAGTGCGGTTCCAGCGACGGGGGTACGGCAAGCTTTCGCTAGAATTTTCGGATGCGGGAAGTCACCGGTTTCACGGGATCGCTTTCAGGATGCGACCGATCGTTTCGTTCAGAAAGGGATAGACATCTCCTGCACTGGGTCCCATCCGCACGACGACCAGTTTGCGGGAGGGGATGATCATCGTCACTTGTCCCATGAATCCAGCCGGCCAATATGCGTCCTGAGGGACCTGATCCATCCGCGGGGCCCGGTTGACCCAGAACATTCCGCCGTAATTCCGTTTCTCGTCGGCCGGCGCCGGGGTGGCGACGAAATCGGTCCAGCCTTCAGGCAGAATCCGCTCTCCCTGCCAGACGCCGTCCTGGAGATAGAGCAGTCCGAAGCGCACCCAGTCGCGAGCGGACAGGTAGTCGTAGCCCGAAAGGATAAAGTTGCCCCAGGGGTCCGTTTCCAGAACCGGACTGCGGGCGCCGATCTTGTCAAACAGAGCCCGCTGCGGAAAGGTGAGATAGTCTTCGCCCTGGGCCTCGACCGTATCACGAATAATTTTCCCGAGACTCAAGGGGTCGCTGTTGAGATAGGCGTTGCGCGTTCCGGGCGGGACCTTCGCTGGCGCCTTGAGGACGTGCTCGAACACATTGAGGGAATCGAAGTAAACCCGCATGTGCTGGTTTTCGGGCGTCAAGGTCTCGCCCTTGAATCCAAGATTGGCGAAGTCCAGACCGCTGCTCATCTGCAGGAGATCGCGGATACGGATCTCGCGCCGTGCGTCGTTCTGCCACTCCTTGATTGGCGCCAGTTGATCAATCTCCAGAAGACCGCGCTGCACAAGGATGGCGATCAGAGTTGCGGTAATGCTTTTGCCCTGCGACCAGCTGATCTGCGGCGTATCTTTCGTCCAGCCGGGGGCGTAGCGTTCGCCGATGATCTTGCCATCGTAGGCGACGACCAGTGCGCGGGTGTTTTGATCTTCCTGCGCCATCGCCCAGTCGAGCGCGGCGGCCACCGCTTTGGAGTCAACGCCATCGGGAAGCGGCGTCGTCGCTCCGACTTCGCCCATTGGCCAGTTCTGTGTGGAAGCATTGGGGAGATTACGGGGCACTTTGACAGGCTGGAAGAAAACGTCCTCTTTGCCGCGTGGCAGAATCGTGCTGCCCTGATCACCCAGATATCGCGCGCTTCGGGGCGGAGCGCCGGGAGCCGTCACCGTGACAATCTTGCGTTCCTCATCGACATGGTATTTGAAATCGGGTTGCCAGCCGAAATAGGTGAACGGGGCGATGTCCTGCGCGATGACTTCTTCCGCGGTCCGCTGGTAATCCCGTCCCACCACCCATAGCCCGGAGCTAATGTGATGGGCACAGATCGCAGCGCGGAACTCCCTGTTTTCCCGCTGCTTCTCTTCGCGGGTATTCGCTTTCGCCGCTGGCTCCCTTGCGGTCAGAGCATTCGGTTGCGTGAAAAGCGCAAGAGCGGTCAATAGCGGGATTGCAAATATCGGGTGGATTTGAAATGGTTTCATTTGATTTTGTTTCCTGGCACGGAAGGCCTTGCAGTTTGCCTTAAGAGTCTCATCTACTTTAGAAGTCACTGGCCGTCTGCAGCTTGCTATTGTCCGGCTTCGCCGATGACGGTATGCGTACCCCAGCTTGCGTTAGCCCACTTTGGGCGGCCTCACTTGCCTGCAAAGACGTCGATGTAACCTCCGGCTGCGTTCCCGTCGCGTAATGATCCTTACGGGCCGACCATTGAGCGAAAGCCGAAATCGGTAAAAGTTCGGCAGCGCAGGAACCGGCCGCGTCTGGAACAAAACCTCTTCGGGTCAACATGGACTGCATCCTCGTGGTGTCACATCGCGGCCTTTTCATTTTGTGTCGATCAACCGGGCGACTGCGTCCCGCCGTTCTCCTCGATGAATTGTTCCGCTTCCTTTAGCTTGCGCTGCCTGTCCTGCTCGCGCAGAGCCTGGATGAACTTGTTCTTGTCGCCACGGGAGAGCGGCAGAGTCACTTCGTCGCCAAGCACGCCCAGCGGAACTTCTTCCATCTTCCAGTCATCGCTGCGCTGGGTGGCAAAGGGCAGGTCCTTGTTGCCGGTCGCCTGGAGGTTAGCCAGCGGATTTCGGCCCCAGGCGTAGCGGTAGTGAATCGGCTCAGACACCATCGGGCTCGTCAGCACAAGTCGCTTGCGGTCGTACTGTACTTGTCCGCGGTTGTCCTTGCCCTTCTCGGAATAGGCGACGTCGGCGGGGTGGAACTTGCGGTCTGCACCGGCGATGGCGAAGCCTTCGATCGCACCGTCTTCGGGGTCGCTGACGTCGGCATCCAGTTTGAGCAATAGCGCCCCGTCCTGCTTCTCGATGCTCAAGAGCATCGGCGGCTTCCATTGAAGTTCCCGGTCAAAGCCGTACTGTGTCGCTAGCGCCCAGCGCGCGATTCGCTCGCCAGCAGGAATCTTGACTTGGGGGTGGTACGAGCGTCGGCGAAGATCATAGGTGCTGACGAAGCCGATGTTTTCATCGCCCGCGTTGTAGAAATCGAGAAAGGTCTGGTACTGTGCGGCGCGGATCTCAACGCCGGCGTCGAACATCTTCTCGCAGTAGTCGTCGCCCGTTTGGGGGTTGCCTGCGGTGCAAAGCGAAAGGATGCCAAAGGGCATTTCTGCGTCGCCAAACGCCGTGCGCCAGGCCTTGATCATTTCGGGGAAGATGTCGCGGTACATGTCCGCACCGGCAGAGCCGTCGAACGCATTGTTGTAGCCCTGGTGGAAGATCGCGCCCTTCACCGACAGCCCGGCGAGGGGAGCGATCATGCCCGCGTAGCAGTGGCCGGGGTGGTTGTGGTTACCGATCGGTCCGGGGCGCAGGTCGCTCGGCTTCTCCTTGCGGTTGTTCGGAATGGGCTTGCCCTCCTTGCTCATCCGCTCGACGTAGGCGAGATGGCTCGCGATACGATTTTCGAGGTCTTGCTGCGGGTCCCACGCCGCAATGTCGGCGTCCCATTTGGCGAGCCTGGCCCTGGTCAGTTCGCTGTCCATCGCGCGGAGCACAGGGAGCGGCGTCCAGGTCTCGACGGTGGACCCGCCGCGCGAGGCGTCGATGACGCCGATCGGCACATTGGCGGCCTTATGGACCCGGCGTGCGAAGACGTAGCCGATGGCCGAGAGCTCGCGGACCGTCTCCGGCGTGCACACATCCCAGTCGCCCTTACGGAAGTGCCGCCCTGACCAGTCGCTCCACTGGTGCAGTCGGGCAAAGCCCTGCTTGAGTTCCGGACCTTTGTCGTGGGGCACAGAAAGGATGCGGATCTCGGGGAAGTTCGCGGAGATGATTTCGAGTGAACCGTTCTCGACGTTGGTTAGCGGGAACTCCATGTTGCTTTGCCCGCCAAGCACCCAGACGTCGCCGACGAGGATGTTGTCCAGGGCGATGCTCGTGCTGTTGCCCTGGACCGTTATCTGTTGTGGCTTGCTGTTCGCGGAGACCGCTGGCAGCGTGACTTTCCAGGCGCGGTCTTTGCCAGCCATCGCCGTCGCCTGTTCGCCGGCGAACGCGACCGTCACCTGTTCAGTCGGTGCGGCCCAACCCCAGACGTGAATCGGCTTGTCTCGCTGGAGCACCATGTTGCTCTGGAAGACGTTGCTGACGCACAGACCCTCGCCGATTGCGGGCACTTCGACAACGTCCGCCCGTGGCATCTGCTGGGCATGTGCGGGCAGCTTTAGTAACACGACGAGAGTGGCGGTGAGGACAAGGCATAGCCCGAACATAGCTGTCGAACTTGCTTTCAAAACGGGCGTGCTCATTTCGCTGCCTCCTTCAACTCCGTAAATCGTTGGCGCATCTCGGCGAGTCTCTTTGCCTGCGCCGGGTCGCTCGCAAGATCGTTCTCCTCGCGCGGATCGGACTGCAGATCGAAAAGCTGCTCGACGTGATCTTCAGGCCACACCATGTACTTCCAGTCCTTGCGGACCAGAGCTTCGGAGGCCGGGATAAAGTCCTTGCTGCGTAGCGTCGGATGCTCGTAGAAGAACTCCGTCCGCCAGGGCGCGGACTTTGCATCTACAACGGGTAAATAGAGATCGCTGATGTCGCGGCCCTGCATCCGCTGGGGAGCCTCGATACCCGCCGTGGCCAGGATCGTCGGGGCAAGATCGACGCTGAGCGTAAACTCCTGATTGGTCGTGCCCTTCTTACTGCTCGGCATGCGCGGATCGACAATGATTAACGGCACGCGGATCGACTCCTGGTGCGGGTACCATTTATCGGCCAGGCCATGCTCGCCGTGGTAGTAGCCGTTGTCGGTGGTGAAAATCACCAGCGTGTTGTCGAGAACGCCCTGCTTCTCCAACTCGTTGAGCACGACGCCACAAGTGGCATCGACCTCGCTCGCCAGGCGGAAGTAGTTTTTCATCATCCGCTGGTACTTTGCCTCGTCGTCAAAACGCCAGTGCCAGCGATTACGTCCCTCGTTCTTCTCGTCGAAGAAGTCCGGCAGTCGCTCCCAGGATTCCTGCGTCGCGTTCAGCGGCACAGGAATCGAGACGTCCTGGTAAAGTTCCATCGACTCCGGTTGAGGCAGGTACTGGTCCTTGTGGCCATCCTCGGCATGGGTCGCGAAGAACGACACCGTCAAATAAAACGGCCGATCCTTGGGCCGATTCTGGAGAAACTTTAGCGCGTCGTTCTCGTTGCGCTGCGTGACGTGGACTCGGCCGTATTCTTTCGTCTCGTACCAATGTCGGCCGTGATAGGCGACAGCGAAGTCGAACTTGTCTTTGGGAATCTGGCCGTTGTGCCATTTGCCGACGTGGCCAAGATAGTAGCCGTTCCCCTTCAGCTGCCCCAGATAAGTTTCTTCCCATGGCGTCTGCCACATTCCGAATCCTCGGTTGCCGTGCCGCGACATCCATTGCCCGGTGTAGAGATTGGCCCGGCTGACGCCACAGATGGAAGTGGTGACGCAGTTCTCCGTGAATCGAATCCCTTGGGACGCAAGTCGGTCGAGATGGGGAGTCTTGACCACGGGGTTACCGGCGACTCCGAGCGTATCGTGACGCCAGTCATCGGCATACAGCACGACCACGTTCATCTTCTCGGCGGCGGCGGTCTGTCCCACCGCGCCAGCCAACAGCACGGGAAGGAAAAGTAGGAGCGATTTCATCATGTGGATTGCTTTCAAGGGGCTGATTCCCCCGTTGAGTAGTGAGAACGATACCCCATTCTCATCCGAAAAGGCCGCCTTCACAAACGAGCCCATTAAGTCGAGCCGTTGCGTTGTCGTCAGGATGGACTGAAGGCGACAGTTCCGCGGCGATCATCGCCGAGTGAGCTACTGCTGCTTCAGCGACCGTTTGATTGCTTTCTGAAACTTTGGATCAGCCAGGCCGCTCTTCTTTGGTGCGATTGTAGCAGCTTTGGGATACGGCCTGGCGAAGGAAAGTTTCAACTTCCCATCGCAGAAGTGCAAAAGTCGACAGCTGCGATTGGACAAAAAAGCCCTCGCGCGTCGCGGCGGCGTCCGTTCGCAGCTAGAATCAAAATCGTCCGATAGGGCCCACCGGTTTTGGACTTCGCCATGATCCCCGCACTGCTGTCTCTGATCGTGGTTCTTTCGCCGACGCAGTCTGTTTTGTCCGTGGAAATAGCACGCAAGGGAGCCATACATGGGACAATTCAATGGATGGCATTGGTTGATGATCGCCGCCATTGGCTTTATTGTGGCGGAGCCCGCCCTCGCGATCGCTGACGAAGCGGAGCTCAGGGAACGCTTTGGTGAACAACAGTTCGCGCCGGCAGGTGGATTCGTTCTTCGACAGGGCCAGAAGCTCCCGGATCTCGTCTGGAACAATCCTGAACTGGCGGCGACGGTCGTCGATAACCCCGCCATCCCGACCAGGTGGTTCGACGAGCAGTTCGAGGAAGTCGAAAACGCAGCAGAAACAGGGCGGTACTATGCCTACGGCGAAGCGCCGGCGCCGAACGGGCCAGTCCTGCGACAGGCCATGACTTGTTGCTGTGTTGCGAAAGAGGTGAACCTCAAAGCCGTTGCCGAGAAGTCGATCGCAGGCAGAACCGAGGCCCAAAACCCCGGTGGCTGGCGGGAAGAAGTCGACGACCTTGTGCGGCAATGGCAATCAACCGAAGAAGGCGCCGTCGAACTGGCTGCGTTGCTCGGCGCGGACCGACCGTCAGGCCCGGTGCGACGAGGCCAGTGGCAGATGGAAAACGCCACCCAGCACGTTCTCCTCAAACGCAAGCTGATGGGCCTCGACCGCCAGCCGCTGGTGAAGGCGACTCCCAGAAAACTGCAGGGGGAAGCCGCCCCCACATTACGGAAAGCGCCGCTGACGGAAACAGACTTCTCCGAGGAGCAAGTCCGCGCGATCCAAAGCAAACTCAAAGAGTGGTATGCGGATTCCAGGGAACCGATGGCGATTGTCATCGCCCAGAATGGCGTGGTCGTTCTGGCCAAGGGATTCGGAACGCTCAATGGCGAGAAGGTCACGGTCGACACGCCGATGTCGTTGGACTCGGCCATGAAACCTCTGATTGGCCTTCAACTGGCCACTTACATCGACCGCGGGCACTTGCAACTCGACGAACCCATCGGCAACTATCTCCCCGACTTTGACACTCCGCGGGACCGCAATCTGACGTTTCGGGCAGGTCACGTTCACGCTACCGGCATCCACTTCCCCTGGGAGCTGGCCTTCCGGCGATTGTTCTACTTCCACACCTGGCACGAGAGTCTGATTGCCCACTGCAAGCGAGAATGGGAACCGGGAACCGAACATCGATACGGTGTCGTTGGCGTCATCCTGTCGGTCCGGGCTCTGGAACTGTTGCGAGGAAGAAACTACTGGGACGCGATGGAGCGGGACTTGATTGCGCCGCTCGGCATCCACAATGTGTTGCCCGGCGGAAGAGGTTTCTCCGCAGAAAACATGGCCCGGATCGGTGTATTGCTGCACAATGGCGGCAAGTACGGCCTGTGGGAAGTGTTTTCAGAGAAAACGCATGCTGCGATTCTGCCGACGTCGCTCAAGCCCTACTTTCCCGACCTGGACATGGAATACGGCATCGGATTGAAAGACGCGAGCCAGCACTTGGGACCAGGCAGCTACGGCCATGGCGGCGGCTGCGGCACATTGCTGGCCATCAATCCCGAGCAGCACCTGGTCGTCGCGATGGTCAGGAATGGACATGGAAAAGACTACAAGAAATACCGTGATGAGTTGATGGCGTTGGTGAGAAAGTCGATCCAGGAATGAACGAAGGATTGCCGGCTTCGGTCCGGTTGCTGCAACTGACTGCAACACTTTATATCGTGGGACTCATCTGGTTTTTGCAGATCGGTCACTACTCCCTATTGGCCAACGTCGGAGTTGATGAGTTCTCCAGCTACGTTGACGTCGCTGAGCTCCCTTGATCTGTACAGCGGTAACGATGGTGATTTCTACCATCCTTGCGTTCCGGGCTCGCCCTTGAACGGACCGACGATGTTGCTGGTGACCCAACCGCCATAGAATCCGCCTGAGGTGGTGACCAATTTCCGGGCGCTCCCGAAACTTGGATTGGCTGGAAATGGAGAACGCCACGATGTCTCAGAAACGGAAGACCGCGGTTCCTCAAGGCAGGCGCCAGTTCGATGAAGACTTCAAACCTGCGGCCGTACAGATGCTGCTTGATGGACATATGGCGGCTTCGATCGTCGAACGTCTGGGCCTGTCGAGCACAACCATTCTTTATCGATGTAAGCGAGAACAGCTCGCGCGCAGCGGACCCGTGGCGTCGTCGCTCGGGTCAAGGAGTTCGAAGCCGAACTGCGACGCCTGGAGGGGGACGCGACATCTTAAGAAATGCACTACTGTTTTCAGCCGCAGCAATTGAAAGAGGTCGTAGCCGGCGCCGCGAAGACAGCCAGCGTCGCCGCGGTGTGCGGTTGCGTGGCCATTCCGCGGTTGATTTTCTAGGAGCATCGTTCGCCCTCGACGACGACGCGCGAGGAGCGGACTCAGCGTCTTACGCCCTTCGCCATGGAAATCTTGGGGAAGCATCGGCGACGGTAAGGCTCGCGAAGAATCGGCGAAGACCTGGCCGATCGCGGCATCGTCGCTTGTCGAAGAACGGTCGAAAATATTACGAAACCCCAGGGATTAGATGCCCTTCAACCGAAGTCCTTCAAGCCCCAAACGACTGACAGTCGGCACAAACTCGGCTTTAGTCTGAACCTGTTGTTGCAGGAATTTTCGATGATGGCGATCAACCCATTGGGAGTCGCGGACATCACTCACTTCCCGCTGTGCGGCCAGCGATTCGACTACCCGGCGATGCAGATGGTCGTTATTCCCGACGACTGATCGGCTGGAGTTTGGACCTGACCATGACCGACGCTTTGGTGCTCAGCAGTCTGCGCGTCTCGCTACGCAGTCGACAACTCCGCCGAGATTCAATCCATGACTGCGGTCTGGGCGGCTAATACCCACAGCGGAACCCGTCGCAAAGTCCTTCCAGGCTGTCCTGTCTCCCAGTCTAAATCCCGGTCTTACAGCGATCCGCATCTATATCCGGGTGGTTGCTCTCAAGTTAAATCTACACCGAAGAACTCAAAACGCGGCTTTCCTTTTGGACTCGTTGACGTCGGCATGCCATGAGTCGAAAACTTCTATCCAGTCATCTTCGCTTGTGAACAGATAGATGCTGTTCATCGAGGCGCGTATGAAACAGGACATGTCTGCCGCCAATGATCGTCGGGATGGTGGGACGTCTATCTATCGCCGTATGAGCGTTTCAAGTTCCAATCAAAAAACTCATGCAGCTTAAGAGAGCCCGCTTAAGGTCCCGGTGCTGTCTGCGAACTTCTCCACGGGAGCGCCGGCCGCTTTCAGCATCGAAAGATAGACGTTCGAAGTCGGAATTTCCGCAAGAGGCCATTTGTCCTGGTTGTAATTGGGCGGGGTGCAGAACTTCAGGTGCCGCCCCTGGCGAAGACCGCCGCCGTGACCGGTCAGCAGGAGTGGGTAGTTGCCGCCCCAATGCTGGCCGTCGGTCATGGAATCGCCGGTCAGGATCAGGGAGTTGTCCAGGAGGCTGCTGCCATCGCTCTCCTTTGATTTGCTGAGCATGTCGATGAATTCACCGTGCATGCGGGCGTTCCACTGGTTGATCTTCGTCATCTGCGCGAGTTTATTCGGGTCGCGATTGTGATGGCTGATCGGGTGCCAGGCCTCGGTGACGCCTGGAAGAAAGCTGTTGTAATCGCCAGGACCATCGCCTGCGAGAGCGACCACCCGCGTCATGTCGGCGGAGAACGCGAGCGTGATCAGGCGGAACATCTCCCGCTGCCACTGCTCTTTGTTCTTTTCTGCGCTCGGCGCCGGTTCCTTGACGTTGAGGACAGGTAACGGGGTGTCGAGCCAGAGTTCGTCGCGGGTGAACCCCTTTTCCAGCTCGCGGATGGACGTCAGATATTGATCCAGTTTCTCCTGATCCTCATTTCCCAAGCGGCGCTGGAGGTCCTGCCGGCTTCCCTGCACAAGATCAAGCAGGCTCTTGTTTTGCATCAGGTTCCGGCGATAGGCTTCCCTTTCCTTCGCGGTGCGTTCCGTGAAAAGCTGGCTAAACAGTTTGCCCGGGCCAGTGATCGTCGGCAGCGGCGTACCTCGCTCGGTCCAGGAGAGAACATGGAACGTCGATGAGTAGGAGCCAAGCTGCAGCGAGGGATGACGGGTCTCGTTTCCGAGGTGGCGCGCAGCAATTTGATCGACCGAACTATGCGTCGCGATATCATATACTCCACTGCCGACCTTGTCGAACTGGCTGGTCAACCAGCACAGGCCGGAACCGTGTCCGCCGACCACTCCCTGGTTGCCGTAGTCCAGGTGCGTGAAGTTGCGTGTCCCGGTGACGACAGAAAAATGTCGCCGATGCCGCTCCAGCGGCTGCAAGGCTGGTGAAAGAGTGTAGTCCGGACCTTCCTCCTGCGGAAACCAGTCCGCCATGTTTGTCGCGGTGCCAACCCAATGCCACATCAGGCGGACGGGAGGCTTCATATTCCGCCGGGCGGCGCGGGCAAGCGGGGTCATCGCATCCAGAAAAGGGAGGGCGATGGTCGCACCAAGTCCGCGCAGAACGGTTCGTCGAGATAGGCGCCAGGATTTTTTCATCGTACAGAAGCTTGGCTTGGGAACGAGGGGAAAATAACTTCGGTTTTTATATAGTGAGCCGAACGCGCTAGCGTCGGGCGGTTCTACTCCTGTGAGCCGAAGTTATTCTTCCCCAGTTCCTTGGTGTTTACTTGGTGAGGAAAGGTTCGCTTAGAATAATGGATTCGACCATCGTGGAAAGCTTATAGCCGTCGGCCTTTGTCTGCTCCACAACTCGTTGGAGGGCCGGTTTATCCGTGAAGGTGGGCGCGCGTCCGAGGGAGTACATCATCAGCTTCTCGGCCAGGCAACGGGCGACATCGTCGCGGCGTTCGGAGAGTAAGTTGCGAAACTCGGGGAAGTTCTCAAACCTGGCGCCCGAAGGCATCGTTCCGCTCGGATCGACCGGCAATTTGGTATCTTCCTCGTGCTCGCGCCACTTGCCGATCGCATTGAAATTTTCAAGGGCAAAGCCCAGCGGGTCGATATCCGCATGACAACTGGCGCAAGCGGGCAGATCTCGATGAGAGGCAAGCCGTTCCCGCAGCGTGGCGCCGGTGGTTTCCTTGACGGGAGGCACATTGTTCGGAGGGGGCGGCGGCGGATCGCCGAGTATATTCTCGAGCAGAAACGCGCCCCGCTTCACCGGCGAAGTGCGAATGCCGTCGGAAGTCAGGGTCAGGATGCTGGCATGAGTGAGCAGTCCGCCCCTCGGATTTTCCGGGCTCAAGTTGACTGGACGGAACTCATAACCTTCCACATCGGGAATCCCGTAGAAGTTGGCGAGCCGGCTATTTAGCATCGTGAAATCCGACTGCAGCAAAGTGGTCAACGGCAACTGCTCCTGCAGCACGCGCAGGAAGAACGTCTCCGTCTCTTTGCGCATGGATTCCTGCAGCGTCTCTTCCCACTCGGTGTATTTGCGATCGTCCGGCGCCATGTCGCCCAGGGTGCGTAGCTGGAGCCATTGGCCGGTAAAGTTCTGGGCGAAGGCAGATGCCCGGGGGCTGCTCATTAACCGCCGGGCCTGGGCGAGCAGCGTATCGGGATCGGTCAACTCGCCTGTCCTGGCCAGGGCATACAGTTCCTGGTCAGGAGGGGCGCTGGTTAGAAAATAGGAGAGCCGGCTAGCGAGCTCGAAGTCGTCGAGTAATTCTGTCTCTTTGCCTTCGCCCGGCCGGTCCTCAAGCATGAAGAGAAACTCTGGGGCGGCCAGTACGCCCCGCATCGTGGACAGCAGCGCTGGTCTAAACGCCTGCCCCTCCGCGCGTTGAGCCCGGTAGAAGGTGAGGAATTGCTCGACTCGTTCGGGCGCTGGCGGCCGCCGGAAGGCGCGTTCCATGAAACGTGTCAGGACTTCGCGGGCGCCGGCATCGGAATCTTCCACACCGCCGAAGTAGACTTTGTTGGCCTTTTCTCGCAGGGGTGAGGGAAAGGGCCCTTCGAGTTCAAAGGAAGCCAGTACGGCCTGCGGCTTCTGTTTATCGCTCCCACGGTAATGAAATCCGTTACCCATCCCACGCGCATAGATGCGCAACAGACCGAATCCTGGGCCTCTGAGAAACTCCCCTTCGTAGACCTTCATCTTGGGTGCAAGATCGGTAGTGAGCACGGTGATCTCTTCGCGAGTCGCTCCAAACTCCATGATCAGCAACGGCATGGCGCCGTCGGAACCTGGCAGGCCTCTCGCCTTGATCCGAAAGCGATAAATTCCGTCGGGACGTCCCCCGAACGAAAACCTGGCGGTATTGGTAAATCGGAGCCCGTCTTCGAGCGCTTCGATGATTTGAGTCCCGAAATCGAAGTAAGTCTTGCCCTGCGCTCTGGCGTTGTGCTCCCGCAGGAGTTGCTGCACTTCGGCTGCCATTTTCCCGCGAACCGCCGGGGTGAGCTCGGTGTTCTCCGAAATCTGGTTTCGCTCGCGGCTCAGAGCTCTGGATTTGGCGTACCAGTCCGCCATATCCAGAGGTTCAATGTGTAAGTGCTTGGGCGACGGCGTCTTCAACTCTTCCGGAAACGCCAGCTGCAGCATTGTATCGGCCGTCTCCAGGTAGGTCCTCAATTGCACCGGCGAGATGTTGAGAGCCGAACCGATGTTGTCAAAGCCGTGAAAGGTGTCGTCATCCGGCAAATTGATCGCCGGGTCGACGAATTCATCGAGATAAAGCAGGTCTCGAATCGTGTTCCGGTATTCCGACTTGTTCAGCCTGCGCAGCACGACGGCTTTTCCCGAACCGGCGAAAGCCGTCTCGGCCCGCTGGATCTCCCGATTGACCCAATCGAGAAAAGCCAGCCGCTCCTTTTCGGAAGGCTGCGGCTCCTCCTCGGGCGGCATCGCTTTCAGTAGCGATTGACTCTGCACTTCTCTCCAGATTTCGCCAAACTCGAAGTCGGCGGTCATCGGCCCCAGCTTGTCGAGCCGCACCCCCGCATTCTGCTTATCCGCCCCGTGACACTTCACACAATAGCGTTGCAGAAAGGGTCGCGCATGTTTATCAAACCCCTCCGTGTCTGGCTCGGCGGAGAGCACTTCCAATGAACCAAGCGAAAGGAGCAAACAAAGGAAGGCCAGCGTCTTGGTCATGAGTGCAGCGGTGAACAAGGAAGAGGAGCTTATCTTTTCAAGGACTGTCTGGAAGAAATCCTGCTTCTCGACGGAGAAGTAAAGTCGCCCGCGGTCGGCGGGGAATCGGTAGTCCAAGAAGAAATGCGAACCGATCAGGCTACTTCAATTTTGGCGAAAAGTAAAGATCCATGCCGGGCGTGCACAATGGTCGAACGTGAGGGGCGAGCGAAGTCCGATTCGAAGAAACGGTGTCAGGCCGCCGCCTCGTTAACTGCTGCAGAGCTTCGCCTCAACGCCAGGTTACTGAGTTCCTTGCGATGAGAGGAAGTATTACGACTATCAATACCTGACTGCACTTTAGGCGAACGTCTGCCGTTTGACGGGGGAGTCTGGAATTTTGAGCTTGCCTGAAAAGGTGGCTCTCCGCGATGGTTAGTGAGATAACCACAAATCACAAAACCACCGGGAGAGCCATGGATGGCCAAGCGTAAGCGATCCGCCAAACGTCCGCAAGCGAAACACAAAAAGCAGACGCCGTCGCAGCATCACAAGTGCCAGCGTTTGAAGCGGACCAATCCCTTGCGATCGCGCACGACAGAAGCGATCACCCCTTTGTGCGGCTATCTCCAGACGGCGGTGGCCGCCTTGCAGTCGGTGCTGGATCGACGGATCGCCTTTCGGTTGTCGATCATCGTCGCGGGCATGTTGCTGGCCGACGATCGACGCACCGCCAGCGCCTGGTTCGCCGCGGCCGGGGTGCAGCAGGACTGGGATCGCTTCTATGAATGCCTCATCAGCGTTGGCCGATCGTCGGGATCGCTGGCCAGCGCCATGGTCGGCTTGCTCGTGCAGAAGTTCGCGCCGGGCGTCGGCGACCGCATTCAGCTCGCCCTGGATGACTCGCCCACTTCGCGCTTCGGACGCTGTGTGGAAGGCGCCGGAGTGCATCACAATCCGACGCCGGGACCGGCCGACGGAGAATGGCTTTACGGCCACAACTGGGTCCTGTTGACCTGGCTGGCGACGCATCCGTTGTGGGGCGTGATCGCCTTGCCGCTGCAGTCGCTGCTGTACGTCCGCCAGGCCGATGTGCCGAAACTGGCGGTAAAATATGCATGGGAATTCCGTACGAAACACGAACTGGGCGTCGCGCTGTTGACGTCGTTCGTGCAATCGCTGCGCGCCCGCGGCGTGCGGAACTCGGTCTGGCTGGCGGTCGACGGCGCCTACGCCGCACGACCTTTTCTCCTGCCTGTGCTGAAACTCGGCGTCACGGTCGTCAGCCGCTTGCGCAGGGACGCCTGCTTGTTCGACCTGCCCGGCGAAGCTGTTCCGCACCGTCGCGGCAGGCACCGGATTTATGGCCGGAACAAACTCTCCCTGGCGACACTCGCCGACCAAAGTCAAGGCTGGGAATCGCTCACCTATTCTGGCCGAGGCGTCGAAGTCACGCGCCCGTGCAAATCGTTCCTGGCGACATCGGAGTTGATCAGCGGGCGCATCCGTGTGGTGCTGCTCCGTTTTGACGATGGCAACTGGGCGCCTTACTTTTGCACGGACCCCAGCGCCGACGTGCGTGAGATTCTGGAGGCCGTCGCCGCGCGCTGGGCGATCGAAGAATGTTTCCAAGGGATGAAAGAAGTCTGGGGCGCCGGTCAGCAGCAAGTTCGAAATGTGTGGTCGAGCATCGGCTGTTGGAATCTCAACAGCTGGGTGTACGGCCTTGTGGAACTGTGCAGTTGGGAGTCGCCGCAAGCGGAACTGAGCGACCGCCGCTCCCGCCCCTGGGACAACGCCTCGCGTTGGCCGTCCCACGCCGACCGTCGCCGCACAATCGCCCGTAAAATGTTAGAAAAACAATTTATCGCCACTCTACCCCCGACGCCCAACAGCCCCCAAATCCGCACGCTCCTTGAAGGGCTAATCGCCATAGTAATATGATCGCCTAAAGTGCAGTACCTGAGGAACGAGGGGAAAATAACTTCGGTTTTTGTATAGTGAGCCGAACGCGCTAGCGTCGGGCGGTTCTACTCCTGTGAGCCGAAGTTATTCTTCCCCAGTTCCTGAGTAGATTTCGGCGGCTACTGAACGCCGTAGCGGCGATCGCTTGTTCAAGCTTCTTGGTGCAGTAGCGGTTCTCCGGCAAGGGCGCAGACCGCATCTTCGAAAAGGTATTCGAAGCGGCTGCGAACATCGAAAGGATGAGCGTCAGAAGGTGAGAAGCTTTCTGGCTGGGACGCAGGCTCTGCAGGCAAGCCAAAGAACGGTGTCCCGCCGGACGGCCCTTCGGATTGAGAAGCCTCGCTTTCGACAACGCTGGCGCTCTCCAAAGAACGGCTCGGCACAGGTATCGACGAGTAGAAGTAAGCCTCTTCGATTAAAGCGGCCGACGGAGCCGGGCTATAAGCAACGACTGCGACAGGCGTGCGGGGCGTAACGGGAACGCGAATGATCTGCGTGATGTCGCTCATGCCGCCCAGGATGCGAACCTCAAACTCCAGTTCCACCACCGAAACTTCCACCGGCGCGGTGAAGCTGGCCTGCTGCAGGGTCGCGCCGGTGAGAACGACCGTCGGTCCGCCGGTCTGGGTCCAGGCGTAGGTCAGGCCGGCTCCTTCATACGCTGTTTTCAGATCGACCACGTCGCCGCCGTAGTAGGTTTCCGGCGCGCGGGTCCAGCGGACGTTGCTCCAGTTTACCTGGTTCCCATTATCGCCGTTCCAGTTGGAGAGCAGCACCACGCGGACGTACGCCGTGCCGGCCCGGAACTGATGATCACCGGCGCCGACGCCAGAGATCTCGGAGGCGTACTGCATCCAGTTCTCGCCGACGGACTGACCCGACAGATTCGAGTAGTTATAAGTGCCGGCGCTCACGGCGTTGCGGACCGCAGCACCCGCCGCCAGCGTGGGCCCCGCCCAGGGCGTCTGCAGGGCGATACGCCGGTTGACCAGATCCACGGCCCCGTTTGACCAGGCATTCAGCAGGACGTTGCGCGTGTAGGTGTAGTCGTCGTAAACGTCGCCAGCGCTGTTCGCGTAGCCATACCAGGCCAGGCTGCGGGTGTGGCCGGCCCCGCTGTTGCTCCAGCCGGATACATCGTTCAGATAGACGTACGTGTCGCCCGGCTTGAGTTCCTGCGTCAGCACCGTATCGACAGCCGAGCCGAACTTGAGGACGTGCCAGGGGGAGATCAGCTGACCGTCCTGGTCAAAAGAGGCGAAGCCAAAGTACTGTCGCGCCGTGGGGCTGGAGAGACCGCCCAGGCCGTCGCCGGAACGGGCCCAGCCCGCAAGCGAATAAGTCTGCGTCAGATCGACCGGGATCAGGTCGTCGCCCCAGTCGCGCTGCAGGCCGACGGCCGACACGTCGTCAGCGCCACCGAAAGTCGTGGCGTCCAGCGCAGCGGTCAAGCCGGCCGCGGGCTCGACCTGCACGCGGATCGTTTCGGTCTGCAACGAATCGCCCGAGACGACCACCTGGAACTCCAACGTATAGCCGGACGGATCCACCGGCGCGGTGAAGCTGGCCTGCTGCAGAGTCGCGCCGGTGAGAACAACCGTCGGTCCGCCGGTCTGGGTCCAGGCGTAGGTCAGGCCGGCTCCTTCATACGCTGTTTTCAGATCGATCATGTCGCCGCCGTAGTACGTTTCCGGCGCGCGGGTCCAGCGGACGTTGCTCCAGTTTACCTGGTTTCCATTATCGCCGTTCCAGTTGGAGAGCAGCACCACGCGGACGTACGCCGTGCCGGCCCGGAACTGATGATCGCCGGAGCCGACGCCAGAGATCTCAGAGGCGTACTGCATCCAGTTCTCGCCGACGGACTGACCCGACAGATTCGAGTAGTTATAAGTGCCGGCGCTCACGGCGTTGCGGACCGCAGCGCCCGCCGCCAGCGTGGGCCCCGCCCAGGGCGTCTGCAGGGCGATTCGCCGGTTGACCAGGTCCACGGCCCCGTTTGACCAGGCATTCAGCAGGACGTTGCGCGTGTAGGTGTAGTCGTCGTAAACGTCGCCAGCGCTGTTCGCGTAGCCATACCAGGCCAGGCTGCGGGTGTGGCCGGCCCCGCTGTTGCTCCAGCCGGATACATCGTTCAGATAGACGTACGTGTCGCCCGGCTTGAGTTCCTGCGTCAGCACCGTATCGACAGCCGAGCCGAACTTGAGGACGTGCCAGGGGGAGATCAGCTGACCGTCCTGGTCAAAAGAGGCGAAGCCAAAGTACTGTCGCGCCGTGGGGCTGGAGAGACCGCCCAGGCCGTCGCCGGAACGGGCCCAGCCCGCAAGCGAATAAGTCTGCGTCACATCGACCGGGATCAGGTCGTCGCCCCAGTCGCGCTGCAGGCCGACGGCCGACACGTCGTCAGCGCCACCGAAAGTCGTGGCGTCCAGCGCAGCGGTCAAGCCGGCCGCGGGCTCGACCTGCACGCGGATCGTTTCGGTCTGCAACGAATCGCCCGAGACGACCACCTGGAACTCCAGCGTATAGCCGGACGGATCCACCGGCGCGGTGAAGCTGGCCTGCTGCAGAGTCGCGCCGGTGAGAACAACCGTCGGTCCGCCGGTCTGGGTCCAGGCGTAGGTCAGGCCGGCTCCTTCATACGCTGTTTTCAGATCGATCATGTCGCCGCCGTAGTACGTTTCCGGCGCGCGGGTCCAGCGGACGTTGCTCCAGTTTACCTGGTTCCCATTATCGCCGTTCCAGTTGGAGAGCAGCACCACGCGGACGTACGCCGTGCCGGCCCGGAACTGATGATCACCGGAGCCGACGCCAGAGATCTCAGAGGCGTACTGCATCCAGTTCTCGCCGACGGACTGACCCGACAGATTCGAGTAGTTATAAGTGCCGGCGCTCACGGCGTTGCGGACCGCAGCACCCGCCGCCAGCGTGGGCCCCGCCCAGGGCGTCTGCAGGGCGATACGCCGGTTGACCAGGTCCACGGCCCCGTTTGACCAGGCATTCAGCAGGACGTTGCGCGTGTAGGTGTAGTCGTCGTAAACGTCGCCGGCGCTGTTCGTGTAGCCATACCAGGCCAGGCTGCGGGTGTGGCTGGCGCCGCTGTTGCTCCAGCCGGATACATCGTTCAGATAGACGTACGTGTCGCCCGGCTTGAGTTCCTGCGTCAGCACCGTATCGACAGCCGAGCCAAACTTGAGAACGTGCCAGGGGGAGATCAGCTGACCGTCCTGGTCAAAAGAGGCGAAGCCAAAGTACTGTCGCGCCGTGGGACTGGAGAGACCGCCCAGGCCGTCGCCGGAACGGGCCCAGCCCGAAAGCGAATAGGTCTGCGTCACATCGACCGGGATCAGGTCGTCGCCCCAGTCTCGCTGCAGGCCGACGGCCGACACGTCGTCAGCGCCACCGAAAGTCGTGGCGTCGAGCGCAGCGGTCAAGCCGGCCGCGGGCTCGACCTGCACGCGGATCGTTTCGGTCTGCAACGAATCGCCCGAGACGACCACCTGGAACTCCAGCGTATAGCCGGACGGATCCACCGGCGCGGTGAAGCTGGCCTGCTGCAGAGTCGCGCCGGTGAGAACGACCGTCGGTCCGCCGGTCTGGGTCCAGGCGTAGGTCAGGCCGGCTCCTTCATAGGCTGTTTTCAGATCGATCACGTCGCCGCCATAGTAGGTTTCCGGCGCGCGGGTCCAGCGGACGTTGCTCCAGTTTACCTGGTTTCCATTATCGCCGTTCCAGTTGGAGAGCAGCACCACGCGGACGTACGCCGTGCCGGCCCGGAACTGATGATCGCCGGAGCCGACGCCAGAGATCTCAGAGGCGTACTGCATCCAGTTCTCGCCGACGGACTGACCCGACAGATTCGAGTAGTTATAAGTGCCGGCGCTCACGGCGTTGCGGACCGCAGCACCCGCCGCCAACGTGGGCCCCGCCCAGGGCGTCTGCAGGGCGATACGCCGGTTGACCAGATCCACGGCCCCGTTTGACCAGGCATTCAGCAGGACGTTGCGCGTGTAGGTGTAGTCGTCGTAAACGTCGCCAGCGCTGTTCGCGTAGCCATACCAGGCCAGGCTGCGGGTGTGGCTGGCGCCGCTGTTGCTCCAGCCGGATACATCGTTCAGATAGACGTACGTGTCGCCCGGCTTGAGTTCCTGCGTCAGCACCGTATCGACAGCCGAGCCGAACTTGAGAACGTGCCAGGGGGAGATCAGCTGACCGTCCTGGTCAAAAGAGGCGAAGCCAAAGTACTGTCGCGCCGTGGGACTGGAGAGACCGCCCAGGCCGTCGCCGGAACGGGCCCAGCCCGAAAGCGAATAGGTCTGCGTCAGATCGACCGGGATCAGGTCGTCGCCCCAGTCGCGCTGCAGGCCGACGGCCGACACATCGTCAGCGCCACCGAAAGTCGTGGCGTCGAGCGAGGCCGATCCATCCGCGAACGCGAACGGCGGGTGCAGAGTGACGGAGCGCCACAAAGCCGACGCGGCGTCGGGCGGGCCGCCCTGATCCAGCGCCACGCCGATAAACGTCTTGTCGTTGACCATCGCGTCTGCGGGAACTTCGCTCCAGGAAAAGGCGAGTTCCGCCTCGGTTCGGCCCATTGGGGCCAGACTCGCAACGCTCCGGCGTCCAATCTCGAACAGCGACGCACCGGGCAACCCCGTTGTGGAAGCGTAGTAGACGATCTCGAGTGCGTTCGCCGGAGTAGCGCCGAAATTTACCCAGGCGTCGTGCAGCGTGAATGCCGGAGCGTCGGTCGCCTGCAGCGGACCGGAAGCAACGGGCCCGGCACTAACCTGGAATCCGGCATTCGCAACCCCGGCGACATTGTCGAGCGTCTCGTAAAGCTGATTGGGCTTCAGCGAATTGCGGATACGAAGCTGCCCCACGCGAAAATCATTCGTGGCGTAGATGATCGCATCTACCGGTCCCGCCGTGTTGTCAGCGGCGCTTGTGCTAAAGCTGTCGGAAACCCAGAGAATCTCCTGAGCATCGTCGGGATTTAAAGGGCTGAACGACAGGTTCTCTAATTGAAAGTACTGATGCAAACTGGTCGCATCCGCGATGATGTTGCCCAGCAAAATGGGGATGTCGCTGTGGCCGGCGTTCTTGGTCGCAAAAGTCTGCAGGGCCGTCGAAGCGGCCAGCGGTGAATTGTAAAAGCTCGAGTCAGAATCGTAAAACGCCCAGGAGTAAACGGCGTTGTCCCTGAAGGTCACCTCCTGGGGATCGTTAGGATTAAACGCATTTGCGCCGGGGGGATCGGTGGCCGGATCCAGAGCGATGATCGAGTGGACGTCCGACGGCATGCGTTCGGCCGTTTCGTTCGCGATGTAGGCGCCAAAGCTATGCCCGATCAAATTGACCTTGTCCGGATCGAAAGAGATCGCGATGAGCACGGTCGCCAGCCACTCCGACGCGGGCTGGATGCGACTTTCGGCGGTGGCCGACCCAAAGTAGCCGGTATTGGCCGCCTCGTACCAGTCAAACGCCAGGATCGAGTCTTCCGGCAAGTGCTCGCGCATTACCGACGCCAACCCGCCCGAGCCATCGCTGCCGATCGCCCAGGTGGCGGGACTGGTCGGGGCCCAACCATGGATCAGGATCCACGTATCGCGTGTGGTGTCGATGCCGAAACGATTTTCTGGATCGAACAGCGAGACATTAAACGTGGAGCCGCCTTGTGAGAACTGGCCCTCAATGGAGCCCGCCGCAGCGAGCGTTTTCCCAGCCGTTGGCGTCGAATCGCTGGACCAGCCGGCAGCGGTCATCACGCTTACCGCGTACTGGTACGTCGTCCCCTGCAGTAGATGCGCCCCGCGATCCAGGAACGAAGTGTCCAGCCCTGTGTAAATGGGAACCCACGCGCCGCCCCCTGCCGACCGAGAAAGCTGATACGTCAACGCCCCGGACACGGCGTTCCAGGTGGGTAGAAACCAGTCCGAACCCTGGGCTAGCACCTGCATCGACGCAGGCGCGGCTACGGCCGCCATCGGAACGGCAGCGGCGCTGATCGCCGCCGGCTGATTGTCACCGGTCGCTGGCGCATTTGTCTGCAGCAAGGAAACGTCGGCCCAGGGCTCTTCGTTGAGTCCCTGCGCGGTCAGCACGACGCGCTCCTCCAACGGTTCGACCAGCAGCCTGCGAGTTGGCCTGGATTTGCTGCGACAGCGACGATCAGATTTCGGCCATTTCATCCCCGTGTTCCCCCTCTGTCCGACAACGCCAGTCCCTCGACGCCAGGAGACTTCCGGCGAAACGAAAATCCCCCAGCGCCAAAAAACACTTAGCCGTATCCTACACCAAAACGCCGGCTTTGGTTTTGAAGTCTCCACCGTCTTGGAACGGAGGTTACTGTAGACTTGCCTGAATACCCCAGCGCCACGGTCTCGCTAGTATTCTCAGGCAGTTGTACTGGGCCGGATAGTGGGCGCCTCGGCGCGAAGCAGCCAAAAACGCGACTCGCCGCTTGCGCGAGCTTGGCATCCGCCGCATGACCATGCTGTCAGGCGACAATCAGCAGGTCGCCAACGCCGTCGCCAAAGTCGTCGGTCTCGACGAAGCCTGGGGGATCTGACGCCCGACGACAAGGTCGCTGCGATCAGGAAGCTCAGTCAACAGGACGGCGTGGCGATGGTGGGCAATGGCGTGAACGACGCTCCCGCAATGGCCATTGCGACGGTGGGAATCGCGATGGGCGCGGCCGGTTCCGACGTCGCCCTGGAAACAGCCGATGTGGCTTTGATGGCGGACGACTTGAATCATCTCCCTTTTGTCGTCGGCCTGAGTCGACAAACGAGCCGCATCATTCGGCAGAATCTTTGGCTTAGCCTCGGCATGTCGCCTTCCTCGTTCCCGCAAGCATGCTCGGCCTGCGATTGGGCGCCGCGGTAGCGCTTAATGCTCTCCGGCTCCTGGCGTATCGAGCCAAAAATGAGGGAGAATCTCAGCCCCCAGCGTGACTCGGCTCCACTCCGGCCGAAGATGGAACGCGTCGGCTCAAATTTGTCCGATCCCTGCTGGGTGTCGGGCGGAGAAACCGGCGCCGAAATAACCGAACTCGCTGATCGAACGTGGTTGGCCAGGCGAAAAGAATGCCCAGAAAGTCGTGTCGAGTTGTGGTAAACTCCACGACCGTATCCACCCTGAATTGGCATCTCCATGCGCCCTGTTGCTGGACCCGCTCTCATGACTCGCCGCCTTTTTTCTGCTGCTTTGTTGGCCTTGAATCTGTTCTCCACGGCTGCCGCCGCTCCGAATATCGTGCTGTTGATGGGGGACGATCACGGCTGGGAAGAGACCGGCTACAATGGGCATCCGCACGTGAAGACGCCGGTGCTGGATGAGATGGCCGCCCAGGGACTGCGATTCGATCGGTTTTATTCGGGGCATCCGAACTGCTCGCCGACGCGAGCCAGCTTCCTGACCGGACGGCATCCCAACCGCATGGGAACGTTCGCCCCCGGCTGGTCGATGCGGCCCGAGGAACGCACGATTGCGCACATCGCCAGGCAAGCCGGTTATCAGTGCGGTCACTTTGGCAAGTGGCATGTGGGTACCGTCAAGGCCGTCTCGCCGACAAATCCCGGCGCCATGGGATTTCACGAATGGCTCTCGCACGACAATTTCTTTGAACTGGATCCAGCGCTTTCCCGCAACGGCGGACCACCGGAAGTCTACCCCGGCGAAAGCTCCGAAATCCTGGTACGGGAGGCGATCCGCTTCATCGATCGCGCGCAGCAGGACAACAAGCCGTTTCTCACCGTGATCTGGTTTGGTTCTCCGCACGAACCGTACAGCGGGCTGCCCGCCGATCTTGCCCTCTACGACGACTTGCCGGCCAGGTATGCTCGCAAGAAGGTCAGACTCACTTCCAACGAAACAGGCCAGCCAGTCACTCGTCCCCAGGGCGAAGTGCTACGCGAACGTTACGCCGAGATCACCGCGATGGATCGCGCAATCGGTCAACTCCGCAGCCATCTGGCCGAAACAGGCCTGCGCGAAAACACGCTCCTTTTTTATTGCGGCGATAATGGAACCTCCGGCGACGCAGCACTCGCTTCGCCCCACCGGGGCGTCAAGAGCGAGATCTACGAAGGCGGCTCGCTCGTCCCCGGCGTCATCGAATGGCCGGCACGCATCACGAAACCGCGCACCACCTCCGTGCGAGCGAGCACCAGCGATCTGCTGCCGACACTTTGTGCTCTGACCGGTCAACCGCTACCCGACCGTCCGATCGATGGAGTCGACCTGACTCCGCTGTTCGACGGCAAGCTGAGCGAGCGGCCGGAGCCGCTATGTTTCTGGATGTACGACACGAGCCGCTTCCAGAACGTCAAACGGATTCCCTATATCGATCCTCAACAGCAGGAAGGCACGACGCCCTTGGTAAAGATGCTGGCCGGGAAGTATACCCGTAGTTTCACCAATTATCGCCACCCGCCGCAGGACGAAGCCGATTTCCGCGGCGCGCGATCGATCATTCGTGGCGACTTCAAATTAGTGGTTCAGGACAAGGGCGAGTCAGACGTGCAACAGGAACTGTTTGACTTGAAAGCAGACCCTGCGGAGAAAGTAAACCTCGTCGATCAACAGCCGGCGGTCGCCGCAGAGCTTGCCGCCGCCCTGCGGGAATGGCAGCAATCCGTCTTGAACAGTCTCCGCGGAGCAGATTACGACGACTGATGGCTCGCCGCCGTCCCGTCCCTTTACTATCCAGTCAGCCGCTAGCCCGATTAGCACCAAACGACCAGATCGACAGGTACAGCACGAAAGTCTTGCTAACGGGCATTGCGAGACTTACGCTGAACATCAAAGCCGCCTCCGCCCGAAGCGGCAAAATTCCATGCCCCGTCACGCCGTCGCTGATCCGCTGAACCGATTGTATTTCGGCCCGACTGCCTCGACTGTTATCTGGCGGAAGAAACCATGCGCAACCGTCACTCGTTAATCGTCATTTTGACGCTGGCGGCTTTCTTGTGGGTTGTGCCACTGGGACATCATTACGGCCCGAATCCTGCTCTTCTCAAAACGCCGTCGGTTGCCGCCCCGCCCTGGCATCTTAAAGTAGAACGCTGGTGTAAGAATCCGCCAACAATTTCTCTTACCGCTCCTGACGATCGAGCTGCAGGGCGTTTGAGCGATAGCAAACCGCGAGTCGCGCCCGCGTGGTATTCGCTTGCTTCCATCGCCGCCCTGTCCCTTATCGTTGTTTGCGATAGGTCAGGATCGTTTTCGATCCAAAGTATCTATTGCTCCGCAGTTGCCTTGATCGGTGCTCAGTTTTTTCTTTTTTCGGCCTGCTTCGATGTCTTGCATGCGAACTCGCACGACGACTGCGGATCAACTTAAAAACCTCGGACTTCGCAAGTCGGAGTGTCAATGGTCAAGACCTCGATTGAAGAGTCCCGGCGAGTCTTGTTGGGCGGTGCGGCGTTCTATAAGCCTGGACTTTTTCTGCCCAAGAAAAATGATCCCACTATTAAATACTTTGCTCGTCGGTTGCAGAGTCAGTAACATTCCAACCGTGATTAACTTCATCCTGCAAACGAGGAACGTCAATGACAGGCCATGCAAAGAAAATGATTAACTCTTTCCATGAGGGACTTGCCGCAAAAGCTGAGACACGCGCGTTAGATGTCAGAGTGACAGCCGAATGGCTGATGGCCATGTGTATTGACTGTCGCTACCCGCACATCGTTCACGAGTATATGCGCCGAGAGCATCCCAAAGAAATTTACGACCAGGTGGTTCTCGCTGGCGCTTCGCTTGCTCTCACGGATTCGTACACCCAGCGGGACTACTGGAGTAAGACTTTCATCGAGCATATCGGTCTCTCAATCGATCTCCACAACATTGGCGGAGTCCTTATTCTTAACCACCGAACCTGCGGAGCGTTCCGGGAATTCCATCTGCTGACCGCAAATGAGGAAAACACAAATGTCGAAGTTGAGCGACACCGGCACGTAGCTGAACTCGCAGGAGAACTAACTCTGAGCGTTTTCCGTAACAAGAAACACCCCGGCTTCGTTCAGGTATGGCTCACACCCGAAGTAACGGATCCGGCAGCGGACGACTTCACTTCGGAGCCGCTTCTCCTCTTTGAGAAATCGACCTGACGCCTGCAAAAACTACGGTAGAACGGAGGGGGACGGATGGCCGCTTTAATAACTCGGTATCGCGCGTCACAGGCGGTCCCGATTCAGCCTGCCGAAACGCAACGGCACTCTGCCCGTTCGTAAATTGCAACTTCTTCATGGTCGTTTTCCCTCAGCAAAGGACGGACAGTTTCTCCCCCGATTTTCTCATTTACATTGCCTCAGTTTTCTGGTCGCAAGTGCTTTTCGCGATTTCCTCTAAAACCGACGAGACTGCCGGGTGGAGCCCTCCGACGCACAAGGCTGCACAATCTTCCTGCCGATGTTAAAATGAGGGGCAGGTCCCGATGGTTTGCGCGCTGATGGTTTTAGCAACCGTCACTTTACAGATCGCTCAGAAAACCGTTCGATGTCCGCAGGACTCGAATCGCTACAGGTGGATATGATGTTATTCGTTCGATTTTCATTTTCCAGCTTTCTCCTCGTGCTGATTTGTCAGTTCGGGGCGGGTTCGCTGTGCGGAGCGGAACGTGACGCCTTTTTGAGACAGCACTGCACCGTCTGCCACGGCGCAGACCTCCAGGAAGGCGGGCTTCGACTCGATCAACTGGCGGAAGTCTCGGACAATCCCGATGATTTCGCGAAATGGGTGCTGATCCACGACCGAGTCCAAACCGGCGAAATGCCCCCCGAAGGCGAGGAACTGCCAGGTGCTTCCGCTCGCGAGAGTTTCGTCCGGAACTTGCGCGAACAATTGCTCGCCGCGGAACGGGAGCGAGAGCGGAATCGCGGCGCGGGTCGGGTGCGGCGGATGAATCGCACCGAGTACGAGCACACGCTCCAGGATCTCCTGGCCCTGCCGCTGCTGCGTGTCAAAGAATTGTTGCCGGAAGACGGCCAGCAGCACGGCTTTGACAAGGTCCCCTCCGCCCTGGAACTGTCTCACGTGCAGATCAGGAAATACCTCGCGGCCGCGGACAAGGCGCTGCGACAGGCGATTGTGGACGCACCCAGCAAACCGGAAACACAAGTCTGGCGCGGCCTCGCGGCCGAGCAGGATACAGGGCGCGCGGCAATCGCCATTCATGCGGCCGCGCCGCTCCGCGATGGGAAGTTGGCTCCGGAGCTGACCTCCAAGGTGATGGGGAATCCCGTCGAAGATTACGGCAACTCGTACAGGGCAGCCGTTTTTAACGGCAAGGCGGATTCTGCCGTCGTCTTAAGCGGCGTGTTCGGCGCGCATCAGCCACAAGGGCTGCAGCCCGACAAATTCCGGGTTGAAACCGGTGGATGGTATCAGGTGCGGTTCTCCACGTGGGGGCTGCGGTGGAACCGGGGAACCATCGAACCTGCGGTAAGGAGCGTCATTCGCAAGTACACCGAGTTCGGTGATTGGCGCTCTCCCTGGAAACCGGACGAAAAGCAACGCTGGATCGGCACGCCGCTGGACGAACCCGTCGTTCGCGAGACCGAGGAGAACACGGAGTTCTACGGCGATGCGGAAGTTGTTCACGTGGTGAGGGCGTCGCTGAACGGTAAAGTGCTGGGCTTCTTCGATGCGCGATCCCTCAAGCCGACCGTCCATGATTTTCGAGTCTGGCTGGAGCCCGGCGAGCGGGTGTCGTTTCACGTCATGACCCTGCCCGCGACCGGGCCCAGTAATTCCGGCACGTCCAACGGGGTGCGGAGTTATGAAGGCCCCGGTGTCGCGTTTGACTGGTTTGAAATCGAAGGGCCGTTGCTGGAAGCCTGGCCCCCCATGAGCCAACAGCATCTGTTTGGCGCCACGCCCATTGGCCAGTTTCCACGACCGCTGATGCAGGGACGCCCCACCGTGGGCGCGTCGGACCAGGCTCTGGAAATCTCTCACCGGGAGTTTGCCGGGGCGGGCCACAAGCTGGAGAACGAATGGTACTTGAACGTCGCTGGCGAAATCTCCACGGCGGTCAACTTTGCCCGACCAGGGAGCTACGAGTTTCTTGTGACGGCGTCCCAAACCGCCGCTGGTACGGAACCTGCCGAACTGTGGATGATGGTCAACGGTCGAGAGTTGCCGCATGGACGCTTCCAGATCGAGGCAGACCGAACAAATCCCCAGGTCGTCCGGCGGACGTTCGAGATTGAAAGCGCCGGCCCGGCGGAGATCAGCGTCCGCTTTCCCAACGACTACTTTGACGAGGTCACAAAAGCGGATCGGAACCTGATTTTAAGCCGCTTCGCACTTGCTCCGGTAAAGCTCCGTGAACGCGACCTCCAGGAACCAAAAGCCCCCGACCCCGCGACTTTGCTGCAGAAATTCGCCAGCCGCGCATTCCGTCGCCCTGCAACTGCCGCCGAACTGCAACCTTATCTGGGGATTGTTGAGCAGCAACTGCAGGACGGGAGATCGTTCAAGGAAGCTATGATTTCCGGATACAAGGCCCTCCTCTGCTCCCCGGATTTTTTGTTCCTGGGACTGGAAGGAGACTACGTACTTGCATCGCGGCTATCCTATTTCCTTTGGGATTCGATGCCCGATGACGAACTGTCAGCGCTGGCGGCCAGCGGTCGCCTGTCACAACCTGAGACGTTGCTGGCCCAGGTGGACCGGTTGCTGGCAGACTCGCGTTCGGATCGTTTTATCGAGCATTTCCTCGACGAATGGCTTGAACTGAAGAAGATCGACTTCACCACGCCGGACCCGCAACTCTATCCCGAGTTTGATCCGTGGCTCCGGGATTCGATGCTCGCAGAAACCCGCGCCTATTTCCGTAAGCTGCTGAGCGAAAATCGTAGCGTCGACTTTCTGGTGGATGCGGATTTCCTGCTTGTCAATCAACGCCTGGCGGAGTTGTATGACATCCAGGGAGTCGCGGGGTCCCAGCTTCGCGAGACGCTCCTCGGCGCCGAGAGCCCACGCGGTGGATTGCTAACCCAGGCGGCGGTGCTGAAAGTCACGGCAAACGGGACAGCCACATCGCCCGTCCTGCGGGGCGTTTGGGTGACCGAGCGTATCCTCGGGATTCCGCGCCGCCCCCCACCGCCCAACATTCCCGCCGTCGAGCCCGACGCCAGTGGCGCCGTGACCATTCGCGAGCAAATCGAACGACACCGCGCCGATGCTGCCTGTGCAAGCTGTCATCGGGTAATGGACCCGCCGGGAATGGCGCTGGAGAGTTTTGACGTCATCGGCGGCTGGCGAGACCGTTATCGAGCCAGCGGTCGCCCAAAGATGGTCGGCAAAGGCAAAGAACGCCAGCTTGAACCGCACCTCAACATCCTCACCAACCGTGGCGACCGGAAGCCCATTCGCCTGGGCGGCGAGGTCGATCCTTCTGGTCAACTGGCCAGTGGCGGGCAGTTTGATGACATCAACGGATTCCGCGACCTGCTCCTGGCCGACCGCGAGAAGTTAGCGGGGAACCTGGCGCGGCAGTTGGCTATTTACGCGACGGGAAAAGGCTACCGATTTTCCGATCGAGAAGTGCTTGAGGCGATCGTCGCCCAGGCCCGCAACGAGAATTTTGGCGTCCGTTCGCTTGTCGATCGGGTGGTCTTGAGTCGCCTGTTTCTCGAACAGCCGTGACCTTCCCGAAGTCCCGTTCCATGACACATTCAGGTAACTCGTCCCAGTAAGGCCAGACTATGCGTTCCCTGCCACGTCGTACATTTCTGAAAGCCTCTGCGGTGACGCTCACGCTTCCGTTTCTGGACGCGATGCGGCCCGCTTTTGCCAAAGACTCGCAGACGCCGCCTCGGCGGATGCTGTCAATCTGTACGAATCTGGGAGTGCTCGACCGCCACTTCTATCCGCAGCAGCCGGGCCCTGACTATGAGCTGACTCCTTACCTGGAGCCATTGCGCGATCTCCGCGACCAGTTCACGGTGATCTCGGGCGCATCCCATCCCGAGGTCACCGGCGGACACTCGGCGGAAGCGTCGTTTCTCACGGCGGCGCCTCATCCGGGGACCGCTTCCTTTCGCAATTCGATTTCCCTGGATCAGTTCGCCGCCGAACAGATCGGGCATTTGACGCGCGTGCCGGCCTTGCCGCTCGTCGTGGCGCAGAACGGAAATCAGTCGCTGTCATTTACCTCCAGCGGCGTCATGCTGCCCGCCGAACGCAGCCCGGCAGAGGTCTTCAAGACCTTGTTCGTCGCGGGCAATGCAGCTGCAGTAGAGAAGCAGGTGCAGGACCTGCGCGTGGGACGCAGCATCCTGGATGTCGTGGCCGATCGCGCTACCACCCTCCAGAAGCGGTTGGGATCCGATGATCGCCAACGGTTGGACCAGTACTTTACCGCCGTGCGGGAAGTCGAACGTCGCCTGGTGATCGCTGAAGAATGGGAGCATCGGCCCAAGCCGAAAGTTGACGTCCCGCCCCCGACCGATGGCGAATACCTGCTCGACAAGCTCAAGTCGATGTTTCAGCTGATTCGATTGGCGCTCGCCACCGACTCAACGCGACTGATCACGCTGATGATTCGACTGGACGGATTCAGCGCCCACATTCCTGGTGTTTCGAGCGAAGCCCACAACCTGTCGCATCACGTCGGGCGTGAAGACAAGCTTCAGCAGCTGATGAATCTGGAGTTGGCCGAGTTTCGTGAGCTCGCCGCACTGCTCCAGGGCTTGCAGGAAACTCGCGACGGATCGGGAACGCTGCTGGATCACACCATGGTGCTGTTCGGCAGTAACCTGGGGAACGGGAATAACCACGACACAAAGAACATGCCGATCCTGTTGGCCGGAGGCGGATTCCGCCACGGTCAGCATCTGGCCTTCGATCGCACGCACAACTATCCGCTGCCCAACCTGTTCCTGAGCATGCTGCAGCGACTCGGCCTGGAAGTCGACCGATTTGCATCCAGCACGAGCACAATAGCGGGGCTAGAGGTCTAAGTTGACCGCACCCGCAGTCCCGCGGAGAACGGTCTTGCCAGAACAGCCGTCTGCGCGAGCAAATCGGGGAACGTCCGCACCGCAGGCTCGGCTGTCAGAACCCCGCGGCGCGGCAGAGGCTCCGCTTCAGCAATAGCAGCCCGGCTCAGAAAAGACGTTACCGGTACTCTCATTACTGCTGGTGCGGAAAGTGGCGGCATTCCCGATGCGGCGCAAAGGATTTCCATTTACCAGGCGATTTTCCATCCCCTGCGCGATACGCTTACGATCCTGTCTTGGCCGCGTGAACTAACCACACGAAAGGGAAACTCCATGATGTCCACCCGGATGATACGTTTGATGCTGCTCGGCCCTCTGTTGGCTGCCGCCCTGACGGCGGCGGCCGATGAACCGCGGAAGGCCGGCGGCGACCTGCCCGCGGCCCCTGCCAGATTCAAGGTGGGGGAACCGGTATCGCTGTTTGACGGCAAAACGCTCGATGGCTGGGTTACCGAGGATGGCAAGCCCGTCACCCAGGGCTGGAAGGTGGAAGACGGGACGATTCATCGCGATGGCCGCGGGGGAAACATTTTCTACGAACAGGAAGTTGGCGACTTTGAACTTCAGTTCGAGTGGAAGATCGTCGCTGGCGGCAACAACGGCGTCAAATACCGCGTGCGAAAATATGGCAACCGGATGCTGGGTTGCGAGTACCAGATCCTGGGCGATTCCCCGCGTAAACTGTCGAAAGGCTCAACCGGTTCGCTGTATGCGCTGTATGAACCGAGCGAGAAGGCCGTCCCCCACCCGGTCGGCGAGTGGAACACGGCGAAAATCGTCGCTCATGGCCCCATCATTGAACACTGGATGAACGGCGAGAAGATTGTTGAGGCCGATCTCGAATCCGAAGAATGGCGCACCCGGCTTGCGCAAAGCAAGTTTTCACCCCATGCCGACTTCGCCCGGAATTCGCAGGGCCGCATCATGCTGACCGAACACGGCAGCAAGGTCTGGTTTCGTAACCTGGTCCTGACTCCCTTGCCGACCAAAGAGATTCGGCCGCTCCCCCCGGTTCCCGCCGAGCGCAAAATCCAGCCGCCGTCGAAGCAGGAGGCCGCTCATTACAAGCTGGACCCGTCGTTCTTCCAGAAATGCACGCGGGTTCAAGACATCCTGATTGCCGCGTCGAGCGAGGTCTCCGACGATGCGATTCGCGAAGCGGCCTACCAGTTCGATAGGATCATGCAGAATATCGAACCGGAAGTAGCTCGACGGATTCGCGAGCGTGAAGTACTCTGCTTGTTGATTGGACACGCCGAGTTCACCTCGGATCTGCCGCAATTCGCCACCACCAAAACGGGCAAAGATCTCGACTTCTATAACTGGCGGCAGCGCGGCTTTCTTACCCACAAAGAAGGTCGTCCCACGGTGGTCTTTGCCGAAGAGGATGTGCTGGAGTACGAAGGGGGCATGCAACGGGAAAGCATCCTGGTGCACGAGTTTGGCCACGTCATCCATGGCGCCGGGTTCGACGAAACACTGCAGAAACGGTTGACGGAGACTTTCGAGCGAGCCCGTGCAAAAGGCATCTGGATGGACGGACGAGCGGCCCAGCGCTTCCGCAGGGTGAAGTCTGAAACCCCGGTCAGCCTGCTCGCGGCGTTGACAGAAGCGTTCCCCGACCAGCCTGCTGGGTTACTGCGGAAGTGCCTCGAAGGCGGTGACATTCTCGTCAACGGCGAAACGACAAACGCGAATGTCCAGGTGAGCAAGGACGATCGGGTGCTGATTGTCTTCGGCGGCCCCAAGGAATGCTACGCCCACAAGAACCGGGCCGAATACTGGGCCGAGGGGGTGCAATGCTGGTACAACACCAATCGGACCATGGATCACGATCACAATCACATTCACACCCGCGAGCAACTCGAAGCCTACGATCCCCATCTGGCTCAGCTATGCGCCGACGTGCTTGGCAACTCGTCCTGGCGGTTTGTTTCGCCGCGGGATCGCGCGGGCACGGAACACCTGGCCCATTTTGATCCGGCCCAGTCCCCGACCGCCATCGATCCCGAGCACATCCAGGAGGCGGCCAACGATTACTACGACACCTACTGGAAAGACTACTGGAAACGGCTGCACGTCAAATACAAGGACAAGTCCGAATCGCCTTGAGTTGCGATTCGCCGCCAGAACCTGGTTCCGTCTGACGATTCCGCCAGACAACCACACAACGCCTTTGGTTTCGGAACGATTCCCCAAAGTAAAACGGCAACTTAGGCTTCGAGGACGCGAATTAGAGGGGGCGGGAAAAATCGTTAGCTAGTCCTTAAACAAGCGTATGGCGGTTCTGGCCTGGCGTGATTTTGTGGGCTGGGGCTCGCGCAGGTGTTTGCGGTCCAGCGGCGCTGGTGGGGGATGGTTGGATTGAGGCGTCGGGCATGTGGGGCGGCTTTCGGGGTGAGGCGTGGCGGCGGCGTCAGCGCGTCCGGACGCTGACTTCGGGGGAGGCGTCGTCAACAGCGGAGCGGGCGATGGACGTTTCGCACGATCAACAGCAGGTAGTCCAGCGTCGGACGATAGCTCAGCAACCGATAGACGATCTGCCGGCCGCTGCGAATGATCTGCGCCGGGACCATCAGCACCCTATCACGAAACGTCGTGAAGTCCATCGCCAGCAGTGCGGCCTTCTGGCGCGTTTGTTCCGCCCTCGATTCGCCGTTGCCGGCAGGCTGGATACTCAGCGCCGCCCAGGCTTTCAAGCTCCAGGCCAGCGAGGCAATCACCATGTACGCCCAGTTGCTCAGCAGGTTGTCCAGCGGCGCCGACAACGCACATTGCTTGAGCTGCGCGATGTTGTTCTCCTGATTGCAGCGCGCGTTCGCATCCAGCACCACCTGCCGGGCCGACTTGTCAGCCTTTGTCGCGTTGGTGATATAGAAGAAGTACACCGGCTTCTCGTGGTCGAACAGCCGCAACTGGCCGCGTTTCTGATGCACTTCCTTTTTGAGCGCGATGATGCGGTAAGAACGGCCGCACTTGCCCGGCTGATAGTCGAACTCGGCGATCTGCTCGGAGACGAGCTGCTTGTTGAGGTAGCCGTTCTGCTCGACGATTTGTTCTTTACAACGCGGCCGTGTGGCGCGCCTTGAGGGCGGTTTGTGTTTGCGGCGGTGAAGCGTTTTC
Organism: Lignipirellula cremea; assembly: GCF_007751035.1. Taxonomy (NCBI): domain Bacteria; kingdom Pseudomonadati; phylum Planctomycetota; class Planctomycetia; order Pirellulales; family Pirellulaceae; genus Lignipirellula; species Lignipirellula cremea. The sequence continues at coordinate 4,833,493 of NZ_CP036433.1, read as the reverse complement.
CACTCGGTTTCTGCGAGGGTTTTCGCGATTCCGACCAGCTTGGGCATGGCGTCGATGCCGAACACAAACTCAACGTTCTGCTCGCTCCAGCGATCGAAGTTCTCCGTCAGGGCGAAGTCCGTGTCGCCCCGCAGGACCACCTTGCGGAAGCCCGCTTTGCGGCAGCGCTCAACCGCCAGGTCGAAGAAGAACGCGGCGTTTTCATGGCTGGGACGATTGCCGCTGCGGTTGACGATGAACAGCGGCTCACGCGTGTTGGCCAGCGTAACGACCAGCGGATGATAGCCCCACTCCCCTTTATAGTTGATGCCGATGCCCTGTTTCTTCTCGGCCGAGGTCTGCACCTGGGTGCCGTCGGCCTCGATGATGGCGCAGTCGAAGAACGCGTCGGGCTGCTCTTTCCAGACCCGCTCGCGGACCTGGTTGAAGCCGTTCATCAGCCGCAGGATATCCATCTCTTGAAAGCGGCGGCAGAAGTCGCCAGCAGTCGTCGGATCGGGAATCCGCTCCGCGCCGAGCGCGTTGAGATACGCCTCGTCGCAGCGGCGATCTTCGAGATGCTCCAGACAACCGCCGCCGGCCAGCAGGTTAAGCGCGATGTTGAGCACATGGTCGGCCTCATCGTACGGACGATGCAACTTGAGCAGCGTGATCGAATTGTTGATCGCCTGCCGCAGGTCCAGCCGCCGGGCCGTCTGCACCAGGGCGCCCAAACCGCCGGCGGCGATCGCTTGTTGCCGGTCGGCCAGTTCGTAAACGATTTTCTCGGGAACGATCATCGGCGACTGGCCGGACCCGTTCTGGGGATCAATCCTGCGCTGCATTCTCTGCTTGCGTCGCTGCGCTTTTGGTCGTATCTTTCTCTTCACTCGAAAACCCTTTCTGGCGTGCGTAATTGTTTTGATTGGCATCACCAATTTACGCAAAAACGCCGAGGGTTTTCGAGTTTTTTCGTCTCCGCATCAAGCGGCCTACGCTGGGTTAAGGACTAAGGCGGTTGTGAAGTGGGGATGGGCCTCGGCGGCGGAGGCGGCTTGAAACGGATACGCATCAAAAGCCCGCCGCACTCGCTGCAGGCGAAGTCGGGCGTCGGCGGCGCGATGACGGTTTCCGTCCAGGCCAGCCAGAACAGCAAGCCCAAGGCGGCCGCCACCAGCCACTTCAGCGATTCGATCGATTGCCCCGCGCGAGGACTGAGGAACCCATAGTGGCGGACCTTTTGCAGCCCTCGCGGCAGGACGTGCTGCAGGAATCGCCGCACGAACTCATCTGCGTCCAGCCGCATTGTGCGCCAGCGCTGCGAACCGCTGCGGCGATAGCGGAACGTCACCGATTGTTCGTCGCAGGCCACGATCCGCTTGTCGGACAGGGCGACGCGAAACACGTAAGGCGCCAGATACTTGACCGCCGCCGCGCCGTCGCCGACCGCCTGGCAGTCGACCACCCAGGACTCGCTCCAGACCGAGTCGTCGACCTCGTCCAGCAAGCCCTCTGCGGCTAGCGCCGCACGCAGCTTCCCGCGGTACAGGAGTGACAGAGGTTGACACGGCAGAAAGAAGCTGGTCGGCGTCTGCCGCCATTGGCCTTCCGCGTCCAGCCCTCCGCCGGGAACGACGTAATGCAGGTGCGGATGATAGTTCAAGTCGCGGCCCCAGGTGTGCAACGCTCCGAAGAAGCCCAGCGTCTTGACGCCTAACCGTTTTGGGTCGGCGGCAAGTGACTTGAGGGCGTCACTCGAAGCGCGGAACATGGCGGCGTACGCTTCGCGCGGATGTCGCCGGGCGAACTCGCGGAACGCCTGGGGAACCGTGAACGTCAACAGGAAGTAATGGCACGGCAGCAGCCTGGCGAGCTGTCGTTCGCACCAGACGCCGCCCTTCTCGCTTTGACAGCTGGGGCAATGGCGGTTGCCGCACGAGCGACCCATCACATGCGCCTGCCCGCACTGGCGGCAGGCGTAATGCACGGTCCCCAACTCGCCGGTGCGGCAAGCCATGATGCAGCGCAGCACGCGTTTCTGTTCGACAGGCATCGTCGTCGCGTGGCGGTCCAGGTAGGCGGGACCGTGCCGACGAAGAACATCGGCGACCGTCAGCATCGACCTACGCTCCCGCATCCAAGGCGGCGCCGACGCCCTGCATCAGCTGATCGATGATCTGGCGCGTATGTTCGCCGCCGGGCTCGGTGACGTGCAAGTACCGCGCGGTGGTCTGCAACGAACTATGGCCCAGCAGCTGCTGCACGCGTCGCAGCCCGACGCCGGCTTCGATCAGGTGCGAGGCGTAGCTGTGCCGCAGCGTATGAATCGACACCGACTTGGCCAGCCCTGACTGATCGACGACCCGCTTCCAGGCGCCCTGCACGCTGGCTTCGGCCATCGGCTTGTCGGCGACGCCGCCTTGGTTGCGGCCGCGTCCCAAAGCGGGAAACAACCAGCGCGGGTTACGATGTTCGAGCCAGTAACGGCGCAGCATCGCCAGCAGTTCTTGCGGCAGGAGAATAAAGCGATCCTTGGCGCCTTTGCCGCGATGCACATGCAGCATCATCCGCTGGCTGTCGAGATCGGCGACCTGCAGATGCAGCCCTTCGTTGAGCCGCAAGCCGCAAGCGTACACCGTCCACAAGTAGGCCCGGTTGTGGCGGGTCCGCACGGCGGCGAGCAACTGCCGCACCTCCGGCCGCGACAGCACGTCGGGCAACGTCTTCTGCGGCGGGATGCGAATGTTGCACAGCGTGGCCCACGCGCGCGGCGCGGTGAAGTGATAAAAGAACTTCACGCCACTAACAGCGACGCGCATCGAGCCGGGAGCAAAACCGCAGTCATTCTTGAGATACAGCAAATACTGCCGCACCTGCTCCTCGCTCAGCCGATCCGGCGGCGTGCGAAAGTGTTCCGCCAACTTCCGCACCGCCCGCAGATACGCCTCCTGGGTGCGTTCGCTCAAGCCCCGCAGCTGCAGGTCTTCCGTCATCCGCCGTCGCAACTCGCTCATGATCAACCTCCTGGAAAAACGCAAAGAAAAACGTCCTTCCAAGGATGGCGTACAACTACAGCGAAGGGGTAAAATCAAAACCTGCCGCGCAGCGGCTTCCTTGAACAATCGCGTGCACCCGAGCACGCGAATTGGGCGGTTTTGAAATTGAGAATCTTTCGCGCGTGCCGGGTGACGCGTGACGTTATTTGGCAAGAGACAATCGCGTCACCCATGACGAAACGATACGGACACGATGGGCCCCCACAGTTGCACAACATCACCGCCCCGATAACTGTAACTATTCAGCCTTCTGCGGCAGGGGCGGGATTTTTCCGGTTTTGGCGTAGTTCGCGAGGGCTTCGAGGATCGTTTCGAGCGGTTGTTGATTTCGCAGTTTGAGGGTACGGAAGATCGTCATCAGTACCGATTGGGTGAGCATGCCGCGGTCGCTGTGGTTGCCGTAACTGTTCTTGCGGATCATCACCGCCGGACGAATCTGACGCTCGCCGTGGTTGTTGTCCGAGGGGATCTCGTCGTGCCATAAAAAGGTCAGCAGCTGGTCGCCGTACTTCGCCAGGCGTTTGGCGAGGCGGGCCGCGTCGGGGTGGTTCCAGGCTTCGCCGGCGATGGTCGCCAGTCGGCTTTCTAATCGCATCGCGGCGATGTCGTAGTCGACCGCAGCCGTTGTCGCCTTGGCGGCGTGCAGTTTCTTCGCTTCGCGATAGACGCTGATCACTCGCCGCGCGAACGACTGCCAGACCTTGTCACCGGCGTGTTTTTCGTCGACGCTCGCCATGTCGCGCAGCAGGTGCGGCCAGCACTTCTGTTTGTCGGCGCAGACGATCGCATCGTACGGCGACCAGAAGTCGGTAATGAGGACGCCTTCGAAGGCTTTGGTAAAAAACTTTTGTAACGCCGGCGAACCGCGACTGCGATCGATCATATAGAAAGTCGCATCCGGCCCGGCGAAGCACCACAGCCAATGCGTCTTGCCTTGCACTCGCCAGCCGGTTTCGTCGGCGTTGAGCCGGGCCGAGTCGAGACATTCGGCTTGAATCTGCACGTACCAGGCGAACAGCAGAGTCGCCAGCCGATGCCACATCTGCATGAGCCCGCCCGGCGTGACCTTCATTCGCAGATGGAAGTTGAAGGTGTCGACAATCTGGCTGATCGTCAGTCCCTGCAGGTAATGGAGCACGGCCGACAGGACCAGCGTGCGATTGCCGAGCGTGCAGTTCGGCAGGACGTCGGGCGGCTTGGGCTCGACGCGTTTCTTGCAGGTCGGGCAATAGTCGCGATGCAGGATGTCTTCCGTAATGACCGGCTTGAGGCCGTCGGGAATGTCTTCGCTGCGGCGCGTGCGAGTGTCGCCTGTTCGCTGCAGCTTGCCCTGGCACTCAGGGCAACAATCGAGTTGGAGTTCGCGGCGCCGATCCGGCTCAGGAAGCGGCGGTCGGGTGACGCCGGGATGTCCTTTTTGTCCGCCGCGTCGCCGCTGACCTTTCCTGGGCGAAGCGGTCGGCTTGGCGTACGGCGGAACGGCGGCCGACGGCGTGTTCGGCCCGGCCGCCTGCTGACCAGCGACCCGCTGCGTAAGCGCCAGCATGGTAAAGGCGATAATCTCGGCCCCGGCCGCAGCAAACGTTCGAGCCTCAGCCTCACTCAACCGCCCACGCAGCACCTTCTCCAAAAAGGCGGCGTCCACCAGGCCATCGTCGTTAGAAAGGGAAGCGTCCATGATCCCCAAAACAGAACAAATTTGTCGAAATCAGCCAAGAGCGATTTCAGAAGGCTGAAGGGTTACATCTGCGTGAGGACGCCTATGTCCAGGAGCGAGCGATCGTGCTGGACACACTGGGCGACGTGCAAAAAGACGAGTTGTGGATCGCCGACAGGAACTTTTGCACGAGCGCCGTCCTGCACCAGATCGACGTGTCCGGCGCAGCATTCATCATTCGCAAACATGCTCAAAATGTTCGCTTTCATGTTCTTGGCGATGAGCGCAAGATTGGGGAAACCTCAACAGGCGTGGTGTACGAACAAGCGATCGGCATCGAAGATGATTTCGACAGCACCCTTGTCGGGCGTCGCATCCGCGTGGCGCTGCACGAACCGACCGCCAGCGGCGACACGGAAATCGTATTGTTTTCCAATCTTCCTTGTTCGGCGACGGCGCTGGATATTTCGGATGCCTATCGTAAACGCTGGGATATTGAAACCACCTTCAATCACATGGATCGCATGTTTTCAGGTGAGATCAAAGCGCTGGGCTCCCCGCGAGCGGCGTTGCTGGCGTTCAGTGTGGCGGCGATTGCATTCAATACCATGAGCGTTGTGATGTCCGCGTTGCGCGTCGAACATGGAACGCAGAAAGTCGACGAAGAAGTATCGATCTTTCACATTGGCGTGAACGTGCAAAGCGACTGGAGCGCTGCTGCGATGGTAGGCGACGCCGAGGACTGGGAGCAGCGTTTCTCTACAATGAGCGCCAGATCCATGTCGCAGGAACTGAGGCGAATCGCCTGCGGCATCGATCTGACCCGCCTGCCGCTGCATCGACGCGGCCCCAAGAAACCACAGCCGAAACGAAAGGCCTCCGCCAAACAACCTCACGTATCAACCGCCCGCCTGTTAGACCAGGCAAAATCGTCCAAAGGCAAAACACCTTGAAAGGGATGGTCCGAATGGCACAGTCGTTTTTCTAATCACTTCGTCTCAAACGAGTTATCGCCATGGGCGAGTCTTTCTTTCAGGACGGCTCTTGGCTGGACCATGAGGCCATAGTTGGTTTGTCGCTTTTTCAGCACGCGGGGTTCGTATCGGCCGGGACGGTTGCCGACCAGGCAGCGGGCAATTTGCATGAGCCGTTCCTCGCTGTACTGCAGTAGGGCGTGCGCCGGAATCGAGGCGACGCCGGACAGCAGTTCCCAGCCGGCCAGTACATACTCACACGTCCTGGCGAAGCTGATCCGGCGCGGAGGTACGCCAGACAGCGTCGCACTACAGCAGGCCGTCAGCCGGATCGCGTTGTAAGCGATCAGCGTCGTCCAGAACTGCCGATGCACCATCGCCGGCGTCTTGCAACGCAAGTGACGCAGGTTCATGTGCGTTTTGATCGATCGCAGATCGAGCTCCGCATGCCAGCGGAATCCGTAGAAATCGGCGATCTCGTCAGAGGTGAATTCCTGCTCGCCCTGCTCCTGGAACAACGTCGTGATCACGACAAAGGGCGACTGTTTTCTGCCGGCTCTCTCAACGACATACTGAATTTCTCGCAACCGTATCGTTAATGGCATCTGCGCGTAGAGTTCTTCACTCATCCATTCGGGACGATCGGGGCGGCTCCAGGTAAGGAGATGATCTTTGTATCCTATCCGTCGTCCGCGTCGGAAATCCGTAGGACGTTTTTGATGTTTGCGAAAGCAGACGTCGACGCCTTGCAACGTCAAGAAGGCGACCACCCAGTAATTGCCATAGAACCGGTCGGCCACGGCGACGTCGCCCGCGGCGAAGCAGTGCAGCAACTGCCGCAGCAAGGCCGTTTCGCCTGTTTCTTTCCCTTGAAACTTGGCGATGGCGGCGTCGATCACGCACGCGGTCGCCAGCGACACGACCACCACAAAGCGGGCGATCGGGAAGCCGATGCCCGGCTGTTGCGACGCGTGCTGGGGATACGCCTCCTGGTTCGCTCGCGTGTCGGCCATCGTGAACGTCGAGCCGTCGATCAGTTTCGCGTGGCGATTCTTGAACAAGAATTTGGCGTCGATTTCCTGCTCACTGTTGCTGGCAATTTCACCCGTCAGTTGCCGCAGCGCCCCTTCGGGCAGTTTGGCCCGGGCGCGGCAATAGTCGCGCGTGTCCGGATCGACGCCGACTCCACGGGTGAGCAGACAGTGGCTGCTGATTCGCGATACGGCGGACTGGCAGCTGGCTTCTTTGCCGTCGCGCAAGACCTGGCCCAGAAACGCCCAGAGCACGATTGCGGTGGAGTAGATTCGTCCGAACAACCCGCCGTGCAGAGCAAACACGCGGCGAATACGTTCCGCGGCAAGAATCGAAGCGAACGGCAAGCCCGGCTGGGTGAGAAAGGCGGTAACACAATCGCCAAAATTAAAGGTGCATTGTGCCGGACGAATGGTTATACCAGACATAGAAAAGCCCTCCCTGGATTCGCTAGAGAGACGAGCCAGGAAGGGCTTCCAAAATTATCGCGCCGGGAAGGCCGCATAGCAAGAACAACCTCACGGCAGTTCGCATTTTATCAAAAATAGCCAACCGCCAACAACCAAATTGCGCGCCGATTTCCGGAAAGAAAAACGACTGTGCCATTCGCCGCTGGCCCCCCTTTCTCAACCGCCGCCAGCTTTAATGCTTGTCGACTGTTACGTTTGTTTAACAAAAATTGCTGTGGCTTGCGGTTGGCCCGTGCTAGGAAATCCGGCCCAGGTTGGAGCACCGGGTTCGCCGGGATCCATGGTTGCCAGTTCGAGCTCGGTGCCCAAAAATCGTACGAACCAACCGCAGACGGAGATCTCGCCCTCATTTGCGTACAATTCGTACGGTTCCGACGACGGGTCAAATTCGTAGGTGAATCGCAATTTTTTTCGAGTAGGGGAGATGATGGTCAAATGCGGTTCCTTGAAATCGATCTTGGTTCCGGCGCCAAACTGTTGGGGGAAGTCCAGCCCTTCAAATGAGCCCGACTTTAAATTCCAGATCCCTTGGAGCATCTTGCGAGCTGCTTGTTGCACATCAGGGTCAACCTCTTTGAACTCGTCAACTTGACGTGCCGGGGGATTCTCAAGCATTTTAAGAAACGCCATGAAACTAGTAGCGACGAGTTCGGTGGCAGAGTGAGACCTACGTGAATTTCGAGACCACACTACAACCGAAGGTTTTTCCCGACTTCTTAGATCAAAGCAAAGAATGTCCCCCGTGTTGAGTTCGGCGAACGGAAAAAGATAAAACCCGTCCCCATCGGCCAGTCGAGTGCTCTCCACCGTCCATATGCAAGCGGCTCCAAACTCGGCTTGCCTGCTTTCGTTTTCGCTTGCTAGCCAATTGTAAAACAGAGTAATTGCGTAGGACTTGCCCGACGGAAGTCGCAGCACGTTTCTTGTAGGCGATCCGCCATGAAAACATCGCATGTGTTCAATATATTCATCCTCGAACCGGAGCTTGTAATCCAAGTTGCCCGCGTTCCACCATGAAACGAAACCATTGAGTCTCTCTTCGGAAAATGGGCCGGCGAAGGAATCAGGTTCATACTGAAGATCATGAAAATCAATCATTTCACTCCCCTAAATAGTGCTTAACCGCCAGTGTACCCCCAACGACCAGGGCTCATTCCTCCGTAGTGGGGCAACGCGTTGTGGAGACCGGTCGGAACAAGCTGCATTTTACCACTAAATGGCATGTGATGCCAAGTGTAGCCGGCAGGGCGCCCCACACCCGGAAAGTACTTTTGGTCGAGATACTGAAAATGCCTTTTGCGATCGCCCTTCCAGAGGTCTATTCCGTTCCACTTCTTCGGAAGCTGGACCGTTCTAGTCCTGATGGAAGTACCGGGCTCAACAAGCTCATATGCTACCTTACTGAAATCCAAGTAGCGTTTGTTCAAGGGGCCGAAAAATCTTACTTTCTCGATGTCATTGATTAAGCCGTGTCGACGAGCGTATTGTCTGATTAGACGTTGTTGACCCTCAGTAAGAAACTGAGTTATGATCTGATCCCATGCCAAGTTTTTACGATTGCTGTTAATTGCGTTTGCGTATGCGTCTACCCAACCCTTGAATATACCGTCACCTACGCCTGCACGCTTGGCATAGATCGAGAGGTTCGTCGCACGCGTTGCGTCATCGACTTTTGCTGCAAAGCGATATGCATAAAATCCGGCGCGGCTCTTGTAGCTGTTGCGGAGGCCCTGCGCCGCCTTCGCGAGTTCATCCGCATAAGTGGCTGCGAACAAGATCGACTGGGCGCCCATCCCTGCGGTGAAAACTTCGATTGCGATGTTGTTGCGGGTCTCGCGCAGCAAGTCCATGCCAATGCGACTTGCCTGCGAGAGCGCAGCATGCGCATCGGCGTGGCCCGAAACTGTCGGGAAGTCGCCGACCTGAAGTATCTCTTCGCGAGTTTTTGGCGTTAGGCCCGAGTCGCTGATCGCCTCGTAAAGGTTCCGAGCGATCTGAGCAGGGCTGTAGCGAGTCTTTCCAGCGTAGTATCCTTTCCACCAGTGCGTTGCAAAAAGCAGTATCTTGGGATTGGTCTCGCCGTAATGCTCTTTATCCAGAATTGTGTTGTCGTCGATGTCGTAATGCGAGTTTACGAAGCGGTCCGTGGGCACGGCAAACGCGCACTCTGCGGGACCTGGGCTGTTTGGGGGACGGGGCGCGCTGACCGGGGTTTTCTGCACAATTGACTGCTGGGGAGAATGGCGTTTCAGCACCTTCAACTGGCGATCATGATGACAGAAATTCAGTTCGATAATGTCGACTCGATCCTGACAAGTTTCGGCGAACTCACCGACCCCCGTTCGCATATCAACAGGCTCCATCTCTTCGGCGATCTGCTGGTCATTTCGATCATGGCAGTCATCGCTGGCGCGGATGGGCCGCAGGCGATCGGAATCTGGGCGAAGCACCATCAAACCTGGTTGAAAAAACACCTGGTGTTGCCCCATGGCGTCCAGGGCTTTAAAGCTAGCACCACCTCCCCGGCGGTGTGGGGTGACGCGTTGGCTCGGATTGCAATAATTGCAGTAGAACTAACCATTTACGGCAATTCGGAGGCGTATCATGATTCTCAGCGAGGTGTTTGCGCGGTTTGAAAAGGAGGGTCCCATCCCCGTCATGACCAAAGCGGCGCTCGGTGCGGCCTTGACGCCGGATCGGTTGGATCAGATCTTCGCCGACCATGCTGTGTCGCAACGGGTGTCGGAATTGTCGTTTTCGGTGTTGGTCAATTTGATGGGCATGGTGGTCGCCAAAACTCGCAAAAGCACCAACGCCGCTTATCAAGCTTGCAAGCAAGATATCTCCGTCTCCGTGAACAGCGTCTATGACAAACTCAACGGCGTTGAGCCGCTGGTGTCCGCCGCGTTGGTGCGCGAGACGGCGACGCTGTTTCGGGAACTGATCGAGCCGATGAACAGCGCCCGTCCCAGCCTGTTGCCCGGTTATCGCGTGCGCATCCTGGACGGCAATCATCCCGGCGCCACGCAGCATCGCATCCAGGAGTTACGGACCATCGCCGCCGGTCCTTTGCCAGGCGTGGTGCTGGCGGTGCTCGACCCCCAACTCGGTCTCATCGACGATGTGGAACTGGCGGAAGACGGCCATGCGCAAGAGCGTTCGCTGCTGATCGAGTTGATCAATCGCTTGGTGCCAGGCGAGGTGTGGGTCGCCGATCGCAATTTCTGCACGTCGGTGTTCCTCCAAGAGATCGCCTTGAATGAAGCGTTTTTCGTCATTCGGCAACACGCCGCGAATGTCCGCTGGAAGCCCACGGGAGACCGTGTTTTACGGGGCGAAAGCGAAACGGGCCAAGTCTTCGAGCAGTCCATTCTGATCACCGACGACTTTGGCGCCAAGCTGCCGGCTCGCCGCATCAGCGTCGAATTGTTCCAATCGGGCCGTGGCGGAGAACAGGAGATTCACATCCTTTCCAATCTGCCGGCGGACGTCGACGCAGTGACAATCTCTGACACATACCGCACGCGCTGGAGCATTGAAGCCGCCTTCAACGAACTGCGACTGTCGCTCAACAACGAGATCAACACGCTGGGCTATCCGCCGGCGGCGTTATTCGGTTTTAGCCTGGGACTGGTGATTTTCAATGCGTTGGCTGTAGTGAAAGCCGCGCTGCGGGCGGCGCACGGCGTGGAAAAGATTGAGAAGAATTTTTCCTTCTACTACATGGCGGATGAAATGAGCATGGTGTGGCGCGGCATGATGATCGCCATCCCGGAAGATGAATGGCGCGAAGCGCTGTCGCCTTTGACGCTGAAACAGTTATCAAAAATGTTAGTGGAGTTGGCGGGGAACGTGCGTCTATCCGCCTTTCAGAAACACAAACGCGGCCCAAAACGCCCGCCGCCGAAGCGAACCAAACGGAACGACCAACCCCACGTTTCCACCGCCAAAATTCTTGCTAAACGCAAGAAGTGCTAGCTTTAAAGCCCTGCCCATGGCGTCCCCTCGCACGACACGTTCGGACGCCTGCTTGGCCTGCTGAAACCGGCGGCCTTTCAGAAGTGTTTTGAAGCCTGGATTCGGTCGATCGCGCCGCTTGATAAAGAGACCGACTTGAATCAAATTGCGATCGACGGCAAGGTCCTCAAGCGTAGCCACGATCGCAAACGCAAGCTGGGGCCGTTGTGGCTTGTCAGCGCCTGGTCGGTCGATCGTTCGCTCAGTCTGGGACAGCTGGCCACGGACGAAAAATCGAACGAAATCACGGCGATTCCCGAGCTTTTGGAGAATATCGAGGTCCAGGGAGCTGTGGTCACCATCGACGCCGCCGGCTGTCAACGCGAGATCGCCAGGAAGATCATCGACGGCCACGGCGACTACCTTCTGGCGCTCAAGGGGAATCAAGGAAAACTTTACGAAGCGGTGACAGACTACATCCTCCTGCACATGGAAAACGACTTCGCAGATATCCCGGCAAGACGCTTCACGGAAACGCTCCACGGCCACGGACGCGTCGACGAAATCACCTACTATCAGATGCCTGTTCCGAAGGATCTGGTGAACCGGGAAAAGTGGCCGGGATTGAAAACGATTGGCGTCGCGATTCGGCAAAGCGAGAGCGGTTCGAAGACTTCGAGTGATGCTCGCTTCTACATCGGCTCGATCGCCCTGGGGGTCAAGAAATTCGCCCGTTATGTGCGTGGCCATTGGGCGATCGAGAATACGCTTCACTGGTGCCTGGATGTGACGTTTCGTGAGGACGAAAATCGGGTGCGTGAGCGGACGACCGCGGACAATCTGGCGTGGCTGAAACGCTTCGCCCTGAGCATGCTCAAGCAGCAAGATGACAAGTACAGCATCGCCATGCGTCGCCGCGTCGCCGGCTGGGACCTCGACTACCTCGCCAAAATCCTCGGAATTCCCGTACTATAGTGTGCGTTTGCCGTGGGTCCGTGGGTACGATATCCCAACCTTCGCGGAGAACGGTTTCCAGTTTGAGGAGCCCTTCCTCACCGTAATTCTCTACAAACGCCCAGAAGACGTGCGGTGCTTCTTCAGCCAGCATTTGGGTCCACTGGGAGAGTCCATTCTCGATCAGAGACGTCAGCGCTTCCCACTCTTCTTTTTTGCTTGGCGATTTGGCGAGGGCATTAAGATTGGGGAAAATGAACTGGGGACCGAAATTGTCGCGGACGTAGTCGTCCCCGAGGAGCGTGCGAAAGGTCTTGATTCGCACGTCATCATTCAATGATGGAATCTCCAGCACAGCATTAACCCCGTTCCCGGGGACAAATTGGATCGAACGAAACACTCCAGGCGTTCGTTCCATTTGCGCTATTACTTCATTGATGAAGACATTACTATGCGACCAGGGGACATGAACTACCCCTAATGTGGTTCCTTTAGGGAGGATGCCGCGTTCCGTTACGACGTCTTTGTTGAGAAAGAACCTGTAACTGGTAACTTTCCTATGGTCGATGTTTGTGGTTTCGTAATCCACGTCGCTACTCTTCAGTAGCGAGTCTTCGAACTCTCCGATCGCAAACGCCTCAGCGATTTCTTCAGCGTACTCGCCGTCGGGGTCCAGCGATTCAGGAGGACTGGCTCCCCAGCCGAAAAACGACGCGATCGACGCTGAGAAGAGATTCACGCCGCCAATTTTCGTCAACATGTTTAGCGGGAATATCGTCGACGAAAGGAAAGGCAAGGTATATTCTGCCGCAATTTTTTGGAGCGCAGATAGCACTGTTGAGGCGTAGGATCCGCCGGCTTGAACTGCCTGGGAATCGACATCATGCAAATCAATCGCGTTGGCAGGCGGGGTTTGGCGGATGAGGTCGGCGCGGAGGCTGTTCGGGATGTAGCTGCCGTGGTCGAGGCGGGTTTGGTGGTAGGTGGCGGGACGGTGCGGTTCGGTGGGGGCGGTGAACATGTCGTCGACGAGGGCGTCGAGGTAGAGGTCGGTGGTGCTGCCTTGGACCGTGATGTAGTCGTCCGGGTTGCCGGATGAGATCGGAATGAGACTGATGCCAGGGGCGCTCGGGACGAGCGGCGGCGTGGTGAGCAGTTCGCCCGTTCCGGGCAAGGGGGCTTGGGCCGTGATCTGGTCGGTGGTGTGGTCCTGCCGGGCGTCGGCGTGCGATTGCTGGCGCGTTTTCCGGGCGGCGGCCAGGTCGTCGCGGAGGGTTTTGCCGGCGCCGGCGAGGGTGTCTCCGCGGGTTTTGTCGGCGTCGATCGCTTGCTGGCGGGCTGTGCGGGCGGCCGGGTTGAAGCTGGCTGCGGCGGCGGTGACGGCGGCGGCTTCGGCGATGGCGAAGGCGTGCCAGGGGGAGTCTGTGTCGTCGAGTTCGGCTAACAGGAAGGCCGCGAACGACGCCTTCTGAGCCTGGTCATAAGCCTCGGTCCGGTCGGCCTGGGCTGCGTCGCGAGCTTTGCGGTAGGCGGCGACTGCAAGGTCGCGGGTGTGGGCGTTCTGCGAGTCGGCTTTGGTCTGCGTTTCGTCGTCGGCGGCGGAATCGGAGTCGTCGTCGTGCTCGGCGTCGGCCGAATCCTGCAGCAGGTCGGCTACGGGAACGCCGACCGCCAGGGCGTAGGCGTTGAGGGCCGTTTTCAGTTTGCTTTTGTGAAGTGTGTGGGCGGCCTCTTCGGCGCCCGTTCGATCGAAGTTTTCTTCGGTCTTGTCGTCGTACTCGATATCGGCGAGGTCTTCGGCGTAGTCGTAATCGGCGTCGGCGACGGCTTTCACGTAGGTTTTGACGGCTCCGCTGACATCGGTCGAGTAGTCGACCGGGATCTGGGAGATCGCGGCGAGCGAGGCCAGCCAGCCGGACGAATCGGCGACGAGACGGTTGATGGCCCGGAGCGCCACGGCCGCATACTCGTCGGCGTCGGCTCCGGCGACGTTGTTCTCATAGACGACATCGATCGCGTGGGCGTCGACGGCGGCCTGTACATAGGCGGCGCGGTACGTTTGCCACCAAGCGAAACGGGCGGAAGCGATTTCGGCCAGGTAGGCGGCGAACGGCGTACCGACGGCGGTGGAAACGTTGCCGAACATGGCCTGGCTGTGGGCGAACTTGTCGGACTCCCATTCGGCTTCGGCCGACGCGATCGCCTGGACGCGAATCGCCTCCGCGGCCTGGAGACTGGCCCGACGGCCTGCATCGAGCAGATTCAGCGCGGGAGCGGAGGCGGCCGCGACCGCAGACCAGGCGAGGTCAAAAACGTTGTCGACGGCGGCGATGCCGGTGCTGAAGTCCTGGTCGTCGCTGGCTTCGTCGTTCAGGTAAAGGTGGTCGGCGTTGGCCAGGCTGTGGCGCCAGTCGCGGTCGGCGTCCGCTTTGGCGATGGCGGCGTCGCGCTCCGCGGTCGCCAGTTTCTCCACGCGGTCCTCTTCCAGGTTGGCGGGCGCGTCTTCGGCGCCGGCCAGGAACTCCTGATACCTTTGCTCTGCTGCGGCGACGGCGATGGCGCGGGCTTTCTCCGCTGCGGCGTAATCGGTCAGTTGTTGCTGGTTGGCCTGGGCGATGGAATTGCGGCGGACGGAGGCTCTGTCGACCTGGTCTTCCACGGATTGGCGGACCTCGGCGGCGGCGTCGATGGCCTGCTGGCGGGCGGGGGAGGAAAGGCTGTCCGCCTGGCTGGCGTCGTGATCCATCTGGGCCAGATCGGAGCCGGTCCAGATGCCGCGGGCGGTTGCCTGGTAAGCCGATTCGGCGGCGGTGAGCAGTTCCTGGAACTGCTGGTAGTCGACGGCCAGGCTGGCGAAGTATCCGACTTGCGCTTCGAGCAGGGCGATGGCGAACGCATCGCCGCCGTTGGCGGCGGCGCGGAGTGCGTTCCGGCCGACGACCGAGGCGTAGAAGTCGAGCTCGGCGTAGCCTGCGGCGCCGGCGTTCTGGATGTTGGCGGCGGCGCTGTTGGAAGTGAGGGCGGCGCCGTACTGGCCAGCGGAGGCGGTATATGCCCTGTCGGCGGCGGCGAGCAGATTGTCGAGGGCTTCGTCGGCGTCGAACTGGTTGCCGGTCTGGGTGAGGACGGCGGTGGTCACGGCGGAGGCGTAGGTGCTGTCGGCGGTCGCGAGCTTGCCGGCGTACGTGACCCAGGAACTGCCGACGGCGGCGGCTTCGGCTGTCAAAGCGTCGCCCAGTCCGGAGGCTCTGTCGCCCTGGGCTATGCCGACATCTTCGGCTCCGGCCAGTTCGGCCTCGGCGAATTTATCGCTGCGAAGGGTATCGGCCGCAGCGGAGGCGGCGGCGAAATCGTCGGCGACCTGCTGCTCGGTTTTGTCGGTGTAGTAGAGATTCTCGCCGCGGTACTGGTTGGCTTTGGCGGTCGCCATGGAGCCGATCCAGACGACCTCGGCGGCGACACGGAGTTTGGTTTCTTCGTGGCTGGCCTGAACCAGTGCGACGTTGTAGGCGCCTTGTTTTTGGACCTGGGTTACGCTCCGGGCGTTGGCTGCGACGGTAAGTTCGTGGGAGCGATCGATGGCCGCGTTGGCGTAGCCGACGTCCCAGCCCCTGTCGGCGGCGGCGAGGCCGGACTGGTAGACGATCTGGACGCCGTCTTGCGCGTTGTAAAGTTCGTTCAGATAGAGATTCTGAGCGTTGACGACCGCCTGGAGCTGGCTGGCGGAAGCGCTGGCGAGATCCTGCTCGTACTGCCCGCGGAACGGCTGCAGGGTTTGCTGGCGGAGTTCTTCGGCCTGGGCCGTCGCGGCGTGGAAGGCGGCGACCAGGTTGCCGGCTTCGGCTTGCGAGGCGGCGGCGACTGCGTCGACATGCTCTTCGGCCAGCGTGGAGTAGTAGGCGTTATAGGCTGTGCCGGCCTGGGAACTGTACAGGGCGGCGGCTCCGCCGGCAGCGACGTCAAACACACCGGCGGCGGCGCCGAGGTCGATGGCCGATTTGCCGTCGGCCTTGGCATAAGCGACGGTGTAGGCTTCTTCCAGCGTGGCGTAGGTCGCGGCGCGGGCTTTGGCCAGCGTTTTCTGTTCGCCAGCGCGTTTGTTGACGGCCGTTTGAATGGCGGCGGCGAGGGTATTCTGGGCGGTTGCTCTCTGTCCGGCCAGGACGACGCCGAGATCGCCGACTTCGTCCACCCAGTCCTGGCGATCCGATGCGTTGTCATTGGCCAGCTTGATCTCGGCCGCTGCAGTCGCGTCGAGCCGGGCCAGCAGCCCGAGGTGGTGGTTGGGGTCGGTGGGAGAGAGGGTGCCGTAATCGGCCAGGGTGCGTGCTTCCGCCTTTTTAGCGAGAAACAGCGCCTCGTCTCGATCGCAGTTGGGAAGTACCATTTCGCGATTGGCGAACTGTCCCGACAGGTCGTTCCAGGCCAGATTGTATTCATGGTCGGAGGAAAGGCGGGCCAGCTGATAGTCCCACTCCGCCTGGTCGATGCCGTTCTGGCGAGTGAGGCCGTTTGCGATCAGGGCGGTCTGCCAGGTGTGGTTTTCGGCCAGAACGGCCAGGTCGTGCAGGGTGATTTTTGTCGCGATGGTCTCGGCGTAGGTTTTCTGGGCGGCGAGCAGGTCATCGGCTTCGGTCACCCAATGCTCTTCCATATCCTTCAGGTAATCGAATTCCGCCTGGGCGAGTCCGACGGAGTACGTTCCTTCCGCGCTGGAGGTGGAGCTCGTCCAGGTGATGTTGGCGGTTCCCGCAGAGCCGGCGTAGACGACGTTGGCTCCGGTGATGGTGCCGATGCGCGTCCGTTCAGCGTCGGCCACGGCGAGCACATAGCTTGACCAGAGCGTGTCGAGCGACTGGTCCCAATCGTAGATCTGCTGATAGTAATCAGCGGCGACGCCGGTCTGGAAAGTTTGCTGCGCTTCGGCCTGCGCGATCGCCAGCAGGCGGGCCTCCGTTGCGGACGCCTGGTAGAGTGTGGCGTCGGCAGCGGAGATTTGTTCCCACCAGGTCTTTTCCAGGGCGGCCAGGCTTTTCGCAACCGCGCGTTGTTCGGCAGCTACTGCATAGGCATAATCGGCGGCGGCCTTCGCTGAGTCGGATTCGTAGGCGCCATGGGCGCTGGCAATCTCATGCTTCCAGTCCAGCTCGGCGTCGAGATAATCGGTCTGGTATTCGGCGGCGACGTTATTCTTGGCTTCAGCGTAAACATCGCGCGCGTCGATGACTTCGCTGTCAAAGGCGTAATTGGCGTTGATCACCGCAGCATAGTAGTCGACAGAGATCGCGGTGACGTCAAAGCTGTCGTATTCGACCAGGGGATTTTCGACGCGGTAGGGATTGGCGTAAAGTTCGGCGTGGCTGAAGTAGTTGACGGCGTTATAGCTGGTGAAGGCGGCCGAATACCCCCACGCCGTGTTGGGGACCAGGTAGGGCCTGGCAAAGCCGTAAATTGAGAGGGCCTCTTGCTCAATCTCTTTGACCTGGACCACCAGGTTTCCTTTGGCCTGATCTCGATTCGCCACGACCGTTTTCAGGTCGCGACGGCCCGCGGCTTCAGCTTGACTGACCGCGAAGTCCATGTCTGCTTCTGAGCGATCGGCTTGCTGGCTCTCCCAGTTTCGTGCGTTCGCTCCTTCCCGATGAAAAAGCGCGTCGTTTGCGTCCGTATCATAGACCTTGAGGGCGGCTGCCTCGGCGATTGCCTGGAGCCGGGCGGCTTCGGCCTTTTTCTGGCTGGCGGCGCGGAGGCGTGTGGCGACGTCTTCGGCTTCTGCCAGGTCCACGGCGGCATCGTCGACTGCATGCTGCTGCTGGGGCGCTGCCAGGTTCTGCTGGCGTTCGAGCTGGCTGTTCGCCAGTTCCAGCTGATACGCGGACCAGAGCGTGTTCTCGGCCGTGTCTTTGGCGGCCAGCGCGGAAACCTTCGCTTCCGCCATTTTGAGGTCGTAGGCCCGCTCCTGGGTTGCGTACGCCAGCGAGTGGATCTCCGCCTTGGCGGCCAGAGTGTTACGATAGGCAAGCTGGTTCTCGGCCAGATCGTTGGCGTATTTTTCCTCCAGGCCTGCCAGCCCCAGCGCGGTCGGGCCTGTTCGCGGCGTACCAGTTCCGTCGTCTCCCGTTCGGGTATAGAACTGGTTGTCGATCCGCAGGGTGTTGAGGTCCCGTTTCCGCTGAGCCATCGTCTCTTCAAATTTAAGCGTCGCCTCCGCCTCGGCCTTTTGCCGTGCGTGGAGGGCTTTGGCCAGTTTGCTGTCGCGAACGGCCTCCAGATACGAAATGGCGCCTTTGGTCCCAAAATCGGCTCCCGCATCCCAATCGCCGAAGGCGATCTGCGCCGCGTCGGCCGTGCCGAATAGTTTCTCGATGTAGGCGGAGGCCCTGTGCTCATGCGCGGCGGCGAGAGCAGCGTAGTAGTCGCTCTCGCGTTCGGCGTAGGCGGTGCTCGCCGTGTCGGGGAATCCGGCCAAATACAAAAGCCAGGAGCCTTCCGCGACAGCGACTTCCTCAAAAAACACCAGTTCGGCCGCGACAATCGGCTGCACGTGATAATTGGGAAGATTGCCCGCCAGGGTTTCAAAATTGCTTTTAATCTCTACGACGGCAGTATTGTAGTCATCTCTAGCCTTTTTGAGATCTTGATCAAGTGCGGCCTTCGCTTGATAAGGGTTCACGTCGGAGGCGAAGGATGTTTCTAACGCGGCGGTCTCGGAGAGCCAGTTGTCGCGATCCGTCTGGTAGGTATTCAGGGTCGCACGGTTGTCTGTAGCCAGTTTTTCCTTGGCTGCCGTCAACGCATCCTGGTAAGCCTTGTTGGCTGCCGCGATCTCTTTTTCATAGGCGGCCGAGGCGGCGGCGATCAGCTTCTGGTAGTGCGGATCTTTGCTCAGATCATAGGCCTCGCCCACATAGTCCGGCTTTTCCAGCGGCGGATCAGGCTGAGAGTCTTCTGGCAGGTTGGGGGTGGAGTTGTCGGAAGGGGAACGCGGGAACTCGACGGACGTGAGCTGGTGACTGGAGGCGTCGCCGGTGAAGTTTGCGAGGTTGGTCGTGAACGCGCCCATGACGCTCGACATGGCGCTCGTGAACACCGCGTCGGCGGACGCTTTGGCCTGGTCAAACGCTGCGGAGGCCGAATCGAGCGCTGCCTTGTGCGTGTCGTTGGCCGTAGCAACGACGCCGTCGTACGTGGCGTAGATCGCATCCCGAGCCGCGTTATAGGTGTTATTCGCAAGTTGATAGGCGTCTTCGAGCGACACTTTCGCGGAGTCGGAGTCCAGCTCGTATTGTGCGAAGATATCCACGATCGCCTGCGCGGCGGCGCCGTCGGGATCGCTGGAGTAAACGAAACTCAAGGAGGCCGGCGCTACGGAGACGGGCAGTCCGTCGGCATCGGCAGCGCGTAGCACTCGCGCCTGCAGGGTAACGCGGCCTTCGTCGAGATCGGTCGGCGTATAGCTGAAGTTGCCATAGGCGTCGGTTTCCAGCGTTTCATAAACGCCCGATCCGGTCAGGAGTATGCTGACGCCCGACAGGTTATCGAGCCCCACGACCGACCCCATGACGGTCGCGTTGCTGGTGGCGCCGTCGGTGGCCGAAGCGCCCGTGTCGCTATCAAGCCGAAAATTGGCGATCGAGGGATTGGTCTGCGCGGGTGCAGCTGTACCGTTCTCGACGAGCGTGATTTCGATGGACGACCAGCCGCTGGTTTGCGTGCCGCCGTTGTCCAGCGATTCCTGCACGCGCGCCCGGAGCGTATGGGTCCCGGCCGCGAGTCCCTGCGGCGAATAGGTAAAGCCGCCTTCAGCGTCGGTATACGCCCTGCCGTCGACGATGTTGTCGCCGTCATGGTCGAACTCGACGGTCAGTCCAGCGGGATCGCCGTCGTTGCTGACAACGCCCGTCACCTGGGCGTCGGAAGCTTCTACAAAGCCGGCTTCACCCAGGTCAAAACTCAGCGAATCGATCGCGGCAAGGGCGTCAACCGGCGCCGTATAGGTGAAGGTCAAACTCTGCCAGGAGCCGTACAGGAACTGCTTGTTGACGTCGTCGAACTCACGCACCCGGGCGGCGACCGTGATCGTTCCCGGCGCCAGGCCATGGAGGCGATGCTCGAATTCGCCGCGGGAGTTGGTCGTGGTTACGCGATCAAGCACGCCGTCGTCGTCGAGATCCAGCTCAATCGTGACGCCCGCCAGCTCGCCTTCGTTGGTGATCCGTCCGCTAACGGTCGGGTTCGTGCCGACCAGGTCTTCGTCGTCGTCGTCGGCCAGATTCAGTTCAACCAGCTGGGCGGCGACGTTCGTCTGCTGCTCATAGGTAAAGCTGAGGTCGCTCCAGCTGCTGCGGGCGTAGGCGGACGTTCCGACGTCCCACCAGGCCGTGCGCACGCTGACCGTGACGCTGCCGTAAGGCAGGGCGATGGGATCGTGGAAGAACGAACCGTCGAATTCCGGGAACGCATAGTTGTCGACGTCGCCGTCGCCGTTGTAGTCGATCTCAAGGTAAAGGCCGCCGACGTTCCTCTCATTGACGACATCGCCCGCCAGCAAAGCGTTGGCCGTAACGAGGTCGGTCGCCGAACTGCCCGAGTCGCTCACCAGATGCAGATTTTGAACGCCAGGCGGCGTTAGCGAAGCATCCTCCAGCGTGAAGGTCAGATCGGTCCATTCGCCAAAGACGTACTGCCGGGTGCGGTAGTCCCATTCCCGGGCTCGCGCCGAAACGGTCGTACTTCCCGCCGCAACGCCTTGCATCCGATGGCGAAAATTGCCTTGCGCGTCCGCCTTGGTCGTGGCGTCGGCCAGCGCGTCGCCGTCGTAGTCAATTTCCACGGTGAGGTAGGCGGTCGATCCGTCATCGGTCAGTGTGCCGGCGAGGAGCGGATCGGTGGTGGTGAAGACGCCTTCTTCGGTGCTTGTGTTGAACACCAGTTCCAGGTCGGAAACGACTACCAGATCGGCGGGCGGTAGCTCGTAGTCGTAGCTGATTTCGGCCCATTGGCCGTACAGCCACGCGCCGCTGACATCGTCCCAGACGGTGCTGCGCGCCCTCAGGGTCACGGAACCCGCTGCGGTAAGGATCGGCGTGTAGGAAAAATGCCCTTCTTCGTCGCTGGTGGAGAAGTCGTCAGCGATGCCGTCCTCATCGAGATCGATTTCGATTTTGACCCAGTCATTCCCTTCCCCCAGCAGGTTTCCTGCAATTTCGGGGTCGGTTGTCGTGCCGATGACGTCGCCTTCCTGCGTGTCGTTCACCAGGACCAGGCCGTCAAACTCGGTGGCGATGATGGGGTTATAGTTGACATTGGCCATGACCCATTCGCTTTCAAACGACAGGCCTTGCTCTTCGACGCGGGTGCGCACCTGAACCACGACGCCGCCTCCCGGCAACACGCCCGGATTGTATTCAAAGCGGCCGTCTTCGTCGGTCCAGGTGGTAGCGTCTGTAACGCCGTCGTTATCAAAATCGAATTCGACTTCGACACCCCCCGGTTTCGAGGTACCCTCGGCCAGACTGCCGGCGACTACGGTCGAGGCGATCCCGCCGTTAGGATTTTCTGGATCTACGTCGCGCGGGGCGAAATCGCCAATCTCTGGCGGTAAAAGGTTCTTGGTAAACGAGAAGCCTTCCCATGCGCCGACCAGTTCCGCCGAGTAATTGGAGCTCCACTCCCGCAGGCGGGCCTGGACGGAATGCTCGCCGAGTCCCCAGCCTGCGGGATTGTATTCGAAAGCCTCGCCGCTCCGCACGACAATCGTGTCGTCGGCCGAACCGTCGGAATCAAAATCAAACTCGACAACCGCGAAAGACGTTGCATCCGCGCTGCCGAATACGCCCGTCAACGTGTCCTGGGTCGAAACGCCGTCGTAGTCGTAGATCCCGTCGTCGACCAGCAGGCCAAAGTTCTGCAGGCCGCTGGCGGGCGGGAGTTCCTCCATTTCAAAGCCAAAATTTCGCCATCCCTCTTCGCTGACCGTCGGATTGCCGGAGCCATCGAGCATCACCAGGCGGTAGTTGAGGGAGACTCCGCCGATGAAGCCGGCGAAGCTGGGATCGGTGTCGGCCGGATCGTACTGGAACCAGGGTTCTTCTGCGTCGATATCGATAACACTTTCGGCCACCCCATCGCCGTTGTGGTCAATTTCGACGCGAGCCGATCCGCCAGCGAAATCGCCGAGGACCGTGCTCCAGACGGCGGGCTGCGTGGTGATCCCATCGTCGTCGTAGGCGCCCGTGTCGCGGACCAGTCGCAGATCCTGCAGGGCGACGGCGGAACCGGTCAGCTGCAGTTTGAAGGGAACACCGTCGTCGTCGTTGGAGACCAGCTGGAACTGGTCGTCGTACGCGCCGGTCCAGGTCGGGGTGAAGAGCAAGGTGAATGTGGTGAATTCACCAGGAGGGACGATCGTGTCGTACCCCAGGCCCAGCGTAAAGCCTTCCGGCAAGCGCATGCTGGACAGGTTGAGATCGATGTTGCCGTCGTTCCGAATCGTAAAGAAGTGTTCGATAGGCGTTTGGCCGACGATCATCGGGCCAAAATCATAACTGCCCTCCGACGCAATTTCTGAGTCATCCGAGTCCAGCAGCGTCAGGTCCGCAAAGGGGGTAATCGCTTCGGCGTTCAGGTCGAAATTGAACGACGGGATGTCGGGATCATTCGTCGTGAAAACCAAGGGGCTGTCGTAAACGCCCGCTTCTGTCGCGAGGAACCGGACAACAATCTGCGCGGAACCCCAGGAGCTAATCGGCGTTGGCGGATCGCCGACCAGCTCGAACTGCTCCGGAAGTTCCAGGTTGCCCAGCACCAGGTCGTCATCGCCGTGGTTATAGATGGTGAAGGTTCTCACGACCGGTTCGCCGACAAAGGTCGAACCAAAGTCGTACGAGCCTTCGTCGACAACTTCCGCGTAGGTGTATTCCTCCTCCGCCACGTAAATGTCGGCCGGCGTTTCGTTGTCGAGGATGGTCACCGTCAGTTGGCCGTTTTGGATGGTCGCGTGGTCGGCGTTTGTGAGGGCGATCACAAAAGTCTCGTCCTCCTCGAAGATCATGTCATCGGTGATGCCGATCTGCACCATTTGCTGCAGTTGCGGAGACCACTCATCGGCGAGAAACGTCAACACGCCGGTGGCCATCGTGAAATCATCGCCATCCGCAGTGCCGATCTGGGTCACATAAGTAACTTCGATGTCGTACTCGCTGGGCTGCGAGAGAGTGACGTAGAACTCAAGGTAGCCGTCGGTCTCGGAAACCGAAGTCGGCCCGGAGATGCTGACCGTGGGGCTGCTATCAATATCGACAATCGTGCCTTGCCCCTGGCCGTCGTCAATGGTGACAGTCCCGTCGCCCGTCGTCTCCAGAGTGACGAAGAACTGCTGGTCAGGTTCATCGATGCCATCGGTCTGCGTCTGCACCTCGATCGTCTGGGTCAGCGGGTCGCCAGGGTTAAAGACTAGCGTGCCGGTAGCGTAGACGTAGTCAGAACCTTCCAGCGCCGAGCCGGACTGGGTCGTGTAGTTGACCGTGACTACCTTCTCACTCGCCTGGCTGAGCGTGACCACAAACAACGCGTTCCCGCCTTCGTTGACAGGCGTGGCGTCCGCGATCGATACCTCGGGCGCATTATCATCGTCGGTGATGGTCACCAGGAGCTGCGAGTTGCCGATGTATGCGTCGGGGGAGCCGGTCAATTCAATCGTGAAAGTCTCGTCTTCTTCGTCCACGCCATCGGCGGCGAAGTCCAGGACGATCTCCGCCGACTGCTGGTAAGGTGCAAACGTAATGGTCCCCGGCGACTGCGACTGATCTGTGAAATCGCCTGACTCCGTATCGCCAGGATTGACCGTGTAGTAGACCGTGGTGGGCTGGGCGCTGGGCGTGTCGAGAGTGACGGTGAAGACCTTCTGCGTCAGGCCTTCGCTAACCGTGACGTAGGAATCAACCAGGTTCGCCGTCGGCGCCGGATCGTTGTTCACAAGGGTCACCGTCATCGTGTTATTGAGGACGGTGACGCCGTCTTCATTGAAGAGGGTGATCGTGAACGTTTCGGAGTTTTCGTAGAGGCCATCCGTATTGATGTTGATGTAGATCGTCTGCGTGTCGGTCTGGGAATCGAACTGCAGCAAGCCGTCGCTCACGCCGATGAAATCGTCACCCGCGACGGCCTTGTCGCTGCCGGAACCGTCGTTGGTGCGGTAATGCACGGACGCCGTTCGCGCACTGGGACCGGAGAGTTGCACATCGACAGTAAAGACGTCGTCGTTTTCATTGACGGAGCCCGTCGCGCTGAGAGTGATCTGCCGATCAGCGTCGTTATCGACGATCTGCCCGTCGCCCAGATTTCGGCCCTGGCTGGTGTCAATCGTCGCGTTCTCAGCGGAAGTCAATTCGATGGAAAAAGTCTCTGTGTATTCCGGCAAGCTGTCGTCATCGGCCTGAATCTGAATCGTCTTGCTGGTTTGACCGGGATCGAAAACCAGCATGCCGTAGCCAGAGCTGTCGTAGTAGTCGCCTTCGTACCCGATCGCCGTACCATCATTCTGCTGGTAGTAGACGGTGATCGTTTTGGAACTGGCCTGGCTCAGTGTCACGACAAATTCGGCGACTTCGCCTTCGGTCGCCGACGGCGCATCGGCGATTGAGACCAGCGGCGCATCATCGTTGTCGGTGATCGACACGGCTAACTGGCTATTGTTGATAGTGGCCCCGCTGGCTCCGACCAGTTCGATCGTGAACCCCTCCTCGTCTTCGTCGATCAGATCGTCGTTGATCGCCACCCGGATATCTTTGGTCGTCTCGCCAGGCTGAAACGTCAGCACGCCCGTGACGGGAGAAGCGGCGTCGCTGAAGTCGCTGGAGTCTGCGGAACCAGGCAGCAACTGGTAGTTGACGGTGGTGACATAGCTGCTCGCGGTATCCAGCGTGACCTGGAAGGAAACTTCGCCTGCATCTTCCGCCGGGGTGAAGCTGGGATCGACCAGGTTGACGGTCGGCAACATCTCGTCGTCGTAGATCGTCATCCACGCGGAGGCGTTGCCGATCGCGTAACTGGCGTCCGGTTCGATGTTAAGAATGAGCGATTCGTCGCCTTCAAAAAGGTTATCGCTTTCGCCGCTAAAATACAGACTGACGGTATCTACTCCATCGGCGAACACGACGCTTCCATTCGCCGGCGGCGTCGCCGTACTGGCCGTATCAAACGCGTAGTCGACCGTCAGCGCTCCGGTGGTTTCCGAACGTGTGAACTGAAACTCGCCCGGGCTGCCGCCCTCATAGAGATCGCTCATCACGTTGACATACACATCGGCGACAAACATCTGCCGTTCTTCCAGCGGCTCGATCCGCATGGTTCGGCGACGGCGTGCTGCGGCCGGATTAGGCTTTTTCCGCCAACGGAGGCCCAGTTTGCCGAGAGTGTTTGTCCAAAACCAGAAAGGGAGTTGCATCGTGGCGCACCCGTAGTTCGCAGAAGAATCTTGCCCTGTGACCTGCCCTGAGAGACGCAATCGTGACGTCTGGAAACGGCAAGTTATTGCCAGTCGCAGTTCGCCTGTCAAACAATAAACTGGCAGATTTTTGCGTATAATTTTTTTAACGAAAATCCTACTGGGGGGATCGAGGTGCTGTAAAACCAGGAGGCCCAACGAAAATAGCCTTCTACGCAACGGATCCTGCATCCCGACAGTAGAAATTTCTCGGCGGCGCGCGGAGGAATTTTTTTCAGACGATCCCGAAACGACTCCAACTCGCACCTGAAATGCGTACGGGTTGATTCGATCGACTCGTCGCAGCGGATATCCTGCCTGCTGCTCCGGCTCAAACCAGAGAATGTTACGTGTCGTCTCTCTCCCAGGTCAATCAAAAACTTCCTGGCGGCAAACGAGCAGCAAGCGCACGCGTGCATCTCGTCCCTTTACTGGTTGGGTAGCCGGGTTCCGTCTTCATCTAGCCAGGCTCCGCGTGCGGAAGAGGTTGCAGAGCGACAGGACGATGTTTGACAGCGTGTCGTGTTCCACTTTGTCTCCGCCTCTACCGGTTGTCGTGGGGTCAATCTGGGCGTAGACGTCAAGACGCTGTCCTGGCCAGGGCGCCGGTTCGCATCCGACGCGAACCCGGGCGGATTGGTTCCGTTTGTAAGAAACGCGGGACTTTGCAGCTCGCATTTACCTTGGTGAATGCGAACTGAGCGCGCGTCGCCTGCCGGTTGGATTGTCACTTCCGCATCATGTCCGCCGGCGAAGGCCGACTCGCCATTTCCGCCATTCTCGCCAGGGAAAGCCGTTGGCGTTCACCAGGCGGGGCTTCGACCAGCCGCACTCCGCAGGCGTGACCGGCGGCGCAGGCGTTGTAGAGGGCGTCGAACCAATGGTTCTGCCGTCGCAGCCGTTCCCATTTGGCAACGACGCCTTTGCCTGCCACGAACTCTTCCGTTTTCACCTCGGCAGTTAGATGCTTTGCCAGCGACAGATGCTCTAGTCCTTAACCCAGCGTAGGCCGCTTGATGCGGAGACGAAAAAACTCGAAAACCCTCGGCGTTATTGCGTAAATTGGTGATGCCAATCAAAACAATTACGCACGCCAGAAAGGGTTTTCGAGTGAAGACAAAGATACGACCAAAAGCGCAGCGACGCAAGCAGAGAATGCAGCGCAGGATTGATCCCCAGAACGGGTCCGGCCAGTCGCCGATGATCGTTCCCGAGAAAATCGTTTACGAACTGGCCGACCGGCAACAAGCGATCGCCGCCGGCGGTTTGGGCGCCCTGGTGCAGACGGCCCGGCGACTGGACTTGCGGCAGGCGATTAACGATTCGATCACGCTGCTCAAGTTGCATCGTCCGTACGATGAGGCCGACCATGTGCTCAACATCGCCCTGAACCTGCTGGCCGGCGGCGGTTGCCTGGAGCATCTCGAAGACCGCCGCTGCGACGAGGCGTATCTCAACGCACTCGGCGCGGAGCGGATTCCCGATCCGACCACCGCCGGCGACTTCTGCCGCCGCTTTCAAGAGATGGATATCCTGCGGCTGATGAATGGCTTCAATCAGGTCCGCGAGCGGGTCTGGAAAGAGCAGCCCGACGCGTTCTTCGACTGCGCCATCATCGAGGCTGACGGCACCCAGGTGCAGACCTCGGCCGAGAAGAAACAGGGCATCGGCATCAACTATAAAGGGGAGTGGGGCTATCATCCCCTGGTCGTCACGCTGGCCAACACCCGGGAGCCGCTGTTCATCGTCAACCGCAGCGGCAATCGTCCCAGCCATGAAAACGCCGCGTTCTTCTTCGACCTGGCGGTTGAGCGCTGTCGCAAAGCGGGCTTCCGCAAGGTGGTCCTCCGGGGCGACACGGATTTCGCCCTGACGGAGAACTTCGATCGCTGGAGCGAGCAGAACGTGGAGTTTGTGTTCGGGATCGACGCCATGCCCAAGCTGGTCGGAATCGCGAAAACCCTCGCAGAAACCGAGTGGAAAACGCTTCACCGCCGCAAACACAAACCGCCCTCAAGGCGCGCCAAGCGGCCGCGTTGTAAAGAACAAATCGTCGAGCAGAACGGCTACCTCAACAAGCAGCTCGTGTCCGAGCAGATCGCCGAGTTCGACTATCAGCCGGGCAAGTGCGGCCGCTCTTACCGCATCATCGCGCAGCTCAAGCAGTGTGCGTTGTCGGCGCCGCTGGACAACCTGCTGAGCAACTGGGCGTACATGGTGATCGCCTCGCTGGCCTGGAGTTTGAAAGCCTGGGCAACGCTGAGTATCCAGCCTGCCGGCAACGGCGACTCGAGGGCGGAACAAACGCGCCAGAAGGCCGCACTGCTGGCGATGGACTTCACGACGTTTCGCGATCGCGTGTTAATGGTGCCCGCGCAGATCATTCGCGGCGGACGGCAGATCGTCTATCGGTTGCTGAGCTATCGTCCGACGCTGGACTACCTGCTGTTGATCGTGCAGAACGTCCATCGCCCGCTCCGCTGTTGACGACGCCTCCCCCGAAGTCAGCGTCCGGACGCGCTGACGCCGCCGCCACGCCTCACCCCGAAAGCCGCCCCACATGCCCGACGCCTCAATCCAACCATCCCCCACCAGCGCCGCTGGACCGCAAACACCTGCGCGAGCCCCAGCCCACAAAATCACGCCAGGCCAGAACCGCCATACGCTTGTTTAAGGACTAGCCGGCGACATAAACTCAAGCTCTATTGTGATTTCGATGGACCTTTCAATATCAGAGAGAGACTCCTCCAACCGCCCCAACTCGTGATTTACGGCGCCAAGATTTTTTAAGGCATGGGCAAGATCGCTTTTTCTTTCCAGTTTCTCTAGCATGCGTATTGCGTCTTGATATAGAGCTCTCGAGGCCTCGTAACTATTCAGCCTTCTGCGGCAGGGGCGGGATTTTTCCGGTTTTGGCGTAGTTCGCGAGGGCTTCGAGGATCGTTTCGAGCGGTTGTTGATTTCGCAGTTTGAGGGTGCGGAAGATCGTCATCAGTACTGATTGGGTGAGCATGCCGCGGTCGCTGTGGTTGCCGTAACTGTTCTTGCGGATCATCACCGCCGGACGAATCTGACGCTCGCCGTGGTTGTTGTCCGAGGGGATGTCGTCGTGCCATAAAAAGGTCAGCAGCTGGTCGCCGTACTTCGCCAGGCGTTTGGCGAGGCGGGCCGCGTCGGGGTGGTTCCAGGCTTCGCCGGCGATGGTCGCCAGTCGGCTTTCTAATCGCATCGCGGCGATGTCGTAGTCGACCGCAGCCGTTGTCGCCTTGGCGGCGTGCAGTTTCTTCGCTTCGCGATAGACGCTGATCACTCGCCGCGCGAACGACTGCCAGACCTTGTCACCGGCGTGTTTTTCGTCGACGTTCGCCATGTCGCGCAGCAGGTGCGGCCAGCACTTCTGTTTGTCGGCGCAGACGATCGCATCGTACGGCGACCAGAAGTCGGTAATGAGGACGCCTTCGAAGGCTTTGGTAAAAAACTTTTGTAACGCCGGCGAACCGCGACTGCGATCGATCATATAGAAAGTCGCATCCGGCCCGGCGAAGCACCACAGCCAATGCGTCTTGCCTTGCACTCGCCAGCCGGTTTCGTCGGCGTTGAGCCGGGCCGAGTCGAGACATTCGGCTTGAATCTGCACATACCAGGCGAACAGCAGAGTCGCCAGCCGATGCCACATCTGCATGAGCCCGCCCGGCGTGACCTTCATTCGCAGATGGAAGTTGAAGGTGTCGACAATCTGGCTGATCGTCAGTCCCTGCAGGTAATGGAGCACGGCCGACAGGACCAGCGTGCGATTGCCGAGCGTGCAGTTCGGCAGGACGTCGGGCGGCTTGGGCTCGACGCGTTTTTTGCAGGTCGGGCAATAGTCGCGATGCAGGATGTCTTCCGTAATGACCGGCTTGAGGCCGTCGGGAATGTCTTCGCTGCGGCGAGTGCGAGTGTCGCCTGTTCGCTGCAGCTTGCCCTGGCACTCAGGGCAACAATCGAGTTGGAGTTCGCGGCGCCGATCCGGCTCAGGAAGCGGCGGTCGGGTGACGCCGGGATGTCCTTTTTGTCCGCCGCGTCGCCGCTGACCTTTCCTGGGCGAAGCGGTCGGCTTGGCGTACGGCGGAACGGCGGCCGACGGCGTGTTCGGCCCGGCCGCCTGCTGACCAGCGACCCGCTGCGTAAGCGCCAGCATGGTAAAGGCGATAATCTCGGCCCCGGCCGCAGCAAACGTTCGAGCCTCAGCCTCACTCAACCGCCCACGCAGCACCTTCTCCAAAAAGGCGGCGTCCACCAGGCCATCGTCGTTAGAAAGGGAAGCGTCCATGATCCCCAAAACAGAACGAATTTGTCGAAATCAGCCAAGAGCGATTTCAGAAGGCTGAAGGGTTACAATCAGGCTTCATCCATCAGCCTCTTCAACGCCTCTTTGGGAATCCCGTACCCACGGGATTCGTCAGTCGCCAGCGCCGACAGCAACACGTCGTTGAGCTTGAAGCCAACGTCGTGCGGCGAAATATCGCCATCTTGCAGCCAAGCCGTCGCATGATTTATCAAGTCATTCATCGACCCTGTAACGGATCGATTCAACGCCTTGGCGAAGCTGACCGTGCCGCTGGCCGGTGCGATGAACTTCTGGTAGATGAAAGCCTGCCCATCGTCATCCATGAATTCACGGATGGTGCTTAATGCTCGTTCGATGAAGCGGCTATCGTCGGTAATTCCCCGCCCGAACATCACGCACGAGTACAGCGAAGGAGTGTTGCTCATCAGGATGTACTGCGTGCGGTCTGCCGTGAAAAGGTGGCATGACCAGTCGGCATACGGATTTTCATCCAGCGGCATCGCCTTGATCGGGCCCGCCTTGATCTTCGTGTTGAGCTTCTGCGAGAGACGAAGAATCATCGACTACTCTTCTCCTTCCAGCAACCAATCCCTGGCACGCTCCACCAGCAACAATTCAGCAGCGCTGCGACGGAGTCCAAATTTCCGTTCCATTTCCGCTTCTTCCTCATCGTCGTAGATCGAAGGATCGAATGGTTCGGTTCGCCGTGCGATTTCCAGATATTCCGCCAACTGCCATCGCTCGAAGATCGATTTGATCTCAGCGACGAAGGCGGGAAGTTCGGCACGGAAGTCGGCATTGTCGTCGGCTGCTTCGAGAAAGTTGATGAACTTCTCGTCGATCAGATAGGCCAGCGCCTTCTGAGTGCCGAAATCCTCTTCGATGCCTCTGGCGGCTCTGCACTGCTCGATCCAGATTTTGCTTGGACTTGCTGAGTCTTCATCGTGAGCCAAGTAGTATTCATAGAGATCGGCGTCTTGAGTTGGATCGTAATCCGCTAGATCGAGGCTGAAATTAGCGGTTACTTGCAAGAGATAAGTGGGGTAACCCCCAGGCAAATGCATGGCCCCTCTGACGAGCCTGAATTGCTTTTCTCGCCCCCTGAATTCGGGATGCCGAGCCAGCCATTTCTCCATGATGAAGTAGATATCCGGTTCACTGAACTTGCCATCAGCGGTCAGTTTGCCGTGAAGAAATGGAATGACAACAATTCGGCCTCGTGGGTCATTCATCTGTCGCATTCTCCGCACACGGCTTCGGACCAGTTTCCCTCGCCTCGCAACACGTCCAATAAGACGATGGTCGCAAGTAGTGTTTGTGGGACGGTGGTGTAATCCCGATGATTGTAGTAGTCAAGCCAGACCATTCTACCGAGCAGGGGCCAATCGGTCATTCCCAGGCGTCACCCACAATCAATTTTGTTTCCCGGCAAACCTGCGAGCAACCGTGCGTGCCTCTCCTTCCATCGCCTTTTCGATCATCCCCAAGAATTCGGGATCATTGGCGGCGAACTCACGAGCGGCGGATTTGATCTTTTGGACCAGTTGCTTGACCGCGTAGGAACCGGGGAAAAATAACTTCGGATTTTGTACAATAAGCGCTTCGGTCGACTGCTCTTTCAACTCGCTTTTCCTGGAGGTGGGGCGTGTATAGTTCTTTGGTCGAAGGTCATATGCGGGAATTGTATGCTTCTTTGTCCGAGAAGGATCGGCGGCGGTATGCCGCGGTGGAAGCGGAGAAACTCGGCCATGGCGGCGTGAAGTATATCGCTGACCTGTTCGGTTGCCATGAAGACACCATTCGCCGTGGCCAGCAGGATGTCGAGCGATTGCCCGACGATGAGGCTGCCGGACGCGTTCGCGTAAAAGGGGGGGACGAAGTCCTGCTAGCACTGCAGTCGTCGGTTTGGTCGCCGCCGTGGAAGAGATCGTCGAGCAGCATACGGCCGGATCGCCGATGAACCCCGACATCCGCTGGACCAATCGCTCGCCCAGCGACATTTGCGAAGCGCTCGTCGCCCGCGGCTTTTACGTGTGGCCGCAAACGGTCCGCCGCATCTTGCAGGAAGACCTCGACCTGGGCTTGCGACAGGCGTGCAAAATCGAGACCACCTGTCACTATCCGGATCGCAACGCGCAGTTTGAATACATCGCCGAGCTGCGTGAGCGGTTTCATGACTGTGGGCGGCCGGTGCTCAGCATCGACACGAAAAAGAAGGAAAAACTCGGTGATTTCTATCGCCCTGGCGCCGCCTGGACCGATGGGTTTGTCACGGCGCCCGATCACGATTTTCCGTCGCAAGCGACCGGCAAACTGACGCCTTACGGCGTGTACGACGTCGGCGCCAACCAAGGTTTCATGTTGCTCTCGACCGGCGCCGATACGGCCGAACTGGCGTGCGAAGCGGTGCGGCAATGGTGGTGTCGAGTCGGACAATATAACTACCGTCCGCGTCCGCGAGAGATCTTGTTGCTCTGCGACTGCGGCGGCAGCAACAGCTATCGGCAATACCTTTTCAAGCAAGAACTAAAACATTTGGCGATGCGTTTGAAGATGACGATTCGCGTGGCGCATTACCCGCCCGGCTGTTCGAAATACAATCCGATTGAGCATCGCATGTTCTGCCACGTATCGCGTTCCCTGCGAGGCGTGATCCTCGATCGTCTAGAAACGGCTGCTCACTACATCGGCCAAACCCGCACCCTGACCGGCCTCAAGGTGCTGGCGGAGAAGGCGCGTCAAATCTACGTCAAAGCCCAAAAGGCGACCACGGAATTCTTAGAACGCATGCCCATCTTCTTCGACAAAAACCGCCCCGAACTCAACTACTGGGCCACGCCCTGCGAATACTGAGAAACACCGAAGTTATTTTTCCCCGGTTCCTTAACATCCTGCACTTTAGGCGAACGTCTGCCGTTTGACGGGGGAGTCTGGAATTTTGAGCTTGCCTGAAAAGGTGGCTCTCCGCGATGGTTAGTGAGATAACCACAAATCACAAAACCACCGGGAGAGCCATGGATGGCCAAGCGTAAGCGATCCGCCAAACGTCCGCAAGCGAAACACAAAAAGCAGACGCCGTCGCAGCATCACAAGTGCCAGCGTTTGAAGCGGACCAATCCCTTGCGATCGCGCACGACAGAAGCGATCACCCCTTTGTGCGGCTATCTCCAGACGGCGGTGGCCGCCTTGCAGTCGGTGCTGGATCGACGGATCGCCTTTCGGTTGTCGATCATCGTCGCGGGCATGTTGCTGGCCGACGATCGACGCACCGCCAGCGCCTGGTTCGCCGCGGCCGGGGTGCAGCAGGACTGGGATCGCTTCTATGAATGCCTCATCAGCGTTGGCCGATCGTCGGGATCGCTGGCCAGCGCCATGGTCGGCTTGCTCGTGCAGAAGTTCGCGCCGGGCGTCGGCGACCGCATTCAGCTCGCCCTGGATGACTCGCCCACTTCGCGCTTCGGACGCTGTGTGGAAGGCGCCGGAGTGCATCACAATCCGACGCCGGGACCGGCCGACGGAGAATGGCTTTACGGCCACAACTGGGTCCTGTTGACCTGGCTGGCGACGCATCCGTTGTGGGGCGTGATCGCCTTGCCGCTGCAGTCGCTGCTGTACGTCCGCCAGGCCGATGTGCCGAAACTGGCGGTAAAATATGCATGGGAATTCCGTACGAAACACGAACTGGGCGTCGCGCTGTTGACGTCGTTCGTGCAATCGCTGCGCGCCCGCGGCGTGCGGAACTCGGTCTGGCTGGCGGTCGACGGCGCCTACGCCGCACGACCTTTTCTCCTGCCTGTGCTGAAACTCGGCGTCACGGTCGTCAGCCGCTTGCGCAGGGACGCCTGCTTGTTCGACCTGCCCGGCGAAGCTGTTCCGCACCGTCGCGGCAGGCGCCGGATTTATGGCCGGAACAAACTCTCCCTGGCGACACTCGCCGACCAAAGTCAAGGTTGGGAATCGCTCACCTATTCTGGCCGAGGCGTCGAAGTCACGCGCCCGTGCAAATCGTTCCTGGCGACATCGGAGTTGATCAGCGGGCGCATCCGTGTGGTGCTGCTCCGCTTTGACGACGGCAACTGGGCGCCTTACTTTTGCACGGACCCCAGCGCCGACGTGCGTGAGATTCTGGAGGCCGTCGCCGCGCGCTGGGCGATCGAAGAATGTTTCCAAGGGATGAAAGAAGTCTGGGGCGCCGGTCAGCAGCAAGTTCGAAATGTGTGGTCGAGCATCGGCTGTTGGAATCTCAACAGCTGGGTGTACGGCCTTGTGGAACTGTGCAGTTGGGAGTCGCCGCAAGCGGAACTGAGCGACCGCCGCTCCCGCCCCTGGGACAACGCCTCGCGTCGGCCGTCCCACGCCGACCGTCGCCGCACAATCGCCCGTAAAATGTTAGAAAAACAATTTATCGCCACTCTACCCCCGACGCCCAACAGCCCCCAAATCCGCACGCTCCTTGAAGGGCTAATCGCCATAGTAATATGATCGCCTAAAGTGCAGTTAACATCAACTCCGTGACAACACCCTCCGCTTGATCTTCCCAATCGCAAGCAAGTTGTTCGACAGTTTCTCCATCGGTGACAATTTGTTCGCCATCGAGACTGACAAAAACAAAGGGATGCCCGCGGGTCTGCCTCTCAACATCTGCACGACCGCTCGCATTAAATTCGCGGAAGTAATCAACGGTTTGGCCAGCAGGGATCGTCGTCAGGGTCCCGGCCTGAAAGGCCGCGATCAGTTCCTTCCGTTTTGCTCGATCGAGCGCGGTAGGCAGGACTCTTCGTTCGTCAATTACCTTACGCTGACCTGCATCCAGCGGCCCCCACTGATTAGGGTAAATCACGCGCCAGTAATCGCGGAGATCGACCGCGATGGGGCGATCGGCGATGTTCCGCACGCGCAGATGAATAAAGAAGTGGGGCTTGCTCATCACCTCATAAAGAGCCGTTTCTGCTTCAACGCAGGCAATACGACCGCGACGGAGCACACGCCATCCGGTGGCAGTCACGTCGCCGGCTTGTCCCGTTGCCACATTGTGCCCGCCTGAAGTGAGCGAGAAACAAACCAGGATGAGGAAGAGGGGATTTCGCATTTTGTCTCCTCGAAACAGATAACGAATCGCAACCGATTCGGCGCCGTTGCGATGGGTCGCCAGGGCGTTGAAGATTGCCGACGCGGGTGAAGGCGACTCATTAGTCAGCGTAACGGCTGACGCTGCCAGTTTGCAAGGCTATCGTACCGTACCCGTCGATTTTGCCGGAGCGTCGAGGAGATCACGAGCGAATCCACCAGGGTAAAGCGCCGTTCCAGATTCGGCGTTTTTTGGGAAAACGTACTGTCGTGCGACGATGGCGACTTCGAAATCGACCCGATCTTAACGCCCAGCAGAACTCCCATAGGAGTGACCAGGACCGCGTTGGCTCACTATTTTTGTCACCGAGCGTCAACGCAAGCGTCGCCGCGCACGCCCCCCTGATAATCGCTGTGCCGTTAGCTGCACAAGCCTCTTAGTGAGTCGTTGGCGGCGTCAGGAAGTGAATTCCCAGGGATTCGCCGACCGCAACCCGTCGCCGCGCTGTTACCCAGGGAGCCTGGTCGTCTGCTTAAAAATCGTGCGGCATCGGCGCCCGGCGGCAGCAAGGGAAGGAGCATCTTTGCGCACATTTCCTCGGAAAACAACCCATTTCCCAGGAAAATGGGCCGGTGTCAATTGTTGGCACAACCTTTGCTTGGATTCGACTATTCTTCGCTTAGTGTTCCTTCCTTCCGCTTCTCCGTTTCGGGACCCTTCGTATGAGCACCCTTGTCAAAGCCAGGCCGCCTAAACTGGCGGATGTCGATTTTGACGGCTTCCTGGACACGCTGCGGGGGCTGATTCGTGAGCCGTCGGTAGTGGGGACGGAAGACTCTTTCTTTCGCGTCATCCGCCGCGAGTTGGAGGAGGTTGGCGCTCGCGTCAGCTATTACCAGGGCGTGCTCACCGCGCAGGGGAGCAAGCCCGATCAACTTTATCTTTCGGCGCACTGCGATCGTCATGGACTGCTTTGCACCGGGGCCAATGAGTTTCAATACGCCGCGTTTATCGCCGGCAACAGTTGCGACCTGACGGGCGAGTCCGTGTCGGAACAGATGATGCACTCGATCGGAGATCGCTTCTTCGGTCAAAGGGTGCAAGCCCATTTGCCGTACACGGGAACGTATCAGGGCCAGGCGAAGATTACCCGTTCGTACGTATGTCCTCATCGTCGCAACTTGATTTTCGAACTCGACGGCCTGGAGTTTCTGCAGCCAGGCACGCCGATTTCCTTTCTGGATCGCTTGCGTATCGAAGACGACTGCCTTTCAGCGCAGTTGGATAACGTCCTCAGTGTCGCCATCATTCTCCATCTGTTCCGACATGGCTTCCAAGGCACCGCCCTGTTTACCGCCCAGGAAGAAGCCGGCCGAAGCTGGCGATACGCCTTGTCCTGGTTTCAACGCCAGCAGATTGAAACCGACCGCCTGATCGTATTGGACACCAGCCCCTATCCTTCCCGCGCTGACGCTGACGCCCAGGATATCGTGTTGCGACGCAAAGACGCCAACGGCGCATTCTGCGCCAGCTTTACCAAGGAGTTGGTTGACCACTGCGATCGGCTCGGCATCCGCCACAGCTTCAAAGACGCCTACGTAGAAACGCAGAACCTCACCCGCGCAAAGCCTCTCTCGCTGGGACGCACCGAACTCGGCCGGCTCGTGACGGCCAGTGGAGGCAAAATCAACGGAGCCACCTTGCAGATCCCAACCACGGGCTATCACACCACCAGCGAAACGGCAGCCATTCGTTCCGTGACCTCCACGCTCTGGCTGCTAATGAACGCCTATGTGTGAAGGCGGTAGAAACGATCCAGGACGAACCTCGCTCAACGGAACATCCGGGAACTCTCCCACCACCACGAGTTGCGACCGACCGGGTCGCGGATGATGTCCGACTTGGCAGCCCTGCTTACCGCCGGACCAACTGCGGGATCGGTTCGCTGGAAGTCATATAGCTGACGATATCGGTGGGAACGCCCGGCGTGATGCGAAGTTCCGCCAGGTCAAACAGCTCGCCCATGATGGTGGCGAAAACGTTGGCTGGCGTAACCACCTGGCCTTCGGGTTGCGAGCCGGAACGATCGGATCGCCCAATCACTTGTCCCATCGGCAAGCCCCCGCCGACGAAGATCAGCGGGCAAAGATCGCCCCAATGGCCCCGGCCGCCGCCGTCGGCGATCAGCGGAGTGCGGCCAAACTCGCCCAGGATGACCAGCAGCACACGCTCGCTCAGACCACGATCTTCCAGGTCTTGAATGAAAGCGCTCGCGGCCTTGTCGACGGCCGGGGCCAGCAGGTTCATCCCTTCCTGCATATTGAAGTTGTTCCTGTTGCCGTGCATGTCCCAGCCGGCGCTGGTCACCGTGACAAAGCGGCAGTCGGCCTCGACCAGGCGACGGGCCAGCAGCAGCTGCTTGCCGAGCGAAATCGGCGACGCTTCGTTGGCGTAGCGACGCTTCTTTCGCAGCGAATCCGGCATGGTGAACATGCTGGTGTCGTAGCGAGCGACCAGCCTGGGGTCTTCCTGGCGAATATCAAAGGCGTCGCTCATCCCGCCGGCGATCACCTCGAATGCCTGTTGTTCAAAACGCTCCGCCCCGCCCAGGGCGCTGGTCTGTTCGAACCGGCGTTTGAAATGATCCAGCTGCGTCAGCAAGTTGCGACGATCGCCCAGTCGCTTCTCTGAGATCCGCAGCTTCATGTTCTCGACAATCTCGATCCCGTCGCTGGGGTCAAACGGTTTGAGCGAAGAGGAGAGCGAGCCCGTTTCGGTAATGAAATCATCGAACCGCTGCCCCAGACCGGCAAACTCTTCTCCGACCGAAGGCGGGGTAATGATCGACGCGTGGGGAATTCCGGTCCGCGGGCTGCTGGCGCCAGCGATCCGCGCAAAGACCGACGCCATGTTTCCTTTGCTCGGATTGCCGCCGGCCATCACATGATTGGCCGCGGGTTCGTGGCTGCTGATGCCATGGCGAAAGCAGCGGACGATCGCCATTTTATCGGCCAGCGCGGCGAGCTGCGGAAAGTGGCTGCCGAAATTAACGCCTGGCAGGCGGGTCTTGGTGTCGCCGAACATCGTCCGCGTTTCGCGCGGCGCCGTCATCTTCGGGTCGAAGGTCTCGAATTGCGAGGGACCGCCCTGCAAATTCAGAATGACGACCGACTTCTCTTTCAGGAGCGACTTTCCCCCACCGGCCTGTGCCTGGGCGGAGAGCAGCTGCGATAGGGTCAATCCGCCGATCCCCAGCGTGCCGACCTGCAGAAACCGCCGGCGACTAAGGCCCTGGCAAGTGGGCTGCCGACCATCGGTGTAAAGCGAGAGCATCGTATATCTCTTTCCGTTCAAAAGTCGGAGCTGGCATACCAGGCCGCGAGACGACCCAAACAAATCAACATCCATCGATAGATCAATAGACTAACCGATCGAGTTGTCGGAATCCATAGTTCCGCGGCAGCAGTCTGTCGTGCGCCCTTAGAAATTTCCCCTTTAGGGTTGGTTGTTCCAGACGGGAATCGAGCCCTCTCAGGGAGCTCGGAAACTCTAGCCGGAAACTCTAGCAGACACCCACTTTCGAGCATGGAGTCTCCGAGACTTGTAAGTGATGGTGATGGAGCGCAACACCTGCAAGAAATGTTCGCTTCGGAATAAATGTGGCGGGCCAGATTTAAACCCGATGGCTGGTTGGAAGCCCTATAGTTTGCGTCGGCGCGCACCGGTGGCGGTGGTGGGTGGGGTGATCGGGTGATCGACCGTTGCCAGGTGGCGTTATTTGAGAATCGCCACCCGGTTGCCGCGATGGAAGCGGGGGTTGAAGCCGAGTAGCTCTTCCGGCGACAGATTCAGACGTTCGAGAATTGGCGGCAATGCGGCCGGCGTGACGCCCGGCTTGCCTGGCCGGTGGAGACGGGCGATCCGGTCGAGCAACGACAGATACCCGTCACACGTGAGCGGCAGGAAACCGCCGTCGCGCTCGTCGATCTGGCAAAGCCGCACGACAGACGATGGGCGGCTGGAGTCGCCGGCCGACCGCTCTTCGATCCGCTGCTGGACGGACGTAAAGTCGCTCTCCTCCAGGGTTTCGGCGATGGCCGCCCGGATTGGATTGAGGTCGACGTACGCCGCGCAAGCGAGCACGGCCGCCTCATCGAGCAGGGCCTGGCTGGTGAAGCGTCCCTCCCAGAAACGGCCGGAGACCTCCTCTTCCGCGTTGGCTCGCCGGGCGATGTACTCCTTTAGATACCGCATGAACCAGGACAGGCTGGCCAGTCGCGTCCGCAGTTCGGCGATCCGCTTTTCATTGCGGGCGAGCGTTTCAATCTGCTCGGCGGTGGCCGAGCCGGACAGCTTGAGCCAGCGGCTGGCGACCTCTTCTGCGGTCCACTTTTCGGCCAGATCGGGCCGGATGCGGAGCAGCAGATGCAGGTGGTTACTCATGGCGGCGTAAGCACATACGTCGATGGCGAACACCTGGGCGAGCAGCCCGATCCGCTGCCGGACCCATTCCTTGCGGTGGTCGAAATTCCGCCCGGTGACGCCGTCATCGCCGCACAAACAGGCTCGGCGCACGCACCGCGAAATGCAGTGATAAAAGCCCACTTCCCCCGCCACCACAATCTCCGCCCGTGCTGCGCTTGGCATGCCACCCCTCCCCAAAATACGCCCTTGAATCAACTGGACGTGAGTATACCCAACCAACGGCGGTCTGCAAGGAAAAAGCAGAGAAAGCAGCAAAAGGTGGGTGTCTGAGTTTCGGGATTTTCGAAGTGGTAGTGGGTGTCTGGGGTGAAAAAGGTGCTATTTGAGAAATTGGGGGTTTTCCCGATTGAACCGCCGCTGTTGGTCAATCATCTTTATATGCTGTTATCTCAACACAAGAGATTATCTATCGCATATTTTGGTTGGGATTTGGGCAGCGGGATCTACCTTGAAGGAGGTCCCCTTTTTATCGAACTTCCTCTTTCGGAGCCTCAAAATGCCTCGTTCGCATTGGTTCTTTCTATCGGTTCAAGTTTTCTGTCTGCTGGTGATTTCTTTGGTCTCACCTGTTGACGCTCAGGAATCAGCAACGTCTGACAAACCAGAGGCTGCGGCAGAGCAGGAGGACGCTGTGCACCGCCTGCCTTCGCACTACAGCGAAGTGGTTACGGAGGCGCAGCGAAAAACAATCTACGAGATTCAAGACCGATATCGTGACGAGCTTCGAGAAATGGAACTCCAGATGCTTGCATTGATCAAGAAACGCAACGCGGAGATTGAAAACGTTCTCTCCGCGGAGCAGAAGGAACTCATCAGGAAAGTGGCGGCCGAATCAAAAGCGCAGCGCGATCGACTCAAAGGACTGCGGGAGCAAATCGAGGCAGAACGCCGAAAAGCAGAAGCGTCCAAATCCGGCGCCGCTGGGAACTAGATTTTAACGCCTTCTGTACGATCTAACTGGACGTATCGTAGCGAGCCGCCAGTTTCTTCAAGTTCGCTTATATCGCCTGGTCGAACGTCAGTGTGCACACTGACTGTTTGGCCAGGCATCTTTCCTTCAACTGGTGTTGATCTCAGCTCATATGATTTCAATAGGAGTTCGCGCAGTTTCAAAGGTGAAATGGCCTTTGATTGCCGTGCATTCCCATGCGACACCGGCTAATTACCGGCGGCGGCTGCGACAGGGGCGTGCATTTCGTAGTCGAGTGTAAAGGTATGGGCTGTGTCTTCATTCGTCTCGTCGAGAACTGGCGAATAAGCCGTAACGTGAACCTTGTTTTTGGCAGGTTCAAAACGAAGAGTCCGCAGCCAACCGTT
Source organism: Lignipirellula cremea (assembly GCF_007751035.1). NCBI lineage: Bacteria > Pseudomonadati > Planctomycetota > Planctomycetia > Pirellulales > Pirellulaceae > Lignipirellula > Lignipirellula cremea. The sequence continues at coordinate 4,792,728 of NZ_CP036433.1, read as the reverse complement.
TCCGCCCATCTTCAGGTTTTGATAGTCGGTTAACATTTCAAAGACCTTCCCGCCAGCGTCGTTCGTGCTGGTCTGGAGTGCGACGCCTCCATAGTGGCCGCTGACTACCAGAAAGATGTTGGGCGACTTGCGAATGAGCTTCTCCCACATCTCTTCACCGGAGTTGCCGGTTCTCGTCGTCGATTTGGGCGGCCTGACGTAGCGGCCGCCGGGCGCCATGTACTGGTGGGTTGCGACAATCACGCGATGATCGGGAAACCGTTTGGCCGTCGCCAGGGCCCAATCCAAGGACTTGTCCCGCGGGGCGTATGCCAGACTGATCACCATAAACTTCATGCCGCCACCTTCAAAGAAGCAGAAGTTGTTGTCGTTTCCCTCGTTCAGATGTCCGCCGTACCAGTCGCGGCCCGCAAAGCGTTCTGGCGAAAAGTATTTGTTGTACAGCGTGGAATCGCGTCGTGTCGCGTCCATGTCATGGTTGCCGGGAACCATGCTGTACGGCACAACGCCATCGATAATGGCCATTGCTTTGTGGGCGTTCTTCCATTCTTCTTCTTTGGTGGGTGTCTGGACGATATCCCCCAGGTGAATGGCGAACTTAATGTTGTCCGCTTTCAGACGCTCGCGAATCCATAGCGTCTGCGCGACATAGATATGCGGGAACTTTTCGGAATAGAACTGCGTGTCAGGCAGCAGGACCACTGTGAAGGGCTCGTCCGCCGGGTCTGCTTCCTCGGCCAGGCAGGGTGAGACGAAAAAAGCCGTTAGCAAACAAGCGAAACCAACCCATCGCCAATGTGCGGAAAAAAACGAACAGCTCACGAGAGCTGCACGATGCGGGTCGATGGATAAAGATCGAAGGGGCAGCATTAGATTTTTCTCCCGGAAGGCGTTTCTCAGGTTCGGTGAACTTTCACCTGGACCGCCAGAATATGCATGCGCAATGCCAGAGTCGGCCGGGGCAAGTATAACTGAATCTCTACAAGAGTCGCCGGCAGGAAGCCAATCATCTTGACATGAGGCAAAAGGAGGCAGCAGGAGGGATATCGCGAGCTTCCCATCGATGCCTGCCTGCAATTATCGGCGTTCGGCGGTTCGAGCGACGAAGTGGGTGTCTGGCAGTTCCAGCGACGAAGTGGGTGTCTGGCGATTCCAGCGACGAAGTGGGTGTCTGGCGGTTCCAGCGACGAAGTGGGTGTCTGGCGGTTCCAGCGACGAAGTGGGTGTCTGGCGGTTCCAGCGACGAAGTGGGTGTCTGGCGGTTCCAGCGACGAAGTGGGTGTCTGGCGGTTCCAGCGACGAAGTGGGTGTCTGGCGGTTCCAGCGACGAAGTGGGTGTCTGGCAGTTCCGGGCGATTCCGTGTCGTGCTGGATCGCAATCGCAAACGGCGTGCCGGCCCGAGGTTTTCTCTGGGAACTCCGCAGGCGGTAACCCATTTTTAAACTGGAAGCTTACTCGTCCTTCTGGGCGCCGGCGGCTTCCAGTTGCTCCTGGGCGGCGAGCAGTTTGTCGAGCAGCGGCATGGCCATCTGGCGATAGACGCGTTCCAGCAAGGGATTGTCCTGCAGGGTCCGCATGGTGCTGTAGAGATTGCGGCCTTCGTCCTGGCTGAGTTCGGTCTCAAAAAGGCGGCCGGCGGAATCGATCAGAATGGAGGTGTAGGTATAAGAGCCGTCGGGCTGTTCCTGCCGCACTACGTCGTGCACCTGGGCCGTGTCAAAGTCGAAGGCTCCTTCGATCGGATTCTTGCTGGGGGCGGCCGCGCGACTCTGCACTGCTGACCATTGGTTGACGCGGTTGCTGATCTGGTCGACCGCTTCGTCGCTGGAAATGCGATTCAGCTTTTTGGTGAGGCGGGTTAGTTCGGTCCGGTTGGATACGCGGCCGCGCTTTTCCGCCTGCTGGACGGCTGCCGCCAACTGGGTGTCGAAATGCTCTTCCATGTATTTGTCCTGCGACTCCTGGCTGAACGGATCCAGCGGACCGCCGACGACCTCGCCAATGCCGGGCGCATCGGATTCAGCTTCCACTGGATCCTCGACCACCACCGGGTCCGAAGCCTCCTCGCTCAGGAAATATCGCACGGGAATCGCCACGATCACGATCGCCAAGGAGGCGTGGATAATGATAGAGGCCAGCAAGCCCCAGCGGGTAAACCTTCGTCTCGAAGGAACGGACGGAGGAACTGGCGCAGGTGGAGCGGGCACGTTTGAGGAAGGGGCAGACGCAGCCATAGACAGATTTCACGAATGCAAGTTGATAAGATAGTATTCCTTCACCTCTGTCCGGTCTAAATTATAGGGAGTCTCCCGATAAAAAGAAAGTCGGCTGCCGATTGTTTCCCCTCAGCAGGGCGCCGGACTATTCTTTCCAGGCTCCGCTGCCGCGGAGCACGCATTCCTGCACCAGCAGGTCGTGCTCCAGCGAGTATTCAAACGGTTCCTCTCCGGCGATCGCCCGGGCGAGGTGCAGCAACTGTTCGTCGTAACGGCCGGGCGAACGCGGCAGTTCCACCTCCTGGTAGCCTGCCTTGAAACCATCACGCGGTTGATCGAGCGCCAAACGCAACCGCGGCGCCTCTAAGGGACGTATGTCGATGACGCCCATGGTGCCGCACACCACAAACTGGCGTCGCTGCTGGCCCTGGATTTCCACGATGCTGCTGCGAATCGTCGCCGTCGCCCGGGGATAGGCGAACACGGCCAGCACGTTGTCGACCACGCCGTCGCCGCGTGTTTGCTGTGGGTAGGCGGCGATTTTCTCGGGACGTCCCAGCACGTTGATCGCCGCATCGACCAGGTGGCAGCCCAGTTCGAACATCACCCCTCCCGGAAATTGGCCGATAAAGTCGCGGCCGCCTTGCGGCATGCTTTTGCTCATCACGCCGTGCACTTCAAACACGTCGCCCAGCCAGCCGTCCGCGAGCGCCTGGTACAGGAACCGGAAGGCCGGATTCCGGCGAAACATGTAACCCATCTGAATCAGACATTTCCGTTTTCCGGCTTCCGCCGCAAGGCGTCGGAACTGGTCCATGTCGTCGCCGGCCGGTTTGTCCAGATGCAAGTGCATGCCAGCGGCCACGCATTGCTCGGCCGTGTCCAGCAGTTCGGGCACTTCGGTTTCGACGGCCACCGCCTGCAGGCCCGGCGTGTGGAGCAGTTGCTCGGTCGTCATCCAGGGCAGGTCGCGGCACTCGGGCCGCTGGGCCATCCGCTCCCGCTGGGCTTTGTCGGGCTCGACAATTCCGACGACCTCATACACCGACGACAGTTTTCGCAGCGTCGCCAGCTTGCCCATGGCATGCGGATGCTTCGTCCCGATTTGCCCGACGCGGATCCGAGGCCGATCGGTTTCCGCGGCCTGGACCAGGTACGGCGTAACAGCCGCCGCGCCGGCGGCCGCCAGGAACTGGCGTCGGTTGAAGGGGGAATTAAAGGTCATGATCGGTTTCCTTGGTCGAAGGAGCAGGTCAAAAAGGGGCGGCGACTGCTGACTGTTTTAGCCGTTTCCGCCAGGGAATCCACGGAAGAGTCGGAATAATCCGCAAGGTCCGCGCGGACATTCGTCTTCCTGGGCTTCTTTTCTCGACGTCCTCCGCAGACGCAGCCTAAGGTTTCCTGGCGAGGCCGCCGCTCCCGGATGCGCCCCGGCGGCAGACCGCGGCAACGGTTTTTCTTGGCGAATTACAGCGACAGTTAAGGACATGCCCCTATGTCGAATGCGACGGACTCCCTGAACATGGCCAGCGGACTGCTGGCAAGCCTGATGTCGGACGAGAGCTTTCGTCCGGCTGAGCCCCGGTCGATCAAAGAGACCGGGCTGACCGAAACGGTCGTCGAAGCGCTCGTCCTCAAATATCTGCTGCTGATTGGCTCCAGCGCAGGTCGCCAGATCGGCGAAAAAATCTGCCTGCCGTTTGGCATCCTCGAAGAGCTGCTCTCTTCGCTGCGTCGCCGGCAACTGCTGTCGCACAGCGGGTCGACCTCGCTCAACGATTACTACTACATTCTGACCGAACAGGGCCGCGAACGAGCCAAAAGCTATATGGCACAATGCGCCTACGTGGGGCCGGCTCCGGTGCCGCTGGAAGATTACAAGGTTTCGGTCGACGCCCAGACGATCAGGGCCGAAGCTCCCCAACGGGCGCAGCTGGAACGCGGCTTCGCCAAGATCTCGGTGGAGGACGACCTGTTCGACAGCCTGGGCCCGGCGATCAACTCGGGCTCCGGTCTCTTCCTGTACGGCGCCCCCGGCAACGGGAAAACGACGCTCGCCAAATGCATTACCGCCTGTTACGGCCAGGAAATCTGGATCCCGCACACGCTGTTCGAAGACGGCCAGTTCATCAAACTGTTCGACGCCGCCTTCCATGAACTGCAGGCCGCGGCCGCCAGCACGCTGCTCCGCTCCAACTCGCACGATACGCGCTGGGTGAAAATCAAACGGCCGACGGTCGTGGTCGGCGGCGAGCTGACGATGGAAAACCTGGAGATGCGGCACGACCCTCTCAACAACGTGAGCGAAGCGCCTTTGCAGCTGAAAAGCAATTGCGGCTGCATGCTGATCGACGACTTCGGCCGGCAGCGAATGGAGCCGCAGGAACTGCTCAACCGCTGGATCGTTCCGCTGGAAAACAAGGTCGACTACCTGACCCTGGCGACCGGCAAAAAGATCCAGGTGCCCTTCGAGCAGTTGATTATCTTCTCGACCAACCTGGACCCCCAGGACCTGACGGACGACGCCTTTTTGCGCCGCATTCCGTACAAGATCGAAGTCGGCGATCCAGGCCGCGAAGAGTTCAAGCTGCTCTTCCAGGTGTTCGCCCGCAGCATCGGCTGTGTTTACGAGGAAGAGACGGTCGACTACCTGATCGATACGCACTACCTGCCCGTCAACCGCCCCCTGCGACGTTGCCAGCCGCGAGATCTCCTCAGCCAGATCCGCAACTACTGCAACTACAACGGCCGTCCCGTCGAGATGCGCAAAGACTATTTCGACCGCGTAGTGAAGAGCTACTTCACGGTAGTGGCAGGGACGTAGAACTGAGATGCATACCATGACGATGAGAGAACGCCTGAATGTCCTGGCTGAATACGCGTTTGTTATCGGGCTTGTTATCGCTCCCTTGTTTTGCTTCATTATTATTCCAGCCCGATTATCTGATCCGAGTTCGCAAAGCGACGGTTACTCGCGAACAGATTACGGCTGGCCGTGTGTGAGCAACACACAATTCAGCGTCTGGTCGAACCGCTCCTACGCGATGGATATTCCGTATCGATGCGAAGTTCACCTAACAGGCTACGTCGTCAACACGCTGATCCTGATAATGACGGGCGCGATTGCTGGAATTTTCGTCTATTGGAAACGCAACATTCGACGCTTTCGCATACGCGAAATTTTACTGGTGCAAGCGACGATATGCGCCGCGCTAGCCCTGACCATCAACGCCGGGTTTCGTCAGCGGCTCCTTCCCGTCGAGTGGGACACCATCGTAACCTTGGAAAACAAGAAGCCTGGGTGCGTTGAGGAAATGATATTCGCGGACTACTGGGGCGACGGAAAATAGGAGTTTGTCGTTAATCTTGTTGTCGTGAGATCAGGAGGAGTCAGCCATGAACATCGTCAATGAAAAGACCCAGCCAGGGCGTGTCGCCGTACCGCTGCTGAAATACCAGAAAGTCGGCGATGTGTAGATATCGACTATGGCTGCTGATACTATTTCCAGTAGCAGTGGGGCTCTGCTTGAGCCTGAAACCCGTTGGCGGGGCCGTCGAGAAGGATATGCTTTTTGAGCGGTGGTATGCAGGGTTTCCCGAGGCGCACCTGGCGTACGAAGGCTATCGCGAACTTCCCACGCTGCAGCACCGGGTCACTCAGAGTATTGCGATCCTTTGGGGCGGAGTGGCGGCGAACGTCCTGTTCTGGTTGGGATTGGCGGGGTTTTTTGCGCTCGTCGCGGAATCATCAAGTTTACCACGGAGCCAAGCGTTCCGGGTCGCGATGCTGCTGGCATTTGCGGGATCTCTTGGACAGTTTGCGACGGGGTCTCGCACGCCTCTACTCTTTGGCGCCCTGGCGGCAAGCCTGGTGTTAGTAAACGCCGGCTTTCGGGGATGGAAGCGGCGATCTTTTGCTGAGGAAATTTTTCTGTGCAAGAAACTTCCTCTGTCAGACCAGGTGAATCGGGTAACCAGGAGAGATTCCCGACCTGAACTTGCACAAACTGGAAAAATGGCAACCTGAATCGCCTGAAACCTGGCGCCTTGGCTGTCGGCCAGATAAGAAGATAGAATCACAGGATCAAAACGATGCGTATCAACCTCAAACTGATCGGCTGTCTGGCGCTGGCGGCCGGCGTGGCGGGCCTGATGTACCAGGGCGAACACCCGCGTCCGTCATCCGCGACGGCGGCGGAACTGTCCGGATTGAGTGTGTCGCAACTGGTGGATCAGCTGGCTTCGCCGCTGGCGCCGGAGAGAGTCCCGCCGGCAGGCTACGACGAGATTCGCTATCTGTGTGGAGGCTACACCGATCCCCAGGTGATCGCGGCCAGTCAGGAACTGCACTCTCGCGGCCCGTCCGTTGTGCCCGAACTGCTGCAGCACCAGGAGGACCAGCGGTATTGCTGGACCTCAAATTATGCTGCCCGCGTCGACCATTCCGTCGGGTCCCAAGTCCGAAGTATCGCCGCCGGCATTATGGCGCCGGAACTACAACTGGAGGAATCGCAAACTGGCGGATTCAAAGGGGAGCCAGGGTTTGAGCAGTATTTTTACCGTTGCGGCCCTGAAAAGTACGTGAGCTGGGCCCGTCAGGCGACGATGGAAGAAGCGGAACTGGCGTATCTCCGCTGGCATGTTGACCAGCTACAAGGGATGAAGAAATGGATCGACGCGGACGCCCATTCGGCCCGCTTCCGCAAGCGGATCGCTGAGCTGGAACAGGTTGGCGTGGCCACGGCCGGTCCGCTCGCGCCGTAGGACGACTTCGGGCAATTGTTACGACGCCGTCGGCCCGGGCCGATAGCCGGCCAGAAGCTGCTTGAGGGCGGCTGGTTCGGCCGGCTTGACGAGGTGATGGTCGAACCCGGCCTGTCGGGTATGCTGCCGGTCTTCGTCCTGGCCCCATCCGGTCAGAGCGACCAGCAGGATATGTTTTCCCCAGGGCTGCTGGCGCATTGCCTGGGCTGCTTCATAGCCGTTCATGCGGGGCATGCCGATATCCATCAGCACCACATCGGGCAGAAACTCGGCCGCCACTTCCAGCGCGCGGACGCCGTCGCAAGCGGTGCGGACTTCATTGCCCAGGATCTTCACAACCATTTCAAGCATGGTCGCCGCCGCCTCGTTGTCGTCGACAATCAGGATCCGCAGGGACGCCGAAGCCGTGGTAACCTCGGGCAAGGGGGTTTTCGTTTCCACTTCGCTGGTGAACCGGGGCAAAGTCAACGTGAACTCGCTTCCCTGGCCGGCTCCTTCGCTTTGTACGGCAATGGCGCCCTGGTGCATTTCGGCAAGGTTTTTGACAAGCGTCAAGCCAATCCCCAGGCCTGTGTATCCGCGTTCCAGCGAGCGATCGATCTGCCCGAACATTTCGAAGATGCGTTCTTTCATGTCGGGCGGAATGCCAAGCCCCGTATCTTTCACCCTGATCAGGACCTGGTCATCCGCCGCTTCTGCAGAGAGAGAAATCCGGCCCGGCTCTTCGGTGTATTTGGCCGCGTTGTTCAATAGATTCGCCAGTACCTGCGTGAGCCGCGTTGGGTCGGCCTGCAGATAGACAGGCTGATCGGGAAGCGTGACGGTCAGCGTATGGCCGGCCTCATCGATGAGAGGACGCGTGGCTTCGACGGCGCTGCGGACAATGTGGGCCAGTTCAACGCGGCTGAGCCGCAGCTGCAGCTTGCCGCGGGTAATGCGGGACACATCGAGCAGGTCGTCGATCAGATGCACCATCTGCTCGGCCTGGCGTTCCATCGTCTGGCGGATCTCTTCCCGCATTTCAGGGTCGTCGTCGATCAGTTTCAGCGCCTCGAGTCCCGTGCGGATCGGGGCCAGAGGATTGCGGAGTTCATGCGCCAGTGTGGCCAGGAATTCGTCCTTGCGGCGGTCGGCTTCGGAGAGCCGCGCGGCCAGTTCGCGCAGCGCTTCTCGCATTTTTCTTTGTTCGGTCACGTCCATCACGGCGCCGTCAAAACTGGTCAGCTTGGATTGGCCGTCGATCTGCTCAAAATTCCCTCGCCCTTTGCCGAACACCCAGCGGATCTCTCCGTTGGGATGGATGACCCGATATTCCTCCGCAAAAGGAGCCGGATCGACCGGACGGGTTGCCGCAGCCACCCTCTCGCGAACGCGTTCCAGGTCGTCGGGGTGGATGGCGGCAAACGCCTCCTCATAGGTGATCGGCTCGACGCTGTTGCGAAAAATCATTCGAAATCGTTCGTCGGTCGCCAGGTGATTCGTGACCGGGTCGATATTCCAGGAGCCGAGCTCTCCCGAGTCCAGCGCCAGTCGCAGTTGCCTTTCGCTGGCCTGGAGGGCCTTTTCGAAATGTTTCCGTTCCGTAATATCGACCACGACGCCCGGCAGACGTATCGCCTGGCCGGCTTCGTCCCGTTCAACCCGTCCGCGGGCGAGCACCCAGCGGATGCCGCCTTTGCGATCCAGAATACGGTACTCAGTCGTGTAAACCTCGTCTGCCTGCAGGGCTTCCCTGATTGCATTCGCCACGCGATCCCGGTCGTCGGGGTGAATCGCCTGGGTGTACGCTTCGAGCACGCCGTTGTTCTTGTCATTGGGACTAACGCCGAACATGCGGTCCAGGTTGGCGTCAGCCCGCACCACCTTGTTAACCGGATCAAACTCCCAGGTGCCAATCTCCGCAGCCGCCAGCGTCGAAGCCAGCCGGGAGCGGGCTTCGCGCAGTTCCTGCTCAATCTGCTGCTTCTCGCTCAGGTCCAGCATGGAACCAACCATGCGCGAAGGCCGACCCGCAGAATCATGGAGAATTCGCCCACGGTCGAACACGGCCGCATACGCGCCGTCGACCTTCTGAAAACGGTATTCGGCCTGCCACAAGCGGTCGCCGTTGTCGATGGCGGCGTGAATGCTTTCCAGCACCCTGTCTCGGTCGTCCTGATGGATATGCGCGCTCCACCAGTCGGCGTCGTCGCCAAACTGCTCGCCCACATAGCCGAAGCGGGCCTGCTCGCCTGCGTTCCAGACGACCTGGTTAGTGACCAGATCCCAGTCCCAGATGGCGTCATTCGCTGCCTCCCCGACCAGGCGATACCGCTGCTCGCTTTCCAGCAGATCCTGCTCCGCCCGGCGCCGCCGGCCGACATCGCGATACACGAGCACTGACCCGGTGATCTGGCCGTCCGCGTTGCGAACGGGCGCTGCACAATTGTCGACAGGACATTCGCCGCCAGCCCGGCGAACCAGCACAGCGGGCTCCGACAAGCCAACCGAGTCCCCAGTTTCGATCGCGCGGATCGCCGGACAGGGAACCGGCTGCCGAGTGCTCTCCTGCAGGACTTGAAACACCTTCGCCAGCGGCTGACCTAACGCCTGTTGACGGGTCCAGCCGGTGAGTTTCTCCGCCATCGCATTGAACGAGGTAATCACGCCGGAAGTATCCGTCACCGCGACGGCGTCGCCAATGCTGGCGAACGTATCCCGCAACTGCTCACACTGTTTTTGCGCTTCCGCCGTATTAACTTCCGCCCGCTGCTTTGCCCTGTGCAACAGGACACCCCAAGCCGCTCCCGCCAATGCCAGCAGGAAAGATACCGCGTACCCGATCCACACCGGATCCGCCGCCGGCGGGAACAGTAGCCAGATCGCGCCAAAACTGAGCACCGCCGCCACGCCGGCCGGCACAACGCCTCCACACCATCCAGCAAACACAATCGCCGCCAGGAATGGAACCAAGGGCGCCCGCTCGCCCAGTTCAGGCAGCAATCTCACGACGATCGCCAGCAAAACGGCGAGCACCCCGGCCCCCGTCTGTCGTAGAACTTCCCGTTGGTTTCTCGACATCATCTTGAAAGGCGTACTCTTCTGAGGGAATGGCTGCAGGGAGCTCAGCGGCAGTGAACGGCGTCGCCCCTGTCACGCTACGCATGAAGGCCGGACGCGGACGCCCTCCGCCTGCCCGATATATCAGGGAATCCCCTTAACTATTTTCGTCGCACTGGACGAGGACGTCCAGCCGGCGCCTTGAGAATTCATTTTCGGCCGGGAAAACACGCTCGCAATCGTCAACAGGCGTGCATCGCCGCGTGGGTTCTGCCATAATTCCCACTACGGGGGCAAAGCTGGAGGCAGACCATCTACCGATGAACCGATCCATTCTACGCTACCTGCCGCTGCTGGCGGCGGTACTGTTGCTGGCGGGTGCTGCGCGCGCGGAAGAACCTGTTTCTACCGACCCGTTCTTTGTTCAGAAACAGCCCGACGGCTCCATCAAGGTTCTGATACAGAACCTGCGAACGCCGCTGCCGGCAGCAGCCCACGCGCGACTGCTGGCCGAAACGACCTGGACCGACGTGCAGGTGGACGTGCTGGACCTGCCGCTGGCCAGAGTACTCGCTCGCTGCCGTCACTTGCAAAAACTGTGGGTAAGCTTTGAGTCCAAGCCAGGCGCCCTGGAAGCGCTTTCTGGATCACAGAGTCTGCGCGAGTTGCAGTCATACTCGCTTGCGCCCGACCGGGAAGAGATGCGTTGGATTGCCCGTCTGCCATCGCTGGAAAGTCTCCGACTGAAACGCCTCTCCGCAGAGGCGGCGGCTGGTCTTGCGGACTTTCGCTCGCTCAGAACGCTCGAGCTTGGGATTGGGCGCCAGGATTCGTCGCCCGACATTCTCAAAGCGGTGTCGCAGATTGCCGGCCTGGAAGAGCTAATACTTGGGTTCTCAAGTCGAGCAGTCCCGCCCGCCGCCAGCAAATCGCTGGCGAACCTGACGAACCTGAATAAACTGGAGGTTGCCTGGAGCCGGCACGACTTCGGTCCGTATGACGAGGCGATTTGGCAGCACCCTGAGACCACGTATCTCGACGCGGTGCTGCTGCCCCTGCTGGCCGGCGGCAAGCTGGAATCGCTGCGACTGCAGAACATCAACGTCTCGCAAGACCTCGCCGAGGCGATCGTCCGCCAGACGCATCTCCGGGAGCTTGTTGTCCACGGAGGTTTCAGCTGGGCGGAATGCGAAAGCACCCTGCTTCAATGCGCAGAACTGGAAGTCCTGGAACTGGCCATCGAGAATCACCGCACCCGAAAGGGCCCGTACACGCGGGACGAACGGGCGGAGCAGGAGCGCGACGCCATTGCCCTGCAGCGGATGAAGCGACTGCGAAAGCTGGTGCTCAACCGCCCGCCGCGCCGCATCCTCGAGGCGCTGGCCCAGGTTGAGCAGCTGCAGGAATTCACCTTGATCTGGGCAGGATCCGGCCGTTCGTCTTTTGGAATACGCGATGAGCGTGATCTCTATTGTTTTCCGGTGGAATTTAACAGGAACCTGTCGCGCGCGGTTTTGAAACCGCTGGCCGACGCGCAATCTCTCAGGAAATTGACGCTCCAAACCGAAGGGGTGCAGCGCGGCGCCCTGGCGGCGCTGAATGCGCTGCCCCATCTACGCGAACTGACGGTCCGCTGCGACTTCGCCCGCACGAATCTGGCGGCCGAATGTCCGCAACTGCTGCCTCAGCTGGAAAGGCTGGATCTCCGCGGGATGGCGCTGGGTTCCCTGCAGAAAGCCGACCTGCATCTGCCCCGTCTGCAGAAACTCGTTCTTACCGGCGCCACGCCGACTTCGCTCCAACCGTCGCCACTCGAAAAGGCCATGGCCAATTGGGAATGGGACCCCGAGGCGCCGGAAGAGCCCCACCAGCCGCTGCCGGAATGGTGGGAAACCGACAGACGCGACCTGCGCGCGTCGCTTCTTGAGATCGTCGAGCGGGCAAAGAACGTGTCCCTGCTTCGACTCGAAGAAACCCAGATCAGCGCGAACGGGCTGATCGCTCTGGGGACGCTGCCCAATCTGAAAGACGTCAGCTTGTTAAACGTCGAGCTGGAAGGCGACCTGCCGGAACTCCCGGGCTTTGCCCGACTGCAGATTTTTGAGGCGGAAGGCATCCTTGAGAAATCCGGCCAGTTAAAACGGGCCCTCGACCAACGGCAGGAAAGGCGTCCAAAGTTCCTGACTGTTTACACGCCGGCTTCTTCAAGCTTCGAAGAAAGCGAGCTTTACAGCGACCTGGTATCCCGCATCATCCGTCGGCGCCTCACTTACAACTACGATGACGATTAAGGATCGTTCGAGATAGCAGGTCGCCAGACACGCGGCCGCTTCCAATCTGCGGGGCATCCCGGGTGGAAGATTCCCTAAAAACGCCTGCGAAATCCCCTTGCCAGGCCCCTGGGGCGTGCAGGATTTCAAAGTACAGGGTAACATGCTGGCTGCCGGTTTTTGCCGGCGAACGGAAACTGATTTCACGAACGAGGGAAGCACTGAGATGAAGATTCGCAAGAGCCTGATGGGCACACTCGCAGCGGGCTGCCTGGCGGCGACGTTAGCGACGGGCTGCAGTAAACCGAACGACCCGATTTCCCAGGCGGACAAGAAAGACGCCGCCGACGGCGTGACGGCGCCGGACCTGGAAGAAACCAAAAAGATCGCCGAAGAAGGCTATATCTACGGCCTGCCGATCGTCATGAACTATGCGGTCATGTACGCGTACGCCGTCGATAAAAACTCGGGCCAGTTCAAGGCGCCCTTCAACGAAATCAAAAACGAAGCACGCGTCTATACCTATAAAGACACCGCCGTCATCACCCCCAACAGCGACACGCCTTACTCGTTCATCTGGATGGACCTGAGGGCGGAGCCGGTCGTGATCTCGGTCCCGGCCGTCGACAAAGATCGTTATTACGCCGTGCAGCTGGAAGATGGCAACACCTTCAACTACGGTTACATCGGCAGCCGCGCCACCGGCAATGACGCGGGCTCCTACCTGATCGCCGGACCGGACTGGAAGGGCGACCTGCCCGCCGGAATCGAAAAACAGTTCCGTTCCACCACGCAGTTCTCCCTGGCCGGTTTCCGGACGCAGCTGCTCAACGCTGACGACATGGCGAACGTCGAAAAAGTCCAGGCCGGCTACAAGGTGCAAACCCTGTCCGAGTTCCTCGGCCAGCCCGCCCCCAAGGCGGCCCCGAAGATCGACTTCCCCAAAATCGACAAAGCAATGGTGAAGACGGGCTTCTTCGATTACCTCGACTTCGCGCTGCAGTTTGCTCCGGCCGGTCCCGAAGAGGAAGCCATCCGCGCCAAACTTGCCAGCATTGGCGTCGGCCCTGGTAAGAAATTTGACTTCGCCGATCTGTCCGATGAGCACAAAGCAGCCGTCGTGCTGGGCATGAAAGCAGGCGAAGCCAAGGTGGAGAACTACCTCGCGACCGCCCTGAAGGAAGTCAACGGCTGGAAGATCGGCGCATTCTTTGGCGACCGCGCCTTCTTCGACGGCGACTGGCTGCAGCGGGCCGCCGGCGCCAAGGCCGGCATCTACGGCAACGACGCGATCGAGGCCACCTACCCGTTGACCCGCTCGGACAGCAAGGGCGATCCGCTCGACGGCAGCAAACACAACTACACCCTGACCTTCCCGGCCGGGCAGTTGCCGCCTGTCAATGCATTCTGGTCGGTCACCATGTACGACGGCAAGAGCCAGCTGCTGATCGAAAACCCGATCAACCGCTATTTGATCAACTCGCCGATGCTGCCGGAGATGAAGAAGAACGACGACGGCTCCCTGACGCTATACATCCAGAAGGATTCGCCCGGCGCCGAGAAAGAGTCGAACTGGCTGCCGGCTCCGAACGACCTGATCTATCTCGCCATGCGGCTGTACTGGCCCAAAACCGAAGCCCCCTCGGTCCTGCCGCCCGGCGAAGGAACCTGGAAACCGCCGGCCGTTCTTATCGCCGAGTAGAACACCGCTGGTAATTGAATGCGGGGCGGGCGGCTTTGACCCGTCCGCCCTGTCAGAAGTGTATTCACCGCAGGCGACGCAGAGAATCGCCGCGGACAGGGAACCGGTCTCCCATCCGCTATTCGCGTCCTGGCGGTTGCAGGGTTTTTTCGATTTTTGCGGGGCAGATCAACACGATTCGTCCCGCTTTCTCGGCCTCTTTCTCGGCCCTGCATTACCCTCACGGTGATTCGGCGCGGTCTTGCGGGGAGACCTTCTCGCCTTTGCTGTTTCACGCGTGCTGCATTTTCTGCACGGATCAAAATCGCTTTATTTCTGGATGCGATTTCGCTATACTCAGCGAGAGTGCTTAAACAGCCTTGTTTCCCGCCTGAATCCTGCCCTTTGCTGACTGTGCTTTCGTTCGACACTCTTGTGCGACGCCTGCTGTCGGCCCGTTGGATGACAACGATGACCAAACCACGCTCGATCATTCCCGGCTTCTGCGTCTGGGCGGCATTGTTCGCGATCGCCTGGTGCGAAGCGAAACCTGTTCTGGCGGGTCCGCCTTTGCATGAAGCGATCGACCACTGGATCGACGCTCCGGCCGACAATCCGAAGCGCCCGGCCAGCGACGACGCGGAGTTCGCCCGGCGCCTTTATCTGGATCTGGCGGGACGCATCCCTTCCCGAGATGAGCTGGTCGCCTTTCTCGAAGACAAAACGCCCGGCAAAAGGGCCCAGCTGATCGACCAGCTTCTGGCCGATGAAGGCTATGCCCGCCGCATGACGGAACTATTCAATAACATGCTGCTGGAAAGACGAGGCGACGATCCGCACTGGACCGCCTTTCTCCGTACGGCATTCCAGAAAAACACCCCCTGGGACAAGTTCTCCCTGGCGATCCTCAATCCCGACGCAGACGACGCCGAAGGCCGCGGGGCGGCCTTCTTTATGACCTCCCGTCTGGTCAGTCGCGGGGCCATGGCTCCGGTCGACAAGCCGGGCCTTACCCGCGACCTGGGTCGCATGTTCGCCGGCGTGGATCTGCAGTGCGCCCAGTGTCATGACCATGTCAGTGTCGACGATTACCTGCAGAGCGATTTCCAGGGACTGCATGTGGCGGTGGAGAACCTCACCGTCCGGCGGGATGTGGAATTCCCGGCCGTTTCGGAAGGGCTGGTCAAAGCCAAATCCGAGTTCATGTCGGTGTTCACGCAGGTCTCCATGACGACCGGCCCCCGGCCGCCAGGCGGCGAGGAGATCGCCATTCCCGAGTTTGCTAAAGGGGAAGAGTACCTCGTCCCGCCCGATCGGAAGAAACGCCTGCCAGGCGTGCCGCGGTTCAGCCCGCTGCAGGAACTGGCCCGCGGCCTGGCGAATCGCGATAACCAAATGTTCCGTCGGAACATCGTCAACCGTCTGTGGTTCACCATGATGGGCCGCGGCCTGGTCGAGCCGCTGGACCTGATGCACTCGGACAACCCGCCGTCGCACCCGGAACTGCTCGAACTGCTGGCGTCGGACTTCGCTGAGCATGACTTTGATATGAAATACCTGCTGCGAGAAATCGCGCTCAGCAACGCTTACCAGCGCACCAGCAGGATCGATTCCCAGACTTCAGCCAGCGGCCGGAGCTATGCGGCCGCCAATGAAAAACGGATGTCGGCCGAGCAGCTGTTCTGGTCAGCGGCAATTGCTGTCGGGGCCCTCGAACCGGCCAAGGCGATCGCCCAGCAGCAGGCCGAACAGGCTCGTCCGCCGGCCGATGAGCCGCCGGAAGTGGAGCTGCCGTCGACCGATCCGGTGGTTCGGCTCGACGCACTGGAACGGTTCGTCCAGCGCACCTCCGTTCTGGCCAGTCTGCGCCGTGATTTTGTCAATGCCTTCGCCAATCCGGCGACCGAACCGGAAATTGATTTTGAACCCAGCGTGCAGGGCGCCCTGTACCTGATGCACGACGAACGCTGGCTGGGTCTGCTCCAACCGCAACCGGGCAACCTGATCGACCGCCTGCTGACGCTGGAAAAAGAAAAGGCGGCCGAAGAACTGTATCTGTCGCTGTTCTCCCGTCGGCCCACCGCCGAAGAACAGACCGAAGCCGTCGCATGGCTCACGCAGCAAAGTCCCGACAATACGCCCGAGCAACGGGCCGCTGCCCTGGCGGATATCGCCTGGGCGATGCTGTCGTCGTCGGAATTTGTGATCAATCACTAAAGCTCTCTCACCTGATCGCGATAACATGCCTTACAAACATTTATGCACGCCGTCGGACCATCTGCTTTCGCGTCGACGCGTTCTGGGCGGAATGGTCGGCGCCGCAGCGGGAGTCGCCGGGGTTGGCGGCGTGGGTGCGTTGCTCCGTCCCGTGACGGCCGAAGAGCTGAAAAAGAACGATCGCCAGGTCGTGGTGATCTGGCTCGACGGCGGTATGAGCCAGCTGGAAACGTGGGACCCCAAGCCCAACACCCGCTACGGCGGTCCCTTGCGATCCATTCAAACCGCGACGCCTGGCCTGCATTTCTGCGAGACCATGCCGCGGCTGAGTCGACTTACGAAAAAACTGTCGGTCGTTCGCAATATGAAGACCGAGGACCCTAACCACTCTTCCGGCGTGCCGAAAATCCTGCGCGGCCAGCCGAAAGAGCGGGGCGTGCTGTACCCGTACTTCGGCTCCGCGGTCGCCAAACTGCTGGGACCGATGGAAAGCCAGTTGCCGCCGTATGTCTGGGTTAAGCCCGGAAGCGGGGGATTCATCTCCAAGCATGCTGGTTTCCTCGGCGCCCAGTACGGAGCGCTCGCCCTGGGTGACGGTCAGCCGCCGACCAACCTGCTCCGCCCCGAATCGCTTTCTTCTGACAGCGAACTGGCCCGGCGGGAGCTGCAGGCAAAGTTCAATCGCCGTTACGCCGGCCAGCATCGGCCTCAGTGGAACGAGGCGAACAGCTACGTCTACGACGTCGCCCACAAACTGATGGAACATGTCGACCTGTTCGACGACTCGACCCTCGACGAGAAAGACGTAGAACGTTACGGCCGGCACGAGATCGGCCGCCACACGTTGCTGGCCCGTCGCCTGCTGGAAGCCGGCGTGCGGTTCGTCCAGGTATCGTCCAACGGCTGGGATACGCACGGGGACAACTTTAACGAACACGCCACCCGCGTCCCCAAAGTCGACCAGGCGGTCGCCTCGCTGATTGAAGATCTGGACGATCGGAGCATGCTCGATAATGTTTTGGTCGTGGTAATGGCCGAGTTCGGCCGCACGCCTCGCATCAACGGCTCTGTCGGGCGCGACCACTGGAATATCGCCTGGTCCCTCGCCATGACGGGCGCCGGCATCCAGCGCGGCGTCGTCGTGGGCGAAACCAACGCGGAAGGGACCGATGTTGTCGGCGATCCGTTCGACATCGGCCACATGTTCCACACCTGGTACGCGGCTCTTGGAATTCCGAAAGCGACCGAATACATGAACGGCGTGCAGCCCCTGCCGATCGCCCATGATGATTACGGTCCCGTCAAAGAACTTTTAAGCTGATCCGCTTCCTGGCTCGCATTTGCCATTGATTCCCGGGCTCCTCTTTTAACCCAAGAGGAAAAAATAACCATGAACGCCAAGACCGCCCCCGCGACGCAGCCGCAGGAACAGAAAACCCTCGAGACAGATCGCCAGATCTGCCATGCCCGATTCAGCCCTTGCGGCAAAGTGCTGGCGGGAGGCTGCTATGATGCGGCCGTGCGCCGCTGGGATTTTTCCGGCGAAGAACCGGTCGAAATGGCGCCCTTGCTCGGCCACCATGGCTGGACGACCAGTGTCGGGTTCGTTCCCTCCGGGGGCTTGTTGATTACGGCCGACTCCTGGGGGCAGCTGACCGCGTGGCCGTACGCTGACAAGGAAGCGAAGCCCGTCTGGTCGCACGAACAGGCGCACGACGGCTGGATTCGCAACATGGCCATCAGCCAGGACGGCCGCTTTGTGGCGACTGTCGGAGCCGATCATGGCGTTCGTCTGTGGTCCACGACCGATGGCAAGCGGGTGCGTGAATTTGTGGGACACGAACAGGGCGTGTTCGCCGTGGCCATTTCTCCGCAAGTCGACGAGCTGGTAACGGGCGACTTCAACGGCGTGATGAAACGCTGGGATCTGGCGACCGGGAAACTCATTGCGGAAGCAGTTTTCGACACGCTGCATCTCACCAAAGTCGATGCCGCCGTCACGGGTCTGCGAATCCTGCATTACCACGATAGCGACACCCTTCTGTGCGCCGGTTCCGAGCCTTCCACGACTGGACGCATGATTGGCGTGCCGGCCGTTTATTTCATTGACCGGAAAACCCTCAAGCTGCAGCGGAAAGTGCTTCTGGGAGAAACCAAGGACGGCTATGTGTTCGATCTGGCCTGGCTGGCGGACGCCGGCAAGTACCTCATCGCCACCAGCGGGCAGCCAGGATCCGGCAAACTGATCGTGCTGGCCGCCGACGCCGAAAAGCCCGAGTTTGAGAACACCAAAGTCTCCAACCTGCGAACGATCGCCTTGCATCCGGATCAGCATCAACTGGCCGTCATCTCGACCAACAAAGGCAGCCAGGGGAACGGGACGAAGCTCGACGAGGACGGCAACTACATCGGCAACACCTCGCCGATCGCCCTCTTCCAGGTGTAGCGAGCGGCGATTCGCTCGCGCCACGGTTCGTCAAGGCATGGTGGACTTCGCTTCGCGCCCTCATATAATGACGACGCGAATTGAATGCCCGCGCCGCTGCGGGTCCCGTTTCTGTGCGAGAAGGAAATCGAACCGTGCCCGAGAGAGTAGTAATCATTGGGAGTGGTCCCGCTGGCTGGGCAGCCGCCATTTACGCCGCCCGCGCCAACCTGGATCCGCTCGTCATCGAAGGCATGTTTGGCATGTCGGGCGGCATGGTCCCGCTGGGCCAGCTGTACTTCACCACCGAGGTGGAAAACTATCCCGGCTTCCCCTTTGGCGTGCTGAGCCAGTTTCTCGACACGGCGCTCGACGACAAAGAGAAGCAGATCGCGCCGCCGATTACCGACGAAAAACACGCGGTCACCGGTCCTGAGTTGATGCACCTGATGCGGCAGCAGGCCAAGAACTTTGGCACCCGGGTAATAAGCGACGAAGTCGTCGAAGTCGACTTTGACTCCAAGCCGCTCCGCGTCAAACCGAGCGACGGCGACTGGATCGAAGCCCATTCCGTGATCATCGCCACCGGCGCCCGGGCCAACTACCTGGGCCTGGAATCGGAAGAGAAGTTTAAAAACGGCGGCGTCTCTGCTTGCGCCGTATGCGACGGCGCCTTGCCTCGTTTTCGCAACAAACCCCTGGTCGTGATCGGCGGCGGCGACTCCGCCATGGAAGAAGCGACCTACCTTACCAAGTACGCCGAGAAGGTCTATCTGGTGCATCGGCGGGACGAATTCCGCGCCTCGCCCATCATGGCGGAACGCGTGCTGAATAACCCCAAAATCGAACCGGTCTGGAGCCATAACGTCGTCGAAGTGCTCGGCAGCGCCGAACAAGGCGTGACCGGCGTGACCGTGGTCGGCATTAAAGACGGCGTCACCAAAGAACTGCCGGCCAGCGGCATGTTCCTGGCGATCGGCCATACGCCCAACACCGCCTTCCTGGGCGGTAAGCTCGATATGAACGAGGCCGGCTACATTCGCTGGACCAAACCGTATCGCACCAACACCAGCGTCGACGGCGTGTTCGCCGCTGGCGATGTGGCCGACGATTACTATCGCCAGGCCATCACCTCCGCCGGCACCGGCTGCATGGCGGCCCTCGACGCGGAACGCTACCTGGGCGACCAGGGCATTCACTAACTGCCAGCGTTTATTCTGCAGGCTTTTATCGTGCCGTAAGTTCGGTCAAGTAACCGGCGGGCGGGCTCAGGTCCCGCTCCGCCCTGGCCTGCCTGGTATGCGCCATGAGCGAATTCGAACACCTGCGTCACAAGCCGCTGTCCCCGCTGGAACGCCCTCGGGAGATTCTCGTGGCCTGCCCGGTGCTGCGCAGCAACATCAACCTGTCGCGCGTGGTGCGACTGGCCAGCTGTTGCGGCGTCACGCGGATGATCGTTTGCGGCTCGGCGAAGATCGATCCCAAAATCGCGAGGGACGGCGCCGAACAGGTTTTCATCGAACGGCGCAATTCTCTGCCGCCGGTGCTCAAAAAGTATAAGGCCGAAGGCTACACGCTGGTTGGGCTGGAGCAGACAACCAGCTCGCAGAACCTGCACCACTTTTCCTACGAGCGAAAAACCATCCTGGTGCTGGGTCACGAACGGACCGGACTGACCGACGACGTCCTTTCCCTGCTCGACGCCACGGTCGAGATTCCCGTGTGGGGCCTGCCGTTCAGCTACAACGTCGCCACCGCCGCCGCCATGGCGCTCTACGAGTACTGCCGCCAGTTCCCCACCGGCTAAGGCCTGCTACCAGGCGAGCTCTTCTCTTCCACTAGCCAGCGGCATCCAGCCAGGCCATTTTGCGACGCCGTACCTGGGCGCCGCATTCTGTCGTTTCTAAATAGAGACAGGCGATTACCGATGGTTTACACTAATGCTGCGTCAAACTTCAATCTTCGAGTGAGCGATTTCGGCCGTGCTGCTGTGCTGCCAAGAAAACCGTGGGCTAGCGCCCGGCGGCTGATTGAGAGAAACCTGATTTTATGGTTTGACGCACCACGAGTGCTGCGTCAAGGCAAAGAGTTCGGGTTCTTCCAATTAGCCGTTTTGGCGATAGCCACGGTTAACTAAAAGGAACAGCGGCTCGCGCGAAAATGGCCAAACCTGAAATTGAAACTTGAGGCACCACTAAGCGAAGATTTCCTGCCGTTTCAATCCTCGCATCTGCGGCGACTTTTTCCTTCTGCGGATGCCCCACCGGCCGGCGCGATCTGTCCCCTGGAACGTCGCTTGCCGCCCCCGTTTAGCAAACCTGTCGCCCTTGGCCAGTCGTTCTCCCTGCATGCCCTGCTCGCGGTTCGCTTTATTCACAGCAAGCGACGCTGGGCTCCCGCGGAGTACCTGGAGCGAATCCTGGCGGCGTTACCAACTGCGATTCTAGCGAACAAGGAACCTGTCCATGCCGCTGCGTGCACTGCTCCCTGCCCCTGTCCTGTGGATGCGACGAATCACCCTCGGCGGCGCCGCGGCGCTGGCCAGCTTGCTGGCGGCTGCTGTCATGGCTGCTCCGCCGGATTCGGTCGACCGGGACTACTCCCAGGAGTTGCCCCGCATCGCCCCGCTTTCGCCCGACCAAGCGCTCCAGGCCTTTCATACGGCCGACGGTTTTGAGATGCAGCAAGCGGCCGCCGAACCGACGGTCGTCGATCCGATCGCCATGGCGTTCGATGAAAAAGGCCGAATGTTTGTCGTCGAAATGCGAGGCTACTCCGAGGACGAAGAGCAGAACCTGGGCCGGGTGCGACTACTGGTCGACGCCGACAACGACGGACGCT
Organism: Lignipirellula cremea; assembly: GCF_007751035.1. NCBI lineage: Bacteria > Pseudomonadati > Planctomycetota > Planctomycetia > Pirellulales > Pirellulaceae > Lignipirellula > Lignipirellula cremea. The sequence goes on along the minus strand of NZ_CP036433.1, from coordinate 4,771,274 downwards.
TTGAGTCTTCGACCGTTTATGCCGAGGGACTCAGCTGGCCAACCGCGATCGTCTGCTACGAAGGCGGCGTATTCGTCGGGGCGGCGCCTGACGTCTGGTATTTTCGCGACAACGATGGCGACGGCAAGGCCGAAGAACAAACGAAAGTCTTCACCGGGTTCGGACGCAGCAACGTACAGGGCCTGCTCAATACGTTCACCTGGGGACTCGATAACCGCATCCACGGGGCTGTCAGTAGCAGCGGCGCCACGCTGGTGAAGGTCGGCTCCAGCGACCCGCCGCTCACGCTTCGCGGCCGCGATTTCTCCTTTGATCCACGCACCCTGGAGCTACGGGCGGAAAGCGGCGGCGGCCAGCATGGGCTGAGCTTTGACCGGTTCGGCCGCAAGTTTGTCTGCAGCAACAGCGATCACCTGCAGATGGTGATGTACGAAGATCGCTACGGCGCCCGCAATCCGTACGCGGCGGCGCCCAACAGCCGGCAGAGCATCGCGGCCGACGGCCCCCAGGCCGATGTCTTCCGTAACAGCCCCGTCGAGCCCTGGCGGATCGTCCGCACCCGACTGCGGAAGCAGGGGATTGTGCCCGGTCCCGTCGAAGGCGGCGGAACCGCGGCGGGCTACTTTACCGGCGCCACAGGCGTCACGCTCTACCGGGGCGACGCCTGGCCGGCCGAGGCCGACAGCTGGGCCATCATCGGCGATGTCGGCAGCAACCTGATCCATCGCAAGCGACTGGAGCCCGCTGGCGTGGGAATGATCGGCCGCCGCATCGACCAGCAGAGCGAGTTCGTTACTTCGACCGATATCTGGTTTCGTCCCGTGCAGTACGGCAACGGTCCGGATGGCTGCTTGTACATTGCCGACATGTATCGCGAGGTGATCGAGCACCCGAAGAGCCTGCACCCGGTCATCAAAACGCACCTCGACCTGACCAGCGGCCGCGACCGGGGACGCATCTACCGTCTGGCCCCCGTCGGTTTCTCGGAGCCAGAACGCTACGACTTCGAGGCGCCCGGCGCCCTGGTGAAAGCGATAGATTCACGCAACGGCTGGCGACGGGAAACGGCGGCGCGCCTGATCTACCAGAGCCAGGACGTCCGCCTGTTCGAACCGCTACGCAAACTGGCAACGCAGGCCGCCCTGCCCGAATCCCGCATCCAGGCGCTGTACGCGCTGACCGCCCTGGTTACCTTGTATCCCGAATTGCTGGCGCCCGCGCTGGCTGACAAGGATCCCCGCGTACGGGAGCACGCGGTGCGGCTCAGCGAAAGTCAGGCGCCGCGGCAGGCCGAACTGCGGCAGTTGCTCTATGGCATGACCGCCGACGCTGACCTGCGCGTGCTGCATCAGCTGGCGTTTTCGCTGGGAGCTCTGGAGAGTTCGCCTGCCCGGAATGAATGCCTGGCCGATCTGCTGCGGGCGCATAGCGCGAATCCGTGGATCGTATTCGCCGTACACAGTTCGCTCGTCGAAGGATCCGGATCGGTGCTAAAGACGCTGTCTGCCGATGTGAAGTATCGGCAGTCGACGGCCGGTCGCAAGGTGCTCACGCGATTGGCCGCGCAGATCGCCCGGCAGCAACACCCGGCCGACGTGGTCGCCCTGCTGGATGTCGTCGGTCTGCTGGCAGGCGATCAGCCGACGCTGCAGGCCCTGCTCGAAGCGATGCAGCTGGCTCCGACCAGCGACCTTGCGAAGCGGATCGACTCGGCCGCCAGTGGCAAGGCCAGCGAGTACCGCCTGGAGGCCTTCACGGCCGCCCGGCAGGCCGTGCTCGACTCGAAACTGTCCGAGGCCGAGCGTCAGGCGGCGATCGCAAGATTGACCTGGGGCGAATGGAAAGACTGCAGCGCCCCATTGGCCCAGTTGCTGCAGCCCAGTCAGCCGGATGGTTTGCAGCTGGCGGCCCTCGACGTGATCGCGGAGTTTGATACGCCCGAAGCGGGACGGCTGGTGCTCGACCGCTGGAAGTCGCTCACGCCGCGCGTCAAACGCCAGGCGGGCGAAGTGCTCTTCTCTCGTCGGGACACCACCCTGCAGTTGCTGACCCGCGCGGCCGACGGCGCCATCGCTCCCGCGGATCTCGATGTCGGCATGCTCAAGCGACTGGCTCTGCAGGACGACCCTCAGGTGATGCAGGCAGCCAAAGCGGTCCTGGCAAAACGACAAACGTCGTCGCCGGTCGAATTGCTCGCCGCCTATCAGAAGTCGCTGGAAACAGAGGGCGACGCTGAACGCGGCCGGGCCGTGTTCACCAAAACGTGCGCGGCCTGTCATCAGATGGGAGAGATCGGGCACGCCATTGGTCCCAGCCTGCCGGCCACCCTGAACCGCGGCGCCGAAGCGTTCCTGGCGGCGGTCCTGGATCCGAACCGCGAAGTGAATCCGCAGTTTTTGAACTATGCGTTCGAGACCCGCCAGGGACGCATCTTCAGTGGGGCGATCGCCTCGGAAACGGCCGCCAGCATCATTGTCCAGCAGCCGGAAAACAAAAAGCTGACGATCTTGCGGATTGATATCGAAGCGATGGTCAATACGGGCCAGTCGCTGATGCCCGAAGGCCTGGAAAAACAGGTCAGCGTCGACGCCATGGCCGACCTGCTCGCCTTTTTACGGTCCGATCCTCTGGCTGCAAAAAAGGACTAACGGAGTTTTTGGGACCCGGCCGGATACTCTCCCGTCGCCTGATTCCCTTACCGGGAGCAGTCGAATTGTTACAATAGTGGGAGTTTCTATTCCTGCCGTTTTTCCAGGAGCAAACCTGATGGCTGCAACACAAGAAGAGACCATTAAACTGCTGACCACCGCTTACAGCATGGAGCTGGAAACGGTGATGAACTATCTGGCAAACAGTGTGAACCTCGATGGCATCCGTGCTGAAGAGATCAAAAAGTCCCTGTCTGCAGAAGTCGCTGACGAACTGCTCCACGCCCAGCGACTGGCAAACCGTATCAAGCAGCTGGGCGGCAAGGTTCCCGGCTCCACCAGTGTTGTCCTGGGCGGGCAGCAGCAGCCGCCTGATGACACGACCGACGTCGTCTCGGTAATTAAAGCGGTCATCGATGCCGAAGAGGGCGCGATTGCCCATTATCGAAAGATTATCAAAGCGACCGACGGCGAAGACTACGTCACGCAAGATCTGTGCGTACAACTACTGGGCGACGAGGAAGGCCACCTGATTCTGTTTCGCGGCTTTCTGAAAGAATACGACAAATAGTTTCCCCGCTGCGGGGCTCATTATTCGTCCGCTTCGCCGGTGATTTTCTCGATCGCTTCCTGGGCGAGCCGAGCCAGTCGCGGCTCGCTCCCCTGGGCCGTTCTATGCAGCTGGTCCAGGGCGACGCTGGCTTCTTTCCCGATTTCTCCCAGGGCCCAGGCGGAACGCTCTCGCACCACGGTATGGGTTGAATGCTGCAGTACGTCGGCGAGCGATTCGGCGGCCGGCCCGCCAATCCGCCCCAGGCGTCCCAGCAAGGTTGCAGCCCAATAGCCGATATCCAGATTCTCATCTTGGAGCATCGGAACCAGATGTCCAAGCTGGTTCGTCGGCGGAGGGCCCAGGTTTTCTAACGCGGACGTAACATATTCCCGCACCTGTTCGTCGCTGTCGCGCAGCGTGCATAACAAGGGGATCACTGCCGGCGAGGCCTGATGTCCTAGCAAACTTAACTGCTCGGCGGCGTCGACCCGTCGCTGAGCGTTGGTGCTGCATAATTCCTCTTCCAGGTGCAACAGATCCGCGTCCATCTGTTCTTCTCCGCTGGGGGTGCGTTTACGTCGAGAGCTGCAGGGATAATCGCTGCCCGGCGAACTCGTCGCACGGGTGATGCGTAGTTTACCGCATTCCGTGCCGACGTCAGGCCGGGGAAGCGAGAACGGACTCCGGTCCGGCAAGGCGACGCGAGGCGACGGTACGCTCGGTTTTCCTTTGGAGAAACGTCTTCTCAGGCGGCGGCTCGCACCGGTCGAGCGGCCAGTACCTGGTCGCACGCGTCGCAGACCTGTTCCACGGAAATCGCCCGCATCGCATCGTTGCCGGCGCGGCGACGATTGCGACCATTCTGGTGATAAGTCTGGATGGCGACATGCTGCGAGCCCAGAGCGCCGGAGTCTTCCGGCAAGGTGGCTCCATGCAGCACAATGCACTGGGCGCCGACCGCGACCGCGATGTGCATCGGGCCCGTGTCGCCGCCCAGGTAAAAGCGGGACAGTCGCAACAAAGAACCCAGTTCCAGCAGATCCGTGGGAGGCGCCAGTAGTGCGTGTCCGCCGCTGCGGGCGATGATCTTTTCGGCCATTTCCCGTTCCGCTTCGCCCGCCCAGGCAACCACCGAGGTGATTCCGCGTTCAAATCCCAGATGCCTCGCTACCAGACCAAACCGTTCGGGAGGCCAGCGACGCGAAGCCCAGCCTGCCCCTGGGTTCACCAGGGCGAAGCCGTGACTCAGATGGGCCCGCTTCACGAACGACTCCATGTTGGAGCGTCCAAAGGGGGTTTCCGGAAACTGGAAATCAATCTCCGAGGGCGTTACCCCCAGCGGTTCCAGCAGGGCGAGCGTACGCAATGTGACGTGCCGTTCCGCCGGATGAATCAGATCGTTATTCAGCCAGACGCTCAGCTCTTTGCCCCAGGGACGCTGCAGTCCGATCCGTTGCTCGGCGCCCGACAACCATCCCAGCACTGAGCTTTTGGTCAGGCTTTGCGGATCAATCGCCACCTCAAAACGCTGAGCCCGCAGTTCGCGTCGGATCTCCTTCACACGAGCAGGCGACTTTAACCAGCCCTTGGAAAGCGGCAGCACATAGTCCACGGCAGGATGGTTTGCCAGCAACTTATCGCCAGGCTTTTCCACGACCCAGCCGATAAAAGCCTGAGGAAACTGGCGCCGCAGCGCGCATGCCAGCGGCATGGCTGTGATGCAGTCGCCAAGATGACTCAACCGGGTAATCAGAACACGAAGGTCTGTCACGCCGCTTCCTCCTGCGAGCGAAACTGCTTCGCTGCAATTAGGGAATAGAAAAGTAGACAAGGCTTTACCCACCACGTTTTCGGCCAAGCCATCGCCAACGATCCGGCGGCATTACCGAACAACCCGTGGGGAAAGCCACGCCTGCTTCTTCTTTGTCTTATTGCGGTGTTCGTGCCGTCTTGTTGGCGGCTGGCCCAACGGTTGGCAGCACCAGCCTGCTTTCGCTCCGTTGCGGAATCGAAAGCTGTTGTGCGTAGCTGCAGCCTGATATCGGGGTGGCAGACTCCGCCACGACTGCTTGCGGAATTAGGCAGGGAGAAGGACGTGAGGCCAGATCCACTAGGGCGCGCTATCGCTCTTCGCCGTGACGTCCCGCCAGGACGGCAGGCGCCGTGACGTGACTTCCTGGTTCTCAGGCCGCCTGTTTCTTTTGCTGCATCTCAGGCCGGCCGCGGTATTCGTGGCCGTCCTGGATCGCGGCCAGATCGGCGTCGACCATCATGGAAACCAGGCCTGCAAAATCCACCTCGGGACTCCAGCCAAGGGTTTCCGATGCCTTCGACGGATCGGCAATCAACAGATCCACTTCCGCGGGTCGGTAGAACTGCGGGTCGATCACCACATAGTCCTGCCAGTCCAGATTCACATGGCTGAACGCGGCGTCGACAAACTCTTCCACGCTATGCGTGGCGCCGGTGCCGATCACAAAGTCATCGGGCGTGTCCTGCTGCAGCATCAACCACATCGCCTTGACGTAGTCGCCAGCAAAACCCCAATCCCGCTTCGCTTTGAGATTTCCCAGTCGCAACTCCTGGTCGAGACCCAGTTTGATCCGCGCCACCGCGTTGGTGATTTTACGTGTGACGAACTCCAGTCCCCGGCGGGGCGATTCGTGATTGAACAGGATCCCCGAAGCGGCGAACATATCGTAGCTTTCACGATAGTTCACCGTGATCCAGTGGCCGTACACTTTGGCGCACGCATAAGGACTGCGGGGCCAGAACGGGGTTCGTTCCGACTGCGGCGTATGTTGCACCCGGCCGTACATTTCGCTGGAGCTGGCCTGGTAAAAGCGAATGGTCGGATCGACATAGCGGATCGCTTCCAGCATGCGGAGCACGCCTACGCCGGTCGTTTCCGCCGTCAAGACGGGCTCTTTCCAGCTGGTAGGAACAAAGCTCTGAGCCGCCAGGTTGTAGACTTCGTCGGGGCCAATTTCGTTGAGCAGGCGAGCCAGCGAAAGCTGATCGATCAGGTCGGCGTCGTGCAGGCTGATGCGATCGAGCAGATGCTCAATCCGACTCAAATTGAAACTGCTAACGCGGCGCATCACGCCATGAACTTCGTAGCCTTTATCCAGCAGTAGCTCCGCCAGATACGAGCCGTCTTGTCCGGTGATGCCCGTAATCAGAGCCGTTTTACCCATGCTAGACTTCCCTGCCTTGGTGGATAGGTGGTAGCGCCTCGGCTAAAATCCCTGTGCTGGGACGCATGTCAGTTGAAAGTGGTTGGCGGCGGCCAGTCATCGTGTCGCGGCCATTGGGGAATCGTACAGAACGCCCGCCGCCTTGCGAAGATAAACTAGGCAGTTTCGAAGCGCCCTCGGAAGAAAAGATGAAAATTCATGGTGATCTTTGAATTGCATCAGACGTTATCGCAAATTGGAAACGCCTCGATAGTTAGGACGAAAACCTGTTCGCGGAAAATTATTGTCCGCCGGGGCGTATCCGCCTTGCTCGCCAGGTCCGTTTCCTGCGGCTGAAGGCTGCGGATAACTGCCGGGCTGCGAGTAGGGGTCCGGCGACGCGGCCGGGTAGCCCGCTTCGGAACCCTCTGACGCGGCGCCTGGAGCGTAACCCGGCGTTCCTGAGTTCACAGGCTCTGCGCTATACGGTTGCTGCCCGCCAAGTGGTCCGGTCGTATATGCGGGCGGATAGCTTGAATTTCCGGCGCCGGGCTGGGCGGGTGAATAGGGATTCTGTCCGCCGGCGGCTGGGGGTGCGTACGGATTCGGCCCGCCAAGGGGAGTGGTCGTATAGGGCGCCTGCCCTCCAGACGGTCCCGACGAATACGGCGGTGTGTTGTTTTGCGGCGGCGCGCCCGGCGGTCCAAGCGCGCCGGGAGGCACGGCGGCGATATCCACCACGGCGACGCCAGGCTCGCGCGGCATTGACCATAACCGGGCTGGATCGCCCGACAACTGGTTGATCGCGTAATGCGGCGTTTCGATCTCAATGTTCAAATTGGCGGCCGGCAGGCTAATGGCGACTTGAGTCGGCAATGACACTTGCACTTCGGGATAGTGCCGAAACTTGGACGCTTTCGCCGAGGCGACCAGCTGGCCCCGCTGATCATAAACGTGCTGGGCCGTCACATAGCCATAGGAACCGTCGACCAGCGTGGATCGAGTCATACCGGTATGTTCGCCCGACATCCGGGTGCGGATCTCCCACTGGTTGTCGGCCCGCTGGTACGGTCCTTCATGGGCGTCGGCCGGGTCAAACGTGGCGACCCCCAAAGCGGAAATCAGCCAGTCGGGTTCGATCGGCAGCATGGCCCTTGCCGGACTCTGCGCGAAACGGTCGCGATGGGCAAAGTAGATTGTCGGCGGCGGCTGGCGTTTGACCCACAACCAGAACAGTTCGTCGTTGCTGCCGATATCCATCTCCGTGCCCGTGATCTGCGTTACATGGGCCTGCATGCGAAAGCGGTGAGGGCGTTCGATCGCCACATTAGCGCGAAGCGTGGCTGGCAAACCGCCGACCGTTACCAGCGGCTGGGAGGTCAGCTGCTGAATACGCGCACTGCTGGAATTCACGTGACCTACGATCTCTTCCAGCGTAGGGGCCGCCTGAAATACCTGGGGAATGGTTGGCCCCACCGGTACGCGAGGCTGAAACATCATCCAGTTGCGACAACCCGACAGGGTCATAACCAGCAAGGCGCCCAGCAGCAGCAAGGCCGCGGGCGAAGCGGGCGAGTTGTCAGCGGACAGTCGGATCTTCAAGACAGGCATCCTTGCCCTAACCAGCGACCGCCGGCTCCAGCCGAAGTCGATTTAAAAGTTCGTTCAGGCCAGCCAGGCGACCGGCCATGTTCCGTTCAGGGAGCGTCCGTAAATAACAGCTGGCTCAGCTCCGCTTCAATTTGTTCCACCTGCTGGCGTGTCGGCTCCTGGACCGCCACATGGAACTCGCGATCCAGCGTGGGGCAGGAGAGCAAAAACTCTTCTTCGCCAGCGTCGTTTGTCGCCGTCGATTCCAGGACCAGCAACCGCCGTCGGACTAACAACAGGGCCAGCACATACTGCATGTCCTGCTTGTCTGGCCGTTGTTCCAACTGCTCGAAATAATTGAGGAGCACTTCGTTCGGCGCCCAGTGGGCTTTCTGGCCCGTGTCGTCGGGCATCTTTGCTTTCCACCAGCCGAGCGACGCTTCTGGCGGGCCTTCCCAGCCTTCGGCGCAGTAGTCCTGGCGGATGACGTCGGCCCCTTTGGCGACCAGCACGGAATAGTACTCCTCGCCAGCCTGCAGTTCTCGATCGAGCGCAGCGCACCGCCGGGTAAAGCGTTGCCAGGGAAAATCAATCATAAAAGAAGCTCTCCAAATACCGCACTCGGGCGAATGCTACGCGAATCGCCCTGTTCCCTCAAGACGCATTTTTCCCTGCGAAACAGGCGTCTTTCATCGTCCCAAGAGAGACTCTGGCCGTTCGCCGCGGGAATCAGGCCGCCGCCAGTCGGCTCAAAGAGCCGCAGGACCGGTTGGTTGGCGCCGCGGGGGCAGGGTGGCATCGGCAGCCGCCGGCTTATATATTCTTGGCTGCCTGTTTTCACTGGAATTGAAGTTTTTAGGGAATGACACCATGAAGCGAGTCCTGATCCTGATTTTAAGCGTTGCCTTGCTGGGAGCCGGAGCCACAGGCTGGTCACACTGGAAAGAAACCCTGACGGGAACAGCTGTCACCGAGGCTGCGACCGCCTTTGCGGGTACGCTGACCGACGAACAAAAACAGACCGTCATGCAGCCTTACGAGTCGCCGACGCGCCTCGAATGGCACTTTATTCCGAAAGCCGAGCGAAAGGGCCTGCAGGTCAAGCATATGGATGCGGCCCAGAAAAAGGCCGCCCACCTGCTGCTGTCCAATTGCCTGAGCAAAGCGGGCTATCGGAAAGCGACGCAGATCATGGCGCTGGAGAAGGTGCTGGCCGAGCTGGAAGCGGGCAAAAAGGGCGGCAACATCCGTGACTCGGAACGTTACTACTTCACCATTTTCGGCGCGCCGGGCGCGGATTCGACCTGGGGTCTGAGCGTCGAAGGTCATCACCTTTCGCTGAACTTTGTGATCAAAGGGAACGAAGTCGTCTCCAGCACGCCGACGTTCTTCGCCTCGAATCCCGCCGTGGTGATGAATAAAGTCGAAGCCGCCAAAGAAGGGTTGCGCGTGCTGAAGCTGGAAGAAACGCTGGCGTTTGACCTGGTTGGAACCCTGACAACCGAGCAGAAGTCGGCCGCCCTGATCGCCGAGAAGGCCCCTGCTGAAATTCGCGGAGCGGGCGAAGCCCAGCCTCCGCAGGATCCGGCCGAAGGACTCGCCGCCGGCAAGCTCGACGCCAAACAGGCGAAGCTGCTCCGCAAGCTGATTGGCGTCTACGCGCTGAACATGCCGGCGGATGTCGCTGACGCCCGCATCGCCGCCATTGAACATGCCGGTTTTGACAAGGTGCATTTCGCCTGGGCGGGCGCCGAGAAACCGGGCGTCGGTCACTACTACCGTATCCAGGGACCGACGTTTCTGATTGAGTTTGTCAACGTCCAGCCCGATCCTGCTGGCAACCCGGCCAACCATATTCATTGCGTGTGGCGGGACATGCGGGGCGATTTCGCCCTGTCGGCAAAGTAGGGTTTATCGTTGTTCCGGCGTCGGAGGTACAGAGTCCGACGTCGGAAGATCGCTGGCGACTGCAGCCCTGCACCGTGTGCGCAGGGGACGGTCGCCAGGCGTTACCAGGAGAAGGTGCGTCCGCGTACTATGAAAATCCTCACGCTTGAGACGACATGCGACGAAACGGCCGCGGCCGTGGTGACCGACGACCTGCAGGTGCTGGGATCGGTCGTTGCTTCCCAGGAGCAGTTACATCGCCAGTTCGCTGGCGTTGTACCGGAGATCGCCGCCAGGGCGCACGTCCAGCGCATCCTGCCCGTGATCGAAGAAACTCTACGCCGAGCCCAGGTGAATTCCGCCGACCTCGATGCGGTGGCGGTTGCGTACACGCCGGGGCTGGTGGGATCGCTGCTGGTTGGTTTGTCGGCCGCCAAGGCGCTGGCGCTGGTCTGGGAGAAACCGCTGGTGGGGGTCAATCATCTTCACGCCCATATTTACGCCTGTCGGATTGCGGCGGGTCGCGATATTTTTCCGTGTGTCGGCCTGATCGTCAGCGGCGGCCATAGCAGCGTCTATCACTGCCGCACTGCCGGCGACTTCGTTTACCTGGGCGGCACGATCGACGACGCTGCAGGCGAAGCGTTTGACAAGGTCGCCAGTATGCTCGGTCTGAGCTACCCGGGCGGCCCCTCGATTTCCAAAGCGGCCGCGGAAGGCGATCCGGCCGCTTATCGTTTTCCGCGATCTTTTCTGAAAGACAAGTCGCGGCTGGAATTCAGTTTCAGCGGATTGAAAACGGCCGTCCGGTATGAAATCGCCGGCCCCGGACGTCCCGACTTTAGCGCCGTCAATCTGAGCGAGCAGCGTATCGGCGACATCGCGGCCAGCTTTCAAGAAGCGGTTGTGGATTGCCTCGTTGTCAAAGCGATGCAGGCGGTCGAAACGACGGGCCTGCGCACCCTGTGCGTCGGCGGCGGCGTGGCCGCCAATGGTCGACTGCGCGAGCGACTGGCGGAGGAAACGGCCGCAGCCGGCGTCGAGCTGCAGATCGCGCCGATGGCGCTGTGCACCGACAACGCCGTGATGGGGGCGATCGCCTTTGAACGGCTCAAAGCTGGCGACGTCGACGATCTCACACTTGACGTCCGCCCCGGGCTGGTGCGTCCGGCCACCCTGGAATTCCACTCCGACGCCAGGGAGTGACCGCATGGCCTCCACCGGCAAGGAAGCACCGGAGCAATCGATCACCGAGCTGGCCAGGGCGCGGACCCCAGCCCGCTCGCTGCTGGCGGAGTGGTTCGGTATTGATCCGCGCTCCCTGGCCCTGTGGCGTATCGGCGTCAGCCTGGTGCTGCTGATCGACCTGGGTACGCGACTGCAGGACTTCCATGCCATGTACAGCGACCAGGGGCTGCTGCCGCTGGAGCTGGCCCAAGCGTTCTGGGGCGAGACCCCGCGGTGGTCGTTGTTCTTTCTGCATCCGTCGGACGGCTGGGCCATGACGCTGTTCGTCGTGGGCGTTGCCTGTGCGATTGCACTCCTGGTTGGCTGGCGAACGACGCTCGCTGCCATCGGCTGCTGGGGGATCATGCTGTCGATTCATGTTCGTCAGCCGCTGGTCGATTCGACAGGCGATTGGTTGCTGCACCTGCTGCTGTTCTGGTCGATGTTCACTCCGATGGGACGCTGCTGGTCGCTCGACGCCAGGCGGAACGGCCTGGGCGACAGCCGCCCCGTTGTCAGCGTGGGCGCCGCCTGCCTGTTGCTGCAGGTGTGCGTGATGTACTGGTGTGCGGCGTACTGGAAGCTGAACGAGGTCTGGGCGACGGGCGAAGCGTTGCAATTTGCCTTCCGTTTTCACAATCTGGCGCGCCCATTGGCGGCCGTACTGCTGCCGTATACGGGATTGCTGAAACTGATGACGACCAGCTCGCTGCTGCTCGAAGCGATCGGACCCTTGCTGCTGTTCTCGCCCTGGCATCCAAAAATGCTGCGGCTGCTGGTGGCGTTGGCGTTTATCGTATTTCATCTCACGATTGAAGCGACGCTGGCGATCGGCTGGTTTTCTTACCTTTGCGCTCTGGCATGGTGTTTGTTCCTGCCGGACTTTGTCTGGCAGAATCGCTGGTGGCGGCTGGCGGTGGGCGCCGAAGTTCCTCGCCCCGCGAAGGAGACAACCGACCAGCTATCCGTGATGCAGACGGGCAGAATGGCTGCCTCGGTATTTTGCGGCGGCTGCTTTGCGATGGTGTTGATCTGGAACCTGGGCGGCATGTTCCGTCCGATCGCGGTCGCCACGCCGGGTTCGATCAATATCGCCTGTTACCGCCTGGGCCTTACGCAGGCATGGGTCATGTTCTCGGAACCGCCAGTGCTGAGCTGGTGGTATGTCGCAGAGGCGGAACTCGCCGACGGACGTGTGCTGGACCTGCTCCGTCGGGATCCGACCGACGGTGAGCCCGTCACCCTGGACCTGCCTTCCCGGCTGCCCTCTCATTACCGTCGAGCTCGCTGGCGCCAATTGGGGATTGAGTTGTACACGGCTCCAGAACCCCAAAGGTTCCAGCAGCGCACGGCCGAGTTTCTGGCCGAAGAGTGGAATGCCGCGCATCCGTCCGGGCAGCAAGTCGTCACGCTTCGGATGCACCAGATGGAACTGCCTTCCCGTCCGAGCCATGATACCGGGCAAGTGAGCCGGATCGTGGCGACCGTCGACACGGGCGAATCGGCGGCGGCTCCGCTGCCCAGCCTGCTGGACCTGCAGGACCAGGGATTCTAAGAGCGGGCTTCCTCTTCTGGCTTCGCCCTTTCCTGGCGACCTTACTCTAAAAGAGGATTGTTTCCGACAGGAAAAGACCGGACCTTTGGAAACGTTCGTCGTTGGAAACGTTGATCACACCGAGCGCCTCAAAGAACGACCGCTGCCCTGTCTTGCGCAGGTATCGCAACCCCGCTCCAAACACGCCCTGGCCGTCGCGGGATTCGAAAGCAACTTCCGGCACAAACGATTCGTCTTCATGCAGTCGGAAAAACTGCACGCCCAGGGCGACGCCGACCGTCTCGCTCACGGGCCGGCCTGCCGAGATACGAATTAGCGGATTCGTTTCGAACGCCGTGGTCAGGCGGTTAAAGCCGCCGCCGCCGATGGACGACCAGCCGCGCGAAGCGGCAAACACGTTGCAGTAGTACACGCCATGTTCGATCCCCAGCGGCTTCTGGTCAAACACGCGGTTGGTGTTGGTCTCAATAACGCCCAGCACCCCGTCGCCGCGCCCGTCCTGGTCGCCCAGCTTGCCCAGCAGACGACCAGCCACGGTGTAGTTGCCGATAAACTGCGTGCGGCTGAGACCCAGGTAGTGGGAGTCGCGGCGGGAGTTGAATTCGTGCTGCACAAAGGCGTACGTCGCCTCGTACAACTGGTTCCGGTAGTCGGCCGTGGCATGTACTCCGTACAACTGCGAGTCGGCGTCGCTGTAGGCGCTGACATCCTGAAAGGCGTAAAAGAACTGCAGGTTCAGGTTGCTGAGCCCGCCCAGCTCAATGTTGTTTTTGTTGAGCACCACGCCGACAAACTCGTCGTTGATCAGGTAGGTGTTGTGCAGCAAAAAGGGAAAACGACCGACCGTCACCGTGATATCGCTGGCCACAAACGGGCTGAAGTACGCACCGAACATGCTGCCTAGCTCGCCTTCAAACCAGTACAGGTCGGGCTGCGCGGTGGCGTTGTTGACAACGCCGCTGGGATCGGTGAACTGGTAATACGAACCGCCCGTGCCGCGACGGCCGAAGGGTCGGTACTGCACGTGGAAGCGTTCGGTTCCTGTCAGTCGCAGGTCGAGATCCAGGATTAAATGGCCGCCGACGCCCGCCTGTTCCTGGTTGTTTTCATTCAGTCCAAAGCCGAACAACCGGAAGCTACCGGCTCCGACGAACCGCGGCTCCAGGTCGTATCCGCCCACGCCGGGCCAGTGGCCCCAGGGGATGATCGGACCCACGCCCAGGAACTGCGGACCGATCGTCAGCGGCTGGGGGCCGATCCAGCCTTCCGGCAGACGCAGATAATCGTAGTGCGATTCATGATGGCCGTGCCCCTCTTCGCCTGGATGGCATGCCTGTTCGCTCTGGTGTCCGGTATGGGAGCCCGGACCGTGGGCTTCATCGATCGCTTCGGCGTGCGGACCGAACTTGCCGTCGGGCCAGTTCAAGTGATCGCCTTCGGGGGCGTACATGTAGGATCCGCCGTGGTCCCAGAGCTCTTCCCCCAGTGGCGGCAAGTTGTCTTTTTCTTCTTCGTCCGCATTGGGATCCGGGGGCAACGCCGGGAAGTCTCCATCGACGACCGGGGAAGACAAGGGTTTCAGCGGGGCGCCTTGGATGGCGGCTTCGGCCCGTTCCGCGTCGCTCATTCCCGAATCGGAATCTGGGGTGGGTTCGACCGGGGGGAGACTTTCCAGTTCGGTTCCTTCAGGCGGGTTCTCCGGCGCAGGCGGAACCGCGGGCGGGGTCATCGGGAGGAAGTCTTTGCCGTTCGGGACGGCAGGGGTCGGGAGCGCAGGCTGGGTGGACGGAACGAAATTCTTGCCCGGATCCGCAGGCGACTCGCTGGCGGACGGCTTGACGGGCCGCGGCCGCGGAGCAGGCAGTGTGAGTTTCGGCAGCACCGAAGGCGTCTCCGGCTTGTCCGCAGGGTCCGCGCCCGGCATAGGCGGCGGGGGACTGGCGCCCATCGGATTATCTGGCGCCTGCCCGGGGACGAACCGCCCGCCGGGTTCCACATCGCCAGGGGCCGCCTGTTCGGATTGCCAGCGGCTTCCCACCACCGGACGTCCCGATGCGGGAACCCCGAAGGCCGGGTCACGGAAAGATGTTTCGCCGCGAGCCGATCCGAGGAAAGGTCCCGTCAGCGCGGGTTCTTCGGGCTTGAGGCCGGCCCCGATCACCGCCGCCGTCGGCTGAAAGGAGCCTCCGCGGGGCTCGTACGCTGGGGCCGAGTTTGCAGCAGGGACCGCGGGCCCGATCGCGGGGGCAGCATCGTCAGTGGCGGAATCTTCCGCGCCGTCGTGCAGCATTCGCAAGGCAGCGCCGGCGGCCGGAGCGGCGGAGCTGCGCGAGGGCGCCACGCTTCCCCACGCAATTGCGCAGGCTAACGCCCCGGTGAATAACTGCCAGTAAAAACGACGCATAGTATTCAAGCCTTCTGTTCGAGCGGAAACACTCGAAGGTGATCCGCTCGTCAATCGCACACTCTGTCAATGATCCTGGATCAATGCTGCCGCCCCCAGCGCTGGAGACCCTGCCGGCCCGACGGGACCTTGGCAGGACCGAAAACTCCAGCGGCGTTTTGAGGATTCCTGGGACGCCGCTTGCCGGCGCCCGCGTCGATAACCGTTACACGGAAATCGCATTCCTCGGTTCTATGGTTTCTACCGGGTTCCAGTCGTCCGCCGACAGGCTGTCATCCGAAAAATCGCCGGGGTCGTGGCCGATGTCCCCCATCGCGCAAATCGGGACGGCGACCGGCACGTACACCGTTCGGACAATCTGTCGCGGCGTCCGGACTCGACGGGTTACTGGCTGGCACGCCCACGGAAATGGCTCTCTTCGTACTATCATGGCGTCACCTCGATGACTGACTGATGGCTTTCGATTTCGACAATTTCCAACAGGTGCTTCAGGTGCGGCGTACCGATGTGGTCGAGCAGCGACGGCGGCAAATGCCGAAAGTTCAGCTTGACGCTGACCGTACAGGGACCGACACATGGGGGCATCACCACGGGGAAAACTTTTGTGCGGGTTTCCAGCGGGCGCAGACTGCCCTTGGAAACCCGGAACGTCGGCGGACGACCGAACGACGCAGAAGGGAAGGGGGCCGGCCGCAATACGTTCACCGGCATCAAGTGCCGATTCACACTGATCACAACCGATCGTTCGGTTCCCTTGTTGGTCAAGGCGACAAACTTGCTTTGGAAGTTCATCAGGTGGAAGTCGATCGCCGCCTTGCCGGTCAGTACATCGTGGCTGTGGTCGTCGCGCAGGTCGCCGTTGCTATCGAGGTCGCCCGAGGCGAAAACCAGGCGATCCTGGTGATCGCGGACTTCGATATGCACCCAGACTTGCCGCTCGGCGGTAAAGCCGGTCGGAATGTTATGCCCGGTGATCAGGCTGGAAACATCAACGGCAATGCCGATCTTTTCCCCGGGCTTAGCGCACAACGGGGCGGCGACATCCATTTTCATCGAGTTCCGCAACAGGCGATGTCGCAACTCGGTCGCCTTGTCCAGTTGCTCACGGTTTCGCTTGCGCAGGTCCCGCAACGTGGCTTGCTGGTACGGTGTAAGATTTTTCTCATCGCGATAGTCCTGCTCGTACATCCAGTCGAGTCGATGCGGGAATTCGGTGTCCGGCAGCAACGAATAGTCGGGACCGGCGAACGTATGGTCGGTCAGGCGTCGCTGCGGCAGTTTGCTCTCGGCGACATCTTCCAGCACGGCGGCGACGCCCAGCGGACGTTCATGATCGGGCGTGGGAATGCCGGGGTCCTCTCCCATGTGGCACGACTGGCAGGTGACCCCTTGCCTGGCGGCGGGGCTGTTTTGCCATTCAGAAAAAGCCTCTTCCAGCCGCACGCCCGCCGGATTGGTCACGTCGTGGCACTCGCCGCAGAACTGCGAACTTTTGATGTACGGCAAGCCAGCCGCCTTGTGGGCGTGGTGGTCTTTGGAAACGGGATCGTCGAACGGACCGTACACGCACACCTCTTCCAGCGAGCCTGGATCAATCGTGACGCGGCCGCTGGATTTGTACTGGCGATGGCTGCGTCGATGACACACCACGCAGGAGACGCCTTCCATGGACAATTGCGAGCGGTGGACGTTCCGCACCGATTCGTTCTCGCCCAGGGCCGTTCCTATCGGCGTATGGCAGCGTGAACAGAAGGTGCCAATCGTGCCGCCGGTCCGTTCGACCAGCGTCAGATTGAACGCCTCAAAAACGGGGCTGTGCTGCGCATACGCATGCATCGACCGCGACCACTCTTCGTACTGCTTGGGGTGGCAGCCGGCGCATTGCCGGGCCGACGGAAAATCAGATTCCATCAGCGGCGTAATGTTACAGGTCTGGGGCAGGCAGTACTGCAACGCGCCGTTTTCGATCCAGCGCTTCACGGTGGCCAGCTGCCCGGCCGAAAGCCACTCATGCTTCTCCGGCGGCATCTCGGGCGAGTCCGGCAGGTCGCTGCCTCCCTTGGCGTTCACATTCCACGCCACGTAGGAATACAGGACCGAATCTTTCGGATCGCCCGGTACGACAATCTTATCTTCACCGTCCTGCTTTGCCTCGATCAGCGACTGGTAAGTGGTAAAGTCAGTGCGATCGGTTCCGGCGCGATGACATTGCGTGCACTTGTTGCGCAGAATGTTTTGCACTTCGAGCCAGTCAGGATCGAAGGGATGCGGCCGCCTTGTGATCGTATGCGGCGCGGCGACGGCGAACTCAGCAGGCTGATCCACGAGGGACCAGCCGGCAGTCAATGCCAGGGCGGCGACTGCAAAAAGCAGGAGTTGCTGATAAAGTCGGGGCCTCAATGGCATTACGTTCCTCCGGTGAACGCCCGCATGGCGGGAGTGATCGTGCCCTGCCGACTGTCGCCAGGCGACAACAGAAAAGGGGCGGTGCGGCTCGCAGGTTCCACCTGCGAGATGAATGTGCGGGTACACCCGCGTTTCAAGTTATCGAGCTTCTGCCGGCGCAAGTTGGGGTTTTTGCGGGGCTTCGGCCTAACGTGCGCCACCCGGCGAACCGCCGTTTCGACGATATTCGGAGCAGGCCGCACTACTGGACCCGCGCAGCAATCCACGACCGCCGTGCAAACGATAAAGGCGTCGCAGCTGCAGGGGGTTTTGAAAAATTGCCCTGAGATAGACCGATTCGGTCAAGTCCCACGCAACGGGACGACAACAGCGCTGCCCGACGGCGCTACTGAAGAGCGTTACTCAACGATGCGCGAAAACAGGTAGAGAATCTCGCGGCCGATCTGCGCGACCCGTTCCTTGTAACGGTCCGCTTCTTCGGGCGTGTCGTCCGCCTCTTTCGGATCCTCGTACGTCAGGGCGAATCGCTTGAGCGAACCAAGCACCACCGGGCAGGCCTGATCGGCCTCCGAGCATGTCATGATGGCGTAAAACTGTTCCGACGGATTTGGCGGTGCGTCGTACTTTTTGGAAAAGCATTCCAGCAACTTATCGCCGCCAAACTTTACCTGGTAGCGAGGATTCTCCTGGGCGGCGTCTCCTTCAATGGAGAACCCCGCGTCGCGGAGCGCTTCCACCGCCCGCGGGTTGAAGGCCGTCGCTTCCGATCCACCCGACCAGGTTTCTACGGGGTGCACGTCGTAATAATCCGCAGCGACCGCAGCCCATAACTGGGCGATGTGGCTCCGCCGCGAATTGTGCGTGCAGATGAACACCAGTCGCAGCGTGCGGCCTGCCTGCCAGTCCGCCCGCAGTACCTGGGACATTTCCTGCAGCAGCGCTCGACGTCGGTCTTCGATCCGATCGAACTCTGCAATGCGGCTGTCAGCGTATAGATGAAGGGTCGAAGTTAAAGGCATGATCGGTCAACAGCGAACCAGGAAGTTGAATGTCGAACTTCCGCCCATCCTACAAGAGACATTACGCTCTCGTCGATGGCTGGACTCAATTTTAAGCCCCGGAAAAAGGGGCAATGTTGACTTGACTACCTTCTGTTTAACTATTTCCTCATCAACCCTTACCGGCAACCGGATTTTCCGGTCGCTCGGAGGGCCTTTTCCGCATTTCAGGCGATCTAACGCTTGGGCGGTTCGGCTTCACGGACGATGGCGCCATGGGTTTCGCTCAGGATCAGAAGCGAGAACTTTTTCACGCGATCCAACTCGTTGGTGCTCAGCGAAGCGTAGTCGAACCGGCCCCTCAGGTCCGTGTAACCATCTTTGAAGTAATGAATGGAATCATCTTCGTAAACCGCATAAACCTTCACGTACGTCTTGGGCAAGGCCTTCCCGGTTTCTGCGTCGACGACCCGTACCTGGCCGTAGTTTTCTACCAGCTGCAACGCCAGCGAGTGGGCGTAATACGCCTGGGAACGGGTGACGCCGCCGGCGGTGATTTCGACCAGCACGTTCTTGTTGCGAAGTTCGGCCGGCAGGTCGAAAACGACGGTTTTGTCCTGCGTAATCAGCTCAACAAAGTCGACCTTGTTCGGCCGGATAAACGAGAACTGGCCCGAGTACTGCTGCACAAACGGATTGCGGCTGAAGAGCAGTTCAATATCCATCAGGTAATAGTTGACCTGCACGCGGTCCAGGTTCTGATAGTGCAGCGTGACCTTTTTGGCCTCGACGGTAAAGTCAAAACCAGGCGATGACGCAGCCAGCTCGGCCTGCTTCTGATCGCGATCCTCGGCGTCGACCAGTTGGAACGCCGCGCCGCCGGCCTCCTTTAGTTGTGCGTCAACATTGGCAAACGCCTTCCGCCAGCGATCGACCGGGTAGTCGCCGTACTGCTTGCTGATCTTGGCGGCAACGTCGGTCTGGGGCGTATAAAAATCCAGATACGCTGCGAAGTAATCGTACTGCAGCCGCGTTTTCAGCCGTTCCGGATCGACCTGGCTGAAGAAATCCAGGGACTCCTCGATCCGGTCCTGTAGCAACAGGTAGTACACCACCGCCAGGCGATTTTCGTCGTCCAGTTCCGGCTGCCGGGAGAGGATCGCCAGCAACTGCTGGTATTGTTCGAAAAAGCGATCGTTCAGAATCTCGCGGTTGCGGCCAAGCTGATGCGAACGGGCGTTCACCAGCGGGCGGTAATCGCGATGCTGGTAGGTGCGACGCTCGACCGGGTCGATCAGCAGCAAGGGACTGTCCAGGTACAAGCCGAACTGGGCGACAAAGTGGTCGACATGCTTGAGGTACTCGCGAATCTCGGCCGGTTCGTCATGCTTGACGCTGTACGACCAGAGCACGTCGTTCCAGGCGTGCCGTTTTTCCAGCAGGCGCAGGACGGCGTCGAACGTCTCTTTCTTTCCCATGCGGAAGGCGATCTTCCCCAGGTCCAGGCGATGCACGTTCTCCCGGCGAAGAAAGTCCAGGACCTCCGCGTCGGTGGCGTACTGTGAGACATACTCCCAGGACTGCCGATCAAAATTGGTCAGCTCGTTCACCACATGTAGCGTCACCGGTTCCGCAAAGGCGATCAGCTCGCCGTCCTTGGAAAGATGCACCGGGAAGTGGGCGTAGTCGCCGGCGGCCGGAAAGTAGAAGTAGTATTCGACCGCAGCCGTGCTGAACGCTTCCAGCTGCAGCTGCGAGTTACGTGTGGTTTTCCCGCGACTGACAGGCAACGCTCCCACGGGGATCTGCATCAGCAGGTCGAGCTTGCGGCGGGACGACGTGGGATTGGTCACCACGATCTGACAGCCGTAAACGGTGTGGGTCAGGAACTCGTCGGTCACGTACTTGTCGAACCGTTCGTTGTTTTCGTAGCGATAACGATCGCTGGCGCGGAACAGGTTCTGGCTGACGAGCAGCGGTGTTTGCTGGTCGCCGGGTTGGGCGGGCAGGATCTCCTCGTGGAAGATCAGCAGCGGGCCGCCGGCTGTCAGCTGCATGCCGCCGTCAGCGAACTCGGTCACATGCTCGGCGTCTTCCGCCGGCAAGTCGAGCACGCTCAGGGCGAACATCATTTCCGTAAAGTTATGCGAGGCCTCCGCAAAATGGATCGACAGGAACGGCCCGTCGCCCTGGTGCTGGGCGTAGTCGACCCAGAAGGCATTCACGGTCGCCAGCTGGGCGTTCTGTTGTTCAATCGGCAAGTGATAGTAGTTGTTCTCGACCCATTCTTTCGTCGTGTCGAGTTTGACGAACAGCCGACGATAGCTGCCCCGCTCATCGGCTTCCTGGCGGAAGTAGCCGGCAGAGCGTTCACGTTCCGCGTTAGCTTTGAGGTCTTTGAGTTCCCCTTCCGCCAGCTTGTCGGACTTTCCTTTTGCATCGCCCGATTTCTTTCGACGTGCTTCTTCCATCGAACTGCTCAGGCGATCCATTTCCCTGCCATCCCGGGCTTGCTTGGACGCTGCCGGGACCCCCAAGGGATCGGAGGGGGCAGGCGGCGCGGAAGGCGCGTTTCCGTTTGTCGCAATCCCTCCCATCGTAAATCCCCCGGGCCCGTTCGCCAGGCCGGATTCTTCGGCCATCGGCGCTTTGCTCATATCCATCAGTTCATCGGCAAAACCGAACAGATCCTGCGTATCGAGCGCCCCGCCCTGGACAGCCGTATCGAACAGACGATTGTACCGATCGGCATCGGGCGGCAGCATGGCGAACAGCTCTTCCACATGCCGCTGGGCTGCCGCTCTTTCGGCCGGCAGACGACGCCCGAGCAGGATCCGCTCGACCGTATTCAGCTGCTGGTAATTCCAGGGCTGCAGGTACGGCTTCAAATCGCCGCCGGTCAGCCAGTCGTCCAGAAACGTTTTATCTTTCTTCTGGGCGATGTACGGCTTGACAGTGCTGGCGAAGAAGGCCGGATCTTTCTCGTGCAGGAAAAAGTTCAGCTCATGGCAGGCGTACTCGGAGTACTTCTCTTTCTTCTGCTCCGGTGTCAGGGTCTGCCACTGCAGGATAAAGGAGAACTCCTGGAGTTTCCCGTCGTTCGTCAGGGTGGAGTACAGCCGATACACGCGGGGCAGGCTGCCATACGCTTCCATCCGGCTGGAGACGACCTCCGCCAGGCGGAATTTGTCCCCTTTTTTGACGAGCGTCACCTGCTTCTGCTGCGTAAAATGCTCTTTGGCAGGCAGCCCTTTGAGCAAACGCAGGTCCAGGTAGCCCGGCTTCTGATCGCCCAGGGCAAGCGAACGGACGACGGTGGAAACGGGGTCGATCGCCACCACCACCAGATGCTGGCGATTGCCGAGTGCGGATCGTTTGACCTCGATCACCCCCTCGGCGTTCGGCTCCACATTCAGCAGCACGGGGCTGCTGGTTGCGAAGAAATCGTAGGTGCGAAAGCCGTGCAGATCGCCGCCGGGCGGAGCGATATCGGCGGGGCGTTCGGCAGGCGTCGCCGCGTCGCCTCCTTCGGCCGTGAAATTGCCGCCGCCCTGGGCTTGCTGCTGGCCCGTTTCGGTCGTGCGAAGCGCCCAGGGATTCAGCAGCAGACTGGGTCGCTGGAGCATGTTGCCGGGAAACTTCTGGGCGTGGCGTCGCTCCAGGATATAGCGATACTCGTCTCCGATATCGCGGCCTTCGGCGTAAACAGCCTCGGCCTGATCGAAAGTTTTTGAGAACGGACCGACATCGCGAACCGAACCATAAATCAGGTACGGATCATAATCGGGTTCATACCTGCCGGCGAAAAGATGCACCCGGGTGAACGGCGTAAAGTTGGTCAACTGCACGCGGACCACCTCGTCGGCGGCCGTCACCGAAGCAATCTGCAACGGTTCCTGGCCGCGAACTTCCAGCCGGCGATAATCGCCGACGGCATAACTGGCAAGTTTGTCCCCGGCGGTCAGACGGATGCGTATCCGCTGGGCGCCCGACTCCCGCTTCAGTTCCAGGTCGTAGTCGCCGGCTGGCAGATTGACGGCCTGGAGTAGACCTTTTTCGATCCGGAGCGCGTTGAAACGATCGGCGACAAACGTGTTGCCCCGGACTTCCAGCAGCGACATCTGCTCGCGACTCGGCTTGGCGGCATGTCCCATGTACGGGGTGCTGACCGTTTGTCCGGCCACGCCCTGGATCACGTTCCGATGCACGGCCCGATCACCGTGGAGTCGCCACGTTTCTGATACGCCCTGGGGGCTGACGGCCGTGACGCTTTCGATCTGGCTCAGGTCTCCCAGTTCAATCCGGCCGTTCTCATTCGTCTGCAGGGTCGCATTGACGGTAAAGGTGAAGTCACGCGGCTTCAGCGTCAGTCGGACAAGCCGGTCGGCAAGTGCTTCGCCCGTTTTCCCCAGCAGGTCGATGACGTGTTCTGCCTGCCCTTCTTTGCCGACGATTGTCGCCAGGAACAGGTCTTCGACTTTGTCGGTCTGGTTGATCTGGTTCAGCGGGAAGGCCTGGCTGGCGGACAGGTTCACCTTGTCTTCACGGCTGAGCAGGTCGACCTGGGCGAGCAGCTGGAACTGCAGGCTGACCACACGATGCGGCGTGGCGAATTCGTAGATCGACTCGCGGTTCTCGTGCAGTTGAAAATCGGCCACTTCCTTGCTGACCGAAACGCCGTCGATATCGACCGACGTAATCCGCAAGCGGACCTTCTTTAACAACTCCAGCGAGACGGGAGTCTGATTCACCTTGAGCGCCGCCCTGACGCTGACTTCAGCAAGGCGTCCCGCCAGCAAGGATTCGCGGTCGACATAAATGGCGGCCTGCAGGGCGTAGTTTTCGGACTGCTGCTGGAACCGCGCGAGCGAGGCCAGTTGGTCCTTCTGCAGCACGATCGTTTGCAAACCAGGCTGCGTACTGAACGGCACACGGATCTCGCCCTGCGGATTGGCCCGGTACTCATGGCCGGCGAGCCAGAGCGAGGCGCCTTTGACCTGCTTGCCTGCTTCATCGACCACCTGAAACAGGTGCCCGGTCGAGGTGTTTTCCAGGAGATAATCGAGCTTCCCTTTGCGGACGACGGCCCGGCTGCTTTTGCCGTTGCCGATAAAGTCGATCACAAACAGGCCGCCACGATCAAGCGAGGGAAATTCAAAGCGGCGACGGACCCGGCGCAGCGGCGGATCGTCGTAAGTGAAAATCTGCTCTTCGTTGGCGACCAGCCCGTCGAGATTGATCGAGGCATCGACTTCGCGGCCGTTCTCCTGGTAATAGTTGAGCGCGTTGATCTCGTAGACTTTGACGATCAGCGACGACACGTTCTTGATCGAAAGCTCCAGGGCAACGGGCCCGTCGGCTGAGAAGCGGACCGGATTCTGCGGCGAAAAGTCCAGGTCGATACGCTCTTTCAGGGCCTGGAATTCGGCGGGGGTCAGCAGCGCAGCCCATTGTTCCGCGGCGCCCAGGCCGTTCACAATTTTGGCTTCGGCCAGCACACGTTTCAGGTACAGGTCGCTGATGTACTTTGCATACGGCTGCCACTCCGTTTCCTTGACGAAAAAGTGCAGCAGGTAGTCTCGCACCAGCGGCTCGTCGTCTCCGACAGGCGGCAACAACGTGACGGCCTGGAAGTTCTGTCCCAGCTGCGCAATCCAGCGGCGATTCTCTTCCAGCTGCAGGTACTTGGGATCGACGTAACTGCACTGCTTGGGCAGCACGACATACGCCAGGAAGCGTTCCTTGTCGAAGATTCCCTGTGTCTGGTCAAACGCCAGCCGGTGATACAGCACGTGCGCTTTGAGCGAGTTGAACGACGGCGCCAGCGGCTCGATAAAGTCCCACAGCCGATCCAGATAGGCCGCGTACGCCTGAGGGTCATCGCGCCAGTCGACATCGGGGCTGGGCTGCAGTTTGCTGATCCAGATATTGACAAAGTTGGTCTGCACGATCAGTTCAGGCCGCAGTTTCAACAGCACCTTCAACTGTTCCGGCAGCAGCTGGCGATGAATTTCATAGGCGCCAAACCCAGGACTGTACGGCGCCGCCAGGTCCGCGGCGATCAATTCCGGCAGCCCGGCATGATCGGGACGCTTCAGTCGCTGCAGCCAATGTCGCAACCGATCCCCGGTCAGCTTTTCGTCCGCCAGCCCGTCCAGCCCGGAGTCCTCAAAGCCCTGCACGTTGGAGTAACGGCGGAAGGCTTCGGCCTGCAGCGTCGCCCTGGAGATACGCGCGGGATCCAGCCGCGAGGGCAGTTCTACGACCGTTTGTTGTTCGCGCGTATGGTCGAAACGCAGCCCCAGATTACGCGTCAGATAGGCCAGCGAAGCGGCGTGTGATTGCGGGTAGGTCAGCAGGGCCTGGCGATGGCGAATCTCGCGCACCTGGCTCGTTTCCCCATGACGGTCAACCCACAGCTTGAGAAGCGGCTCCACCTTGCCGAACTGCTCGGTGTTTTGATAGTGCAGACAGTGATAAAAGTAATACGGCTCGGAGCCCGGCACCAGCTGCTTCAAGGCTTCCGCCCGCTCTGCCGCCAGCGCAAATTTCTCGACGAAGCCGATCTCCTCCGCGGAGCTGTGACTGGCCAGTGAAACCCAAACCAACAACAGCAGAACCGTGGCACGTCTCATTTCGATACCTCTCGCAGACAACAGGGCAATCTCCGCCAACCCCCAGTAAACACTCAGCCGTAGCCATTTTCCCAGTAAAAACGGAAAGAATGGCTCAACTTTCTGCACCGGTGTCCAGGATAGACGCCCCGCCTTGGAAAAAAGTTCCCGGAACCAGGCAACCTCCCCTCCCCCGCCACTCGTTAACGACGGCCTGGGGGCTAACATGTTTCCAGAATGTTCGTAAATTGCGGACTGCCGGCCTGATCGTCGGCGGTTTGCGCTTTTTTGTTTGTTGGGTTCTTGAGTAGAGGAAAATTCAGCGATGCGTTTCTTTATCGCCGGAATCATGCAGGGTTCGCATCGAGGGATGGACCTTCACTCCCAGAACTATCGCGAACAGCTGCGGGAGATGCTGCTGCGGCAGTTCTCCGACGCCCAGGTTTACGACCCGCTGGCCGATCATCAAAACTCGGTCGAGTACGATGAAATGACTGGCCGGGAGACGTTCTATTTCCACAATCGGATGTGTCGCGAAGTCGACGCGGTGATCGCCTTTGTGCCGGAGGCGTCGATGGGCACCGCGATTGAAATGTGGGAAGCCCATGAACACGGCGGCGGCGCCGTGATCGCGATCAGCCCGCTGGACAAGAACTGGGCCGTGCGGTTCTGCAGCCACGCCATTTATCCCACGCTGGAAGCGTTTGAAACGGCGCTGATCGCCGGCGAGATCGAACATACCATTCGGGGCGTGCTGGAGTCGCGCGGGTAGGAGCATGCGAGGAATGACTGAGGGAAATCGCCGGACAGTCGTCTGTCGTCGCCCTGACCCGCCTCGCTTTAAATCGGTTGCATGGCGTCGTACATGGGCCCCAGGTAGAGCGACTGGAACAGGTAGATAATCACCCAGATCATGAACAAGGCGATGATCCCCCAGACAACGAAGCCGGCCAGCATCGCCAGGCCGCCGCTGCGGGTCTGGGATTGCTCGCGGTACTGCTCGCCTGTGTGGGCCATATTTTCCGCCAGCATGCCGGAGGCTTCTCCCGTCTCTACGGCGTTGATAAAGTCCGCCGGAAAGACGCCCGTCCGCTCCAGCGATTCGTAGACCGGGCGGCCCAGGCTCAGCTGCTCCTGCACCTCGGGAATATAATGGGTATACCGTGGCGAGCCGGTGGCGTTGATGGACAGGAGCATCATCCGCTGGGCGTCCATGCCGGCGTCGTTCGCCATGCTCATGGCCCAGGCCATCCGCGACAGGGCGAGCATCTCCAGGTTGCGGCCCAGGAACGGCACGCGATAGGCGACCGCCAAAGGCGCCATGCCGAACCAGCCTTTGCTCAGACCATAAATGGGCGTGAGCAGCAGGGCGCCCACTGCCAGGGCCAGCAGCCAGAACACCAGGGCGCTGGCTCCTGCCGACAGTCCCCAGCCCAGCAGGTCCATGTCGGCCAGCGCTTTGAGCGCCCAGATCAGGCCGCCGATGACCAGGATCGCGGCGCCCAGCTGGAGCATCGGCCAGGCGATCGCCATCAGGAAGTTGCGTCGCAGCCGGAGCAGATGCTCGTAATGGTCGGCCAGCTTCATCAGCACCTGGCCCAGACGGCCGGTCTGCTCGCCCAGATCGACCATTTCGACGAACAGCCGGGGGAAGTAGCCTTTCCGCCGTCGCATGGCATCGGCCAGACCGGCGCCTTCGCCGATCTGCTCGGCAATTTCCTGGAAGGCCGGGGCGTTCCGCGCCGAGCGGACTTCCCGACCCCACACTTCCCGGAGATCGATCCCGGCATCGTAAGATACGCCCATGCGGCGGCTCATTTGCGCCAGTTGACTGAGGCCAATACTTGCCATCGTTACTTGCGCAGGACGCGCTCCGGTCGGTGATAAAGGAAGTCAGCGGGCCAAGGCCGCCACGCTACTTTCGGCACGAGCAATCCGGCCCGCGAACGCATCTGGCAGGCTCGCCCCTTTTTAGTTTCCTCGGAAGCGGGCAATCTGGCAACCATTCGGCGAGGGTCCCCCTGGGAATTAGCTGTCTGCTGCAGGAAACGGCCTGGCCTTGCTCGCAACCGGCGGCAAACCGGCCTACAATCGCCTGTTCCGTCCCTGACTTCCTGCTTTGACGCCCCCAAGGAGAATCGTCATGTCCTTTCTGATCCGGCGCACGCTGCTTTCACTGGCTCTGTTCTCGCTGCTGGCGACGCCGTCATCGCTGTGGGCGGAACCGCCTGCGAAGGAAACGGCGAAACTCCCCCGCGTGCTGCTCATTGGCGATTCCATTTCGATGGGGTACACCAAACCGGTGATCGATCTGCTCGAGGAAAAAGCCCGCGTGGAACGCGTCCCCTCGAACGCGGGAAACACCGGCAAAAGCATTCCCGACCTGCCCAAATGGCTGGAGACGGACGGCGACGACTGGGCCGTGATCCACTTTAACTGGGGCCTGTGGGATCTTTGCTATCGCCATCCCGAATCCAAAACCCAGGGACGTCGCGACAAGATCCGCGGCAAAGTAACCCATACCCCCGAAGAGTACCGTAAGAATCTGGAAACGCTGGTCGCCATGCTGGAGAAGACCAACGCCAAACTGATCTGGGCGTCGACCACTCCCGTCCCCGAGGACGAAGCCGGACGCAAGGTGGGCGACGACCTGATCTATAATAAGATCGCCGCCGAGGTCATGGAGGCGCACAACATTCCGATCAACGACCTGCACGCCCTGATGGCGCCCCACATGACGACCCTGACCACCTCCAAAGGGAATGTGCACTTCAAACCGGAAGGCTCCAAAATGCTGGCCAAACAGGTCGCTGCCGCCATCGAAAAAGCACTGGCCGAATAGGCCAGCTGGCCCGCCTGGCGAGCGCGGGGCGGGTGTGGCCAGGGTGACATTCTTCCCGCACACGTTGAGCAAAGTGGAGATTCCAAGTGAAAACGTATCGACTAGCCGCATGGGCACTGCTTGCGCTGCCCTTCCTGGCGAACGGCGTGTTGGCTGACGACGCGGCGACCGCTGACCAACCGGCTGCCGGCCAGGCGGTGCAGATCGTGCGCGACGTGCCCTACCTGGGGAAAGAGCGAGCCGAGAAGCTTGATTTGTACCTGCCGCCCGCTGCCGGAAAAGACTTGCGGTATCCGGGCGTCGTGATCATTCATGGAGGCGGCTGGACCAGCGGCGACAAAGGAGCCGCCCGGGAGCAGAACATCGGCACAACCCTGGCGCAGGCCGGCTATGTTTGCGCCAGTATCAATTACCTGCTTTCGGACCAGGAAGACAAAATCTTTCCCGTCCGCCTGGCGGCAGTCTGGCCGCAGAACCTGTACGACTGCAAAACGGCCGTTCGGTTTCTCAGGGCGAACGCCGACAAATACCAGATCGACGTCGACCATATCGGCGCCATCGGCGGCTCGGCTGGCGGCCACTTGACCGGCATGCTGGGCCTGACCGGACCAGAAGACAAACTCGATCCGGCAGGACCTTATGGCGAGTTCTCCTGCCGCGTCCAGGCGATCGTTCCGATGTACGGCCCCAGCGACATGGTCCTGTTTGCGAAAGGTCGAAAGTTCTACGACAAGCTGCCGCCCGAGCAGCAGGCCTTGTGCGTGGCGAGTTCGCCGGTTACCTATATCTCCGACGATGACCCGCCGGTGCTAATCCTGCACGGTACGGCCGACGCCCTGGTGCCGGTCGAGCAGTCCCAGGTGCTGCACGACGCCTTGATCCGGGCCGGCCATGCCTCGCAGATTGAGATCGTCCCAAAGGCCCCGCACAGCTTTCATCTGCAGCCGGCCCAGAAAGACCTGCGTCCGCTGGTGCTGGGATTTTTTGACAAGCATCTTCAAGCCCAGTAACCATCGGTGTCACGACGGACGCACCTGCATGCCCGGTGCGAAACTCCGCTCCTTGCCCGTTCCGACTACCAGGGCGACGAACCGCCTGGGGTCGCCTTCCCTTTCCTTACTTTGTAGCGATGGATATGTCTGAGATCACCATTGAGATGATGCGCGCCTCGTTGTATTCGGCCGTCGTGGCGGACGCGCTCGACGCCGCGGGTCGCACGCTGCAGTCGCCCCGTATGCCCTGGCTGCAGGTCGCCGGCGCCGGGGTCCTGGTCGGTCGTTGCCGCACCACGCTCTGGGTTGACATGGCGCATGAAGATCCGACTCCCTATGACCTGGAACTCAAAGCAGTCGACGCCTGCCAGCCCGACGATGTGTTCATTGTGGCTGCCGCCGGTTCATTGCGATCGGCCGCCTGGGGCGAGCTGCTTTCGACGGCCGCCCGCGCCCAGGGCTGTGTCGGCGCGATCGTCGACGGCGGCGCCCGGGACTCGGCCAAGCTGGGAGCGATGAACTTTCCCGTCTTTGCCCGCGGCATGAGCGTGTACGACAGCAAGAACCGCCAGCGGGTCGTCGACATCGACATTCCGGTCGAGATCGAAGGCGTGCTGTTCTCGCCCGGCGATCTGGTGTTTGCGGATACCGACGGCGTGGTCGTGGTGCCTCAAGCAGTCGAAGAGGAAGTCATCCAGTCCGCCTGGAAAAAGGCCCACGACGAGAACAAAGTCCGCGATGCACTGGCCGGCGGCATGTCGGCGACCGAAGCATTCCGCGTGTACGGCGTGCTGTAACTGTCCGCCGTTTGGCGGCGTCCCTCGCAAAAGCAGAGCAACCTCAAGTGGCCAAAAAAAAGAAAACGGGCGAGACCGCGGTAACCTTTGAAGAATCGCTGGCCGCCCTGGAAACGATCGTCGCCGAGTTGGAAGACGGCGACCTGGGTCTGAGCGATTCCCTGGGACGCTACGAAGAAGGCGTGCGACATTTGAAGCATTGCTATTCCGCGTTAGAAAACGCCGAGCGCACCATCGAGCAATTGACGGGCGTGGAGCGCGACGGCTCGCCCAGAACAGAACCGTTCGACGACCAGCCTACTTCCAGCGACCGCAGCGATCTCTTCTAAAAGGCGATCATGGCGGCAACGCTTCGATTGGCTCCTGCGAAACGCGCGCGATGCGACGATTGATCGCCGTCAAGCCGTTTCGTTTTCGTGGTTGCGGCGGTTCCCCATGCGGGTCAGAAACTGGCAGCGGACTTCATAAAACAGGCCGACAGCTCGACTGGAAAGCACGCGAACGACTGTTTGAACCTGCTCGCCCCCGGCGCTGGCGAGTTCGATCGCGAGGTGCTCGGTCGGTACATGACGGGTATGCGCCAAGCAGACTTCGGCCATGCAGATATGCAGCGACATCGCCGTAAACGGCTCTCCGGCCACCCGGAACTGATCGTCCAAAGGCATAGCCGGAATGGGCCAGGACTGCAGCGGCCGCGACGAACCGTCGGCTGGGTGGTAGCGTTCCTGGATAATCCGCGACAGCACCGTCGCGCGGCCGGGCGGCGGATTCAGAAACGGCTTGGGGTCAAACTCCATCGCAGCTGGCCGCACGTGGGTTCTCAACTCGGACGAGCAGTCCGGCTGCAGCACGGCGTAGAAAGTCATTCCGCAACGAGCGCACAGCCATTCGATGCCGATTTCGCGCAGCACTGGCAACCGCAACGGCAAATCATTGCTGCAGTTGGGACAAACCGAAAGAAAGTTTGATCCAGGGTGCGGGCTGTTCGTCATAACGGTTCTCTAAACCAGACCTTGGGTTTCCCAGGATCGCGCCATCGGTGCGCGGAGAAATTCTCGGTCGGTTTTCGATGGGAATGCAGGACGAGGCCCATGAAGGGGCGTCGAGCGGTCCGCCCGAAATCCGCTTAACTCTTGTGCCGGGGCCCTTCGCCGGGAGAAAATTGCCCTTCGCCCGAGGAACCCAGTAACGCACCGCCGCATAGCAGGCGACGGTGGTTCGCTTTCAAACGCAGCGGCCGTATAAACGGCAGCCGCGTTTCGTATGGCCCTGGGTCAACTGACCAGGCCAACGTCGTTAGCGGCCGATGCTGCTGAACGTTTTCTTGATATCGTGCCCCTTGGGTAGCGGATTGCCGCGATAGTGCATGCGGCGGACCGTGTTACCCATGAAGTGGAACGGACGGTAAGGGCGCTGCGTCCAGGGCATGTCGCGGTATTCTTCCGGAATACGGATCGACGTTTCCCAGTTCGGTTCGGCATGCGCCACACTTCCGCAGCATAACCCCCCAACCAGGGCCAGCGCGGCAATCAACTTCATCATCGAAAAAACTCCCGTGTTAGTTGAAGTTCACCAAGGCTTTCTGAACTACCCTACCGCGCAGATCGTGCGCAGGTCGGGCGTACAGATACCCGGAGCTGCAGGATTTGACATATTTCCGGCAGGTTTTCGCAATTTGACGATCGTTCCGCACCCGGAAAATTTCCTGCAGTCGGCGGAACCTGACAAATGCCGGTCAACGCGGGAGGCGACGCGGCGGCTCAGCCCGTCGGTATCACTCGCGATCCAGCTCCAGCACGCGCTGGTAGATATCGCGGCGTTTGCCATCAAAGATCTCGCAGACCAGATCGCGCACCCGGCGGGCCGGCAAGCCTTCGGCCAGCAGCAGGCGAATCGCTCGATCGACCGCCGGGGAGGTTTCGCCGCTCGCTTCCAGACGGGGGCGATCAACGACCAGCGTCATTTCGCCGCGGATCCGTCCTTCTTCCGCCAGTGCCGCGGCAATTTCTGAAACGGGGCCGCGGGCGACCCGCTGGTCGTGCTTCGTCAAGTTCCGGGCCAGGGCCGCCAGTCGATCGCCCAGCACCTCAGCCATGTCGTTCAACAAGTCGATAATCCGGTGCGGACCTTCGTAAAAGATCAGCGAAGCGTCGACCGTCGCCAGTTGATCCAGCAGCGCGCGGCGCTGGCTACTCGCCCGAGGGGCGTAGCCGCAAAACAGAAAACGGTCGCACGGCAAACCCGAAACCGTCAGGGCGGCGATCGCAGCGCAAGGACCCGCCACCGTTTCTATCTCCAGCCCCGCTTCAATCGCGGCGGCGACAACGCGATAGCCCGGATCATTAATGAGGGGCGTGCCGGCGTCGCTCACCAGGGCGATCCGTTCGCCAGCTACCATCCGCGCCACCAGGCCGGGCGTACGCATCTGCTCATTGTGGTCGTAATAACTGACCAGGCGGGCGTCTTCGACGCCCCAGTGCTTCAGCAGGGTGCGGGCGATGCGGGTGTCTTCCGCGGCGATCAGGTCGGCCCGCTGCAGGCGATCCAGTGCGCGGGGCGAAAGGTCATCGGGGTCGCCAATCGGCGTGGCGACGATCGAAAGAATTCCAGGGGCGGGGTCCGTCATGCGGTTCTTTGAAAAGGACGAATCGACATCAGACGCGGCCCGCGCGTCCAGGATTCAGGTCCCCGCATTGGGTTTCCCATTCCGTCAGCAACAACGACCACGGCCGTCCCCAAAGGCGGCGTGGTCAAGATAACGGTCGCTGGACAGGTTTACCAGCGTCCTGGTCACGCGTCCTGGTCATGGCCTGGCTGTCTACCAGCGCTGGGCGCGATCCAGCACCAGCTGAATCCGGCTGCCCGGCGGTTCAATGTCGACCCGCGACATAAAGTGCCGCATGATCAGCAGTCCGCGACCTGGACACTCCCGCATCAGGTTTTCCGCAGACGTCGGATCCGGCAGTTCGGCGGGATCGAAACCGTCGCCTTCATCCTGCAGGCTGATGCTGCAGGAAACGGTCGTGACGTAGTACGAGACTACCAGCATTTTTGCCGGGTCGGCCTGGTTGCCGTGCTCGAAGGCGTTGCTCCACGCTTCGTAGAACGCCGTGCGGACGGCGACCTGTTCGCGATCCGAGTAGCCCGTTTTCACCATCGCCGCGGCGATCTTGCGGGCCAGAGCGCCCGCATCGTCCGCCCCGTGGGCGACCACGCAATCACGATAGGACGGGCCCACTTTAGGGTGCGAGCCGGTGATGGGCAAATGAGTAATGTTGGCGATGAGCCCCGTCGCATTCATGTCGAATCCCTCCCAGAAACTGTTCGTGGATTCCAGCCTCTTTGGAAATCTCTGAACCGCGCTCAACCGTCGGCGCGATCTAAGTTGTACTCTTATCATTGACTGTGAGGCAATTGAGAAACAGGGGGAAATTGGAGTTTTTCTTTTCCACCAGAAGCGTGACTTGACAAGGCAGGGGCGCGTCAATTATTGGGCTTGCTCTGGACCGGTTTCGACGATAGTCGATGGCTTGTTTCCGGTTCGGTCAGGTAGCCCCACTCCAGGGCTTCATCCTGGCGATAATCTTTTTTCAGCGTGCGTGCAATGCTGGCCTTGGCCAGTTCATAGCCCAGGTAAAACGCGTGCGCTGCATCCAGATTTTTTGGCTCGGTCTGCAGCAGTGCGTCGAACAGCCGGAACGGATCTTCGTCGCTTAAATGGGTTGTCGCGTTAAGCAGATGCAGGCCGTCGGGCTCGGCGAACAGGCGATAGTTCTGGTCGCGAATCTGCGTCGCCAGCTGCTCCAGCCGCGCGGCGCCAAACTCTGACACCTGAGGATCGCGAAGCAGCACCAGCAGCGGCTCCAGGTGCTTGGGCGGCGTCTGCCGGGCGACGGCGTGGTACACCAGGCGACGGCCCAGATCGCACTCGCGGACACTGGTGCGGGCCCAGTTAATCACCTGGGTCGTCAGCACGCTCCGAATCGACAGCTCCTGGCAAACGCCCAGCAGCAGCACGTTTACCCCGGCCGAATCCACATCGGTCAGCTCCGTCAGGTTACCGATCCCCATCATCATTTCGGCATGAGGGAACCGCCTGCGGATCTCGATATAGCGACCGAGACTGGCGGCGAATCCACAACCGATCGGCTCCAGGATCGGGTCCAGCCGGTACGCCGCGCCGACCGCTTCCAGATGCTCGGCCGTAGCCACGAGCGATTCCAGATCCCGGGGGTCGTCGGGTATCGCCACCACCTCGCAGCCCCAGTCCGCCGCCGCATGGCGATTCGACGAATTGACCGACAGCACCAGTTCCGCCCCCGCCGCCACGGCGGGAGCGATCTCCGACGGCGTGAGGCTATCGATCGAGACCCGATGCCCCTCCGACTTGAGCGCTCGCACACATTCCCCCACGCCCGACCAGCCGCCGCCCGGGTCGCAGCCGACGTCGATCAAATCGGCGCCGTCGGCCCGCAGAGCGTCTGCTTTCTGCAGGATCTGAGCGAGCGTCAGTCGCGGCGCATGGTTGATCTCGGCCACAATCTCGATATCGTAGCGACCGTAGTCCTCGCTCCGGGATGAGGTCTGTCCAAAGTATTCCGGCAGGCGCCGCAAGTCCCGCGGCCCGCGTTCGACGGGCGCTTGAATCGCCTGTTCGACCGGCGCCAGATCGCCGCCGCAGTAGCCCGGCAACACCACCCGGCTGATCGGACCGGGGGCTTCGATGCGCCGCGAGACCCAGTCCGTCGTCAGCAGCGCGGCGACGGTGATCGGCATGACCTGCACGACGTAATCAAAGCCAGCCACGGGAGCCAGTTGCTCCAGTTGCTCGCGCAGGGCCGGCTCCGCCAGCTTGCCGGTCACGAACAAAATCGGGGCGATGCTCATGGCTTGTCCCGCGCCCCGGCAAAACCGCCGTTGACGGGCAACACATGTCCCGTGATGAAGTCGGCCGCGTCCGACGCCAGGAAGCAGGCGGCAGCCGCCACGTCGGACGGTTTGCCCCAGCGTCCGCGGAGTGCTTCCCGCTGCGCTCTGTCTCGCCAGTAGTCCGAGGCCTGCTCGCCCCAGGCCGTTTCGATCCAGCCCGGCGCCAGGCAATTGACGCGCACCTGCGGCGCCAGGCTTTTCGCCAGGCTGCGGCTGAACGCCATCACGGCCGCTTTCACGGCAGAGAACATTTCGCCGCTGTCGCCCGCCATGCCCAGTTCCGCCTGGTCCCAGCCGACGTTAAGGATCACTCCCTGTCCTTGCTGCTGCAGACGGCGGCCGATCGCCCGGGAAAGTCGCACCGTCCCCTGGACATCGACCTGCCAGAGCAGCTCAAATTTTTCGGCGAACGACAGCTCCGCCGCCGGGCCCGTCAGCACATCGGCCCCCGCATTGTTGACCCAGATATCGACGCGATCCTGCCAGGCCCAGGCCGTTTCAACCAGGCGTTCGCAGTCCTCCGGCAGCGACACATCGGCCAGCACCACCTTGGACTGGCGGCCCCCTTCCGCAATTTGTGCGGCCGTTTCCTCGGCTCCTGCCGGATTGGCGCGGCCATGCACCAGGACATCGGCTCCGGCGGCGGCCAGCTGCAGGGCGATCGCCTGGCCGACCCCGCTGCTGGAACCCGTCACCACGGCGACCTGCCCCGCCAGCACGGTCGAATGAGTTAAAGTGGGGGGCGACATGGTAGCACCTTCGCGAACGCAAGATCACGGAATCGCCGACGGCGACAGCCATTTCGTTTTACTCGATATGACGTCCCGATGTGAGCCAGGGCAGAAGTCTGGCGATGTTCCTGCCGCAAGAAAGCAGACGCAGTCCGTCGGCTGTCCCGCCAGGAAAGCACGCCTTCTTTCGCAGGAGACCTCCCCGGAAGGATGCCGCGGTTCGGTCGCTGACGCTCGGAGAACGGATTGAACCAGAAAGGCTGCTCCTCCTGGGCCAGGAGGGGATGAAGGGGTGGTATCAAATCGCCAATTCTTCGCTTCGTCGCAATCCTTTGGTCCGTGACGGAATCGAGGTGTGGTATCAAATCGTGATTTCTTCGCTTCGCTGGGCGACCCTCGCACCGGCATCGGCCGGCGCCTGTTCCTGGTTCTTCTTCTCCTGCTGATATATCAAACGAAAATCGCAGCGGTTACAGCGATTGGTGAAAAACCGCGCAGCATTCAGACGCCCGCCGAAACTGTCGGCGGGAGGGGATACGGGAAAATGGCTGCCTGGGAAGGGAGTACGTGAACCGCAGGCTCGGATCGGTGCAGACGTCCAAGCACTCGCGACGGCTCGCCACGCCGGGTCGGTGGGTGGAGATCGAACCTCGACACGGAATCTGGAATGATTGGGATTCTCGTCAAGAACGATAGGAGCCTGGCCTGCGCAAATCAACCACTTTCTCCCGGCTTGCCTTGGCGAGGGCGTCCTGATGAGGTCGGTGTCTATTTTTCGGGCCATTGTCATTCAGTCGCCCGTCGACAAACGCGTACTCCCCCGTTGCTGAACTCGCCCGAGTTTGGCCGCTACTTCCCAATCGCCGCAGGGTCTTCCCCAAGTCTGGCGATTTCGGCTAAATGCCGTTCTCACTCCCGGGCGCGGGCCTGCTCGCCGGCTTTCCAGGCGTCCAGGTAGCGGCGAAAGCCACTGGCGACGGCGGGAGCGGACTTGGTCCAGATCGCCTGGGCGTCCTTCTGGAGCAAAGAACCTTGCCCTGTGTGCCAGGCATCGGCCGCCTGAGCGGCGACTGCTGCGTCGTAAGGGGCCAGTTGCTCGACCAGGCGGGTCAGGTCGCCGTCGCTGCGAGCCAGGCAGAGCAGGGCGTTATCCCGCGCCGAAGACTGCCGGCCGTCTCCGTCGGCGTCGAGCCACACGGCGCCGGAACAGGCCAGCGAGACCAGCTGCAGTTCGGAAGAAAGGGGCTGGTACGGTTTGGCCAGCGGCCAAAACGGATCGGTGACTGGCGGGCCCGTGGCGATCGCGACCAGATGAACGTCGTGCGCAGGTCGCGGAATTTTCCAGTCGCCTTCCCAGAGCACCCCGGTCGGCAGTCCGTGCGACGGGGTGATCGCCTCTTCGCGGAGGAGCAGGCCATTGGCGAACAGCTGAATATGAGAGGCTTTGGCCCAATGCGGCCCCTGCACGCGGAGCGCCACGCGGACCTCGTCATCGGGAACCGGCGCGACTTCGCCCGAGCGGTACTTGCCGTCGACGGTCATCTCCACCAGCAGCCCGTAACTGACAAGCACTTCGCCCCGGAGAAAACTGTTGACGGCCGCGTCGACCGGAATGGCGCCTGGGTCGGAATCGTCGCAACGGATGTAGGTGCGTCCCTGGCCGACGATGAAACGGCTGACATCGTGCGAGTCGCTGCTGCCGACAGGCGTCACGTGATAGCCGCGATTAAGGATCGCCATCCAGTCGTGCAGCAACTGCAGCGGTTCTGTCTGGACGGCGGCTGAGTTGATTACTTCCATCCCGTTAAACCGCATCGCCCAGCCGGCCGTGTTCTCGCCGATGGCCGGGTTAAACAGGCTGGGACTGAATGGCCGCACGCCGCGGTGCAGGTCGCGGGCATGGTTCAAAATGGCGACCCTGGCGCCAGGCGTGCGGAAGATGTCGTCGAGCACCAGCTTCCAGTCGCCCAGTTGATGCCGCGGCGGCGCCGCGCCGGCCTTGATGGGAAAGACATTAAAATGGCCGCGATCCGTCGTCACTTCGTTCCCAATGACGGGCGTAAAAAAATCACGCACCTGCATCTTCTGCGCGAACGGCTCATGGTCGATCTGCACGTTGTGGTCGGTGGCGATCGGCAGCTCGATCCCTTCGCCGGCCAGCGTCAGCATGCGTTCTTCCACCGTCGCGTCGCCGTGGCGGGAATGGGTGAAGGAATGCACATGCGTATCGCAAGCGACGTAACCGGTCGTATCGACCTGGCGGCTGAGCCGCAGCGGCAGCGACGCCATTTCTCCTTCCGCCAGCACGACCGCGCCGCTGGGGGCCGAGTACTCAAAACCACGGCTGGCGAAGACCAGGTAGCGTCCCGCCGGCAGCGGGATTTCGGCGACGCCGGTGGCCGTATAGACCACGCCCGTCCGCACCGCGAGCTTCTCACTGGAGACGGCGCCGGTGGTCTGCAGGGCGCCGTTGACAGCCAGCACGGTCAGACGGCAGGGGATCGGCTCGCCCGCATCGCTGGTCGCCTCGACCCGCAACCGACCCGCCGAGAGGACATCGCTCCGGGACTGGGGCAGCAGGGCGATTTCGCCCACGCGGATATCGTCGACCTCCCCTTTATCCTGGACGATGTTCAAGCGATTCTCGCCTGCCTTTAATTTGCCGGCAGGTAATGCAAAGTAGCTGACCAGGTCGTTTTCGTCCCGCTCCAGGCGGCCCAGCAGCTCGCCGTTCCAGGTGAGCGACCAGGACTGTTTGACATCCTGTTGCCGCAGCCGGATCGTATATTCGTGCGGGTTGGCCGCCTCGGAAGAAAAAGCGTACTCCAAAGCCGGGCTGTCGGCCTGGGCGGGAAACGTGCTCCACTCAGGCGGACCTTCGGCTCGCAGGTGAAGAAGCTTTTCCACCAGGATGCGTTCGTCCGCCTGCAGGGAGGATTCGCCCAGGAAACTGCTGCAGGCAATCAATCCCAAGGAGAGGTACAACCAGCGTAGCATGGGAAATTTCTTTTTTATGGCGGGCGACGCCAGGCAGGCGGCGCGGGGAAACCGTGACGACGAAGGACAATTTTTATTCTGGTTGAGGAGGCCGACGCCCGCAAGCGATGGGCGGGCGTGCATTGTCGCCGTTTTCCGCCGCGGCCGCCGCCAGAACCCCCATGTAGCCAAGGTCGCCAAACTTTGGAGAAAGGCTTCGGCGTTTGAGAATCCGCGGCCAATCTCTTGGCGAGTTCGGCTACGGGGGATCGCAGGGGGCAATTCCGGGCTTGCCTGGCGTTTGGTGAGCGCGGCGTGGGTCGACGGCCCCCCGCAAGGTGGTCGAAGGGGTTACATCTTTACGGCGAACGACGGTCGCCTACAATGCGTCTTTCCTGTTGCTGGTACTTTCACCTTGTGAGTCGTCTGTGGACGCACTTCATTTTTGCATTGCGCTCGGTCCATTAGCGATTTACCTGCTCCTGCTGGGCATGGTGAATCTTTCGCGTCGGCCCTTTTTAACGACCGGTTTCCGCGACACGACCGCCCTGGGGGTGGGGATCTGCGGTTTTGTCGTCGCTGGCCCGATGGAGTTATTCCTGCCCGACGCCACTGGCTTTGCGTATGGGTGGATTGTCTGGGCGCTGATGCTGTCTTTTTACGCGCTCTCCCTGATTCTGATCGTGCTGCTGCTGCGGCCGAAGCTGGTGATTTACAATGTGAAGCCCGACCAGTTGCGACCGGTGCTGGCGCAGATTGTGTCAGAGCTGGATAAAGACGCCCGCTGGGCAGGCGACAGCCTGACGCTCCCGCAGTTAGGCGTGCAGCTGCATGTGGAAACGTTCCGCTCGCTGCGAAACGCCCAGCTGGTGTCGTCGGGACCGCAGCAGAGCTACATTGGCTGGCGCAAGCTAGAAGTCGCCCTGCGACAGGCGCTGGGCCAAACGATCAGCACGCCTAATCGTTACGGCTATTTCCAGATCGGCTTCAGCATCGCCGCGATTGTGCTCATCGCCTGGAGCCTGGCCAGCGATCCGACCGGCGTCGATCAGGCTCTCACGGAAATGCTGCGGCTGGGTTGAGCAGGGCGTTGTGTTGTGGGCGTCCCTCGTTTGCCTTGGACGTTGCGGCTTACTCTCCTGACGACTCTTCGCGGTCGTACTTTTTGCTCTTTTTCCCTTTCCGCTTCTTCGCAGGATGCCGGGCTTGTTGAGAAAGCCGCATCGCTGATTCGCACAGGGGGCAGAACACGATCTTGATCCGCTCGCTCGGAAGACCAGGCTTTTCCAAGGAATCGTCAAACCAGATCGCGTTCGGATTCTGATTGAAAGTTTTAAAATCGTAATCCCAGAGGATGTCCCAGCCGATCTGACGAAATCCATCCGCCACCACCAGATCTTCCTGGTGAATCTCACACAGCCAGGCGTTGTTCGTCCAACGCTGCAATCGCTGCTCGGGAAATGCCGCACGGTTGCCGGGGATGTCTAGAAAGTCGACGAGTTTCATGACATGCCCCTCTCCCGTATCGCACCTGCAAAGACCAACGCCGTTTGTTAGTCGCGGTACTCGGCATGACAGCGCGTGCAGGAGGTTTTCACTGCCTGGAACGTCGCTTCGGCTCGCTTGCTGTCGAACGCTTCTAACGCGGCGGCAAGTTGCGCCGATTCCTGATGGGCGGTCCTCAGCCAGGCGGCGAACGGTTCTTTGGCCCCGGGCCGCGGATCCTCTTGCTGGCTGCGGATCGCTTCGCGATAGCCTTCTTCCAGCAGCACGGCCTGCTGGGCGGGCGACACGTCGGGATGTTCGGCTGGCGTTTTCCAGCCGGCGGCCTGGATCAGTTTGAGGTTATCAAACGCCCGATCGATCTGGGCCATCGCTGCCGCATAGGAACCGACGCGGGCGACCTCCACCAGTTCCGGCAGCCGGGCGTTCGGCCCGGGGCGTTCATACTGGCGGATATCGCGCCACAGGCCGGAGTATTTACGGCTGGTGCCGGCCCGCTGCAGCATGCCGACCGCTTCCTGATGCGTGGCCTGCTGTCCGGCCATGCAAACGATGGCGGCGGCGGCCGGGCCGCGATGCTCGCCGTGGTGGCAGTGCACGTACATCGGCTCCTTCTCTAGCGCCAGCCGGGCGAGGGCAAGCTGGGCCTGCGGAGCGACGCCGTCGTAGCCGATCGGAATGTGGACATAACGCAGTCCGTACTTGTGAGCCAGCTTCACCTGGGGCTGGGCTCCGTCCACGCTGACGACGATCTTCACGCCCAGCTTTTGCAATGCGGCAAAACCTGCTTCCCCGTGCGGCTGCCCACCGACATACACCTGATCGGTCAGTTTCAATAGATGATGCAGGGCGGACGGCTCCACCTCGGCAATCGCCGCCGGCGCGGTTTCATCCGCCTGCGACGGGAGATCGGCCGGGAGCAGCAAGGCGGCGACGAGGAGCGCCCTCAGCAGCACGCGGTGAAAACCGGACATGAGAACTCTCCAGGCGGACGTTACTACAGCATGCGCCGGCGAGCGACGCACTCAAACAGGAACTCATAGATTTCAATATGGCGCCGGGCTTCAGCGACCGAGGCTCCCCAGGTGTACAGCCCATGCTTGCGAATCAGAAAGCCGTGCGTCAGCGGATCCGCCGCGACAAGCCGCGACTGGACTTCGGCCGCCAGCTTGGGGATGTCTTGCGTGTTGTCAAAGATCTCGACCCGTTCGGTATGTTCGTGCGTCGGCACGCCGTCGAGTCCTTTGAGCATCTCGTAGCCTTCGATCTCGATCGCTCCCTGGTCGGCGTACAGATCCGAGAGCAGCGTGCCCCAGACGGAATGCGTATGCAGCACGCAGCCGACGCCAGGCAGTTCGCTGGCGACGACCGTGTGCAGCAGCGTTTCGGCCGACGACTTGGGCTGGCCGGCGGAAGTGGGCCGGCCCTGGCCGTCGATGCGGACAAACTCATGCGGCTGAAGACGACCTTTATCCTTGCCGCTGGCGGTGATGATCAGTTCCAGCGGATCACGACCGGCGACCACACTGTAGTTGCTGCTGGTGCCGAGCGACCAGCCGCGTTCCCAAAAAATGCGGCCGCACTCACGCAGCTCGTCGATCGCGTGCTCGCAGCCGGCCAGCGGTTCCTGCGTCGTAGTCATCCGATTCCCTTGTTAAATGTCGAAGGCGATCCAGGCCCCGTTCGATCGTCGAGGCTAACGTCCGTCCACGCGAGCTTACTATAGAGCTATAGACAGAGGCTGCCATGCTTCCGCGATCGCAGCGGAACGTTCTGGAAAATACCATAATTGTCGCCCTGTCTCCAAGGCGGGGAAGCGGACGGACGCGGGGCAAGGCATTTCCACCAGGGCCAAACTGGAACGGGCCTGCCATGCTTCGTTAGAATGGAGCTGTATCGCAGAGGACGGTCGAGAGAAGTTGCACTGCGGAAACAGAAATGAATGCTTACGAATCGCCACAAACACCGAAAGTCCCACTGGCGGATATCGCTGCGGAACGGGAGCCGACGTTCCCGTTCGGTCTTCGCTGGCGTATAATGCCCGGTCTGTTGAGTGTTAGTGTTGGAGCTGGGGCTGCGACGCTCCCCGGGTGCTACCTCGGCTTGATCATGAGGGTGGAACCGTTGTCTGAGGATTATCCAGCGACGGATCCTCGGTGGATGCTGGCGCTCACTCTGGGTGTCGCGGTAACGCAGTTCCTGGCGGCCGGGTGCTGGTGGCGCCGAAACTGGCTGGCCGCTGTCCCGCTGAACCTGGCGGGATTTACTCTCTGGTGGGTCATCGAGGCGCTGTTAGTGCGTTAGTCGCCGCCCACCGAAGTTCTCGCCAGAAACAGGAATCGGGCATGAATCCATACGCATCCCCGCGGACGCCAGTCGATCCGGTAGAAGAACCCGTCGAAGATCCTGCATGCCCGGGCCGGCAGCCGATTCAGTGGAATCTTGTTCCTGCTCTGCTGAGCGTTTTCTTCGGCGTGGGCTGCCTGGCGATCGTGCCAGGCTTCGCGCTGTTACTTTTCAGGTCCAGCGAGTTCGACAGGGCGCACCTTTACTTCGCCGCGCTGGATCTCTCATGGAGCGTGCTGACGCTGGCGTTACTCGTTCTCGTGGGGCTGAGCCAGCTGCTGGCCGGCTATTCCTGGCTGCGTGTCCGCTGGCGATCCGCCTTGCTCCTCAACCTGGCGGGGTTCGTGTTGCTGGCGCTTTGCGATTCTCTGCTATCGCCGAACGTTACCCCCCTGCCTGTCGAGTATTCCAATGGTTCGCTTTGTTACGCAGGGCGGAAGGAAGCAGGGCATGAATCCTTATGAATCCCCCAAGACGCCAGTCGACGCGCCCGTTCCCGCGTTCTGGTTGTCGTTTCCCTGGCGCCAGATTCTGGCAGTGCTGAGCGGTTCTCTAGGCGTGGGGGCGTTGATGACCATGCCCTTCCTTCAGTTCTATTTTCTGATGTCGCAGGAGGCCGAACAGCCGCGGACGTACTTCGCGACCCCAGCGGATGTGCAAATCATCCTGATCGTGGGCAGGCATCTCCTGTTCGGGGTGATGCAGGTTCTGGCGGCCTACTGCTGGCTACGCGCACACTGGTGGTTGGCCGTACTGTTTAACCTGGCAGGGCTGGCCCTGCCGCTGCTCTGGAGAGAGCTGCTAGCCATCATGATGTAAAGGACGGCGCCTCCCGAATGTTTTGCTACGGGTGAAACAGGTCGAGACGCATGCCGCTAGAATGAAAGGGAGTCGCAGGCAGGCTCTCCAGGACCAGCAATCCGGAATCGGGCATGAATCCTTACGAATCCCCCCAGGCGCCAGACAACCCGGTCGCTGAGCCCGCGAGCGGCGACTGGCGATCGTTTCCCTGGTTCCTGATTCCGGCCGTCATCAGCTGGGGGATGGGCTCGATCATGCTGGGAGCCGCTTTGGTGAGCCTGGTCTGTCTGGTGCAGGCCAGGCTGGCGAATCCGCCGCCGGTGAATCTGCCTTTTGTCGCCCAGGAATTCTGGTCGTCCCTGCTGTTTTACGGATGCATGGGGATGCTGCAGTTGGTTGCCGGCGGATTCTGGCAAGGGCGAGCGTTTTTTCTCGCTCTGTTCCTTAATGCAGCCGGAATCTTCGTCCTGTGGGTGGTCGTCTTTTAGACCCGGGCCCACAGAGAATTGGTGAGCCTGGTCTGTCTGGTGCAGGCCAGGCTGGCGAATCCGCCGCCGGTGAATCCGCCGCCGGTGAATCCGCCTTATGTCACGCAGGAATTCTGGTCGTCCCTGCTGTTTTACGGATCCATCGGAACGCTGCAGGTGGTTGCCGGGGGCTACTGGCAGCAGCGAGCCTTTCTTCACGCTCAGCTACTCAACGCGTTTCTCGCTCAGCTACTCAACGCGTTTCTCGCTCTGCTACTCAACGCGACAGGACGGTGCATCTTCTGCGTACCAGGAATTTTTAAGGCCGACATTAGCGCCGCATGAACGGTTTGTCGGCGTAAGGGCCAAACGGC
Source organism: Lignipirellula cremea (assembly GCF_007751035.1). Lineage (NCBI taxonomy): Bacteria > Pseudomonadati > Planctomycetota > Planctomycetia > Pirellulales > Pirellulaceae > Lignipirellula > Lignipirellula cremea. Next base: position 4,727,458 of record NZ_CP036433.1, on the reverse strand, counting down.
GTCCAGGCGCCGCGTTCATCTTTTTCCCGAGCGCCGGGACCGGGGTCGCCGGATTCGACGATCGGTTCCAGTTTGGCGATGTACTGCACTTCCGGTTTGGCGCCTTGCCACTGCATCCAGTCCGACATCAGCCGTTCGGGCTTGCTCTTCTCCGGAATCGGCACGGAGTCGCCCTTCTGGAGGATCAGCTCATGGGCGCCGGTCCAGCCGAACCAGGAATAGCAGGACGTATGGGCCGGGATCCAATGGCCGTAGCCCGATTCGTCCTGCAGGTAAAACTCGGCCCAGTTATGGTTGGGCACCCAGACGAGACGGGCCGGAATGCCGCTAACTCGACAGAATGCGGCAAAAGTCGCCGCTTTCTCTTCGCAGTCGCCGACGCGATCCCGGAGAGCGGCGATCACACTGGTATAGGAACCGATGCGGCTGGTGATCTCCGTCCAAACCCAGTTATGGAACGCCTTCGCCTTATCCCACGGATGGTCGAACTGGCCGCCAATTTTGTCCGCCATCTCTTTGACGGCGGCCTGGCGGGTCTGGATGCCGGGGCTGTCGTACATGTACTGTTTGCGGAATTCACGCGGGAACTCCTGGGCGGCAGGGAACTGGTCCTTCTCAAAGCCGCGATAATCTTTCCGGATGCGCAGCTGGAACCGGGCGAGAGCCCCGATCTTCTGGCCCGGCAACAACTGCGGGGCAGCGACGCATAACTGGGCCGCTTCCGGGGTGAGTTGGCGGGTCGAGGCGGCGCAGAAGTAATTGTCGATCTGGGCGTTGTAGAGTTCCTGTTCCGGATGGGCGACCGGAATCGGCGTGGTCGCCTTGATGTTGGACGCCGCGCCTTTGCCGCCGGTCAGCGAGATGCCAACGGTCAGCTGGAAGTTCCGCGACTCCTGGTAGCCCGTTTCTTCGGGCGGCTCCGTCCAGATCCAGTCGCCATCGCCAACGACCGGGATAATGCTGGAGGTGGGTCCGACCAGTTTGGCCTGCTGCAGTCTTCCCGTGTGAGGACGTTCGCCTGGCGCATCCGCCGCCCCGGTCCGGTTGGACAAGGGAAGATCGCCCGGCAGGCAAACCGCGCCCGTTGCGGCGGCCGCGATGCCGGCCTGAAGAAAACTGCGTCGGTCCAGAATTGGCCGCGTCATAGCGTTGGCTCCTGATTACGGAAAGGCCCGCTTACAATTAGAACCCGCCGCAAGGGCCAGGGTCAAGGATCTGGCCGTGGGAACTCCTGAAGTAATGGCGGCTAAGCGCGGAATTTGTCGACGATCGCTTTGAACTGCCGGGCGAGCGATTCAATCCGGTCGAAATCGCCGGCGGCGACCGTTTTGGCTTCGACCAGCGAACCGCCGATGCCCAGGGCGCAGGCGCCCGCTTTCAAGAAGTCGGCAGCCGTGTCAAGGTTTACGCCGCCGGTCGGCATCAGGCGGATCTGCGGCAGCGGCCCGTGCAGCGCTTTGAGATAGCTGGGGCCGGTCAGATCGCTGGGGAAGATTTTGACGATATCGGCTCCGGCCTCCCAGGCGGCGACGACCTCGGTCGGGGTCAGCGCGCCGGGCATGACGATCTTATCGTACCGGCGGCAGAGCTGGATTACTTCGCGATTGACGATCGGGGAGACGATGAACTCGGCGCCGGCCAGCAGCGCGGCGCGGGCCGTTTCCGGATCCAGCACGGTGCCGGCCCCCAGAATGATTTTGTCGCCCAGTCGATCGGCGACCCGCTCCAGGACGTTGACCGCCCGGGGAACGGTAAAGGTGACTTCCATAGCGTCGACGCCGCCGGCGGCCAGGGCTTCGGCCACGTCGACCAGCAGTTCCCCACTTTCAGCGCGAATCACGGCCACAATGCCTCCATCGAGGATGCGTTGCAGGTTCTTGGGCGAGCTCATTTATTTCTCAACAGAAAAGTTCAGAATCAGTGAACCCCCGGCGAACCGGGGGCGTAATAATGGCAGGAACACACGATGGAACGCCCAACTGGCCGGCCGCACTCTTCTCTCCAGGAGTGCGGCCGGCCCTCTGTCTCGCGAAAACGACTTTCGTCGAAGGCGTTCCGGTTGCCAGCTCCCAGTCAGGAAACTGTCCGGCGGCTAGTATATCGCGAATTCTGTCGCTCGTTTTTGTTCCCAGCGACTGTTTCCCTGGCTGCGTGAAAATCGTCCAACCCGACGATCGCCTGTGAATTTCCACAGGCGGACGGTATGCCGCCCATCGAAACAGCGACTGCCAGGGCCGGTGCATCATGAGTTGACTGCGGATTGGTCCCGCGGAGTGAAAGTCGCTTCGCAACCAGGCCGTCAGGCGTCTGCCAAAAGGCGGGAACCTGAGGGCGGAATCTGGACTACCTCGCCGCCGTGTGCATAATAGTCAAAAGGACGCTTTGCGCCCTTTCGATCCGATTGCTCCTGAAACAGCGGTCGTCCGCTCATGCCTGAATTCCTTACCACTCCGGTTGCAGCGATTGTGATTTCCCTGTGGGGATTGGCGATTCTAAGTGTCGCCGGGTGGTGGGCCATTAGCAGATTTCGCGATAGGTCCGGTGAAGACACGCTAACGACCACTTCGGTGCTCACGAATTTCCGAGAAATGCACCGTCGGGGTGACATTAGCGACGCGGAATTCCGAAAGATACAAACACGGCTCGGCGAACAGTTGAAAAGTGAAGTAAGCGATTGTCCCGGTGAGAGTTACGACTAAGGCATACGACATTTTCGGATCCTTCGAACTAACCTGAATAACCGGTCCCACACTCGCTCTTTTGAACACCAAACGGAAGTGGAAGCCGCTTGGGATTGCCTGGCTTTTAAAATGTGACGGATGACAGCTCGACGTTTGCGAACAGGGATGAATCCAAAAACCTACCCTCTGGTCTGGGCCTGCCAAAGCAGATCTCCTGGCTGGAAGGTTGCTTCGAGCGACACCTGGTTTTTTTCCCCGGCCGGCTGAACCGGTCGTTTATCCGAAAAGGAGTGATTATGCCCGCGGGAAAAGAGGTGGGCGGTGGTCGCAGAGGCGGCACCACGAAGAAAAATGCGTTCTGTTCTTTCTGCCGAAAGAGTTATCGCGATGTAGGCCCGCTGGTCGAAGGACCTGGCGACGTTTATATCTGTGCCGAGTGCATTGATCTTTGCCAATCTATTTTAGAACAAGAACAACGCCGTCGAGGTGGATCGACGAGCCTGTTTTCAACGATTCCAACGCCCCGCGAAATGGTGGCGCACCTGGATGAATATGTGATCGGCCAGCACTCGGCGAAGAAAGTCCTCGCCGTCGCCGTGCACAACCATTACAAACGCCTGAACCTCGGTTTTGGCGGCTCCGATGTCGAAATTGAAAAATCGAACATCATGCTGTGCGGCCCCACCGGCTCCGGCAAAACGCTGCTCGCCCGGACCCTGGCCCGCGTGCTCAACGTGCCGTTCGCCATCGGCGATGCGACCACGCTGACCGAAGCCGGCTACGTCGGCGAAGATGTCGAAAACCTGCTGCTGAAACTGCTGCATGCGGCCGACTTTGATCTGGAATCCGCCCAACGCGGTGTTCTTTATATCGACGAAATCGACAAGATCGGCAAAACCAGCAACAACGTCTCCATCACCCGCGATGTCTCGGGCGAAGGCGTGCAGCAGGCCCTGCTGAAAATGCTCGAAGGCACCGTGGCCAACGTCCCCCCCCAGGGAGGACGGAAGCATCCGGAGCAGCAGTACATTCAGATGGACACCTCGAATATCCTGTTCATCTGCGGCGGAACGTTCGTCGGAATCGAAGATATCATCCGCAAGCGGCTTGGCAAAAAGACGATGGGCTTCGGCCAGGCGTCTGGCTTCCGCGAAGAAAGCGATCTGTCGGAACTGCTCCCGCAGGTCACCAGCGACGATATCCTGGAATTCGGCCTCATTCCCGAACTGGTCGGTCGCTTGCCGGTGATCAGTTCGCTGACTCCGCTAAGCGAAGAAGCTTTGATCCAAGTGCTGACGGAACCGAAGAACGCCGTTGTCAAGCAGTATGAAAGCCTGTTTGCCATGGAAAATTCGACCGTCGAGTTTACCCCCGAAGCCTTGTCGGCCATCGCCCGCAAAGCCCAGGGCAAAGGCACCGGCGCCCGCGGACTGCGAAGCATTATCGAACAAGTGATGCTGGACATCATGTTCGAACTGCCCGACCAGCCCGAAGGCAGCAAGTACCTGATCGACGCCGATATCGTCGAAGGACGCAACAACCTCTTCAAGAAGAGTGCGTAAGCGGCTCCTGGCAGCACGACGAAGCTACGTTTGATTTTCGTGCTGGGGCGCACCTGATGCTCCAGCACAAGCTCGGCAACGGAATCTCTCCTCCGTTGCCGGGCTTTTTTTATGCGCGGACCCCCGATTTCATGCGCAGACCCCCAGCCCCCAAAGCGGCCGTTTCTCTCAGAAACCCGGGGCAGACCCCTTCTTTTGGCGGTGAAGAACCGGGACCGTTTAACAGGAGCAACCCGCATAAACTGCAGTCAGAAGCTGAGGATGCCGATAGGATAAGGGGAGGCGATAGTTGACCTTTTTGACAAACATTCGTAACATTGACGATCAACTGACGCTTTGAAGGAAAAAGGCGGCGTCGCTTTCGACCTCTCCTTTGCATCCCCGCACCACCGACAAGATTTCCAGCATGTCTCAATCTACACCGCTTTCGTTGCCTATCCTTTCCGCGGATGGCGTTTCCCGTGTTGAGGGTTCGCACGCGGAGAAATCGTCAACGCCGGCTCCCGCTGCCGGGATCCAGCTGACGCCGGAACTGGAAAAAGAGATCGCCACCGCGAGCGAGCAGCTGGAGCAGTCCACGCCGCAGGAGATCCTGCAGTGGGCCGTCGATCGGTTTGCCCCGCATTTCACCATGGCGACCGCGTTCGGGCCGGAAGGGATGACCATCATCCATATGCTGGCGGAGATTGCGCCGGAAACGCCCATTTTCAATCTGGAAACGGGCTACCAGTTCCAGGAGACGCTCGACCTGCGCGAAAAAGTTCGCGAGCGTTACGGCATTACGGTCGAATTCAAACGCCCTGAACTAACGGTCGAACAGTACGAAGCCCAGCATGGCGGACCGCTGTACAAAACCAATCCCAACCAGTGCTGCGCCGATCGAAAAATCAAAGTCCTCCAGGCGGCCGCCCAGGGTTGGCACGCCTGGGCCAGCGCCATCCGCCGGGACCAGAGCCCGGATCGGGCCAAAGCTCCGATCGTGGGCTGGGACAAAAAATTCAACCTGGTCAAAATCAGCCCCCTGGCCAACTGGAAAAAAGACCAGGTCTGGCGGCTGATTCTGGATCACGACATTCCGTACAACCCGCTGCACGACCAGGGCTATTCCAGCATCGGCTGCTTCCCTTGCACTCGAGCCGTGCTGTTCGGCGAAGATGAACGGGCCGGCCGATGGAGCGGCAGCGCCAAAACCGAATGCGGCCTGCACACCACCGACTGACGCCCATCCCCGGGGCTTCTTCCGTTGACGCGAGACCACGCCTGTGCCGATCGCCAGGGCGTGTTCGGGGAGGACAGTCGGCGACGCGCAAACGTTTCGCCGCGATGTACTTTTACCGCCGCTTTTGTTCGCATGCATATTTCCGCCAAAACTGAATACGCTTGCCTGGCCATATTAGAGCTGGCTGCCCGCTACGACGATCCGGAACCGGCGACGCTCCGTTCGATCGCAGAACGTCACGGGGCTCCCTCGCGGTTCCTGGTGCAGATCTTGCTGCAGCTCAAGTCGGCCGGTCTGGTCGCCAGCACCCGGGGCGCGGCAGGCGGCTATCGGCTCTCCAGGGCGCCGGCGAAGATCTCCCTGGGCGAAGTGATGGCGGCGGTCGATGGCTCCGGCGCGGAAGTCACCAGCAACACCGAGGTGGACTCGCCCATCTCCCGCACCCTGATGCGGGCCTGGACCGAAGTGCATGAAATGGAACGGGCCGCCCTGGCGGCCATCAGCTTTGCCGATCTTGCGGAAGAAGCGCGGGGCGAAGCCGCCAACATGTATTACATTTAGCGCCGCATCCAGCCCCTTGCGCCGTCGCCAGCAACGTCATCGAAAGGCGGCGGGCAGGACACCAACAGAAAAACGCCCTGCAGCCAGGCTCCAGGGCGTTCTTCCTGTTCTTCAAGAGCAGCCGTTCAGCTTAGCCCTTGTGAGCTTTGTGGCAAGCGCCACAGTTGAGGGCGGCAGTCAAAGCAGCGCCAGAACCGGCGGTGCCGGCCTGCACGCCTTCGGCTGCTTCGACCAGGGCCTTGGCCTTGGCGTCCCAGCTAGCCTGATCGCCTTTGGGGGGCTTGGCCGCAGCCATGTCCTTCAGCAGCGAAACGAGCTTCGCCTGTTCTTCGGGAGTGGCGTCGCCGGAGGCGACTTTTTTCCCCAACGGGCCTTTCATCGCTTCTTTCATAACCTGTTTGATCGAAGCCTTCTTTTCCGCGTCAGCAGCCGAGCTGGTCGCGTTGAAGACGGTCAGCGAAAAGGAAGCCACAACGGCCAACAAAACCAAGGTGCGCAACATGAATGATTTCCCGTGAGCGGGTGTAAAACGCTTCTTAACGCAACACAACGGCGAATTGCGGAGGAAGCACTGATCAGAGTCCATTGATTGGAAATACGAACCCTGGAGAAGTCAATACTCACCCCCCGATATGGCGCAGGCGGAATTTCTTTCCTGGCAAGAATCGCCCGCCGGAACGGCCGAAAACCGGGAACCGTTTTGATGAATTTCTTATGAGTTTGTTGCCCGCCCCGTCAGGATGGCTATACTTTTCGATAGTTGCTGGGGCTTCCCTTCTGGGCGCCAAATCCTTTTGCCGCCGTCCCCGCAATGGCGACTATCGCGAACCACCCCATGCCAAAGATCGATCATCCCCACGATGTGATCTTTTTTCCCACCTTCGGGCGATTCAACGAATCGTCGGATTCGTGGAGTGTTTCCATCAGTGGGGCCGTCGTGCGTCCCGGCCAGCCGAATCTTCCCAAGCGGATCATGCTGCGTTTGCTGCGACGGATGATGTGCGCCCCGGCCGAAGCCTTTGAAAGCGAGATCTTCCAGCAGCGGATTCAGACCTTCGCCGCCGCCGCTTTGCGTGGAAAACGGATTGAAGTGCAACTGGGGGGAAGGACGCACCTGGTATCCCGCCGCTCCCAGCGCAACGGTCTTTTCTCTGGCGAGATTGAGCTTTCGCGAGAAGATGTCCTGGACCTGCAGCAGTCGGGCGATCTGACCGGCCAGTGGCTCACCTACAAGCTGGTCGCCAGCCAGGGAGCCGCCGTCGGCAATGCCCCTGAAGCCGAGTTTGTCGGTCGGGCGCAGCTGGTCGGGCCAACCGGCGTTTCCGTCATTTCAGATATCGACGACACCATCAAACACTCGTCGGTCGGCGACCGCAGGGAACTGCTCAACAACACCTTTTTGCGAGAGTTCCAGCCTATCTTTGGCATGTCGCAGCTTTACCAGCACTGGGTCGAGCAGGGCGCCACGATGCACTATGTGTCGTCGAGCCCCTGGCAGTTGTACCATCCGCTGTCGACCTTCTGCGGCGATGAACTGTTCCCCAGCGGCACCTTTCACCTGCGTTTTTTCCGTCTGCGCGATCAGTTGACCAAACGAATCTTTCACGCCCGGCGGCGCGGCAAAGGGAAAGTGATCCACCAGATTGTCCGCGAGTTCCCGCAAAGGCGATTTGTCCTGGTCGGCGACTCCGGCGAGATTGATCCCGAAATTTACAGCGGCGTGACGGCCCTTTATCCCGACCGAATCGCGGCGATCTACATCCGCGAGCTGCCTGACCGACCGCTGACCTTCCAGCGACTGGCAAAAATGCGGCGCCGGATGGGCGATACGCCCTTGCAGGTTTTCCAGTGCTCGTCGGAATTACCCAAATCGCTCGAAGAGGCAGCCGTTCTGCAGGCTGTCCTTTAACCGCTCCCCTCACTGTTTTACCGACGAAAGTCCTCCATGTCGTCGCCTCGTATCGCTGTCACTATGGGCGATCCCGCCGGCGTGGGTCCCGAGATTTGCCTCCGCATGCTCGCGCACGAGCCCATCACCGGCAGCGCGATTCCCATTGTGTTTGGCAGCGCCGCCGTGCTGAACCGCGCCGCCAGTCAACTGGGCCTGCCTTTCCACGCGCCGATCCTCACGCGGGAAACATGGGAGCAGAACTACCAGGCGATCGACCGCCCTTCGGTGCTGGACTTCGACTTTCCTCCGCTGGAGCAGGTCGTCCCCGGTCAAATGTCGCCCATTTGTGGCGAAGCAGCCTACCGCTATGTGACCGCCAGTATCGATGCGGCCCTGGCAGGCCAGGTCGAAGCGGTCACCACGGGCCCCCTCAATAAAGAAGCTCTGTACGCAGCCGGCCACCACTTTCCTGGCCATACGGAGATCTTCGCCGAGAGGATGCAGGCGGAACGCTCCTGCATGATGCTGACCTCGGACCTGCTGACCTGCAGCCTGGCGACGGTGCATGTCGGCTACCTGGAAGCGCCCCGGCTGCTTTCCATTGAGCGGATCTGCGAAGTCATTGAACTGACGGCCGAAGCCATGCGGCGGATGCGCGGCCGCGAGCCTCGACTGGCGGTCTGCGGCTTGAATCCCCACGCTGGCGAGCACGGCCTGTTCGGGCAGCGCGAGGAAGAACGCCTGATCGAGCCGGCCATTCTGCGCATGCGCGAGCAGGGCTATCATCTGGAAGGTCCGCTGCCGGCCGACACCGCGTTTCTGCCCGACCGGCGGGCCCGGACCGACGCCTACATTTGCATGTACCACGATCAGGGGCTCATTCCGCTGAAAACGCTGGCGTTTGACTCCGCCATCAACACCACGCTGGGGCTGCCGGTGGTGCGCACCAGTGTTGATCATGGCACGGCGTTTGACATTGCCTGGCAAGGGACCGCCAATCCAACCAGCCTGCTGGCGGCGGTGCGACTAGCGGCCGTTCTCTGTCGTCCTCCAGCGCCCTTGCTGGCGTAAATTGGACTGCATTCAGGATTTCCTGTCTTGACCGCTGCGGGCGGATTCGACTATCGTTCGCGCGAGTTCGGCCCGACCTTCGTGCGTCGCGGCTGTGAAACTAATTCAATTTCGCCAGGGATCCTTGCGACCCCAGGCGTCCCTGAGCATGGAGGCTCCGGCAAACGTGGCTGATCCGCACGCTGCTTCTGAATCAAATCGCCCTGTGCCTTTGCTCGATGTGCAAAGAGGCAATCGCCCCCTGCTCGACGAAATCCAGCAGGCTATTTCCCAGGTTTGCGACTCGGGCCGCTTTTTGCACGGTCCTGAAGTCACCCAGCTGGAACAATCGGTCGCCGAGTACACCGGAGCCGCCCACGCCATTGGTTGCGCATCGGGTAGCGACGCCCTGCTGCTGGCGCTGATGGCTCGCGGCATTGGCCGCGGCGACGAAGTGATCTGCCCCAGCTTTACCTTCTTCGCCACGGCCAGCGCCGTCTGGCGACTGGGAGCCAAACCGGTCTTTGTCGACATCGACCCGGTTACCTTCAATATCGACGCCAGCCAGGTCGAAGCGGCTCTCACGCCGTCGACACGCGCCATTATCCCCGTGCATCTGTTCGGCCAGTGCGCCGATATGGAAGCGATCCTGGCGCTGGCCGGCACGCACGGCCTGTTTGTCCTGGAAGACGCCGCCCAGGCGATCGGAGCCGGTTACGGCGCCGCCAAAGCCGGAGCGATCGGCGATGTCGGAGCGTTCAGCTTCTACCCAACCAAAAACCTCGGCGGTTTCGGCGACGGCGGAATGGTCACCACCAACGACGATCGCATGGCCCAGGTGCTCCGCATCATGGCGGCCCACGGCATGCAGCCGCGATACTTCCACCCGGTGGTCGGCATCAACAGCCGTCTGGACTCGATCCAGGCAGCCGTGCTCAACGTAAAATTCGCCCGCCTGAACGGCTGGACGACCGACCGCCGCACCAACGCTGGCCGGTACGATGAACTGCTGGCCGACGCCAAACTCGACCAGAACCTGGTGCTGCCGCAAACGGCCCGTGGTTGCTGGCACGTCTGGAACCAGTACACCATCCGCGTGCCGGAAGGCCGCCGCGACGCCCTGCGACGCCACCTGGCCGACGCCCAGATTGGCAGCGAGGTGTACTACCCGCAGCCCCTGCATCAGCAGGACTGCTTCCGTCATCTGGGCTATCGCGAAGGCGATCTCCCCGAAACGGAAAGGGCCGCCGCCGAAGTGCTCAGCCTGCCGATCTTCCCCGAACTGACGATCGAAGAGCAGCAGACGGTGGTCAAGCGAATCGCCACGTTCTACGCCGGCAAGCAGTACGCCGCGGCCTAAGTACCGGCGACAACGTGAGCGTTCCGACACGAAAGCGGAACGCCTTGGCTCCGCGCCCGCGATCATCTTGAGCATCGCGGGCCATCGCCCAATTGGGCTTCTGATAAGGGCGTAGCTTCTCTCCGCCGCCCGCGACCGGAAACGTCCTGACTTAACGGCGTCCTTCTGCCCCCGTCTTTCTATCCATCTCAGGTGGTTACTTCCAACGCCTGGCAGAACGATTTCCCCGAAGGTTAACGCCCAGGCAACGCGCAATCGGCGGCCTGAAATCTAATTGTTTCCTGGGCTGAATGGAAATTGCATTCGGGATGCTTGACCGGAGAACGGCGACCGATACCATGCTCAGGTCGGGTGTGTGCACTTCGCCGCCGGCAGGCTTTTGATTCGCCCAGTCTGATAACCAATCGGGGCATGCTTTCTCAGTTTACCAACGTTTCGCCTGGCGAACGCTGATTTCCCTGTGAGTCCTGTCTCAAGTTTGAGGCAGTTTCCTGTCCGTTTCCCACTTTGGAGTAGTCCGATGCGATTCATGACGTTGATGTTTGGCGTTGTCGGGGCCCTCGCGATGGCCGTCGATGTTATTGCGGCCGAAGGCAAACTTGGCGTAGAGCTCGTCGAGCGTAACGGGCAAGTGGTGATCCTCCAGGTGCTGTCAGGAAGCGGCGCCCAGGCGATCGGCATTCAGCGCGGCGATGTGTTGCTGAAGGTCGGCGCGACCAACATTAATTCGATTCAGGACGCCCTGAACGCAAAAGCGGCCGCCTCCAACAACACCGATGTGCCCTTCCTGATTGGCACGCCCAACGGGACATGGCCGATCAACGCCCGCTTTGAGTCGGGCCAGCCGTACAGCAAGTATTCCTCATCGGTCCAGCGTCCCGGCGGCAACGTAGCTCGACCGGGCGGAACCACGACTCCGCCTTCGGTCAGCCCGGGCGGCAATCCGCCGCGACCGTAGTTTTCGTCGCCAGGAATTGAAAGAGTGAAGGAGTCAGGGTTCGCCCCGACTCCTTTTTTCGTTTGAAGACGCTCACTTTCCTGGCTCCAGACACCCACCTTGGCTGCCGCGAAGGAATGGACCGAAAGTCGGCATTCTCACAGAACGGTCTGCATTAGGTGTCTGAAATGCCAATGGCAACGTTACGCGCGGATGCCTCGGGCAGCGTTCAGACGTTCGGGGGAACCGGGAGTCAAACGCTCGGCCAGCGCAAAAGAAACGCCAGGGAGCCAACTCCCTGGCGGCGACAGCGGGCCAAGAAGCAGGGCCTGCGTGAAATCACGGCCGACGTTTTGAGTCGGCCCGCATGGGTAAGGTAAATGCAACAGCAGCAATCGCACGTAACACGTTTGGTTATGTGCGATCGGGGCGCCCTGGCGAACCAGGAAGGAGGGACGCCCCGTTGCGAAAGCGTGCTTCTTACTCCGACTGGGCCCGGATGATCGGGCTGCCGGCAGGCGGAGCCTGGACAGGTTCGCTGGTCGGGTGCTGCTGGCGATGATGGGCTTCCAGCTGCTGGACCAGCGACTGCGGCAGGTTCGGCAGGATCATCGTCCGGCTGTTTTCAGGGCGCGACTTGGATCGCACCACCACGATGACTTCCACGTCGTTGTCGGCACGGGCCGCGCGGGCTTCCCGTTCAGCGAAATACGCGGCCGGATTCACATCGAGTTCCGCATTGTCAGCAACCGACCGAGCCGGAGTCGTCGGCCGGACGGCGGCCGGAGCCGCCTGGGCGATTGCGTTTTCGCCGGTGTAGATGCGACCCTGGCCGATTCGGTCGAGATGAAACTGCACCGACTTGAGTGCGGCGTAAACGCCTTCGTTATCCTTGGGATCGGCCGCATTGCAGACGCCGATCAGCTCGCCCGCGGCGTTGAACAGTCCGCCGCCGGAACGACCCTGGATCGGTTCGCCAGCGACTTCGATGTTGTCGGGCCCCCCGTAACGATTGACGTGCGTGACATGACTGCGACGAATGGTTGCGTCCGCTCCGCGATTGCAACCAATCGAGAATACCTTGCTGCCCACTGCCGACTGCAGGTTCGGGCCGCCGACACGGACCGGCTCCAGCGGCATCCCGGGGCGGAAGCTGACAAAGCCAATGTCATGCTGGTCGGCGTCGTAACTGATCAACCGGCCCGGCAGCGCGCCTTGGGCTTGCGGATGAAACAGCTCGACCGAGATCCGTCCCTTGCCGGCCGAATCCCGGAAAAGATGGCCGCAGGTCAACACCAGGGCTTCGTCGCCGTGCATGTCGATCACGGTTCCCGTACCGAACGAGTAACCGGTGCTGTCTTCAATTTTCAGTCGCACGGTCGAGAACAGGGCGATCTGCTCGGCTCGATCCTGCGGGATATCGGACTCCGCAGGCTGGGTCGCAGGGGCGGGAGCCGTATGGCTGGCCTGGGTGACAGGCGGGGCCGCCAACCGCGATCGACCGGCAGGCGGGGCCTGGGCGGCGATCTGCTGCTCGGGCTGTTGCTGTCCAGGAGCGTAGCCGGCCTGGCTGAACATGTCCGCCAGGGCCTGGTAGCTGGTGTATCCCGAGGTCCGGGCGACCACCTGGTTATTGGAGAGCAGAATGAACGTGGGGACTTTATCCACACCCAGCCGCTGGGCCAGGGCGCGATTCTGATCGAGATCGACTTCTTTGACGGGAAAGCCGGCGGCCGCCAAACGGTGGACGGTCGGTTTCATCTGCTGGCAGGGACCACACCACGAGGCAGTGAAGTCAAGCAGAACGACATCATTCGCACCGGGTGCTGCTGCTAGCAAGAGTGCGAGTGTTGCAAATACGGCCACGGGTTTCCCTCCTTGGAAACGAGGCGCTTAAAAAAAAGGAGCGGTTCCCTTTGCTTGTGAAAGAATGTCGCCAATTTCTGTAATCCTTACAAGCGACATTTCAACCCGCGGGCTGTTTCCTTCCTCTCGCCGTGGATCTTCATCATGAAGAAAGCGGCTGAGTCAGGTCTTTCCTTTCACCGAAACTTAAAGGGCCGTTACAGTTAGCCAGTTCTCAATCTGCTTCCTTGCGGTCAGGCGTAAAATTTCCCGACCGCGGCAGATATCGTGAAGAATTGACATACGGGAACTGTTCGCAGATTCTGTGCCGAAATTCTGCTTTTCCCTAAAGTTGTCCAAATGAGCAGCCGAGACCCGGAACATCCGGCCAAAAAGTCGTCGGGGCCAGGGAATCGACGCCCTGAAAAAAATTCACAAGGGCGACGTTCGGCCAGCGACGAACGTGAATCGCTGCGGCGGGGAGTAACTTTTTCACAGCGGGCCTGGTGCCGCGTCAATCTTCCATCTTCGAGTGAGCGATTTCGGCCGTGCTGCTGTGCTCCCAAAAAAACCGGGGGCTAACGCCCGGCGGCTGATTTAGAGAAACCTGATTTTATGGTTTGACGCACCACTAGCGTCGGGCCGATCCATAGTTTGATTTGACGATCTCTTTCACGACCTTCAAATCAGGGCCGACTTCGATCACATGCGACGAGGTCGTCACCAGCATGCCGCCGTCCGCCAGTCGGAACACGTCGCACGGCCCCGTCTCGGCGAATTCCCACAAGACTTTCCCTGACGGAGAAAGTTCGGTGATCTTCCCTTCGCCATAGTTGGCGATTAAAAGGTTGCCGTTGGGCAGAGGCTGAAACCCGTTCAAGCGTCCCGGGATCTTCCATTCGCGGACCAGTTCCCCGTCGGCGGATACCTCCTGCACCAGATTGGGGCAACCAAAAATGGTGTTTCCGCTGGGCAAACGAAACGCATCAAAGCAGTTGTCCGGCGTCTTGTGTTCCCAGACCGTCGCTTTGGCCTCATTCACTTCGATGACCCGGTTGCCGTTGAAATCGGCGAGCAGGAAGTTCCCCCCGCGCAGCGGTCGGGCCGTCATGGCGTTAATAGACGGCATTTCCCAGACGACCTTGCCTTCGCGATCGACTACGACCACCCGATTGGAAGCATACGAGGCAATCAACACGTTTCCATTGGGCAGTTTCTCGGCGCTCCAGGAGCTGATATCGAAACTCCAGACGATCTTGCCCGACGGGTCCAGCTCCAGCACCTTCCCCGCAGAACCCGTCGCGACCAGCGTATTGCCGCCCAGGTCGCCGCGGCCATCGCGAAACTGGCCGAGGGGGAACCGCAACTCCGCATCGGCTCCATGTTCCGCCAGCCAGTCCCGCCACTGGGTCAAATGGCTGACCTGTTCGGCGGGCGGTTTGTGCGGCTGATAAGCGAAGTATTGCCCGGTAAAGGCCCGCAACGCGCCAATTGCATCCACGCGTACGCCGTCGTCAGGCGACTCCAACAGACGAATCAGGGCCGGCAAACTGGCTCGGTCGCCAATATCCGCCAGCATTTTCGCCGCGGCAAGAACCACCTGGTCATCGCTTTGCTTCAGCACCGCGCGGAGCAAGTCGTGCTCTTCCGCGGGCAGTTTCTGCGACAGGACATAAAAGGCGGCAACCCGCTCCGCAGGCTCGCCCGAGGTCAACAGCTCTTTTAGTCGTGGATAGTCCTGCGGGGCAGCGACCGCCAGCATGGCCGCTTGCGCCGCCAGTCGCATATGGGCGGCCTGGCACCAGGGCAACGCCGGTAACAGATCTTCCAGCCCTGCTCCACTGGGATCGTGCGCGACCAGCTTGAGCGCCGCTGTCAGCATTGCCGACGAATCGTGCTGGTTCTTCTGCACGACCAGTTTGGCTCGCCAGCGAATTTCGGGATTCTCACTTTCGATCGCACGGGTCAGCTCCCGGTTCGGCGCAGGCAGCAGCGTCAGCTCATGGGTGGCTGCTTCCCGGCGGCGATAGTTCCGATCGCCCATTTGATGCACCAGCGCAGTAATCCGCTCCTGCTGTTTTTCGTCGAGTTCGATCCGTCTGAGATAGTCAAGCGCACCAGCGGTCGTCGGCAGAAACCCATGTTTAATCAGCGTAGTTCGATAGATTTCGACTCCGTCGGCCGGCTCTGCGCCGACAACCGGCGTCGACGCTGCCAGCAGCGCAGCCAACCCAAAACCGGCAGCCAGACCGCTGATCAAGAGTACGAAACGCATCTGCGCCTCCTTGAGAAGAAACCCCTCATTTACCGTCGCTCGCCATGCAGATGTCTTGCCCGGCGCCGTTGCAATTGTCGGTTATTCTACCCGGTCGTCAACGAGCAACGCAAACACCTGCGCAGGTCGATTTCCCCACTTCCGCCGCATCTTGGGTGTAGCCCCGTTTAGCGCCGCCTGGAAATGCACAGCCTGACCAATAGCCAGCGAGCGTCCCACGCCGTACGATTATTACGAGTAGATTGCACTGCACCCGCAGAAACCCTGGTGATTCCCCTTGCCTGGGATGCCCTGTTAACAATGGTCGAAGTTCCCGCCCGAGTGACCGCCATGCCGCACAGCCGCCCTCCCCGTTATCGCGAGATTGAAGCCAGCGGTCCGCCGCGGGAACTGGGACGTCAGATCGGGGAAGCGGCCGGAGAGGAAGTCCGGGCGTTCTGCGACATGGCCCTCGCCCGCGTGCAGAAGACCTGCGCGATCAGTCGGGAAAAGGCGTACGACGTGGCCCGTCGCAGCGGCCAGTTCGCCGAGCGTTACCGGCCCGACCTGGTCGATGAACTGCGCGGTACAGCGGAAGCCGCCGGTGTAGAGCTCGACGACCTGCTGCTCCTGCAGGTTCGTAACCAGCTGCAGCCGGAAGCCAGCGAGGGCTGCACTTCGCTTTCCTCCATCGCACGGGGACAGGGGCTTGTCGGCCAGAACTGGGACAACGACCCGGCCCTGGATGCGGCGACGGTCGTGATTACCCGTCGTCCCAACGGAAAACCAGCCTATATCAGCTGCGGCCAGGCGGGACTGATCTCTTATATGGGGTTCAACGACCGGGGAGTCGGAGCCTGTGTGAACACCCTGCCGGCTCCCAGTCGCGAAGTCGGCACCCCGCACTACTTCACTTTGCGGGAACTTTTTGAGGCCGGCTCGCTGGAAGAAGCGACCCAGGCGGTGCGCCGCGCTGAGCGTGCGATACCTGTTAATATTATGCTGACCACGCCCGAAGGCCCGGCGGACTTGGAAGCCTCGATCGAAGAGGTCTTTGTGCTGCGGCCCGAATCTCACGAACGGCTGTACCACACCAATCACTGCCTGCACGCGCAGCTGCAGCCGCACAACGCGGTGTTCCCCGAGTTGATCCAGTCCCATGATCGCGAACAGCGCTTGCGGACCCTGTTTGCCGGAATCGACGGGGAAACCGACCTGGCCGCGATGCAGCAGATTTTGCGCGATCACGATAACCACCCGCGTTCGATCTGTCGCCACGCCAATTCCGACCCCCAGTATGGATTCTGGGAAACGGTGTTTTCGATCATCTGTGCGCCGGCCGAAGGTCAGCTTTACATCAGCCGCGGCAACCCCTGCGAGCAGCCTTACGAGGTCTACTCGCTCAATTAACCAGCGGCCGTCGATAGAACCCCGGCGCCGGGGAGTGAACCTCCAGGGCGTTCCACGGTTCCTTGACAAAAGACGGGCGCTCGGATACCAAAGTTTCTTTCTATCAGGATTTACATTGATCAGCCGGCGAAACGTTCGCAACCGCCGCGTCGGTGCGACCCTTCCTCTGCTGAGCAGGATTTTTGTGCATGTCGATTACAACCGCCCCCGAGGCGATTATTTCGGAATTCTCTGTTATCAACGCCACTCTGGGACAGCCTGTCGCAGACTGGGTCGCCAGCGCATCGGCGCCGGCGAATGCCTCACTGGAAGATAAGGACCGGGCACAGCTCGTCTGTGAGATGTCAGACAACGAAGAAGATCTGGAAGATTTCGACGACGAAGATTTCGACGACGATTTTGACGATGACTTTGAAGAAGAACTCGAGGACGAGTACGACTTTGAGGAAGACTTCGGCGACGACGGCGACTTCGAAGAGGAACCGGCCGACGACGGTCTGGGGTCCGACGACGACTTCGACGACGATGAAGAAAGCGACGAAGACGCCGATATTGAAGCGTTCGACGAAAACGAAGACTAACCCCGGCACTGCCCGCCAGGGCGGCGGAATCGTTGTCAGCATGGCGGGAGTAAATCGGGAACCCTGGGTGCAAGGCCTGCCCCTCTTTCCCTCGGAGCCCATTGGGACGCGCAGGGAATGACTACCAAATTGGGAGTCGTCGTCCTGTGAGCCAGCAGGCGCAGAAGGACGACGGTCCTTCAGTAATCCAGGCGACGTCCCCACGGATTTTTCAGGGTAATGCGAGATCCGGCGCAACGGGCCGCTTGGCCGTCTGTTTTTTTGAGTCCATGGCGAATCACGCACCTTCGATCCGCCTTCCGATTAGTCTGCAGCGACTGCTTCTATGTTTGATCCGGTTCCTTCGAATCCCCAATTCCCGCAACTCGAAGAGCAGATCCTCGCGTTCTGGAAAGAAGAGTCCGTCTACGAGAAAACGCTCGCCCGCAGGGCTTCGTCCCCCCGGTTCGTTTTCTACGAAGGTCCGCCGACCGCCAACGGCATGCCGCATCCGGGCCACTGCCTGACCCGGGCCATCAAGGATATCTTCCCGCGATACCGCACCATGCGGGGCTATCTGTGCGAACGGAAAGCCGGCTGGGATACGCACGGCCTGCCGGTCGAGGTCGAAGTCTGCAAAGAACTGGGCATCCACTCCAAAGAAGAGATCGAAGCCTACGGCGTGGAGCCGTTTATCCATAAGTGCCAGGAAAGCGTCTGGCGGTACATGCAGGAGTGGGAGCGACTGACGGAGCGGATCGGTTTCTGGCTCAAACTCGAAGAGGCTTACGTCACCTATCATCAGTCGTACGTGGAAAGCGTCTGGTGGTCGCTCAAGAATCTGTTCGACCGCGGGCTGCTCTACCAGGGACACAAGATCGTTTGGTGGTGGGCCCAGGGCGGCACCGCTCTGTCCAGCGGCGAAGTCGGCGAAGGCTATCGCGAAACGGCCGATCCCAGCGTGTTCGTCCGCTTCCCCCTGCTCGATGCCAGCGGCCAGCTGGAAAAGGGCGACCTGCCGATGTCGCTGCTCGTCTGGACGACCACTCCCTGGACGCTGCCCAGCAACCAGTTCGCCGCCGTGCATCCCGACCTGGAATACACCATCGCTCGCGACGCCGAATCGGGCGAACGCTTTGTCCTGGCCAGCGCGCTCGTGGAAACGGTCGCCGGCAAAGCAAAACGAGAGTTCGTCGCCGAGTCCACGCTGCCCGGCTCCGAGCTGATCGGCCGCCGATACCAGCCGCCGTTTGACTACTACGCCAAAACGCTGGCCGACACCCAGGGCGAACTGGTCGCAGGCGGCCAGCAGTCGCTGTACTGGCGCGTGGTCGCCGCCGACTTTGTCACCACCGATAGCGGCTCCGGCGTGGTGCACCAGGCGCCGGCCTTTGGCGAGGTCGACTACGAAGTCCTGCAGCAGGAGCGAGAGCGTTTTGTGGGCGACCAGGGCCCCGATCTGCTCTGTGCGGTCGGCCCCGATGGGAAGTTCACGGCCGAAGCGCCCGACTACCAGGGCCGCTGGGTCAAAGAGGCCGATAAAGACATCAGCCGCGAGCTGCGCGAACGGGGCGTGCTGTTCCACCTGGACCAGTACCTGCACGACTACCCGTTCTGCCCCAGGGCGCCGGAAGACCCGCTGATCCAGTACCCCCGCCGCAGCTGGTTCATCCGCACGACCGACTTCAAAGACCGGATGCAGGAGAACAACCAGGAGATCAACTGGCTGCCGCCCCACATTCGCGACGGCCGCTTCGGCAACTTCCTGGAATCCAACGTCGACTGGGCCCTGTCGCGGGAACGCTACTGGGGCACGCCGCTGCCGATCTGGGTCTGCCAGGAAACGGGCCAGATGGAAGCAGTCGCCAACTACGACGATCTGCTCGCTAAACCGGGCATCAAGGGAACCGATGTCTGGGACCAGGCAAAGGCCGCCAAACCCGAGCTGTGCGACGATCTCCGCGTGCACAAACCGTACATCGATGCCGTCACGTACGACTCGCCCTTCGCCCCCGGCGCCCGGATGCAACGGGTGACCGAGGTGATCGACTGCTGGTACGACTCCGGCGCCATGCCGTTCGCCCAGTGGGGTTACCCGCACCAGGGAGAAGAGAAGTTTGAAGAGCAGTTTCCGGCCGACTTCATCAGCGAAGCGATCGATCAGACCCGCGGCTGGTTCTACAGCCAGCTGGCCATCAGCACCATGCTCTTTGGCGACAAACAGTCCAGCGACGCCCCGGCCGTGCGAGACTTCCCGCATCCGTTCCGCACCTGCATTGTGCTCGGCCTGATGCTGGCCGAATGGTGGGAAGACAAGTCCGGCGCCGTGTTCCTGTCCGATGAAGACGCTCGGGCCAAGGGGGAAGAACCGATCACGAAAAAGATCGGCAAAATGTCCAAGCGGCTCCGCAACTACCGCGCGCCGCAAGAGATTTTTGACGCCTACGGAGCCGACGCGCTGCGGTGGTATTTCTTTGCCAACCAGGCGCCGTGGAGTTCCATCATCTATGCGGAACGGGCGATCAAGGACAGCATCCCTGAGTTCCTGCTGCGAATGTGGAACGTCTATCGGTTCTTTGTCGAATACGCCAACATCGACGGCTTCGATCCCAGCCAGCTGATCACCGGTCACGTCGAACAGCTGACAGCCGACGAACTGGCCCAGGGCGAAGGCTACCGCCCCGCGGCCCAGCGCTCGGAACTGGATCGCTGGGTGCTGAGCGAACTGCATCGCACCCTGCGTACCGTCGTCGACCGGATGGACGCCTACGACAACTACACCGCCGCCGGCGCCTTGAACGAGTTCGGCGACACGCTCAGCAACTGGTGGCTGCGGCGCAGTCGTCCCCGTTTCTGGAGCAGCGAAAAAGACTCCGCCGCCAAGCTCGACGCGCACTGGACCCTGTACGAGTGCCTGGTCACGCTGGCCAAGGCGATCGCTCCGTTCACGCCCTTCCTGGCCGAAACGCTATGGCAAAACCTGGCCGGAATGTTTGGCGACCGTGTGCTGCAAAGCGTGCATCTGTGCGACTACCCCACGCCGGTCGAAAGCGACATCGACGACGACCTGTCGAACGAAATGCGACTGATCCGCGAAGTGGTCTCCTTGTGTCATAACGTCCGCAAAGAGAACGTCCTCAAAGTCCGCCAGCCGCTGTCCAAGGCGGAGGTCGTTCTGAACGACGCCTCCCAGCGGCAACAGATCGAAAAACACGCCCAGCTGATCGCCGAAGAGGTGAACGTCAAGCTGGTCGAGTGCACCGACCAGGCCGACAAGTACATCACCTACCAGGTCGTCCCCAACTTCAAAGCACTTGGACCGCGCGTTGGCAAATTGATGCCGGGCGTCAAAAAGGCGCTGGCCCAGGGCGACGGCGACGCCATGTACCACGAGATGGCTTCGACGGGCCAGATCCTGCTGACCGTTGGCGACGAAACCATCGCCCTGACAACCGCCGAGATTGAAATCCGCCTGCAGGCCAAGCCTGGCTGGGCTGCCTCGCAGGGGAAAAACTGCGTGGTCGTGCTGTCAATCGAACTCACGCCCGATCTGATCAGCGAAGGACAGGCCCGCGACGTAAATCGCATGGTGCAGGATCTGCGCAAAGAGCTCGACCTGCAGATGGACGACCGCATCGCCCTGGCGGTGGTCACCAGCAGCGAAGAACTGCGGGCCGCGCTCGTCGCCAACGCCGAGTATCTGCAGAGGGAAACGCTGGCGGAAACGCTGACCTTCGACCCGATCGACGACGCCACGCCCGCCACGCGTGAACTGGGCGACTGCGCCCTGGACCTGTACGTGAAGCGGCTCGACCGTTAAGCGGCTCCCCGTTCTTCCTTGCCGACACCGACTTCATGACTATTTCTCTCGCAGTGCTGATCTCCGGCGGCGGCACCACGCTGAAGAACTTGCTGGACAAAGCGGCCGTCGGTCAGCTGGCCGCCCGCATCAGCCTGGTGATCTCCAGCAAGCCTTCCGCCCGCGGGCTGCAGTACGCGGCAGCCGCTGGCGTGCCGTCCCTGGTCATCGAACGGAAGGCTTTCGCCAACGACGATGCCTTTGGCGAACGTGTTTTCGACGCCTGTCGCACGGCCGGCGTTGATCTGGCCGCGATGGGCGGCTTTCTCAAACGCGCGCCGGTTCCCGATGACTTTGCGGGCCGGGTGATGAACATCCATCCGTCCCTGATCCCTGGCTTTTGCGGCCATGGCTTTTACGGCGAAAAGGTGCACCAGGCCGTGATCGACCAGGGCGTCAAGCTGTCAGGCTGCACCGTCCACTTTGTCGACAACATCTACGACAACGGGCCGATCATCCTGCAGGAGGCGGCGCCCGTCCTGTTCGACGACACGCCGGCCCGCCTGGCGGAGCGCGTGTTCCAGCTGGAATGCGAAGCATATCCCAGGGCGATTAACCTCTTTGCCGCCGGCCGACTGCAGATCGTCGGCCGCCGCGTCCGCGTCCTCGGCGCCGAGGGTTAGAGATCGCTGCGTGAGCGCGATCGTCTTCTTTCGAAACGACAAAACTTGACGGGCCTCTGCGTCCGTCTTACGGTGAACCCAGCTCGCGTGACTGCCTTCATGCCTTTTGGGAACCGACCTCATGCGTTTCGCCCTGCGTTGCTGGCTGCTACTGCTTCTGTTGACAGGAACTCTTGCCATGCCGGTTGCTCCTGCGTCGTCTGCGGAACCAAAGCCCAGGGCCAGGGATCTGGGCGTGCCGTTCGACGGCGTGCCGGGGCCACTGAACGCCATCACCGATGTGCCCGGAGTGGAGGTTGGCCATGTCACGTTAATCCAGGGCGACGGGCCGCTGGTCGTTGGGCAGGGACCCGTGCGGACGGGCGTCACCGCGATCCTGCCGCGGGGGAAGAACTCGCGGGCGGGCTGCTTTGCGGGAGGTTTCTCGCTCAATGGCAACGGCGAAATGACAGGCGTCGCCTGGATCGACGAAGCCGGCGCCCTCGATGGTCCCGTCATGATCACCAACACCCATAGCGTCGGCGTGGTCCGCGATGCCGTGATTGAATGGCTCGTCAAACGCGATCCCAAAATCGAATGGGCGCTGCCCGTCGTGGCGGAAACCTACGACGGATTCTTGAACGATATCAACGGTTTTCATGTCACTAAAGAGCACGCTTTCCAGGCGCTCGACAACGCCAAATCAGGACCGGTCGCCGAAGGGAATGTGGGCGGCGGCACCGGGATGCGCGTGCATCGTTTCAAAGGGGGCATCGGTACTTCCAGTCGACGCCTGACCAAGGAAGACGGCGGCTACATGGTCGGCGTGCTGGTCCAGGCGAACTACGGCCAGCGCGATCAGCTGCGCATCGCCGGTGTGCCGGTCGGCAGGGAAATCCCCGACCTGATGCCCGAACTGGGCGACGTTCAGACGAAACCGCCCGGCGACGGCAACTCGATTATCATCATCGTGGCGACCGACGCACCGCTGCTGCCGCATCAGCTTCGCCGCGTGGTAAAACGAGCCGCACTCGGCCTGGCTCGTAATGGCGGCGTCGCGGAACATACCTCGGGCGACCTGTTCCTAGCGTTCTCCACCGCCAACCCAGGCGTGGTCGAAAGCGACGGCGAAGTCGAACTCACCATGCTGCCCAACGCTCGCATGAGCCCGCTGTTCACGGCGACCGTCGAGGCGGTGGAAGAGGCGATCGTCAACTCGCTGATCGCTGCGGAAACGATGGCCGGCGTCAACGGCAACAAAACCTACGCCCTGCCGCACGACCGGCTGCAGGCGATTCTCCGCAAATACAACCGCCTGCGGCCTACCGATTGAAGAACGGCAGCTGGGGCAACATCCGTTCCGCCGACTTCAGCGGCGGCAACGGCCGCAGACCACCGTCTTCGGCAAAGATTTCTTTGAGCGTTTCCTCCAGGCCGGGGAACGCTTTCCGCTTGACGATCGGATTGTCGAGCGTGCCGGTCGCCGTGATCAGCAGCAGTTGCTGGCTGGCCAGACCCAGTGCGGGGCTGATGACGGGGACCCAGACATCGTCGCGCCCAACCATGGTGTAAAAGTTCATGTTGATCTCGCGCCGCAGGTTCATCTCGCCGTTCCCTTTGAGCGTGATCGCATCGCCCGAGAAGTTTATCCGCGAGAAGTACAAATGCTCGCCTTCGATCTGAAAATCGACGTCGCCCGTGTCAAACGCCGTCTGGTCCGGTTCGCGGATCCGCAGCAGTTTCAGCAGGGCCAGCACCACCGGCAGTTCATAAATATTGGCGTCCCGCAGACGAAACGCGCCGCGGCCGCGAAGCGACGGCGCCCCCAGATGGTTGCCGTTCAGCTCGAGCGCCGCAAACATCTGACCCGACATCTGTCGCGGGCGGCCGACCTCCAGGGCAATCGTCGCCAGATCGGCGTCGGATAACTGCAGGTTCATGGTAAAGGGACGTTCCGGCGTCAGCAGCACCTGGCCGTCGCCGGCCAGTTGTCCGCCGCTGAATTGCGCCTGCACGCGACGCGGAGCCCTGGCCTGGTTGGCGGGTTCGGCCCAGGCGCCGAACAGGATGCGACCATTATCGATCCAGAGCGGACCGTTCACCTGGGTCAGTTGCATATCGCGGTAGATGAGCGAATCGATCCCCAGCTCGCCGCGGCATTGCACCTGGCCATCGATCTGGGCCCCGACCAGTTTCGCCCCGCCGTGGATGTGCTCAAACGATTCGCCGCAAGTGAGGGAACCGTTCTCCAGTCCCAATGTCAGGTCCCAGGAACTGCGGGCGCCGCCGCCTTCCTGGCCCGGCGTATCCAGCCGCAAGGAACCGCGGACGCCGAGCGCCCCCTGGATCTGCAGCTGGCCAAGGGCGGCCCCCAGGTTTTCCGGCATCGCGGTGAGCAGTTCATGATCGACCGGCAGACGATCAATAATCAGCGAGTCCACTTCCAGGCGCCGGCCGCCGTCGGGCAGCGGCAAGGAACGTGCGTTGAGCGAAGCGGTGGCGTCTTCATGCTGTGCGGCGAATTTCTCCAGGGTCACCACGCCGTTGTCGACAGTGACAACGCCTGTCACTGAGTCCAGACGGTAGGGCAGCCAGGTCGGCTCCATGGAGATGGAATCGGCCAAAGCGCCTTCGGGTCGTTTCCATTTCTGGCCGCGCACTTTCAGCTGCACGCCCTTCTCATCGCCGCTTTTCAGCGAGACATCGACCTGCAGGTGATCCAGCGTGCCCCGCGCGCGCAAATCCGACCAGGCCTGGCGGGCTTCGGGAGTAAGCGCCAGCCGCAAGTCATCGTCCAGCGGCACATCGGTCGCCGCAATCGCCAGCTGCAATCCGCCGTCGTCACCCGGCTCCCACTGACCGTTGCAGACAATAAATGCGCTATCGTTCCTTCCCTGCAGCTGTTTCAGGATGACGCGATCATTGTCGACCTCGACCGTTCCCGTGATCCCTTCAATCGGATAAGGAAACCCGTCGAACCTGATCGAGCAGTCCTGCAGCCCCAGCGTCAGGCGTTTGTACTGCGATTCTTCATTCGGCTCGTTCCGTCCGAACTCGCCCGAGACGGTAATCATGCCGCGGGGACTCAGCCGCCGAACCAGCGCTCGCGGACCGGCGTCAAGATTCGCAATAATCGCTTCATCCAGCGGAGCGGCGCCTTCCAGCTCCACCTGCAGCCGACCGGTAAAATCCGGGCCGGGGTTGAGAAAATCGCCATCGATCCGCACCAGTTGGCCGCCCGCCAGGCCGCGTACGGCGATCGTCAAACGGTCGCCCGTCAATCGCACCTTGCCAGCCGCGTTGGTGACCCGATAGGGAAAGCGGAAATAGGCAAAAGAAACATCGACCAGCTCAACCAGCAGATTGGGCGTCCACTCACCCCCGCGGGACTGGATTGAGAAATCGACATTCGCGACCCCCGCCGGCGCGTAACTATGCCAGACATCCAGCAGTTCCGGCGGCAAGGCCTGCGTGAGTTGCTCGTCCAGCGACAGCCGCTGCACCCGGCCCGTCAGCTGCAGAGGACTGGATTCGGCCCAGCCGACGCGCTCGCCCGACAACTCCAGCAAGCCCAGGCCGCTGCGGGCGCTCAGGTTTTTGATCTTCAGTCCCTGGTTATCCAGATGCAAGCCGGCCGTCAGATTCGTCAAGGGATACGGCAGCCGCGAGTGATGCACCTGGGCCTTCGTCAAATCGCCGTCAACTTGGAAGACGATCCTCCCCAGCTTGCCCAGGGGAAATCCAGCCGGCGAGGAAGCAGCGGGCGCATGGGAGCTCGGCGGAGCGGCCGGATCGGGCAACTGCCCGGAAACAGCGAAGTTGAGATCCAGCTCGCCGCGCAACGGTTTCAGCACGGCCAAAGCGTCGGTCAGTTTTTGCGGCGCGTGCTCGTAAAGCTCATCCCCCAGCACCAGTCGCTGGGCGAAGCCCTGCAGCTTCCAGGCGCGTGAATCCGGCTCGATCGTTCCTTCCACCTGCACGGTCTGGACAAAGTCGCCGGCGGCGGAGCCTTTAATCTGGTACCGGAACCGCGGATTCGCCGGATCGCCGCCAGGGATGCACTCCGCCGCAATCCGCGCCTCGATGTTTCGCACCGTCAACATGCGCGGCGGACAAAGCGAAGTGTCGACGATCTCCAGAACGGCGTCTTCAATCTTGACCGGCGGATGGTCATTGCTGTCCGGCCTGAGATTGGGCAAGGGGAAAAGACGGGCCGCGTTAACGCTGCCGTCGGCCGCCAGTTCGGCCCGGATCCTCATGCCGCGGACCGACGTCCCCAAAAGCGGCGGCGGGTCCGTGATGAAGCGCTCCAGCGAAGCGTCACAGGCGAAATAGACTTCGTCAAACCGGGCAATCTCTTGTCCCTTCCGTTCGCCGAACCTCTCCTTCAGCACAACCCCCCGCACCGCCACCCCGCGTCCTTTGTAGAACTTGGCGCTGGCGACGGTCACCTGCAGACCCTGCAGGGTGTAGTGCGTATCGAGCTCGCTCTGCAGATGCGATCGGATCGCTTCATCGGTCTGCGACAGGGCGTAGATATAGGCCACCATCGCCACCGCGGCCAGCACCGCCGTCAGCTTCAGCAACCCGCGCACACAGGTACCCACGCGCTGCGACAGCGTTTGGAAGAAAGTGCGAGATGGCGAATCAGCGTCCATGCGATTCCAGGCGACGGTCAAATACGGATCAGCCCGAGGCGGCGGCAGCGGGCGTCGAGTCAGGCGGCTCTGCCGCATCCTTCCGGCGCCCCACAATCCGCGGCCAGATCACCTCGACCCAGCCCGCGGCGGCAATCACAATCAACGCCATCACGGCCGGCTGGCGATAACGGATCGAACTCACAAACACCACGTGCAGACAGGTAAAATAAAACGCCGGCATGCAGCACAACGCAATCGGCCACCCTCGACGGGAAAAAGCCATCACGCCGCACACAGCGCCTAGCATGATCGGCAGGTAACCCGCCATCACCGCCAGCCGCATCGGCCAGCTGCGAAAGTCGTTGAAGTTGGGCCAGAGGTTCCACATGCGAATGACCTTGATCGCCGCCAGTCCCAGCGCCTGGCCGGGATTCTCCCGGGCCCACGCCACGGCCGCATCCCGCAAACGACGATCCAGGCGATACTCAAAGCCATCCCGCGATCGCCCCGCAGCCGCATCGTCCGCCCTTTGGGCCGCGCTGAACTCCGGCACAAATCGCATGTCGCTGCCGCCGTCGGCCCGCAGGTTCAGGCCATCGTAAAGGCTCGCCCCCATCTGCAGGGTCGTCGGTACAAAATGACCCGTCACCCGATAGTTGCGAACCCACCACGGCGCCATCGCCAGGCATAGCCCGGCCGCCATCGCCCCGCAAACCACCAGATGCCGCCCTCGCTGCCGCAGAAAGACAAACCCCACGACCGCCGTAAACGGAGTGAACAGCAACCAGCTAGGGCGCACCAGCGTGGCGAAACCCGCCACCAGACCGGCCGACGCCGCCAGGGCCGCCGCGGACTTCCAGCCGGGACGATCCGCCGCCGCCACCCAGAGCCAGAGCTGCAGGATCATCAAAGGGCAGAATGCCGCCTCCGCTAGCACGAACACGCTCATGCCAATCGCGCCCGGGTACAGGGCCGCAATCACCGCCGCCGCCAGGGCCGCCGTGTCGCCAAACAGCCTGCGCGTCAGTCCGGCGATCAAACCGACCGTCATCACGCCCAGCACAGCTCCCAGCAAGCGGGCCGGCATCACGCCGATATCCGGTCCGCCAATCCAGAACAATGGAGCCAGCAACATCGGGTAACCCGGCGTGCGGAACACCTGCTGGTGTTCACTCAATTCAAACGGTTTCCCCTCCGCAATCGCCTGGGCGAGCCCCCAGTAGGATTCGCTGTCGGGAAACTCAAATTTCTTCTCCGGTCCCAGACGCTGCTGCCACCAGCAGGCGCCGCCCACCCGGACCGCCAGCGCACCAGCCAGAATGACTGCCAGCAAAATCCAGAAACGGCCCAGGGACGGCATGAAAATTCCCAATCCAGAGCGACCCTCAACAAGCCGCGTGCATAAAGAAAAAAGGCTGCGGATGGTAGCCCGAGAGAGCCGGCAACGTCAAGGCGGATTGAATCGACCGGAAAACAGTCAAACAGGGCGGTTTACAGAACATAACCGGCTCGACGGCGAATTCTTCACGGCGCCGTGGTTTTAAGCACGGCGCCGACTGGCACGAAAAGGGACGATGTTTTGCCAATCCGGCTGAAGTCGATTGCAGCGGTCGGACGATACTATTAGTGCAATGGACCGGGAGAGCGGGACACAGGACGTCCCGTTTCAGGATGCAGGCAATGGTGCGAGAAAGGCCAAACGTACCCAAAGTACGCCAACCGGAAACGCATCTCGAATAGACGACGGACCGACTATTCAGCCTATCAGGATAAAGCCCCCGCCCTGAACTTCAGGGCGGGGGCTTTTACATTGCGTCACGCCGCATCCTCATCCCCTCAGCATACGAGCGCCACCTTTTTGGGTGAACTTCATTAGCTCCCGCGGTCTCCCGAAGACCAGCTGGCAGCATCGTGACAGACCTGGGAGCGGCCGTATTCTGGGCTAGAAAAACAGCGGCCAAACTCTTGCGAGTTCGCCTACGGTATTCTGCGGCCATTCCTTCACGCCGGAAGATTCTCCTCGATCCCTTGGCTTCCGCCGGGCCGGCACAGGGCCAACGCGATACGCGCGAAAACTCCCTTGAGCACGCCCGCAGGCAACCGTCATTTTGGACGGCCGCTTGTAGCCGCGTCACGAGGAATTCGCTCGCCTCAGGTCGCCGAGACCGCGATTGGCGACGTCCCCTGCAGTGGACGCCCTCTGCGATTCCCCACCGCATCAAGACGGGAACTGGCCTGCAGTCCACCCTCGAACGTACAGATAATACCGGGCCCCACCAGAGTCAGATGGCCCCATTCTCCACACGCGATGAACTCCTGGCTGCCCAATTCGGCCGGATGCCGCCACTTCCCAGCGAGTCGCCGCTGCCGCCGCAGAAACTCTTCAATCCAATGGACATACGCCTTCTCATTGCGTATCGACATATGCAATCGCCAGCAATCGTTCGCATTGAACAAAAGTGACTGGCCTGGGTTAGAGCCAAAGTTGGAATGGCACTTTTTGCCTTTGAGCTGGTGTCGATGTTCAGCGATGTGGCGACGGCGCTCAAGGCCCCGCTGGTGAGCCCGTCGGCCACGCCGTAGAGATAGGAAGCCACCTCCTTGACGACGTCGATGTTTTGGAGAATCAGACGCCAGTTCTGGGAGAGGTACTCGAGGTTGATGAAGTCGAAGAACTTGGCGTTGGCGTAGCGCTGCGGTTCGACATCTACAAAATCGAGCAGATTCTTCGAGGCCATGACCATGTTGAACTGGGCCTGCGCGGCGACCAGACTGGCCAGGCCGTCGACCTGTGCGTTGCGGACCCGGGCCTGATGGGCGACTTCGGACTGCAGGGCGGAGACCCGATCCAGCAGGACGGAATCGGCCAACTGCCGGACGGTGGCCAGGCGGGCAGCGAAGATTTCCTTCTGCACCGGGGCGACGGCGGCCAGGCGCTCGGTTTCGAACTTCAGCTGGTCGGCCCGCTGGGCCTTGCCCAGCTCGGTGATGGCGGCGACCGTCGCCAACGCCTGGGCCAGGACGGCGGCGACGGCCGCCTTGTCGAGTGCCAACTGATCGTCGGCCGCGTTGTCGGCCCGAGTCTTCTCCTGATCGGCGACCGCCTCGCCGAGGGTCTGGGAGGCTTCGCCGACCGTTTCTTCCTAGTCGCCGATCGCGACTTCGTCGGCGTCGAAGCGATCATCGCCCGCCTGTTTGGCAGACGCCTGCTGGACGATGCCGGCGGCCAGCCGCGCGAAAGCCAGGACATCGACGGCGCTGGTGAGAAAAAGTCATCGCTTGATCGCTGGAAATTGCTCGCCCTGAACAATATTGACTGGCCCCGGGGTTGGAGCCAAAGCCAGGGCGGCCCACATTGCCGCCACTACTTGCAAACCGTCATCTTTTTCTACTGCGGCCTCAAGCTCCACTCATACTGATCTCGCATAGACCGCCAAAGTTTGGGTGGCACCTTTTGCCCTCGTTCATCAAAGTCTGGGTGGCTCCTTTCTGGTCCACAAGGCGATGCCTTCCTGAGCTTTACTCGCACTCCCTTTTATTCGGCAGCGATTCCAGATGACGGCGGAGTTGTGTTTCGGCTGAAGGCCAAGACAGGAGTTTATATTTCCGGGGTGGGTAATTCCAATGAACATGAAGTCTTGCAAAACACTGGACAAACCTACAAAATAGAGAGGATTGAGAAACGGGTGTTTGAAGGGGACGAAAACATTCCTAATCGCAGAGAGCGGTTTGAAGTATTCATGGTCGAATCCATGGAACTAGATCTTGACTAAGGCAATCCCAGAAAGGCGACATCCGATGGCTGCTGAGAAGAAACGAACGACCATCGCAGAGCGATGGGCGCAAACGATTCCAGATATAGATTCAAGCCTGACAAATGAGGAAGTGTCAGAACAAGCTCGAAGGATACGAGAGTCGTTTAAGCGTGCATCTGCAGAAAAGAAGACACGCCGAGCGGCGGAAAACCATGCCGCAAGCGATCAAACCCCAAGCCAAGCGAATAACGTTACGGAATCGCATCCTTGAAAACCTCAGCCCCTTTGGCTAATAATTCCCAAAACCAGCACAACGCCAATCACATTGACGGGGCGTGCGTAAAGCTCCGAAACATTGTCCTGGGGGATCTCCGCAAAGGAACCACCCACGGCGGATTTTCCGTGACGGTGACGCTCCACAACGGACGCATCACGCAAATCGACGAAGAGGTGAAGCGCACCAACAGGACCTGACCGGTCCGACAACATTCACGGCCCCCTGACCCACAGAGCCGCAAGTTTTCAGCCTGACCGCTGATCGCCTGCGGCTTTTTTCGTTTCCTGATCGTTCCCTGGTTGCCCATGATCGACAACGCCCTGCAAGCCGCCTGTCGGCAGTTCGAGCCTGACAAGTTTGTGTGGATGAAGAACGTCCACGGTCAGAAAGGGGCCAGCCAAAATTTGGGCGGCCCCTCTTATCCTGGTCGGCCCGCTGGGCCCTGTCCAGCTGGGTGATGGCGGCGACCGTCGCCAGCGCCTGGGCCAGGACGGCCGCATTGTCGAGTGCCAACTGATCGTCGGCCGCGTTGTCAGCCCTGGTCTTCTCCTGATCGGCGACCGCCTCGCCGAAGGTCTGGGAGGCTTCGCCGACCGTTTCTTCCTAGTCGCCGATCGCGGCCTCGTCAGCGTCAAAGCGATCATCGCCCGCCTGTTTGGCGGAAGCTTGCTGAACGATGCCGGCGGCCAGCCGCGCGAAGGCCAGGACATCGACGGCGCTGGCGAGAAAAGGTCATCCCTTGCTCGCTGGAAATTGCTCGCACCGAAGAAAAATGACTGGCTCGGGCTTGAGGAAAAGGTTGGGTGGCATCTTTTGCCGCTAATGCCTCCAGTTTTTGGGTACCATTTCAATTCTCTCCCTGGTTCTGCAAGCTTCATTAGTTGGCTGCCTTGGCCCACAACTAGAAGTCAAGCCAGGCTTCGGATTCGATGACCCCATCTGAGTCGCCAGGTTCTTCGTCGTCGATTTCTAGCATCGCTATGAATTCATCAACGGAACCCGCAATGGGCCAAGTCTGGTCGTTGCGTAGACTTTCATGATCCCAGAAATAGACGACTCCATCACCACCAACGCAGATCTGGTTGCCACCCGGTGCTTCGCCGATGGCAACAAAGGATTCTGGCAGTTCGCCATCATATTGCTCTATTCTTTGCTCAATGCTGTCCTCTCCGTCTCCCAGGCCATAAAGGACATCGAGGCTGTTATACCCATCTTCATCCGTTTGCGGATTGGGTGACTGAGGCCTAAAGCGAGCGCCGTTGTCAAACCAAATTGCTCCACCAAACGCTAGCAGCAACTCTCGAAAGCTGTCCGACATTGGAAGAATCTGCTCGACAGATTGGATGGCTGCTTCCAGGTCCTTTGCCTTCTCGCCAAATAATTTGGCCCCAAGATGCGATAGTTTTTCGTAAGCCATTCTTAAAAGCCTCCTCGAAGGTCCGATGCCGAACCAATGTGTGGAATTTTTCCATGAAGTGGGGATGGAATCAGCTGGATTGTCTTATTGTCCAAATGGTGGGGAGTAAGCTTAGCTTTCCTTAAGTAATTCTTCGCAGCATTTCGGCTCGCCAATCCCTTCTGCTTCTTGATGAAGTCGTAAACGAGATCGAACTCTTTATGCGTTCCTTTAAGTTTTCCCGGCTTGAACGGTATTGTGCCTTTCGACCAGGGGCTGAAATTTGGGCGACCATTAACAAACTGAACGGGCTTGTTGCCTGTTATCGCATTAACCGCTTTTCGGTTGGATAGCCAAGCTCCGTTTCCTGGCGCGCCACTTACCCACTTACCCACTTACCCACTTACCCATTGTACGTGGCAAGCGAACTTTTGGATTTAGAGATGGGGCACACATATTATGCACCAACACGGACGGCTTTTCACGACCGTACTCCCGCACATAATACGTATGGTTTTCCGCAACGGTAAAGTTAAGAACCGCGACGCCTTCGGGGTGCGGTTCGTGTTCCGTTCGGCGCACCGTGGCGGCTTGGTGCTGGTGGTCGAAAACCGTGTCGCCGACTTCGAGATCGCCAGCATTGACCCAGCCGGAGAGCGGGGTGAAGAAGGTCAGAAAGGGCCAGCCAAAATTTGGGCGGCCCCTCTTATCCTTGTCGGCCCGCTGGGCCCTATCCAGCTGGGTGATGGCGGCGACGGCCGCAAGCGCCTGGGCCAGGACGGCGGCGACGGCCGCATTGTCGAGTGCCAACTGATCGTCGGCCGCGTTGTCGGCCCTGGTTTTCTCCTGATCGGCAACCGCTTCGCCGAGCGTTTCGGAGGCTTCGCCGACTGTTTCCTCGTAGTCGCCGATCGCGGCCTCGTCAGCGTCAAAGCGATCATCGCCCGCCTGTTTGGCGGAAGCCTGCCGCCAGCCGTGCGAAAGTTTTCGCATCAACGGCGGTTACGAGAAAAAGTCATCTCTTGATCGCTGGCAATTGATTGCACTGAACAAGATTGACTCGCCCGGATTGGGAGCCAAAATTTGGGTGGCACTTTTTACTCCTCTCTCGCTTCTACGGAACCGGAGAAAAATAACTTCGGTGGTTTCCCCAGCCTGGCGGGAATCAGAAGCACGCCATCCACAGGGGCCGTGGCCAAAAATTTCTCACATTCTTCTGGTTCTTTGCGCCTTCGCGCCTTTGCGTGAGTCCCCATTTCCGCGAGGGAGATTTTTGAATCCGCTCCCTTTTATCTTCCAGCCATTCAAAGACGGTTTGGCGATTCGATCACGAAGTGGATCTCACGCAAAGGCGCGAAGGCGCAAAGGAGAGGTCGGCAGAGGACCATCGTGGATGAAGCTGGCCAGGATGCGTCCACTCACATACTTCATGGCGTGATCTCAGGCAGGATTGCTATTTTGAAGGTACTTCGTGTTCTACAAAAACCGAAGTTGTTTTTGCTTCGTTCCTACATCGGCTCGATCGCCCTGGGGGTCAAGAAATTCGCCCGTTATGTGCGTGGCCATTGGGCGATCGAGAATACGCTTCACTGGTGCCTGGATGTGACGTTTCGTGAGGACGAAAATCGGGTGCGTGAGCGGACGACCGCGGACAATCTGGCGTGGCTGAAACGCTTCGCCCTGAGCATGCTCAAGCAGCAAGATGACAAGTACAGCATCGCCATGCGTCGCCGCGTCGCCGGCTGGGACCTCGACTACCTCGCCAAAATCCTCGGAATTCCCGTGCTATAGTGTGCGTTTGCCGTGTCCCCAACCCACCCCAAGCTAACCCCGCAAAGTGCAAGGTGCGCTTGCACTAGATCTTGTCTTTGAAGGCTTGCAGATTTAGTAGTTTGTACTTCAGCGTTTCTTCACTGAACTCTCTAAATTTTTTCGGGTTTTCAGCGACAAACTGCATCGCATTATCAATCCCCCGTTCCACGTAAATTAGAATGACGTGAACGTACTTCCAAGAATCGGATCTCTTCGCCCATTTCTGCCCCCCCTCGATCGCTTCAAGCATTTTGGATCTCGTAGCCAGAGCTTCCCAGAACGGCATTGCAACCATACTGATATCCTCTTCCAGGTGACCAATAAGGGCTGTTGCGGATTCGCGGCTATCGATCGGCCATTCCTCACTATTTCCACCCTCTTTATAAAGCCCTGCACTTTAGGCGAACGTCTGCCGTTTGACGGGGGAGTCTGGAATTTTGAGCTTGCCTGAAAAGGTGGCTCTCCGCGATGGTTAGTGAGATAACCACAAATCACAAAACCACCGGGAGAGCCATGGATGGCCAAGCGTAAGCGATCCGCCAAACGTCCGCAAGCGAAACACAAAAAGCAGACGCCGTCGCAGCATCACAAGTGCCAGCGTTTGAAGCGGACCAATCCCTTGCGATCGCGCACGACAGAAGCGATCACCCCTTTGTGCGGCTATCTCCAGACGGCGGTGGCCGCCTTGCAGTCGGTGCTGGATCGACGGATCGCCTTTCGGTTGTCGATCATCGTCGCGGGCATGTTGCTGGCCGACGATCGACGCACCGCCAGCGCCTGGTTCGCCGCGGCCGGGGTGCAGCAGGACTGGGATCGCTTCTATGAATGCCTCATCAGCGTTGGCCGATCGTCGGGATCGCTGGCCAGCGCCATGGTCGGCTTGCTCGTGCAGAAGTTCGCGCCGGGCGTCGGCGACCGCATTCAGCTCGCCCTGGATGACTCGCCCACTTCGCGCTTCGGACGCTGTGTGGAAGGCGCCGGAGTGCATCACAATCCGACGCCGGGACCGGCCGACGGAGAATGGCTTTACGGCCACAACTGGGTCCTGTTGACCTGGCTGGCGACGCATCCGTTGTGGGGCGTGATCGCCTTGCCGCTGCAGTCGCTGCTGTACGTCCGCCAGGCCGATGTGCCGAAACTGGCGGTAAAATATGCATGGGAATTCCGTACGAAACACGAACTGGGCGTCGCGCTGTTGACGTCGTTCGTGCAATCGCTGCGCGCCCGCGGCGTGCGGAACTCGGTCTGGCTGGCGGTCGACGGCGCCTACGCCGCACGACCTTTTCTCCTGCCTGTGCTGAAACTCGGCGTCACGGTCGTCAGCCGCTTGCGCAGGGACGCCTGCTTGTTCGACCTGCCCGGCGAAGCTGTTCCGCACCGTCGCGGCAGGCGCCGGATTTATGGCCGGAACAAACTCTCCCTGGCGACACTCGCCGACCAAAGTCAAGGCTGGGAATCGCTCACCTATTCTGGCCGAGGCGTCGAAGTCACGCGCCCGTGCAAATCGTTCCTGGCGACATCGGAGTTGATCAGCGGGCGCATCCGTGTGGTGCTGCTCCGCTTTGACGACGGCAACTGGGCGCCTTACTTTTGCACGGACCCCAGCGCCGACGTGCGTGAGATTCTGGAGGCCGTCGCCGCGCGCTGGGCGATCGAAGAATGTTTCCAAGGGATGAAAGAAGTCTGGGGCGCCGGTCAGCAGCAAGTTCGAAATGTGTGGTCGAGCATCGGCTGTTGGAATCTCAACAGCTGGGTGTACGGCCTTGTAGAACTGTGCAGTTGGGAGTCGCCGCAAGCGGAACTGAGCGACCGCCGCTCCCGCCCCTGGGACAACGCCTCGCGTCGGCCGTCCCACGCCGACCGTCGCCGCACAATCGCCCGTAAAATGTTAGAAAAACAATTTATCGCCACTCTACCCCCGACGCCCAACAGCCCCCAAATCCGCACGCTCCTTGAAGGGCTAATCGCCATAGTAATATGATCGCCTAAAGTGCAGTAAAGCCCTAAGCTGCCTCCAAGCGTGGGGAAATCTCTATTAAAGGGCTTCCCCACTAGTTTACAATGCGCCTCTTCTAGCTCCTGGTAGAACACATGAATGCATGGATGAATGGCATTCAATCCGCGTAACTCTTTATTCTTTGCCGGGTTGGTGGCTGTGACGGGGCTTGGTCATGAGCTTGTACGGATTGGGCCGGCGTTTGCGGACTCGCGGTTCGTAGCGGTCCGGGCGATTGCCAACGACATGCTGCAAGCAGCAATCATAAAACACGTCGCAGAGCGGATCGGCGTCCCCTGTCATGCACAACACCGGCAGCAACTCGTTAAGCGTTTGCATCGTCCCCTTAAAGCTGATTTGCCAGGGTTGCACGTCGCCGCGGATCGCTGCCTCGCACATCATCTGACGGACCAAGTTATAGGCCGTGAAGTGAGCTCGGATTTCGTTCCGCACACGATGGGGTTGCTTGCAGCGCAAGTGGTCCATTTGCATCACCGTTTTCAACGATCTTAGATTTAATTCTGCTTGCCACCGCCGACGATAAAGAGCCGCCAGATCCTCCTTGTTGTACTCGATGTCGTCGAGCAAGTTGGTCACAATGATGACCTCACGCGTGCGAAAGCCGGGCGTGGCGATCCGCACCCGGATCTCACGCAGTGTCAGGAATACGTCATAGCCGGCGTACTCTTCTGCGGTCATCCAGGCAGGCCGTGGCGGCTTGTCCCAGAACACCGCGTGTTCGTCTTTGCTGTAGCGCACGCCGGTGCGGAAATCGGTCCTTCGCGATTGATGTTTTCGCAGCACCACATGCACCCCTCGGGCCAGCTGCCGGGCGATGTCGAACCAGCCAGAATAGGCTCGATCTGCGAGATAAACGTCGTCTTCTTCGAGGATTTTGTCGATCTCACGGAACAGGCTGACCTCGGCCGTCAGCTTGCCTTTATAGCGACCCATGGCGGCTTCCAGCACGACGCCGGTG